>JBEKCB010000066.1:0-2809 GCA_050015075.1 Candidatus Brocadiia bacterium | reverse complement strand
AAAGAAGTGGAAAAAGAAATGGGCTTTGGCGACAAAATCAATATCGGTACCTACACGCTGGTCTGCCAGTCCTACACGCAGGACGACAATCCCAACTACGCGAACGAGTGGGCGATCATCAACGTGTTCCGCGGCGGCAAGCAGATCACGACCATGTATCCCGAGCGCCGCTTCTATAAAGCCAGCGGACAGCCGCAGACCCTGCCTCGGATTTACCCCAGCTTTCGCGAGGATTTATTCTTGGTGACCGATGTCTATCTCGTCTATGAAGGCAAGAACGAGACCACCGGACGGCCCATCATAAAGGCGCACTTGAATCCGCTGGTGCCCTGGATTTGGATCGGCCTCATCATCATGGTCTTCGGCACCATCGTCGCACTCGTGCCGAATGCCGCTGCCGTCCAGGTGGCTGCAACCACGCCGGTTCGCGCTCCGGCGCAGGTGGGAGCGGGTGACTGAGATGAAATCGTCTTTGTCACATCGTCGGATTCCCTTTCGCCGCTGGCTGCAGGCCGCCGCTCTTGCCGTTGCGGTAGTTGTTTTCATGGGCGCCGGGGACGACTCCGCGCGCTTCAAAGACCTGGGCCACCGCATGATGTGCACCTGCGGCTGCGGCCAGGTGCTGCTCGAATGCAATCACGTCGGCTGCCAATCCTCCGACAAGATGCGCGACCAACTGCAGGCCGCGCTCGACAAGGGCAACAACGACGACCTCATCCTGCAAGGCTTCGTGCAGGAATATGGACCGACCGTAATCGCCGCGCCCACTGCCACCGGCTTCAATCGCGTGGCCTGGATCATGCCCTTCGTCGCGCTGGCGCTCGGCATCACCTTCGTGGTGTACGTAGTGCGCGCATGGAAGAACCGTCCCGAACCGGCCCTCGCCGATGGCATCGCCATCCCGCGCGGCAATGAACACGACCTCGACGAGTTCCGCCAGCGGGCCCGCAAGGAGACTGACTTATGACGATCAAGTATAGCGCGGACACTCCTGTCCGCGAAAAGCCGCGATCGGATAAAGACGTTCGCCGTAAGGAGGCCGCCCGATGATCATTTTTGTCTGCGCCGTCTTCACCCTCGCCTGTCTCTACTACGTTTTTTTCTTTCCCGGCGAAGTTTACGCCGGAGAGGAGAAGACGCGGCTCGGCTATCTTCGCGAGCGCAAGGAAGCGGTCTACGAGAACCTGCGCGACCTCAATTTCGAATACAAGGCAGGCAAGGTGCCGGACGCGGACTATCAATCCATGCGCGCGTCGCTCGAAGAGGAAGCGGCTGCGATCATGGCGGAGATTGCGCGGCTGGAACAGGTTGCGGGCCAGGTGGCGTGATCGCAAAGCTACATCCCCTGGCCTCGAAGAGCCTGGGTCGCAGTCCGAAGCGTTTCTAACCCAAAGGAGTTGATTTGACGAAACTCGCACAGTCCGCCTTACTGGCGACCATCATTTCGCTGGCCCTCGCCTCAGCCGCCGCCCAGACTCTCACCGGCACCGTCACCAACGGCACCACAGGCAAGCCCGCCGTCGGCGATGAAGTTATTCTCATCAACCTCGCCAATGGCATGGATGTGGGCGGCAGCACCAAGGTCGACAGCAACGGAAAGTTCAGCTTCAAAATCACCGTAGCCGGGCCGCACCTCATCCGGGCGATTCATCAGGGAGTCACCTATCATCAGATGGCGCCTCCCGGCGTCAACACGGCCGACGTCCAGGTCTATGACGTCGCGAACAAAGTCACCGACCTCAGCGTGACCGCCGACGTGATTCGCTTCCAGGCCGACAGCGGAAGCATGCAGGGCATACGCCTGTTCGTCGTCAACAACGCCTCTTCGCCCGCGAAGACGCAGATGAACGATCACAACTTTGAGTTCTATCTGCCCGCCGGCGCAAAGGTTGAACAACTGCAAGCCCGCGCGCCGAATGGCCAGCCGATCAGTGCGGAAGCCGTGCCCCAGGCCGAGAAGAACCGCTACGCGATTGCCTTTCCGCTCCGTCCCGGAGAAACGCAGTTCCAGGTGGAATTCACGCTGCCCTACTCTGGCGAGATCAAGATCGATCCCAAGCCGCTCTATCCCGCCGCGCATCTCGTCATCGTTCTTCCCAAGACGATGCAGTTCAAGGCCGCGAATCCGTCCAGCTTCGAGTCCATGCAGGATCCCAACCAGGGCGACACCAACGTAGAAGTCGCGCAACAGACGAAGCCCGGCCAGCCGCTCGGCTTCACGCTGAAGGGCAACGGAGTCATCACCGAGTCGCCCGGAGAAACCGCCTCGGGCGCGGCCCAACAGGAGCAGCAACCGCAGGGACGCGACAATCGTTCTACTGACAATCGGCCCGGCGGCGGCCTCGGCGCTCCCATCGACGCGCCCGATGCTCTGCAGAAATATCGCTGGCCTATCCTCGGCGGATTCGCCGTGCTGCTCGCCATCGGCGGCTGGGTGGTCACGAAACGGCAACCCGGAACCTCGCCTGCGTCGCCGTCTCCTGCGAACTCTGGCGCGGCCTTGAGCGATCGCAGCGCAGCCGTCCGTCCAACGACGCCACCCGCGGCGACATCCGCGACCAGCACTGCGGCCGCAAAATCGTCGATGCTGCTCGAAGCGCTGAAAGAAGAACTGTTCCAACTCGAGGTGGAACGAAAACAAGGCAAGATAACGCCCGCGGATTACGAAAAAGCCAAAGCAGCCCTCGACCAAACACTGGACCGGGCACTAAAGCGGCAGGGTTAGACCCGGCGCACGCCGCGGCCGCGCAATTGCCGAGCTGCGCTCGGCTTGGACGGGCGAGGGCGCCCGTCCCCACACGAGACCAAA
>JBEKCB010000065.1:0-2884 GCA_050015075.1 Candidatus Brocadiia bacterium | reverse complement strand
CAGACCGCCGCCACCGCCAGGCCGATCAGCGCCAGGCCGACCAGGAGCAGCAGGTCCGCGCCGAAGAGCTGGATGGGGTGCTGCTGGAGCCAGAAGATCGGCGCTTTGAGGATGTCCGCGGCGGCGTTGATCTCCGAGCGGTACAGCAGCACGCCGAGTTCGTACACCGCCAGGAGCGGCAGCGCGAAGAGCAGGCCGGCCGGCAGCGAGCGCGTGACGTTGAAGTAGCTGCGCTCCGCGGCGCGGCGCTCCTCTTCAAGCTGCGCCAGTTCCTCGGGCGTCGGCTGATTCTCGAGATCGAGCCCGTCTTCATCCGTCATGGGGCGTTCGTCGCCAGCGGCTTGCCTGTGAGGATCTCGTAGGCCTGGAGATATTTTTCGCTCGTCTTGCGGACGACCTCTTCGGGCAGCGGCGGCGCGGGCGGCTCCTGGTTCCAGCCGGCGCTGAGGAGCCAGTCGCGGACGTATTGCTTGTCGAAGCTCGGCTGCGCGCGGCCGGGCTGGTAGCCGGCGGCGGGCCAGAAGCGCGACGAGTCCGGCGTGAGGACCTCGTCCACCAGCAGGATGCGCCCGTCCGCGCGGCCCCACTCGAACTTGGTGTCGCAGATGATGATGCCGCGCGCGCGCGCGTAGTCGGACGCCTTGCGATAGACCGCCAGCGCGCCCTGCCGCAGCTTCTCCGCCGCCTCGCGCCCGACGATCCGCGCGGACTGCTCGAACGAGATATTCTCGTCGTGGCCCGAGGCCGCCTTGGTCGCGGGCGTGAAGATCGGCTCGGGCAGTTTCTCCGACTCGCGCAGCCCCGCCGGCAGGCGGACGCCGCAGACGGCGCCGGAGTCGCGGTAGCTCTTCCAGCCGCTCCCGGCGAGGTAGCCGCGCACGACGCACTCGATCGGGAAGACGTCAGCCTTCCTCACGAGCATCGTTCGGCCGCGGAGGATGTCGGCGTACGGGCGGACTTTCGGGCCCATGCGGTCCACGTCGGCGGTGATGAGGTGGTTCTCGACGGTGTCCTTGAGGAAGTCGAGCCAGAAGAGCGTCAGGTTCGTCAGCACCGCGCCCTTGTGCGGGATGCCGGTCGGCAGGATGCTGTCGAAGGCGCTGATGCGGTCGGTGGCGACGATGAGGAGCGCGCCATCGAGTTCGTACAGGTCGCGCACTTTGCCCCGGTTGATGCGCCGGAGGCCGGCCAGGTCCGTTTCGAGCACCACGTCAGCGGGCATTGATGGACTCCTTCGGATCGGGGTTGGACATCGTTGCGCGGGGGATTATATCAGCGGAGAGCGGCGCTCACAAATCGTACTCGTCCTCGTCGTCGAATTCCGTTCGGAACGGCCGAGGACGAGGACGACGACGAGGACGAAAACTAATTCGAGGACGATTGCGGAGCGCGGTGGCGGCAGACTATTGGCCGTCTCAGGCGCTGTCCCGATCTAGCTTGTCGGCGCGGAGGTGGTGCGTCATGCGGAACAGATGGGGCGTGCTGCCGGTGACTTTGCGAAATGCGCGCGAGAACGCGGCGGCGCTGCGATAGCCCGCGGCGGCGGCGACCGCGCCGATCCGTTCGGTCGAGTTGCGCAGGTGGTCCATGGCGCGGACGACGCGATATCCGCGGAGGAACGCGCCGGGCGCCATGCCGGTCCGCGCCTTGAACTCTCGCGAAAAATGAAACTTGCTGAAGCCCGCCGCTGCCGCCATGTCGTCGAGGGTAATCGGCTGGTCAATGTGCGTTTCGACGAAATGCACGCTGCGAGTGACCGACGCGGTCGGCTGAACCGTCAGGCCGGGATCGGACGCCAGGAACAGCCGGCGGCGGACGCGCGCGACGCTTTTTACCGCGGCGTGTTCTGCGGCGGCGATGCGGGTGTTGTCGCTCTGGACGACAACAGCGGACTCCTGACGCATGCTATATCCGCTTTCGCAAAAAAACCAGACGGGAAATAACGCGCGGCGGCAGGATCTCGACGGGAAAAGCGTCGTGTGACCGGCCACTCGTCCTTCATGGGTCTTCCCCGCTTGTCCGGGCAACAGTGTACCGGTCCGGATGAATGCTTTCCAATGTAACTGTAGGAAATAGCGATTAAAGGCGCAATCAGGGAAAGGATGATTCCACCCTTCGAAAAACCTGACGCGGCTTCTGTACGGACCATGCGAACTTGAAGTGGGGACGGGGTTTACGGAAGGGCGAACGGGCGGCATCACGGCGGCGTGAGGCCTTCGCGGATGGCGTACTTGGTCAGCTCGGCGATGCTGTGCTTTCCGAGCTTCTTCATGATATTCGCGCGATGCGTCTCGACGGTCTTGATGCTGACACCGAGTTCCCCGGCGATGCTCTTGGCGGAGCGGCCCTCGGCGAGGAGCTGGAGGACCTGGCGTTCGCGGGCGCTGAGGGCGATGAACGCCGAGGAGTGCTGCCGAGGGGAACGGCCGAGATAGTCCTCGACCACGGTGCGGGCGATGGCGGGGCTCAGGTAGGTCTGGTTGGCGGCGGCGACGCGGACCGCATGGGCCAGTTCGCCGAAGGCGCAGTCCTTCAGGACGTATCCGGTCGCGCCGGCGCGGAGCGACTCGGTGACGAAGCGCCGGTCGGCGTGAGCGGAGAGGATGATGACCTTCGTGCGCGGGTTGGCCGCGGCAACCACGAGCGTCCCATCTGTCGTGAATATCAGGAGCTTGTCGCCCGCCCTGATCAAGGTCGCATATCCAAACGAGGGTTCCGTCCACATAACCTTGCGAGTCTTGGTGTCGAAACAACGTAGGTCAGCCGGTGGTCCGTCTTGCCGCCCTTCGACGCCGTACAAATTGCCGTTATGCTCCACACAGGTGGCATATTGGCTTGCCATGATGTCTGGATCTCGCCAAATCACTTCCGCGTTGTCCGGCTT
>JBEKCB010000064.1:0-2884 GCA_050015075.1 Candidatus Brocadiia bacterium | reverse complement strand
AGGGCAGCCAGCCGCCGCGACGGGGCGCTGAGAATCGCGCTCGTGAAGTCCGTGGACTTCGTGGGCGATGCAGGCAGCACAAACGACGGTTTGCTCAGTGAGAAGGCCGCTACTGCGGTCCTGGCGGGACCGGGCGCCGCGTCTCAGTCCGGCAATGTCCGAGAGGGTCGCTACTGCGATCCCGTTGGGGGAAAGGAGAATCCTATGAACCCCAAGTTGCGCGCGTACCTCGAGAGGATCGGCCTGAAGAGCGGCGCGACGGAGGCGGAAGCCAATGTCTATCTCGCCGGGCTGACGGGCGATCAGAAGACCGGCGCGGATTCGATTCTGGCCGGGAAGGAAGTCGTTCTCATGGCGCTCTCCGCGCCCGCCCCGGCCCCGGAGAAAGACGTGGCGCTGACGGCGGATCAGGCCGTCGCCGCCGACCGGAAGTACCGCAAAGACCTCATCGCGCTCGCGAAGGAGAACGGCATTGAGGACGTGGCCGTGGCGGACGGATGGTACGAGCGGCACGTTTCGCTCGCCAACGCCCGCGAACTCGTCACCGCGATCAACGCGCTCAAGCCGCACCAGCTCGTCACGGTCACCCGCGACGGGGCGGCGGATAAGGTCATGGCGCTCTCGCAGGCCGTCAGCCGGACCATCCGCATCCGCGCCGCCGCAGCCTGCCCGGACGTGATGGAGGAGGACGGCGTCACCGCGAAGAACATCACGGTCAAGCCGCCGGAGAAAACGGACGTGATCGCCTGCCAGGCCGCCGAAATCGCCGACCGGTGGTCGCGGATCAGCACCGTGGAAATGTTCAAGCACTACCTCGCCGACCTGGGAGTCGCCGACGCGATGTACCTCTCCCGTTCCCAGTGCGCCGACATGATGGTGGACCCGCGCTATTTGCGCCGCATGTGCCCGACCGTCGCGATGGCCGCCGGCGCGGAAGGCACGAGCGACTTCCCGGCGCTGCTCCTCGACGCCATCAACAAGACGCTGCGGCAGGCGTACCTCGACGTGCCGATCATGTGGCCGAAGTTCTGCAAGAAGAACACGGCCCGCGACTTCAAGCCGCTGTACTCCATCGCCATGAGCGAGTTCCCGGACCTCTTGCCGGAGAACGAAGCGGCCGAAGTGAAGGACGCGCAGCTCGCCGACTCGAAGGAGAGCTACAAGCTGGGGGTCTTCCGGCGTCGGGCCTCGATCACCTGGCAGGCGTTCATCAACGACGACATGAGCGCGTTCAACCGGATTCCGCTGCTCATGGCGACCGCCTCGCGCCGCAAGGAGGACGACGTTGCCTTCGCGCCCATCACGAGCAACCAGCTCATGCAGGACGGCTTCCGCCTCTTCGATGCCGTGAACCACAAGAACGTGGTGAGCGGCACCGGCGCGGCCGTCCCGTCCGTCACTTCGCTGGCCGCCATGCGGACGCTGCTCAAGAAGCAGAAAGGTCCCGCCGGCGCAGCCCGCCTGGAGATCAGCCTGGGGATCAGCCTCGTCCCGATCACGCTCGAAACCCTGCTGGAGCAGGTTCTCCACAGCACGTGGGACCCGGAGGCCAGCGCCTTCGAGCGCAAGAACCCGTTCGCCAACAAGGTCGAGATGGTCTCCAACAGCCGCCTCGACGACGCGAGCGAGGACGCCTGGTACGGCCTCGCCCTCCTCAGTGACTCCGTGGTCGGCATGGAGATCGCCTTCCTCGAATCGCAGGAAGGGCCGGTCCTCCGGCAGGAAGTGTCGTTCAACACCGACGACATCCGGTTCGCCATCCGGCACTGCGTCGCCGCCCACGCGATTGACTGGCGCGCGTTCGTCCAGAATCCGGGCAAGTAGCCCGGGTCATGAATAGCCGTTCGGGGGCCTCCGCGTGGAGGCCCCCGGAAGTGGCCTCTGAAAAAGGAGTTGAACATGCAGAACTATGTGCAGCCGGGCAAGCGCTTGGCGACGTACAACGCATCGTCCACCGTGACGGCCCCCGGCGGCGTTCCGGTGGTCGTCGGCAACCGCATCCGCATCCCGGTCGCGGACATTCCGCCCCTGTCGTGGGGTGAGGCTGCGGCCGAGGAAGTATTCCTGCTTCCGGCGAAGAGCGCCGACACCTGGGTTGACGGCGCGACTCTTTACTGGGACGCGACGAACGGCTGGCTGACGGTCGAGTCCACCGCTGTCGTTGCCGGCGGGTCCGTTCCGACCATCATCGGCGGCGTCCCGGTGGGCGGGAAGGCCCCTGGCGTTACCCTGGCGAGCGTCAAGTTGCCCTGTGACCCGGTCGCCGCCACGACGACCGGCCTGACGCAGCAGGCGAACATCCCCCAACTGTCCGCGCAGACGCAGGACGCGCTGACCGTGACCGCCATGACCGGCGCGGCGAATACCGCTCCGGCGGCTGAGACGAACCTGGACACGCTGACCGACAGCACTGGCGGGACGCCGGCGACGACGCTCGCGGCTGTGGGTGCCGGCGGGACCGGCACGGCGGCTGGCGGATGGGACACGGCCAATCACCGCGATGCCGCGATCCTGGCGATCAACACGAACTTCTCCAGTCTGATCGCCGAACTGGCGCTCCAGAAGGCCCTCAACACCGTGCTGGTGAACAACAACAAGACCTTCGCCGTCGAGCTGAACAAGGCGAAGGCGGACGTGGCGGCGCTCATCGCCAAGGTCAATGCGATGCTGACCTCGGACCAGGCCGCGGGCGTCCGCGCAAGCTCGTAAGGGTTTCGTTCCCTGCGCCGGGTCAGGTGCTCGTACCTCCACCTGGCCCGGCGCGCCCCGTTGCGGAGAGGCCATGTTTCCGACGGCGCTGACGGTCGGGCCATTACAGGCGTGGCTGCCCACTGAAACGATCCAGATTCAGGACGCTCCGAATGGCGCGTGGCGCAGCGTGCCG
>JBEKCB010000063.1:0-3370 GCA_050015075.1 Candidatus Brocadiia bacterium | reverse complement strand
GAAGGGCGCTGAAGCCCGGTTCAAGAAGGTCGAGCGAGGGCAGTTCGCGCTGGCCGAGTGACGCGATCATCGTTCCGCCTTTCGGGAGGCCCGGACGTTCTTCCGGGCCTCCTGCGCTTTAACCGCCGAGGTCAGTTTCTTCCAATCGCAGTTCTTGCCGTGTGCGAACTCCGCCCACCGCTGCCGGATCACGTCGCAGTACAGCGTGTCCAACTCCATCAGGAACGCATGCCGCTTGGTCTGCTCACAGGCGATCAGCGTGGAACCCGATCCGCCGAAGAGATCGAGGACGTTTTCGCCGGCGACGGACGAATACTGGATCGCGCGCACGGCGAGCTCCACCGGTTTCTCGGTCAGGTGGATCATGCTCTGCGGGTTGACCTTCTTGATCGGCCACACGTCGGGGGCGTTGTTCGGCCCGTAGAATTTGTGGCCCGCGCCGAGGCGCCAACCATAAAAGCACCACTCGTGGTTCCCCATGTAATCTTTGCGGGTCAGGACCGGATGCTCCTTGACCCAGATGATGGCCTGCGAAAAATACAGTTCGCACGTCTTGAGGACGGGCGGGTAGTTTCCGCAGTTGGCGTACCCGCCCCAGATGTAGAACGCGCGCCCCGGCTGGAGGACGCCGGCGATGTTGCCGAACCACGCCCGGAGCATCTTCTCGAACGCCTCGTCCGAGACGAAGTCGTTCTCCAGCGGTCGGTCTTTCGGGCGCAGTTTCTTCGTCGTGGCGTGGAACTTGCTCTTGCCGCGCGCCAGATCAAACGCCTGGTGATGGGTCAGCCCGCTGCCTTCTTCGTGTTTCGGGTCGCGCATGGTCTTGTAGAGGTGCTGGCGCTTCGCAGTGCCGTTATCGCCGAATGACGACAGGCCGGCGGCGATGGCGTTGTTCGACCTCGGCTCGACCTTCACGTTGTACGGCGGATCAGTGTTTACGAGAGAAATCCTCGCGCCGCCCAACAGCAGATCAAGGTCGGTCACGGAGCCGGAGTCTCCGCACATCAACCGGTGCTCGCCGAGTTGGTAAATTTCCCCGCGCACCGATACCGCCTTGTCCGGCGGCTCCGGCACGGCATCCGGGTCGGTCTGGCCGCCCTGAACGCCGGCGTCCAGAAGCTGCGCCAGGGATTCCTCGTCGAAGCCGAGCAGGGACAGGTCCGTGCCGGCGGCGCGAATCGCCTCCAACTCCAGGGGCAGAAGGTTCTTGTCCCATTCCGCCAGTTCCGCGAGCCGATTGTCGGCGATCCGGTAGGCGCGGACCTGTTCTGGCGTCAGGTCTTTGGCGACGTGGACGGGCACTTTTTCTAGGCCGAGCTTTTGCGCCGCCTTCCAGCGCGTGTGGCCGCAGACGATCACGCCTTCGGCGTCCACGACGATCGGTTGCCGAAATCCGAATTCCTTGATGCTCCCCGCCACGGCGTCCACGGCATTGTCGTTGACGCGCGGGTTCTGCTCATACGGCTTAATCTCCGACAACTTCCGCATCTCGATCTTCATCGACTGCCTCCTCAAAGTTTGTACGCCGTCGGCGTCCAGGCGTCGTTCGGGCCGGGCCGGCCTTCCCGCAGCCGGCGGAATTCCTTTTCCTCGGCGTCGAGCGGTTCGCCGAAACCGCTGCGCGCGGGTTGCGCTGCTTCCATGTCGGCTTTCCTCTGCGCGTCCACGACGCTTCGGGCAGGGAATGGGCCGCGCTCCTGAGCGATGTACGAAGCGGCGACCTGGTAGACCTCGCAGTCGAAGAAGTCAATCGTCGCGCCGTCGGACACCGGGCGCCAGGCGGTGTCGATCTTGTTCCCGGCGCGCTCGACCACCTTGACGCAGTTGGAAAGCTCCTGGTTATATTCCGGGTCGTCGCGCCGGTTCAGGTGCCAAACCTCCTCGTCCGGGTTTTCGCGCCCCTTGTCCACCATCCAGGCCAGTTCGTCGGCGAAATGGTGCACGTCGAGCAGCCGCTCCTCCAGGCCCGGATGCTGGACGCGTTTCGCGCGCTTGATGAAGTCCGCATGGTTCTGCCGGCGCGCCGTTCCCTTGATCGGGATGACCCCGAACGGCTGCCGGGAGAGCGCCCAGCGGTTCACCTGCTCGGTGCGCGAGATCGCTTCGTCGCCCAACCTCGTGCCGCCGGTGTCGATGAGCAGCACGGTGATCTTCGTGGACCTGCCGCGCCCGGCGTCCTCGGACGGCCACTCTCTGGCGAGCAGCGCGTCCAGGTCCTCGAACCTCTCCAACCGCCCGTGCCATACGCGCGCCGATTCCATGCTGCTCTCGTCCAGGGACCGTCCCCAGGCGCGGACGACAATCTTGAAGAACCTGTGCTGCACGTCCACGGTCGCCAGCAACGCGCTGGCCCAGATCGGGACCACGCCTTCGCCCAATTTCGCCCGCGCCGATTTGAGCCTGAACAGGTCGCTCCTGAGCCGCGTCTCCTGCTGGTCGAACGGCTCGCCCAGGGTGTCGGTCTTGAACGCAAACATCTTCGCCAGGTCGCCCTGCGCGAGGATGTATTGCGCCGCGATTTCCACCCACGACAGCCAGAGGCAGCACAGGCCGGATACTTGCAGCCCGACGCTGGTGCCCGGCAGGAAAGAGCGCACGGTCTCCAAACAGTCGTGGCGGTTGCCTTCGGCGTCGCGGATCAGCGGCTCGCCCGGAAGGGTCTGATAGCGGCCCTGGCCGATCATCGCGGCCTTCTGCGCTTCGGTGATCCGGCCCTTGCAGCTGGCGCACTCGTACCAGACGCCGCCGGTGCGCCGGATATGCTCCGCGCGGTCGATGGGCTTGGCCGTTGGTCCGCGCTCGTATTTCAGCCTGTCGAACACGAGGCGCTGCCACAGGCCGCAATGCGGGCAGGGAACGGAGAAGTACGCCCGGATGGAGCAGTCGTCGAACAGCCGCCAGATGCGGCCGAAGCGATTGCTGGGCGTGCTGGCGGCGACCAGCAGCCCGCGGGAGCCGAACGTCCGCAGCCGAGCGGCCAGAAGGCCGACCGGCTCGCCCTGGCCTGCATTCGCCCACGCCGGAAACTTGTCCGTCTCATCGCAGATGCCCAACCGCATCGGGTCGGCGGCCAGGCTGAACCCGGATCCCGACCACATCAGATGCAGGATGAAGCCGTTCGCCAGTTTCACCTGGTCTTTTCGGATGTCGGACCTCCGGCCCGTCATCAGTTTTCGAAGGGGCAGAGTACCCCGGAAGAGCGGCAGAATGCGGTTGTCGAAGATGTCGCGGCCTTTGCTCTCTGCCGGCAGGACGATGCCCGCCGGGTCCGGTTCCAGATGCGCAGCCCACCCAATGACGTTGCGGAGCGCTTCGCTGGCGCCGATTTGCGCCGCCTTGATGATGACGAGTTGCGACAGCCCCGGCACGG
>JBEKCB010000062.1:0-3401 GCA_050015075.1 Candidatus Brocadiia bacterium | reverse complement strand
CCAGGAGTTCGCACAGCAAGAGGTCGGAGCCCGCCGTGCAATGAAGTACTCGAGTGATGCTCTTTTCTCGTTCGCCAACCTGGTGCGGCGCAAGTGGGGTATGCGCCTTGCATGGCGAGGATTCGCCTCAAGCCTTCGCTCGGCGCCATTGGCCTGCGCCGGCGCCGCCGGACGTCTTGGAGGTAAGGCCATCGTCAGGCGGTTATCAAATAAATCACGCCGCGCCGCACGGAACACATCGGCTTGAACAGGGAAGATGGGGATTTCTGAGAACCTCAGGAGGGGCGTGACGGCGAAGGAGATCCAGTTCAAGGTGGACGGCGCGAGCGCGCTGACGCGGCTGCTGCTCGGCTCGAACGAAGTCACCTTCCTGGTCGGCTGCGCCCTGAACCCCGCGCACCGGAACCCCAACCTCCCGCGCGACCTCGGCCTCAAAAGCCACATCGCCAACGGGATCAACCTGAATCTGGAAAAGTTGGGGAAGATCGTCCTCGTCGAATATTTCTGAAGAAAGCAAATCGGGACCATGATGCGACAATTGATAGAACGATAGCCGGCCAAGAGCAAATGATGTATTATGTCCGCGGGATGTCTCCGGAATGGCCGGAATACGCCAGGTGAAGAGGTTTCGGTGGAGTTGGCAGAATGCACCACGTGTCGAACGCCGCTCTGAGACTTGCGGTTTGTCTGGCGATCTCGGGAATGGCTGCTGCGGGCGCAGGATATGCCGCCGAGAGTGATAAATCGAACCCGCCCAGGGACGCTGCCGCGCCGCGCGGCGAAGTTTTCATTCAGAATGACTCCTGCGCTGTCGCCTTTGACCCGGCCACACTCTCCGTGAAGTTGCGAACCGGCGACCAGCCGGCAATCCTGGCGTCCGCGCCGCAGACCGGCCTTGGGAGCGTCGCCGGCATGGAAAGAAGCGCCACTCGCGCCCGCTGGTCCCTGCCCGAACGAAAAGTGGCCGTGACATTCGAGCTGGAGGGCAGCCGTCTGCTGGCCCATGTCGTGGCCGCGGAGCCGGGTGAATTCACTTTCCCGGTCATCCCCGAGACGGCTTCGGCCAGGGGGTGGATCCTGCCCTTCTTCGAGGGCGTATACGCTCCCTGCGGCGACGCAAAATGGACGGCGTTCCTCACCAGTCGCGGCGAGCTGAACACCACGGCTGATCTGACCATGCCCTTCCTCGGGCTGGATTACGGATATGCCACGCTGACCTGCATTCTGACCAATCCGTTCAACAACCAACTGGAGTTTCAGCAAGCGCCGGACCAGGCGTTGCGCGCGCGGCTGACACACCAGTTCACCCGCAATCACCCGGTCAAGGAATATGGGGTTGTCTTCCAACTCGGCACAAGCTCGCCGGTCGAGCCCGCCCGCCTTTACCGGCAGTGGCTCATCCAGCGGGGCGAGTTTGTCACCTTCCACGACAAGATCCGCAAGACGCCCGAGGCCGAAAAGCTCCTGGGCGCTGCGCACATTTATCTTTGGGGCCGCGAACCGCTCACCCAAGCCGATGTGACCGATTGGAAGAAGTTCGCGCGAGAACTCCAAGCCCAGGGCCAGGCGCCCGCGCCGTCGCCCGGCCGGCGGCTTTGGTCCTTAATGAAGCCGAAGGCCAGGGACTTCCTGGCCCAACTCGTCGAGGCCGAATGGCCGGACCGATACATGAAGTCCGCCATCGCCGACGAACTCAACCGCTTGCTCCTGGAGCCGGACCTGTATGACGAACCGGCCTGGCGCGGCGTCGCGCTCGACCCGGAATGCGCCGCCTTGTTGAAATCCGACCGGAGCAAGTTGAGCCCTGCGGACCTGTGCCGGCTGAACTCGCACCTGCTGGCCGCCGCGTTTCCGAACCTGCTGGCCGGCCCTGACGCGTGGGGCGACGGCGTCTCGCCGAAAATGATCCGGCTGCTCGCGGCCGCCGGCCTGGATCGTCTCTGGCTCGGATGCGATGGCTGGGATGGCCTCATCGCGCGGCCGGAGACGGTTGCCGCGGCCAAGAAGGCCGGCTTCCTGATCGGCCCCTACGATTCCTATAACAGCGTTCATAAGCCGAACGAGCCGGACACCTGGGAGACCGCGCAGTTCGGCGCGACGCTCTATGAAACCGGGGCCATCGTCAAAGCCGATGGCAGCAAGCGCCGCGGTTTCAAGCAGAAGGGCTTCACGCTCAGCCCCGATGCGGCGCGGCCCTTCGTGGAGAAACGCGTCTCCGGTTTGATGGCCGCCTTCCATGCCAACTCGTGGTTCCTCGACTGTGACGGCTTCGGAGAATACTTTGACGATTACTCCGACCGGCACCCCGCGACGCAGCAGTCCGACATGCAGTCGCGCATTTCGCGGATGGCGTGGATCCGCGACACCTTCGGCGCGGTGGTCGGCACCGAAGGCTGCTCCGCCGGCGTGGCCGGGACCGTTCACTTCGCCCATGGCGTCATGACCCCCGTCATCGGCTGGGGCGATCCCGACCTGACGAACAAGGAATCGAAGTATTACCTCGGGGCCTATTATCCGCCCGAGGCGCCCCAGGTTTTCTTCAAGCCCGTGCCGGTCAAAGAGGAATACCGTTACATTTACTTCGAGCCGCGGTCCAGATTGCCGCTCTTCCAAACGGTCTTCCATGACTCCGTGATCGCCACGCATCACTGGTCATTTGCCAGCCTCAAGGCGGAGGACCAGGCGAAGACGGTGGAACTGCTGGAACTGCTCTACCAGGTGCCGCCGCTCTATCACCTGAACGTGCAGGAGCTTCAGAAGCGCCAGGCGCAGATCAAACGCCATTACGAGTTCTTCTCGCCGTTGCACCGCGAGACCGCGTTGCTGCCGATGACCGGCTTTCAATGGCTTACCCCCGATCGGGCCGTCCAGCGCGCCACCTTCGGCGACAATATCGAGATGGTGGCCAATTTCAGCGCCAATGACTTCCGGTATGGCGACACGATCCTTCGCGCGGAAAGCATTCTGGTCAAGCGGCTGGACAGCGGGAAGACGCAGGCGTACATCCCGCAATAAGCGGAGGATTTCGCGTCGTCCTCGGCCTGGTCCCCGGAATATCCGGACGAAGTCATCTTTTTCGTCGGCCGCGCGCTGAACCCCGCGCACCAGAACCCCAACCTCCCGCGCGCCCTCGGCCTCAAAAGCCACGTCGCCAACGAGATCAAGCTGAACCTGGAAAAACTCGGCAAGATCGTCTTCGTCGAGTATTTCTGAGAGGGTAAATCGGAACCATAATACGTCAATTCGAGGGGCGACGAGCGGCAAGGGCAATTAAGTTATTGTTCCCGGAGCAGTCTTCATGCGGAGGGAAATAAGTGGTATTATGTCCCCGGCAATCCGCGGGCTGCCGTCCGGGAGCGCATCGTTCGTCGAGTTGGCGGAGAAGTTGACCGGGCGGGTTC
>JBEKCB010000061.1:0-3407 GCA_050015075.1 Candidatus Brocadiia bacterium | reverse complement strand
CAATGGCGAGGAAGTTCTCACTCTTATCGACGCCAATAAAATTCGTTGCTGGATAATGACTGGCGAGATGGATCAGGTCTGAGCCCGTTCCGCAAGCAACGTCTAGGACGACCTGCTCCGGTTCGATTTTCAGCGTTTGCCATGAATGTTTAGGTTTTCGAATGCCGGCTGCACAGTTTCGACTGTCGTAGGCCTGGGCAGGGCCGGCGTTTGAAAATCTTCATTGCAGGAAACCGCGAGTCGGACAGGAGTCGCCGCCGCTGCCGTCCTATGGGGATTTGAGCCGGGCGGGCCAGCGTCGTCGAACGTTTGGAGCGGTGGTGGATGATGATTTTGGCATACGGAGCGTGGCGAAGAACCATCCGCGGTCGGCATTGTGATCATGTTTTTCGCAGCAGTCGTATTCGCGATAGGCGCTGGGAGCATCCTTGGGCGAGCGTGGTCGGCGCGGTCGAACGACCAGCGGCGACAGAGAGCTGAGTTGCGGCGTTGCGGGTGACGCGATCTCGATCATGACGTGTCGATCCTGATTTCGCCGAGCGAAGAGCCGCGCGAAGCGCGTCCACGTTCGAATGTCTCGATGACAATCATACGGCCGCCGCAGCATGGGCAAGGATGCGCGAGGACGCGCGGCTCGGGTTGATCGGCGTCATTGGGGCGCTTGTCTTGTTCGCGTGGGATCGCTGCGGCGAGCAACTCGCGCGCGCGGGCGATGTTTTGAGCGCGGACGCCGCTCGCGAAAAGGCCGTAATGGCGAATGCGGTGAAAGCCGGTTGGCAGGACATGGATAAGGAAGCGGCGAATGAACTCGTCGGTCGGGAGCCGTATGACCTTTTGCCGCGCGCGGCCTTCGACGCGGTAATCCTTGCATTTGAATGCGACGCCGGCGCCGTCGCAGGCAAGGAGGCGGCTGTTGGAGATGGCGACGCGGTGGGTGTAGCGCGACAGATAGGCCAGCACGGCCTCGGGGCCGCCGAAGGGGCGTTTGCTGTAAACCACCCATTCGATCCCGCGCGATGGCGCCAGATATTCAGCGAAGGCGACACGGTCCGCGAGTTTGGCGTGCGCGCCAAAGAATTGCAGGCGCCCGGCGGCATGGGCGGCGACGAGCTTTTCCAGAAACAGCCGGCGGAACAGCCGCGAGAGCACGCGCACCGGCAGGAAGAAGCCCGGCCGGCAGGACACCCAACTCTGACCGTCCAAGGAAATACCACCGCCCGGAACGATCATGTGAACGTGCGGATGATGGGTGAGCGCCGAACCCCATGTGTGCAGCACGGAAGTCACGCCGATCCGCGCGCCCAGGCGTTTGGGATCGGCGGCGATCGTGATCATCGTCTCGGCGGAGGCCTTGAACAGAAGGTCGTAAATCACGGCCTTGTTCTGGTAGGCGATGTCGCCAATCGACGCCGGCAAGGTGAAGACCACGTGGTAATATGGGGTGGGCAGCAACTCGGCCTCGCGCTCAGCCAGCCATCGCCTCGCCGCCGCGCCCTGGCACTTAGGGCAATGTCGATTGCCGCAGCTATTGTAGGCGATGACTTCGTGGGCGCAGTCCTCGCAGCGCGCGACATGCCCGCCGAGGGCCGCCGTGCGGCAGCTCTCGATCGCCGACATCACCTTCAATTGGCCGAGGCTCACGTGGCCGGCGTTGGCCTTGCGCCACGCCGGTCCGTGATCGCGGAAGATATCCGCGACCTCCAGAACAGGGCGTCCCATGACCGCAGGGCTTACGCGGGCGGCTTGTCGCCTCTGGACTTCAGCAGGGTCAGGCGATCCAGCGGGCTCATGACGTCCCTGATGGTGTTGGTGGCGACGCGCGTGTAGAGCGCGGTCGTATCCAGGCTGGCATGTCCGAGTAGAACCTGGATCACGCGAATGTCGATGTTCTGCTCCAGCAGGTGCGTGGCGAAGCTATGCCGCAATGTATGGAGCGAAACGCGCTTGGCTATCCCGGCCTTACGCGCGGCCGCATGGCAGACGACGCCGAGCGCACGCTTTGTCATCGGCTTGATCGGGTCTCGCCCGGGAAAAAGCCAGACTTGTGGCCGTGCGATCCGCCACCAGTCGCGCAGCAACTCCAGCAATTGAGGCGAGAGCATCGCATGACGGGTCCTGCCGCCCTTGCCATGCTCGACACGCAACAACATGCGCTTGCTGTCGATATCCGACACTTTTAACGAGATGATTTCGGAAACGCGCAGGCCGGCGCCGTAGGCAACGCTGAGCGCCGCCTTGTACCTGACGCTCGTCACCGCCTCCAGGAGGAGCATGACCTCCTCCTGGCTCAGCACGACCGGCGGCTTGTATGGCTGGTGGACAAGCGTCAGGCGCCGTGCCACGTCTGGCCGATCGAGCGTCACGGTGAAGAAGAACCGCAGCGCGGACACCGTTACGTTGATCGTCGCCGGCAGAACATGGGTTCCGGTCAGATGCAGCTGGAACCGCCGCAGGTCTTCGAGCGTGGCCGTAGCCGGCGATCGGTCGAGGAATCCCGCCAGCTTTTCAACCGCTCGGATGTAGGTTTCCTGTGTGTTGGCGGCGAAATGGCGGACATGCATGTCCTCAATCATTCGTCGGCGAAGCGGGCTAATGCGTCCTTCGATCATGGGATGCTCCTGTCTGAGCGGGGTTGATCACCCCACGATCTTCAGACAGAATCCGACGCTTCGTTATCGCTCTTCCTTCGGTCGCCACATCAGCCGCCGCTCGGCAGCAGCCCTACCGCGAGCGGTTTAGTGCAATGTTGATTATGGAACTAAAATACCAATTATATCAAATAGTTAATGCCTATCTCTATCAATTCCGCCGTCCCGTGTAAACTGGTGTTCCCGCCGGAAGGACGACAGCGCCCCGTAGCCTGCCTCGCCCGCAGTTCCTCACAATATGCTCGACGCGGAAAGTTATAGTAGAAAGTTAGTGGCGTTTGTTCCAATCTGGCACCCCATTCAACCTGGACGCCGCCTTGAAGGTGAAGTCAGCCAGGAGAGCGCGTGCTGTCATTCCTAAAGCTGCTCTTGGCGTTCGCGCCGTGGCTTTCGTTCCTGCTCATCGCCCAGGGCAGCCTGCTTCGACTAAAGCTCGGGCTGGTGGTGGCGCTGGTTCTGAGCGTTGTGATGGGCTTGTCCCGCCTGCACCGAGGGGTCATCCTGTGGACAGGCCTGACCTTCTTCAGCTATGCGACGATAGCAGTCGCACTGCTCAACGACGTGTGGACCGCGCGGCACATGGGAGTGCTGGCCAACGGCGCCCTGGCGCTTGCTTCCTGGCTTACCATCGCCGTCAGGAAGCCGTTCTCCCTGGACTACGCCCGGGAGCACACTGACCCTTCCCTTTGGAACACCCGGGCTTTCATCAGGACGAACGTCGTCATCACGTCGGCCTGGGCGCTTGTCTTCACCGTGAAC
>JBEKCB010000060.1:0-3993 GCA_050015075.1 Candidatus Brocadiia bacterium | reverse complement strand
TGCAAAGGCCCACCCGACGCAGTCATAGAGTGCCCCGTCTGCGACGGCGGCGGTTGCTCGGACTGCGAGGACGGCGAGGTCGTCATAGACCGCTGTCCGCTTCGCACGATCCCGCGAATCGTCTTTGAGGTCATCCGAGATGCGCGGCGCTACTACCAGCACGGCCTGCCGCCCGTCCACGGCGGCACGAGAGACCAGGCGGCGCTTTTCCTGGCGGCGGCCGATTTCGTCCAGGGCGAGGATTCCGCCGGCGAGCATGAAGAGTACGAGCAGGCGATGAGGCGGATTCAAAATGGCTGACAAACAACTGGCGATTGCGCTCGTCGGAACGGATGAGGCCTCCGGCGTCGTCGGCCAGTCCGCCCGGAAGATGGCCGCCGACCTGGAGGCGCTCCAGAAGCGGACGTTCGACCTGGGTCACGACGCGCGGGCGCGCGAGACGCGTGAACTCTCCGACCACTACGACAAGCTCGCCGCCCAATACAAGGCGCAGCACGAGCGCCTCGCCGCCTACGAGAAGGAAGCGGAACAGAAGCTTGCCGCTTTGCGTCAGGCGCGCGGCGGAAAGCGGGCCACGCCGGAGATCGCGGCGCAGGAGCGCGAAGTCGCCCAGGTGCGCACCCTTATCGCCCGCAGCGAGGACGTCCAGGCCGAGGCGGCCAGAGCGAAGAAGGCAGAGCAGGACGAGCTGTCGAAGCAGTACGAGGGGGCTGCGGCGGAAAAGCGCGCCGCCGATCTTGCGGCCATCGAGCGCCGCATTTTCGACAGCAGCCACAGCGCCCGCGACCGGGAACTGCGCGACGTGCGCGAGCACGCGGATCGTCTGCGGGCGCAGTACCAGAACGACGCCGAGATGCACGCGAAGATCGCGGAAAGCGAAGCCGCGCAGGTCGCGGAAATCAACAAGCGCTACGAGCAGCAGAAGGAAACGCGGCTCGGAAAGCTGTTCGCGTCGGGCCGCCTGCTGAAAGCCAGTCTGAGCGGCGTGGCCGTCTATGCCGCCGGCGAGGTCGGCTCGGCGCTCGCGGAAGTCCTCAAGGGCGGGCCGCAGGAGACTTCCGCGCGGGCGGGCGGCCAGGCCTCGGAAATGCTCAAGGCGCGGTTGGAGCAACGGAAGAAGATTCAAGCTCTGTGGGGTTGGATTCCGATCATTGGGACCAACATCAACCGCATCTATGACGCCTTCGGCTATACGAAGGAGGAAGCGGCCCTCGCCGAACAAGGGGAAAAGACCGCCGCCGGCGTGGCGACATTGCATCAGAACGTCGTGAGCGCCGCGACGGGCGCGGCGCGGAACCGCGCGGCCGTCCTCGGCTACACGCCCGCCGACATGGCCCGCCTGAATTACGAGCTGGGGCAGCGCGAGCGCGCCGAGCGGCTGCGCGAGGCGCAGGAGGTCTATGGGCAGGCCGCTTCCGACTACGGACGGTCCCGCGAACTGGGAATGCCGAAGGAAGAACAGGCGGCGTTCCTGAAGAAGGAACAGGAGGCGAAGCGATACCTCGAACAGCTAGAGCGCGTCAACGCGATGGAGGACGAGTACGCCGCCAAGACTGCCGAGCGCGCGGCGAAGATCGAGAAGGCGAACTTCTGGCGCGGCATCGCGGAGTCCACCTTGCAGGCGCAGTTCACGGGCGGCCCCAGCATCGAGCGCCGGCAGAGCGTCGAGACGCAGCTCCTGAAACTCAGCCAACAGGCCGAACTGGAGACCCCCGAATTCGCCGGGCTGGACGAGCGCATCAAACAGTCCCAGAACAAAGCCCAATGGATGAAGGACTACATGGCGCGGATGCGCGCCCAGGGGAATCCAGGTTACACGAAATATGACGCGGAGAAGGCCTGGAACCGGGAGTTCGGGCGCGTGGCCGAGCTTCAGCAGCAGCGCGCCGCCATCATCGCCCGCCAGGGCGCGCAGACCGAAGGCCAGACGGAAGAGCAGCAGTACGAGCGGATGCAGTGGCAGTCCGGCCTGGACCTTCGCAAGTACATGGCCGAGCACGGCGGAATCACGCGAGCTGAAGCCAGAGCGCGCGAATCCGAGCAGATGCGCGCCCGGCACGAGCAGGAAATGGGCGGGCCGGAAGGCTCTCCCACGCGGCTGAAGGAAGGCACGGAGGAATACAAGCGCCTCTGGGCCACGCAGGAGGCGGAACGCAAGCAGCTCGCCGACAAGCAGGCGCGCGAAGCCGCCGACGCGCAGACGCAGGCGTGGACTATCCGCGCGGGCGCCAGCCCGCTCCAGTCTTATCAGCGCGCCGCCGAACTCACGCAGGCCGAACTTGCCGGCAGGACGGAAGACCCCGCCGTCGCTGCAGCCAAGAAAGCCGCCATCGAGGAGCGCTTCCGTCTGGAGGACGAGCAGCGGGAGCGGCGGCACCAGGCGACGATGAAGGACGCGGCGGACGCCGCGATGACGGACCGCGAGGCGCACCGCGAACGCGAGATGGAACGCATCGCCGAGGGGTATGCGGAGGAACTGGTGAAGTTCAAGGACAACGCCCTGAAGAAGCAAGAGATTCTTGACGAGATTGCGGCGAAACAGAAGGCGCTGAAAGCGCAGCAGGACATTGAACGCGAACACGAGCGGGCCGGCCTTGTCGAGGGAGCATACGGCGTGGCCGGGGGGCCGTTCACTGCGATGGCCGAGCAGTTGCGCCTCAAAGAGAAATACGCCGACCTCAGACGGCAGTTCGCCGGCAATGCCGAGGCGCTCAAGCTCATCAACGCCATGCAGCCCGCGGAACAGGCGGAACTGACCGCGCGCGAGAACTGGCTGCCGCACGAGGTCGCGAGCCGGCGCGGGACGTGGGACGCCGGGCGGCCGTCCGGTTACGACAACCCCATGATCGGGCTGACGAAAGAGATGCAGGCGTTCCGCCAGTTTCTCCAGAACCTCGTCGGGAACGGCGGGATCACGAAGGTGCTGTCCTTCAGCGGGTGAGATATGGCCGTCGTCAAGGTTACGGAAAGCTGGAAGCAACCGAGCGCCAACGTCGAGGGATGGCCTGGCGTCAGGCCGGTCATCGTCGGGACGCATCGCATTTTCACCGTCAAGTTCAGCGCGCCGTCGGCCGACAATCAACGCATTTCGCTCACGGCGAATGACGGAGCGAATTTCGTTCCGGCGGTCGGCAGCGCGTGGAGCGACACCGTCACTTATCTGACCTGCCGCAGCGTGCGCAGTCTCGACCCGATCGGCCCGACTCTGTTCCGGGTGATCTGTGAGTATTCGGGCATGCTCTCGCCGTTCGCGCAGGCCCCGATCCTGCGCTATTCGGGGATGCGCCACGCCGAGGAGGTCGGCCACGACGCGACCGGACGACCGTACCGCAACACCGTCGGACAGCGGCTCACCGGCCACACGCGCGATTTTTACGACAAGGTCTTTACGCTCACGCGGAACGAAGCCACTGATGCCAATGTCGGCGGCGACTGGCGCGGCGTCGTGAACTCCGGCAACCTGACCCTGGGCAACTTCACCTGGGGGGCGAAGAAGGTCAAGATCGAGGACATTTCCGCCGGGCGCGAACCATTGCCCGGCACAGTGGGCGCGCTGCTGACCACCGTGACCTCCGTGACGTACTCAGGCGGCGTCTACACCATCCATGTCGCCAGCGGCGTTGGGTTCAGCAACGGGGCCATCATCGGCGTCAACGATGGAGTGAACGGGATTCAGGGCACTATCGCCAGCGGCGGCGGGACGACCGCCCTGGTGATTTCCAATACCAACCTCACCACGTCGGGCACGCCGACCTCCATTGCCGGCGGCACCGGCGCGCTGTGGATCGCGCCGGGCGTCGGACTGACGTTCTTCTATCCCGTCACGTACACCCTGGCCGTGCGGACGCACGTGGTGACCATCAACGGCGGGAGCGCGCAGGACATCGGCTGGCAGTACATGGAGGCGAATCACGGCAGCCTGTACCTGCCCGCCGTGGGCCAGTCTCCCCGCTCGACGGCAAAGTACCTCGGCGTCCCGGACGTGCTGCTGAA
>JBEKCB010000059.1:0-4563 GCA_050015075.1 Candidatus Brocadiia bacterium | reverse complement strand
GGCCGTTCCTCCTATCAGAGAAATGTTTCTGCCGCGAAGGATTGTACTCCTTCGCAGGAGGAACGGCCTTCATCATAACTGAGCGCAGCGAAGCATCTCACACCTTAAACCGTTGCCAACACGCGGTGTATGAGATTCCTCGCTTCGCTCGGAATGACCAGAAATTCGGCAGCTTGTTTTCGGGACGCCACACTTGCCGCCGCGGCGCCCGCTATTCCTTCCGCCCCGCCGCCTGGTTGAGTGCCTTGAGAAAGTCCGGGGGCGGTTCGACGCCGAGTTTCTCGCACATCCGCACGTCCTCCAGCGCCCGGTCGTATTCCTTCAGATGATAACGTGCGACCCCGCGATTGAAATAGGCGAAGGCATAGTCCGGGTTCAGCGAGATCGCCCGGTCGAAATCGTGAACGGCCTCGTCGAGCTGGTTCCTCTGGGCGCGCGCGTTCCCGCGATTATAGTAGGCCTCGGCGAGGTCCGGCTTCAGCGCGATTGCCTGGTCGCAGTCGCGGATCGCCTGCTCGTACCGGCCGGCATTGACGCAGGCGCCGGCGCGATTGTCGTACGCCTCGGCGTAATCCGGCTGCAACTCGATGGCCCTGTCGTAATCCGCCAGGGCTTCGGCGGTTCGGCCGGCGCGGGCATGAACGTTGCCGCGAGTGTTGTACGTTCCGGCCCGCTCGGGGTTCACCTGGATGGCCTTATCGCAGATGTCCACCGCTCGATCATAATCGCCCGCGCGGGAATAAGCGTCGGCGAGCTGGTTCAAGGCGCGAACGTTCCGCGGCCGCTGGTCCGCCGTATCCTTCCAGATCGAGATCGCCGTGCCGTACTCGGCGTTGCGCAGATACGTCAGCGCTCCTAGCGCTGCGGCGGCCGAGAAAACCATCACGACGGCGATCCGGCCGCCGACGCGCCTCCGCGCATCCGGGGTTTCCGCGAGCCGGCGAACGAACGCTTGGCCAGCCAGGTACGCGGCAACAACCCCTGCCGCCATTAGCGCCGCCAGCGGCAGATACATCCGGTGCTCGAACGCCAGATCCTTAATCGGCATGATGCTGGAGGTCGGCGCGAGCACGAGAAAGAACGCCGCGCCGGCGAATCCCCACGGCGGACGCCGCACGAGCGACCAGACCGTCGCCGCGAGCAGGATCCCGACGACGATCGCCCCGGGCGCGATGTCCGCTGGGTTCTTTGCGATCGGCCAGTCG
Organism: Candidatus Brocadiia bacterium; assembly: GCA_050015075.1. Classification (GTDB taxonomy): domain Bacteria; phylum Planctomycetota; class Brocadiia; order CAIUPP01; family CAIUPP01; genus JBEKCB01. The sequence goes on along the minus strand of JBEKCB010000059.1, from coordinate 3,358 downwards.
TAGTCCAGGCACAGGCCGGCCGGCCAGACCGTCAGCCGGAGATAGTGCAGGATGACGCCGAACTCGCTCTGCGCATATTGCAGCGAGGTGAGGCCCGGCAGGTTGAATCCGGCCGACTGCGCGCGCGGCTCGAACGCCTCGAGGACCGGCCGCACGAGAATGAGCCACGTCGCCGCCAGCCCGAGATAGAGTCCCCAGCGCCGCCGCAATGCCTCGCGGAAGGAGCCGGCGACGAAAGTCCGGTCGTAGAGCAGCACGACCAGCGGAGCGGAGACCATGACTTCCTTGCTGCCCATTCCCAGCGCGCAGGCCGCGACCGCGGCGATATGCCACGTGACGCGATTCGGCGATTCCGCTGTGCGGATGAAGCAGTACAGCGTCAGCAGGTAGAACAGGGCCATCATTGACTCGCCCCGCTGAATGATGTACGTCACCGCCTCGGTCTGGAGCGGGTGGACCGCCCACAGCAGCGCAGCGCAAAACGCCAGCGCTGCGGCGGTCTGCTCATCGAACCGGCCCCTCAGAGCCGGCAGACCGAGCGTCCGGCGAATGACGCCGAAAAGCGTCAGCGCGGCCAGGAGGTGCACCGCAACGTTGAAAAGGTGATATCCCGTCGGGCCCGGCCCGCCGATGATGCGGTTCAGCGCCAGGCTCGCCTGGACGACCGGCCTTTGCCCCGACAGGACCGGCCCGAGCGGCCACAGGCCCCGAGCGGCCGCCGCCTCGATGAATGACCGGTCGTCGAATATGAACGGTCCCTGGAAGCTGTCGCTGTAGGCGGCCAGCCCTGCGAGGACGGTCACGGCGCAGCACAGCGCCGTCCAGGCACTTCGCCGCGGCCACGCGACGGACGCTTCTGAAAATGTTCCCGCGCGCTGCCTCATGTTTCATCGCGCCCAGGCTCTGACGGCACGGGCGCCGGCGGAGCGGTGGTGAACGGCGCCTCTCCGCGCAGCCGCCGAGCGATGTCGGCGATGATCCTCGCGTCAATTACCGCGCCGCTGTGCGGCGGCTGGAGCGGGACGTCCGGCACCCACCACGCCGCCATGCCGATCGGCGCCGCGTTCGCCGTGCCCACGGTGTGGTCGCCCCGCCGAACGTAGGGGAAGACCGGGAAAGCCGGCGCGTTCTCCGGCCGGTTCAGCCGCCGGATGAACGCCGAATCAACGCGCATGTCGCGTTGAAGCTGATTGACCGCCGGCAGGCGCGCGCGATTAGCCCCCAGGTGCGGCGAGGAGATCGTGAACAGCCTCGCGATGCGCAGCCGGCGCCCGTCCGTGTTCTCCGGCCGGAGCGCCGCGTACCTCGCCACAATGCCGCCCATGGACACGCCGACGACATCCACCTCGGTCGTCCGCAACGGATCGGGACCGGGGAATTCCCTCTCCGCCGCGGCGATGGCTTTGCGCCGGCATTCATCGAAAGTGCTGCAAAGCGAGAACGACACGCCGAGGATCCGGTCGTCGCCGGTCAGCCGGTGAAGGCGCCACTTCAGGAACGCCTGCGAAAGCCCCAGTTCGAGGTAGCCACCGAGCACCAGCAGCGGACGCTCCAGCGGGCGAGGCTCCGCCCGCATGCGCCTGAGCGCGCGCCGCGCCTCGGCGAGCGTCACGGGGAACGACGGGTTTTTCGATTGTTCCATGGCGCCGATTGCCTGAATGCCGCCGGAAAATCATCCGAGGCAGGCCCTGAGCTCTTCGCCGATGAGCGCTTCGATCTGCGCCTGGAAAGGCCAGGCGATGATCGGCAGATTGCCTGCGAGGGCGACTTCATCCGGCTTCACGCTCAGGTCGGCGGCGATCTTTAGCGGAAACGGCTTCAGAATCGTAAACTGCACTCCGGCGCTGTTGCCGTGCCAGTCAATCCGCACGTCGCTGATCCGGCCGGCGTGCTTCTCCTTCAACCCGTTCAGGCACTTCTCCACGCGCGCACGCGCCTGGTCTTCCGGAAGCCGGCATGGCACGGCCACTCGCATGATTTCCTCCCCTTGAAACGACAGCGCTTTCCGGTCAGGCAGCGGCGATTGTACCTGTGATCCGGGCCGGTGACAAGCGTCTCTTGCTGTTGCGCGCTGGACGCCGCGCGGATAAACTGTGCTTGGAGGTGATGCGCGTGATTGCGATCGTGGATTATCGAGCCGGGAACCTGACGAGCGTCCTGCGCGCGGTGCGGCATCTCGGGCACGAGGCCGAGATCACCGACGACCCGCAGAAGATCCGCGCGGCCGAACGGGTGATTTTCCCCGGCGTCGGCGCGGCGGGCGAGACGATGTCGAACCTGCGCAAACTCGCCCTCGATGGCGTGCTCCGCGACGACGTTTTCCGCGCCGGCAAGCCGATGCTGGGCATCTGCATCGGCGTGCAGGTGATCTTCGAGCGCTCGGAGGAAAACGACGCGGAATGCCTGGGCCTGCTGCCGGGCGAGGTGCGGCGGTTTCCCGCGCGCGCGGGACTGAAGGTGCCGCAGATCGGCTGGAATTCGGTGCGCCAGGCGCGGCCGCACCCGATCATGCAGGGCGTGCCCGATCAGGCCGAGTTTTACTTCGTGAACTCCTACTATCCCGCGCCGGCGCGCTCGGAGATGGTGTTCGGCGTCACCGAGTACGGCCGGGAATTCGCTTCGGTCGTCGCGTCGGTGAACCTGGTCGCCACTCAATTTCACCTGGAAAAGAGCGGCCAGGTCGGGCTGCGGATGCTCGACAATTTCTGCCGCTGGAATGGCAAGCCATGCTGACGAAACGCCTGATACCGTGCCTCGACGTGCGCGCCGGGAAGGTCACCAAGGGCGTGAAGTTCCGCGGGAACGTGGACATCGGCGACCCGGTCGAGTTCGCGCGGATGTACTACGAAGAGGGCGCGGACGAACTGGTCTTCTACGACATCACCGCCAGCAACGAGGGGCGCGGGATTATGATCGAGGTGGTGCGCGCGGTGGCCGAGGCGATCTACATCCCCTTCTCGGTCGGCGGCGGACTGCGCACGCTCGAGGACATGCGCGCGGTGCTGCTCGCCGGCGCGGAGAAAGTCAGTGTGGATTCGGGCGCGGTGCGGCATCCGGAGATCATCTCGCAGGGCGCGCGGGCGTTCGGCAGCCAATGCATCGTGCTGAGCATGCAGGTCCAGCGTGCGCCGGTCACCGAGAAGATTCCCAGCGGATGGGAGATCTGCATTGACGGCGGCCGCACGCGGACCGGACTCGATGCGCTCGAATGGGCCCGCCGCGGCGAGGGACACGGCGCGGGCGAACTCTGCGTGAATTCGATTGACCAGGACGGAACGCGCGCCGGCTACGACATTCCGCTGACGCGCGCGATGGCCGAGGCGGTCGGCATCCCGGTCATCGCCTCCGGCGGCGGCGG
>JBEKCB010000058.1:0-5187 GCA_050015075.1 Candidatus Brocadiia bacterium | reverse complement strand
CGCCTACCGGATCGCCGACAATCGGCTCGCGGAACTGGCGGAATGGGACAAGAACTTGCTGCCATTGGAACTTGAGGCCATTCGTGCCGCCGGCACGGACCTGTCCCTGCTCGGCTTTGACGAGGAATCCCTGGCGCAGCTTCTGGACACCGGCGTTCAGGGTGGCCAGACCGACCCGGACTCCGTGCCGGAGCCGCCGGATACGGCCACGTCCAAGTGCGGCGAAGTCTATCAGCTCGGCAACCACCGGCTCATGTGCGGGGACTCCGGCTCTGTGGCCGATCTCGACCTGCTTCTGGGCGGCCAGCCGATCCACCTTGTCAATACGGACCCGCCCTACAACGTCAAAGTGGAACCCCGGAGCAACAACGCCATCGCCGCCGGCCTGTCGTCCTTCGGCGACAACGGCACCGCCGCCCGGCAGCACCTCTACAAGACCATGCGCGATCCGGAACACGCTCCTGAAGCCGGCGGCGGGTTGACCCACCACCAGGCGTTCGACCTGGCGCGGGGGAAGAGCAAGTTCCACGCCACGACGAAGAAACTGCGCCCGAAAGACCGGCCGCTGGAGAACGACTTCGTCTCGGACGAGGCCTTCGAGAAGCTCCTGCATGCGTGGTTCGGAAACATCGCACGCGTGCTCCTGCCGGGCCGGTGTTTCTACATCTGGGGCGGGTACGCCAACTGCGGAAACTACCCGCCGGTCCTGAAGGTGTGCGAGTTGTATTTTTCGCAGGCGATCATCTGGGTCAAGGAGCACCCGGTCCTGACGCGGAAGGACTTCATGGGCAACCACGAATGGGCGTTCTACGGGTGGCGCGCCGGCGCCGGGCACAAGTTCTACGGGCCGAATAACGCGAAGGACGTGTGGCCGATCAAGAAGGTCAACCCGCAGAGCATGGTTCATTTAACCGAAAAGCCTGTCGAGCTTGCCGTCAGAGCGATTCAGTATTCGTCTCTCCAGGGCGAGAACGTTCTGGACCTCTTCGGCGGATCGGGTTCCACGCTGATCGCCTGCGAGCAGACCAAGCGGCATGCGTTCCTCATGGAATTGGACACGCTGTACTGCGACGTGATCCGGCAGCGGTGGGCCGAGTTCGTACACGGCGCGGGATGCGACTGGAAGAAACTGACCTCGGCGGTTAAAGCGCAGGAGGCCCGGAAAAACGTCCGGGCCTCCCGAAAGGCGGAACGATGATCGCGTCACTCGGCCAGCGCGAACTGCCCTCGCTCGACCTTCTTGAACCGGGCTTCAGCGCCCTTCTTCTGAATGTCGCGCAGGATGCTCGAGTAGAGGGTCGCGGCGGGCGTCTTGCCGGCGCTCTCCCACAACTTCTGCTCGAGGATCGCCTTGACGACCTCCTGGCAGTTCATCGGCTTGCCGGCGGCCTTCATGACCTGGATCGCGGCGTCCACCAACCCCAGGCGTTTCCCTTCGCCTTGGGGCGCGCCCTTTTGCGCCACGTTGCGCCCGGACGCGGCCTTCGTACCTTTGGGCGTGGTCGCCTCGGCCTTCGCGCCCTTGGCCGCCCGGGGCGCGTTCGTGTGGTGGACGGCCAGGCGGCCCGCGTCGGCCACGGTGAGCGTCTTGCCGCCGCCGGTCAGGACGGTGATCTTGCCCTTTTCGTCCACGCGCGTCACCGTCACCTCGACCGCGTTCTTCCCGATCGCCAGCGTGTACGTCTCGCCCAGTTTCACGTTCTCCAACTTCATAGCACGTCCTCCCAAAATGCGCCTGCGTCGTCTTGGCCGGCCCATTGCCGGCCGCCATCCCCGCCCACCGCGCGGGTGGGCGGAAAGGCGGTCGTCTTATGCGCCGACGTTGAACAAAATCTCGCAGTCGCAATGCCCGCCGTTCGCGTCGAAGTAAGCGAGCGACGCCGCCACGTCCATGCGCATCGCCTTCAGAATCTTCACGGCGAACGGTCTGCCGGTTCCGCCTGCGCAGTTCCACGTGGTCGTCTCCGGCGTGGAACCCTTCTTGAAGTTGCAGCCTTCCGGCCCGGCCAGGCGCTCGCAGAATTCCTCCCAGCGCGGGTGCTCCGGCGTCATGACTTCCTTCGCCGCCGGGCGCGTGTTCTTCATCTCCGTTTTCCTCATGGGCTACTTCCTCCTTTCGCGCGATTCGGCCAGGCGCTTCCAGACGAACTGCTCGTCCTGCTGCGCGAGCTGCGCCAAGACCTCGACCAGGGACCTGCGCACGGCTCCCAGGTCTCCCACGTGGCCAAAGTGCAGACCGGCCTTCTTCGCGTAACGGCCATGCATCCGGGTCTCAAGGGCAATCATCTTGCACAGCGTGAGAACATCATCGTGCGCCATGTGGTAAGCGTCCTTCACGTCCACATGCCCTTCGAGTGCGCCGTTCGTCTTCCGCGTTCCCATCTGAACCTCCTATTCCGGGACCGTAAGCCAAAACTCGCGGCCGTCCGCGTCCACATGCCGATACCTCGCAACCCACTGCTCGCGCCGGGCCAGGGCCGCCAAGGCGTCCATCGTCCTGGCCGTGGCGATCACGCCCTTCAGCGAGCGCATGGCGTACAGGCGCGTCATGCGCGCCGGCCCCTTGACAATGGGCCTATAGATGTGGACCGTCATCCCCAGGTAGCCCCAGGGGGCGCGTTGGTACTCCCCATTCATGTGCAGGTCGCTTCGCGTCGTCATGGTTCGTGCTTTCCTTTCTTAGCGCAGGTGGTGTCTCTGGAGCGGAACGGCCAAGGCCAGCACCGCCTTTTCCGGGATGCGCTTGCCGTTGATTCGAATCTGGCTGATGTATCGGTCCTCGCCTCGGATGGTGACCTCCATCTTCAGCCTGACCACCTTCTTCGTGTTCTTCGCCATCGTCGTTTTCCTTTCCGGAATTCTTCAGGCGTCCACGGTGACCGGCTTGCCGTGCTCGTCGAGGACGTCGATGCCATGCTGCCGCGCCAGCAGGATGCTCTTCGCGGTCATCAGGTTGTGGTCGGCGCGGTCGGACTCGACGCGCACGTCGATGTCCGCCACGACCGCGTCCGGCGTCTCGATGTTGCGGCTGTACTCGGTGCGGTAGTTGTAGGGGTCGGCGTACAGGGCTTCGCGGAACGCCTGCGCCACGCGGTCGGCCGCTTCCGGCGTCATGTACCGGCCCACGACCGTCGCCATGTTGCTCTGGCCCGAATTGTTCACCACGACCTTCCACGTCTTGACCCATACGTCCTTTTTCGTCGCCGCCATCTTCGCGTTCTCCTTTCTGCAACATGCTGCATACCAACGCCTTACGCACATGAGGGCATCGGTTTGGCCGGAAAGCAAGGGGAATAATGCGGAATTCCGCGCCGTCAAAAAGAGCGCGTAATGTTTGGCGAAAACTCGACCGCGCCGATCGCGCCGCGCGGCTGAAAGCGGCTCTGGCAGCGTACCGTTGCCCCGGCAAGTGGCGCAAATGCGGGACGCGTTTCCCGCTGGTCACAAGCACCTTAGGCGACGTCCGTTACGTGAAGTGCCGCCGCTGCGGGAAAAACGGACAGGTGATTTTGTGAAAATCGCAGAGCGATTTGGCCGCATGGATATTCGGGTTTCGCGCGTTTTTTACAGGCGCTGTAAAACGCGATTTTGCCTCGTTCACTTCGTGCGCGATAAGATGCGTGCGTAGTTTGAATGGACCTCTTTTGAGGAAATGACGCGGACAACTTGACCGGCGAGCACCGCTCAGGCTGATCACCTGAGCGGTAGGAACCGGCGAGACTGAAAACCGGCCTGGGTAGAGGCTACCCCCTCTGCTCGGGCCGGTTTTTTTGTTTCCCGGTTCGCTCGCCGGTCACCCGCATGGAGACGCGATGAGCTGCGGACTGACCATTGAGCAGATTCAGGCGCAAATCGACGCGACGAACGCGGCGATCCTGACCATCACGCAAAACATGAGCGCGGCGGTCGGGCGCAACGGCCGCCACAACACGCTCCTCCAACTGCGCGACCTGCGGGAGCAGCTCAACTACTGGAGTTGGGAGATGGCGAAGGCGCAGGGCCAGTCCGGCCCACAGCCGGTCGTGTTCACGAACCCGAAAGGCGCGGGCGTCGTCGGCTATGACCCCGAGCGCAACTATCTGGGGGCGATATGAGCCTAGACAGCCTCATCTCGCACATCTCGCCGGCTTGGGCGGCTCGCCGCGCCGAGCGCAGGCTTCGGGCGCGCGTGACCGAGGAGCGCGAGCAGGCGCTCCTGGCGCTCGCGGCGCACGACGCCGCCGAGTATTCGCGCAACACCGCCGACTGGAACACGCGCCTGCTGTCGTCCGATCAGGCGGTCGTCGGCGATCAGCCGACGGCGATTGCGCGCGCCCGCGACGCCGTCCGGAACGACTGGGCGGCGGTGTCCATCGTGGACGGGCACGTCCGGCACATCGTGGGGATCGGCATCACCCCTCGCGCGAACGCGCGGCATCCGGGCAGCGGCAAGTCCCTGGACGAGTTCAACAAGGCGGCGGATCGCATCTGGAACAGGTGGGCGCGCGACAAGAACCTCTGCCACACGGAGCGCCACTGGAACTTCACCGGCCTGGAAGCCTTGACCGTCCGCGAGGAGGTCACCGCCGGGATCAGCATCGCGCTGTTCAATTACACTCCGCGCGCGGACCACGTCGGCGTCCACATCCAGATCATCGAGTTCGAGCAGCTCGTCGCCTGGCTCGTCAAAAACCCGGACACGGGATTCTGGATCCGCAACGGCGTGGAGATCGACGATTTCGGCGCGCCCGTGGCGCTGTGGGTCTTCACGAAAGGGCATCCGCTCGAATACATCCAGGGGCGGATGGCGTACACGCGGATTCCGTTCGACCGCGTCCTGATGACGATGCGCCCGGAGCGCGTCCGGCAGTCCCAGGGAATGGGCCGCCTGTCGGCGGTTCTTCAGCCGCTTCACCACAACAAGCTCTACGAGCTGTATTCCGTCCTGCGCGCCCGCGCGGAGTGCGTCACCGGCGTGAGCATCGAGTCGGACCTGAACGCAAGCGCTCCCGGTTCGCAAGCCGGCGCGTTCGGCGGGACGGCGGCAACCGCTCCCGGCGGCAGGCCCGCGGTCGTTCTTCAGCCGAACATGATCAACCGCCTGGCCCCGGGCGAGCACATGAATTTCGTCGCGCCGACTACGCCGGGATCGCAGTATGCGCCGTTCAGCCGGACGCAGGGCACGAAATTCGCCGCCGGCGCGGGACT
>JBEKCB010000057.1:0-8456 GCA_050015075.1 Candidatus Brocadiia bacterium | reverse complement strand
GAGGGACTCGGCGCGGGCGAACTCTGCGTGAATTCGATTGACCAGGACGGAACGCGCGCCGGCTACGACATTCCGCTGACGCGCGCGATGGCCGAGGCGGTCGGCATCCCGGTCATCGCCTCCGGCGGCGGCGGCTCCGCGCAGCACGTCTACGACGTCTGCACCGACGGCAAGGCCGACGCCGCCATCCTGGCCTCGATCATCCACCGGCGCGAAATGACGATCCCCGATCTCAAGAAGGAACTCGCCGGAATGGGGCTGCCGATGCGGATGAATTGGTAAGCCTATCCTCAGCGGTTGATAGCTTCATAAACCGCTCCAAACGCCGCCCTCTTCTCGGATCCGCAATCAAAGGCTTTCCCGCGGCTTACTTGACAAGCGAGATTCTCATGGTCAGTATCCGTCATTTGATGGGTGACTGTCGTGCGGAGGGCTTGCCCGCCGGTCGTGTGGAGGGCGGCCATTCGGGAAGTTCCGGTTGACGATGGAGAGCCGCTGCATGCGCCGCACATGGGAAATCGGGATGAGCTTTTTCGGCTTTTTCTGCATCCTGTCTCTGGCCTTGACGTCCGCAGCGGCTGAGGCCCAAGATGGTAAGCACAGGGCCATGAGATCTTCAGAGGAGCAAACGGTCATGGCTGATAAACAGGAGGGTTTCCCTGCCGGTCCGCTGCGAGTGAGCAAGCGCAACCCGCGCTATTTCGAGGACGCGCAGGGTCGGGTTCTCTTTTTGACGGGGTCGCACACGGCGTGCGATATGAATGATGAGAGCCAGAAGGACCCGCCGGAGGCCTTTGATTATTCCGCGTTTCTGGACTTCCTGCAGAGGAACCACCATAACCTTATCCGGTTGTGGACCTGCCATCAGCCCAAACATAGTTGGAGTCCGCCGACGCTGGTCTTCTACGATTCCCCGGTGCCCTGGCAGCGGACCGGGCCGGGCAACGCGCTCGACGGCAAGCCGAAGTTCGACCTGACCAAGTTCAACCCGGAGTACTTCACCCGGCTGCGCGAACGGGTGATCGCCGCCGGGCGGCGCGGAATGTACGTCTCCGTTATGCTCTTTGAGGGAGACGCCCTCCACTATGCATCCAAGCCCTGGTGCTGGGACGGGCATCCCTTCAACGCAAGCAACAACGTCAACGGCCTCGATGGCGATCCGGGCAGGACCGGACGGGGATTGAAGCTGCTCAGCCTGGATATTCCCGCAGTCACGTCGTATCAGGAAGCGTACGTTCGCAAGGTGATTGATACGGTCGGCGACCTGGACAACATCCTCTACGAGATCGCCAACGAGTCGGGCAGAGGTTCACTGCGCTGGCAGGAGCACATGATCCGGTTCGTCCACGATTGCGAAGCGGGCCGAGACAAACAGCACCCCGTGGGGATGACGTTCGCGTTCGGGATGCCTGACATCGGCGGCAGTTGCACGAATGAAGAGATGTTTCAGAGCGCGGCGGAGTGGATTTCCCCGGGCGCCGCGCCCGAGCCGTACGTGACAGACCCTCCTGCGGCGGACGGCCGAAAGGTGCTCATTCCGGACACAGATCATCTGGCGGAAAGGACACCTGAGAATACGCTCCTCTGGGTCTGGAAGAGCTTCTGCCGCGGAATGAACATGCTTTTCATGGATGACGAGTGCCTGACCCCGGCCGACCCGTGGCGCGACGCCGTCCGCAGGGAGATGGGCGCTTGCCGGAAATACGCCGAGCGGATGGATCTGGCCGAGGCCGTCCCCTGCAACGACGTGGCCTCGACGAAATACTGCCTGTCGGACAAGAAGAGCCATTTTCTGGTCTTCCTGCCGCAGGGCCCCGCGGTCGAAGTCGCTCTGACCAACGCACCTGGCGTCTTCAACGTGGAATGGCGCAACGTGAAAACCGGCGAGGCCGCACCCGGCGGACCGATCAACGGCGGCGAAAAAGTGCAGTTGACCTCTCCGTTCGCCGGACCCTCTGTGCTTTATCTCTGGAAGAAGCAGTAGTGGCCAAAGACGTGACCGGCTTCGTCGCGTTGTTCAGGAAAACGATATGCCCGTGCGCGGCCCTTACGCGCCTGACGAAAACGAGGAGGCTAAGCGGCCGCCTGCTCAGGGCGATCGGAGGTCTTTTTCTTTTCCGGCGGCGCACGGACTGCTCAAACGGGTCACTCGTCGGTGCGCTAGTCGGGGACGGCCGGCATGGCGGCGGAAGGTGTCGGCGCCGGCGTTGCGGGCGGCGGGGCCGCCGGTTTCGCTTCGACCTGGTCTTTATTGTGCCCGCTGAAGCCGACGTTGACCAGAGGGAAAAAGGGCAGCCATCCGTCGCGGTTAATGTTGATCAGGCCGATCTGCACACCGGACAGGCGGCGAGTGTGATTGACCAGAGCGCTCAATTGCAACCCGCGCATATCATCTCGGGCTATGTTGAAGATTCCAGCGATCTGAACGCCCCGCACCGGCGGTCGAACTAAATTGCAGATGCCGCCGATTTGGACCCCGTCGGCGCCGCCCAGGCCGGACCGGCTTTCCATTTCTCTGGGGTAGAGGTTCGCGTTGAGCATCCCCGCGATCCAGCTCCCGCGCAACTGCACCTCATTGACTAAACCGATCTGCATGCCTCGAAGCCGCTCCGCTTCACTTCCCAAACCGGCCATTTGCAAACCGTGGACCGTCCCGAGCGTGACATTAACGCCGAGAGGCGAGATCTGCGCTCCATGCATGTCGCCCTGAACGAGGTTGCCGCTGCTGGGGATCAGGAAGGGAAGCACGGGCAAGAGCGTCCCGCCGGCCACCTGTGCGCCGGACATCTCACGGGCCGCGTTCCAGAGAACGGAGATCTGCGCGCCCCGCATCGAGCCCGCGGCCAAGCCCCCGCCAAGCTCGCTGGTGTCCCACAAGGACAGACTCTCGTCTTCGGGCGGCGGCCTGACGACCACGTTGAGGAGGAGGGCCACCTGAAGCCCGGTCATCTCATCCACGGTGCTGTTCCCCAGGCCGGACAACTCGAATCCGGACGCGTCCCAGGAAGTGATGCCCAGCAGTCCTACATTCACGCCGTCCGCGCGGTGAAGGACGTCAATGCAGCCGATGCCAAGACCTGCAAAATCATGGTTTCGGCAAAACACGAAATTGGTTTTCAGTCCGTACACGTCCCACGATTCCGGCGCAATCTGGGCGGGCGAGATGAGCGCCACTTGCGCCGGCGACCAGCGCCGTCCGTTCGACTCGGTGCAACCGACCGATGTGCAGAGAATCACGAAGAGCGGAAAGAGAATTGTCGCAAGCTTCATGTGCGACCCCCCGCCTCATCGGACAAGACCACCGTTCACCCCGCCCCGCGAAGAGCCATAGACAGTCGGCTTTCAAACCTGAGCATATACTCTCAAATTCGTCGCCGTCAAGTTGTTTCCCGGCTTTCTGAGGCTGTCCGTAGGCTTTGAAATGAATTCCAGTGAATTCGCAGCAGTTCGGAGCGGGGGTTTCGGCTCACGGACCTTTTATGCGGCCTGGCGGCCAGATTCGAGAAACACAGTCCGCCCACACGCGCCTCTCGCGTGCCTGATGGGGACAAGCATCCTGGGCGGTTTACCGTCGGTCCGAGATGGCCAGCCATGAACAGGCGAACGCCCGACCTCCAACGCCGAACGCTCAACGTCCAAGTCTGCGGCTCGGCTTGCGCGAGCACTGGGACGTTGGGCGTTCGACGCCGTGCGCCGTACCCGGCGCACTCTCGTTGGGTTTTCGAACTTCATCCTTGTATTTTGCGATGAGGCTGACCGTCGTGGTCTCAATTAGAATCCACGGTGAAATTCCGGCAGATTCTTACTGCTGTAAAACTGACTCGTTGGTTTTGCAAGGAAAGAGAGCTGACTGCAAACCGCGCATTCACAGGCCGAGGATGCCGCGGACGACCGGCGTCAGCGCGTTCGCGATCCGCATGAACCCGAGGTCGGTCGGGTGCACGCCGTCCACCGTGCACTCCTCGAAATCCTCCTCCATCAGCTCCCCACCGTCCTGAAAAAACAGGTGTTTGTCGCCGCGCCTGCGGAGTTCTCCGATAACGCCTCGCTGGAACTCCCTTCGCTCGATTCGTGACTGGAGCGCGCTCTCGATCGTCCGGTCGGCGGCAAAAGGAGTGACGGAAACCGCGAGAATGGGGACCTTCGGATGCCGCTGCCGCAGGATGCGGATGAACTCAGGGAACCTCTCCCTCAACAGCTCAATCCCGTCGACATTCGCCTCGTAGTCGAGGATAAAGCACGCCGGGTTCGCGATGTCGGAGATCGTCTCGGCGACTTCCGGCTCGCCCTTGCCGCTGCCGGAGAACCCCAGGTTGATGAACTCGACGTTCAGCCGCCGGCTCAGGATGTTCGTCCACGCCATGCCCGGCCGCGCTGCGCACCCGCCCTGCGTGATCGAGGTGCCATACGCCACCACAGGCCGGCCCAGCGCGAACGGCGGTGGCGACAGTATCTGCGAGCCTGCATCAAGCCCGACGCCGACCTCTTCCACGCCCTGGTAGAGCGGAAAGTTCAGCGTGAAGTTCCGCAGCGTCCCCTCGGCCATTGCGAATAGAGGGCACTCGTAGGACTTCTGCTTGAGGTCGTATCTCGTCGTCCCGAAATAATGCGCGTCGCCCGGCGGGCCGACATACAAGTCAAACCCGCACTGGCCGGTCGCCGGCATATGGTCCATGTCGGCCGGCGCCGCCAACTTGACGCGAATGGAGACGTGCGCCGAGTCGGACCGGAAGCCGATCTGCGCGCCGGCAGGGTGGTTGGCCAGCTCATCCACCGCCGCTGGAAGCGCGCGCTTCGGCCGTTGCGGCATGCGGCGATATGCGCCATCCGTCGCAAACCACGCCAGCCCCGCCACCCGGAACGGCGGCGTCTTCGGCGAATGCCATTTCAGCGCCTTGTTTTTCAACTCCTCCGTGCGCATCAGCGCGTCGTGTTTTTCAGCGGCGTTCTCCGCCATGTCAGCGATCCTTCTCTCTCTGTAAAAAAAGTCCGCGGCAAAGCTGCATTCTGCCCGGCGCGCGGGCTTATTGGAAGTCAGGATAGGTGTCAACCAGAACTATCAACGTCCCCTGCGCATTTCGTCGTGGGATCGGCCTTAGTTTCTTTGCCGTGCCGCCGAGCATCGCAGGTCTCTTTCAGCGCTTCGGGGGCTTCGTCGTCGAGGCGGCGCTTCGCTTGGCATACCAGTAGTCCGGCAGCGCATCGCGCTCCGCTTCCAGCAGTTCCTCGATGCAGGCATCCGCATCGGCGATGTTGTTGCACAGAGGATCCGTCAGCATGGCGCGGCGCAGGATCGCGCGGTCGCCGGTCACCGCGGCTTCCGCCGTCAGTTCGTGCGCGTCCAGCACCTGGTGCGTCAGGCCGAGCAAGCCGCGCGGCATCGGCCCGAACGGCTGCGGCCGCGGACCGTGCAGATCAATGTCCGACCGCAGTTCCAGAAAGGCGTCACTCGGCAGGTTCGTCACCGCCCCGCGATTGGGCGAGTTGATGTAAAACGATTTCCCAAGCCCGCCCCACATGCTCTCGATGATGTCCGTGGCGTGATCGTCGCGGATCGCGCGGAGGAACTGCTTTTCGCCGAGCTTCCCGTCCGCGTACTGTCCGGTGATCTTCCACGCATCGGCCATCTCTCGCGCCCGTTCATCCGCGTCGAACAGGCGGACCGGCTCCGGGAAATTCGGCAGGACTCCCGTGCCCTGGAAAAAGGGGACGTATTCCTTCGTGTGGCTGGCCGCCGTAGGATAGGCCCCGTAAAGGTCGAAAAGCTGAAGCGCGTAATTGAAGCTATAGCGCGGCTTGGCCTGCTCGCCGGGGTGCTTCTTCTCTTCCTCCGCGCGCGCGACGAGCCATCGCCGCAGCGCGGGCATCATGTCCTTCCCGTCGTAGCGAAAGCGGACGACCCACGTGCAATGGTTCACTCCGCCGATCGCCAGGTCGAGCTTCTGATAGACCTCGGGCGGGACCGTCCTGGCCGTTGCGGGCAGCACGCCGACGAGCTTGCAGAACATGAGCGTATTGTACGGCTCGTGATGCCCGTCGCACAGCGCGAAGCTGCGCACGTCCGGCGCGTAGCGACGGAGCGCGATTCCCATGACGGTGGTCGGATTGACGAAGTTGATGACCCAGGCGTCGGGCGAAAGCGTCCGCGCGTCGCGCGCCATCGCCAGCGCGCGCGGCGCCTCGCGGAGCGCCCTGAAAATTCCGCCGGGGCCGATGGTGTCCGAGCTGCACATCCGAATGCCGTGGCGCGCGGCAATCTGCGTGTCCAGCCCGCGGTAATGCGCGTTTCGCTCGGAGAAAGTGAGGACGATGAAGTCAGAGTCCGCCATGACCTGGCGCCGGTCGGTCGAGCCGGTCAGCGTCACGCCGCACTTCGTGTGGGCGATGATGCGTTTTGCGAGGCGCGCCATCGTCGCCAGGACCTTCGGATCGGTATCCACCAGCGCCAGCGACCCCCCGGCCATGAATGGGCTTGTGGCCATCTTGTGGATGACCTGTTTGCCGAAAAAATAGCTGCCCGCGCCGATCACCGTGATCTTGGGACCCGTCATTCGATACACCCTTTCGTGATATATTAGTCGCTTGTAGTGGCGCCGTCAGGCGCTACTTCGCATGCCCTGACGGGCACACTACGGCCGGAGGTTCTCGTTCAGCCCGCCCTGGCTTTCCGCTCCGCCAGCCAGTGCTCGGCGGCCATGGCGGCGGTCGCGCCCTCGCCGACGGCCGTCGCGACCTGGCGATAGGAGCCTTTCCTCACGTCGCCGATGGCGAAAATGCCGGGCGTCGGCGTCATCATGTCGCTGTTGGTCTCCAGGTGTCCCGCGCCGTCGAGCGAAAAGAGATTGCGGACGAACTGCGTGTTCGGGGCGGTTCCGATGAAGATGAAAACCCCGTCGCACGGAATGGTGTCGGTCTGTCCGCTCTTGAGGTTGCGGAGGGACACGCTCTCGACGCGGTCCTTGCCGTTGATGCGCTCCAGGACGGAGTCGAGACGCAGGGAAAACTTCGGGTTCGAGCGCACCGCGCTCTGATAAATTTTCTCCCCGCGGAACTCCTGTCGGCGATGGACCAGCACCATCTCGCGCGCGAACTTCGCGATGAACAAGCCCTCCTTCAGCGCGCTGTCCCCGCCGCCGACGACGACGACTTTTTTGTCGCGGAAGAGCGGCGCATCGCAGGTCGCGCAGTAGCTGACGCCCCGTCCGCGGAGTTCCGCCTCTCCGGGCACATTGAGCTTCACCGGGTCCGCGCCCATCGCCAGGATCACCACCGGCGCGCGGTACACGCCTCCGGCGGCGGTGACGATTTTCATGTCGCCGTCCAGCTCGATCTTCGAGACCTCTTCCATCCGGATGTCGGCGCCGAACCGCTTCGCCTGCGCCGCCATCAGCTCGATGAGTTCCGGGCCGCAGACGCCCTCCGGAAAACCCGGATAGTTTTCGACCGCGTCCGTCTCACCCAGTTGGCCGCCCAGCGCGCGGCGCTCCAGCACCACCGTCTTCAGCTCCGCGCGGCCGGTGTAGAGCGCGGTGCCCAGCGCCGCGGGGCCTCCACCGACCACGATCACATCATGCGTTGCCGGTTCCGGCATGGAATGAGTTCCTTATTCGTCAGCGCCTTCCGGCTCGCCGCCGGACGGCTGCGAAGGTCCCGCGTCGGCGGGCACCCATTCGCGCCCGTCCGCACGGATCAAATCCTCGGCCTCTTTCGGGCCCCAGGTACCGGCCGGGTAAGTCGGCAGTTGTCCGCCGCGCGCGCCGCTGCAGCCCTCGATGATCGGATCGAGGTACTCCCAGGCGGCTTCCAACTCGTCGTTGCGGATGAAGAGCGTCGAGTCGCCGAAGGCCGCGTCGAGCAGCAGCCGCTCATACGCCTCCGGCGGCGGCTTGCCGAATGCCGCGCCGTAGCCGAACTTCATCTCGAACGGCTGGATGTCCATCGTCATGCCCGGGACCTTCTGCTGGAACCGGAGGAAAATCCCCTCGTCCGGCTGGATGCGGAGTGTCAGCAGGTTCGGCGGCAGTTGCTTGTCCGGGTCGGCGTTGAACAGGATTTGCGGCACCGGCTTGAAGTGGACCGAGATCTGCGTCAGCCGCCGCGGCAGGTGCTTGCCGGTGCGAAGGTAGAACGGCACGCCCGCCCACCGCCAGTTGTCCACATTCGCTTTGAACGCCACGAACGTCTCCGTCAGCGAATTCGGCGCGACGCCCGGCTCCTGGCGATAGCCGGGGACGGCTTTCCCGCGGCAGGTCCCGGCGGCGTACTGCGCGCGGACCACGCCGTTCACCGCGCAAACCCTAGGGATCAGGCGCAGCGACTGCAGCACCTTCACCTTCTCGTCGCGGACCGCGCGCGAGGAGACGTCCATCGGCGACTCCATCGCCACGAAGCTGAGCAGGTTCATCATGTGGTTCTGCACCATGTCGCGCAGCGCGCCCATCTTGTCGTAATACGGG
>JBEKCB010000056.1:0-9729 GCA_050015075.1 Candidatus Brocadiia bacterium | reverse complement strand
CCCACTGCGCATCGGTTACTTGCACTCGCTGTCGTGCCATGAAAAGGTCTCCTTTCCATGGCATGGTTTAACATAACTGCATGAAAATTAAAAGTTTAACGCCAAACACGTTGTGAAACCGGTTCTACCGTTGTAACACCGCAGAATTCTTTAAGTACACCATATAGAGAGGCCTCTCCAAACATATATGCCTCAACAAGAACGGCATTTACGTTCGGCAACCCGTTTCGGCGTTTGATCTCAAACTGGATGTCGTTGCATCGCGTGAATGACTGGACTTTAGAATGGTTTTTCAGTACCCCTTCAAGAAACTCAATCGCCGGGTAACCGACATTCCAATTATTGTTGCCGTTGTTACTCACCGAATATCACTCCGAATTCGCGGGGGAAGCGTGGAACGTTTTCTGTTGGGCAAGTACAGTTACGTTCGAAACCTTCCGCATGCTCAATGAAGCGGCATGCCACCTCGTACTCGCGGGCGTCAAACAATCTCGCATTCAAATGAATGGCAGAAATAATTCTATGATTGTTTGGAACTATCATTGATAGCTTGCGAAATGGCCAGAAAAGCGCTACTGAGCTGTTGGGTGTAGTCTTGGCTGCATCACTTTCGGGACCATACGTGGCCCAGCATACTCTATTCTCAGTCAACCTGAGACGAATAAAGCAGTCGAGTTCAGTTCGGTCCGGGAATTGAGGCGCCTTGAATGATGCCTCAACGCGGGACTCGTGTTCCGCCTTCCATTGTGAGAGCATCTCTTGCGTGTACTTGCCTTCGGGTGCTTTATCCACCAAAGTATGATGGGTAGGGCAAAGCAAGATCAAGTTCGAATAAGTGTCGTTGCCGACTTCTCTAGCCCCTCGTGGACCTCTCGTGCTCTGTGCTATAACATGGGCCATCTCGCCGATCACTGTCGGAAAAGACACATCTAAAAAGGGAAGACAGTCAAGCCCACATGCTGGAAAGGAGCAATGGCCCGCCGACTTACCCCACAGTCGTTTTGTGTCGCTTTCGGATATCCCCATTTCGTCTCATGGCCGCCTATCCAGGTTTGGTCGGAATCCTTCCGCCGCAAGTAATCCCACCATTCCTCATGCCAGCAAATAGGGCTCAACTAGAGGCTTCTCAAACCCGTTTCTTCATTTCATCAAATATTGAGGATAGGTGAGCGCCTACGCGGCTTTCTGGTCCTCAGCCCAGAGCCACGCGGTGATGGCTTCTTTGATGTTCTCCAAGGCCTCCTTCTCGTCCTTGCCCTGGGAAACGCAGCCCGGGAGCGCCGGACATTCGGCGACGATCCAGCCGTCCTCCGCGAGTTCAAGGGTCACGTGAAAAACCATCTATGAATCCTTCCTTGCCGTCGCAATCTCCATCAGCCCGCCGGCCCGCTCTTTTCGACGCTGCCGGCAACGGGGACGGCTTCGGCGTCGAAGGCCAGTTTGCCGTCCTTGACGCTGATGGTCACGGCGGCCGCGCCGAGGAAGACGCCGCGCAGCAGGTCTTCGCTCAGCGGGTCCTCGATCTCGCGCTCGATCACGCGGCGCAGCGGCCGCGCGCCGAAGTCGGGGCTGTAGCCCTTCTCGATGAGGTACTCCGCCGCCTCCGAAGAGAGCCGCAGGTGCACGGACTTCTCCAGCGCGCGCGCGCGGACCATCTCGAACTCGTAGGTGACGATCGTGCGCAGGTCGTCCTTGGTCAGCGAGCGGAAGACGATCACGTCGTCGAGCCGGTTGAGGAACTCCGGCCGGAAGTGCTTCTCGATCTCCTCCATCAACTGCTTCTTCATGTTGTCGTAGGTCTGCTCGTCGGTGGAGCGGCGGAAGCCCAGGCCGGACTGATTCTTGATGACGTCCGCGCCGATGTTGCTCGTCATGATGAGGATCGTGTTGCGGAAGTCCACTTTGCGGCCGAACGAATCGGTCAGGCGGCCGTCCTCCATGATCTGGAGGAGCATGTTGAACACGTCGCTGTGGGCCTTCTCGATCTCGTCGAGCAGGACGACACTATACGGGCGGCGGCGGATTTTCTCGGTGAGCTGGCCGCCCTCCTCGTAGCCGACGTAGCCCGGCGGCGCGCCGACGAGCCGGCTGACGTTGTGCTTTTCCATGTACTCGGACATGTCGATCTGCACGAGGGCGTCGTCGGCGCCGAACATGTATTTCGCCAGCGCGCGGGCGAGAAGGGTCTTGCCGACGCCGGTCGGGCCGAGGAAGATGAAGCAGCCGACCGGGCGGTTCGGGTTCTTGAGTCCGGCGCGCGAGCGGCGCACGGCGCGCGAGATGGCGTGGATCGCCTCGTGCTGGCTGACGACCATGTGGTGCAGCTCGTCTTCCATCTTGAGCAGCCGCTCCGCCTCGTGCGATTCCAGCCGCGTCAGCGGCACGCCGGTCATCCGGCTGACCACGTCGGCGACGACTTCCTCGTCCACGATGCCGTCGGTCTCCTGCATGGACTCGCGCCATTCCTTCTGCGTCAGTTCCATCTTCTTCTTGAGTTTCTCGGCCTTGTCGCGCAGGGACGCGGCGCGCTCGAAATCCTGGAGCGCCACCGCCTCGTCCTTCTCCTTGCTGAGCCGGTTGATCTCCACTTCGAGTTCCTTCAGGTCCGGCGGCGCGGTCATCGAGCTGAGCCGCACGCGCGCGCCCGCCTCGTCAATCACGTCAATCGCCTTGTCGGGCAGGAAGCGGCCGGTGATGTAGCGGTTGGCCAGCTCGACGGAGGCCTCGATGGCGCCGTCGGTGATGCGGACGCGGTGGTGCGCCTCGTACCGGTCGCGCAGGCCCTTGAGGATCTCGATCGTCTCCGACTTCGTCGCCGCGTCCACGATGATCGTCTGGAACCGGCGTTCGAGCGCGGCATCCTTCTCGATGTACTTGCGGTACTCGTCGAGGGTGGTGGCGCCGATGCACTGGATTTCGCCTCGCGAGAGCGCGGGCTTGAGGACGTTGCTGGCGTCAATGGCGCCTTCCGCGCCGCCGGCGCCGACGAGCGTGTGCAGCTCGTCAATGAAGAGGATGATGTTCCGGGCGCGCCGGACCTCGCTGAGCACGGCCTTGATGCGCTCCTCGAACTGCCCGCGGTATTTCGTGCCCGCGACCATGAGCGCCAGGTCGAGCACGACGATCCGCCGGTCGCGCAGGAGCTCCGGCACGTTGTTGTTGACGATGGACTGGGCGAGCCCCTCGACGATGGCGGTCTTGCCGACGCCGGCCTCGCCGAGGAGGACCGGGTTGTTCTTCGTGCGGCGGCTGAGGACGGTCATCACGCGCTCGATTTCCTTCTGGCGGCCGATGACCGGGTCGAGCTTCTGCTCGCGCGCGAGGGCGGTCAGGTCGCGGCCGAACGAATCGAGCGCGGGGGTCTTCGACTTGGTCTTGTTGCGGGCGTCGGCGGGCGCCGGCTCGCCGGGAGCTTCGGTCTCGCGGCCGGCCTGGGCCTGGGCGTCGGCGCCGAGCAGGCCGAGCACTTCCTCGCGCACGTCCTCGAGCTTGACGCCGAGGTTCATCAGCACGTGCGCGGCCACGCCCTCGTTCTCGCGCAGCAGGCCGAGCAGGATGTGCTCCGTGCCGATGTAGTTGTGCCCGAGCGCGCGCGCTTCCTCGAGCGAGAACTCGATGACCTTCTTCGCGCGCGGCGTGAACGGCGGCTGGCCCTTGGTCTGCACGTCGGGGCTGCTCTGCACCATCTTCTCGACCTCGAGGCGGATCTTCTTGATGTCCACGTCGAGGTTGCGCAGCACGTTGGCGGCGACGCCGCTGCCTTCCTTGATGAGGCCGAGCAGGATGTGCTCGGTGCCGATGTAGTCGTGGTTGAACCGCTGCGCCTCCTGGCGCGCGTAGGCCATCACTTTTCGAGCGCGATCGGTGAAACGGTCGTAGAGCATGCGGCTTTCTCCTATCCCTGTCGCAGGCCGTGCGGGGACACTCCCGGCGCGGCGAAACATTTCCGCAGAAAATCGGCGCGCACGGCGTCGCGCTCCTGCGCCTCCAGCGCGCGCCCTTCCATCTTCTGCAGGTGCGCGGGCCGGGTGAGGACGAACAGTTTGTGGATCATCGGCACGTCGAGGTCCTTGATAATGCCCAGGTTCACGCCGAGCCTGAGCTGGCTCAAGAGGTGCAGCGCTTCCTCGGAGGAGATGACGCGCGCGTTGCGCAGGATGCCGTACGCGCGCCAGATGCGGTCCTCGACCTGCCGCCGGTGCTCGGCGGACATCGCCTCGCGCACCTTCCGCTCGTAGCGGACGATCTGCGGGATGACGACGTTGAGGCTCTCGAGGATCTCCTTCTCCGACCGGCCGAGCGTCTTCTGGTTCGAGATCTGGAAGAAGTCGCCGTGCGCCTGCGTGCCCTCGCCATAGAGGCCTCGGACGATGAAATCAATCTTGGCCGCGGCGGTGAAGACGCGCTGCAGCTCACGCGTCATCGCCAGCGCCGGCAGGTGGAGCATGACGCTGACGCGCAGGCCGGTGCCGACGTTCGTCGGGCACGCGGTCAGGTAGCCGTAGGCCGGGTCGAAGACGAACGGGATCTCCTTCTCCATCGTCGCGTCGAGGCGGCTCATCAGCGCCCAGGTCTCCTCGAGCTCGAACCCGCCGTGGAGCACCTGCATGCGGAGGTGGTCCTCTTCATTCATCATCACGCTGATGATCTCGTCGCCGGAGATCGCCACGCCGCGCGGCCCTTCGGCCTCGGCGAGCTCGCGGCTGATCAGGTGCCGCTCGACCAGCAGTTGCCGGTCCACCTCGGGGAGTTGTTCGAGGTCGAAGTACTCCATGTCGGAGATCGCGCGGCAGCGCTCGGCGGCGGCGCGGAGCTTTTCGAGAAGCTCGCGGCGCTCCTCGAGGCTGGCGCGGCTCATGAAGCGATGCCCCGCGGCGTTGCGGGCCAGGCGGACGCGAGAGGAGATCACGACGTCGCTCTCGTGGCCGAGGCCCGTCATCCACTGGCCGATGCGCTCATAGAGTTCCGTTCGATGCATCCTTATTCCCGGCCAGCAAGCGGATGCGGTCCCGCAGCCTGGCGGCCTCCTCGTATTCCTCGCGCTGGACCGAGCGTTCGAGCGCGCGGCGCAGGCGGATCAGTTCGTTCTCGCGCTGCAGTTCGGCCCCGGCGCGCGACGGCACCGAGCCGACGTGCCGCGTGCCGTGCTGGATCTTCTCCAGGAGCGGGCGGATGGCCTCCTGGAAGACCTGGTAGTCGTTCGGGCAGCCGAAGCGGCCGGAGGCCCGGAACTCGGCCAGGCTGATGCCGCACATCGGGCAGATCGCCTGCGCCGCCGCGCCGTGTTCCTTCAGCGCGCCGTGCAGCAGTCCCTTAAGCAGTTCCGCGAAGTCCACCACCTTCTGCACCGGCGTGGCCTTCTGCCGGTAGCACTCCTCGCAGAGATGGATCTCCTTCTTCTCGGAGCCCTCGATCTCCGTGTAGTGCACCGTCGCCTCGCGCTCGTCGCAGTTTTCGCACTTCATCGGACTCGTTCCCTCGTCCTCATCGTCCTCGTCGTCGTCCTCGTCCTCGTCCTCGAACGTCCGTCACGAACGACCGAGGACGACGACGAGGACGAGGACGAGGACGAGTACGATTGCCTAATCCAGCTTCTCCGCCCTTCCCGCGCGAATATAATCCATGCACCACTCGTCCCGGCCGAGAATGGCGCGTCCAGCGAGGACGGTGGACATCATGTGCGGCTCGGTCGGGTCCATGATGACGCCGTCGAGGCCGGCGGCCATGAGCATCGCCAGGAACGTGCGGTTGAGCGTGTTGCGGCTCGGCAGCCCGAAGGAGATGTTGCTCAGGCCGCAGGTCGTGTGCGCGCCGCCGAACTCCTTCATGATGTGCCGCACCGCCTCGATCGCGGCGAGCCCTGCGGTGGCCTCCGTGCTCGCGGGGACGATGACCGGGTCGAAGTAGATCCGGTCCACGGCGATGCCGGCCTGGGCGGCCGCGTCGCGGACCTGCTCCGCCGCGCGGATGCGGCCGGCGGCGCCGTCGGGCATGCCCGAGTCGCCCATGCACAGGCCGACCAGCAGCGCCTGGTGCTCGCGGGCCAGCGGCAGAATCTGCTCGAGCTTGGCCTTCTCGGCCGTCACTGAATTAATAATCGGCATTTTGCGGACCAGTTTGAGCGCCGCCGCAATCGCCTGCGCGTTCGGGCTGTCAATGCAGATCGGCAGGTCCACGGAATCCTGCACGACGCCGATCATCCACTGGAGATCCTCGATCTCTTTCGCCGGGTTGCGGCCGGCGTTGCAGTCAATGTGCGTCGCTCCGGCGTCGGCCTGGAGCTTCGCCTCGCGGGCGATGAAAGCGGCGTCCCGGTCGGCCACGGCCTTGCCGATGCGCTTGCGCGTCGCGTTGATGCGTTCCGCGATGACGATCACCGGTCCGGCTCCTTTCCTATCCTGTCTTCTTGTCCCACCGCAGCAAATCGGTCACCTGGCCGAGCGTGGTGCGGCCGCCCTCGATCTCCTGGCGGATGCGGTTTTCCGCTTCCAGCCGGTCCATCCCGTAATTGGCCATCTCGACGGCGCGGGCCTTGGGCAGCACCATGACGCCGTCGTCGTCGCCGACAATCCAGTCGCCCGGCTCCACGCGCAGGCCGCCGACGGTGACCGGAATGTTGATCTCGCCGAAGCCCTTCGGCTCGCCGGCATTCGAAAGGATCAGCCGCGCGAACGCGGGGAAGCCCAGCGCGCGGATCTCCGCCGTATCGCGGATGCCGCCGTCAATCACGATTCCCGCCACCTTGCGCTGGAGGGCGCTGTGCGTCGCCAGCTCACCCCAGACCGCAGGGCCGCGGCTGCCGGCGTCCACCACGATGACGTCGCCGGGCCCGGCCTGGTCAATCGCCTGGACCGGCTTGGACCAGTCGCCGGGAAACGTCCGGACGGTGACGGCCGCGCCGACCATCTTCAGCCCCGTCATGACGGGCCGAATCCCTTCCATGCAGGGACGGCGATGCGCGCCGTCGGAGAGGTTGGCGGTCGAGACTTTCAGCAGCGTCTCGCGCAGCCGCTCGGGGCTGGACCGCTTGAAGAGGTCCGTCGCGACGCGGGCGCGCGAGCGCATCGCGTCGGCGATCTGGCGCGTCGCCGCCCGGGCGTCGGGCGACTTCGTGATCGCGCCGCCCACGATCAGGATGCGGGCGCCCGCCTCGACGGCGTCGGCGACCGTCTCCGAATTCAATCCGCCGGCGGCGGCCAGCGGCAGGTCCACGCGGCCGGCGATCATCCGCAGCATGTCGAAAGGCGTTCCGCCCCGCATCTGCTCGTCAATGCCGCAATGGACGACGACGTGATCGGCGCCCCACTCGCGCGCCTGCTCGGCGCGCCGCGCCGGGTCGGCCGTGCGGATCAGGTCCACGCCGACGCGCAGTCCCTGGCTGCGCCCGGCCTCGATGCTCTCGCGGATCGTGCCGTCATCGGCCACGCCCAGGACGATCGCCACGTTCGCGCCGGCCTTCGCCGCCATCTCCATCTCCGCGCGGCCGGCATCCATCGTCTTCATGTCCGCGACGAGCGTCTGGCGCGGGAATTCGGCCCGGAAGCGCCGGATCGCGTCGAGGCCCTCGCTCTTGATGAGCGGCGTGCCGATCTCGATCCAGTCCGCGCCGCCGCCGACCGCCTCGCGCGCGAGCCGCAGCGCGCGCTCCAGGTCGGCGAAATCCAGCGCCACTTGAAGGACCGGTTCCATCATTCACTCCCGCAACGCCAAGTTTGGACCACGACGGCGCGACGGACACGACGAAGAGAAAACTCCTATCCGTTTCCCTGTTACTTTTCTTTACGTCGTGCTCTTCGTGCCCGTCGTGGTGAAGATAAACCTTCCGTCGGCGCCGAGTACCGCGCTCCGCACCGGGGCGATTCCCAGACCGTGACGCTCCGCGCGCGGACGCCGCGCGGCATCCGCCGCGCGCATTCCTCGAACAGCACGCGCGCCACGTTCTCGGCCGTCGGGTTCTGCTCGCGGAACTCGGCGAGTTCATTGAGGAACCCGTGGTCGTACCGATCAGCCGCTTCCTGCAGCACGCGTTTCAGTTCGCGGAAGTCCGCCACCATGCCCAGCGCGTCGAGCTTTCCGGAGGCGACGACCAGCTCGACGCGGTAATTGTGGCCGTGCAGCTTCTCGCAGGCGCCGCGATACTCGCGCAGCCGGTGAGCGGCGGAGAATTCGGACTCGACGATGAGTTCATACACGGGAATGGTCCTGGACGGCCCGGCCGATAAACCGCGAGGGCTGCTCCTCCGCCGAAAGCAGGCCGCGTCCGCACCTGCCTTAAGCGATTGTAGCAGCGCGTTCCGGTCAAAGTCAACCCGGCGGATTCCGGCCGCCGCAGCGGTGAAGGCGCGCACTGGCGCTGCTCATGGCGGCATCAGAGGGGGAATCGGAACGGCGCATGCGCCCGGTCAGGCCGCGGGAACCGGCCCTGCCGCCACGAGTTTCTTGCGGCGCGGGTCCACGACCAGGGAAAGGCCTTCGAGCGTTCGCGCCCCCAGGAGCGCCAGGTCGCCCGGTTCCGCAAAGACGACTTCGTCCACCGTGAAATGTTCGCCGATTCGGATGATGGCGAAACCGACCCCGCGCGTGACGGTTGTGCCGTTGGCCATGACGAAAAGGACGTCTTTTTTCTCGCGGCGGATGCCGATCCCGGCAAGAATGTCCTGCGGCAGCCAGGTGTACTCGCTGCCCGTGTCCACGAGCGCCTTCGCGATGGACGCCTGGCGGTCTCGATGGGCGACGTTCTCTACGCTGCAACCCACAGAGAAGGATCCCACGATTCTTCTTCCTGACCGAGGACCGGGTCTTCGCGCTGTCCGCCGCTCAACACTCTGAATAGCCATGCTCCACCCTTCTCAGCACGCACCTGAGTATAATTCGCATGCGCAGGCTCGTCAACCGGGCGAGGATTCAAACGGGCATCCGCCGACAAAAAAGGCCGCGCTCGCGGGGAGCGCGGCCTTCCAGGGACTCTGTGCGACCGTCAGTTCCGGCTGGCGAGGATATGTACCCTCCGGCCCTCGAACCTTACGACGCCGTCCTTGAGCGCGAAGAGGGTGTAGTCCTTGCCCTGGCCCACGTTGTGCCCGGCGAGGAATTTCGTGCCGCACTGCCGGATGATGATCGAGCCGGCCGTGACGGTCTCGCCGGCGTACGCCTTGACGCCGCGACGCTGCGCGTTGCTGTCGCGGTTGTTGCGGCTGGTGCCGCCGCCCTTTTTATGTGCCATGAAAATTCCTCCAACGACGCCGGCAGCGGAGCGCTACCCGGCAACGATCTCGGTAATGAGGACGCGAAGGTGGCGCTGGCGATGGCCGACTTTCCGGTGATACTGCTCGCGCCGCGTGTACTTGTAGGAGATGAGCTTCTTGGCCTTCACTTCGGCTTCGACCTGGCCTTTCACGAGGGCGTTCTCGACGTACGGCGCGCCGACTTTCGGCGTCTCGCCGCCGAGGAAGAGCACGTGGTTGAACTCGAGCGTGTCACCGGCCTTCGCGGCGCGCAGGTCCACGTCAATGCGCTCGCCCTGCGCGACCTTGAACTGCCGCCCGCTGTCTTCGATGATGGCGTACATGGTTTTCCCTTCGAGCCGGCATGCATTCGGCAAAGACTAGAACCGGTTTCATAACTGCCTCAGGGTGATCATGAGGCATGCGACGTGAAAGAATCCACTATAGATTGTGAGACTGCGATCCCAGCGAACGACCAAACGGCGAAAGTTTCCCAGCCAGGCGA
>JBEKCB010000055.1:0-10027 GCA_050015075.1 Candidatus Brocadiia bacterium | reverse complement strand
CCCAACTTCCAAGTACGATGACTTATGGCCGTTCCTCCTATCAGAGAAATGTTTCTGCCGCGAAGGATTGTACTCCTTCGCAGGAGGAACGGCCTTCATCATAACTGAGCGCAGCGAAGCATCTCACACCTTAAACCGTAGCCAGCGTGCTGCGCAGGAGATTCCTCGCTCCGCTCGGAATGACAGTGACTTTCAGAAGCGGCTACTCCTTCCGAGTTCGCCTGTCAGGCCTGATTTCCTGTCCGGATCCGCTCGCCCACTTTGGAATACGCCATCGTTACCCCTCGAAATTGCGAGTGGCCAAGTGAACTTCGGCCAGGGCGCGAGCGGCGACCGACGCGTCCTCACACTGAATCGAGGCGCGAGTCGGCGGGCGCGCTTTTCATCGGCGGGTGCCCATCGAGCGCGGGCCCGCCAACGTGCCGAGGCCGTCGCCGCGGAGGTTCCTTTTCGCGCCCGTGGCCGTCCACCAGGCTTCGTGCGCGCGGCCGCTGGAGGCGAGGCGCTTGGCCCACCGGCGCATCAGCGCGTGCGCGTCCGGGTGCCCCTGCACGTAATCGCGCACGAACCGAAGCCGGTCCCACGCGGTCAGAACCGTATCCGCGATGCGTACCTTGCGGACGGACCGGGCCAGTCGCTTGAGGTTATTCAGCCGCCGTTCCGAGTCCAGCGGCGGCCCGGACAACGCGCGGTCGAAATCGAGCAGGTACACCTCCGGCGTGGCATCCGCACGGCGGCGCAGGAGCAGGTTCTTCAGGTGCAGGTCGGCATGGTCAATGCCCAGGTCGTGCATCTTGCGGACCTGCAGCGCGGCCTCGCGGATCACGCCGCGCTTCTCCAGCGCGGCCGTCTCGGGTGGATATTCGCTCAGCCGGCAGCCGTAGTGGATCAGATCCTCCGACTCCGTCACCTCGGCGCTGAGGAAAGCCAACCGCCAGAGCGGGCCGTGCATCCGCTGGCCGAGCACGCCGATCGGGTCGGGCGTTCGCACGCCGCCGCGCTTCGCGGACTCGGCGACGATCAGCTCCGCCAGCGCGCGGTCCATGCCCCAATAGAGATCGCGCCCGACCCGCGCGAACACGCCGCCGTGGACGTACCGTCGCACCATCATCGTGGGAAGGTTTTTCCCCAGCGGAAAGGAGACGATCCCGGCGCGGCCCTGCGCGGTGAATCGGCGCTGGGCCATCCGCGCCCAGGCCTGGTACAGCGGCGCGAGGACCCGGTGCGCCGCCTCGGCCCAGACCTCGCGTACGACGAGGACCGCGTTCCCTTCCTCGATCCGCCGGAAACCGGGCGGGACGAGGTCTTCCGCTTTTGTGATTTCGGACACCGCCGCTCCCATGATCGTCTGAACCGCGCGCGGCCGGATTATATCACTCCCGGAAGCGGTTGCAAATGCCCGGTGGCGAACGCGCTCTCACTCCCGGCTTGACGGGCGGCGCGGCTTGCGGTACAGTTCAATCCCTGAACGCCCCATTCATGCGAGGAGGTGGCCGTGAGCAGATTCCCGGAGTTGCAGCGGCGGCTGGCCGCGCTGGCGGAGATCGCTGCGGATGGCACGATCACGCAGCGGTCGCTGGCGTCGAGGCTGGAAGTGTCGCTCGGACTGGCCAACGCGCTGCTGCGCGGGCTGGAGAGCGACGGGCTGATCAAGTCGGGCGGGCCGCGCGCGAAAGAGGCGGCGCGTTACGCGATCACGCGCGCCGGCCGCGGCGCGATGCAGCGGATGTCGCGCGCGTTTGCCGCCGAGGCCGCCGCGCTGCTGCGGAAGTCGCTGGGCTCCAAGGCGAAGGTCGCGCGCCTCCTCTCGGCGCGGCGGCCGGCGGAGGCAACGCGTGGCCGCTGATGCCCTCGTCTCAGTGGTGATCCCGACCTACAATCACGGCGCGCTCGTGCCGGAAGCGGTGGCGAGCGCCCTCGCGCAGTCCTGGCCGAAGGTCGAGGTGATCGTGGTGGACGACGGGTCCACCGATGATACGCCCGCGCGTCTCGCGCGGTTCGGAAGCCGGATTTCGGTCATCCGGCAGGAGCATCGCGGGCCGGCCGTGGCGCGCAACGCCGGCATCCGCGCGTCGCGGGGCGAATGGATCGGGTTCCTGGATTCGGACGACCTGTGGATGCCGGAGAAGATCTCCCGGTGCGTGGCCGCGCTCGAGGGCGCGCGGGACGCCGGCGTCGCCTACACGGCGGTGCGCATCCACGAACTCGACACGGGGCGCAAGTACCCGCTGCCGCAGTACACGATGAGCGGCAACCTCGCGCGCGCGCTGTTCCTCGAGTGCAAAGGGGTGAACACTTCGACGCTGGTCGTGTGGCGCGCCGCGCTGGACAAGGTCGGGTTTTTCGACGAGGAGTTCTTCCGCGCGCAGGACTGGGACCTGATGGTGCGGCTGGCCGAACAATATGACTACGTGCACGTCCCTGAAATCCTGACCGAGCGCCGGCTGCACGGCGGAAGCCTCTCGGTCACGCACCAGGACTTGTACCCGAAGTACAACCTGCTCGTGATCCAGAAGGCGCTCGCGCGGCGGCCGGACCTGTATTCCGACCTGGCGGCGGATTCGCTAAGCCGGGCGCATTTCAGGTTCGGGATGGCGCATTACGCGGACTTCAGGATGACCGACGCGCGCGGGGAGTTCCATCGCTCGCTCCGTTACCGCTGGAACTGGAAGGCGTTCAACTACCTGCTCCGCTCTCACCTGCCGAAAGCGGTCGTGCGGAAATTGCGCCGGCTGCGCATGGCCCGGACGAGCGGGAGCGACCATGGCTGAAAGCCGCGCGAAAATCCTGCTCGTGGACCTGCCGAGCGTCTCGCCGAACGAGCTGAACCTGGGGCTGGCGAGCATCGCCGCCGTCATGCGCGCGCGCGGGCACGAGGTCCGCGTGCTGGACCTGAATAACCTGAACGTGCCCGGCGGCCGCTCGCGGCGGCTGCAGCAGGCGCTGGAGTGGGCGCCGGACGCGCTGGGCGTCAGCCTGTTCCCGGCGTGCCGGATCACCTACGACGGCGCGCGCGATTTGCTGCGCGAGGTCCGCGCCGCGCGCGGCGACCGGACGCTCCTGGTCGCCGGCGGCGTAGGGATCAGCGTCGCGCCGGCCGAAGGAGCGCGCGCCGTGGCCGGACTCGCGGACATCTGCGTCTCCGGCGAGGGCGAGGTGACGTTCGCGGAGGTCGTCGAGAAGCGCCTCGCCGGCGGGCCGCTGACCGGCATCGCGGGGACCGTCCGGTTCGAGGGCGCCGAGCCGGTCCAGGAACCCGCGCGGGAATTCATCGCGGACCTCGACACGCTGCCGCTGCCGGCCTACGAGCTTTTCGACAGCGTCGGCGGGACGCTGTCGGAATATCCGATGATGACCAGCCGCGGCTGCCCGTTCAACTGCATCTTCTGCCTGAACAAGACGCTCACGCGGCGCACGTTCCGGCCGCGCTCGGCGGAAAACGTTGTGGATGAAATCGCGTGGGCGAAGGAGCGGTTCAAGTTCGACGCGCTGTACATCTGGGACGACCATTTCAGCCTCATCCGCGAGCGAGCGGAGAAAATCTGCCGCCTGATGATCGAGCGGAACCCGGGCCTGCGCTATTACCTGCCCGACGGCATCCGCGCGGATTCGGTGACGCCGGAGTTCGCGCGGCTGCTGAAGGCCAGCGGCTGCGCCGGCGTCAGCGTCGGCTTCGAGGACGCGAACCCGGAGACATTCGTCCATATCAAGAAGGGCGAGCGGTACGAGACGATCCTGAGCGCGATCGAGACTCTCAAGGCCGCCGGCGTGCCGGTCCGCGCCTCGATGGTCATCGGCCTGCCGCACACCACCTACGAATCCACACGCACGGCAATGAAGAACATGGCCAAGCTGGGAATCCACGCCGAATGGTACCTGGCCACGCCGTTCCCCGGCACCGAGTTTTACGATTACGTCATGAAGCACGGCCGGCTGCTGGAGGACCCGCTCAGCCTGCGCGCGCTGACGTTCCGCCGCGTGGTGTTCGACACGCCGGAGTTCCCCAAGCGCAAGCGCTATCGCGCATTCTACGAAGCGTTCGCGCACTATTCGTTTCCGGAGCGCGCTTTCTACGGCAAGGTCTGCAACCCGCTCGTCCAGCAGAGGTACAAGCTGGAGAAGTACGTCCTCTCGATCTTCACCGTCGCGCGGTACATCCCGGAGCGCCTGCCGGCGCACCTGTGGAACCTCGCCTGCGACTTGGTTTCCGCGCTGGGACGCCGTTTGCGAAGGCTCGTCCGGCTTGCAATGAACAGGCCATAAAGGAAACATATTGTGAGTTGCCGCAGAATTCTGTTGTATAATGCCTGGCGATCAAGAGGACCAACGTCATGACCACGAATGCGCTTCTTCAAGAGATCAAGAGCCGTCTTGCGAAGGCGTACGGGCCGCATTTCCGCGGCGTGGTGCTCTATGGCTCACTCGCGCGAGGCGACGACCAGCCCGACAGCGATATTGACGTCATGGTCCTGCTGGACAAGCCGGCGGAGACCTGGCAGGACGTTTATGCAGCGAGCGAAGCGCTCTTTCCCCTGAGTCTGCAAATTGACAAAGTGATCCATGTGATGGCGGCGGATGTGCGGCGATACGAAGAGAGCGATTTCCCATTGTATGCGGAAGCGCGAAAGGATGGCATTCGGGCATGAACGAGCGCGCCGCCGACCTTCTGGACCGTGCTCGCAGGGCCCTCAGAACAGCGGAGATCATCTGCGCCGAAGGCGATTATGACGCGGCAGCGTCCCGATCGTATTACGCGGCATTTTACGTCGTGAGCCCCCTGCTCGCTTTGGAAGGGAAGGCCTTCAAGAAGCATTCTGCCGTTGAGGCGGCACTTCATCGGGACTTCATCCTCACGGGGCGTTTTTCTGAGACCGTCGGCACAGATTATAGCGCGCTCCGTTCGTTTCGGGATACGGGGGATTACGGCGGTCCTGAGCACGTGACTGCCGAACAGGCTGCGGAAGCTGTGGAAGCTGCGCGCCGAATCCTGGTCGTCATCAACCAGTCGCTTCCCAAATGATCCTTGGACCCGCTTGATGAAGCCCATCCGCGTTCTCTTCCTCACCGGCTCGCTGAACCTCGGAGGGACGGAGCGGAATATCCTGCACCTGGCCACGCGCCTGAATCCGGAGCGGTTCCGCGTGGAGGTCTGGAGCGATTACGAGGGCGAACCGGTGCAGGCTCAACTGCGCGCGCGCGGGATTCAGTGCCGCGCGCTGAAGCCGGGTCATTCGCTCGGCAGGCCGCTTCTGACGCGGCTGTTCAGGCATAACCTGCCGTACCAGTGGCGATTGTTCCGGCTGCTGCGGGCGAACCGCGAGTCGGTCGTTCACGCCTTCGGCTTTCCGATGGCGTATTACGCAGTGCTGATCGGCCGGCTCGCCGGTTGCCGCCGGATCGTCTTCGCGGTGCAGGACTGGGACGTCTGGAAGCGCTCCGGCGTTTACGCGGCGCTCGACCGCGTCTGCTCCAGGCTGGCGGAGCGCGTCGTCGCGGACGGACAGGGCGCGCGCCGGCTGGCGGCGCGCCGGCAGGGGATGTCGCCGGACCGGCTGATGACGATCTATGACGGTGTGGACAGCGAGGAATTGAAACCGAACCGCTCTCCCGCCGAGACGCGCCGCGACCTCGGACTGGCGCCGGACGCTGTGACGGTGGGGATGATCGCGCGGCTCGACCTGGCCAAAAAAGGGCAGGACATCTTCCTGAGCGCTATCCCGGCGATTCGCGCGAAAGCGCCGGGGACGCAGTTCATCATCGTCGGCGACGGGCCGGACCGCGCGCGGATCGAGGCTCTGATCGAATCGCTGCCCGCCGGCGCGCGGCCGGTGATGGCCGGCCGGCGGACGAACCTTGCCGACGTGCTCGCGGCGTTGGATATCCTAGTCATTCCGTCGCGATGGGAAAGCGTGCCGAAGATCCTTCTGGAGGCGATGTGGCTGGCCCGGGCAGCGGTCGCTGCTCGCGTGGGAGATATCCCGGAAATACTGGACGAGACGTGCGGCGCCCTCGTGCCGCCGAATGACCCCGGCGCGCTGGCCGATGCGGTCGGCCGGCTCGCCGGCGACGAGGATCTCCGGCTGCGGATCGGCCGCGCGGCGCACGAGCGGGTTCGCGCGCTGGGACTGACTCTCGACGATTCGGTGCGGGCGTACGAGAAATTATACGAGGAGCTTTAGCCTTCGATGGCGGCGGTGGATTCCCAGTACGACATCTCGCGTTACGATTACGAGCTGCCGCCGGAGAGCATCGCTCAGCGCCCGGCCGAGCCGCGCGACGCCTCGCGGTTGATGGTGCTTCATCGCGGCGATGGGCGGATCGAGCACGCGGTGTTCCGCGACCTGGGCCGATTCCTGCGCGCGGGCGACCTGCTCGTGCTGAACAACACGCGCGTCTTCCCCGCGCGGACCATCGGGACGCGCTCGACGGGCGGAAAGGTCGAAGTCTTTTTCCTGCGCGACCTCGGCCAGGGATTGTGGGAAGCGATGATCCGCGCGCACGGCAAGCCGAAATCCGGAGAGTATCTGCAACTGGAAGACGGACGGCTGGTCGTGAAGCTTGCGGAGAAGACGGCGACCGGCCAGTGGACCGTGCTCGTGCCGCGCCCGGCGGACCTGCTGAAGACGCTCCAGGAGGTCGGGCGGACGCCGCTTCCGCCCTACGTGCGGCGCGGCGAGGACCGGTCGCTGGAGACGTTCGACCATGAGCGCTACCAGACGGTGTACGCGCGGCAGACCGGCGCGGTGGCCGCGCCGACGGCCGGGCTGCACTTCACGGAGGCGCTCTTGCGGGCGCTGCGCGAGCGCGGCATCGGGACGGTGGAGATCACGCTGCACGTCGGCCTCGGGACGTTTCAGCCGATCAAAGTGGACGACATGCGCCGGCACAGGATGCACGCGGAGTTCTTCTCCATTGAGGCGGAGGCGGCGGCGCGGATCGCCGAGGCGAAGCGCGCCGGCGGACGCGTCATCGCGGTCGGCACGACCTCTTGCCGGGCGCTGGAGACGGCCGCCGCGTCGCCGCAGGGCTTCGGGCCGTTCCAGGGCGAATCGCGGCTGTACGTTTATCCGCCGTACACGTTCAAGATGACCGACGCGCTGCTCACGAATTTTCACCTGCCACGCTCGACGCTCCTGCTGCTCGTCGCGGCCTTCGCCGGCCGCGAACGAGTCCTCGGCGCGTACGAGGAGGCGCGGCGGTTGGGTTATCGGTTCTATAGCTATGGGGACGCAATGCTGATAATCTAACGGACATTGTTCGAGGACGACGGACGAGGACGAGGGCGAGGAACTAAAGGCGAGACCATGACACCTCCAGACTCGAGCGCGAAGGTTGACGCGGCGCCTTCGGCCTCGGCGATTCTGCTCGTGTTTCTGCTGTACGTCGGGGGCACCTCGTGCAATTGGGGTTTCCTGAGCTGGTGGGGTCTGCCGCTCGTCCTGAGCGCGGCGGCGCTGGCCTTCTGGTTTCACGCGCGGCCGCGATGGAACGGGCCGTCGCCGGAAGCGCTGCTCTCCGGCATCTTCGTCGCCTTCGCCGCGTCGAACTGCTGGCTCCAGACCGGGTATAACCAGCTCCAGGTCAGCGCGGAGCAGGGCTGGACTTGGCCGCAGGCGCTGGCCTCCGAGATGCTGACCGCGCCGGGGATCGCCATCAAAGTCTGCTCCGGCGCGGCGCTGCTGCTGGCGGCGAGTTATCTCTCGCGCTCCGCCGGCCGGATCGCCCGCCGGCGCTTTGCGGCGCTCATCCTGCTCGCCGTGGCGCTGCGGATTCTTATGATGATCTCGACCCCGCCTTCGGTGATTGACTCGAAGATGGAAGTGTTCAGGAGCCAGAGCGCGGCGGGGGCCGGCTTGCTCCAGGGCGAGAACATTTACACGATGAGGATTCCTTCCCCTTACGAACGAGTCAAGCTGATCCCGAATTACGGCTATCCGCCCTCGGTCGTCTATTGCAACTGCATCTCCTGGCTGCTGTTCAAGGACGTGCGGGGGGTGTGGGCGGTTTTCGACGTGCTGGCGGCGCTGCTGATGTATGCCCTTGCGCGGCGATGCAACCCGGGCGAGAAGGGCGAGCGGCTGTGCCAGCTTCTGCCGCTGACGTTCCTCTTCCTGCCGCGATCGCTGTTCGTCATTGAGCAGTCCTGGACGGAGCCGCTGGTGGTCGTCTCGATGGCGGGGTTCGCGCTGGCGGCCGAGTCGGGCCGATGGCCCGCGCTGACCGGCGCGCTGCTCGGGCTGTGGCTCGGCAGCAAGCAATACGTCGCGCTCGCGATTCCGATGATCCTGAAGCTGCGCCGATGGCGCGCGGCGACGTGGATTTGCGCAGTCGCAGTCGGGCTGGCGCTCGTGCTGCCGTTCTGGATCTGGGACCTCCACGCGATGATGGAGAACGTCCTGTACTTCTTTCTGAAGTCCCCCGCGAGAGGCGACGCGCTTTCGCTGTACGGTTTCGCGGTTGCGCTGGGAGTTAGCCCCTCGGCCGGCTGGATCGGCGCGGTCGTGGCCTGTCTTTGGATCGCCGCCCTTGCGTGGTTCACGTGGAAGATGCCGCGGAATCTCGCGGGCATGCTTTTCGCCGCGGCGGGGATGTGGATTTTCTTCTTCCTGCTCGGAAAGCAGGCCTTCGCGAACTACTTCTACCTGGTCGCCTTCACGCTGCTGCTGGCCGTGGCGGGCTCGCCCGGAGCGGCGGAAAACTCGACGCCGGGAAGACCCGATGAACCCAGCCGCGCTCGATGAACAAGCCAAAACCCCGGCCGCGTCGGGGATGCTGCTCGTCTGCATCCTCGCCGTGGCGGCGCCGCTGACGCACTGGGGCGGCTTCACCTGGGAAGGGCTTGTGCTGCTGATCGGGGCCGTGGCGCTGGCCCTGTTCCTGCACGTCCGCCCGCAGGCGGTGCGCGTGCAGGCGGAGCCGGTCCTCCTCGGCATGGTCATCGCCTTCCTCGCCGTGATCTGCTGCCTCTCGAACGGCGAGAGCGAGGAGAAATTCCGTTACCGCGTGCCCGGTTTTCCGTCCGACATGCTCCTGCTCAACGCATACGGCCGGGCGATCAAGATCGTGGCGGCGGGCGCGCTGATGGCGGTGTTCACCTACCTGCTCGAGCGGATGAACTCCAGGCGGCCGGCGCGCGTGCGGTTCTGTCTCATCGTCGCGGCGGCGGTCGCCATGCGCATCCTGATGCTCTTCTCCTCGCCCGCGTCGGTCATCTATGAGGCCACGGACGTCTTCAGGATTCAGACCGAGGCCGCCCGCGCCTTCTTCGAGGAAGGGAAGAACGGCTACACGCTCAAGTTCAAGGAACGCGTGCTCGATCTCGGCGGCGCGGCGAAAGATTACGGGCTTCCGTATCCGCCCACGGCGGTTTACCCGCCGATGGTGTTCTGGTACGTGTTCAGGGACGTGCGCACGGCGTGGATCGCGTGCGACCTGGCGGCGGCGCTGATGATCTACCTGTTGGCGCGGCGGATGAGCCCCGGCCGAAGCCGGTTCCACGAACTGGCGGCCGCGGCGTTCCTGTTCATGCCCCGGTCGCTCTTCGTGCTGGAGAACGGCTGGACTGAGCCGCTGATGGCCGCGGCGCTCGGCGGGCTGGCGCTGGCGCTGGCGACGGCGCGCGGGCCGTTCCTGACCGGTTGCCTGATGGGCGTGTGGCTGACGAGCAAGCAGTACGTCGTGCTTGCGGTTCCGCTGCTGATCCGGCTGCGGCGCGCGTCGGTCAATGCGTGGCTCTGGGCCGCCATCGTCGGGATGGCGCTGACGCTGCCGTTCATCCTGTGGGATTTCGGCGCGCTGGTGGGCAAGACGCTGCGCTTCTTCGTGGAATCGCCCGGACGGGCGGACTCGCTGTCCATCTACGGCGCGATGGCCCGCTCCGGCGTGGAACTGCCGGCCTGGGTGAGCGTGGGCGTCTGGCTGCTGGCGGTGGCATGGCTTACGTGGAAGATGCCGCGCACTCTGGGCGGGTGGCTGTTCTCGATGGCGACCTCATGGCTGGTATTCTTCCTGGTGGGCAAACAGGCGT
>JBEKCB010000054.1:0-17559 GCA_050015075.1 Candidatus Brocadiia bacterium | reverse complement strand
TGCCGATCTCAGACTGGTTCCGGGGCGAGTTGCAGGGATACCTGCGCGAGACGCTGCTCGATCCAGCCACGCTCCGCCGCGGCTATTTCGCGCCGGAGTACGTCCGCCAACTGGTTGAAGACCACGTCGCCGCGCGCGCTGACCACGGTTACCGGCTCTGGGCGCTGCTGATGTTCGAGCTGTGGCACCGGCGGTTTATGGGGTGATTGGGAGATTGGGAAATTAGGAAATTGGGAAAACGCTGAAGGCTATTTCCCAATCTCCCAATCACCTAATCTCCGCCTCTGTATGAAAACGACACCGCGTACGCCTCGACCATCGCCGAGACGAAGAGGATCGGCAGGATGACCGTGAGGTAGGCGGTGACGCGCTGCGCGATCGGGGACCAGTCCGCGCTCCGCCACATTGCGAAGAGGCCCGGCGTCATCCAGAGCGTCATGCCCATCGTGTACCAGAAGCAGGGCAGTTCGAGGAGGAGCGTCAGCAGGCCGCAGATGCGGACGGAGATCGGCGGCGCGCGCCGCGGGGCGGCGTCATCCCACGGCATTTCGTGCGCGAGGAGGCCGATCAGGATGACGTTCAGTCCGGTGAAGAAGCTGATGACCGCGGCCAGGCCGGGAATGATCCCGAGCAGCATGTAGACCAGCATCGCGACGCCGTTGAACGCGAAGATGAAAAGTCCCAGCGCCGGCACCGACGGCTTCTTTTCGCGGATTCCCCGCAGCTTGAGCGCGACCCACCGCGGGAACGAGAGCAGCCATTCCGCCCGCCGCTGATACACCGGCGTCGCGCAGCCCATCCCCGCCGCGAACAGCACTGCGGCCAGGCCGGCGTACAGCGTATGATGGAGCAGAAACACAATGGGTCGTATCATGCCGGCCATTATATCGCAGATTCCCCGGCCGTCGGCAACTCATCTTTGATAGCGATCGGGCAACGGTATAGAATACGCGCCCATGGACCTTCAAGCGGCCGTGAACACGGGAAATGCCGGTGCGCCGCGGCGGCGGCAGATCCTCCTGGCCGTCGCGCTCGTCGCGGTCACCCTCCTGGCGTATCTCCCGGCGATGCGAGGCGGCTTCATCTGGAACGACGACACGTTTCTGACCCGGAACCCCCTGATCAAGACGCCGGACGGATTGCGCCGTCTCTGGTTCACCACCGACCCGCCGGATTATTTTCCGCTGACGTCCACCAGCCTTTGGCTCGAATGGCGCCTGTGGGGCATGAATCCGGCGCGCTACCACGTCGTCAACGTGCTTTTGCACGCCCTGAGCGCGGTGCTGTTGTGGCGAGTGCTGAAGCGGCTGAAAGCGCCCGGCGCGTGGCTGGCCGGCCTGATCTTCGCCGTGCACCCGGTCAACGTGGAATCCGTCGCCTGGATCACCGAGCGCAAGAACACGCTGGCGATGGTCCTCTATATGGCCAGCCTCCTGGCGTACCTGAAATTCGACGAGGACGGCGCGCTGCGAGCTTACGTCGTGACGCTGGGTTTGTTCCTGCTGGCGCTGCTCGCGAAGACTTCCGTCATCATGCTGCCGGCGGTCCTGCTGCTGTGCGCCTGGTGGCGGCGCGGCCGGATCGGGCGCAAGGACATTCTGCGGGCGACCCCATTTGCCGCGGTTTCCGGCGCGCTCGCGCTGGTGACGGTCTGGTATCAGTATAATCGAGCAATCGCCGCCGAAGTCGTTCGGACGGACGGTTTTCTCGCTCGGACGGCCGGCGCCGGCTGGGCGTCCTGGTTCTATCTCTACAAGGCGCTGCTTCCGGCGAAACTTTGCTTTGTGTATCCGCGCTGGGCGCTGGGCGTCTCTTTCCTCTCGTTCGTGCCCGACCTGCTGCTCCTGGCGCTGCTCATCGTCCTCTGGCGGAACCGTCGAGGCTGGGGGCGGCCGCTTCTCTTCGGGTTCGGGTACTTTCTCGTCAGCCTGGCGCCTGTGGCCGGGTTCATGAATATCTACTTCATGCGGTACTCGCTGGTGGCGGATCACTGGCAATACACGGCCATGATCGGGATCGCCGCGCTGGCCGGCGGCGTGCTCGCGGGCCACGCGGAGCGCCGCGGCGCGATTAGGAAAGTTGAGATCGCAGCGGCCGCGGCGCTCGTCGCGGTTCTGGCCGCGGCCACGTGGAACCAGTCGCTCATCTATCGCGACGCTGAAACGGTCTGGCGGGATACGGTCCGCAAGAATCCCGCCGCATGGATGGCCTGGAATAATCTGGCCGTCTGCGTGAAAGAGAGAGCCGAAGCCGCACAGCAGCCCGCGCAGGCCGCGGAATTATCCAAGGAAGCCATCGGCTACTGTGAAAAAGCCATTGCACTGAAGCCGGACTACGCGGAGGCATATGCGACCCGCGGCGCGGCCTGGTACAGCCTGGGGCGGCGCGATCTGGCGCTGCGCGACTACGACCTGGCGATTGCATCCAGAGCGGATTATGCCGAGGCGTGGATCTTGCGCGGCCGCCTCCATGCCGATTCGAACCGGCTCGATGAGGCGATGGGCGATTATGACCGGGCGATCGTGCTGCGGCCGGACTTCGCAGTGGCTTACTGCGAGCGCGGCAACGTCCAGGTCCGGGCCCGTCGCTACGCCGACGCCGTCCGCGATTACACCCACGCCATTGCGCTGAATGAGAACTTGGCCGAGGCCTACAACGATCGCGCCGTCGCTTATCTCTATTTGAAGGAATACGCCAAGGGCCTGGCGGACGTGAAGATATGTCAAAAACTGGGCGGCCGGCCGGCGCGGAAGTTGGTCGAGGACCTCACCCAGGCTGCGGACCGGAAGGAATGACGGAAGGTTCGAGTATTAGTTCTTGAAGCAAGGCGGGCACTCTGGTAGAATGCTTCCCGACTCAGGGCGCCGCTCGAGGGGACGAGATGGCCATACGATTCAGGTGTCCGTGCGGCGAGAAGGTTAAGGCGCACCAGGGCGCTGAAGGTCGGCACATCAAGTGCCCGCACTGTCAGGCGGTGCTGCGCGTTCCTGACGACGGAAAGTCTACGTACGAGACCGTTACCGTGGCCGTCACCCTCGCCAGCGTCGAAGCGCACTCCGCCGGCGCGACGCCGGCCGCGTCCGCGGAGGCGACAGCCGCGGAAGTTTCGCCTGACGCCGAGTCTGCCAAGATGCTCATCCTGGTCGCGGACAGCAACGCGAAGGATCGGCGGATGACCGCGCGGCTGCTCCAGGAACGTAATTACGCCGTATTGGAGGCGGCGGACGGGCCGACGGCGCTGGAGCTGATCCGCGCCCAACGGCCGGCGGCGGTGCTGCTCAACGTAAAGCTCGACATCATGAGCGGCTTCCAGGTCGTTCAGCAATTGCGGAGCCCGAGCAATATCCTGAACAAGGAGGTCTGGACGACGCCGGTGCTGATGACCACTGAGCTGCTGCATGGCCGCGACAAGCAGTATTCGATGTCCATCGGCGCGCACGGCTACTTCGTGAAGCCGTTGGAGCCGTTGCAGATTTACTCGAAGCTGGAAAGGATCGCCGCGAAGCATCAGTCGCACTAAGTTGGAATTCCCCGCGCCCGCGCGTGCGCGATAGAGTGTGCCTCCTGCGTGAACACCCCGATTCGGAATATCCTGGCCGTAACCGGACGCGTGCGCGTTCGCAGCGGCCACCTCAACATGCTGGACTTTCTCGCCGGGCTCGGCGGGCACGGGTACGGCGTGTCCCTCGTCTGCACGTCCATGCCGCTGGAGATCGCCGAAAGGGGGCTGCCCCTTCCGTGGACGACCTGGAATGCGCTGGCAGGGCGCTGGACCGGGTTCATCGGCGCGGGGACGTTCCACGAATTCATGCGCCGGACGCGAGCGGCAGTGATCCACGTCCACGGGATCGGGCTGCACTTTTCGGGGCGCCGCTTCCTCCGGGTCGTGCGTACGCCGATGGTCTTCACACCGTATTCGCTGGACGGCGACTGCTGCGAGGTCGCCCGCATCCGGCGCCGCGCCGCGCGCGTGATTGCGCTGAGCGAATTCATGCGCGAGGGGCTCGTCAACCGCAGCCGAGTCCCGCGCGATATGCTGCGCCTGGTGCCTCCGGGCGTGGATTTGAAGCTCTACGACTTCCTGCCGCCGAGGATCGGCGAGCGCATCCCCGTGATCGGCGCCGTGGCGCCGCTCGAACCGGGGCGCGGCCAGTCGGTGTTCCTCCGGGCGGTCAAAATCCTGACCGGTTCGATCCCGGAGGCGGAGTTCATCGTGGCGGGCGACGGCGGCGACGAACGCTCGCTCCGGAAGGAGGCCGCCGCGCTCGGGATCGAGAAGCGCGTGACCTTCGTGACGCGGCTGGCGAATTATCGCGGCGCGATCTCGGCGCTGGATATTTTCGTGCAGCCGGCCTTGGCCGGCGGACTCGGCTACGGCGTTCTCGAAGCGATGGCGATGGGCAAGGCGGTGGTCGCCACGTCCGCCGGCAGCGTTCCGGAAATGGTTGTCGAAGGGAAGACCGCGCGCCTGGTCGCCAAGGGCGACGCCGCCGCGCTGGCGGACGCGGTGGGACAACTTCTGACGCATCCGCAGGCCGCCTGCGATCTCGGCGCCGCCGCGCGCCTCAGCGTTGCGGAGCGGTTCAGCATGCAGCGCCTCGTCGCGGACACCGTTGCGGTCTATGACGAGGCGATCGAGGAGGCGAAGCCATGACTTGCGCCGTTATCATCCCGGCTCGATTCGGCTCCACGCGTTTTCCCGGCAAGGTGCTGATGCGCAGCCCGTCCGGCAAACCGCTGATCCAATACGCCTGGGAAGCGGCGACGCGCGCCGAGGGCGTGGACGAGACGCTGGTGGCCACCGACGACGAGCGCATCGCCGAGGCGGTCCGCGCTTTCGGAGGCGAAGTGCGCATGACGCAGTCCACGCATCCGAGCGGCAGCGACCGCTGCGCCGAGGTCGCGCGCGGACTCCGGCATGACTGCGTGATCAACCTCCAGGCCGACGAGGCGGGCATCCTTCCGGAGATGATCTCGCACACCGTCCGCCTGTTGCGCGAGGACCCGGAGTGCGAAATGTCCACGCTGGCATGCCGAATCCGCGATGAATCGGAATTGATGGACCCGGGAGTGGTGAAGGTGGTGCTCGACGGCCGCTCCAGGGCGCTGTATTTCTCGAGGGCGGTCATCCCGCACGTGCGAGGATCCAGCTCGCCGCTGCGCGAGAGCCCGGTCCCGCACCTGCGGCATCACGGCATTTACGGTTACCGCCGCGAGGCGCTTCTGGACTTCACCGCGCTGCCGCCGCACCCGCTGGAGCAGGCGGAAAAGCTGGAACAGTTGCGCGCGCTGGCAAACGGATATAAGATCACGGTCGGCGTGACGCCGCACCGGACGCTGAAGGTGGATACGCGCGAGGATTTCGAGGCGTTCTGCGCGGCGGAACGAAAAAAAGTCTAGACGGGATTACAGGAAAAACGAGGTTGTTCAGAGGAGATCGGAAAACGAAACGAATTTTGGACAAGGTTATCCGGTTGATCTTGTAAATCCTGTCAAAAATAACATAGAGGCCCATCAATGGCAAAACATATTTTCGTCACCGGCGGCGTAGTAAGTTCGCTCGGGAAAGGGCTGACCTCCGGCGCGCTGGGGCTGCTGCTGGAGAGCCGCGGGCTGCGCGTGGCGATGCAGAAGTTCGATCCGTACCTGAACGTGGACCCGGGCACGATGAGCCCGTACCAGCACGGCGAGGTTTACGTCACCGACGACGGCGCGGAGACCGACCTCGACCTGGGCCACTACGAGCGGTTCACGCGCGCGCGGACCACGCGCGACAGCAACTTCACCAGCGGGCAGATTTACAACTCGGTCATTTCCAAGGAGCGGCGCGGCGAGTACCTCGGCCGGACGATCCAGGTCGTCCCGCACATCACCAACGAGATCAAGAGCGCCGTCCGGCGGATCGCGCGCCCGGACGTGGACGTGGTGATCACCGAGATCGGCGGCACGGTCGGTGACATCGAAGGGCTGCCGTTCCTCGAGGCAATCCGGCAGTTCGGCCAGGAGGTCGGCCGGCAGAACGCGGTGTTCGTCCACCTCACGCTCATCCCGTACCTGCGCGCGAGCCAGGAGATCAAGACGAAGCCCACGCAGCACTCCGTCGGCAAGCTGCGCGAGCTCGGCATCCTGCCCGACGTGCTGGTCTGCCGCACGGAGAAGCCGCTTTCCGACGACGTGCGCGACAAGATCGCCATGTTCTGCAGCGTCGAGCGCCGCGCCGTGATCGAGGAGATTGACCTGGCCGAGACGAGCACCATCTACGAGCTGCCGCTCGTCCTCCAGCGCGAGGGACTCGACGCCCTGCTCGCCGAGAAGCTCCAGCTCAAGACCGACGGTCCCGGCCTCGACGACTGGAAGGCGATGCTGCAAGTCCTGCAGAACCCGAAGCACGAGGTGACGGTGGCGGTGATCGGGAAATACATCCACCTGAAATCGGCGTACGAGTCCATCTACGAG
This sequence comes from Candidatus Brocadiia bacterium, assembly GCA_050015075.1. Taxonomy (GTDB): domain Bacteria; phylum Planctomycetota; class Brocadiia; order CAIUPP01; family CAIUPP01; genus JBEKCB01. The sequence continues at coordinate 11,103 of JBEKCB010000054.1, read as the reverse complement.
GCGCTCACGCACGGCGGCATCGCCAACCACGCGCGCGTCATCAAGCGCAAGATCGAGGCGGAGGAACTCCTTGCCGGCGACCCGCAGAAACTGCTCGCCGGGGTGGACGGCATCCTCGTCCCGGGCGGCTTCGGCATGCGCGGGATTGACGGCAAGGTCCGCGCGATCCAGCACGCGCGCGAGAAGAAAATCCCGTTCTTCGGCATCTGCCTCGGCATGCAGTGCGCCGCGATCGAGTTCGCCCGCGACGTGTGCGGGCTCCAGAACGCCAACAGCTCGGAGTTCGACGCCGATACGCCGCACCCGGTCGTCTGCATGATGGACGAGCAGCGCCGCGTGGTGAACCTGGGCGGCACCATGCGCCTCGGCGCGCAGACGGCCCTGATCGCGCCGAAGAGCCTGGCGCGCGCCGCGTACGGCGCGGACCAGATTTCCGAGCGCCACCGCCATCGCTACGAGTTCAATAACGCCTACCGCGCGCAGTTCGAGAAGGCCGGAATGCGCTTCAGCGGAACCTCGCCGGACGGCAAGCTCGTGGAGATCATGGAGCTCGAAGGGCATCCGTGGTTCCTGTCCGTGCAGTTCCACCCCGAACTGAAGTCGCGCCCGATCGAGGCGCACCCGCTCTTCCGCGCCTTCATCGGCGCCGCGCTGGCCAGGAAACAATCGCAGCACAAAACGACGGGATGATTTTTAACGACTTTTTTGCCACGGATTTCACGGATTGACACGGATTACGGGCGACGAACTGCAAAGGCAATAGTGGCCGTTAATTTCGTTTTCCTGTAATCCGTGGAAATCCGTGAAATCCGTGGCAAAAGCCGATTTTTCGTCGAAGGGCGGTGGCTGATGAACGAGCAGGAGAAACCGGAAGCAGCGGGCGAACCGGCGACGCCTCGTCCGAAGTCCGAGCGCGCGCCGCTGCCGGAACCGAGCCTCAAGACCTTCGTCTCCGGCCTGGCCGGGCAGGTGCTCATCAACCTGGGCCTCTTCGACAACCCGATGACCGGCAAACGCCAGGTGGACCTCGAACAGGCCAAATACTCCATAGACCTCCTGCAGATCCTCCAGGACAAGATGCGGGGCAACCTGACCGACGAGGAAGCCAAGCTCATGAGCGCCATCCTCTACGACCTCCGAATGAGGTACGTCGAGGCGTGCAGGTAACAGCTGCATCGAATTGTTGACATGAACAGACTGGCGTGATAAGGATACGCAGGCGGACTTACGATTCCTTGTCGGGGTGGAACGCGGTGGACATTCAGAAGCAGGTTGACTACTGGACGGCAGGCAGCCGGGAAGACCTTGAGGTTGCCGAGATGCTGTGCGAGAAGGGGCGTTTCCGACATGGGCTTTTCTTCGCGCACCTGGCCATCGAGAAGATGCTCAAGGCACACGTGACCCTGAAAACGCAACAGGTCCCGCCGAAAATTCATAACCTGTTGCGACTTGCTGAAACGGCTGGGATTGAGTTGTTGCCCGAGCAGGAGCTTTGGCTGAGCAGATTCAATATGTTTCAACTTGAGGGCCGTTACCCAGACATGGCGCAAGTGACAGTGGATCGCCCGGCTGCTGAACAGCGATTGGCAACTGCCCAGGAGTTTCTCCGATGGTTGACAGCGCAATTGTAGAGATCGTCAAGGGCTATCTGAGCGCATTGCAGAGAGCGGGCATCCATTCGCAGAGCGGCGTGCTCTTCGGTTCCTATGCGCGTGGGGAGGCCGGCAAATGGAGCGACATTGACCTTGTGGTCATCGCGCCTGAGTTCGACGGACCGCACTCACTGCCGCTGGTGGAAAAGTTGTGGCAGATCACCTGCGAGGCGGACAACCGCATCGAGCCGATCCCCTGCGGCGAGCGCGAGTGGGAAACGGAGGAAGGCCGTCCCATTCTGGACATCGCGCGGCGCGAAGGGATGGAAATAAGTATTGGACCATCAGTGTAACCCTGTCGAAAAATGACGCTTCCGGATGCTGACGGCGTAGCGATTCTTGTTCCGCCGTGAGGAGTGGCGTCAAGCATGAAGATCTGTCGTGTGCCTCCGATCTCCAAGAGAAAGCAACCAATTCATGGCCATCAGTAGACAGGAGATTCTGGACGAAATCCGGAAGTATGTGGAGACTCACGACGGGCAGATACCCGGCGAACGATCTTTTGCAAGCGCTACGCGGATCAAGGAATCAGTTTGGAAGGGAAGATATTGGGTGCGGTGGACGGAAGCCGTTACTGCAGCGGGATATGAGCCAAATACCTTGACAAAGAAGGAAAGTGACGAAGAGCTCCTACGTCACTTGGCGGACTTTATAACCACATTAGGTCACTTCCCAGTGCGAGACGAGATTACTTTGGAGGCGCGGCAGAAGCGAAGCTTTCCAGTCTGGGAGACGGTCAGAAGGCGATTCGGCGGTATGCCAGGAATAGCTGTGGCGCTTCTGGATTTCAGCCAGAAAACCGGCAACAAGGCGTTGGCATCTTTATGCGAGGGCCGGCTCCAAAGAGAAGTATCTAAAACCGTTGTGGCAACGACGTCCAAACACCAAGCGGTAGCTAAGACGGGGTTCGTTTATCTGAAATATTCACCCTCATTGCGCTTGTATAAGATCGGCAAAGCAAAAGACGCCGACCGGAGAGGCAGGAGTATTGGCATCCTACTTCCTGAAGATCTTCTCCCGAGGCATGAGATCAAGACTGACCAGCCCTACCTTCTTGAGAAGTACTGGCACGGTCGCTTCCGGCAGAAGCGGAAACAGGGTGAGTGGTTCGAGCTGAACACCGCTGATATCGAGGCATTCAAAAAGCGGCGGGAGTTCATGTTTAGCGAGTTCTTTCCCTGAAAGATGTCCCCTACCCTCGCTTGACTTTGGCGTGCTACCGGGGATAATGACGCAGGTCGTGTCCCGTTCGTGGAAATCCTCTGCGGACCACCGAGGACAACGACGAGGCCGCGGAAAATTGCCATACTACGGCGCTCCTGCGCCTGACTTTATACGGCGATGCAATGAATCCTAAAGAATTCGTTCACCTGCACGTTCACAGCCACTTCAGCCTGCTCGACGGCGCTTGCACGCCGGCGAGTCTGGCGAAGCTGGCGAAGGCGCAGCGGATGAAGGCCTGCGCGCTGACCGACCACGGGAATCTCTACGGCGCGATCCAGTTCTATCGGGCGATGACCGGCGCGGGGATCAAGCCGATCATCGGCTACGAGGCCTACGTCGCGCCCGGCAGCCGCAAGGACAAGCAGTCCGCCGGCGGCGGCAAGGAGGCGTACAATCACCTGACGCTGCTCGCGGCTGATATTCGCGGATACCATAACCTGGTGAAACTCGCCTCCAGCGCCTTCCTCGACGGCTTCTATTACCGCCCGCGGATTGACGTGGAGCTGCTCCAAGAGCACAAGGACGGCCTGATTGTGATGAGCGGCTGCAACAGCGGCGAAATCTGCCAGTGGCTGCTGGCGGGGAAGCCGCGCGAAGCGCTCGCGGCGGCGGGGCGCTACGCGGACCTCCTGGGCAAGGAGAATTTCTTCATCGAGATGCAGGACAACGGGCTGCCGGAGCAGAAGGCGTGCCTGGAAGGGCTCGCGCGCGTGGCGTCGGAGGCGGGGCTGGAGATGGTCGCGACGAACGACATCCATTACGGCGCGCCCGACGACGCGGCCGCGCACGAGGTGCTGCTCTGCATCAACACAGGTAAGACGCTCGCCGATGAAGGGCGGATGCGCTTCGGCTCGAAGGAGTTCTATTTCAAGACCGGCGCGGAGATGGCGGCGCGGTTCGGCCACCTGCCTCGCGCGATCGAGAACAGCGTAGTGATCGCGGAACGCTGCAATGTGGCTTTCGATTTCGAAACGCGCAATTTCCCGCGCTACACGCCGCCGGACGGCCTCTCCGCGGGTGAATACCTGCGAAAACTCTGCGAAGAAGGGCTCAAGCGTCGCTATGGCGCGTCGGCGCCGGCGGCGAAGAAGCGGCTGGACTACGAACTCGGCGTGATCGAGAAGATGGGCTACAGCAGCTACTTCCTGATCGGCTGGGACATCGTCGCGTTCGCGCGGAGGCGCGGCATTCCGGTCGGCCTGCGCGGGTCGTGCGCCAGCACGCTGGTGGCCTACGTGCTGGATATCTCCGACGTGGACCCAATCCGCTACTCGCTGATCTTCGAGCGCGCGCTGGACCCGCAGCGGCGCGAGCCGCCGGACCTCGATCTCGACCTGTGCGAAATCCGCCGCGAGGAAGTGATCCATTACCTGCGCGAGAAATACGGCGAGAGCAACACCGCGCAGATCATCACCTTCGGGACCATGAAGGCGCGCGCGGTGGTGCGCGACGTGGGCCGCGTGCTCGGCTGGAGCGTCAGCGAGGTCGACGCGCTGGCCAAGCGCATACCTGGCGTGCTCGGCGCCACGCTCGAGAAGTCGCTCGAGCAGGACGAGAGCCTCCGCAATGACGAGAAGAGCAACCCACGCATCCGCGAGCTGCTCACGTACGCGCGCAAGCTCGAGGGACTCGCCCGGCATGCCTCGACCCATGCCGCCGGCGTGGTCATCGCCGACAAACCGCTTGTCGAGTTCATCCCGCTCTGCAAGATGAACGACGTCGTCATGAGCCAGTTCGCGATGAACGACCTCGAGAAGGCCGGCATGTTGAAGATGGACCTGCTCGGCCTGCGCACGCTGACGATCGTGGACAAGACGCTCGATCTGGTCAAGGCCAGCCAAGGCCACGCGCTGGACCTCCAGGCGGTGCCGCTCGACGACGCGAAGACGTACGAGCTGATCGGCCGCGGCGACACGAAGGCGGTGTTCCAGTTCGGCTCGTCCGGCATCCGGGACCTGCTGCGGCGGCTCAAACCGGAGAACATGGAGGACCTGATCGCCGTGGTCGCGATGTACCGGCCCGGCCCGCTGAAGAGCGGCATGGTGGACGACTTCATCGCGCGCCGGCATGGCGAGAAGGAAGTCACGTACGTCGCACCGCAACTCGAGCCGATCCTGAAGGAGACGTGCGGCGTGATCGTCTACCAAGAACAGATCATGCGCATCCTCCACGAGCTCGGCGGGCTGACGCTGGCCGACGCGCTGAGCTGCATCAAATCCATCAGCAAGAAGCGCTCGGAGGAGGTGGATGCGCGCGCAGAGGCGTTCCTGAAGGGCGCTCAGAAGAAGCACATGACAGCCCAGGTCGCCGAGGAACTCTTCGCGCTGATCCGCCACTTCGCGGAGTACGGCTTCAACAAGGCGCACGCGACGGCTTACGCCTACCTCGCCTACCGGACCGCGTACCTGAAGGCGAATTACCCGATGGAGTTCGCCGCCGCCGACCTCTCGTGCGAGATGGGCGACAGCGAACGGCTCAAGGAGCACGTCCGCGACTGCATGCAGATGGGGCTGACGGTGCTGCCGCCGTGCGTGAATGAAGGCGGCGGGCTCTTCACCGTCTGCGGCGAGAAGGCGATCCGGTTCGGCATGGTCGGCGTCAAGAGCGTCGGCGAGCGGACGGTGGAGGCTATCGTGCGCGCGCGCGAGGCCGGCGGGCGGTTCACGTCGCTTCAGAATTTCTGCGACCGCGTGGACTCGGCGGCGATCAACCGCCAGGCGGCCGAGAGCCTGATCAAGGCAGGCGCATTCGACAGCCTGCCCGGGAACCGCGCGCAGAAGATCGCCGCGCTGGAGGACGCGCTCCGCAGCGGCGCGCGCGCGCAACTCGACCGCCGCCGCGGCCAGAAAAGCCTTTTCGGCGGCGACACGGGCGTGCGCGCCGTCGAGACGCCGCTGCCGCCGATTCCCGAATGGCCGCCGGTCGAGATGGGCCGCCATGAGAAGGAGGCGCTCGGCCTGCGCTTGAGCTTCAACCCGCTCGACCGCTACGAGGCCGTGCTCTCGCAACTCGCCACGGCCACCGCGGCGACGCTGCGGTCCCTGAACGACGGCGCTCCGGTCATCGTCGGCGGCGAGGTCATCTCCATCCGCCCGACGATCACGAAGGGCGGTCACGCCATGGCGCACATCGAAATGGAGGACCCCACCGGCACGATCCGCGGCGTCGTCTTCCCGGACTGCTTCGAGAAGCACGGCGGCCTGCTGAAGGAAGACGCCATCCTCTTCGCCGTCGGCACGGTGGATAAGAGCAGCGATCGCCCCGGAATCAAGCTACAGGAACTGATCCCGGTCGCCGAGGCGCCGGCGCGGCTGGCGAGCGCGGTCAAGCTCAGCCTGCAGCGCGCCGCGCTCAACAGCCAGGTCGTGGACGACATCAAGGCGCTCTGCCAGCGGCATCGCGGTGACTGCGCGGTGCTCGTCGAGGTCGTCGCGCCCGATCAGCAGCGCGTACTCGTCAAGGCCGGACGCGAGCTGGCCGTGCGGCCGACCGAGGCGTTCATCGCGGAGATGGGCCGACTGGTCGGCGAAGGCCACATGCAGTTGAGCCCGCGCAAGCCCCAGGCGCAGTCGAGCGGCAATGGGCGCGGGCGATGGAGCAGGGGACAGAACTAAGAATGGCGAATGCCGACTTCCGAATGCCGAATGCTAAATGATGAAAAAAAGAAAGGAAGTGCGATGAAGAAACAACTGACTTGCGTTCTCATCACGCCCTATACGCTTAAGAAGAGCCGCACCGGCGGCATTATCGGGCGCCTGCTGGCGCTCGGCAGGGGAGTCCGCCTCGTCGGCGCGCGCATGTACGCGCCGTCGGACGAGATGGTGAACCGCTACGCCGAGACGCTGGCGGCGGAGGACCTCAGCCCGATGGTCCGCGGCGCGCTGGAACAGTACGTCCACACGAACCTGCGCCGCGATAACCCGTTCGCCATCAGCAACCGCATGTGCCTGCTGCTCTTCGAGGGCGAGAACGCCATTCGCTCGCTGCGCGACGAGGTCATCGGCGACCTTTCGCCGGACGTGAAGGGCGATACCGTCCGCGGCACGTACGGCGATTTCGTCCTCTCGCACGGCAAGCTCTCATTTTTCGAGCCGGCCGTGCTCATGCCGACCACCGACGAGGCCAACCGGCGGCAGTTGCAGGTCCTCAGCGACTTTGCCGGAAAGGACGGCGGCATGCTCACGAACGTCGTCCAGTTCAAAGACCCTTCCAAGGTGCAGACCACGCTCGTCATCATCAAGCCGGACAGTTTCGGCCGGCGCTCGGCGCGGCCGGGGAACATCATTGACATGTTCAGCCGCACCGGCCTCTTCATCGTCGGAATTAAGCTCCTGCGCTTCACGCGCGAGCAGGCCGAAGAATTCTATGGGCCGCTGCAAGGCATCTTCGTGAAGAAGCTCGCCAAGCCGGCCGGCGAGCGCGCGGCCGAGGCGCTGCACTCGACCTTCGGTTTCGCGATCACCGACGAGATGAAGACGAAGATCACCGACGTGATCAAGGGCGCGAACGCCGAGTTCGAGTTCCGGCGGATCGTCAACTACATGACCGGGCAGGACGAGACGGGCGCCGCGCTGCCGCCCGAGGAGAAAGGCAAGTGCGTCGCGCTGCTCTATCAGGGAGAAGATGCGATTGACAAAATCCGCAAGCGCCTCGGCGCGACGAACCCGAAGGAGGCCGAGGAAGGCACCATCCGGAGCATCTACGGCTACGACCTGATGAAGAACGGCGCGCACGCCTCCGACAGTCCCGAGAGCGCCGAGCGCGAGCGCAAGATCGTCGGCCTCTGGGAAGAGCGCGGCATTTCCGACGCCCAGGAGACGATTGACAACTATCTCGCGAAGGTCTCCGCGGCGAAGTGAACGGGAACAAGACACGTAGCCGCAAAGAGGCGCAAGAAGCACAAGAGACCGGAGAAAAGTGACTCGGTCCTCGGTGCCTCTTGCGCCTCTTTGCGGCGAAACATTGTGGTCTTAACTGCTTTGACGTCTGCGCGGTTAAAATGAAAATCTCCGTAATGACATTCGGGCCGTTCGAGGAAAACTGTTATCTGGCGGTCTGCCCGGACACGCGCGAGGCGGTGGTGATTGATCCCGGCGGCTTCGCGGACGAGATTCTCGCGCGGGCGGGGGCGCTTCGCGCGCACATCAAGTGGATCGTCCTGACGCACGGGCACGCCGACCACATCGCCGGCAATGCCGGCTTGAAAGCCGCGCTCCCCAAGGCGAAGCTGGCCATTCACGAGGCGGACGCGAAGATGCTCGTGGACGCCAAATTGAATCTGTCCGCCGCGTTCGGCGCGCCGATCACCTCGCCGCCGGCGGACGTTCTCCTGCGCGATCGCGACGTAGTCGCCGTCGGGACGATTCGGCTCGAAGTCATCCACGTGCCCGGTCACACGGCCGGCGGCATCGCGCTTTACTCGCCCGTGGATCCGGCCCTGGCGGCCGCGGCGGAATCGAAGGACCCCGTCCTTTTCTCCGGCGACGCCCTCTTTCGCGGCAGCATCGGCCGCGCGGATTTTCCCGGCGGCTCCGCCGCGCAGCTCGTCGAATCCATCCGCACGCGTCTGCTGACCCTTCCCGCCGACACCATCGTCAACCCCGGCCATGGCGAAAGCACGACCATCGGCGAAGAAGCGCGGTCGAATCCGTTCCTCGCTTGACACCGGCGTGAACTCATGCGAAGGATGGGAGGAAGGTCAGAAAATGAAACCCGCCGGCACACGAGGGCATTTCCCTCGTGTGCCGGCGGCAGCGGACGTTTCAGCGGGTTGCCGGCGCGCCGCCTGCGGGGCCGGCGCGGTTTATCGGCGGCTTGTTGAATTTTGCGATGTACACCAGGCAGTTCAGGTAGAAAGCCTTGCCCGCGGCGGTCATGTTCGACGGCGGCGAGTTGAATCCCCAGAACAGGAAATTCCCCTGTCGTCCCACCGAGATGTGCTCCGGGCCTTTATGTGTGCTCATTCCGGCGGTGAGGACTTCGCAATCGGCAGGGGCGTTCTTCGCGAAGGGCTCGGAGACGGCGCCGTAAGTCTCCTTGCCGGAGTCCTGCACACGCCAGACTTTGAGCTTGGCGGGAAGGTTGGCGGCGGCAGGATAATTCTGGTAGGAAGCCGGCTTATCGCGCTCTTCGACCTGCGGTTCGACCTTGAAGGGCTTCTGGAAGACTTCATGTTTGGGCGGCTCAAACTGAGCCGCATCGGTGAGGCACCCTCAGGAGTACCCCAATCGCAGGCCGAGCGATGAGCCCACGTGCGCGCCATTGACGCCTTGGAGCAGGGTCGGCTTCGAGTAGTCCGGCGGCAGCTTCAGTTTCGCCGCGGAATCGTAATCGAGGATGACCACGTCGCACCCCGCCGTCTGCGCGGGATCGAACTTCGCGGCGTCCATCACCTCGACCTTGGTGAAATGCTCCCGAAGGAAACGCGCGAAGTCGTTCGCCCGCGCGCTCTCCGGCTTGCCCGCATACAGGATACTGAGCGAGATCTTCTCCGGCGCTTCCGCGCGCGCCATGCCGGAAATGCACATCACCGCAACGCCGGCGAGCGCGGCAAGTCGGTACAGCGACCGCATAGTGCCTCTCCTTTCCTGACTGACGGCAACCATGGAATGCAGCCCCACACTGCTGTCGCTATATTACATCAGCGTTTTAGAAAAATCCAGCGAATTCCAGCCCGCGTCCGTGACTTGACAGGCCTCGTCATTTATGCCCATGATAGGCTGAGCGAGGGGAATTGGGCGTTGCGTCGGACGCCGAGCATATCCAATGGGGATTTCAGTCATGCGGGCACAAGGAACGCTCGTCGTGTGCGCGGCGCTGGCGTTGTGCGGTGTGGCTCTTCTCGGCAGGCGGGAAGGGCGGGGCGAAACGGGTGCTGAGGGCACCAAGGAGCCGATCATGAGCGAACGCAAAGGGGCGGTGACGATGAAGGGCAATCCGCTGACGCTGGTGGGGAACGAAGTCAAGGTCGGCCAGATGGCGCCGGATTGCACGTTGATGGGCAACGATATGAAGCCGGTGAAGCTCTCCGAATTCCGCGGAAAGCTCTGCGTGATTTCCTCCGTGCCGTCGCTCGACACCCCGGTCTGCGATCTCGAGACGCGCCGGTTCAACCAGGAGGCCACCGGGCTGGGCGCGGACGTGCAGATTCTGACGATCAGCATGGACCTGCCGTTCGCGCAGAAGCGCTGGTGCGGCGCCCACGAAATCAAGTCGGTCATTACGCTTTCGGATTATCGCGAGGCGGCTTTCGGCTCGGCGTACGGGGTGCTGATCCAGGAACTGCGGCTGCTCGCGCGCGCGGTTTTCGTGGTGGATCGCGAAGGGAGAATCCGCTATATCCAGCTCGTCAAGGAAATCGCGAGCGAGCCGGATTACGCCGCGGTGATCGAGGCGGTGAAGAAGGCGAAATGATGACTGCCGAGGATCCGTGGAGCCGCCGATGAGCGCGGACGAAAGAAAAAACGACGAGAAGCTTCCTCCGCGGCGGCGCGACGCCGTTCCGGAGCCGTTCATCCTGGTGATTTTCGGGGCCTCCGGCGACCTGACGAAGCGAAAGCTGATCCCGGCGGTGTACAGCCTTTTCCGGCAGGGGTTCGGGCCGGAGAAGTTCTCCGTGGTCGGGTTCGCGCGCAGGCCGCAGACCGACGCCGGTTTCGCCGAGGCGATGCGCCAGAGCATCGAAACATTCGCGAGAGAGAAAACGGCGGACGAGCCGAAGGACCTCTGGGCGCGGTTCGCGGCGCGGCTGTTCTACCACCGCGGGGAATTCCACGAGCCGAAGGACTATCAATCGCTCCGCGAACGCCTGGAGGGAATCGCGAAGAAAGACGGCGTCCCGGCCAACTATATCTTCTACCTCGCCACGCAGCCGGACTTCTTCGGCCCCATCGCGGAACGCCTTCGCGAGGCGGGCCTGGCGCGCAGTTCGGCCCTGAGCTCACTGCCGAAAGGCTCGAACGCGCAGGGATCGCCCTGGTCGCGGCTGATCATCGAAAAGCCGTTCGGCCATGACCTGGCGAGCGCGCGCGAGCTGAACCGCTTCCTGCAAAGCGCTTTTGCCGAAGGGCAGGTCTTCCGGATAGACCATTACCTTGGCAAAGAAGCGGTGCAGAACATCCTGGTGTTCCGTTTCGCCAACAGCATCTTCGAGCCGATCTGGAACCAGAAGTACGTGGACCACGTCCAGATCACGATGAGCGAGGAGATCGGCGTCGAGGGGCGCGGC
>JBEKCB010000053.1:0-17601 GCA_050015075.1 Candidatus Brocadiia bacterium | reverse complement strand
GAGCGAGGGAGCGATCAAGCTGATGGACTTCGGGATCGCGCGGACGCAGTCGGAGGAGCGGACGATCCAGACGACGACGGGGAAGATGTTCGGGACGCCGGCGTACATGTCGCCGGAGCAGATCCGCGCGGCGGACGCGGAGGCGGAAGTGGGGCCTGGGACGGACATCTACTCCCTGTGCGCGACGTTCTACGAGCTATGCACGGGGACGCGGCTGTACCATCACGACCGGGAGAGCGCGGAGACGGTGCGTACGCAGAAGCTGGCGGGGCGGATGCCGGAGGCGCCGAGGAAGCAGGTCAAAGGACTGCCGTGGGAAGTGGAGACGATCCTGCTGGGAGGACTGGAGCCGGAGCTGTCGGACCGGTACCACACGGCCGCCGAGGTGGAGCGCGACGTGCGGCACTTCCTGGCGGATGAGCCGATCGAGCACAAGCGGCCGTCGGCGATGCGGCGCGCGAGACTGGCGTACCGGCGGAATCGAACGGTCTCCAACCTGGTGGCGTGCTTTCTGATACTGGCCGTTGCGGGCACCGTCTTCTACGTCCACCGGATCAAAGCCGAACAGGCAAAGACGGAAGCCAAGGAAAGGACGATCCGCAAGAACGCCGTTCAGTCCGATTTCCTCATTGCCGGCGAGAAGGTCGAGCAGGGGCGTCCCGATCAGGCGCTGGCATATTTGGGGCGGGCACTGAGACTGGACTCCGGGCACACGCCGTCTCAGGCCAGGATGTTCACCCTGGCGGCGCAGCGGCGTTGGCATGCGCTCCTGTGGCTTACGGGCCAGGTCTATTCCACCCAGTTCAGTCCCGATGGGCAGCGGGTGGTGACGGCGTCCTGGGACAGGACCGCGCGCGTCTGGGAGACCGCTACGGGCGAATCGGTGGGCGAGCCGTTGCGGCATGGAGACGATGTAAAGTCCGCGCAGTTCAGCCCGGACGGGCGGTGGGTGGTGACGGCGTCCTGGGATAAGACCGCGCGCGTCTGGGAGGCTGCCACGGGCAAACCGGTGAGCGAGCCGATGCGACATGAAGAGACGCTCTCGTCCGCGCAGTTCAGTCCCGACGGACGGTGGGTGGTCACGGCGTCGGATGACAGGACCGCGCGCGTCTGGGAGGCGGCCACGGGCAAACCGGTGGGCGAGCCGATGCGCCATGGAGAGCGAGTCTCGTCCGCACAGTTCAGTCCCGATGGCCGCTGGGTGGTCACGGCGTCCTGGGACAAGACTGCACGCGTCTGGGAGGCGGCGACGGGGAAACCGGTTTGCGAGCCCATGCGGCACGAGGCGCAGGTCTCGTCCGCTCAGTTCAGTCCCGACGGGCGGCGGGTGGTCACGGCATCGGACGACAAGACCGCGCGCGTCTGGGAGGCAGCCACGGGCGGACCGGTGGGCGAGCCGATGCGGCATGAGGCGAAAGTCTCATCGGCCCAGTTCAGTCCGGACGGGCGGTGGGTGGTCACGGCCTCGCATGACAAGACCGCGCGCGTCTGGGAAGCGGCCACGGGCAAACCGGTGGGCGGGCCCATGCGGCATGAGGCGGAAGTCTCGTCCGCCCAGTTCAGCCCCGACGGGCTTTGGGTGGTCACGGCATCGTATGACAAGACGGCGCGCCTCTGGGAGGCGGCCACCGGCAAACCGGTGGGCGAGCTCATGCGGCATGATGAGACGGTCCGGTCCGCGCAGTTCAGTCCGGACGGGCGGTGGGTGGTCACGGTGTCGAATGACAGGGCCATGCGCGTTTGGGAAGCGGCCACGGGCAGACCGATGGGCGAGCCGATGCGGCATGGCGAGGCGGTCCGGTCCGCGCAGTTCAGTCCGGACGGGCGGTGGGTGGTCACGGCGTCGCATGACAGGACGGCGCGCATTTGGGAAACGGCCACGTGCGAACCGGTGGGCGAACCCATGGGGCATGGAAACTTTGTGGAATCTGCGCAGTTCAGCCCGGATGGGCGCTGGGTGGTGACAGCGTCGCTGGACGGGACCGCGCGCGTCTGGGAGGCGGGCACCGGCAAGCCGGTGGGCGAGCCGATGCGGCATGGCGGGATGGTCTCGTCCGCGCGGTTCAGTCCGGACGGGCGCTGGGTGGCCACGGCGTCGTGGGACAAGACCGCGCGCGTCTGGGAGGCGGCGACGGGGAAGCCGGTTTGCGAGCCGATGCGGCATGAGGCGGAGGTCGCGTCTGCGCAGTTCAGTCCGGACGGGCGCTGGGTGGTCACGGCGTCGTGGGACAAGACGGCGCGTGTCTGGGAGGCGGCGACGGGGAAATCGGTCTGCGAGCCGATGCGACATGAGGCCGAGGTCGCGTCTGCGCAGTTCAGTCCGGACGGGCGTTGGGTGGTCACGGCGTCGCATGACAAGACCGCGCGCGTCTGGGAGGCGGCCACGGGCAAGCCGGTGGGCGACCCGATGCGGCATGAGGCGGAGGTCACGTCCGCGCAGTTCAGTCCGGATGGGCTGCGGGTGGTCACCGCGTCGTATGACAAGACCGCGCGCGTCTGGGAAGCGGGCACGGGCAAACCTGTGGGCGAGCCGATGCGGCATGAGGCGACGGTCTCATCCGCCCGCTTCAGCCCCGATGGACGCTGGGTGGTCACGGCGTCGTGGGACAAGACCGCGCGCATCTGGGACGCCTCCACAGGCAAACCGGTGAGCGATCCCATGCGACATGAGGACGTCGTGGCTTCCGCCCAGTTCAGTCCGGATGGACGCCGTGTGGTGACAGCGTCCATGGACAAGACCGCACGCGTGTGGCCCTTTGCCGAATTCAGTCCGTCGGCTGACGCGACGGCTCTCATTGCCGCAGGGGAGTACTGCGGCGGCTTGAGGCTTGACCCGGAAAGCGGCCTCTTGCGTCAGCTCAGCGGCCCTGAACGCGCCGAACTGCGCAGCGGCCTCGCGGCCATGCGGCAGGACCCGCTCTATGGAAATCTCGCGCGCTGGATCGTTGACCCGCCGGCGCAGCGACCCGCCAGCCCGTTAATGGACAAGCCGTCCGACAGCGTTCGCTAGTCCGAGCGGCCTCGTCCGGCGATCTTATATTCTGGCGTTTTTTAGACCACCCCTGGCATCTTTTAGAACATTCACCTGTCAGATTCGCTACACATGTTACATCGCGGCTGAGGTGCTACTGGCTGTCGGGCTTGCATTTGAGAGATTCTGGGGCGGCGATTTCAATCCGGCCCTGTAAAATCCACGCTTTGCCTGCAAGGCGCCTCCGCCGTCGGCCGAATGCCCTTTTTCTCCGCGCAAAGGCACGCGCCTTGCTTTGTTCCATGCCGGTGGCAATGGAAAGGCAAACGGTACAGACATGAGTACGACGCGGAGCGGAAGTTCGTGCGACGCAGTGCGAAGATCTTTCGCGATTCGAGTGTGGGGCATCTTCGAGCGCATGGGCATCTGGCTGGACGCGCGCAGTGTGCGATCCTACCCGCAGGACATGCATTCCTGGTCCGCGAAGACGGAGACGCTGCGCACCCTCAAGACCGCGGCGATTCCACCCGCGTGGACGCGCCCCGCCGGCATTCCCGACCTGGCGTATGCCTCAAAGTTCACGCGCGTTTCAGGACAACAGCATTTCCGCCCGGCGTTGCGCGCGGCGTAATGTCCGCAGAGTTGCCGAGGCGCGAAGAGTTCCGGCAATCTTCGTGAACGAGAGGAAGGCCATGCCGAGAGCGAAGTTCGCGAAGATGTCAGTCGAGGAGCTGAAGAATGAGCTGCTTCGACGCCAGAGGACACTTCCGCAACTTATCGCTAGGAGAGAAGCGCTCGACCGGCAGATCGCCGAGTTGCGAGCCTTGGGCGAAGCTCAGGCGGCCCTGAAGCGCGCCGGAAAGAAGCCAGAGAAGAAGCGCGCAAGAAAAGCGCAGGGCAGGATGAGACCCGCCTGCCTCGCCGACAAGCTGGCCGAGGTCTTCCAGGGCAAGGAGAGCCCGTCACTCGCCGAGGCGCTATTCCTGGCGGAAAAGAACAGGTTCCGCGCCGCGCTGGGCGTGTTCAACGAAGGGCCGGCGCTGAAGCTTTCCGATGAAAACGCCAAGGAGCGCGCCGCGCCTTCCACGGATGCGGGCGGCTCGACGCTGCACCTGGCCGACGAGCACGGCAAGGACCGCGCCGTGCTGCGCGTGGTTGAGGACGGGTCGAAGCTGCACCTGGCCGACGAGAACGGCAAGGTCGTCTGGTCTCAGTCGTAACGTTCCGGCATGCCGGGAGAGCGCGCTTCAGGGCAACACGATTTCCGTCTCGGCGTTGCACTTGGGGCAGTAGACTCTCCTGGCGTGCAGGTTCGGGCTCAATTGGACGGTGGCGCCGCAGGCGCATCGGAAGGACTGCCAGCGGCCGGGCGTATAGCGGAATGTCGCCGGGCCGCCGGGGACGGCCGCCGGTTGAGCCGCCGGTGAAATTTCCCCCGCAGCGGACGCCGCGGGCGGCGCGGCGGTGGGGATCGGCATGACGCGCGCGCAGATCGGGCAGGTAATCGTCGGCGCTATGTAGTCGTAGGGGACTTTGATCTTCAGCCCGCACGCGCACGGGATGAAGAGCGCGCCTTGCAGGCGGTGGATGATGTCCACGGCGTCGCGGGCGCGGGCCAGGACGGGCTTTTCCGGCTCGGCGCTCGGGGCCCGCGCGGCGGCTCGCGCCGACTGGGCCAGGCCGGCGACACTCAGGAGCGGCTCGATGTGCCGCAGCGCGTACGCATCCTCGTAGTCCGCCAGGCCGGCGCCGCCGGACATCGAGCGGAGTATCCGGATGCGATCGGCCGTGGGCGGGTGCGTGCTGAAGAACCCTTCACCGCCGTCCACCGCCAGCGGGTTGACGATGAACATCGGCGCCAGCTCGTCGCTCGCCTCGCCCATGCCGTCGCGGTCCTGCGCGATCTTCTCCAGGGCCGAGGCGAGTCCTTCGGGGTAGCGCGTGTACGAGGCCGAGCACGCGTCGGCGAGATACTGGCGCCGTCGCGAGCAGGCCAGGTACAGCAGCCGGGCCGTTATCGGCGACAGGATGAGGAAGGGCAGCGACACGATCCCGATAATATCGCCCGGACCGACGCTCCCGCCGCCGGGCCGGCGCTGCCCGCTGCCCCAGCCGCCTGTGCCCAGGAACGCGAAGGAGCACAGCGAGACCATGCCCAGCAGCGCGGTGGCAAGGGTCATGTAGCGCGCGTCTTCGTTGCGGATGTGGGCGACCTCGTGCCCGATCACCCCCTGCAGTTCATCCCGGTTGAGGCGCATGAGCAGACCGGTGGTCACGGCGATGGCGGAGTCTTCGGGAGTTCCCACGGAAAAGGAGTTGGGCGCGTCGCAGTCTATGATGTACACCTTCGGCGGCTTCGGCAGCCCGGCGGCGAGGGTCATCTCGGCGACGATATCGAAGAGGATGGGCGACTCAGCCTGTTCGATCTCGTGCGCGCCGGCGCTCTGCAGGAGCAGTCCCGATCCCCAATACCACGCCAGGGGCGCCGCGACGAGCGCCAGTAACGCAGTGCAGGCCAGTCCGATGAACTCCGACCGGGGTATGTAGGCCGCGAAGGGGTCCGCAGTTCCCCACGCCCGCAGCGCAGCAGCCGTCCTCTCCCTCTTCCACTGGTAAGCGGTGCCGCCGGCGTACCCAATCGCCAGCAGCATGATGACGAATAGCAATATGAGCGTCGCCGACCGCCGGCGGTTGGCGCGGATTTCTTCCCACATGGCTCACTCGCTGCCGCGGATCTCAACCGGTCGAAGGATGCTCTTTTTGCCGCTGCCGTTCCAACTGCGCGAAGAATCGGCCCAGGGCATCGTCCTGCGCCGCGCCGAAAATCTCGATCAGATTCCTCAATTCCCCGCGGTCGAACCACAGGCCGTGCCGCTGCCGGCAGCGGTCCGCGCCGGCCGGGGCGAGTTCCGGCGGCGAGTGCCGCGACATGGGCTTCCGGCAGACCGGGCAGCGGCGCTTGCGGTCCGGCTTGCCCGCGCCGGCCGACGCCGCATCGAGCGCGGCCCGCAGGCCGGCTTCCAAAGTCCCCGCCCGTGCGCCGATCAGTGCGGCCTCGCCGGAATCCAGCCAGGCGCCGCCGCACTCGCGGCAGTAATCAATCTCGATCTGCGCGAACTCGAGCGTCAGCATCTGCGTGCTGCACACCGGACAAAGCATGGTCATCCACCGCGCTGAACCCCTGTCGCGGACATCATAGCACGCATCGAGGCGTTTTCAAGGAGCGGGCGGCTGAACGGGCGCATGGCGCACGGCGCGTTGGATTTCTCCAGGCGGCGGTGCGCCGGCCGAAAAAATCTGGAATCCGGGGCCGAACCGTAGTATACTGTCGCGCGGGCGGGAATAGGCTCGGTTGCGAACGAGGGGTTCGGCAATCGAAAGGGATTGCGATGGCCTGTGCGGCGATCGCTGTGGCAGTGCTGTTCATGTCGCTGCTGGACCGGCTTCTCGGGCGCAGCGACGCCAAGGCCGTGCGACGCGACAACGAGAAGATATGGTTCCTCGTGCGGGCCGCCGGCGAGGGCGATCTCCATTCCGTGACTTCCCTTCTCAGTCACGGGGCGGATATCAACGGCCGCGTCGCCGATGGCAACACGGCGCTGTGCGCGGCGGCCGGGCGCGGCCGGAAAGCGGTCGTCCGGCTGCTCCTCGAAAAAGGCGCCGATGTCAATGCGGCCAACAATGCCCGGTGGACTCCGCTGCAGTTGGCGATTTCGCGCGGGGGTTACGATGTTGCGGATTTGCTGCTGGCCGGCGGCGCGGACACCCGCGCGGCGCTGAGCGACGGCTGGACGGCGCTCCACATCGCCTGCAAGCAAGGCGAGATGGGCGTGCTGAAGAGGTTGCTGCACTACGGCGGCGACATGAACGCGGCGGACGGCAAGGGCCAGACTCCGCTGAGCCTGGCGGAGGAATTCGGCCACAACGACATCGTGATATTCCTCAGGGAACGAGGGGCGAAGTGACGGTTTGTAGTGGCGCCGTAAGGCGCTGCTTCGTATGCCCTTACGGGCACACTACGAGCGGCTACGTCAGCAGCAGCATTTTCTCGCGCGGGGCGGACCGGATGAACGCGTAGCATTGCAGGGTGCGGCTTGCGGGCGCGGTGATGTGTTCGCCCTCGACTTCGAAACGGACCGAGACGGTCAGCTTCATGGGCACGCAGGCCGCCTCGCCGAGGCTCTCGCGCCCGCCGAAAAACTCGTGCCTTTCCAGTTTGATGAAGCGCGACGCATCGTGTGGAACGACATCGTCGCACGTGGATTCCGGCGCCTGAAGCGTCATCGGAGCGGCGCCCGGCGAATCAATCCCGACCTGCTCGAAGGCGTAACTCTTCAGCCGGATGTCGCATCCGGTGGCGTTCTCCAGCTTCACTTCGCCGGAGAGGAAGGCGCGCCCGTCGGGCTTCTCGAAGTCAATGATCAGCCCGTGGCCGCCGATCTCCAGCCGGACCAACTGCACGATCTTCGCGTCGAGGTCGTGCAGGGCCGGCGCGATGGTCCAGAGGAGGTAAGCGCAGAGCGCGAGCGAGAGCACCAGCGCGAAGAGGGCGGTGGGAGAATGGAGGATCGCCGCGGCGAAGCCGGTCACGAGTACGATGATCGCGCACAGGGAGGCCAGTTTCGCCAAAGTCTTGCTCTCGGTAAACGCGCCCAGGACATGGCGCGCGACGAGCAATCTTTTCGTCAATGTCACAATCGGTCCCTCCGAGCCGGCGCACGGCGCCTCGGGAAGCCTTTTTATCGGTAAATGCGTTTGCAGTCAAGTCGGATTCGGCCGCAACGTCTGCGACAACGACACGAGCTATCACCACAACGACACAACGGGCACAACGAACACCACGCAACGAACAGCAGGAACAGCGGATTGCAGCAACAGCAGTTCCATAGTGCTCACAGTGTCGTCGTGGTGAATGCGTGTGTCAATCTTCGATCAGCCGCGCCTCCTCGAGCTGGCGCAGGACGTCCTGGACCGTCTCGGCCAGAATCGGCTCGCCGAAGCGCGCGGCGTACTCGGCGCGGATTTCGTCGAGGGTGTGTTCTCCGTCGAAGAGCGCCGCGATCATGAACGCGCGCGGCGGAAGGAGGACGGTTTTCTTCGAAGCGCCCGAGCCGTCGCGCAGGCAGACGAGCCGCTCGCCGCCGGAGCTGAACGGGATCGCCTTGATCGGCCGAAGTTTCGGCTTGTCGTTCATTAATTCCTTTTCACAACGCGGCCGCAAGGCGCCGCTGCGCCGAGGAGAGGCTGCAGCGGGCAGCGGCCGCAGCGCGGTTTCGCGCGGCAGAATTCCTTGCCGAGGCGCACGATCAGCGCGTGATACTCGTTGTAAAGTCGCCGCGACGGAGGCAGGTTGCGCTCGAAGAGCGACTGGATCTCCGCGTACGTCGCGCGCGGCGCGATCAGCCCGTGACGCGCGAGGAACCGGCGCGTGTACGCGTCCACGACGAACTTTCTGCGGCGGAGCGCGTAGAGCAGGATCGAGTCGGCCGTCTCCGGGCCGATGCCGTGGACGCCGAGAAGTTCGCGCCGCAGCCGCTCCGTGCGCACCCGCCCGTTTCCCGCCCGCAGGGGGCTGCGCCGCAGCCAGAGTGCGAACTCGCGCAGCCGTTTCGCCTTGACGCGGAAGCAGCCGGAAGGGCGAATGAGTTCGGCGAGCCGGGCCGGCGGCAGTTCCGCCAGGCGGCGCGGGTCCAGGACGCCGGCGGCCTTGAGGTTCGCGATTGCGCGTTCGGCGTTGCCCCAGTTCGTGTTCTGCGTGAGGATCGCCCCGACCATCATCTCGAACGCCGTGTCGCCCGGCCACCAGTGCTGCGGGCCGAACGCGGAGTGCAAGGTGCAGAATGCGGAATGCAGCATGGAATTCGGCTCGGGCTTCGCACGGCCTGTTTCAACTCTGCGCTCTGCACTCCGCATTCTTCACTCATCCGCCCACAACCGTCCGCCGCAGCCGCGAGAGATCGGTCAAGTGCTGGCGCTCCTCATTGATGACGGCCTCGACGATGTCGGTGTGCACCGGCGGCAGCGTCGGCTTGATCTCGCAGAGGAAGATGAACGTGTCCTTTTCGAGGCGGATCGCCAGGTCAATCGCCTCGGCATCGCTGCGCGCGGCGCCGGCGCGGCGGGCCGCCTCGGCGGGGTTCGGGAAGGCGCGGCTCTCGACGAGCGCATTGAGAAACGCCTCGTACTGGCCGGTGTATTCCTCCTGCGGCGCGTACTCGCCGAGGTCGCTGAGCATCTTGCGGAACCGCTGCGCGTGCATCTCTTCCTGCTGGCCGATCGCGATGCACTCCGACTGCACGTCCGGCCGCCGCGTCGCCGAGGCGAGCGAATGGTAGAACGCTACGCCGGTTTCCTCGTCCATGATCGCGATCCTCAGCACCTCGCGCGTATCGAAGATGGACATTCGCCGCCTCCTGTCGAATGCATGCCCGCGGAACGGCCCCATGACCTGATGGTAGTCTTTGGCCGCGGTCAATTCAAGTGGCGCCGGCGCGGCGTCCCGCATTCATACTTGACGTTCGCGCCGGGCACTGCTAGAATCGCACACCGAGTCCAGTAAGCTGCATCTCACTAATCCTCTTCAAATCGGGTTCCTCCTTATGGCCGGCGGCGGCGAACTGTCCTGGCGTGACCAGTTGACGAAAGTGCGCGACCATGTGGTCGAGCAGGAGAAACGGCGCGAGATCGAGAAGCGCCTCGAGCAGGAGCGGAACGAGGAAGCGCTCGGCCGTCGCCTGAAGGGAGATACGCCCGAGGCGCTCGCGACGCGGTTCGGCGAGATCCGCCGCGCGTTCGACCGCGACGCGCGCAAATGCTACCCGCTGCCGCAACTGGAGTCGGCGCTCACGGCGCTGACCGATTTCGGCGACCTGCTGCGATTCTACAACGATTGCATGAAGCAGTTCCCGAAGGTCTTCACCGCCGCGCATAAGACCGGCATCCCCGCGATGCTCGGGGAACTGGCCGATGTCCAGCAGGGACTCGACCGCCAGCTCGGCCATTGGCGCGAGGTGAAGGCGGCGCTCGACCGCGTGCAATTCCGCCCGCGCAAGCCGAGCGACGACGCGCCGCTCGTTGCGCTGGCCAAGGCGTTCAGCGACCGAGCGCACAAGGTCAGCCTCAGTCTGCCCAACGACTACTTCTCGCGCGAGAGCGCGAACTTCTGGGTGGTGGAACTCGACGGCAAGCCGATCGGCTACGTGAAATACGTCCCGGCGGACCAGGCGCTGAACTTCGCCGTCGAGCCGGGCGACAAGGCCAACTTCAGCCGGTTCATCCGCGCGCTCCTCTGGAAATTCTGCTCGCAGGGCCCGCTGCCGCAGCCGCTGCCGCACGCGCGCGTGCGCATCGCGTTCGTGCGCGAGGTCAAATTCTTCACCGACATGGGCTTCGTCCGTGCCGAGGTTAAAGGGCCGTCCGATTGGATTTACCAGCGTGAGATCAACTGAGAAGTTGATGGTGCCCCTCTTGCCGCGCCTGGCAGCAAGGTCTTGAAGCTAGTGGGAGTCCGCGCGGGATGACCTGGTCCTTATCTCTGATCCTGGCGGCTCTCTTCGCAGTTCTCTTCCTCTTCGGCCAGCAACTGGGAGGGCATGGGCCAAAGGCCGCCTTCGTGGGCCTGGTCGTCTGCATTCCGTTCATCCTTCTCCCGGCGGCGCTGGTCTACTGGCCGAGCGTGGGTTACGTCGCCGCGACCACCGGACCCTGGGGACAGATTTATACATGGTGGCCGGCGTTTTTCGCCTTTCTGATGCTCGGCATTGCCTCTTCCGCATCCATCGCGCGAAAGCCCCGCGTGGCTTTTATCACCTGCACGGCGGTTTACGCCCTCATTACTTTTTATCGGCTCTTCGCCATCCACGGCATGGACCTGGCGCCGCTCGAGCACAAAGTGGGCGCAGACGGCATCTGCCGCCAGACCACCGGCTGGACGTGTGGACCGGCGTGCGCGGTGACGCTCCTCTCGCACTTCCGCGTTTCCGCCACCGAGGGCGAAATGGCGCGGCTTTCGCTGGCGGATCCGCTGCGGGGCGTGGACGACGTCCAACTGGCGTTGGCCATCCGCGAGAAGGCGTTGCCCGCAGGATACGACGTCACCGTCGCCGAGTCGAACTGGCAGAACCTCCGGTCGAGCCAGCTTCCCGTCATCGTCGTCTTCAATCTGTCCACTCATCTGGATCATTACGCCGTCGTCTTGAGTGCGAACGAGGATTACGTCATGCTGGCGGACCCGCTGAGCGGAGCGCGCCGGATACCGCGCGAAGAGTTCCTGGTCAAGTGGCGAAACATAGTGATCGCTCTTCAGCGGGTGGCCAGGTAAGCAGACCGGGATGGATCGGGGCAACCTGCTTATCGCGCGGCGGGTCAAGCGCCGCCGAATTCTCTCACCAGCCCGGGAGCGGAAGCGTCGGTGATGCCCTCGCCGCTCAGCGCCAGGTAAAATCCCTTTCCGCCATGCCGCCGGACGATCTTCCTGGCTTCTTCCGGCGTGACGTAAACCTGGACCAGCTTCCCGGCTGAGCGAATCCGGTCCAGCACTTCGGGCCATTCGGACGGCGGAGGCTTGCCGGCGCCCGGTATCCACTGAATGCCGTGAAGATTCGGGATGGAGAGCAACTGGTCCAGGTGCGGCAGCTCGCCGACGCCGTCCAGGTGATAGAACGAATACTCCAGACGGTCGCAGCAGGCCTTCAGGTCGGGCAGGACGAAATCCTTGAACATGGTCGGCGAGATCATGTAGCTGAAATCGGACTGAAGCATGTACGTCGGCCCGGGCGCCCAGGTCGGGGCCCATGGAACGCACCCGGCGCAGTGCGGCTGGATGAGCGCGTAAAGTTCGTCGAACACCTCCAGCCACATGCGGGTGATTTCCCGGCAGCAGCGGCGCACCTCGGCGGACTGCTCGGTCACGTCCATGAGCAACTCATCGGTCCTTCGAAGCGACGCCAGGATATCGAGGTTGCCGCCGACGTCCGCGATGCTGATCTGGATCCGGCCGCCCAGGCGCCGGGCGAGGACCTCCGTCACATGCCGCACGCGGCGCCACCAGAGGTTCTTCCGGTCGAGCGCGATGCGGATATCGGCCACCGGCGATGGCGATGCCGGCTCGAACCAGACCGTATCCGGCGCGGCGCGCAGCAACGCACCCGCGAACGCCGCCGCCGTGCCGGGACCGTAGTTGATGAAGAAGTGCGGGAACGCGTCCCCATAGAACCGCCAGTGCAAGAACTTCTCCTCCACGGCCGAAACCAGTTCGTCGTCGGACATGTCCTGCGGCCAGTTCGTCAGGAACGATGAGAGCTTCCAGACCTCGGGGTCGGCCACGCTCGCGTTCACCAGCGGCCGGTCCAGCTCGCCGCGCCACCACGCCGCATAGTTTTGCCGAAGCGTTTCCCATTCCCGGGGCGAGAAGCCTGATTTCAGGTCGCTCATCGTCTGTTCCTCGCTTCCATGCCGCTTAAAATCGGGATAGCAGGACGACTGCGCGGAGAGTCAGCGCGTCCGGCTGATCGCTTGCAGCGCCTGCTCGATCCGGCGCAGGTCGGCCTCGGCGAGCGGGCGCGCGCCGTAGCGGACGCGGCAGAACCGGTCGGTGATCGCGGCGACTTCCGCGGCGGCCGGCCATTGCCGCGCGGCGAGCGCCGCGCTGAATTCCCATGGCGTCTGCGCGCCCGCGCGCCGGAATCCGCGCCGCCCGAGCAGCCGCTCCATGCGGGCGTAATACTTGAACCGGTTCGGCGCCGGCCGCTCCCGTTTCCGCAAGATGGCGATGCCGCGCGCAATCGCCCACACCAGCCCGATGACGAGCAGCACCATGGCAATCCAGCGGATTGCGATGAGGATTACGTAAAGCGGGCCGGTCAGTTCGGACGTCTGGAACTTGGACGCGCCCAGCCCTATGCCGAAGTGCCTGAGCGGGCCGCTCGTCGTCCACTGTTCGGTGAGACTGACGATTCTCCGCAGCCAGTTGTACGGGCTGGACTGGCTGAAGGAGTCGAAGTTGAGGACGTACGCGACCCACAGCGAGTCTATCCAGTCGTAGATATTGTTCCCGATCCGCCGGGCGAGCATGGGGCTGGGCGTGGCGGCGTCGCGCGAGGCGGCGGTCGGATCGAGCGTGCGCCAGCCGTACGGCCGCAGGTACGCCTCGACCCAGGAGTGCGCGTGCTGCTGCCGGACGATGTACGCTTCGGAGATCGGGTTCCATTCGCTGACTTTGAATCCGTTGACCAGCCGCGCCGGCACGTTGACCTCGCGCAGCAGCACGACCATGCTCGAGGCGAAGTATTCGCAGTGGCCGCGCTTGAGGTTGAAGAGGAAGTCCTCGACCGGCTCCACGCCGGCGGTCGGCTTCAACTCGGTGGTGTAGCTGAAGCGGCCGGAGTCGGAGAGGTACTCGAGGATGCGCTCGGCCTTCTCGTAGTCGGTCCGGAGCGACTGCGGCGCGATCTCCTGGGCGAGGGCGCGGATCTTCGGCGAGAGTTCGCTCGGCAGCGCCAGGTACGGGCGCAGGAATTCCTCCGGCAGCGCGTGCGCCGGCGGCGTCGGCGGCGGGGCCGCGTCGAAGAGACGCGAGGTGACGCTGTAGCTGAGCGGCGTGCGGCGGTAGGGGATGCCGTTCTCAAGAACGTACGTGCGCGCGTTGACGCCGACCGGGAACCGCTTGGGCGAGCTGAAGCTCTCCGGCGCGAACGGCGCGAAGAGGAGCGGCGTGTCGAGCGGCTCGATCGAGATGTCGCAGGTGATCTCGCGGTACGGCTCCTCGTCGTAGCCGGGGAAACTCGCCTCGTAAATGAAGTCGAAGCGCGGAGACCGGGCGGCGGATTCCCAGTACCACCGGCCGGCGCGCCGCGAGGCGACCTGCCAGGACCAGGCATCCTCCTCCCGGACGTAGGTGTCGAGCGGCAGCCCGCGCAGCAGCAGCGACGGGAGCTGAATGGCTTCGCCGGTCTTCGGGTCGCGGATGGAGACATGCATGACCGGCGTGGGGTCCTCCTGAATCTGGCCGACGGCGCCGAGCCGGACGGTGTTCGAGAAGCCGCTGGTCGGCTGCTGCCCCATGCGGAGGATCGCCGGCGCGATCGTGCCGGTGGCGGAGGTCCGCGGCATGACGATGAAGAGCACCGCGACGGCGATCAGCACCAGCGCCGTGGCCACCAGCGCGCCCAGGTAGAATCGGCCGTTGATCCGCGGCGGCGCGCTCGCCTTCAACGCCGCGAACTCCACGCCGGCCGCGAGCGCTTCCCTCGCGGCGTGAGACATCGCCAGCGCGCAGATCGCCAGGAACGCGTACGCGATGAAGAAGAACCCGTACGCGAGCCCCGGCATTTGCAGCCCGGCCGTGCCCATAAGGATGAGCGTGACCAGGTACATCCAGAAGTAGTCGTGTCCCTTTCGCTTGCGGCAGAGCGTGACCCACTGGAAAACGATGAGGAAGTCGCCGACGGGCGCGATGCCGACGTCCGTCATGCGGTAGCCGCCCGTGGTGGCGCTGGAGATGCCGCGCCACATGAGCGCGACGAACGCGACCACGCAGATGACCGTGCCGACCGTGTCGCTCAGCAGCAGCGGCCGCCCGGCCTTTTCGCGCCGCCAGACGACGACGCACACGGCGACGGTGACCAGAAAGAACGCGAATTCCTCCGCGCCCGCCTGGTGCGCGCCGACGCTGACCAGGATGAGCAGCATGTTCAGGAGCAGTGAGGCGCGGTCGAATGTCATCGTCCGGCTTCCATTGACGTTTGCGAAAACAACGGAACGCGCTCTTTCGCCACGGCGGGCACTGCGAACGTCAACACAACGGACCACCGTGCACTCACCGCGACGCTACGACGATCACGACGGAACTGTTGTCACGGCAATCCGGTGTTTTGATGTCCTTTGCGCCTCGCTCGTCGTGCTCGTTGTGCCGTCGTGGTGAACTTACGGCTCGTCGCGGTGAAGCAACGGCTCTTCGCGATGGACCACGAGCCGGAATACCTCGGAGAACGCCGCCTCGGAGACGGCGTAGATCTCCACCGGGCGGCCGGCGAAGGCGTCGCGGAGCGACTGGGCCGTCGCGGACGTCAGGCTGACGCCCATGACGCGTCCGCGGGAACTCAAGCCGGCCCGCGCGGCGAGCGGCAGCAGCGCGCCGGCCGTCGCGGCGTCCGAAGGCGTCAGCCGGGCGAGGGCTTCCATCACCCGGTCGAAACTGCCTCCGCGGCCCGGTTCTGCCGCATGGGTCTTCTCCGCGTCGTTCGCGTTCACCGTGGCGGAATACTCGCCCTCTTCGAACCTGAAAGCGCCTCGCACGGCGGCGGTCAACAGGGCCGGCTGCGGGAAGTAGCCGGCGATCGTCACGTTGCCGCCCTGGCGCATGGCGCTGCGGGCGACCTCGGCGGCGAAGCTCACCGCCAGCTCCAGGGACTTTTCACTCTCGGACACCGCGCCGGGATCCTTCTTCGCGCTCGAGGCCGCCGGGATGCGCGAATCGAGCAGGATCAGCGTGGGCGCGAAACGCTCGCGCTCGATCTCGCGCACGTGCAGCTCGCCGCGGTGGGCCGAGGCGCGCCAGTGCACGTGGCGCAGGCTGTCGCCGGGGTGGTATTCGCGCAGCGAACGAAAGTCTTCGGCGAGGTGCCCGGTGATGCTCTGGACCCCGGCGCGCGCGGCGACCGGCTTGCCGGCCGAAGCGGGGGGACGCGCGAGCAGCCCGCGCGCGGGATAGACCAGCAGTTCGCCGCCGGCGGCCAGCCGCGCGCCGGACTCGGCCAGGCCGAACGGGAACCCGCTGCGCCACTCGATCGGCGGCATCGGGTGCGCGCCGCGCCGCAGCGGAGCGCCGAGGCACGGAATCCGGACCGTGCCCTTCGGCGGGATGCCCACAACCAGTTTTCCCCTGGATCCCGGGCCGCCGAGCGGATCGAGGATGCGCACCAGCCGCGCCGCGCTGCGCCGCCGGCTGGTGATGACCAGCGTGTACTCGAACGGCTCGCCGGCGTACGGCGGGTCGAGGACCTCGCGGCGGCAGTCCATGCCGCGCCCGCTCCACAGCGGCGCGATGACGCCGACGAAGAAGATGGTGATCGCCAGGCAGGCGAGCAGATAGGTGACGTTCAGCCCGGAGTTGATCGCGCCGAGCGTCAATAGGATGCTCGTCGGCAGCAGCGCCCAACCGGCGGCCGTGATGCGGAAGGTGAAATGGCGGGGACGACGACGGACGATGGACGAGAGACGATGGACGATGGATGGGCTTCGGCCAACGTCGGCCGTCCGTCGTCCGCCGTCCATCATCCGTCGTCTATCATCCATCGTCTCTCGTCCATCGTCGCGGTTGCGACTGGTGCTTCCTTGCGGAAATAGGACGCCTATTTCCGCAAGGAAGCATGACCGCAATAAGCCGCGTCATTATACCGAGTTATACGTTCTGTTAGGCCGTGTTTAGTTGCGCAAATTGGTACGCCAATTTGCGCAACTAAACACTAGACCGGCACGGGGACGGAGCCCAGGATCTCGTCGAGTATCCGCGCGGCGTGTCCGTTGGGGCCGCGGTCGGTGCTGCCGCGGCAGACGAGCCGATGGAGGAAGACCGGCTTGCACATCAGCTTCACGTCGTCGGGCAGCACGTAGTCGCGGCCCTCGATCATCGCGCGCGCCTGGACTCCGCGGTAGAGCGCCAGGCTGCCGCGCGGGCTGATGCCGATGTCCACGCCGGCCGCCTGCCGGGTGCGCTCGACGATCTGCAGGATGTACTCCGCGATCGAGGCGTCCATGCGCACCTGGCCGGCCGCCGCCTGCAAGTCGAGCACCTCGCGCACGGTCAGCACCGGCGTCAGCCGGTCCACCGACTCCATCGTCACGTTGTCCCGGAGGATGCGCAGCTCGTCCTCACGCGGCGGGTAGCCGATGGAGAGGCGGATGAAGAAGCGGTCGAGCTCCGATTCCGGCAGCGGATAGGTGCCTTCGAACTCGAACGGGTTCTGCGTGGCCAGGACGATGAACGGCTTCGGCAACGGGTGCGTGACGCCGTCGGCGCTGATCTGGAAATCGTTCATCCCTTCGAGCAGCGCGCTCTGCGTGCGCGGGCTGGTGCGGTTGATCTCGTCGGCGAGGAGCACGTTGGCGAAGATCGGGCCGGGCTTGAAGACGAACTGCTTCGCGCCCGGATCGTACACGCTCACGCCGGTCACGTCGGAGGGCAGCAGGTCGCTGGTGAACTGGATGCGCTGGAAGTTGCAGGCGAGCGACCGCGCCAGCGCCTTCGCCAGCAGCGTTTTCCCGATGCCCGGCACGTCCTCGATCAGCACGTGGCCGCTGGAGAAGACCGCCACGAGCAGCGCTTTGACCGCTTCCGGCTTGCCGTAAAAGACGCGCTCGACGTTTTTCTGGAGCGCCTGAATGGACGCGACTTGCTCGGGAGTCATCGGTATCCTGCCAAGAAGGTTCGGCCGCTCTCCAATGGGATCATGTGAACTCGATTATACGCCGATCCCAAAGAGCGGCGCAAGAGGCTCAAATATGGTGGTAGTGTACCCTATCGTGTGTAAATTGTCGGGAGAAAGAAAAGGGCGTATCCTCCGGTTGGATTCAAGGACACTTTTGGGAGGACACGCCCGTGCAGCATGTGTTGAGAAAGACGCTGGAGGATT
>JBEKCB010000052.1:0-18105 GCA_050015075.1 Candidatus Brocadiia bacterium | reverse complement strand
CGGCGCTCCGATGCGAATACGTCGGATACCAGAACGGGTGCCTTAGAGCACGAATAGCAGCCGGAACTCGATTTCACAGGTTCTCCGAACGTCTCACTTGAGGAATGGCCTCATAGCAGCATGACGCAGGCTGAACTTATGTAAGTTATCTTCCGGACGCCAAAACAGGTCAAGGTCGTGAAAGGCGGACGATGGCCGACCCGGGAAAAATCATCAACGTCGTGATCGCCGGGCTCGGCGGACAGGGCGTCCTCACGGCGTCGGACATTCTCGCCGACGCGGCGTTCCGCGCCGGACGCGACGTGAAGAAGAGCGAGCTTCACGGCATGAGCCAGCGCGGCGGGTCGGTGACGAGCGAGGTGCGTTTCGGCGCGCAGGTGTTCAGCCCGATGATCCCGCTCGGCGAGGCGGATTTTCTCGTTGTCCTCGCCGGCGACCAGATCGAGCCGAACCGGCATTCCCTGCGCCCGGGCGGCCGGCTGATCCCGCCGGAATGGATAGACGAGGGCCGCCTGGCCAACCGGCGCAGCTTGAACGTAGCCCTGGTCGGCGCGCTGAGCGCGTTCCTGGACCTTCCCGAGCCGGACTGGCTGGAGGCGATCCGCGCGAACCTGCCGGAGAAACTGCGCGAGATGAACGTGCAGGCGTTCCAAACCGGCCGGGCCGCGGCCAGTGCGGCGTCCCGGAAAGAACTTAAGTAACGCGCGGTCATTCTGAGCGCAGCGAAGAATCTCACACGCTGCACTCTGGCAACGGTGTATGGTGTGAGATGCTTCGCCGTTCGGCCCTGAGCTCACGGCCGAAGGGCTGCGCTCAGCATGACGCGAGCTGGACTTCTATACGTTATTTCCCAGGCTGCGGCGCAGTCGCGGCAGCCTTGACAAGGAAAGCGCGATGACGGACGACGCCTGCGACGGCGGCTTCCACCCGGCGAGCGCGCTGGATTATCTCCCGCGGCCGCAACTGCGCGACCTGCAACTGAGCCGGTTCCAGAGCATCCTCCGGCGCGCGTATGACTGCGTCGCCCCGTATCGCAAGCGGATGGACGAGCGCGGCGTCAAGCCGGACGACCTGAAGTCCCTCGACGATGTCCTCCGCCTGCCGTTCACCGAGAAGGCGGACCTGCGCGACACGTACCCGTTCGGCCTGTTCGCCAGTCCGCTGCGCGAGGTCGTCCGCCTGCACGCCTCCAGCGGGACGACGGGCAAGCCGATCGTGGTCGGCTACACGCGCGAGGACGTCGAGGTGTGGTCCAGCGTCGTGCTCCGCAGCTTCGTCGCGTGCGGGATGCGCCCCGGCGATGTCTTCCAGAACACGCACGGATACGGTCTGTTCACCGGCGGGCTCGGCGCGCATTACGGCGCGGAGGCGCTCGGCGTCACGGTCGTCCCCGCCTCCGCCGGCAACACCGACCGGCAGATCATGATCATGAAGGATTTCGGCGTCACGGCGCTCATCAGCACGCCGAGCTACTTCATCCACCTGCTCGAGCGGGCGGCCGAGATCGGCGTGGACATGAAGAAACTTCCGCTGCGCACGGGGATTTTCGGGTCGGAGCCGTGGACCGAGCCGATGCGGCGGCACATCGAGTCGCGCACCCGCCTCAAAGCGCACGACCTCTACGGACTGTCCGAGATCATCGGCCCGGGCGTGGCGGCCGAATGCACGCAGCAGTCCGGGCTGCACATTTTCGAGGACCACTTCTACCCGGAGATCGTGGACCCGAAGACCGGCGCGCCGCTGCCCGACGGCGCCGAGGGCGAGCTGGTGTTTACCACGCTGAGCAAGCGCGCCATGCCGATGATCCGCTACCGGACGCACGACATCACGTCGTTCATCACGGAGCCGTGTGCGTGCGGCCGCACGATCCGCCGCATGCACCGCATCGGCCGCCGCACCGACGACATGCTCATCATCCGCGGCGTCAACGTCTTCCCGTCGCAGATCGAAGCCGCCCTGCTCGCGGTCGAGGGCACGCTGCCGCACTACCAGATCATCCTGACGCGCGATAAGGGCCTCGACGAGATCGAGGTGCAGGTCGAAGTCACGCCCGAGGTTTTCAACGATCGCATCGGGACGCTCGAGGACCTCAAGTCCAAACTGGGCCATGCCATCGCGAACACGCTCGGCATCCGCGTGAAAGTGCACCTGGCCGAACCGCACGCTCTCCAGCGCAGCGAGGGCAAAGCCCGGCGGGTCATTGACAAGAGAAACGCCTGACGAATGCGTCGGCGTGAAAGGGAGAGTTCTCCATGCACATCCGGCAAATTTCCGTGTTCCTGGAAAACAGGAAAGGCCGCCTGGCCGAGATGACGAAACTGCTCGCCGAGAATAAGATCAACATCCGGGCGATTTCCCTGGCGGACATGATGGACCTTGGGGTGGCGCGGCTGATCGTCAACGACCCGACGAGTTGCCTGAGCGTGCTGAAGGCCAACGACTTTGCCGCCCAGACGACGGAGGTCGTGGCGATTGAGCTGCCGGACCGGCTCGGCGCGATTCACGGCATCCTGGAAATCCTCAACGCCAACGCTCTCAATGTCGAATACATGTACGCCTCCATGGGAAAGAAAGGGGACACCGGCGTCGTGATCTTCAAAGTGGACCCGGTGGACGAAGCGGTCGCCGTCCTTCGGCGGAACGGGATCTCCGTGCTGTCCGACGAGGCGCCGCCGATTCCCTGAGCAGGAGCGGGTGTGGCGTCCCGGAAATAAGTTGCGTAATGCGCGGTCATTCTGAGCGAAGCGAAGAATCTCGAACGCTGCTTGTAGTGGCGCCGTCAGGCGCAACGTCGTATGCCCTGACGGGCACACTACGAGCAGCCAGAGCGCGCAGCGTACTGCGCGCGACATGACGCGGGCTGGACGCACGCGCGTGATTTGCGGGACAGTACACTGGCGCACAGTCATCCTTGCTGAGAAAGGGCCATCCGATGAAATGCCTTCAGTGGTTCGCGATTGCGGCGCTCGCGTCGGTCGTGGGCGGAGCGTGGGCGGCGGAAGGCGCCGAACCGGCGTCGGGGCCGATCAAGGTGGGCTGTATTTTCTCCGTCACGGGCCCGGCTTCGAACCTCGGCGCGCCGGAGAAGAAGACGGCGGAGATGCTCGTCGAGAAGATCAACGCGGCCGGCGGCGTGCTCGGCAGGAAAATCCAACTGATCGTGAAGGACTCCGAAGGCACCCCGGAAAAGGCGATCTCCTTCGCGCACCAGCTCATTGACGAGGAAGGCGTCCTGGCGATCATCGGCCCTTCGACCTCCGGCGAAAGCCTGGCGATCAAGAATATCTGCCAGGAGAACAAGACGATTCTCCTCTCCTGCGCGGCCGCCGAGAAGATCACCGACCCGGTGGCGCCGTACGTCTTCAAGGTGGCGCCGAAGGACGCCTGCGCCGCGCAGTGGATCTTTCAAACGATGAAGGAACTCGGCATCCGGCGCATCGGCGTCCTGGCGAGCAACGACGGCTTCGGCCTCGCGGGCAAAGAGCAACTGGAGAAATACGCGCCGCAGGATCACATCGAAATCGCCGGCAGCGAAGTCTATGACAAGGCGACGACCGATCTGACCGGCGCGCTCAACAAGATCAAGGGGCAGAACGTCCAGGCCGTGGTCAACTGGTCCACCGTGCCGGCGCAGGCGCTGGTGGCCAAGAACATGAAGCAACTGGGCTTCGACGTCCCGCTCTTCCAGAGCCACGGCTTCGCCAACATCAAGTACGTCCAGGCCGGCGGCGCGGCGGCGAACGGCACCATTTTCCCGGCCGGGCGGATGCTCATCGCCGACCTGCTCCCGGAAGGCCACCCGCAGAAGAGAGTCCTCATGGAGTACAAGAAGGAGTACGAAGCCCGCTATCACGAGGACACCAGCACGTTCGGCGGCCATGCGTACGACGCGCTGACGATCCTGGCGGAGGCGATTCGAAAGGCGGGCTCCGCCGCCCCCGAGAAGGTGCGCGACGCCATCGAGAACCTGCAGGGCGTCGTGGGCACGGCGGGCGTTTTCAATTTCTCGAAGACAGACCATAACGGGATCGGCATGGCGGCGTTCGAGATGCTGACGGTGAAGGACGGCAAGTTCGCGCTCTACAAGAGGAATTAGCCCGCGTGATGCTCCATGCCGACTGACCAAATCGTGCAATACTGCTTTTCGGGCATCACCGTCGGCAGCATCTACGCGATCGTCGCCATCGGCTTCAACATCATCTACAACACCACGGGCGTCATCAATTTCGCCCAGGGCGAATTCGTCGTCCTGGGCGCGATGACGGCCATCACGCTGGCCGCGCGGATGCCGCTGGCGCTCGCGGTCGGCCTGGCCGCGCTGATCACCGCGCTGATCGGCGCGCTGGTGGAACTCCTCTTCATCCGGCCGGCGAAGCAGCCGACCGTCCTGCGGCTGATCATCATCACCATCGGCGTCTCGATCCTCCTGCGCGAGACGGCCTTGCACGTGTGGGACGAGAAGGTGCACGCGCTTCCGTTCTTCACGGGGACGGAAGTCTCGTCGGTCACGCTGCTGGGCGCGCACGTCTCGCCGCAGGTGCTCTGGGTGCTGGGCGCGTGCGCGCTGATCGTGGCGGGCCTGAGCCTGTTCTTCAAGTTCACGCTGCCGGGCCGCGCCATGCGCGCCTGCGCCGCCAACCGCACCGCCGCGCAACTCTGCGGGATCAAGGTGCGCTGGATGGTCACGGCTTCTTTCATGCTCAGCGCGGGCGTCGGCGCGCTGGCCGGCTGCGTGATCTCGCCGGTGACCCAGACCCAGTACGACATGGGCGCGCCGCTGGCGATCAAGGGATTCACGGTGGCCATCCTCGGCGGCCTCGGCAACAGCGTCGCCGCCGTGGCGGCCGGGCTGCTGCTGGGGCTCCTGGAGGCGTTCAGCATCAGCCTCTTTCCGCTCGCGTACCAGGATGTCGTCGCCATCGTCGTCCTGCTGGCGGTGCTTTGCTTCAGGCCCAGCGGGCTTTTCGGGCGGCGCGACGCGCACGCTTTCGGGGAATTTTGATGCGGTCCCGGCGATACGCTCCCATCGCAGGCCTGGTCTTCTTCGTGATTGCGCTGCAACTGGCGCTTTCGGCGACGGGGACGGCGTATTACCTCACCCAGATCACCATGTCGGTCTATTATTCGCTGGTCGCGCTCGGCCTCTGCCTGCTCATGGGATATGCGGGCCAGATCTCGCTGGGCCATGCCGGCTTTTTCGCCATCGGCGGCTATACGTCGGCCTTCCTGACCACGCACCCCGTCGCAACCTCCGGCGGCGGGAGCGCGGTCCGGCTGCTCCAGCAGCTCGGCCTGCTCGTCGAGCGGCAGGACCTGTACGGCAACGCTATCGTGAACCTTTCGCCGTGGCTGGCGCTGGCGATCGCCATGGCCGTCACGACCGCGGCGGCGCTGCTGGTGGGCCTGCCGGTGGTCCGCCTGCGCGGGCATTACCTGGCGATGGCGACGCTCGGGTTCGGCATCATCGTCTACCGGGTGGTCCTGGGCACGGCGGGTTTGGGCGAAGCGGACGGGTTCTCGGACGTGCCGCCCTTCCGGTTGTTCGGGTGGCTGGAGGTCAACGGCCGCAAGCCGTTCGCGGCGCAGAATTACTATATCGCGTGGACGCTGGTGGTGATCGTCATGCTCCTGGGCGCGAACCTGGTCCGGTCGCGCGTCGGCCGGGCGCTCCGCTCGATCCGCGAGAGCGAGGAAGCGGCGGACGCGCTGGGCGTCAACGTGGCGCGCTACAAGCTGACCGTATTCGTCCTGAGCGCCTGGCTCGCCGCGCTGGCCGGGGTTTTTGCGACGCACTACCGCGGCGGCATCGGCCCGTCCGAGGCGACGGCGTTCAAGTCCATCCGCTACGTCGCCATCGTCGCCGCCGGCGGCATGACGAACCTCTGGGGCGCGCTGACGATGGGCGTGCTGCTGAACTTCCTCTCGCTGCGTGGAGTCTTCGGCAGTTATGACGACGCGGTCTTCGGCGCGATCCTGATCGCCATCATGCTCTTCGCGCCGGACGGGCTGGTCCGCCTGCCGCGCCTTTTCCGCCGGATTCGGAAGAAACTCGATGGATCGCTGGCTGCTTGACACACAGGGACTGAACCGGTTTTTCGGAGGGCTGCACGCCGTCCGGGACCTGGAGCTGCGCGTCGCCGAAGGGGACATCCTGGCGCTGATCGGCCCGAACGGCGCGGGAAAGACCACCACGCTCAACATCATCGCCGGCGCGCTGAAGCCGGAATCCGGCGTGGTGCGGTTCCGCGGCCAGCCGATCACCGGCTGGAAGCCGCACGCCAT
Organism: Candidatus Brocadiia bacterium; assembly: GCA_050015075.1. Lineage (GTDB taxonomy): Bacteria > Planctomycetota > Brocadiia > CAIUPP01 > CAIUPP01 > JBEKCB01. Next base: position 11,823 of record JBEKCB010000052.1, on the reverse strand, counting down.
CGCCGGCCTGGGCATCGCGCGGACGTTCCAGACCACGCGGCTGTTCCCGCGCATGACCGTGGCCGAGAACGTCCAGGTCGGCCGCCACATCCGCTCGCGCGCCGGGTTCCTGGCCGGCATGCTCGATCTGCCGCGGACCTGGAAGGAGGAGCGCGCGATCCGCGCCGCGGCGCTGGCCATCCTGGAGAAACTCGACCTCGCCGAGCACGCCGACACGCCCGCCGGGAACCTTTCCTTCGGCCGGCAGCGCGGGGTGGAATTCGCGCGCGCCCTGGCGATGGAGCCGTCGCTGCTGCTGCTCGACGAGCCGGCCGCCGGGCTGAACATCTACGAGACGGCCGAGCTGGCGCGGCTCATTACAAAAATCCGCAACTGGGGAATCACCGTCGTCATCGTCGAGCACGACATGTCGCTCGTCATGGAAATCTCCGACGCGGTGGTCGTCCTGCACGAGGGGAGCATTCTCGCGCAGGGCAAGCCGGCGGAAATTCAGAAGGACAGCGAAGTCATCCGCATCTACCTGGGCGAGGACCATGCTTAGGATCGCCAACCTGGAGGCCGGCTACGGGAGCCTGCGCGTGATCAAGGGCGTTTCCCTGCACGTGTCGCCGGGCGAAGTCGTGGCGATCATCGGCCCGAACGGCGCGGGGAAGACCACGCTCCTGGCCACGATCGCGGGGCTGATCGAACCCAGGACGGGCGAGATCAGCCTTCAGGGCCGGCGCATCGAGCAGGCGCCGCCGGAGCAGATCGTCGCGCTCGGCTGCTCGCTCGTCCCCGAAGGCCGCCAGGTGTTCGGCCCGCTGACGGTCAAGGAGAACCTGCTGCTCGGCGGCTATGTGCGGCGGCGCGAGCGGGCGAACGGCGCCGAGCAGACGCTGGAGGGCGTTTACCGCCTGTTCGGCGTCCTCCGCGAACGCCAGCGGCAGCTCGCGGCGACGCTCTCCGGCGGAGAGCAGCAGATGCTGGCGATCGGCCGGGCGCTGATGGCGCGGCCGCGGCTGCTCATGATGGACGAGCCGTCCCTCGGCATTGCGCCGCGCGTCGTGCAGACGATCTTCCGGACGATCACGGAACTCCGCGACGCGGGCATGACGATCCTGCTCATCGAGCAGAACGCCCGCAGCGCGCTGCGCATCGCCGACCGCGGCTACGTCCTGGAGACCGGCCAGATCGTCTGCGAGGGGTCGGCGCGGGAACTCCTCGATAACCGCGACGTGCAGCGGGCGTATCTGGGCAAGGATTACCGAACCATTGACGAGTGAGGCCAACCGATGAACCACCCCGAAAAGAACGAAACGCTTGGGCGCGGCGACCTGGAGCAGCTCCAGATGGAGCGCTTGCAGTCCACTTTGAACCGCGTCTATCGCAACGTGGCCTTCTACCGGCACAGCTTCGACGCGCACCGGGTGAACATCGAGCGGATCAAGAGCACCGAGGCGCTGCGCGAGCTGCCCTTCACCACCCGCGAGGACCTCGGGAAGAGCTACCCGTACGAGATGTTCGCCGTGCCGCTGCGCGAGATTGTGCGGATCCACGCCGCGTCCGGGACCGCCGGCACGCCCATCGTCATGGGGTACACGCGCAACGATCTTCGCAACTGGACCGAGTACACCGCCCGGCTGCTGGCGGCGGCGGGCATTACCGCCAACGACGTCGTGCAGATCGCGTTCCCCTACAATCTCTCCGCGGGCGCCTTCGGCTTCCACCAGGGCGCCGAGCAGATCGGCGCGTCGGTGATCCCGTCGCCCGCGACGGCGAGTTCGGAGAAGCAGGTCACCATTATGAAGGATTTCAAGACGACCGCGCTGATCTGCACGCCCAACTATGCGCTGCGGCTGGCCGCGACGCTCGAGGAGCTGCACGTGCATCCCGAGCGCCTTCAGTTGCGGACCGGCATCTTCGGCGGCGAGCCCTGGGGCGAAGCGTCCCGCGCGCAACTTGAGGCGCGCCTGCCGATCCTCGCGCACGAGACGTACGGCCTTTCCGACGTCCTCGGGCCCGGCGTGGCCGGCGAATGCCACGTGCGCAAGGGACTTCACGTCAACGAGGACCACTTCATCATCGAGGTGATTGATCCGCGGACTCTCGCGCCCGCGCCGGCCGGCGAGCCGGGCGAGCTGGTCTTCACGACCATCACGCGGGACGGGTTCCCCATCATCCGCTACCGGACCGGCGACGTGGCCTCCGTGACCGCCGAGCCGTGCCCCTGCGGCCGGACCTTTGCGCGCATGAGCCGCGTGCTCAGCCGCCTCGACAACCGCATCTTCTTCAGCGGCGCCAGCATTTTCCCGTCGCAGATCGAGGCGATCCTGACGGAAGTCGAAGGAAGCCTTCCTCAATACGAAATCGTCCTCGACTGCGAGGACGGCAAGGACACCATGGAGATCAAGGTGGAGGTGTCGGGGAATATGCCGGCGCTGGACGAGGTGCGCAAGCTGGAGCACCTTCGCCAGCTCCTTGCCCGGCGCGTGGAAACCGTCCTGGACGTCCAAGCCCAGATCACGTTCGTCGAGCCGAAATCGCTGCGGGCTCAGCCGCAGGGAAAAGTGGTTGACCGCCGGCTGGAGCCGCGCAAATAGGGCGCAACCAGCGCTTCAGCAAGGCTTTACGTCGCGGCCGATGCGGCCATTCGACGCCGTCCGGGTCCCTTTTTTTGACAACAGCATTTTAGGAGATACTCTTTAATTAGAGGCATAACATTGGGAAGCGGATTAAAATGGAGGGCGTATCATGGCGAAGATCATGATGATGTCCTTGGGCGTGCTGCTTCTCAGCACTATACTGATGAGCGGCTGCCAGACAGCCGGACAAGTCGTTTCCTCCAAGCCGCTGGCTGTTTGCCCGGATTGCAGCAGCCAGGAGGTCACGAGCAGCATCAAGGGGCTGGACTTCACGCGCGTAGTCTGTCCGCCGTGCCAGAAGGTGATGGTGATGCCCGAGGGCGCGTACTGGCACACAGAGACGGTTTATTATTGCCCGCGCTGCAAGGCCCTGGTCCCTGTGAATCCTGATTACAGGGCGCCGTCCGAGCCGGAAGTAGCCGCGCTGAACGAAGTCTTATACTGACACGCTTGAACGGTTCGCGCGATGACAAAGGCGCTCTCTGAAGAGAAGCGCCTTTGTCGCGTTGCCGTTCGGTCGCGCTCAAGGCTTGACAACCCGCCCGCAAGCAGTCTGCCGATGACAGTTCACTTGACAAGCAGGATTCCGATGGTCAGAATCCGCATTCCATCGCTGACCGTCATCTCGACGGCAGCCTTTCGGCAACCAGTGGAAAAGGTAAAGTGAGGAACGCCATGGCGGAGTTGCTTTTTGCGCGATTCACACCGAAGACTCTCGAACCGAAGGATTCCATCGGCGCGAAGTGGCCGCGGCTGCTCGACCGGCTCGACCTGGCCCGGGCGGTCTCCGGCAAGCGGACCGCGATCAAGATGCACCTCGGAGGCGGTACCGGGTTCTCGACGATCCACCCGTACTTCGTCCGCAAACTCGTCGAGAAGGTCAAGGCCGCGGGCGCGAAGGAGGTCTTCGTCACCGATACTCCCGGCTCCGTGCTCCACGCGGCCGAACGCGGATATACCGCCGAGACGCTCGGCTGCCCGCTGGTCTCGGCCACCGGCACGGCCGACCGCTACTTCTACAAGCAGGCCGTCGAGCCGGCGTTCCTCTCGCTCAACGAGGTCGAACTCGCCGGCGAGATCGTTGACGCGGAGGCGATGATTGATTTCTCGCACGTCAAGGGACACGGCGACTGCGGGTTCGGCGGCGCGGCGAAGAACCTCTCCATGGGCTGCGTCACCGGCCGAACGCGCGGCAAGCTCCACGGCCTGGAGGGCGGGCTGGAGTGGGACGAGAGGAAGTGCAAGGGCTGCAACATCTGCATGGAGAATTGCCCCAACCGCGCGATCCGGTTCGAGCACTCGAAGTTCTCCGTCTTCTACCACCACTGCAAGCTCTGCCAGCACTGCGTCCTGATCTGCCCGAAGAAGGCGCTGAAGATGGTCGGCGGCCGGTACAAGGACTTCCAGCAGGGCTTGGCCATTGCGACTTCGAAAGTGCTCAACACTTTCGCGCCCGAGAACGTAGTGTTCATCAACATGCTGATGAACATCACGATCTTCTGCGACTGCTGGGGGATGACGCAGCACGCGCTGGTGCCGGACATCGGCATCCTCGCCGGGCGCGACATTGTGGCGATCGAGACCGCCACGCTCGATATGATCCGCGCCCGCGACCTCATCCCCGGCACGCTGCCGGCCAAGCTCAAGCTCGGCAAGAAGGGCCACCTGTTCGAGCGAATTCACGGCAAGGACCCGTACCCGGTCGTCGGCTACCTGGACAAACTCGGCCACGGGACGAAGAAGTTCAAACTCACCGAGGTCGAGTAAGGCCCGGCGCGATGGATATTGAGACGGCGCCGCAGGATCTCTTCACGCCTCCAATAACGGATGGCCCGCCGGCGCCGGGCAAGAGAGTCAAGCAGGTCAACCGGGAATACGCCGGGAGCGCCGTTCATCACGCGCTCTATCTGCCGACCGACTGGAAGGCGGGGAAGAAGTATCCGCTCATCGTCGAATACGCGGGCAACCAGTACAGGACGTGCCCCGGAACGCTGGAGGGCAGCAACCTCGGGTACGGCATCTCGGGCGGCAAGGGCGTCATCTGGGTGTGCATGCCTTTCGTTGACGCGAAGAGCGGCGTGAATTCACTCCTCTGGTGGGGCGACGTCGAGGCGACCGTTGCCTACTGCAAGACGACGGTGCGGCGCGCATGCTCGGAATACGGCGGGAACTCATCCCAGGTGTTCCTCGCAGGCTTCTCCCGTGGCGCGATCGCGTGCAATTACATCGGGCTCCACGACGACGAAATCGCTTCCCTCTGGCGCGGCTTCTTCTGCCACAGCCATTATGACGGTGTGGATCGTTGGGAGTATGCCGAGAGCGACCGGGAAGCCGCAGCCCGACGAATCGCGCGATTGGGAAGCAGGCCGCAGTTCATCAGCCACGAAAAGGATGTCAGCGCGACGCAGAATTATCTCAAGGAAGTCTTCCCCGGCGGCAACTTCACTTTTCTGGCGCTGCCATTCCCGAACCACACGGATGCCTGGGTGCTCCGGGATATTCCGGAGAGGAAGGTTATCCGCGAATGGTTTCGGGATGTCCTGAAGCAGTAACTTCCATAATTCAAGTCCGCGTCACGCTGCTCGTAGTGTGCCCGTCAGGGCATACGCCGTAGCGCCTGACGGCGCCACTACAAGCGGCGTATGAGATTCCTCGCTCCGCTCGGAATGACTGCGGATTACAATATACACCTGCTCCCGCGCCGCGGTCCGCTACTCGACATCCCAGGCGAAAAGATGGGCGCGCTGGGCGCCCCAGGTGGCTTCGGGCACGAAGCGGATGGCCGTTGCGCGCACACGTGTCTCCAGGCGGACGAGCCGCTGGTGGTTTTCCTGCACGCGGGCGAGGGTGCGCCATGCGCCGTCCGCATCCCGCGCCTCGATCCGGAACGCGCGCGTCAGCGTCGGCGGGACCGTCCGCGGCTCCGGCCGCAGCGGATGGAAGCACGGGATATTCCGGCGGTGGGCGTCGAGGCCGTTGCGATTGAGGTCGCTGTCGAAGACGAACCGCTGACGACTGACCGCCGTCGGCGCGTCGAACTCGTACTGCAGCCAACTGCTCCCCGTGTCGCCGGCCCAGCCGTTATCGTTCTCGCCGACCGGACGATCCACGCCGTTGCGCAGCGGTTCCGGATCGCCGGCGGAGGCGGTCAGCCGGGCGGATTTCGCCAGGTCGGGCACGGCCCTGCTCCTCCAGGGAAGGTAGCAGTCGTCGCTCATCAGCGCCTGCTGCAAGTCGCCGATGCGCTTCTCGCCGAGACCTCGCGGCAGCAGCCCTTCGCGCGCGGCGAGGGCCGCCGCCGTGCCGACGGCCTGTCCGAGGATCGCGCACGTGGCCATGACGCGGGTGGAACTGAGCGCGGCATGGGTCACGCTGATGTTCCGCCCCGCGAAGAACAGGTTGGCGACGTTGCGGGAATAGAGGCAGCGATAGGGAATGCCGTACGGCGACGGGGCGCCGTGGAAGATGTTCGGCGCGTCGCGCCAGCGCAGGCCGCCGGGATGATGGTCGTCCATCGGCCAGCCGCCATAGGCCACCAGGTCGTCGAACCGCGCCTCCGCGCGCACGTCGTTCTGCGTGAGCAGGTGGTCGCCGAGGCAGCGCCGGCTCTCGCGCTTGCCCGGCAGGAAGCCCACCCAGTCGAGCGCCCAGTTCTCCGCGCCGTGGTCGCCGTGGTTCTTGATGTGGTCCCAGACGCCGAAGGCGGCCTTGAGCAGCTCGTCCCGCACCGCCTCCGTGTCGTGGATGCAGTCCTGCTCGCCGCCGAGTTCCAGCCACCAGAAATTACTGTCGCACACGCCGTGGTCGCGCCGCGGCAGGTCGTCGTCAGTCCGGTACGGATGCGCCCACGCCGGCGGGATGAACGGCTGGGGCCGGTCCGTCTCCCGCGCCTGGATGAGGCAGCTCATGCCCATGGTCCGCCGGTCGGATTCCTCCGGCTCGATGCTTTCGCCGAACTCGCGCCGGGCCTCGCGCCCCATGCGGAACTCCGCGCCGGTCAGCGGCGCCAGGACGCTGTCGCCGGAACAGTCCGCGAAAAGGCCGGCCTCCACGGTGTGCCAGGTCTGCGTGGTCAACTGCCACCCGGTCACCGAGCGGACGCGCTCGCCCGCCATCGCGGCGTCCAGGCAGGAGCAGTTGAGCAGCAGGGTGATGTTCGGCTCGAACCGGACTTTCTCGTACAGGATACTGTCCCAGATGGAAAAGCCCTGGAGCGGGTTGCGGTACAGGTTGTCCAGCAGGATTTCCTCGATGAGGCCGGTCTCGGCGTTGTTGGCGCCGCCGGCGCCGCAGATCCACATGCGGATCTCGGACGAGGCGTTGCCGCCGAGAACGGGCCGGTCGTGCATGAGCGCGACGCGCGCGCCGCGCCGCGCGGCGGCGATCGCAGCGCACATGCCCGCCAGCCCGCCGCCGACCACACAGAGATCAACCTTGTGCGCTTCCCTGCGGAAGGGGCTGGTTCCTATTGACCCGGGATTTGCCATATATCGGGAATTTACCACCGGACCCGCGCAACCGCAAGAAGGTCAGCCACTCGACATGCTTCGCTCATTCATGGTCTTCGGCCGGGCAGCAGGCGAGGCAAGTTTATTCTAAGCCTGCTATTGTAATATATTTTCGCAATTGTTCCACGTGGAACAATAAGAGTAATCCTGATAACCATGCCGCTTTCGTGTCGTCGTATTGATCTCGCAACGGCGCGGAATGAGGTCAATGGACGCATGCATTGTCCACAAGGCGGCGACATATTGACGCAGTGCCAAAATCCAGATGGGGCGCGGGCCGGAGCAAGAGCTTCGGCTCGCGCCCCATGCAGCGGCTACTTGGGCATACTGTCCATCGCGCGTTTCAGGTTCCCGCGGTATTGTCGGAATGCTGTCCGCCCACTCTTACTGAGGCGGCAGATGGTCAGCGGCACCTTCCCTCGGTAGGTTTTCTCGATCTCCACGTAGCCGCTCTCCTGCAATTTGGCGAGGTGGGACGAGAGGTTCCCTTTCGTCATCTGCGTCTCGCGGAGCAGGTAGAGGAAGTCGGCGCTCTCGACGCAGTAGAGTATCGCAACGATCACAAGCCGCGAGGGCTCGTGAATCGTCCTATCCACGTTGGCCATCGCCTGCAAGCGCTCGTTCATGGCTCATTGCTCCTCTGGCCCCGGCGCCTGCCGCAGGTTCGCGCGAAGAGCGAGCGCGCCTGAGACCGCGAGCGCCAGCCCCATCGCCGCCATATAGACCGCCGATCCGCGATCGGCTCCCGTGCCCGTCAATGAGCCGGCGATCCCTGCGAGAAGGGAAAATCCCGCAAGGAGCAGGTAGCGTTTCATCTCGAACCGAAATCCCATGAATAGCAACCATCCTCCCACTTCAATCCCCAGGATAACGGGAATCCAGGCGCGCGCCGCAGGGTTGACATGAGAAATAAAAGCTGCGACGAAGCCTCCTAGGCCGCCCAGAATAGCCGCGACGCTCAACACTAACCACAGCAGCCGCCCACTCGGCTTGCGAGAAACGACATAGCCGGTGCGCGGAAACACCAGGCGCTTCTTGAGCGCCGGAACGAGCCAGCGTGACAGCAAGATGGCAGCCCACACCACGAGAACAAACGCTATGGTCCAGAAATGCGGGAAAGGCGGCTTCAGAGTGGCCTCCCCGAAGATGACCAGGCCGACCAGTATGAACGTAACCCCGAAGAGCATTTCGCCAATTCCATCTTCCAAGGAATGGCGCACTGTGCGATTCATAACCTTTTCAACGTCCGGCATTTCCCCGATGTTCTCGTTCATTGCCCTGCCCTTTCTCGGCATATAAGGTCTGCATTACAAACTAGTCTGTAGTGATTATATATCTGAGGTCAGTCGGTGTCAAGTATAAATAAGCGAAATTTCTTTACTCGGGCGCAAGGGCCGGATGCTGTCTGCGGCAAGTCTTCCGGGAGCTGCCCGTCAACAGGTGCGTAAACTGCTGTTCTGTAAGACGATAAACCCACGCGCGCCCCTCGCGCGCCTGATTGGAACGAGGATTCGTAGCGGTTTGTCGCAGGACCAATTTGGTCAACCGCTGAACGGCGCATTCCGCATTTCAGCGGCGCGTGGTACAATTCCGGCGCACGGGGCGCCGGCAGCGCGGCGGCAGAAAAGGAGGCGGCTATGACCGTTGAGGAACGGCTGGAAAATCTGGAACGGGAACTCGCCCAATCGAAGCGACGAAACCTGCGGCTTGCGATCGGCGGGGCGCTCGTGGCGGCGTGCGTCGCCATCTTCCTGGCGGCCTGGGCGCGGCCGGCGGACGTGCGGGCGCGCAGTTTCGTTCTCGCGGACGAGGACGGCACGATACGCGCCGCGCTGGCCGTGGACAGGCACGGGACGGCGTTGCGCCTGCTGGACAAGAAGGGCAACCTCCGCGCCGCGCTGACCGTGGACAAGGACGGACCGGGGTTGGACCTGTTCGACGAGAAGGACAATCTCAGCGTCGTCCTGGGCGCGAATAAGGACGGCGCCGTGCTGGCCTTGGCCGCCGAGAACGGCAAGGCCGGCGCCTCGCTCGTCGCGATCAAAGAGGGATCGGGCGTACGCCTGTCCGACAAAGACGGCAAGACTCGCGCCCGGCTCTCCACGAATAACAAGAACGGGCCGGGGCTGGACCTGTTCGACGAGAACGGCGGCCTACGTGCGATGCTGGCCCTGGACAAGGACGGGCCGGCGCTGGACCTGTTCGACGAGAACGACAAGGTGACCTGGAAGACCCCATAATTGGGCATGATGTCTTGCACAGGGGCGGCAACGGAATCGCCGCCCGGGGATTTCTCGCCTGGATAAAGGTTCCCGGCCGTGACATGGCGCGCGGTTCTGGCGGGGCTTGTGGCGGGCGCGTTCGTCTGCGCATTCGGCTATTTCAACGACGCCGTGATGCGCCAGACGATGTTCGTCGGCAGCAATATGCCGATCTCGGTGTACGGCGGCCTGATCCTCTTCGTCTTCCTGCTCAATCCGCTTCTGAAACGCTGGGCGTTCTCCGCCGGCGAGCTGGCGGTGGCGCTGACGCTGGTCCTGGCGATGTGCTGCATTCCCGGCTCGGGGCTGATGCGGACGTTCACGGTGACGCTGATGATGCCCTGGCAGTGGGAGCGGAGCACGCCGGGCTGGCGGGCGGAGGGCATCGTCGAGGCGGCCCCTCGGCAGATGCTGGCCTCGCCGGGAAATCCGGAAGACGCGCTGAACGGTTTCGTGCGCGGCATCGGCAACGGGCGCGGGCTTCCCAACCTGCGCGAGGTGCCCTGGCAGGCATGGCGCGCAACGCTGGCCTTCTGGATTCCGCTGGTGCTGCTGCTGTGGATCGGGCTGATCGGGCTGGCGTTGGTCGTGCATCGCCAATGGTCGGAGCATGAGCATCTCCGTTATCCGCTGGCGACGTTCTCGAACGCGCTGCTGCCGGAGGCCGGGAAGCGATGGGGCGCCGTGCTCGGAGATCGCCTGTTCTGGATCGGCGCCGGACTTGTCTTCCTGATCCACTTCAACAACTACCTTGCCGTCTGGTTCCCGGAGTATCTCGTGACGGTTCCCACCAAGGTGGACCTGTCGTCGCTGGTGTCGCTGTTTCCCACGTACGCCGCCGGCGGTGGCGGCGTCTACCTGCAGCCGACCGTGTATTTTACCGTGCTGGCCTTCGGGTACTTCCTGGCGTCGGACGTGTCGCTGGCGATGGGGCTCGGCCCGTTCCTCTATCCGCTGCTGGTCGGCGCGCTGGCGGGCTATGGGCTTTCGCTCACCGCCGGCGGAATGTTTGCCCCGAACGCGCAGAGCTTCATGAATTTCGGCGCCTATTTCGGCCTGCTGCTGGCGATCCTCTACACCGGGCGGCATTACTACGGCCGGACGCTGCGGCGCGCGATCCTGATCCCGACGGCGGAAGCGCCCGCGCCCGAAGCCACGTGGGGCGCGCGGCTGTTTCTGATCTGCGCGGTCCTCTTCACGCTCAATCTCATCTCGGTCGGTCTCGACTGGCCGCTGGCGGTCCTGTACACGGGAATGATCTTCATGCTCTTCATCGTCATCGGACGGCTCATCGCGGAGACCGGGGCGTTCATGATCCAGCCGTATTGGTTCCCGTGCGTCACGCTCTGGGGGATCTTCGGCGCACGCGCGCTTGGAGCGAAACCTGTGCTGATCATGCTGCTGCTGTCGGCGGTCCTTGCCGTTGACCCGCGCGAGGCGCTGATGCCGTTCATGGTCAACGCCTTCAAGCTGCTCGAGCTGAGGCGGGAGAGAATCGGCCGCGCGGCGGCGTGGAGCGTGGCGGCGATTCTGATCGGGCTGGCGGTGGCGATGCCGGTGACGTTGGCGTTCCAGTACGACCGCGGCGTCAATCACGACGACGAGTGGGCGGCGTCGGAAGTGCCGCAGATGCCTTTCAACAAGTCCATCGAGGTCCGGCAGCGCCTGACGACGCAGGGCACCCTGGCATCGGCCGAGGCGGTGACCGGATGGAGGCGGTTCGCGGAGATGTCGCCCAAGGCGCCCTGCCTGATCGCGTTCGGGGCCAGCCTGGCGATGGTGCTCGCGTTCGCGGCGATCCGTCTGCGCTGGCCGAAATGGCCGCTGCACCCGGTGCTGTTCCTGGTCTGGAGCACGTGGCCCGGCAGGATGCTGGCGGCGTCCTTCCTCGGCGGCTGGGGCATCAAGTTCCTGGTGACTCAATACGGCGGCGCGTCGTGGTACCAGCGGCTCAAGCCGCTCATGTTCGGGTTGATCGCCGGCGAGATGCTCGGCGGACTCGTGCCGATGGCGGTCGGCCTCGTCTACTGGCTGGCGACCGGGTTGCCGCCGAAGAGTTTCAACATACTGCCGAACTAAAGAAGGCCGATTACGATTACGAAAAACCTCCGGCGCGTCGCGTCTTACGCAAGTTATGAAACAGAGATGACCGGACATTCTGCATTTCATTTCCACGTCGCCACACTAGTGCTTCGTTACACGCGAACTGATAAGATCGTCATTCCGAGCGTAGCGAGGAATCTCATACGCAGCGGCTTGCAGCGGTTCATGGGGTGAGACCCTTCGCTTCGCTCAAGGTGACATTGCCCGTCATTTCTTGTGTAACAGACCACTAGTCTATAGTTTCGCACTATTCATGCCGCGTAGGCGGCCGATTCGACAAGGGCATTGAGAGTTTCACGCAGTTGTGTTTCAGAGGTGGACCTGTGA
>JBEKCB010000051.1:0-19446 GCA_050015075.1 Candidatus Brocadiia bacterium | reverse complement strand
GAAGCTGACCTTCCTGCCGTTGCGGAAGCGGAACTCCACCGTCGCGCCCACGGGCCCGGCCGGCTGCGTGCCGATCGGCTCGAACCGGCCCCAGTTGCCCTCGATCTGGTCGAGCCGCTTCTGCTTCCACCCTTGCGGATCGCCGAGCGCGATGCTCCGGCGCCAGTAGTCCGCCGACTTCTCGTATTGCCGGCGGTTCTCGAAGAGATCGGCCAGCTTATCGAGCGCCTGGCCCGTCCAGTTGGGTGCATTCTCGTCGGCGACGTGCTTGTAAATCAGTATGTAGTTGAACTCGTCAGGCAGCTTGAAGCGCTTGACGCCGGTGGCGAGCCGCGCGATGGTCTCGTCCTCGCCGAGCGTGTGAAGCGCGTACGTGCCGCTTTCGTCCTTTCGTTCGCCGTCCGAGAAGCCGCGGCCGAAGAACCCGCGGTACTCGGCCAGCGTCTCCGTGCCGAACTGCGAGCGGAGGAAATCGGCGAAGGTCATCTCGGCCTGTGCGGTCATCACCGGGGCGACCTCGGCGGCCATGTGCAGCGCCCAGCGCCAGCGCTCGCCGTCGTTCTGCGCGGCCTTCCAGCTTTCGGGCAGGTGGTAAAAGACGGGCGTTCCGTCGGCGTTGACCGGCGCGCCGATGCCGCGGCCGCCGCCGAAATAATAGCCCTCCTCGTAGTCCGGCAGCTTGTCCAGGTCGGTCAGGTACTGCAGGCGCCAGGCGTCGCCGCCGCGGTTGCCGAGCAGCATGCTCGCCAGCGAGAAGTAGAACTGCCCGCCCAACTTCTCGGCCTTCTCCGCGCCCATCGCCTGGACCATGAGCTGCAGCGCGCGGACGCGGTCGCGCTCCAAGGCGCTGACGTACCTCGCCGTGCCGCCGCGATGCGGGCCGCGGATGAAATTGCCCGCCACGATCGAGCCCTGGTGGTCCACGAGATGGTAATCTCCAGCCGCGGCGAACAGCAGCCGCCCGTTGTCCTTGTGGGCGAGGATGACCTTCTCGATGAAGGCGTCGAATTCCGCCACGCGGTTGAGCTGCCGCAGGCACGCGACGGCCTGCGTCAGGTCGCTGCCGACCTGAACTTGATCGTCGGCCGGATCGAGCGCCAGCGCGGAGAAGCCGTCGAAGGCCTCCTTGAAATTGCCGTCGTTCATCAGTTTCCAGGCCGCCCCGCGGTCCGGCTTTTCAGGCGAGGCCGCGAACGTCATCAGCACCAGTGCCGGAACCGAGAGCAGCGCGCACAGGAATGTTTTGCGTTTCATGCCGATCCCTTTTCGCTGGTCAAAAAACAGGCGTGCCGCCGCTGCGGCAGGCTAGTTCATTAGATGCCGGTCCGAGACAAAAGTTCCACGAGCCGTTCGACATTCTACCACATCGGAAACGGGAGTGGTGCAGGCATGTTACCTTGACGACATTCGCCGGGAAGTGGTAAATTACACCCGCCATGGGGCGGGAATCGTTGGTCAATTCGCGAGAGGAGAGTGTCGTGAAGAAGTTCAGGACGTGGGCGATTGTCGCACTCTGCGGGCTTTTGGGCGCGCTGACGGCGTGTTCCTCGGGCACGAGTTTCGTCAAGCCCGACTACGACTTCAATACCGTCGGCAGAGTCGCAGTGCTCATCTCGATGAACGCCGGCAACCCGGGGCAGCAGCAGGAGATCGCCGACCTGTTCGCCATGCAGGTCCTTCAGAAAGGCTACGACGTAGTTGACCGCGCCAACCTCGCGGACCTGATCAACGAGGCCGCGTTCCAGAACGAATCCGGCATCACCAGCCCGGAGATGCGCGCGAAGCTCGCCATCCGTAACGTCTCCGCTGTCGTCGTCGTCAACGTCAGCACGCCGAGCACCTACATGGTCCCGCCCAGCTCCGAGTCATACTGGGTCCGCGGACACTGGCGCCCGGACTACTACGGCGGCTGGGTGTGGGAACCCGGCCATTGGGAGGTTCGGCAGCGCCCCGGCTACGTGACGCAGAACGGAGAGGATATCTCCATAACCGCCAAGATGCTGGACGTGCAGACCGGCATGCTGCTCTGGGCCGGCGAAGGGACAGGCTCGCTGAAGAGCGGGCTGGCCACTTTAGGCGGAGCCGTGGTGGGCGCGACCGGCGGCATATTGCTGGGATCGGCCATCGGGCATACGAACGGGGCGATCATCGGCGGCGTGGCCGGCGCCCTGGGCGGCGGCGTGGCGGGCTCGGCCCTGGAGCAGAACCTGGCTCAACTGATGCGGTCCGTCATCGCGAAAACATGCAGGGGACTTCCGCAGCGGGCGCAGGTGGGCAAGATCATCAGCGAGCCCGTTCCGGCGTCCTCGCCGTCGGCCGCGGCGCCTGCCGCCGCTCCTGCCGCACCCGCAGCCGCCGCTCCCGCTCCTGCCGCTGCTCCCGCGCCGGCGAATGAGCCGGCCCCGGCCAATCAGGGCCTGACCTGGCCGCGCTCCATCCCGGAAGGCGCAGCCACCCTGACGATGTACCAGCCGAATATTCAGAAATGGACCGGCGATCAGATCTCCGGCCAGGCGGCGGTGTCCGTCGCGGCCAGCGAGCCGATCTACGGAGTGGCGTCGCTGACCGCCGCCGCGGAACTGAACAAGGCCGATCGGACCATGACCTTCCACGATTTCCATGTCACCAAGGTGTCGTTCGCCACCGCGCCCGAAAAGGACGCCCAATACCTCGAAGGCTTCCGCAAACTCGCGCCGGCCGGCGCGAGGACGATTCCGCTCGACGCGCTAGAGGCCTCCTTCGCCCTCTCGGCGGACGTGAAGGCCGCGCTCGGCTCGGGCGCGGCGAACGCGGCGCCGGGCATCCTCTTCGTGACGACCCCGACGATCCTCGTTCTGGTGGACGGGCAGCCGGTGCTCAAGCCCATGGCCGGCGTGGACGCCGAGCGCGTCACCAATACGCGGGCGCTCATCATCAAGGTAGGGCCGCAGTTCTTCCTGACGGCGCTGGACTCCTGGTATGGCGCCCCGGCGATCGAAGGGCCGTGGACGTACCTGGACAACCCGCCGCCGATCCTGGCGCAGGCCCGTGAGGCCGCCGCCGCCACCCGGATGGTGGATCTGATGCGGCCGGAGCCGGGCATTCCGCAACCCAAGATGCCGCCCGCCATCCGCGTCAGCACCGTCCCCATGGACCTGATCCAGACCGACGGCCCGCCGCAACTGTTCCCGGTCGAGGGCGCGAACCTCCTTCAAGTCAAGAACACGGACGACCCCATCTTCCTGGACTTGAGGGCCAACCAGTACTACGCGCTGATCGCGAACCAGTGGTTCACCGCGAAATCGCTTTACGGCCCGTGGGCGGCGGTCGCGGCGCAGAACCTGCCGCCCGACCTGGCGAAGATGCCGCCTGCCGCGCTGACCGCTACCCATGCCGCGCCGGGTGCGGAAGCCGCCGCCGCGCAGCCCGCAGCGCCCCCGGCGCAACCGCAGGCGCCGATGGCCGCCGCTCCGTACGACCCGCCGCCTCCGCCCGTGGAAGCGATGCCGCCCAGCCCCGGTCCGGACTATTACTGGAACGACGGCTACTGGAATTGGGGTCCGACCGGATGGGTCTGGATCGGCGGCCGCTGGGCGATCGGCGTCGGCCCGGTTTGGATCGGTCCGGGTCATCCCTGGGGCGGCTGGGGACACGGTCGCCGCTGGCGCTGAGCGCTTCGCGCCGGCAACTCCGACGCCTGGCTCTGGATTAAGGCGGGCACCATGAAAGAACTGACCTCCCGCGAACGTTTCAAGCGCATGTTCGAGCACCGCGACGCGGACCGCGTGCCGATCATTGACGAGCCGTGGAGTTCAACCATCGCGCGCTGGCAGCGCGAAGGCATGCCGAAGGAAACGGACTTCGTGGACTTCTTCGGCATTGACCACGTCATCGGCATCGGCGCGGACAACAGCCCGCGCTATCCGGAGAAGGTCCTCGAAGAGACCGACGAATACCAGGTCCGCACCACGCCCTGGGGCCTCACCGTGAAGAACTGGAAGGGCGTCGTTTCCACGCCGCAGTTCCTCGACTTCACCATCGTGGACCGCGCCGCGTGGGCCAAAGCCAAGAAACGCATGACCCCCGACCGCGACCGGATCAACTGGGACCGCCTCAAGAAGAACTACCCGATCTGGCGCGAGAAAGGCTACTGGCTCAACGCCAGCCTCTGGTTCGGCTTCGACACGACGCATTCCTGGGCCGTCGGCACCGAGCGCGTCCTGATGGCGCTGGCCGAGGACCCGGAATGGTGCGTGGAAATGTTCAACCATGCCCTCGACGTGCACCTCGCGCTCTTTCAGATGATCTGGGATGCCGGGTACCAGTTCGACGCCATCTTCTGGTGCGACGACATGGGCTACAAGCACAACCAGTTCTTCTCCCTGCGCACCTACCGCGAGCTGCTCAAGCCGGTGCATCAGCGCGCCATCGAATGGGCCCACGCCCACGGCGTCAAGGCGCACCTGCACTCCTGCGGCGACGTCAACCCCTTCGTGCCGGAGCTGGTGGGAATCGGCCTCGACGCGCTCAACCCGCTGGAAGTCAAGGCGGGCATGGACCCCATCGCGCTCAAGAAGAAGTTCGGCGACAAGCTCGTCCTCCATGGCGGCATCAACGCCGTCCTCTGGGATAAGCCCGACCAGATCGAGGCGGAGATGCGGCGCGTTCTTCCCGTCGTCATGCGGAACGGCGGCTACATCTTCTCCTCCGACCACTCCGTCCCTGCGACGGTCAGCCTGAAAGACTTCTGCCGGATCACCGACCTGGCGAAGACCCTGGGCGCGTATTAAACGCCGCAAATAAATGTCCCGGGGAACTTCGTGTTCTGCCATGAGCCGGCGACGGGCCCTTCGCCCGCGCCTGCGCCAGTGGCATGGACGTACCCGGAATCCCGAGGCTTGACTCCGAGCAGCCTTGGTCGTCCACTAGGTACGATACGTATCTAGTCGGCTGCTCTCGGCAACTGTTGCGAAGCGGCGACAGGCCCTTTGCCTGCACCTCCGCAAGTGACATCGCTACACCCGGAATCCCGAGGCTCGACTCCGAGCAGCCTTGGTCGTCCACTAGGTACGATACGTATCTAGTCGGCTGCTCTCGGCAACTGTTGCGAAGCGGCGAGCGGCCCTTTGCCTGCGCCTCCGCAAGTGACATTGCTACGTTCGGAATCCCGAGGCTCGACTCCGAGCAGCCTTGGTCGTCCACTAGGTACGATACGTATCTAGTCGGCTGCTCTCGGCAACTGTTGCGAAGCGGCGACAGGCCCTTTGCCTGCACCTCCGCAAGTGACATCGCTACACCCGGAATCCCGAGGCTCGACTCCGAGCAGCCTTGGTCGTCCACTAGATACGATACGTATCTAGTCGGCTGCTCTCGGCAACTGTTGCGAAGCGGCGAGAGGCGCGTTGCCTGCACCTCCGCAAGTGACATCGCTACACCCGGAATCCCGAGGCTCGACTCCGAGTGGCCTTGATCCGCAGCTAGGTACGATAAGTACCTAGTCGGTGCTCTCGACAACTTAGTGGTGCGACTTTACTTATGCGGCTCTCCGTTGCGGCGGACGCATGGACCTGATATCCCCCTCCGGTCCGCCGGGGCGGCGGGCAATCGCTTGACGCGACCGGGCTGCGCGGTCAGAATGGGGCGCATGAGCCAGGTCCCGGAGCGCCCGCGCGCCGCACGGCGATTCCTTCCGGCCGCACTGATTATCGTGGCGGCGCTGCTCGCCTACTGGCCGGTTTTCCACGCCGGGTTCATCTGGGATGATGACAAGTTCCTGACCGAGAACCCGCTCATCCATGCCCCCGACGGCCTGTACCGTTTCTGGTTCACCACGCAGCCGCCGGACTACTTCCCGCTGACCTCCAGCATGCTCTGGTTCGAGTGGCGTTTGTGGCATTTGTGGGGGCCGAGCGCGCTCGGCTACCATCTGGTCAACGTGCTGCTGCACGCGGCGAGCGCGGTGCTGCTCTGGCGCGTGCTTCTGCGGCTCAAGGTTCCCGGCGCGTGGCTGGCGGGGCTGCTCTTTGCGGTGCACCCGGTGGCGGTCGAGTCGGTGGCGTGGATCACCGAGCGCAAGAACACCCTGCCGATGGTGTTCTACCTGGCGAGCATCCTGGCGTATCTGCGTTTTGAGGACGGCTGTTCCCACGACGACGACACGACGGTCACGACGGACGGCAGTTCACAATCCGCAATCCGCAATCCGCATTACTTGCTATCTATTGGCCTGTTCCTACTGGCCTTGCTGGCGAAGACCTCGGTAGTGATGCTGCCGGCGGTGCTGCTTCTCTGCGCGTGGTGGCGGCGAGGGAAAGTTGCGGCGCGGGACCTGCTCCGGACGGTCCCGTTCTTCGCGCTGTCGCTGGCGCTGGGACTGGTGACCGTCTGGTACCAATACCAAAGCGACATCGCGGGAGAAGTGGTCCGCACCGACAGCCTGGCCGCGCGCGCGGCGGGCGCGGGCTGGGCGGTCTGGTTCTACCTGTACAAGGCGCTGCTGCCGGCGAACCTCTGCTTCTGCTATCCGCGCTGGACTACGTCCGCTTCGCTCCCGGCATTCGTCCCCGGCCTGCTGTTCCTCGCGATGCTGTTCCTCTTCGCGGCATTCCGGCGAACTTGGGGCCGGCCGCTGCTCTTCGCGCTCGGGTACTTCGTGCTGGCGCTGCTGCCGGTGCTGGGTTTCCTGGACATCTACTTCATGCGCTACTCGCTGGTCGCGGACCACTGGCAATACACGGCGCTGATCGGCGTGGTCTCGCTGGTGGCAGGATTGCTGGCCTGGGTCATGGAGCGGCCCGGCGCTGGGCGGACGGTTGCGATGGCGGCGGCCGGCGCGCTGGTCCTGGCCTGCGCCGTTCTCACCTTCCGGCAGACGCGCATCTACCATGACGAGGAAGCGCTCTGGCGCGACACGCTGGCGAAGAATCCGAAGGCGTGGATGGCGTACGGCAACCTGGCCGGCTTGCTCGTCCGGGAGGCGGCGACGCCCGGAGCGGACTCGGCCGCGCTCCTCGACGAGGCGGAACGGTGCTGCGAGAAGGCCCTGGCCTTGCAACCGCAGCAGGCCGAGGCGTACGCCCACCGCGCGCTGCTGCGCCTGGCCCGCGGCCAGGGCGCGGCCGCGATGCAGGACTACGATAAGGTCGTCGAGCTGGACCCGAGCCCCGATGCGTACTACGACCGCGCCAAGGCCGCCGCGAGCCTGGGCCGGCTGCAGCAGGCCATTGACGGCTACGGGCAGGCGATCCGGCTGCGGCCGACTTTCGCGCAGGCGTATGGAAACCGCGCGCTGGCCTTCATGCAATTGGCCGCCGCGCAGACGGGCCAGGCGCAGTCCGAGTTGCGCCGGCGCGCCTTCGAGGACTTCGACGAGGCCGTCGCCCTTGAGCCCGGCTACGCGCTGGCGTTCTTCAATCGCGGCAACGCCTGGATGGAGATCGGGCGCACCGCCGAGGCGATTGCCGATTACACGCGGGCCATCGCGATCAATCCGGACTACGCCGCCGCGTACTTGAACCGGGCCATCGCCTATCACACGGTGAAGGACCACGCGCGCGCCCTGTCCGACGCGCTCGCCGCCGAGCGCTGCGGCGGGCATCCGAAACCCGAATTCCTCCGCATCCTGTCCGAAGCCGCCGGCCGGTGATGAAAGCCCGCCGAACCGTGCTTGACCGGAGCGGCCCGCGTTGTCAAGATACGGCATTCCATGATCTCGAAAGGAAACTGACATGCCCGCGACGAAGGAACTGAGGATCGGCGTCATCGGCGCTGGCGGCCGGGGCGCCCTGGCGCGCAACGCGCATCATCCGGAGGACGGCGTCCGCGTCGTCGCGGGGGCCGACACCAATCCGGCGGCGCTGGCGCGGTTCAAGCTCGATTTCGGGCCGGACGTTTTCGTGACCGACGATTACCGGCGCCTGCTCGCGTTGAAAGACATCGGCGCAGTCTTCGTCACTTCGCCGGACTTCCTCCACGAGGAGCACGCCGTCGCCGCGCTGAAAGCGGGCAAGGCGGTGTACTTGGAAAAGCCGATGGCGATCACCGTCCGCGGCTGCGACCGGATTCTCCGGACCGCGTTCGAGCGGAAGTTGAAGCTGTACCTGGGCCACAACATGCGGCACATGAGGCTGATCCGCAAGATGCGCGAGCTGATCCTGGACGGCGCCATCGGGCAGGTGAAGGCCGGCTGGTGCCGCCACTTCGTCGGGTACGGCGGCGACGCTTTCTTCAAGGACTGGCACGCCGATCGGAGCAAAAGCACCAGCCTGCTGCTGCAGAAAGGCGCGCACGACATTGACGTATTGCATTGGCTCTGCGGGGGTTACACCGCGCGCGTGAACGCGCTCGGCGGGCTGGTGCTGTACGATCGGATCAAGGACCGCCACTCGCCGAAGGAACGCGGCGACGCGTCGTGGCGCATGGAGAACTGGCCGCCGCTCTCGCAGAAGGGGCTGAACCCGGTGATTGACGTCGAGGACGTCAGCATGATGCTCATGCAGCTCGACAACGGCGTGTTCGCCTCCTACCAGCAGTGCCACTTCACGCCGGACGGATGGCGCAACTACACGATCATCGGGACGGAGGGCCGCATCGAGAACGTGACGGAGGACTGCATCAAACTCTGGAACCGCCGCACGCATTGCAACCCGTTCGGCGACGAGCAATTCTACCTGCCGCCCCTGAGCGGCAGCCATGGCGGCTCCGATTTGAGCATCGTCGCGGAGTTCATCGAGCACGTGCGGTTCGGGAAGAAAGTGACCACGTCACCGGTGGCGGCCCGGTACAGCGTCGCCGCCGGCTGCATGGCGGCGCATTCGCTGCGGCATGGCGGGATCCCGGTGAATATCCCGAAGCTCTCGCCGAAGATCGCCGCATATTTCGACGCCGCTCTCGCGCGCGATTGACGCCGGTTGCGCGGTCCGGCGGCGTGTTGACTTCCCCGCGGCCTTGCAGTAATCTTGGCGCCGGGATTCGAGACCCAGGAAAGCTTCGTCGTTCCTGCAGCGCTTCTGAAAGGGCCAATATGTCACATGGATTGCATCGCAGCGCGGCGCGCGGACGGCTGGCCGCGATCGGGATGGGATTGGTCCTCGCATGGGTCCTTCCATCCGGCGTTTCCACCGCCCAGGGCCAGGCGAAGGATGAGAAAAGCGGAGCGGCTTTTCAGCCGAGCTTGGACGCGGCGACCTGCAAGGATTGGCTGCAGCGCTGGAAGCCGAACGTCGTCAGCGACAGCAACCAGCGCTTTTGCGACAAGGAAATGGGCGAGGGAATCGGCTGGCGCGTCAGTCCGTTCCTGAACGCGTATTACTACGGCTACATGGCCACGGGCGACCGCGAGTGGATTGACCGCCTGATTGACTGGAGCGACGCCGTGATCAAACGCGGCGTGAAGGAGCCGGATGGATACATCGGGTGGCCGTGGGAGATCCTGGGCCTCAGCAACGACGCCGAGGAGATCTATCACACCGATAACGAGCTGGGCGAGGCGATGATGCTCGCTCCCATGGTCAAAATGGCCGCCGAAATTCTAAAGACGCCGGCCCTGCAAGAGAAGTACGGGGCAAAGGCCCGCGAGTACCTCCAGCTCTCCGGGAAGTTGTTCGAAAAATGGAATAAGCGCGGCGCCTGGCGCGAGGTCAAGGAAGGCGGCGTGTGGGTCGTCCCGGTTTTCGGCATCATCCGCGAGACGACACAGTGGGGGTACCTGCCGAAGAGCAACGACTGCTTCACTGTGCCCAACAACATGCAGAACCTCATCGGCGAGTGGATCCTCGCCATGTACGACGCGACGCACGAACCGATCTACCGCGAGCGCGCCGAGATGTGGTGGCGCGTGATGAAGTCGCGCATGCGGCTCCGGGATGACGGAAAGTATTTCGTCTGGAACTACTGGGACCCGGCCGGTCCGTGGGATCATAAGCCGGACGGCTCTCTGAAGCTCTGGCAAGGCGTCCATCCCAACGGCGGATACTACAGCGTTGACGTCGGCGGCATCGTGGACGCGTACGAGCACGGCCTGGTCTTCACGAAAGAGGAGATCGCGCGCCTCATCGCCACCAACCGGGACTTCATGTGGAACCACCAGGTCGAGCACGCGAAATTCCAGCGGATTGACGGCGAGCCGCCCGACCCGAATTACCCGAATACGCCAGGGGTGCTCTGGGGCGCGCTGGCGCCCTATGACCCGACGCTGTGGAAGATTTTCGTGGCGAGCTTTGATCCGGGCGGTTGGGGCGGCATGGACGCGCCGGAATGGGTCCTTCGCTTCGGCCCGAAGTCCAAGTCCGCTCAGTGAGCGAGCATCGTCCCGGCGTGGCGCCCCGGAAATCAGTTGCATAAAATGTGTCATTCCGAGCGAAGCGAGGAATCTCACACGCTGCTTGTAGTGGCGCCGTCAGGCGCTATTTCGTATGCCCTGACGAGCACACTACGAGCGGCATGACGCGGGCTGGATTTATGTATGTTGTTTATGGGTTACCGCCCTTGCGGCGCTTTTGAAAGGACCGATATGCCACCCGGATTGCATGGCGGCGCGATGCGCGGACGGCTTGCGGCGATCGGGATGGGATTGTTCCTCGCGTGGGTTCTTCCATCCGGCGTTTCCATCGCCCAGGACCAGGCGAAGGACGAGAAAACCGGAGCGGCCTTTCAGCCAAGCCTGGATGCGGCGACCTGCAAGGATTGGATGCAGCGCTGGAAGGCGAACGTCGTCAGCGACAGCAACACCCGCTTCTGCGACAAGGAAATGGGCGAGGAGTGCGGCTGGATGGTCAGCCCGTTCCTGAACGCGTACTACTACGGCTACCTGGCCACGGGCGACCGCGCGTGGGTGGACCGGCTGATAGACTGGTCCGACTCCGTCATCAAGCGCGGCCTGAAGGGGCCGGACGGGTATCTCGGCTGGCCCCGGTTCGGCGGCGCCGCGCACACCGGCGCCATCGTGGACCGCTACTCGGACGACACGCTGGGCGAGGCGATGTTCTTCCGCCCCATCGTGCTGATGTCCGGCGAGATTCTCAAGACGCCCGCCCTGAAGAAGGAATACGGCGCCAAGGCCGAGGGATACATCAAGCTTTCCGAACAGATGTTCGACAAATGGGATTCGCGCGGCGCCTGGCACGAGACGAAGGAAGGCGGCGTCTGGGTCCTGCCGCCTTTCGCGATTGACCAGAAGACCAACCAGTGGACCGCCGGATATGAACTGAGAAACAAGGAAGGTTTCTCGCGGCCGGACAACATGCAGAACTTCATCGCCGAGTGGCTCCTGGCCATGTACGACGTGACGCACAAACCCATCTACAAGGACCGCGCCGAGAAGTGGTTCCGCGTGATGAAGTCCCGCATGCGGCTCCGGGACAACGGCAAGTATTTCGTCTGGGACTACTGGGATCCGGCCGGGCCGTGGGATTACAACGCCGACGGCAGCACCAAACACTGGGTGGGCGTCCATCCGAACGGCGGGTACTACTCGTGCGACGTCGGCGGGATCGTGGACGCCTACGAGCATGGCTTGGTCTTCACGAAAGAGGATATCGCCCGCCTGATCGCCACGAACCGCGACTTCATGTGGAACCACCAGGTCGAGCATGCGAAGTTCCGGCGGATTGACGGCGAACCGCCCGACCCGCATTACGATTCGCCCGGCGTGCTCTGGGACGCCCTGGCGCCCTATGACCCGACGCTGTGGAAGATTCTCGTGGCGAACTTCAATCCGGGCAGTTGGGGCGGAATGGGCACGCCGGAATATGTCGCCCGCTTCGGCCCGAAGGCCAAAGCCGGCCAGTAATCGGACATCGTCCCTGCAGCGCTTTCGGGAGGACTGACATGTCGCATAGACTGCATGGCGGGGCGGTCTGCGTCCTGCTCATCGCGTGGGTTCTTCCGTCCGGCGTTTCCATTGCCCAGGGCCAGACAAAGGATGCGGCGACCGGAGCCGCGATTCAGCCGGCGGAGACTATGGATCCGGCGCTCGCCGCCGATTGGATGCGGCGTTGGAAGCAGAACATCCTCCGCGAGTACCGCGACCGCTCTTGCGACCGGGAAATGGGCGAGGAACTCGGCTGGCTGGTCAGTCCGGTCCTGAACGGGCTCTACGACGGCTACCTGGCCACCGGCGACCGCGAATGGGTGGACCGGCTGTTCGATTGGGGCGATTCCATCGTCAAGCGCGGCGTGAAGGAGCCGGACGGGTATATCGGCTGGCCCAAGAGCTTTCCGGACGAGCAGCGCCAGGCCGGCGTGGAGGGCGCCGACAGCATCACGGACAGCGAGCTGGGCGAGGCGATGTTCCTGCGCCCGCTGGTGCTGATGGCCGGCGAGATTCTCAAAACGCCCGCCCTGAAGAAAGATTACGGCGCCAAGGCGGAGGAATATATCCGGCTTTCCGAGCAGATGTTCGAGAAGTGGGATTCGCGCGGCGCCTGGCGCGAGACGAAGGGAGGCGGCCTGTGGATTGATCCGCCCTTCGGGCTCGATCCCAAGACCGGCAAGTTTACCGCCGGATATGCAGAGAGAGACAAAGGCGGCGTCTCTCACCCGGCGAACAAGGAAAACATCATCGCCATATGGATCATCGGTATGTACGACGTGACCCATAAACCCGTTTACAAGGAACGCGCCGAGAAGTGGTGGCGCTTGATGAAGTCCCGCATGAAGCTCCGCGACAACGGCAAGTATTTCGTCTGGAACTACTGGGACGTGGGCGGGCCGTGGGACTTCCAGGCGAACGGCTCGCTGAGGTACGGCCAGTGGGTGGGCGTGCACCCGAACGGCGGGTACTACGGGATTGACGTCGAAGGGATCGTGACGGCGTACGAGCATGGCCTGGTCTTCACCAAGGAGGACATCACGCGGCTCATCGCCACCAACCGGGACTTCATGTGGAACCAGCAAATCAAGGACGCGAAATTCCAGCGGATAGACGGCGAACCGCCCGTCCGGGACCTTACGCCGGGCGTGCTCTGGGAGGCCCTGGCGCCCTATGACCCGACGCTGCGGAAGATTTTCGAAGCCAACCATGATCCCGGTGATTGGGGCGGCCTTGGCACGCCTGCATGGGTCGCCCGCTACGGCCGAAGGTCCGAAGCCGGTCAGTAAGCAACCATCTGTTCTGCGCTGAAAGGGCCGATATGTCACGTAGATTGTATCGCGGCGCGGCGTGCGTCATGGCGTTGGCGTGGATTCTTCCGTCCGGCGTTTCCATCGCCCAGGGCCAGGCGAAGGACGCCGCAGCAGGAGCGGCCGTTCAGGCCGGCGCGAACATGGACCCGGCGCTCGCCAAGGAGTGGCTGAGCCGTTGGAAGCAGAGCATCCTCGACGAGAGCCGGAAGCACCGCTATTGCGACACGGCAATGGGTGAGCAGATCGCCGACGTAGTCAGCCCGTTCCTGAACGGGTTCTACTACGGCTACATGGCCACCGGCGATCGCGAGTGGGTGGACCGGCTGTTCGACTGGGCCGACTCCGTCCTCAAGCGCAGCGTGAAGGAGCCGGACGGCTACATCGGCTGGCCCAAGGAAGACGGCGCGGAGACCGACTCCGTGAAGCACCAGTACACGGACAACGAGATGGGCGATGCGCTGTTCCTTCGCCCCATGGTGCTGATGGCCGGCGAAATACTCAAGACGCCCGCCCTGAAGAAAGAGTACGGCGCCAAGGCCGAGGAATACATTAAGCTTTCCGAACAGATGTTCGAGAAATGGGATTCGCGCGGCGCCTGGCGCGAGACGAAGGAAGGCGGCCTGTGGGTCGTGCCGCTCTTCGGGTTTGACCGGAAGACCGGAAAGTGGACTGAGGAGTACGAGCAAAGGAAGAAGGAGGGCTTCTCCCTGCCGGATAACAAGCAAAACTTCATCGCCCAGTGGATGATCGCCATGTACGACGTGACGCACAAATCCATCTACCGGGAACGGGCCGAGAAGTGGTTTCGCGTGATGAAGTCCCGCATGAAGCTCCGGGAGAACGGCAAATACTTCGTCTGGGACTACTGGGATCCGGGCGGGCCATGGGACCACAAAGCGGATGGCTCTCTTAAGCACTGGACGGGCGTGCACCCGCGCGGCCGGTACTACCAGGTTGACGTGGAAGGGATCGCCGATGCCTACGAGCACGGCCTGGTCTTCACTCAAGAGGACATCGCCCGCCTCATCGCCACCAACCGCGACTTCATGTGGAACCAGCAGATCAAGAACGCGAAATTTCAGCGGATTGACGGCGAAAAGTCCGACCCGGCCGCGTCGCCGGGGATGCTCTGGGGCGCTTTGGCGCCCTTTGACCCGACGCTGCGGAAGATTTTTGAGGCCAACCATGATCCGACCAGTTGGGCTGGACTGAGCACCACGCCGCAATGGGTCGCCCGCTTCGGCTCGAAGTCCAAAGCCGGTCAGTAGGCGAGCATCGTCCTTGCAGCGCTTTTGAAAGGGCCGATATGTCACTTAGATTGCATGGCGGCGCAACGTGCGGATCGCTTGCGGCGACAGGGATCGGACTGCTCCTCGCCTGCGTTCTTCCATCCGGCGTTTCCATCGCCCAGGGCCAGACGAAGGACGCGGCAGCAGGAGCGGCCGCTCAGGCCGGCGCGAACATGGACCCGGCGCTCGCCCGGGACTGGATGCGCCGTTGGAAGGAGAACATCCTCAGCGACAGCGCCAAGAACCCCTATTGCGACAAGGAAATGGGCGAGGAACTCGGCTGGCTGGTCAGCCCGTTCCTCAACGGGTTCTACTACGGCTACATGGCCACGGGCGAACGCGAGTGGGTGGACCGGCTGATCCATTGGGGCGACGCCGTCATCAAGCGCGGCGTCAAAGAGCCGGACGGCTACATCGGCTGGCCCAAGGGCGAAGGCCCCCGCGCCATCGAGGACAGCGAGCTGGGCGAGGCGATGTTCCTTCGCCCGCTGGTGCTGATGGCCGGCGAGATTCTCAAGACGCCCGCCCTGAAGAAGGAGTACGGCGCCAAGGCCGAAGAGTACCTCCGGCTTTCCGAACGGACGTTCGAGAAATGGGACTCGCGCGACGCCTGGCGCGAGACGAAGGAAGGCGGCCTCTGGGTCGTCCCGCCCTTCGGGATTGACAAGACCACCGGCAAGTGGACCGAGGGCTACGCGCGCAGAAAGACGGACGGCTTCTCGGAGCCGGATAACAAGGAAAGCCTCATCGCCGGCTGGCTCCTGGCCATGTACGACGTGACGAAGAAACCCGTCTACCTGGAACGCGTCGAGAAGTGGATGCGCATCATGAAGTCCCGCATGAAGCTCCGCGATGACGGCAAGTATTTCGTCTGGAACTACTGGGAACCGGCCGGGCCGTGGGACTACAAGGCCGATGGCACCACCCGGCACTGGGTGGGCGTGCATCCGAACGGCGGGTACTACTCGAGCGACGTGTCGGCGATCGTGGCCGCGTACGAGCATGGCCTGGTCTTCACGAAGGAGGACATCGCCCGCCTCATCGCCACGGACCGCGACTTCATGTGGAACCAGCAAGTCAAGAACGCAAAGTTTCAGCGGATCGACGGCGAAAAGCCCGACCCGCGATGGGCGAACGGGCCGGGCGAACTCTGGCTCGCCCTGGCGCCCTACGACCCGACGCTGCGGAAGATTTTTGAAGCCAACCATGATCCGGGCGGTTGGGGCGGCCTGAGCAGCACGCCGGAATGGGTCGCCCGCTACGGCCGCTTGTAGTGGCGGCGTCAGGCGCTATTTCGTATGCCCTGACGGGCACACTACGAGCAGCCCTTCGGCCGTGAGCTCAGGGCAGAACGGCATGTCGCTGGGTAGACAGACGTATGTTATTCTCGAGGCAGCACACTAGTAGCGCTTTTGAAAGGGCTGATATGTCAGGTAGATTGCATGGCGGCGCGGCGTGCGTCCTGGTGCTGGCGTGTATTCTCCCGTCGGGGCTTGCCGTCGCCCAGGAGCTAGCGGGGCCGCCCATGGACCCGGCGGTCGTCAAAGATTGGATGCAGCGTTGGAGGCAGAATATCAAGCGCGACAGCTCCAACGTCCGCTATTGCGACAAGGAAGTGGGCGAGCAGATCGGCTGGCTGGTCAGCCCGTTCCTGAATGCATACTACTACGGCTACATGGCCACGGGCGAGCACGAATGGGTGGACCGGCTGATAGACTGGACCGACTCCGTCGTCAAGCGCGGCGTGAAAGAGCCGGACGGCTACATCGGCTGGCCCAAGGACGAGAACGCCGACGTCCTCGATTACCTTCCGCCCGGCGAGAGGATGCGCTACACGGACGTGGAGGTCGGCGATGCGATGTTCTTCCGCCCGGTGGTGCTGATGGCCGGCGAGATCCTCAAGACGCCGGCCCTGAAGGCCAAGTACGGCGCCAAGGCGGAGGAATACCTCAAGCTGGCCGAACGGACCTTCGAGAAATGGGAATCGCGCGGCGCCTGGCGCGATACCAAGGAGGGCGGCGCCTGGGTCGTTCCGCCCTTCGGGTTCGACCCGAAGGCCGGCAAGTGGACCGCGGGGTATGAACTGAGGCACACGGACGGCAACTCCCTGCCGGACAACAAGGAGAACATCATCTCCGAGTGGATGCTCGCCATGTACGACGTGACGCACAAACCCATCTACAAGGAACGGGCCGAGAAGTGGTTCCAGGTGATGCGATCTCACATGAAGCTCCGGGAGGACGGCAAGTACTTCGTCTGGAACTACTGGGACGCGAACGTGCCGTGGGACCACAACGCGGACGGCTCTCTCAAGCACTGGGTCGGCGTTCACCCGAACGGCGGGTATTACGGAGTGGATACCGGGGCGATCGCGTTGGCGTACGAACACGGCCTGGTCTTCACGAAAGAGGATATCGCCCGCCTCATCGCCACGAACCGCGACTTCATGTGGAACCAGCAAATCAAGAACGCGAAATTCCAGCGGATTGACGGCGGCAAGCCCGACCCGCATTGGGCGGACTCGCCGGGCGTGCTCTGGGAAGGCTTCGCGCCCTACGATCCGACGCTGCGGAAGATTTTTGAAGCCAACAATAACCCGGGCGACTGGGGCGGCATGAGCGGCACGCCGGAATGGATCGCCCGCTTCGGCCCAAAGCCCAAAGCCGCGCAATAAGTCGCGCAGGATCGAGCGAGAAAGGGAAATCCCGATGAGTCCATCCGCCAAGGGCAGGACGAAGGCCGTGAAAACCGGAGGGCCCGCCCGCCTGGCCCCCGCCCGCGCCGCCGACTGGATGCGCCGCTGGCAGCAGAATATCCTCAGCAAGACCAACCGCCCCTGCGACGTGGAAATGGGCGAGCAGATCGGCTGGCGCGTCGCTCCGTTCCTCAATGGGTTCTACCACGGCTTCATGGCCACGCGCGACCGCGAGTGGCTCGACCGGCAACTGGACTGGGGCGACGCCGTCGTCCGGCGCGGCCTCAAGGAGCCGGACGGCTTCATCGGCTGGCCCAGGTTCGAGGATGCCGACGTCCTCGAGTACCTTCCTCCCGGAATGAAGCTGCGCTACACGGACACCGAGCTGGGCGATGCGATGTTCCTTCGCCCCATGGTGCTGATGGCCGGTGAGATTCTCAAGACGCCCGCCCTGAAGAAAGTGTACGGGCGCAAAGCCGCGGAGTACCTGCGGCTCGCCGAAAACATGTTCGAGAAATGGAATTCCCGCGGCGCCTGGCGCAAGGCGAAGGCAGGCGGCATCTGGGTCGTCCCGCCCTTCGGGCTGGACCCGAAGACCCTCAAGTGGACCGAACTCGACGGATACAAACGAAGAAAAACGGACGGCAATTCCCTGCCGGCGAACAAGGAAAACTTCATCGCCCTCTGGATGCTGGCCATGTACGACGTGACGCGCAAGCCCATCTACCGCGAGCGCGCCGAGATGTGGTTCCGGACGATGAAGTCTCACATGAAGCTCCGCGACGACGGCAGGTATTTCGTCTGGAACTACTGGGACGCGAACGTGCCGTGGGACACCAACCCGGACGGCTCGATCAAGCACTGGGTCGGCGTGCACCCGAACGGCGGGTACTACACGATTGACACGACCGCGATCGTCGCGGCGTACGAACACGGCCTGGTCTTCACGAAAGAGGACATCGCGCGCCTCATCGCCACCAACCGCGACTTCATGTGGAACAAAAAAGTGAAGGGCGCAAGATTCCAGCGGATAGACGGCGGCAAGCCCGACCGCCGATGGGCCAAGTCGCCGGGCCTGCTTTGGAGCGCCCTGGCGCCCTATGACGCGACGCTGCGGAGGATCTTTGAAGCCAACTACGATCCCGACAGTTGGGGCGGCCTGAGCACGCCTCAATGGGTCGCCCG
Organism: Candidatus Brocadiia bacterium; assembly: GCA_050015075.1. Classification (GTDB taxonomy): domain Bacteria; phylum Planctomycetota; class Brocadiia; order CAIUPP01; family CAIUPP01; genus JBEKCB01. The sequence continues at coordinate 1,176 of JBEKCB010000051.1, read as the reverse complement.
ATTCGGCCCGAAATCCAAAGCAGGCCGGTAAGCGGCTGCTATTACAGATGGAGCGCCACATGTCGAAAACTTCCGTCCGCATCGGCAAAGGTTCGTTCGAGGGGCACGCGGTCATTACGCTGGCCACGCGCGCGCTGAAGATGTCCATCGTCACCGACGCAGGCCCGCGCATCGCGTTCTTCGGCAAGCCGAAGGGCCGCAACCTGCTCTACTGGGACCGGCAGGGCCTCGGCCGCGGCGACTGGAAGCTCATGGGCGGCCACCGCGTCTGGCCCACGCGCCCCGGCGCCGACGAGAGCGAAGACGGCTATCGCGCCGATAACGGAAAATGCAGCGCGCAGGTCCGGGGCGATTCGGTGACCGTCGTTTCCGCGGCGGACCCGGTGTTCAATACGAAGCGCGGCATCACGGTTCGCGTCGCGGGCGAGAACTGCGTCGAGGTCGAGAATTTCGTCGAGAACCAGGGTCCCATGCTCTATAGTTGCGGGACGTGGGCGCTCACGTGCACGCTGCCTGCCGAAGGGACGGCGTATGGAATCCCGCTGGGCGACGGCAGCGACTGGGATTGCTTCAAGTTGGTCCTGTTCAAGACCTGGGGCGGCGGCCACACGTCCGGCTTCGACGACGACCAGATCTCGTTTACGCCCGACATGCTGCTCGTCCACCCGAAGGGGCGCGAGACGAAACGCATGCTCCAGGCCCAGCGCGGGATCATCGCGATGGACGCGCCCGATAGCGGCTGCACTTTCGCCAAGCGGACCGGCTACGACCCTTCCGCCTCCTATCCGCTCGGCTGCAACATGGCGTTTTACGTCGGAGCGAAGAACTTCATGGTCGAGATGGAGACCATGGGCCCCGAGTTCGCCCTGAGGAGCGGCGAGCGCGCCGCGAACCGCGAGACGTGGGCGCTCACCGATTCGGCCGTCGGGCTCCGGGACGCCGGGAAACTGATCCGCCTCTTCCCTGACTGAACGGCCGTTGCTCGTAGTGTGCCCCTCAGGGCATACCGTAGGCGTAGTCTCCCGAGAATAACCTGCGCAAGTCCGGCTCGCGTCATGCTGCTATGAGGCCATTCCTCAAGTGAGACGTTCGGAGAACCTGTGAAATCGAGTTCCGGCTGCTATTCGTGCTCTAAGGCACCCGTTCTGGTATCCGACGTATTCGCATCGGAGCGCC
>JBEKCB010000050.1:0-20122 GCA_050015075.1 Candidatus Brocadiia bacterium | reverse complement strand
CCCCAACTTCCAAGTACGATGACTCATGGCCGTTCCTCCTATCAGAGAAATGTTTCTGCCGCGAAGGATTGTACTCCTTCGCAGGAGGAACGGCCTTCATCATAACTGAGCGCAGCGAAGCATCTCATACCATGAACCATTGCCGGCGCGCGGCGTATGAGATTCCTCGCTCCGCTCGGAATGACCACAAACCATGCAATTCATTTCCTGAACGCCGCACTTCCAGCAGCGACGGCTGGCTTGTCCGCCGTGGGCTGTCTTGTCATAATGCGGCGAGGCTACAGGTCAACGCTTCCGAGGACGTTGACGTCGTTCAGCCGCAGCAGTTCGAGGGCCTTGTACGGATCGTCGAAGCGGAAGACCATCACGGCCTTCTGATTGCGGCCGAACGTGAAGGCATACATGTACTCGATGTTGATCCCTTCGCGCTCGATCAACTCGAGCAGCTCCGCCAAGCCGCCGGGGCGGTCGGCCACTTCCAGCGCGACGACCTCGGTGAGGTTGACGACGCAGCCGGCCTGTTCGAGGACGGTCCGGGCCTTGCGCCAGTCGCGGACGATCAGCCGCAGGATGCCGAACTGCTGCGTGTCGCTCAGCGAGAGCGTCAGGATATTGATGTCCGCCTTGGCCAGCGCCCTGCAGGGCAGGCTGATCTGGCCGGGCTTGTTCTCCAGGAAGACGGACAACTGCGTCAGTTTCATCGGCGGTCCTTTCGCATCACAGGTTGCGCTTATCCGTCACCCGCTTGGCCTTGCCCTCGCTGCGCTGGAGGCTGTGCGGCTCGGCGAGGTGCACCTTCACGCGGAGGCCCAGGGTATTCTCGATGGCGTGGCTGAGCCTGGCCTGGAGCGCTTCGAGCGTGCGGATACGATCGCTGAAGACCTCGGGGGTCACCTCGACCTGCACTTCCATCTGGTCGAGCCCTTTGTCGCGCGTGAGGATGATCTGGTAGTGCGGCAGCGTGCCTTCGACCGCGAGCAGGGCGGCTTCGACCTGCGAGGGGAAGACGTTGATGCCGCGGATGATGAACATGTCGTCGCTGCGGCGGCCGATGCGGTGCATGCGGCGGATCGTGCGGCCGCACGCGCAAGGCTCCGCGATGAACGACGTGATGTCGTGCGTGCGGTAGCGGATCATCGGCATGGCGCGCTTGCTCAGCGTGGTGAACACCAGCTCGCCCTCGGCGCCGTCGGGCAGCGGGGCGCCGGTCTTCGGGTCCACGATCTCCGGGTAGAAATGGTCCTCGAAAATGTGCAGCCCGGCCTGGTGCGCGCACTCGACGGCCACGCCCGGGCCGATGATCTCCGAAAGGCCGTAGATATCATACGCCTTGATGCTGCTGTGCGCTTCGATGTGCCGCCGCATCGCCTCGGTCCACGGCTCGGCGCCGAAAACGCCGGCGCGCAACGGCAGGGCTTTGATGTCCACCCCCAGTTCGCCGGCCCGTTCGATCAGGTGGATGAAGTAACTGGGGGTGCAGCAGATGGCGGTGACCTTGAAGTCCTTCATGATCATGATCTGCCGGTCGGTGTTGCCGCCGGAGATCGGGATGACCGCCGCGCCGAGCGCCTCGGCGCCGTAATGCGCGCCGAGGCCGCCGGTGAACAGGCCGTAGCCGTATGCGTTCTGGATGATGTCGGCGGAGTGCAGCCCGCAGGCTGCGAAGCTGCGCACCATCACGCTCGACCAGACATCCACGTCATCCTGCGTGTAGGCGACGACGATCGGCTTGCCCGTCGTCCCGCTCGAGGCGTGCAGGCGGACAACTTCCTCCATCGGGCTGGCGAACAGGCCGAACGGATACGTGTCGCGCAGGTCGCTCTTCTCCGTGAACGGGAGCCGGCCGATGTCCTCCAGCGACTTCAGGCCGTCCGGTCCGACTCCGCGCTCGTCCATCCGCCGGCGATAGAGTTCGACTCCGTCGTACGCGCGCCGGACGATGCTCTGGAGCCGCCGCAACTGCAGGTCGCGCAGTTGCGGCGGCGGGAGATAATCCAAAGCGCTGGCCGGATGAAAGCCGCCCGGTTTGCAGACCGCTGAACTCATCGCGTTCTCCTTGTCCTCCACGAGACCGCGCGCAATGCCCGCGATCCGCTCCGGTTGCGCCTCACAGCTTGAACATGAGCTCCCAGCGGAGGAACACGGCGTCCGCCGCGTGCGGTGCGTAATAGTCGCCGGGGATGAAATATTCGGCCCAGAGGTGCCCGCTGACGTGCGCGTTGAAATCGTAGAGCAGCTTCGCGACGACGAGGCTGCCGCGGACATAGCCCTTGCCGTAGCCGATGCCCACCGCCGTCGGGGCCACGCCGAGCATCTTCTCGTTCGCGAGCATCAAGCTGTAATCGAACGTGACCGTCATCTTCGGCATCGGCTTGGCGCTGCCGCCGACGGAGAACGCCTGAAGATTCGACCATTCGGCAGGCGTTTGGGCGACGACTTTTCCTTCAGCTTCCCAGCGATAAGCCCAGATTTCGCTGATCTGCGGCCATGTGCCAAAGACGGGGTCCCATCCGCCGAAGGTCTTCGAGTGCGGGTCGTCGCCGGAGAGGTCCTCGTACCCGCCGTGCAGGCGCGGGGTCATGGGACACTCTTTGAGCGTGTAGCCGAGGTCGGAATTGATCCCGTATCCCTGTTGGGTTTCCTCGCTGTTGAACCCCGCGATCGCGTCCTCGCTCCCGTATTGCCAAGCCGCTTCGCCGTAGTAATCCCAGCCGGTGCCGGCCGTTCCCTGGACGAGGCCGCCGACGGTGTGGATGGTCCGGCCGTTCGGAATCTGTCCGAAGAAGAGCTGGTGAATGACGTCGTAGTTGGCGAGCGAGTCGTCCTTGTACAGATAATACAGATCGGCCTCGAGGGGAGCGAAGTACTTGCTGATCATGTAGGCGCCGAGCATCTTCGTGTCGTAGGCGCTCACGAACTCTTCTTGCCCGTTCTGGAGAACGATGGGGCCGAACCGGTTCTCGTTCGCTTTGTTGTCCACCACGAACAGGTCCAAGTCGGTCTTGATCGGATCAGCATGGAGGGTAAGCTTGACCGCATCGCTGTAAACGCTTCGCGAGCCGTCGAGCGGCGTGGCGTCGCCCATCACAAAACCGCGCCCGTACCAAAGGTCCTGGCGGCCGGCCCTGATGGACACCGGAAGCCCGGCGGGCCGATCCCAGTTCGCGTACAGGTTGTCCACGATGATCTCGTTGAACGCGGGGTTCGTGCGGTACGGAGGCTCGCCCAACGGTCCTCCCCAGGGCGGATTGGTGGGGCGGTTCAGGTAGAAACGCGTCTCATCCGTCAAACGCACGTACAGGTCGAGTCCGTTGGGGATTCCGAGAGACGGGTCGCTGAAGAAAGTGCCCAAGTCGGCCCAGATTCTCCCGCGCAATCGGAATTGATTGACCTCGTCGTCGAAGTGGCTGTCAAAGCTGTGGTCGTTCTTCTCGAACTCCTCGCGCACGCGCAGGTCCGCGCCCCATGTGAACCAGTCTATCGGGTGCTTGATGTTGTTGAGGAACTTGTCCGTGGGCGACAGCTCCGGCGGAGGGGCTTCTAGCGGCGCCGGTTGAGGGGCTTGCTGCACCGCCGGCGGAGGTGTTGCCTTCGGCGCCGGTTGCGGCGCTTCGTCACCGAAGGCCGGAGGCGCGCCTGCAAGACCGGCTCCGATCCAGCATGCGGCGACCAGCGATTTCCAATTCACCCTTTCGTCCTCCTCGAAATGACCCTCCGGCGGAATTCCGTCTCTCCCTCAGCCACACGCCGAGCGAGAGCAAGAGCGCTGAAATTCTGACTTCACGAGCCGCTTATGTCAAGTAGATTTTTGGGCTGCGAGGGGTCGAGCGGAAGAATCCGTTGACGGGGGCGGCCTGAGTCGCCAGAATATGATATTCCATGGCTGACCGGTGCGCGCAGGGAAAGGATGAGACGATGGAACTCGTCGAGGCGCGAAGGATTTGGGACCGGGCCCCGCATAATGCATTCACCGACCTGGTCCGCTTTCAGAGCCGCTGGTTCTGCGCGTTCCGCGAGGGGAAAACCCATGTTTCCCCGGATGGAGCGCTGCGAGTGATCACGTCGCTCGACGGCGAGAAGTGGGAGCCGGCCGCCCTGATCGCGTCGCCGAATTCCGACCTGCGCGACGCGAAGATCACCGTCACGCCGGACGGCCGGCTGATGCTCTGCGGGGCCGAGGTGCGGCTTGACGAGTCGAAGCGGACGCACCAATCGCTGGCCTGGTTCTCGAAGGATGGGCGCGCCTGGAGCGATAAACACGAGATCGGCGACCCGGACGTATGGCTCTGGCGAGTCACGTGGCACAAGGGAAAGGCGTACGGCATCGGGTACGGCTGCGGCAAGGATAGTTCGCTCCGGCTCTACGCCAGCGGCGACGGGAAGAAGTTTGATACGATCGTGGACCGCCTGCCGGTCGCCGGGGAGCCCAGCGAAACGTCGCTCGTATTCGATGGCGACACCGCCTGCTGCCTGCTGCGGCGCGACGGCGGCTCGAACAGCGCTTTGCTCGGCGTCTCGCAGCCGCCGTACACGAAGTGGGAGTGGGCCGACCTGGGCGTGCACATCGGCGGGCCGCACATGCTCCGCCTGCCCGACGGCCGCCTCGTGGCCGCGGTGCGCCTCTATGACGGCGGCCCGCGCACCTCGCTTTGCTGGATCGAACCGAAGGCGGGCAAGCTCAGTGAGTGCCTCAAGCTGCCGTCCGGCGGCGACACGAGCTACGCCGGCCTCGTCCTGCACAGCGGGCTGCTGTGGGTCAGCTACTACTCTTCCCACGAAGAGAAGACGGCCATCTACTTGGCCAAGGTGAACGTTGGCAGGTAGATGGCCATCTCAACCAAGCCGATGAGGCCCTCTCCGCAGCCCGGTCAATAATCCAGCAGCTTGTCCTGAAGCTCCTTCCAGCCCAGCGCGGTAGCCTGGAACTCCGCGGCGCCGGCCGCAACCGGCTGGCCGTTGACCGACTGGATGGCCAGTCCGCTCGCGTCGCAACGCACCGCGCCGGCCTTCTGGCCGAGCGGCGCGCTCAGCGTCAGCTTGCCGCCGGCCGCGTCGGCCAGGGCGTTGGACGGTTTGTCGAAAAGCAGCCTCGCGTCGCCGACCGCCAGGCTCTTGCCGGCCACGATCATCGCCTTCACCGCCTTGCCGTCCTTCAAGGTGACCACCGCCGCCTCGGCGTCGGTCTTGATCCCGTCCTCGCCCTTCGGCGTCGGGCCGACGGCCACCAGGTCAATCAGGTCCCCGCGTTTGATCTTCAGCACGAAGCCCGCGTCGGTCTCCTGGCAGTCCACGATCTCCGCCGGCGCGGCGGATTGCGGCGCCATGACCGCCACCAGCCGCAGGCGGTCGCCCTGGTACGAAGCCGTCAGGACGCTGCCGCCGCCCCGCCGGCCCTGCGTGCCCGCCGCCACCTTGGCCTTCAACTCCGCGGGAGCGGCCGCCAGCGACAGGCGAACCTTGTCCTGGCCCTGGGCGATCAGCCACGAGAGCTTGCCGGCCTCGGTCCACTGGCCGTCGCTGTGGTAGAGCCAGTCAATGGCCGCCGGTTTACGGGCCTTGACGTCGTCCGCCACGACGAGATAGGCGTTATCCACATAGATGAAGGTGCGGGTGAATTTCGAGAGGTCGGGATAGAACCCGCCGGCCTCGCCGCGGACCAGGCCGAAGCCGGGAGCGCCGAAGCACTGCTCAATGCGGGCCCGCTGGCCCATGTTCGGGACCGGCTGCGTGTAGCCTTCTCCTTCGCCGTCTTGGCCCTTGCCGTTGACCAGGATCGTATTGAATCCCCGCGTCTGCTTGCCGCCGGTATTGGTGGCGAAGATGTGCCCGCGCCAGGCGAAGAGGAAGTCGTTGGCGTCCGGGTAATCGTGGGCCACGTTGACGTAGTGCACCGGCGTGAACGACTCGGCGTACTTGTTCATCTCCTTCCCGCCGTAGTTGCCGCACTTGAGAAAGGTCGCCAGGGCGTTCGGGTCGGTCCAGCTCTGGCGGAAGGCGACGATGTCGAGGTCCGGGAAATAGTGCCAAGTCGGCAGCAGCGCCAGATTGCCCGGCTTGAGCGACGGATCGTACCAGAGCAGCGTCCAGCCGTGGTAGATGTAGCTCTCGGGCGAGAGCTGGAAGTTGCGCAGGTGCAGCGCCTGGGCCATCGGGTCGCGCCACTCCGCGGCCAGCTTGAAATTGTAGTGGGCGAAGTAGTAAGTGCCCCAGTCGCCGTCGCCGAAATTCCACATGTGCTGGCCGTCGGGCGTGATCATGTGCGCCCTGAAGTACGGGGCCTCGTGGAAGCCCGGGTCCTTGAGGGTTTCCGTGCCCAGGCAGCGGTCCATGGCCGCGAAGGCCGGCACGAGGAACTGCATTCCGAAGGCCGTGTAGCCGACTCCCTCGTGGTTGGAGCCGTCGTCGGGCAGCCACTTCTCGATGAACTTGGCTTCCTTGATGGCGCTGTCGAGGTAGCCGTCAATGCCCGGCTCTTCGCCGTAGATGGCCAGGCAGGCCAGCATGTAGCCGCAAAGCCGGTGCCAGCGGTGGTTGTTCTGCGGGTCCTGCTCCCAATAGCGGACCGACGCATTGGGGATTTTCCTGAACTCGTTGAACCCGTAATTGTACATCCGGTCCGCGGCCAGCCAGAGCCGGTGGCGGACGATCTGCCGCTGCGCGTCGGTCAGCAGGTCATAGGTGGTATCATAGATCAGCGCCACGGTGGCCATCAGGTGGCCGGTGCCCATGCCATAGTCCTGTTCGCTGCCGAGTTCCCAGTGCTCGCTCTTGCAGATGGCCATCATCAGGTCAATGGCGTTGCGGGCATAGACCTGGTTGCCGGTCCTGGCGTAGAGCAGGAGCGTGGTCACGCCGCGCCACCAGCCCAGCCGCTGCCAGTTGTCTGTATCAATCTGGTTCCACGGCTCGCCGGCGGTCGGGATGGGTGAAGCGCACACCTTGAAATAGTCGTTGCCGGCGTCCCAGATGAATTTCTCGTCGTCCTGGCCGGCCTTTGCCCAGCGGGCCATATCTTCCTTGCTGTAGAGCAGCCGGGGATGCGCGCCCAGCAGGTCGTGCTTGAAGGGAATGTTGAAAGTTCCCGGCAGCGCCGTCGGTTCCTCGGCCGCCGCCATAGCCGCCATGCCCGACAGCACGACCGCCGCTACGGCCACGACAGAAATGATTCGCTTCATGAAGGCCTTCTCCTTAGGAATGTAACCGCGCAGGCTCACCGTGAGCCTGGCGATTAACGTATACCTGCTCCCCGCAAAATGCAACAGAACATTCAGTTCACGCCGGCGGTTTGTCCCGCGGCAGTTTTCTGCTGTACATCCCTTTCATTCGCCAGCGTGACGAGCCGGTCGAGGATCTCGGTCACCTTCCGGGCGATATCCAGCCCGCGCGTCCCCTGGGCGATCGCTCCACGCGTCTCGTAGCCGCCCTCCTCGTATCCTACGACCGGCGGGATGTAGCCTCCGCCGCCTCCGCCGTAGCCGACCAGCAGCAGATGCTCCAGCGGGCTCTGCGCGTGCATCATCTCGCCGAAGTTGTTGAACATCTCGCCCGGAATGACCACCAGGGCGATGTCGTCGAAGGTCAGGGCGTTGACGCTCGGTGTACGCCTTTCGCCCGCCGCAGCCACGTCCGTGTCATGTCCGAACGCCTCGGGCCGCCGGTAGCCGTCCGCGGGAATCGCCGAGACCACGGCGTCGGCAAAGCGCTTGCTCAGAATCGTCATCGTTTCCTTGTACCATTGGAGCGCCTCTTCGCTGTCGGCGGGCTTGAGCGGATCGGGCAAGGGGCTCCTGAGCGTGAGGTTCCCCGCCGTGCTGTTGGCGTAGACGCCGGTCGCGCCGGGCACTCGCGATTCGATCTCCAGCCTGGCCCGCCCGGCAAACTCGCTGCCGAAATACGGCATGCCGATCAGGTGAATATGCGACGCGTAGCTGGTCAGGATGACGAAAGGCTCCTTCCGGCCCGGCTCCCGGATGCTGAGGATGTCAACTCTCTTGTTGTCCGGGCCCGTGCCGTAGAAATTCTCGCCGGGAACCGCCATCCCGCCGCCCCACGCGGGCATGACTCCGCCGTTGGCAAAGTGCATTCGCCGGTTCATCCCCACAGGTTCCTTGAGCCACGCGGTAGCCGCGGCCATTTCGGCCGGCCGCAGGTTCCTGTAGGCCGCCAGGCAGGCCTGGGTATACCCGTCCGTGATCTTCTTCCTCGCATCGGCCAGGGCCTTTTTCCCCGCGTCGCCCGAATCGGCGGCCGCGGCCGGCGAGGCGGAGTGGTCGTGCGTGCTGGCGATGAGGACATTCAACGGATCGCAGCCGGTCTCTTTGGCCACCGCTTCGCCGACGGTTGCCTGTGCGTCCCGATTTGTGAAGAGCTGGTCGCCGATGACCACGAACGCGAGCTTGCCGCCGGCCTGGAAGGCTATCGCTCGGGCGGACATCTCGTCGAGCACTCCGCGCGTGGGCTGGATATGCCCTATGCCGGTGGCCGTCAGCAGGGCGGGCTCCGGCGGCGCGATATCGCAGCCGGCCACGCCGACTTTCAATGCCTGGTCCTCCTGCACCGCGCGCTGGACCGCTCCGCGGCGCGCCGCAAAATATTTTGCGGCATACAACCGCACGCGAGGATTCGCGTCCTGCCGCCGAGCGCCGACGGCCAGGTCCACGGTCTCGCCGCAGTTCAGCCGGTCCAGCGCCTGTATCGCGGTGAGCCTGACGAACGGATCCCGCTGCCGGAGCTGCCTCATCAACAGCGCCACACAGGCACGCTGATGCAACAGACCCAGCGCTTCCACCGCCGCGGCGCGGTCCAGGCCATTCTCGGCCGACTCCGCCGCATTGACAATGGTAGCCAGGTGCTTGTTGTCGCCGGCCAGGGCCAGGGCCAGGGACGCCTTGACCCGGACAAACTCAGTTGGGTCTTTCTCGGCCAGTTCCGTAACCGCGGCCATGTGCTCGGAGGTGGGCGAGGCCGCCAGGAGGTTCACGGCCGCGCTCGCGCGCACGTACCGGCTGTGGAACTTGAGCAGTTCCACAAGCTTGCCGAGCGACTGCTCCGTCTTCATCATTCCCAGCGCCCGGGCAATGACCACGATCTGGCCCGGGTCCTTCTTCTCCGCGGGATAGAGGCTCTCGAACGTCATCTCCTGCTTCAACTTCTGCGCGGATTCAAGGCCGTCCGGCAACTCCAGCACCGCCGGGGCGAACCAGGTGTAGAGCGCCCACTTGGCCGCGTCTTCCGGAGAGCGGTCCTTCGCGGTCGCGTCAATGATCCCCTGCAAAGTCAAGGCGCCGTCCTCGTCTCCCAGGGAAAGCAGCGTGAGCGCCGCCGCGACTCTGACCGACTGGTAACCGTACCAGGGCGTATCGTTGGGAACATGAGGGTCGCTCATCAACTGCCGGATGCGCGGACAGACCGCCGGATCGCCGATCCGGGCCAGCGCCTCCAGGCCGGCCGTCTTGGCGTAATGCGGGTCCGTGCACACGTAGTTCACCAGGGGACCGACCGCCTCGCGCGCGCGCAGTTCTCCCAGCAGCCGCGCCGCGTCGGCCTGGACGACCGGGTCGTCGGACTTCAGCCCGGCGATCAGGACAGCCATCGGGTCGGCCGACGCCACGGGCCCGGCCTCGGGTTGCCTGGCGGCGTGCGTCGGCGCAGAGGAGCAGCTCAGCGACGCTACCAGCAGCGCCAGCGCGGCAAACAAAACCTTCGCGGCACGAGCCTCTGTTCCTCTACGGTCTTTCGTTTCCATGATCTTCCAAGCCTTTTCCTGTGGTTCGCAAAGCCGTCACCTGGTCAGCGGGCCAGGCCCGTGGTTTCCGTAACTCCTGCGGCGCCGGGCGCCGGCGCGCCCATGCACATACAGGCCATGCCCAGCCCGGCGGCCAGCACGGTCAGCAGCAGATCTTTTCGAAACAAGGAACGCCCTCCTTTTTCTCCGGCCGAGGCTTCGCCGGCAGGCCTTCCGTCGAGAAGCCCGTGGAAGGGGCCTCTCCACGCGGACAGCATGATGCCATATCATTTCTGCGTTGGCAAGTCCGGAAGCCGGCCGGGAGAGTCCTGAGCGGCAGCGCGGAGTTGACGCAGCAGCGGCTTTCACTCGTCTCCGTTATTTCACGGTGATGTCGTAACTTTCAGCCGCGCGCCTCCTGGCTCGGCGCCATGGGCGCATGCCCAGGCGCAGAAGAAGCAGGGGCAGCCGCAGAAGCAGGCCGGGAAGAAGAGCGAGCCCTCCGTAGCGAACGCCCTTGCGGAGGATCTTCAGCACTTGGCCGGCGCTGTAGAATTCGCGATTGATGCGGCCTCGTAACTGGCGCAGCTCTTTGACGGAGAGTTCGTCCGAGAAGACCTTGCCGTCCTTCGCGATATGGTAAGAGGGGTTCGCCGCGACGAGTTCGTCCAGACCCGAGTACGGCCTGGCCTGCAAGATTGAGAATATGACGGCGTCCAGCCCGAGTTCGCGGGCGAAGGGGCCGATCTGGAGCATCTCCTGCTTGGTTTCGCCGATGTTCCCCAGGATGAAATAGCCCAGGAGGGACATGCGGTAGTCCTTGAGCACCGCGCAATACTCCCGGATTTTGGCGGTGTCGAACCCCTTCCGCATCGAGTGCAGCGTCTTGTCCTGCGCGGACTCGATGCCGACCAGCAGGCCGATGAACCCGGCGCGCTCCATTTTGCGCAGCACGTCCGGGCGGCGGGCGATCTCGAGCCTCGCATTGATGACGTATTTTCTGCGGATCCCGCGCTCGAGGATCAGGTCGCAGATTCGCTCCACCCGATCCATATCGCAGGTGAAGAGGTCGTCCACAAATATCACGAGCGGGGCGGCGATGGCGGCCAACTCCTCAACAACGGATTCCGGAGAGCGGCCGGACCAGGGGCGCTTCTCGCCCCAGGGGTTCCGGCTGAACGAGCAGAATGCGCAGTTGAACGGACACCCGCGCGAGCCGGAGATCAACTCGACCTCCACGCCGAAATTCAGGCCTTCGAGGAGCACCGGATAGGGCTGCCGGCGCCGTCGGCGCAGCGGCATAATATCGTCGCGGATCGGGCCGAGCTTTCGCGCGGCGTTATGGACGATCCGGCCGTCCTTGCGGAAGCTGATGCCGGTAATCTTCTCCAGGGGAACGCCCCGGCACAGTTCTTCGACGATTTCCTCCCCATCGCCGCGAACGACCACGGCCGCATTCGGGCAGAGCGTCAGCCAGCGTTCCGGGTCTTCCGAGGCGTGCCGGCCGCCCAGGACAGTCAGTATCCGGGGCGGCACTGAGCAAATCTCGTTTCGCATGAACGCTGCATCGCAGTCCCAGTTGATCGAGAAACAGACCAGCTCCGTCTCCGGCCGAAGGAAATCCTCTGTGTGGCCCGATTCGTGGCGCAAGTCCACAAGGTCCAGGCTCTGGGCAAATGGCTCGATGACGGCCGCGATGTACTCAAGACCCAGCGGCGGAACGAACCCGACGCCCCGCTGGTCGCAGTGGTAGGGATAGACGCAGAGAACGTGTTTGAAAGCCCGCGCTGTCTTGGGCGTCAACATTTCACGGATAGCGTTTCTTCGGATTGGAGAGGGTTTGAAGGAGGCAGACACACTTCATGGTCAACCTGTCCTATGACGCTGCCCTCCTTCGCTGGAGCTTCGGAAGGCGACTCTCCGCAGCCCCGCTGCGCGGGCCGATGGAGGTCATAACGAGCATACACCGTTAGAGCTTTTTGCGCAAGGTGTACGGAGCCTGGAGAAACATGCCATGAGTCCGATCGTGGTGGTCCGGCTCGGCAAGGGTCTCGAACAGAAGAGAAAGTGCTTGACAGCAGACAGTTCAGGAGTACAATCTCGCGTTCGCAACGTGACTGTCCTTTGGAGGACAGTTAAATGGGAAGTCCCGGATTGATCGGTTGACGAAGTGCCGGACCATTGCCAAGGTGCACTGGAGGGAATCCATGGGTGTGACAGGGAGTTGCCGGGCTCGGAGCTTAGGTATTGCGCTTGTGGTGCTGCTTGCCGCTGCTGTCGCATGTCAATCTGAAACCGTCGCACAGGTGAATACCCCAGAGCAGCGGAAAAGTCCCTTTGACGCCACACAATATGTCTTCGACAACTTCTGGCCCAGACCGCCGCAGCCATGGTACTTTTATTTCCCGGCGGGTGTGGCAGTGGATAGCAGCGATAATATTTACGTGCTTGACGGCATGCATCTTATTATCAAGATGAATAATAAGGGAGAAGTCCTGGGCGCCCTGGGAGTCAGAGCGGAAACAAACCCAATGAGTGTCGCTATTGACAAGCAGGGCAATATTTATGTGCTCTATCGAGGCGGGCCGAATATGGTCGCCGAATACGATCGCAAAGGAGAGTTGTTGCGCTGCTGGGGGAAATCGGGCGCTGGAGATGGTGAGTTTGGACTGTACCCTTCCGTGGCCGATGGTATCGCCACAGACCGCGCCGGAAATGTCTATGTAGTGGATTCGCAGAACCACAGGGTCCAGGAATTCGCCGCCGACGGGAGTTTCATAACCCAATGGGGCAGCAAGGGCGCCGCCGACGGTCAATTTGATACACCGGCCGGGATCGCCATAGATGACGCGGGCAACATCTATGTCAGCGATTCGGGGAACGACCGCGTCCAGAAGTTTGATTCCGGATTGCACGTTTCAGCGAAATGGGGCCGGACCGGCACAGACGACGGGCAGTTTACCAAGCCGGGGGCAATCGCCGTGGACAAAATGAATAATGTCTATGTCGCTGATCGAGGCGAGGCGAAAAACGAACTTGACCGCATCCAGAAATTTGATTCACAGGGCAACTTTGTGATGGCCTGGGGCAAAGCAAAGAACGCCAGGCGCATGGACTTCGACAATGTTGCCGGGATTGCCTGCGACGGCGCGGGAAACCTCTATACGACGGAAGCCTGGGGATTTTTCGTTCGACGCTGCAATGCCCAGGGAGATTTCGTAGATTGCTGGAGCACGGGCAGTAAAGAGGGCGGACGCGTCCACTGGCCGTACGGCGCGGCTATGGATCCAGCAGGGTATTTGTATCTGACCGATTCCGGCACGGACCGCATTTTGAAATATGATACTAATGGAAACTACATTTCTCACTGGAAGGACACTGGATTGGATTTCCCGGTCGGGATTACAATCACCGAACCCGGCTATGTCTACATTCAGAATTACGGCGGCCACATTAGAAAATATGATCTGCAAGGGAACTTTCTGTCTCAGTGGGGCAAAGACGGAGACGGGGATGGCGAATTTCACTTCGGAAACGGCTGCTGGTTGGCGGCGGATAAACAGGGAAACATTTATGTTGCCGATAAGGAGAATCACCGCATTCAAAAGTTCGATGCGGATGGAAAGTTTCTGTTCAAGTGGGGGAAAAAGGGCGACGGAGATGGGGAATTCAACGAGCCCTGCGGACTTGCTGTGGACAAGAATACCGGCTGCGTATATGTGGCGGAGTTGAGCAACTGTCGCATCCAGAAGTTCGATAAGGACGGACGGTTCTTATGCAAGTGGGGAAGCAAAGGAGATAAAGCCGGGGAATTCATGCCTATGGACGGCTTCCTGCCGATCACCCTGGACAAGGCCGGCAACGTCTTTGTTGGTGACAGGGACAATGACAGAATACAGAAGTTTGACTCGGACGGCAAGTTCATCTGCGCCTGGGGAAAGTTTGGCGACGGGGAAGGTGAATTTGCAAAGCCCACGCAGGTTGTCGTTGACAACGATGGCAATGTTTATGTGCTGGATACGCTGAACAGTCGGATTCAGAAGTTTGTGCCGAAATGAAAAGATCGGCAAGTGTGCCCGTCTTTTCAGGGTGTCTCCAGCGGGCCCAGGACCGGGTTTTTGGGCCGCGCGCCGCTCAGCCGTATGACCAGGGTGCCTTCCGTATTGGTCGTCTGCATCCGGCCTTTGTGAACGGCGAAGGTGTACAGCGTCAAGCCGTTCGCGCCGGGCCGGGCGGAAACCGACACATCGTAGCCCGTATTCGGCTGGAGTGAAAAAAGGTAGCAGGTGGCGGCGGTCTGGGCCGGCAGATCGAAATTCCTCGTCAGGGAATCCGCTCCGGCGTCGGTATTGATGCAAAAAACGGCGGCCCGGCTGGTGGCGCCGCTGTCCACTACGGCGCCCACGGCATTTTCGCCCCTGACCAGGCGGGAGACGGGCGCGGCGGCCGTGCCGCTGGAGAGCGCCGTGAGCACCGCCACGATCTGCTCTTCCTTGCCGGCGGCGAAAAGATTATTGATTGAGGCGGATACCTGTTTCGCAAACCAGCCGACCTCGGCGTTTTCATACGTCAAGTTCGCCGGGTAAAGGATCTTGGCATTCAAGGCGGCGCTTACGCCTGTGACATTGATCACCTGGTTGGCGGAATCAACGGTCGCCGCATAGTCGGGATTGTAGTCCAGGTGCCACTTGGTCGGGCGGTTGGCGGCGGAAGTCTGGGACACCCGCAGCTCATCGCCGACGACAAAGATGTTCGGCGGTAAAAACGCGAGGTGGCGATACCAGCGATCGAGATGGATGGACTCGGGATAGCACGCCGTGGCGTCGCCCACCAGATAGGTATATTCCGGCTGCCGGTCGGCCTTCAATAGATTCGCGTCATATCGCGGGTTCCGCTGCTGGTGGGCGCCTTCGATGGTGAGCGTACTGTGGAGGTTGCTCTCCAGTTGGCCGTAGCTCGGCGGGACGGCCAGAAAATTGCCGTTGCAGTAGATGGCGAAACTGTTGGCCTGGGCATGGACGTGCCCATAGTTGGCCAACAGGGCTGTGTTGCCGGCCAGGACGGCTTTCCGGGCGCCATGACCTCCCACGGGCGCGCAGGTAAAGGCGCAGACCACATCCGTTTTCCGCCAGCCCGTCCGCATGATATAGAGTCCCTGATTGGCGAAACAACGGTACGTGGGCAGATCGTCGGGCGGAGTGGCCGCCACAGTCGGATCGTACCACAGAAAATTCCAGCCCACGCAGTGCAGCGCCGGCACCATCGAATTCTTGCTGACAGTCCAGTCGCTCTTGATGGTCTTGTTCTGGGTCAGCAAGCTGAGATCCAGGATCTCCTCCTGGTCCGCCAGCCACTGGGCGTGACCGTCTTTCTGCTCATGGGCCAGCTTGTGCAGAAGGTGGCACGAGGCGGCGCCCATCACGTTATACCGGCCGTCGAGAAACGAATCGTGGTGGTCAATATAGGTATTGTCCGGCAGCCAGTTGTACATCCGGTAGGCAATGGCGTTTTTCGCCATGGGCGTCTGGAACAGGTCCTCTCCGGTTACCCTTTTGTTCACGTCGAAGAGCACGTAGGTCAGGCACATGGCATAGACCCAGTTCGATGCCCCCTCGGTCCAGGCCCCGTCATCCCCGACGATGTTCATGTCATTTTTCATCATGTTCTTAAAAAAGTCGAGCCACTTGGGACCCGAGTCGTTTTCATAATAGAGCGCGGCCGCCCCGACGCCGAGTCCGGCGACAGGCATCCAATGGTCGTGGCTGAGGGATATGCCGCCCCACCAGTCCGTGGTCGTACCCTTCACGCCTCGCTGGACGATGGCGGCAAGATGCTCGCTGAGCCGGCTCCGTTGCGCCGGCGTCAGGTCGTTGTAGAGCATGTCGTAACCGCTGGCCACCGCCACCGCATAGGCGCCGATGCAATAGTTGCCGTTGATGTCCGCAGGATAGTCGCCGAAGGTCAGCAGCCATTTTTTCGCCGCCTGCAGGTAGGCGGCGTCCCCGGTCAATTGGTAGGTCAGCGCCATATCGAAAATGTAGGATGCGCTGTTTTCGCAATAGATCTGCATGGTGTCAATGTTCGTCGGCAAGGAGGCCGGTGGAAGGGGATCAAAACCGATAAATTTGTCCGCCCATTTTTTCAGGTTGTCGAAATACGCCTTATGCGTGGTGGCGGCGGCCTGCCTCAGCCTGGGGACATCCGCCAGGGTGAAATAGAGATACGGATGAGTCGGGTTCCCCTCCATCGCCGCATTCGCCTGCATTTCCCCGGACGGATACGATAAGAGCGATAATACCGACAGGCAGAGCATCCATTGTTTTCTCATCTCATCTCTCCACAATGCCCGGCAGCGCCAGCAAGACATGCTGCGGCTGGAGAGACTGGCACATGAGGAGGATATCGGTCGTCGCCTGCCGCATGGGCGCGGGCATCGCGGCGAGCGCCTCCTGCATCTCCAGGGGCACGAGTGTTTGGCCGAGCCCTTCGCGAATCAGGTCGGCGAAGTTCTTCGGCTCCGGCAGCGTGAGCACCTGATAGTCCTTGTCAATCCCCGCGGACGCCGCGGCCGCCAGCACCGTCTGGTCCAGGCTCGCGATGCGATCCACCAGTCCCGCCTTCAATGCGTCGGCGCCGGTGAAAAGCCGCCCCTGCGCCACGTCGTCAATGTTCGCGATCTTCCGGCCGCGCGCGGATTGGACGCAATCGGTGAACCGCGCGTAGATCTCCTCCATCTGTTTGCGCACCAGGGCGCGGCCGTCGGCGTCGAAGGGTTGCATCGGGCTGAAGAGGGTGGCGTTCTTGCCGCGGGCGATCTCCTGGATATTCACGCCGATCTTATCCATGAGCTGCCGGAGTACCAGTTTTCCTCCCACGACGCCGATGGAGCCGGTGAGCGTCGCCTCATCCGCGGAGATGTCCCGGCCGGCGCACGCGATATAATAGCCGCCGCTGGCGGCGATCCGGCCCATGGAAACCGTCACCGGCTTGGTCCGGTCGGCCTCGCGGAACATCTTCCAGATCTCGTCGCTGGCGGGCGCGCTGCCGCCGGGCGAGTCCACGCGCAGAACGATGGCCTTCACCCGCGCGTCGTCGAGCGCCTTGCGCAGGACCATGCGCATGCGCGCGGGGGTGACCGCGCCGCCGCTCAGGCCGGTGTCCTCGGCCAGATCGTCCATGATGACGGCGTCGGCGTAGATCACCGCGATGGCCGGCTTCTTGTTCGTTGCCGCCGACCGCTCCGCCAGCAAGACCGAGAAAAAGGCAAAGGGATTGGAGAGATCGAGGCCCTTGCGGGCCTCCTTGCCGTAATCGGCCAGCATTTCCACTTCGGTGGAGAAGCGTTTGTCCAGCCAGTCCTTCAGCTCATCACGGATGAGCAGGCCGTCCACCAGGCCGGCCTCCTTCGCCTGGCGGCCGGTGAACCAGGCCTGGTCTATGGCGGCCGCCGCTTTGTCCTGACCGAGCTTGCGGTTGACCGAGAGGGCTTGGACCATCTGCCCGTACAGGCCGTCCGCGATCTTCGTCATCTGCTCTTTGAACTCGGGGCTGGCCTCCGTGCGCGTGAACGGCTCCTCCGCGCCCTTGTACTTGCCTATCTGCATCGTGTCGGCCTGGACGCCGATCTTGTCGAGAAGGCCCTTGAAAAACATCATGCCGAGGTCCACGCCGGGGATCAGCACGCTGCCCTGCTCGGGCATCAGGATGGCCTCCGCGTTCGTGGCCAGGACGTAAGTCGCCGGAGTGAAAACGGGCGCGAAGACGAAAACCTTTTTCCCGCCGCGCAACTTCTGCACCATCCCGCCGAGTTCCTGGGCCTGGGCGAGCGAAAGGTTGAAGCCCTTCAGGTCCAACAGGACGCCGCTGAGGTTGGCGTCGTCATCGGCCTTATGGAGCGTGACCATCAACTGCGACAGGGCGGTGGTCTTGGAACCGCCGCCGAAGAGTTGCTCGATCGAGAACGCCGCCGGCCGCTCGGTCAGCACATTGCCGATGGCGATGACGGCGATCTTCGGCTTGGGCTTGGCGGCCGGCTCGTCCGCCCGGCACGGCCGCGCGGCGCAGAGGGCCAGCACGATCCCCACGGACACGAAAATCCCTGCGGCAGTTTGGCGGGTCATGGATATCTCCCTGGAATTTGCCATATGGTCGCCCTCCACATGACGGTCGGGCATCGAACGCCGTATTCTGACGACTGGAGGTCACTCCGTCAAGCACTTTTTCGGCGGCCTGACGGCTTCGAACACGGGGAAAAATAAAACGCCAGGACCCTTCCCGCGCGCGCGCCTGAAAGTGCGAGAATCAGTGAGGTGGCGGGTGCAGGATTCGATGCTGATTCTTCCGAGATCGAGGCGCGGGAGAAAGTCGAGGCAGGCGGGCGTCTATCCTGCAGACAGGCCCGCGCTACTGCGAAGAACGTCGGCGACCTGCGAATCGGAAGATGAGAGACGATATGCGGCGCTCGCATCTTCGCCCGCCTCCGCCCGGGAACGCCCGCATCCTGATTCGCCCTGCTGCAATCGTCGCAGGTCGTCCCCCTATTCCGCCACGGTGACCGGAAACTCTCGGTAGCCGTCCACGCCCGTCCAGCGCACGCGGTAGTCGCCGCTGAGCGGCTTATCCTTGCTGGAGGCGGGGTCCCACGGAAGAATGAAGATTCCCGCGTGCCCGTCCAGGCCACCGGCAATCTTGCCCTGATGAATCACCAGGACCTTGTCCTTGCCGTCGGCGCTGTAGAGCGCCACCTCGAAGGGATCCTGCGGGATGCGGGACTTGCACAGGATGATGGTGGAGGCGCCCTTCTTGACGACGCTTGGCATGACGGCCGCCACCGTCAGGCTCTTGCAGCTATGGTAGTAGGGCCAGTCGAAGACCTTGGCGTCCTTCTCCGCGCAGTAGAGGCGGTCGAAGGAGACGGGACGCTCGGAGGCGCGGTGGCCTCCTTCCAAGTCTCGGATCTGCTGGCTGAATTGCGAAAGGCCGGTCCAAAGCTGGGCGCCCGGGCTGTTGGTTTCCGGGGGAAGCGGTTTGCCGTCGGGACCGACGCCCATGGGCAGCTTCCAGTTCGCAATGTTGAAATGCGGATGGGCCTTGTCGCCGTTCCACATGATCTTGAGATTCGTGTTGAGGAAGCGCTCGATGTCGGTCTTGTCGAAGACGATGCCGGTGTTATACGCCTCGACCATCTGCCCGACCTCGCCGGCATTGTAGGGCCGGCCGCCGTGAACGTTCATCCACAGCCGCGTGTCCTTCTTCGCCAGGTCCACGCTCTCCGGGCCGAAGGGTTCCCAGTAGTTCCAGACGTAATAGCTGAAGTTGCCCTCGTCCACCAACTGGAATCGGCTCTTGGTGTAGGCGAAGATCTTGAAGGCCCGGTCGCGATATTGCTCCTCGCCGGTAACGCGGAAAAGCCGCAGCGCGCAGACGCCCATGTGGTTGTTTTTATTGAAGGGCTCGGCGATGCAGGGGTCGGTGTCCTTCTTCCAGACGTCGGGGTGGGCCTTCGAGGTTACCATGTCCCAGCCGACGTAGCAGCCCCAGGCGCGGTCTTCCTTCCACGTCCCGCGCTTGTCCCACTTCTCGAAGAGGTCGCGCTTGGCCTCGTCCACGTACTTCTGGGCGGCCGCGCCGTACTTCTTCTTCAGCGCGGGGTCCTTCAGGACGACCTCGGCGAACCCCAGCATCTGCTCGAACTCGACGGCGTCGCCGACGTGGTTGTCCTGCCAGGTGCCGCGGTCGGACTGGTCATCGCCGACCCATCCCTTGTACCCGTCGGGCCCGGTGCGCATCTTGCTCAGGCAGAAGTCGAAGAGCTTCTGGCCGGCATCGAGCCAGGCGGTGTCCTTTGTGCGCTCGTAGCCGTCCACGAAGCCGTGGGCGTAATAGCCGATGCCCCAGCCGAACTGCTCGCCGGCGCCGTCCCTGGGGATGGTCGAATTGACATCGCGAAGAGTCTGCTCGAGGAGCGCCTGAGGCGAGCTCTCGTCCTGCCCGAAGGCCGTGGCCCCGCCCGCAAGCACGGCCGCCAGCCCCATCACCGCCGCAAAGGTCACACCCACCGGTCCCAGAGTCGTGCTCATATGCCAGCGCTCCTATCCTGATTTGACTAAACGGTCAGCTCCCGGGCGGTCGGGCCGACGCCACAAGGTCGTGGAGGAAAAAGCTCAAGCCGGCCGAGGCCGCGAAACTCCTGATCGGGATTTCCCATTGGGCCGCCGCTTTCCAGCACGGTACTGTATCCCTCGAAGTGGTCGCTGTCAACTCCATTCCCGGCGGCGGTAGTGTACCCTATCGTGTGTAAATTGTCGGGAGAAAGAAAAGGGCGTATCCTCCGGTTGGATTCAAGGACACTTTTGGGAGGACACGCCCGTGCAGCATGTGTTGAGAAAGACGCTGGAG
>JBEKCB010000049.1:0-21140 GCA_050015075.1 Candidatus Brocadiia bacterium | reverse complement strand
GCGGCGCTCCGATGCGAATACGTCGGATACCAGAACGGGTGCCTTAGAGCACGAATAGCAGCCGGAACTCGATTTCACAGGTTCTCCGAACGTCTCACTTGAGGAATGGCCTCATAGCAGCATGACGGCAATCACGAGCGTCTGCTCATCTTCGCCTTGAGCCGTCGGTGTGAGAATGTCTTGCCGGCGTCCGCCTGCCCGATGCCTTTCTCGATTTTCGCCAGGAAGAGAAAACTCTCCATGGCGTCTTCGATCGAAGCATTCTGAGGCAGCTTCTTGACCGTCTGAATCAGCATTTGTTTCGCGGTCATGACTCTAATAATTCACGAACCCGCCGCGTCGTCGAAGCTGTAGCACACCTTCTGGAACTTGCTGCGGAGCTTCCGGACTTCGTCGCCGACTTTTTTGCCCTTCACGAGGCAGTCGCACATGAGTTGGGCGATCTGCTCCATCTCCGGCTCCTTCATGCCGACGCGCGTCATCTCCTGCGTCCCGATCCGGATGCCGGCGGGGTTGTCGTGGTGCGCGAGCGACTCAAACGGCAGCAGGTTCATGTTCAGGATGATGTAGTTCTCCTTCAGGAGCGAGCTGACCGCGCCGCCGCCGCCGTAACGCGAGACGTCGAGCGCGATCTGGTGGCTCTGCGTGAAGCCGAATTCCTTCGCCTGCACTTCGAGCCCCTTGGCCGCGAGGAACCCGCCGAGCGCCTTGGCGTTCGCGATCACCTGCGTCGCGTAGGCCTCGCCGAAGGCCAGCATCTCGAACGTGCTGATCAGCAGCGGCGGCAGCGTGTCGAGGTGGTGGTTGCTGCTCGATCCCGGGAAGGCGCCCTTGTCAATCCGCCGCCACTCTTCCCAGTCCATGTTGCTCAGCACCAGCCCGCGCTGCGGGCCGGGGAAAGTCTTGTGCGTGCTCGCGCAGATGAGGTCGGCCCCCTCGCGCAGCGGATTCTGGAACTGCTTGCCCGCGATCAGGCCCAGGACGTGCGCGCCGTCGTAGACCACCCTGGCGCCGACCTTGCCGCAGACTTCGAAGAGATCCTGCACCGGCTCGGGGAACAGGAACAGGCTCTTGCCGAAGATCACCAGGCTCGGCTTCACCGCGCGGATGAGGCTGCGCGTCCTGCCGACATCAATGTGGTAGCCGTCCTTGGTGCGCGGGAACGAAATGACGTTCTTGGTGTACTTGCCCACGGTCCCGGCGCGCTGGTGACTGATGTGGCCGCCGCCGGGAGTCGAGTTGACCATGACGATGTCGCCGGGCTTGATGTACCGGCTGAAGACGGCCTCGTTGGCGTTCGTGCCGGAGATCGGGCGGACTTCGGTGTGGAGGCAGCCGAAGAGCGTCTTGAGGTAGCGCTTCACGTCGCTCTCGATGGTGTCAATTTTGTCGGTGCCCTGGTAATAGCGTTCGCCGGGATGCCCTTCGGCGTAGCGATGGCAGAAGTCGGAGCCCATCACGCTGCGCGCGCGGCGGCTCATGACCTGTTCGCTGGCGATGAGATTGACGCACTGGCTGCGCCAGTCTTCCTGTTCCTTGACGAGTTCCTCGACGCGCGCGATGTGCGATGAGTACATCCTTGACCTCCCGAATTAATTGGCTTCCATCAACAGCCGTACGAGGCTCCGAGCGTCGCCCTGGTTGAGCGTGCCCTTTCGCTGCGCGACGCGGACGGTATACAGTCCGAGCGAGCAGTAAAGCCGCCGGATTTCCCGCGGCAACCGGCTCAGCGCAACGAGGTGCCGCGTGACCGTCTCCACGTCGCCGCGCGAGATCGGCCCGGTCAGCGCGGCCGGCACGCCGACTCTTCCGATATTCCCGACCGTGCCGGCCAGCAGCGGCTGAGCCGCACGCGCGGCCTCGGCCTTGTCCATGCCCGACAGGACCAGCATGATAGTTCCCAGGTCCGCGACCGCGACGAGGTAATTCGAGAGCACGCACGAGGCGGCATGGTAAAGCGCGCGGCCTTCGGGGCGGACGCGGACCATTCGGCCGCCGAGCGCCTCGACGATTTTCTCCGCGACCGGCGCGGCCGCCTCATCGCCGTCGAACGTGAAGCAGGTCCCCTTCATCGCCTTCACCGCGCCCTCGGGCGTGGCAAAGCTCTGCAGCGGATGAAGCGCGGCGACCAGGGCCTTCCGCTCGCGCGCCGCCGCGAGGACCGACGCGTCGTGTACGCCGGCGCAGTGAATGACCACCGCGCCGCGCTTGAATCCTTTCGCCGCGGCAATCTCCTCGCAGACCGGCCGGATCATCCGGTCGGGCACGGTGAGAAAGACCACGTCGCCCGAACGCGCCGCGACCGCCGGCGAACGCGCCGCATGACCCGCTCCGATAAAGTCCAGCGCGGCGCGCACGTGGTTCGGCGACGGTCCCGCGACCGCCGCGATTGGGAACCGCCGCTCGCGCAGCAAGCGCCCGATGGACCGGCCGACGACGCCGGGACCGATGATCGCGATTTTCGGCTTGGCCATATTCCGGCGCTCACTTGCTCCTTCTCTTGCGCAGGTGGTCCTCGTAGTCGGCTGCGGAGAGCAGGTTCTCGAACGAAGCGGGCGAATCCGGCTTGAGCCGGATCAGCCAGCTTTCGTAAGGCTCTTTCATCAGCACCTCGGGCTTCAGCACTACGGCGCTGTTGACGGCTTCGACCACGCCGTCGAACGGCGAGACCAGGTCCTTCACGTTGCGCGTGCCTTCAATCTCGCCGAACGGCACCTCGTGCAGCACGTCGTCGCCCGCTTCGGGGAGTTCGACGTAAATGACGTTCCCGACCGGCGCCACGCCGTGATCGGTCACGCCGATGACGACGGTCTGGCCGTCCATGCGGCACCACTCGTGTGTCGGTGTATAGCGCAACTGCTCTGGGACCATGTGGCTCCTCTCCCTGTTCTTCGAGGCCAATCGGAGGCGATTGGGCATCCTATCAGCGTCCGGCGCGCCAAGTCAAGGTCATGGGCGTTGACGGGTCGTCCGCAAGCCCGTATACTCACAGGCTGTCGGACATTTTCATCCCCGGAGAAGTTCGGATCGGCCATGCGCCTCACGACACCTTATTACCTGATTGACGAGCGGAAGCTCCTCAGGAACCTGAAGACCATCGAGTATGTCCGCCGGCATTCCGGCGCGAAGTCCGTGCTCGCGCTGAAATGCTTCTCGACCTGGAGCGTCTTCGGCCTGATGCGGAAATACATGGACGGAACCACGAGCAGCTCGCTGCTCGAGGCGCGGCTGGGACGCGAAAAGTTCGGCAAGGAAGTCCATGCCTACAGCGTCGGCTGGAACCGAGCCGAGATTCGGCAAGTGCGGAAGTTCGCCGACAAGGTCATTTTCAATTCGATCTCGCAGTTCGCGCGGTTCGAGAAAGAGGTCCGCGGGCTGAATGTCGGCCTGCGCGTGAATCCGGGAATCAGCTATTCCCACTTCGACCTTGCCGACCCGGCGCGGAAATACTCGCGCCTCGGCGTAAGGGACCGCCGCGCCCTGCTGAAGATCGCGCCGCGGCTCGACGGAGTCATGTTCCATTACAACTGCGAGAACGGCGATTTCGGGCATTTTTCCCGGGCGCTCGACCGGATCGCCCGCGACTATGGGCCGCTGCTCCGGACGCTCGAATGGGTCAGCCTCGGCGGCGGCCTGTATTTCACCATGGAGGGCTACCCGCTCGACGCGTTCTGCCGGAAGCTGCGGGAATTCGCCGAGCGATTCCGTGTCCAGCTTTACCTTGAGCCGGGCGAAGCGGCCGTCACGCGTTCCGCGGCGCTGGTGACCACGGTGCTGGACATCGTGCACAACGAGATCTCCATCGCCGTAGTGGACGCCTCGGCCGAGGCGCACATGCTCGACCTGCTCCTCTACCGCCAGAGCGCGAAGATGGAAGGGACCGGACGTGGACGGCATCGCTACATGATCGCGGGCCGATCGTGCCTGGCCGGCGACGTCTTCGGCACCTATCGGTTCAATCGAAAACTCCGAATCGGCAGCATCGTGCGAATCGCTGATGCGGCCGGCTACACCATGGTGAAGAAGAACTGGTTCAACGGCCTGCCGATGCCGGCGATCGCGGTCCGGCGGTTGAACGGATCGGTCCAGGTCGTCCGCAGATTCGATTACCAGGATTATCTCTCGAGCCTGTCATGAGGAGGTCGCGGCGGTCATGAAGAAGAATGTTCTGATCATTGGCGCCGGCGGGGTTGCCCACGTCGCGGCGCACAAGGCGGCGATGAACAACGACGTGCTGGGCGACATCTGCATCGCGGCGCGTACGCTCTCCAAGTGCGACGAGGTCGTCGCGAGTATCAAGCGCAAAAAGAACATCAAGGATGAAAGCCGCAGAGTCTATACCCGCCAGATCAACGCGCTGGATATTCCCGCCACGTCCAGGCTCATCGAGGAGACGCACTCCGGCATCGTCCTGAACCTCGGCAGCGCGTTCGTCAACATGTCCGTTCTCGACGCATGCCTGGCGACCGGCGCGGCCTATGTGGACACGGCCATCCATGAAGAGCCGGAAAAGGTCTGCGAGGACCCGCCGTGGTACGCGAATTACGAATGGAAGCGCAAGGACCGTTGCCGGAAAGCGGGCCTGTGCGCCATTCTCGGCGCCGGGTTCGATCCGGGCGTCGTGAACGCCTACTGCGCGCTGGCCGTCAAGCGCTACTTCGACAAGATTGACACGATTGACATCATGGACGTGAACGCCGGAAGCCACGGCAAGTATTTCGCCACGAACTTCGATCCCGAGATCAACTTCCGAGAGTTCATCAAGGTCTGGACGTGGATTGACCGCCAGTGGAAGGAATATCCCACGCACGCGGTCAAGCGCATTTACGATTTCCCCGTCGTCGGCGAGCGGCCGATCTACCTGAACGGCCACGACGAGCTGCACTCGCTTTCCCAGAACATTGATGCGAACAGCATCCGCTTCTGGATGGGATTCGGCGATCATTACATCAACGTCTTCACCACGCTCCGCACCCTGGGCTTGCTCTCTCACCTGCCGGTCCGCCTGGTGACCGGGCAGGAAGTCGTCCCACTCAAACTCGTCAAAGCGCTCCTGCCGGACCCGAAGACGCTGGCGCCGGCCTACACCGGCAAGACCTGCATCGGCAATTTCATCAAGGGGTGGAAGGACGGCAAGAAGCGGGAGATCTTCATCTACCAGGTGTCGGACCACAAGCGGTGCTATGACGAAGTCGAGGCGCAGGCGATCAGCTACACCGCCGGCGTCCCGCCCGTCGCCGCGGCCATGCTCATCGCCCAGGGCATCTGGGACCCGAGAACGATGGTCAACGTCGAGGAGCTGGACCCCGAACCGTTCATCGCCCTCCTTGATCACATCGGTCTGCCGACGGAGATCCTGGAGATCAAGCCCGGCAGCCGCCTGTCGTTCGACGGCACCGTGAAGGACATCAAGAAGGAAATCGCCAGCGCGACGGCCACGGTCACGATCTCCGCGGCCGACCC
This sequence comes from Candidatus Brocadiia bacterium, assembly GCA_050015075.1. Lineage (GTDB taxonomy): Bacteria > Planctomycetota > Brocadiia > CAIUPP01 > CAIUPP01 > JBEKCB01. The sequence continues at coordinate 15,677 of JBEKCB010000049.1, read as the reverse complement.
GATGATCGCGATCAACCCGCGGCGCACGCGCCCGGCGCCAAGGCGCAAGGGGCGCCAGAATTGACGGTAGACGAACGGCGGCTCTCGCAAAGACGCCAAGAGCGCAAAGAACGGCGGCTCAGGCAAAGGAAGCAACGGATGACGGAGAACGAGATCGGCAAAATCGTGGTGGATGCGGCTGTCGCACTTCATCGCGACCTCGGTGCGGGTCTTCTGGAGACGGTTTACGAGGTTCTCCTGGCGCGCAAGCTTTCTGAGCGTGGTCTGGCCGTGGAACGGCAGGTGGCAGTTCCCATCGAATACCAGGGAGTTCGCTTCGAGGAAGGTTTCCGCGCGGATATCATCATCGAGAAAAAGGTGATCCTGGAAATCAAGTCCGTCGCGTCCTTGAATAATGCGCACAGAAAGCAGTTGCTGACATACCTGAAGCTGACCGGCATGAAACTCGGTTTTCTACTGAACTTCGGCGAGGCCGTGATGAAGGACGGAATCACCCGCATCGTGAACGGCCTTGAAGAACCCGAATAGTTTTCTGCCGTTCTTGGCGCTCTTGGCGTCTTGGCGAGAGATGCCGTTTGTTGTTCCCAGCGTTCATTTTACGAACGACCGATCGGCTTAGCGCGCCAGGGTCGCACGGAGATTCGATTCCGCAGGGAGGAAACCCTTCAGCCTCCTTGGACGTCTTGCGGGGCGCGGAAAAATTTTCTGGAAAAATCGAAAAAAAGGGCCTTTTGCACTTTACATGAAACAACCATTAGTGGTATAAAACGCTGCTGACGCTGACTATTAGGGCTATATTGAAAGGGGCGGCTCTTTCTCGTCGGTGGGTTTGGACAGCCGACGGACTTTGGGCGAGAGCACCTGAAAGTTTTGCGTGTGCTCTTCCTGGGTCACCCTGTGTGGTGGTTGGGTTCTTGTTGGAATGGGAATGCCGGTCATCGCGCACCGGGATGTGCGGCTTTCTGAACTGAAAGGCGCTGGCGTTGAAGAGACTTGCTGATCCGCGTCCTGCCTCAGACGTTCCCAGAGCCTGCATGGACCAGACTGTTGTGCCTGCGCGAGCAGGATTTGTTTTCAGGTCGTTCACGGGTACAGTTCAGCCGGGGTTCTCCGGGTCTCGGGGAATCGCCTCGAACGGCGCGTCGGCCAGCGGCGTCTCGCGGCGAAAGACTACAACGCGGAGCTCTACCGTGCTTGTTTCGCTCTCCGGAACTTTGCAGAGGAGGTGGTGAAATGAGCGCAGCGCACAGAACGTTCGGGGCGGAACTTATTCTGGATCTCCGCGGCTGCGATCCCAAGGTGATCCGCAGCAAAGCCAAGCTGGCGCTCTTCGCACGCCAGCTCTGCCGCCGCATCAAGATGAAGCGATACGGCAAGCCGATCCTGGCGCACTTCGGGCACAAGGATCCGATGACGTCCGGTTACAGCCTGGTGCAGCTCATCGAGACAAGCTCGATCGTTGCGCATTTCAGCGAGGGGACGAACAAGGTCTACCTGAACGTCTTCTCCTGCAAGGAGTTCGACCCGGCTGATGCTGCCGCGTTTTGCCGGAAGTTCTTCAAGGCCAAGGGCAATCGCCGCCGCTTCCTCATCCGGAAGTAAAGCGGCGACGCCGAGTCTTGATGCCGCTCGGGCGAGGGCGTATAATACCTTCCTGTCGTCTCGTCGAATCCCAGTTTTCCAACCGGGGCATGCGGAACGTGTCCTCCGGCCATGCCTCGACAGGCTGACCACGCGCCCAACATGAGCCAGCGACCGATCGCGGATTCCGACCGTCTCGCATCTCCGCGACAGGCCGGCTGGACGGTACTGGCCTGCGCAGCGATTCTGGCCGCCGGGATCGCGGCCTGGTCGAACAGCTTCAGCGGCCCCTTCATTTTCGATGATTTCTCCGCGATCCAGGACAATCCGACCCTCCGCCATTTCCCAGCCTGGGAGAATTTCGTTCCGCCCCAGGCGACCGCAGTGTCCCGCAGGCCGGTCGTAAACCTCACGCTCGCAATCAACTACGCCATTGGCGGGCTAGACGTGGGCGGCTTTCACGCCGGGAACCTGCTCATCCATCTGCTGGCCGCGCTGGTGCTCTTCGGCATCGTTCGCCGCACGCTGTCATCGGGACGATGGACGATGGACGATGGCGCACGCGTCGCCGTTTCGTTCGCCGCGGCGCTGATCTGGGCGGTCCATCCTCTGCTGACCGAATCGGTGACCTACCTGACTCAGCGCACGGAGTGTCTCATGGGGCTCTTTTTCCTGCTCACCCTCTACGGTACGATCCGCGGCGCATCCAGCGGGCATCCCGGGCGATGGTACGCGGCAGCCGTCGCCGCCTGCGCCCTGGGCATGGGCGCCAAGGAGGTCATGGCGACCGCTCCGATCGTTGTCCTCCTGTACGACCGATGCTTCCTTTCCGGATCGTTCCGCGAAGCGCTCCGCCGCCGGTGGCCATTGTATCTGGGCCTGGCCGCGACGTGGGCGATCCTCGGCGCGCTGGTGATCGCGTATCCCTGGGGCGCGGCGACCGGCGCGGGGTTCGGCCTGCCGGAGGCCGGCCCGTGGGAATATGCGCGCACGCAGCCGGGCGTCATACTGAATTACTTGCGGCTAAGCTTCTGGCCGAGTTCGCTGTGCCTGGTCTACTTCTGGCCGATCGCGACGAGTGCCGGGCAGATCATCCCGGCGGCGGCCGTCATTGCGGCGTTGCTGGCCGCGACTCTCTGGGCGCTGCGCCGCGCGCCGGCGCTCGGGTTTCTCGGCGCGTGGTTCTTTTTCATCCTTGCGCCGACCTCGAGCTTCGTGCCGATCGTCACGGAGGTCGCCGCTGAGCGCCGGATGTACCTGCCTCTGGCGGCCATCGTGACGGGCTGCGTCGTTGCGGCTTATTGGCTCGGCGGCAAATTGCTCCGCGGCGCGGCCGAATCCGCTGGGACACGGAAACACCTCGGCGGCGCCCTGGCGGCTGTGGCGCTCCTGTCGGCCGCGGCGGCATTGGGTTATGGGACATTCGAGCGGAACGCGGATTACCGCGACGCGATCTCCATCTGGCAGGATACGGCCGCGAAACGCCCTTGGGAACCACGCGCGCAGAACTATCTCGGCGCGGCTTACTTTGAAGCGGGGCGCACCGACGACGCCATCCGATGCTTCAGCAAGGCCATCGAATTGAAGGAGGACTATTTCGACGCATGGAACAACCGCGGCATCGCGCATACCGCGGCGGGTCAGACCGCCGAGGCCGTCGGCGACTTCGACAAGGCCATCGCCTTGAAGCCGGGTTTCGCCGCGGCGTACAATAACCGCGGCATCGCTTATATGAAGGCCGGCCGGCTCGCCGAGGCGATCCGGGACTACAGCCGGGCCATTGAACTCCAGCCCGGCTACGCCGAAGCTTTCGAGAACCGCGCGAGCGCCTACTTGCAGTCCGAGCGTACCGCGCTCGCCATCGCCGACTGCGACAAGGCCATCGAGCTGAGGCCGGACCTTCGCCAGGCTTACATCAACCGCGCGAGCGCCTATTCGCAGAACGGGCAGTACGAGCAGGCGCTGGCTGACGTGCAGACGTTCCAGGCGAAGGGCGGCCAGCCGCCGCCCATGTTCGTCGAGGCCCTGCTGCGGGCCACAAGGCGGTCGAAATGAAACCGGATACGGCATCAGAAAGCCTGATCGCGCCTCGACGGCAAGCCCTCTTCGCCGCCGCCATTCTGGCGATCACGATCCTGGCGTACATCCCGGCGATGCAAGGCGGCTTCCTGTGGGACGACTACGCCTTCCTCAAAGACAACTGGCTGATCCAAGCGCCGGACGGGCTCCAGCGGTTCTGGTTCACCACGCAGGCGGAGGATTATTTCCCGCTCACCTCCAGCACGCTCTGGATCGAATGGCGGATCTGGGGCGATCACGCGGCGGGGTATCGCGTGATGAATGTGCTGCTCCACGCGGTCGCCGCAGTGCTGGTGTGGCGGGTGCTGCGCCGGCTCGCCGTTCCCGGAGCGTGGCTGGCGGGAGTTCTTTTCGCGGTGCACCCGGTGGCGGTGGCGTCGGCGGCGTGGATCACGGAACGGAAGAACACGCTGCCGATGGTGCTCTATCTCCTGTCGCTCCTGGCCTATCTCCGCTACGACGAGCGAGGAACGCGGCGCGAGTACTACCTCTCGATCCTATGGTTCCTGCTCGCGCTGCTGGCGAAGACCTCGGTCGTCATGCTGCCGGCCGTGCTGCTGATGTGCGCCTGGTGGCGGCGGGGAAAGATCGAGCGGAAAGACCTCCTCCGCAGCCTGCCGTTCTTCGCCCTGGCGCTGGCGTTGGGGCTGGTGACGGTCTGGTTCCAGCAGAACAACGTCATCCGGCACGAGATCGTCCGGCCCGAGGGATGGGCGTCGCGCGTGGCCGCGACGGGATGGATCGTCGGCTTCTACCTGTTTAAAGCCCTCGTTCCCGCGGGACTCTGCGCCGCATACCCGCGCTGGGACGTCGGCACAAACCCGGTGGCGTTCCTGCCGCTGGCGCTGATCGCCGGCGCTTTCGCCCTCCTCTGGACGCGCCGCAAGCGCTGGGGTCGCGCGCCGTTGTTCGCGATGGGATACTTCGTCATCACGCTGCTGCCGGTTATCGGCATTGTGAGCATGTCGTTCATGAAGCTCTCACTCGTGGCGGACCATCTCCAGTATGCCGCCCTGATCGGCGTCATCGCCTTCACCGCGGCGGTGCTGGCGCGAGCCGCCGCCGCAGCCGGATGGCCGGGCCGCGCGGGAACGTTCGCCGCCGCGGGATGCGTGGTGGTTCTTGCGGTTCTGACGTGGGATCGAGCGAGACTTTATGCCGACGGGCAACTGCTCTGGCGGGACAATATCGCGAAGCAGGAAGGATCGTGGCTGGCGTGGAACAACCTGGGCGATGTCTGCTTCCGCGCGGGGAAACGGGACGAGGCCCTGAACTGCTTCAAGCGGAGCATCGCGTTGAACCCCAGATACGCCGTGGCATGGCACAACCTGGGCCGCGCGGATGCGCTGTCCGGAAAGCCCGACGAGGCCATTCTCGACTACTCCAAAGCGATTGATCTGATGCCGGATTTCGCCTCGGCGTACAACGGCCGCGGCTATGTCCTGTTCCGCACCGGGAAGTACGACCTCGCGTTAAAGGACTACGAAAAGGCCATCGAGCTGTCGCCGTATTTTGCCGATGCCTACAACAATCGCGGCAACCTGCGGGTCAGGCAACGTCAAATCGCCGACGCGATCCGGGACTTCGACGAGGCCATCAGGCTGAAGCCTGATTTCGCCGCCGCCTTCACTAACCGAGCCGCGGCCTACGTCCAGATCGAGCAATTTCAGCAGGCGCTCCGCGACAGCCAGAGGGCGATCGCCCTGGAGCCGGCTAACGCCGAGTTCTTCAATAACCGGGGCGTCATTTACGAAGACGTGAACGAGCACGAACTCGCGCTGGGCGACTTCGACCGGGCGATCTCCCTGAAGCCGGACTACGCCAGAGCCTACAGCAGCCGCGCGATTGTCCATTACGAGTTGAAGGAGTTCGACAAAGCGTGGCAGGACGTGGCCATGGCGCGGAAACTCGGCGGCCCGGTGCAGTCGGATTTTCTCAGGCAGCTCATCCGCGATTCCGGGCGCGCCGAATAGCCGAGCACCGCCCGGAAGTTCAGTTCTTCCGCGTCTCGCTCCCGCTCCGCAGCCGCTCGATCTCCAGCCGCAGCAGCGCGACCTCTTGCGTCAGGCGGACGATCCGCCCGCCGTGGCGGCTCGCGATCACGGAGTAGTTCATGAGCATGACGGCGGTGAAAACGAACAGGAGGACGATGACGCTGGACTGGTAAGTCATGCCCGTCAGCCGGATCAACAGCGCAATCACGCCCGGGACCAGCGCGACGATGAGCGTCAGCACGGCCAGCGCGGCCCACAGGAGCGCGTATTCCGGCCGCAGGTGTTTGCGGCGGACCAGCTCAAACGTGAGGAGCGCAAAAAATCCTCCGATCGCGCAGATCACGGCGGCGATATGCAGGTTCATCGTCATTCCCTTTCATTTGCGCGCGGCCCGCAGCGTGTTCTCGATTTCCCGGCGCGTAAAGGTCGGCTTCGCCACCACGTCCACCAGGACGGCCAGGACCACCTTCAGCATGTAGTAAAACCCACGGACCGCCCCGATGGAACTCGCGCCTTCGGCCCGGGCGACCATGTGAACCGGGACTTCTACGATTTTGAAGCCGGAACGGTGGAGCGTCACGAGCGATTCGACTTCGGGATAATCGCACGCGTACATCTCCGAAAGGTGCGCGATCGCCAGCCGCCCCGCGGCGCGGAACCCGGAGGTGGTGTCGGTCAGGCGCCGGCCGCAGATGCAGCCGAGCAGCACGGCGAACAGCCGGATGCCGATGCCCCGCGCGAAGGACGGGCGATAACCGCTTTCCTCGATGAAACGCGATCCCACGACGAGATCGGCGTTTTCGCTCTGCATCGTCCTGAGCAGCTTGGGAATCTCTTCGGGCAGGTGCTGGCCGTCGCCATCCACCTGGACCGCGACGTCGAAGCCTTCCGCCAGCGCGTAGCGCAGCCCGGTCTGGACCGCCCCGCCGATGCCGAGATTGTAGGGAAGCCGCACGACGAGCGCTCCGGCTGCCTCGCCTTCGGCCGCCGTGCGATCCGTGGAGCCGTCGTCCACCACGAGCACCGCCGCGTCCGGCAGCACGCGCAGCGCTCCGCGGACGACCTGCCCCACCGAGGACGCCTCGTTCATGGCGGGGATAATGACGATCACGCGCGTCGTGGCCGTCGCTTCGCTCACACTGGGCTCCATTTCCATAGCCGGCTGCGCCCACAGCATACTTCCTCGCGCGGCGCCAGTAAAGCCTTTCCCGCCGCCGGTCCGAAAATTGACGTTTGCCCGGCGTTCGGGTATTCTTTCTGCGGAATCGCATTTCGTCAGGGAGAACCGGAATGAAATCCGCGCTGATCACCGGCATCACCGGGCAGGACGGCTCGTACCTGGCCGAGTTTCTGCTCGGGAAAGGCTACGCCGTCCACGGGATGATCCGCCGGAGCTCTTCCTTCAACACATCGCGCATTGACCATCTCTATTCGGACCCGCACGATCCGCAGGCGCGGCTGCGGCTGCACTTCGGCGACCTGACCGATGGCACCGGGATCCGCTCCATCCTCGAAAAGGTCCGGCCGGACGAGGTGTATAACATCGGCGCACAATCGCACGTGCGCGTGTCGTTCGACCAGCCGGAGTACACCGCCGACGTGGTGGCGATGGGCACGCTGCGGCTGCTGGATGCGCTGCGCGACTACATGCAGCACTCGGGGCAGAAGGTGCGCTTCTACCAGGCCGGCTCGTCGGAGATGTTCGGTGCCGCGCCGCCGCCGCAGTCGGAGCGGACGCCGTTCCACCCGCGCAGCCCGTATGGCGTCAGCAAGGTCGCGGCGCACTGGTTCGGCGTCAATTACCGCGAGTCCTACGGCATGTTCGTCGCCAACGGGATCCTGTTCAACCACGAGTCGCCGCGGCGCGGCGAGACGTTCGTGACGCGCAAGATCACCCGCGCGCTCGGGCGCATCAAGGTCGGCCTCCAGGAGAAGTTCTTCCTGGGCAACCTCGACGCGCGCCGCGACTGGGGCTTCGCCGGCGATTACGTCCAGGCGATGTGGCTGATGCTCCAGCAGGAGAAGCCGGACGACTTCGTCGTCGCGACGGGCGAGTCGCATTCGGTGCGCGAGTTCCTGCACGAGACCGCGCGCCTGCTCGACCTGGACTGGGAGCGACACGTGGAGATTGACCCGCGATATTTCCGTCCCGCCGAGGTGGACGCTCTGGAGGGCGACTCGACGAAGGCGCGGAAGGCGCTCGGCTGGAAGCCGAACGTGACGTTCCAGCAACTCGCGAAGATGATGGTGGAGCACGATCTGCAGCTCGCCCAGCGCGAGCGGCTGCTCAAGGAGGCCGGGCACGATGCCGGCGGCAGCGCGCAGAAATGACTAAAGACAGCCGCATCTACGTCGCCGGACATCGCGGCCTGGTCGGCTCGGCCGTGCTGCGCAAACTCCAGGCGGAAGGCTATACGCGCCTGCTGACGCGCACGCGCGCCCAGCTCGACCTCACGTCGCAGGCGGCCGTCGAGCGTTTCTTCAAGCGCGAGCAGCCCGAATACGTTTTCCTCTGCGCCGCGAAAGTGGGCGGCATTCGGGCCAATGCGTCGCAGCCGGCCGACTTTATCCGCGACAACCTCCTGATTCAGACGCTGGCGCTGGACGCGGCGCTTCGGCACCGCGTCCGGAAACTGGTTTTCCTCGGCTCGGCCTGCGTTTATCCGAAATTCGCGCCGCAGCCGATCCGCGAAGACAGCCTGCTCACGGCGGCGCTGGAGCCGACGAATGAATGGTACGCGGTGGCGAAGATCTCCGGCATCAAGATGGCGCAGGCCTTCCGGCGACAGCACGGTTTCAACGCGATTTCGCTCATGCCCGCGAACCTCTATGGGCCCGGCGACAACTTCGACCTGGAAAGCGCTCACGTAGTCCCGGCCCTGATGCGCAAGTTCCACGAGGCCGCCGCGTCGAACGCGCCGGTTGTGACCGTCTGGGGGACCGGCACGCCGCGCCGCGAATTCCTCCACGTGGATGACCTCGCCGAAGCCTGCCTCTTCCTGATGCTCCGCTACGAGGGAGAAGAAATCATCAACGTCGGAGTCGGCGAGGACGTGAGCATCGGCGAACTCGCGGAGTTGCTCCGGGAGGTCGTCGCGTTTCAAGGCGAAATCGTGTATGACCGCTCGAAGCCGGACGGCACGCCGCGGAGGATGCTGGACGTGACGCGCATTCGCGCGATGGGATGGCGGCCGAAGATTTCTCTCCGCGACGGTCTCGAGCAGACGTACGCCTGGTTCCGCAAACACGCCCCTTCCGCCGAACGCCCCTGAGGACGCAAACTTGTGACTGTGCCGTCGAAAGAAAACGCTCCCTTGTTGCGGAATCGGTTTCGCAGCACAATCCATCTGACGCTGATGACCGCCGCCGTGTACCTGGGTTACCTCCTGCAGGGAATCTGCATCAGCAATTACTTCGGCACCTCGGCGGAATTGGACGGGTTCTGGCTGGCGATGCTGGTGGTGACGACGCTGGTGGCGCTGGCCGAGCCGTTCAAGGAAGCCGCGGTGGTCGGCGTGAAAGTCCTGGAGCTGACCGACCCGGCGGAGTCGCAGCGAACCTTCTCCGCCCTTCTGAACCGCCTGATCCTGTCGTCCCTGCTGATCCTCGCGGTGGCGGCCCTGGCCGCGCGTCCGCTGGCGACCTTCCTCGCGCCCGGCTCGGTCGGCGGAGCGCCCCGCTCCGAGGTCTTCCATCTGACGCTGTACCTGCTGCCTCTGTGCCTCCTTCAGGCGCCGGGCATCCTGATCGAGGGGTACTTGTCGGTCCAGAGGAAGTACCTGGTCCCGCGATTCTACACGCTGATCGGCATTCTGGCGGCGGTTGCGGTGGTCGTCCTGTTCCACCAGCGGCTGGCGGTGATGGCGATCGTGCTGGCGTTCTACGTTCAATTCGGCGTGAAGCTGGCCGGGATGATCTGGTCGTTGCGGTGCGCGGGTTTCCGCTACAGCCTACGGCTCAGCGCGCGCGGCGCCGGCGGCCAGTTCGTCCCCTTGCTGCTGGTGCAGCTCTCGGCGATGTTCATGCTTTTCCTGTTGCAGAAGTTCATCTCGGCGGCTGTGCCGGGCGGGCTTTCCGCCTACAATTTCGCCTACGCGCTTTGGGTGGTCCCGCTGATGCTCCTGGCCAGTTCGGTGGCGACGGTGACCTGGACGGACATGCTCGAGGCGGGCCACCTGGACGTCGGCCGGCTCTGGGGCGAGTTCGACTTCGTCGCGCGGCTGACCGTGGCGGCGATGTTCGCCTTCAGCCTGCTTTTCTTTTTTCTGGCAGAGCCGATCGTGCGCTTCGTCTACGAGCGCGGGGCCTTCACCGCCGCGTCCGTCGGCCTGACCGCCGACTGCCTGCGCGTTCTGGCTTTCGGGCTTCCTTTCTGGGGGCTTTTGTCGCTCAGCGTGCGCGGATTGCTGGCCCGCCGGAAGCAGGCGGCCATTCTTTGTATCGGCATCGCGCAGAACGCCGTCATCGCGCTCGGCATCCTCCTGGCGGGACGCTTTTCCGCGCGCATCGAAATACTGCTCATCCCTTACGTCGGTTTCAACATCATCGGCTCGATCGTGTTCACGCGCGCGCTCTTTGCCGGCGGCGGGCGCGCGCATTTCCAGCGCTTGGCTCGGGGCCTAGCCCGGATTACAATAGCCGTGATCGTCGTTGCGATCTGTTTCGGCTTATGTCAACGGTGCCTGCCGCGCTCCGCGGAATTGGGAACGTCGGGAAGGCTGGCATATCTCGGTCTTGCCGGCATCGGCTTGCTGCTGGCGTATACCATAGTCCTATGGCTCGTGGGAGAGAAAGACCTTCTCGATTACCTGCTTCGGAAAGCCTGGCCGGCGAAGGCCGATCGCAACTGACGCGTGCAGCGGGATGGCTTGGGGATGATCATTCCCGGCAGACTGGCGCGGTGTTTTCGCTCGGGCCTGGACCTGGCGCGGCATCCGGTCCGCTTTCTCGCGGACCTGCCCTCGGTCCTGGCCGAGCGCCGCTTCCGGCGCGCGACCGCGCCGCGCGTCTACACCGATTGGCTCAGGCATCGCTACTGGCAGTATCCGGGAGATCGAATCCGATACGCGCTGCGGCACGGGACGGTCGTGGATTCGGTGCCGGTGGTCAAGTACATTCTGCGGACCGTTCGACCCGGCTGGTCCTGCGTGGACATCGGGGCGAACATCGGCGGAATCTCCGTCCCGCTGTGGAAGCAGGCGTCTCCGGGAGGCAGCGTGCTCTCCGTCGAAGCGGACCCGGCCGTCATCGAGAGGCTCAAGGCGAACCTCATCCTCAACGATTGTCCGCAGGACCATGTCGTCAATGTCGCCATCACCGACCACAAGGGGACCGTCCAGTTGCGCTGTTTTCCGGAATGCAACGGGTGGCAGACGATCGGCGATCCCGCCGTGGCTCGCGGATATCGCTTCGTCCTGGTGGATGTGCCGAGCCTCAGTTTCGCGGAGCTGGCGGCAGCGCGCGGGCTGGCGCGCGTGAACCTGGTCAAGATCGACGTGGAAGGCGCCGAGCGGCTCGTCTTTCAGGGCATGCGCGCGATGCTGAGCGAGAAGCGCATTGAACGGGTGATCTTCGAGGTGAACTGGACAACGCTCGAAGGCACCGGCGCGGGCGTTTCGGATTTGTTCGCTTTCTGGAACGGGCTGGACTATCGGCTCTGGCGTCTGGATGAGGACGGCGTTCCCGCTCCGTTGCAGGGGGAATGGCCGCGCCGAACGATCGGCGACTGCCTGGCGACGGCGTCCGGCATTGCGCCGTAATGCTCCCGGTGGAGGACAGCGTGAGGATTCTGGCGTTCATCTCCAACGTTCCCTGGACCACCGGCGCCTATTACGTCCGGGCACTGCGGAGCGACGGGCATCGAGTGACGGTCGTCTCTCCGTCGCCCGGGCCGGAGGTTGACGCGGCGCGAACGGGGATTTTCTCCGCCGTTGAGGTGATGAATCGCGTGGCCCCGGACGCGGAAGCGGCCATCTTTTTCGAGTCCGGCGCGCGGGCCTTTCCCGCGGACATCGGCGAGATGCCTTGTCCGACGGCATGGTACGCGATTGATACGCACATGCATCTGGGGATGCACCGGCGCCTCGCGCGACTGTTCGACGTCACGTTCGTCGCGCAGAAGGAATACGTGGAGGCTCTGCGGCCGAACTGCCCGCAATGCCATTGGCTGCCGCTGGCGGCGGACGCGCGGCTGTTCGCCGGCGACGCCCTTCCGCCGGAGTACGGCGTGGCATTCGTCGGGTCGCTCGATCCGCGCATCCACCGCGAGCGATGCCGCCTGCTGCGGAGGATCGCGGAGCGATATCCTCCCACATTCATCGCCGGCAACTGCTACCTGCAGGAGATGGCCGACGCCTACCGGAAGAGCCGGATCGTGTTCAACCAGGCCGTGCGCAACGACCTGAACATGCGCGTGTTCGAAGGGATGGCCGCGGGCGCGCTGATGGTGACCGACGCCATTCAGCGCAACGGCCTGGAGAACCTCTTCACGGCCGGCGAGCACCTGGTGACATACGCTTCGGAGGCGGAGCTTTTCGAGAGGCTCGATTATTACCTCGCGCACGAGCCGGAGCGGCGGGCCATCGCGGAGCGCGGACGGGCGCTGGTGCTGCGGCGTGATACCTACGAGCAGCGCGCGCGCCAGTTGACGCAGACGCTTGGAGCCGCTCAGCAGGGCCGGCGGATGGAGCGCAAGGCGCGCCTCGCGACGCTCTGGAGCGCCTGCCGCCTGGCGGCGGGCGTGCGCGGGATCGCATGGCTGCCCAAGGCGTTGTCGCTGCGGTCCAAGGCGGAGGGCCGACGGTGACCCGCGACATCGTCCTGGCGACAAAGCCCCGGCCCGCCTGCTATCTCTGCGGGCGCGAAGGGATGGTGCTGCACGACGGGCTTCAGGATCGGCTCTTCAACGTCGCCGGCGACTGGCGCTTGCGGCAATGTCCGGAGGAGTCCTGCGGGCTGATCTGGCTTGATCCGGTGCCGCTGGAGGAGGAGATTGTCAAAGCCTACGCCGTCTATTACCACAGCTTGGACGAGATTTCGACGGGGCAAGGCCGCTGGTCGGTGCGGCTGCTGCGCGGGGTGTGGAAGGCCTGGGCACGGCTGACGCGGGTGGATCAATTCCAGCGCCACCTGGATCGCCTGCGGCCGCGCGGGCGGTTGCTGGATGTCGGCTGCGGTGCCGGGGACCGATTGGCGCGGATGCGCGAGCGCGGATGGACGGTCGAGGGCGTCGAGGTGGACCCGCGCTCCGTGCAGATTGCGCGCGAGAAGTATGGCCTCACGATCCATGCGGCCGCCATCGAACGGGCAGGCCTGGCGGATGGGCAATACGACCTGGTGACGCTCTCACACGTGATCGAGCACGTACATGATCCCGTGGCGCTCCTGCGCGAGTGCCGCCGAGTGTTGCGGCCCGGCGGACGATTGCTGGCGGTGACTCCGCACGCGGATGGGTATGGACATCGCGTCTTCGGGCAGGATTGGGTGGACTTGGAGCCGCCGCGGCACTTGTATGTTTTTTCGGCGCCGGCGCTGAAAACGGTGTTCGAGCGCGCGGGGTTCGACGCGCCGGAAGTAACGTTCCTGCGCGGCGCAAACACCCTTTTCAGCCCGCTCGGCAGCCTGGAAATCCGCCGCCAGGGACGCTGCGTGCCGGGCACGATTCCGCCGCTGCGGACGATGCTGGCCGTGCCCCTGCACCAGGTATGGCAAGCCTGCCGGTTCCGGTTCGATCCGACGTACGGTGACGAAATCCAAGTCGAGGCAACGAAGGGCGTCACGCGTGTCTGAGCCGAAAATCAGCATAGCCCTCTGCACCTACAACGGCGAGGCATGGCTCCAGCCGCAGTTGGAAAGTTTTCTCTCCCAGTCGCGGCGGCCGGACGAGATCGTCGTGTGCGATGACCTTTCCACCGACGGATCCTTGGGTTTGCTGCGGCGCTTCGCCGAGCACGCGCCCTTTCGCGTGCGCGTGGAGGTGAACGAGCGAACGCTGGGCGCGACGCAGAACTTCGCCAAGGCCGTCGGCCTCTGCACGGGCGGCCTGATCTTCCTGTCCGACCAGGACGACGTCTGGCTGCCGGGGAAGGTGGAGAAGCTGGCGCGCGCGCTGGAGGCGTCGCCTCAGGCGGGAATGGCCTTCTGCGACGGCGAGGTCTGCGGCGAGGCGATGCAGCCGCTCGGCTATACGCTCTGGCAGGCGGCTCGGTTCGATGCCGCCGAGCGCGCGAAAGTGTCCGCCGGCCGCGCGCACGAGGTGCTCCTGCGGCACAGCGTGGCGCACGGCGCGACGCTGGCATTCCGTGCGGAACTGCGGCGGCTGGCGCTGCCGATTCCGGCGATCCCTTATTGCGGCCATGATTACTGGATAGCGCTCCTGACATCGGCCGTGTCGGAGGTGGTCCTGGTCCCGGAACTGCTCAACCGCTATCGGTTGCACGGCCGGAACGTGGTGGGCATTCGGCGGCGGTCGCTGCGCGACCAGGTTCGCCTGGGCAGGGAACTGATCGAGTCCAACAGGGCCGGCCATGAGGCGGCGATGATCCAGGCGGCGGTGGAGCGGCTGGAGTCGGCGCCGGTGCGGCCGGGCGTGATGGACCAGATGAGCCAGAAACTGCGGCACCTGAGCCGGCGGGAGCGGATGTCGCCGCGGCTGATCGGGCGGATTCCGAATATCGCCCGCGAGGCGTTCTCCGGCCGGTATTCGCGTTTCGCGATGGGCTGGCGCAGCATCGCGCAGGATTTGTTCCTGCGTTGAAGGATGGTTCCCATGAGAATCGGCATCAACGCGCTCTTCCTTCTGCCGGGAGTCGTCGGCGGCAGCGAGACCCTCACGCGCGAACTCCTCGCGGAATTGGCCCGGCACCATGACGACGAGTTCATTGTCTTCTGCAACCGCGAGAACTTCTCCACCTTCACCGGCTTGCCCGGAAACGTGCGCGCGGTTCTTTGCCCGGTCCGCGCGGCGTTCCGCCCGGCCCGAATCCTTTACGAACAACTCCTTCTGCCCCGCCGGGTCGCGCGCGAACGCGTGGACGTGCTGTTCTCGCCCGGCTGCATCGCGCCGCGCCGCGCGCCCTGTCCGAGCGTCGTCATGGTCCACGACATGCAGCCCTGGCTCTTTCCGCAGAACCTGCCGCTGCACTACCTCCTGGCGACGCGCCTGCTGGTGCGGATGAGCTGCCGCCGGGCGGCGCAGGTGCTGACTCTATCGCGCGCGGCGGCGGACGACATCCGGCGGTTCTGCCGCGTCGCGCCCGAAAAAATCACGGCCGTTCACCTGGGAGTCAATCGGATTTTCTTCGAGCCGATTCCGCCGGAGCGGCGACGGAGCGCGCTTGCTCCGCTCATTCCGCCCGGACGATTCATTCTCACGGTCTCCAATTCGTATCCGCACAAGAATCTCAGCGCGCTCGTCAGGGCGTTCGGGCTGATGGAGGATCGCAGCGAATGCGCCCTGGTGATTGCGGGCCCGGCCCGGCGCGGCGAGGGAGAACTGCTCGCGGAGCGCGCCCGGCTGAAGCGCCCCGAACGCGTCGTCCGCCTTCAGGGAATCCCGTTCGAGGCGCTCCTGGCGCTCTACCAATCCGCGGAGGTCTTCGCGCTGCCATCGTTCTACGAGGGCTTCGGCCTGCCGCTGATCGAGGCGATGGCCGGCGGCGCGCCCGTAGCGTGTTCGGATATCCCCGTTTTCCGTGAAGTCGCGGCCGATGCCGCCGTGTTCTTCGACCCGAATTCCCCGCAGGCCATCGCCGATGCTCTCATCGCCCTTCTCGAGGACGCCGGCCGCAGGGAGGAACTCTCCCGCGCCGGACGGAGCCGGGCAGGCGGCTTCACCTGGGAGAAGGCGGCGCAGCAGACCTATGCGGCGCTCGAAGCAAACGTTCGAGGCGGCCGCGACTAGTCTATAGTTTCGCACTATTCATGCCGCGTAGGCGGCCGATTCGACAAGGGCATTGAGAGTTTCACGCAGTTGTGTTTCAGAGGTGGACCTGTGAAAAAGTCGCCCGCGCAGAAGTTCGCGCC
>JBEKCB010000048.1:0-23390 GCA_050015075.1 Candidatus Brocadiia bacterium | reverse complement strand
CAATTCGCTCAATTCGCTGACGCAGGAGCAGACGGCTGCTGACGGAGCGACGACGCAGTACGTTTACGGCTCGAACGGCCTGGACGTGCGGAAGACGATCGAGCCGCGGAACGTGCCCGGATCTTTTTCCGTGGTCACGTACTATCAGTACGACGCGAACCGGAACCAGACCTGCATCACCGACGCGCTCGGCAACAGCACGCAGACCGGCTACGATTCCTCCGGGCACGGCCGGAAGGTGCAGGACCCACGGGGGGACACGGCGTATTACAACTACGACGCGACGAGCGGCTTCCTGATGTCCACGGTGGATGCGCAGAACAACGCCGCGTACTTCGCGTACGATTCCTCGTACAACCAGATCAAGAGCGTCTCGCCGCGCTGGACTGAGACGGGAAGCTACGCCGGCTTCACGGCGTACTTCGGCTACGACCAGCTCAACCGGCGGACGAAGTCCGTGGATGCCTTGACGAACGCGACCTATTACGACTACACGAGCCGGGGCGACCTCCTGGCGAGCGTGGACCCTCGGAACGTGACCACCTACTACGAGTACAACGGGCTGCGGCTGATGACCCTGCAATCGGTGTCCGACGCCTCCGGGAACCCGGTCACCGCGAGCCAATCCCGCTACGATCCGTACAAGAACCGGACGGCGTCGGTGGACGGGATGGGGAATCCGACGTATTATTTCTACGACGTCGTGGACCGATTCCGGGCGCAGCGCGACGCGCTGCTCAACCACACGTATTTCCGGTACGACGCGGTCGGCAACCGGACGATGTCCTGCGACGCGCGATTGAACGCGAGCTACTTCGAGTACGACGGGCTGAACCGGGTCAAGCGCCAGTTTGACCCGCTGGGGAACCGGACGTACTTCAAGTACGACCTGGCCGGCAACTCCACGGCGATCCAGGACGCGCTGAACAATGCGACCTACTACGCCTATGATCAATTGAACCGCCGGCGCTGCGTTGCGGACGCGCTCGGCGGACGGACCTATTTCCGGTACGACCCGGCCGGCAACCGGACGGCGGCAACCGACCCGCTCAACCAGGCCTCCTACTTCAAGTATGACGCTTTGAACCGGCAGGTGGCGGTGGCGGATCCGCTCGGGAACACGGCATACTTCGGTTACGACGCTGCGGGCAATCGCAGGAAGGTAACGACTCCGCTCCAGGAGACGAGCTACTTCGCCTACGACGCGTTGAACCGGCTGACCGGGACGACCGATCCCCTGAACGAGAGCGCCTCCTTCGGCTACGACTCCGTCGGCAACCGGGTGAAGGTCTGCGACGCGCTGTCGAACACGACGTATTACCGGTACGATGCCCTGAACCGGCAGACGGCGGCACGCGACGCGCTGGGGGATTCGGAGTACTTCGCGTACGATGCGGCGTCGAACCTGCTCAAGCATCGGGATGCCCTGGCGAACAGCACGTACTACCGATACGACGTCCTGAACCGGCGAACGAAGGTCAGCTACCCCGACACGACGTACGCTTACTTCAGGTACGACGCGGTCTCGAACCTGACCGGAGCGAAGGACGCGTGGGGCTGGACGTACTTCAGCTACGACGCCCTGAACAGGATCACGCAGGAGATGCGCCTGCTCGGGAACAGCGTGTCGCACTCGTACGACGCGGTGGGGAATCGGCTGAAACTCAGCATCGGCGACGGGGAGCCGGCGCAGTATTTCCGGTATGACGCACTGGGCCGGATGACCGCCGCCGCGAGCACGGCGGTCGGGTCGGGAGGCTATGGCAACCAAGCCTGGGGAATCACCTTCTACGGCGGCGCCGGCAGCATTCCCGGAAGCGGGACGGCGTACTATGCCTATGACGCGGCCTCGCGGCGGACGAAAACTCTTCTGGGCAATGGGGCAGCGGCATACTTCAGCTACGACGCCGCAAACCGATTGCTCAGCCAGAAGAGCATTCTGCCCGGCGGGACGGCGCTGACGTACTTCAACTACGGCTACGACGCGGCGAGCCGGATCGTGAAGATCGGACGCGAGGGCGGGAAGACGATCTATTATTCCTACGACGGCGCGGACCGCTTGACGGGGGAAAACTGGTATAATGCCGGCATGCAGAACGTCTACGCCTTCGCCTGGTCGTACGACGCGGTGGGCAACCGGCGCTGGCAGAACCGGCTCGGCCAGCAGAGCTACTTCACTTATGATGCCGCGAACGCGCTGAGGAAGAGCTTCCCGGTGGGCGGCAGCGCGACGTACTACAGCTACGACCTCAACGGCAACTGCACGAAAATCGCCGCGCCGGCCTCTCAAACCACGTACTTCGCCTACAACAGCGTGAACCTGATGGCGCGGGTGACCTTCCGCAACGGCGTCTCGAACTACTTCTACTACGACGCCCTGAACCGCAGGCGGGCGCTCGTGGACAGCAACGGACCGGCGTACTTCATGTACGACCAGGACGGCCTCTGCCAGCTGGTCGAGCGCAGCATCACGGGAACAGTCCGCGCGGAATACACCCGAGGCTCCGCGCCGGTCCCAGGGATCGGCGACATGGTCGCCGCGAAGATCAACACCGCGACGACGACCTACTACCAGTACCCCGTCTATGATCAACCTGGCAACGTCCACCGGATCGTCAACGCCGCCGGCGCCATCAGCGGAAGCTTCGAGTACAACGCCTGGGGCGAGAAACTCCTCAACCAGCCGCCGCCGGAAGGGACCCGATTCAGTTTCAGCGCACCGGCGTGGGTGACGCTGAACGATGATCCGGATGAGAGGCTATTCATTACTCGCGCCAGGACATACTACAGCGGGATAGGCAGATTTATGCAGAAGGATCCTGAAGACGGTCTTGCAGGAGGTTATATTTACGCGCTAGCGAATCCGCTGTCATATACGGATCCTGAGGGGACGTTTACTCTGATCGAGCTTGCAGTTGGCGTCGTCGTTGTAGCCGTCGCAGTCATAGTTATAGGGTACGGGGTAGAGACGTCAAAAGAGATAGCCGAGGAAGCATTCGCAAAAGCATCAGCAAAGTCTATCGTGCAATGGACCGTTGCGACAGAACTTATCACGAACCCCCAAGCCGCATGCGCGGGTTCAATAAGGACCCAGCTGTACCTCGTGGGCAGTAACCCAACGGAGAGTGCGCATTTCGATAAAACCAAAGTTGTTCCGACCACGATATATTACTATCGTGCGAGTAAAGGTCAGTCTATCGGGTATCGCTTTTCCCTCAATGGCAAGTCAATATCCGGCCAGATTCCAGATACATCCTTGAGCAACTGCGACTGCAAACGGGAGAATAACGTTACACAGGATATGAACAATCCAGAGACTCGGAAACAGTATCGCGCCTGGGTGAACGGACATTAATTTGGGCACTGAGGGCTGCGGGAGTACGGGCCAGATGCCGGAATCACGCTGCAATAATTGTGCGGTTAGAAAGTTCCTTACCTGGAAGCGCATCGTTGTTTATGTCCTCCTCGGCTTCATATTGCTCCTTCTTCTTGATCCCTGGAGCTTCTGCGAAAGGGCATTGCTAGCAATGCCGCTTAGTCCCTGGCATACCGCGATCGTCCTGACGCGGTTTGCCCAGCGCGACGGCAGCCGAGCAGAGCCGTACCTGCGCTCTTACCTGACTGATAACAGAACGCTTGGATACGCGCGGATAGTTGTTGACCGCGGCTCGCCACCTCTTTTTAGAACGACGGTTGGAGATTTGGCACGGGCTCTTCTTGATGACCTGAGTGCATCTAAGAGCGAAGGAAAGGCGTCACCCGCGGGCAAAGCAGGAACAAATAAGTAGGGACAGTCACAATATGAGTTCCGGGGGACACCCATAACCGTCTTCAAGTCAAGGGCGGTCCCTCGCCGAAGTCGTTGATTCTAAAAGCGCCTTTCGTGTGCCGTTCAGACACCCATTCGCACCGTTTCCGAGTTGCGCCTTCGGACCGTGCATGATTCTCGTCGCGCGGCGTCAGCCCAATCATAAACGCGGCGCATGCGTCCCGCCTTCGCGGCGGGGCGCTCGCCAGTCCCCAGGATCGGGCCTCGAACGCCGCCATCGGCACACGAATCTCCCTCTCTATGCCGCGGCGCGCTCCCGATGCCAGCGCCGCAGCCGGATCCAGCAAATCTTCGCCAGCTTGCGCGCCACCGCCACCCGCGCGATGTGCCGGCTGGAGCGCTTCCTCACTCGCTCGTAGAAATTCGCCAGTTTCCGGTCTCGGCCGATGGCTTTCATCGCCGCCTGCACGAGCACCCACCGAAGCCAGGGCGATCCTTGCCGCGTGATGTGCCCGTGGTAGTCATGCTCGCCCGACTGGTACACCAGCGCCGCCAGCCCCGCGTAGGAGGCCACCTGGCCGGGCTGAGTGAACCGCTCCGGCTCGCCGATCTCCTCCACGACCAGCAGCGCCGTGTATACCCCAATCCCTCGTATGTCCGAGAGCGCCTCGATCTGTGGAAACCCGTTCGCCGTCTGAGCGAGTGCTTCGTCCAGATGCGCCTGCTCGGCGAGGTAATGCTCCAGACGCCCCAGCAACTCGTCGCGCTGGAGATTGCCGACCACGCCGAGGTCCAACGCCCGCATCCACCGTTGCCCGCGCACGCCGATCAGGGCGAAAGCCAAGCTCAACCTCTTATTCAAGAGAATCTGCGAGAAAGCCAAGCGCTTCTACGAAATCGCCGCCTTCTTCCAATACGCCATCGCCGACGGCATTCATCACCTGCTCTTCGCCCTGCGCGCCGGCCCGCACCTAGCGCAACTTCCCCGGTCCAAAGGCCAGTTGGTCTTCGATTTCCTCAAACCGCTCTTTTGAACTGCCATGAGGAAACTCCTGGTTGAAGCAGCTTGATACAGCTTTGATCATCTGATAAGCTCTCCCTCGTTGGAATAAGGTGAGACCATGTCTCCGAATGAACTGCGTGCAATTCGTGAAAGCCTTGGCCTGAGCCGACGCGTATTTGCGCCGAAGCTTTTCATCTCCGAGCCTACTCTGGAACGCTGGGAACGCGGTCAAGGCGGCCCGCGCGAATTGCACCTGCAAATCATCCGACGCATGCGAGAACATCTCGGCGCGGGTCACTGCATTTCCTATTTCCACTACGATGCCGGAGAGGAGGCTCGGGCGAAGGAAGTGCGCCACGAGACGAAGGAGATGGTCGTTGAGACGCTTCGCGGTTTCGGGGGTGTGGTAGTAGCCGAGAAGGAGTTCAGGAACGGCCAGGACTGGGCGTTGAGCTTCGGCTTAGGGTGGACTATCGGCGAACCGGCGGATGTCACTCTTCACTGTGAGGGATCTGAGCGCACTGAGCGCCCTATCATTGATTTCGTCCTGAAAATCAGCGCCCGATGTGAGGATATGGAGGCTCTGTCGGCGCAGCTTCAACGTCTCTGCCAACGGCACGGCATCTTCGGCAGCGCAAAGAGCAACCGGAACGGCCGGATGATCGTGTCGCTTGGATATCGCCTCTACAAGACCGGCAGCAATCCAGAGACTGTGGCGCATATCGTCGGGAATTTCCGATCGTGCTGGAAACGGCTGAAGGTCGCTCTGAGCTTTCCAACCAACTGACGGGACGTCGCGAGGGACCGCCCTGCCGGCAGAAATGGGCGAGACGTAAATGGCTGCGGGCAGCAATGACCATCTCGCCCGATTCGGAAAGGCTGAACCGACACTGGCCGGCAGCCATCGTTGACCCTATGGCCTGATCAGATCTGCGAACGACCAGATGAGACTGAACCTTTCAGTCGTCGCGCTCAGTTGCCGGAGGCCAGCCTACCTGGAGCGCGCCGTCACGTCCCTTCGCGCGCATATCGAGAGGTACGAACGCGATGCAAGTGTTTCGTGGTTCTGCCTCGATAACGCATCGTCAGGCAAAGACCGAGAGGAGATCAAGGGCCTGAACTGGGACGTGCTTGTTCTCTCGAAGCACAATGTGGGCGTCGGTCCCGGGCTGAACCGTCTCCTGTCGCTCGTGAGAAGCGACTACTTCCTTCTTCTTCCTGACGACTGGGAACTCGGCAATGCTGCGGGTACCCAGTTCCTTCGCGAGTCGGCCATCATCTTGCAGACAGACCCTCGATTGGCGCAAGTGCGTCTGGACGCGGCGCCTCCACTAGACTTTGCGGACAAGCTGCGCTGCGACGGTCCCTTTATCGCGTCAGGAGGGAAGGTCAACTTCTTCGTCCTCAACCCGAGCGTGCCATGGGGATCGTTCACGTTCACGCCGTCTCTCTGTCGCACGGAAGCATTCCAAGACGTCGGTCCCCTTTCCGAAGACAATCCATTGCGCCGGAAGTGGGCGGAGGTGAGCTACTCGCAGCGCTTGGCCGGAAAGTATCTGGCGATCAAGTCCCCAGACATGCTCGTCTTCAAGCACATAGGCGAGCTGACCTGTCCGGGTTGGCCGATCTATGACTCAGGCGCCGGCAACGGTTCAGTTAGTGCGCGGCCTACGGAGAGTGACTCCATCCGCGTAGCGGCAATAATCCCAACGTACGGCGCGTTCGATTATGCGAGGAAAGCGATTTCGACGTTCCTGGAGCGTACCAAGGACGGAACAGCGATTCTAGTTGACGATGCGAGTCCGGGGTGGAACCCCGACGATTGGGAGCGATGGATTGACAAAGGAATGCAAGGACGAATTTTCGTTCACCACTTCGCCGATCGCGGCGGTCTGACGCGTTCATGGAACTGGGGACTTCGCAAGGCGCGGGAGTTCGGCGCCGAGTATGCCGTGGCCGCCAATAGTGACATTCTGTTCACGTCCGGCTGGTTCGATGGCGTCCAGCGCGCGCTGAATGCCGGCTGGGACCTCATTGGCCCGCTGACCAACGCGCCCGGGCCGCCGAACTTCTCTATGCAGGACGTCGCCATGCACTACCGGCAGTTCCGGAATGCCGACGACGCAGGATATCTTGAGAAGGTCGCCCATGAATTGCGCAGGCGGTACGCCACGGATCATGTCGCGCCCGCGATTGTCGACGGCTTCTTTCAGGCGGCGCGCGTCTCGACCTGGTGGGCGAACGCGCACACCGCTGAGAACGTTTACGATCCGAAGTACCCGATGGTGGGGAATGAGGAGGAATTCCAGCAGAGGCTTCGAGCCAAGGGCGGCAGGACGGGAGTAGCGTGCGCTTCGTTCATCTATCACTACCGTGGGGTGACCAGGTCCCGCGTTGGTGCATAGATTGCATGTCCCGTTGTCCCTGCACTGCGTTCAGAACTTCCTCGACCGTGATCTTCTGGAGAATCTCGCAGCCCTGGGTTCGACACTGGTTGTCGCATCCGAGCCACTCGAACATCATGCATGGCGGCTTGCACTTGTAGGCGCGAGGCGCGTCCTTCGGCCAGATGGTCTTGTGCAAGCGCGTAGTGCTTGAAAATGTGCTCGGCGTGAGTCGAGCCGAAAAGGCCGATGGCCGGCACGTGGACAGCTGCCGATAGATGGAATAGGCCGAAATCGGGCGTCACAATCAGGTCGCTTTCGGCGACCAGCGCGCTGAGTTGCCAGATCGGAACCCCGATGACCTTGCGGCCCGGCACGTCTGCAACAGCGCTAAACCACGTGTGAAAGACGAAGACCGTCGCGCCCCTGGTCGCCGAGCGCGCGCTATGAATGGCGCACGAATACGGAGCGGGCCGAACCCTTCGGCTCGGCCCGCTCGTTCCTCCGACTACCCTTTTTCGTTAGCTTCCGCTCGTGGGAGCGGCCGTCTTCTTCCCGAAGAGCCGCTGCCAGGCCGCCTTGACCCAGTTGACGATGAGCACGATGACGTTGTGCTCCTTCGTCTCGATGGCATCGCCGACCGCCTGGCAGAACCCGAACAGCACCGACAGGCCAAGCGAGAACACGATCCCACCGATGACGAACCACTCCAGCTTCTCCATGAGCGTCAAACCTCCCTTCTTCAAAACAGCGCCTTTTGATGGAGCACCGTCCACGGCGCTCCGAGCACCAGAAACGGGACGCACAGTGTTACGATCACGTCCATCCACCAGTTCAGGTCCAGCTTGCCCACCAGGATGATAAGCAGGAACGCGAACGCCCAGCAGCCAATGACCGCCAACATCTTCTGCCAGCCAGGACTCAACCCGCTGTTGAAACTGGCTCAGGCTGGACACCTGACCTCCGATCTGCGTCCGGAACAGGTCGGCGTCCTGGGCGGACTTCTGCACCGCGTTGATCACCTGCTGGTTCTGCTGCGTCAGAGCCAGCACGTCCGCCGAAACCTTGTCCAGCTTCGCGGCGGTCGCCGTGTCCGGCGCGATGGTCTGCGTCGGTTTCTGCACCGGCGCGCCCGCGCAGCCTACGACCATGCCCAACGCCACGCCCAGCACCACGCACGCAAACAGTCGTCGCATACGTCCCTCCCTTCCGGGGCAAATCATTTGCCCCAAAAATGCCACTGAATCCACGAGACCAGAACCGTCACAATCAGCGCGATGATCGCCGACCACATGCGAGTCAGGCTGTGCCGGCTTTCGGACCTGCCGTCGGATTCCAGCCGGGCGATCTCGCACCTCAGGAGCACGATCTGTCCGCGCGCAAGGGCGTCATGCGCCTTGCAATTCGACAGATGGCCGTTGCGCTTGATGTCCTCGATGGCCGCCTCGCACTCGGCCTTCAAGGCCGCCCGCGCCTCGCTTCCTCTACTCACGGTGGTGTCCTTTCTCTCACTGCATTCAGAACATCCTCGACCGTGATCTTCTGGAGGATTTCACAGCCCTGGGTTCGACACTGGTTGTCGCAGCCGAGCCACTCGAACATCAGGCACGGCGGTCTACACTGGTGGTCACGCGAGGCACCCTTTGGCCAGATCGTCCTGTGCAGCGGATAGTGTTTGGCGGTCTGGTCGGCATGGGTCGAGCCGAATAGACCGATGGCCGGCGCGTGGACGGCGGCCGAGAAATGGAAGAGGCCGGAGTCCGGCGTGACGACGGCATCGCATTCGGCGGTCAGCGCGCCCAGCTGCCAGATCGGAACCCCGATGACCTTCCGCCCCGGCACTTCCGCCACGGCGCTGAACCAGGTATGAAAGACGAGGACCGTCGCCCCACGAGCTTCCAGTGCAGTCGCCAACTCAATCCATCGCGGCAGAGGCCAGTCGCGCCGGATGTTGTTCGTGCAGAAGGGCGCCAGGCCGACGACAGGCCGCTTCACGTCCGCGCCGAGCCATTCCTTCGCCCAGACCTGTTCACCGTATCTCACGAAGTAACGCGGCACGTAGTCCGACGGCGTAAGACCGGCGGCGATGCAGAAAGATTCGATCCGGCCGTGCTCGAGGTTCGGGGCCTTCGCTCGTTCCTCGCGCGCAGCCGGGCACCAGAGGTCAATTGTCATGTCGAATTCCGGCAGGCCCGGAGCGGCCAGGTACGGGTGAAGCTTCGGGTCCGGGTCGGTGTCGCGCTCGCGGCGGCCCTGGCTCTCGACGGGGACGAGGACGTCCACGTCGGGACAGTGCTCCTGGACCTCCCGGTAATCCCGAAGGCCGAAGTAATACAGCTTCGCGCCGGGCCATTTCTCCTTGACGGCGCGGGCGACCGGCAGCGTGCAGAGGATGTCGCCGATCCCGCCAGCCTCTCGCAAGATGCGGACATTCATGTGGCGTTCCTTTTCATCCTGGGAAAATGGCGCGCAATGTCTCCGGCCCCAATTCGCACATGATCCAGAGCGCTTCCTCGAACATCCGTCTCTTGAGGAAGCAGTCCATCTCGTCGGGCCGGCGGATGTCGTTGTGGCGGTCGAGGGAATTCATCCGGCAGCCCCCGCCGCAGAGGTACTTGATCGGGCAGACGATGCAGTCGGGCCGGGCATAGAAGCGGTTGTCCTTCCACTTCGCCCGCAGCTCCTCGTCCACGCCGGTGTCCAGATGGCCGATGACGGACTTGCCCTCTCGATGGCAGGCGAAGAGATGGCCATCGGGGTCCACGGACAGGTATCCGCAACCCGCGCCGCACTCGGTGCAGGAATGCTGCGTGTAGAGCAGGCGGCGCAGGGCCCAGGCGAACTGTTGCAGCGACGGCCTCTTGCCGGCGCGCACCTGGGCGACATACCAGTTGGCAGCCAGGTGATACTCCTGCGCGAGCGCGTCGTAATGCGCCGGCGTGATCGCCAGAGGGTGACCGTCCGGCAGACGCAGGCAGGCGGTTTCGTTCAGGCTGCACGCCTCGACGCTCATGTGACTCGCGCAGCCGTCCTCAATCAGCGCGTTGAGGTATTCGATGCGCGGGAGCATCTCGATCCCCGCGCCGGTGAACGTGCTGCGCAGTGTCGTGCGGAGCGCCAGGCCGCGTCCCTTGAACTTCCGCAGATTGGCGACCGTGGCCTGCTGGCTGTTCAGCGCGGCGCTCTTGCCCGGCCGCATTCGGTTGTGCATTTCCTCCGGGCCGTCGAGGCTGACGATCAGCGAGAAGCCGTTCGCGTCCAGGAATCGGATCCGCTCTTCGTCGAGCAGCGTCGCGTTCGTCGTGATGTGCAGCCGGCTGGCCACGCCGCGTTTCGCCGCGAGGTCCTTGGCGTAGGCCGTGACGCCGGCGATCAGGTCCCAATTGAGCAGCGGCTCTCCGCCGAAGAAGCCGACGGACACGGGCTGCTTGGGCGAGAGCAGATCAATGGCTTTGCGCGCCGTGTCCATCGTCATCATCCCGCCCTGTTCCGGGTAGTAGTTCCGAACGAAGCAGTATTGGCAGGCGAGGTTGCAGGCGTGCGTGGCCTCAAGGATCAGGTACAGGCACTCCGTCTGATGGAAGAAGCGGAACTGCGGCTTCTCCGCGCAGTTGAGTCCGTGCTCGTGGAGGCTTTGCACCCAGCCCGGCTGTTCAATTCTCTTGTCATCCACCTCGACGGCCGCCATGCTGTGCACGTCGTAGAGCACCGTGTGCCCGGGCAGTTTCACGACCTCGGTCCTCGGCGCGGCGGGAATGAAGTCGGGGCGGCTTTGCAGCTTCGCGTTGAGCGGCTTGAGAGTGTGGGCAGCCGTTTGAGCGATTTCCGCTTTCATCGTCGCCAGGAGCTTGCCTCGGCACGGCGCACAGTTCCGCAGATCGCGGCGAACGGGAACGGCCGCCCGGCCCGTAGCCATTGCCGCCCATCGCTGCCGTCGAGTGCTCATGTCCCACCTCCGTCATCTGTGTCCAGCGGGATTCCGTTCGCCGTCGCCAGCGCCTCCGCCTGCGCCGCCGGCATTCCCGCGCCCACCGCCGCGTCCAATACCAGTCCTGCGACCGCCGTCCCCTGCCGGCTCACGATCAGCGCCAAGGCCTGCTGCAGGCTCAGGCACGTTGGGCACGCCGCATCAGGCCTTTCCCACATGAGGCTCACGCGCACGCTGAGAAACGCATTGATGACGTCGCTGCAAATGGACGCCCCGTCATCTAAGCCGGAACAGCCGGCTGACGGCGCATCGGCGATCCACCCGTTCTGAAATAATGAATCGCCGCTGAACTGCGCCACGAGTGAGCATTGATGCTCCGTGTAAGGCGGGTCCGAGTCCGGCGCCGTTCGCGCAGCCGTGATGTTCGCGCAAGCCATCTTTCCCTCTATGTGGATGAATTGCAGGGCACGCCCTGGCAACCTGCCAACGTGCTCCATGCAGGACCGAGAATCGTGACCATATTGCAACTCTGGCCGGCTACGGTGACGTGGCACGCCCCAGAACCGAAACCGATGACGCTGCTGCCCTGCATACATGAATAAGTCGTGCCGTAAGGCGATCCCGAACAGGTTGTGTTGTCAGGCTGATGTCCCGCTGCCCCCCAGAACTGTAATTTGCAGCAATAATAATCCGCCGAGATGATTTGGGTCGCCGTCTCGCACGCCGTCTGGCACGGATGCGTCTGGCAGGCCGTCTGGCACGACTGGGTTTCGCAGGCCGTCTGGCAAGTGTGGGTCTGGCAGGCCGTCTGGCAGGGTTGGGTCTCGCAAGCGGTCTGGCACGTGTGCGTCTGGCAGGCCGTCTGGCACGCCTGAGTTTCGCAGGCGGTCTGGCACGTGTGCGTCTGGCAAGCCGTCTGACATGTCTGGGTCTCGCAGGCCGTCTGGCAGGTATGGGTCTGGCAAGCCGTTTGGCACGCTTGGGTTTCGCACGCCGTCTGGCAGGTATGGGTCTGGCAAGCCGTTTGGCACGCTTGGGTTTCGCACGCCGTCTGGCAGGTATGGGTCTGGCAGGCCGTCTGGCACGCCTGGGTTTCGCACGCCGTCTGGCACGTGTGCGTCTCGCAGCCGGTTTCGCAGGCGGACTCGCAGATCGTGGTGCAGCTTGCCGTGCAGGCCGCAGTACAATCCGCCGTGCACTCGGCAGTGCAGCTATCCGTACACTCGGAGGTACAACCGGCCGTGCAACTGGCCGTACAGGCGGCAGTGCAGCCCGTCGTACAGCCGCTCACGCACCCGCCGGCGCAAGTGGCCGTGCAGCCGCTCGTGCAGGAATTCGTACAGGCCGCCGTGCAACTGTTCGTGCAGCCGGCGGTGCAGGAGGCCGTACAGCCCGCGGTGCACGCCGCCGTGCAACCCGCCGTGCAGCCGCCCTGACACCCGCTGGATTCGCAGGGAATCTGGCAGCCGGCCGTACACGCGGAAGTGCAGCCGGCCGTACAGGAGAACGTGCAGCCCGCGGTGCAGCCCGCCTGACAATTCTGCGTCTCGCAGGACGTCTGGCAAGCCTGGGTTTCGCACGCGGTCTGGCACGCCGCCTCGCAATTGCCCTCGCAGCCGGTGGTGCAACTGGCGGTGCAGCCGGACGTACAGGTCGCCGTGCAACTGGCCGTACAGCCGGCGGTGCAGGCCGCCGTGCAGCCGGTCGCGCAGCCGGAGAAAGCCCCCAGGAGAAGCGCGCTGTCGCCTTGATTCGCCGTGGCGTACTGGTCGAAATCGAGCGCGCCGAACATCTCGACAAAGACCTCGCCCGGGCCGGCATTTATGCGGTCCACCGCGTAAACGTTCCCACTCGCGTCCACGACCAGGATCGTCTTGTCGGCGTCCGCCTGCTGTATCCAGGAGGTGATCCGAGGAAACATCGGGCCGCCCACGTCCGTGTTGCCGTCGCCCTCGCCGAGCATGCCGCCGAAAGTCCCGCTCGGAATGTCCGTATCACTGACCTCAAGGACCGGATAGCCCAGTTCCAGGTTCTCGGCATAGTCCCAAGGCGTCGTCAGGTCGCCGCCCATCACCCTGGCGACCAGCTCTTGCCCGCACACCGAGCATTCCAATTTGCCTGAACCGAAGCCCATGTTCTGCGCCGCCAGGATCGTGGTGACGCCTCCGACGCGTTTGCCGATCGCCACAACGCCGGTCGTCCAGCCGACGATCGGATACTGGAACCATCCGCCAGCTCCGACGACCTCTGCGAAGTAGTAATCTCCGCTGGTCGGGTCATACCGCAGGATCACACCGACTTCAAAGAAGCTCGGCGTGCCGCATGGAAAGCCTTTGCTCTCGTTGGCGGGCCAATCCACGAAGGTGTAATCGCCGACGTCGAAGGTGATTTGGACGCTGTGGTTCGCATGCCCGATGTTCCGGGCATAGGTCGCTATGTTGAAGTTCAGAGGGACTCCGCCATAAGCATCCGGCTTCACGCCCGGGCATGCGGTTTTCCGCCAGCCGAAGGAGGGATTAAAGCCCCCGGGCGTCGCGGAGGTCTGGGCGCCGACGTTCCAGTTGCCTGTGCTGGCAAGGAGAGTCCCGGCGGAATAGTTAAATAGGTCCAGAAGCACAAGAATCACCCACAGGAAAAGGAAGCGTTTCCATTTCACGTCTGCGCTCCCATGGTCAGCGTGTCGTCGCCATCGGCCGTCGTCGTGTACGCCGAAGCATCCAGAAGGCCGTCCATGTCCGTGAAGACCTCGCCGGTCCCCGGAATCAGTTCGTCCGCCGTGTAAAGGTTTCCCAGCGAGTCAATGACCAGGAACATGACCTAACTCACATAAGTCAGCGTGACTTGGTTTGGCGCCGTCTGCGTCACAGTGTGGTTGGCGCTGAGAATGAGGACCTTGATGGGCAGTCCGGCCGTTGCGCCGGGCCCCGTCCGAACCATCTTCGTGTCCCCGCGCTGACCATGGAACAATCCCATTGCCAAGCCGGAGACGGCCGCGGCGGTTGCCGTGACCGGCCCGAGCGGGTTAGCCATGGGCGCCCAACTGTTCGCCGACGCGCTGAAGCGCCGATTGACCACGAAGATCCCCATCGGGTCATAGCACGGATGCTCGCAGCCGTCCGCCGTCCAGCCGAGGCCGTTGCCGCCAGGCGGGATGTCCGAGTCCACGATGACCAGCGTCTGGGCGATGCCTGGGGAAGTCGGCTGGATGACGCCGTAATGATCGGCGTCGGAACCGGCGCTGCCGTTGAGCCAGGCGAAGCCGCCCGCCGGCGCGAGCGTCGAGAAGTTGTTCGTGATCGGGATCGGCTGGCCCGCCGGGAAGGTCCAGGGATGCTCGCGGCGCGGGCGCGGATCGCCCTTGCGGTCGAGCCGGCCCAGCCGCTTCAGCACGTCGTTCCAGTCGCGCCCGGTCGGTATGACGAGTTTTTCCATTAGAAGCTCAACCCCAGCGGAGCGAAGGCCGTCGGGAAGAAGTCGTCAAAGAGCAGCCAGTACAGCGACGAGTCGGGGTCCGTCGGCATGACGAGCGTGCCGTCCTGCTTCAGGAGCACGTCGGGGCCGAGGCCGTACTTCACGGTGTCCCTCGTCGGGCCGCCGGACACGGCGCAGTACTGCGAGCCGTGGTTCGCCTCCAGGTACTGCCAGCCGATGTCGGTCGCGCTGCCGCCGTTGATCGTGACGACGTGCGTCCGAACCGCCAGCGTGTACGTGACCGGATAGAACCAGCTCTGGAACGTCAGAGTTCCTGACGTGACGGGCGTGTACTCCCGCGTCGCGGAAATGTCCTCGATCTTCACCTTCTTCGGGGCCCACGTGTAATCGCCGCACATCACCGTGTCCGAGTTCACGACGCCGCGCCATGCGCCGCCCACGATGGTGTCCGTCGCCTCGTTGCGGGTCAGCGTGAAGATGACGTCGTAGAAATCGCGCGTGTGCCCTGTGAGACGCTGCCCGATCGTGTTGCGATAGGGTTTGCCGGTCGCGTCGTGCCCGACTTCCTCCGCGTGGCGCATGCCGGCGTATCGCAGGACGGGCTGCTGCGAAAACGGGTTGACCAGACCGGAATACTCGCAGACGACGCGGAACAGCGTCGGCCCGACAGGTTCGAGGACGTGGACGTTCCGCAGGATCAGATAGTTGTAACCGGAGGAATAGAACGCCCCGTTTCCAGGGACCTGCGTCGTCCCGTCGTTCGCGGTCAATGCGGCCAGCGAATTCCCCTCGGCGGCCACGTCGAACTTCACGCTGAAAACTTTCGTGGCGTTCACATAGATGGGAGTGATCCCTGGGATGCCATCGACCTTGCTGCCCAGTTGTTTCCAGCTCTCCGTGACTTTGACGACGGCCATTAGCCGGCTCCTCCCGAAGGGGCGACACCGAGATTGCCGGCGAGGGCCGTCAGCAGCTTGTGGATCGCGTCGAGCGTGCCGTAGTTCTTCTGGAGGTACTCGCCGAGCGCCTTCGCTTCCGGCGTCTGCCCCGGCATGAAGCGGTCATAGCCGGATGGCCGACCGGCGTCCCATGCTCCTTTGCGGCTGGCCACTTCGCTCGGCTTCCAGTTCTGCTGCGCGGCCATTTCAGCGCGTTCGGCCGCGTCCTGCTTGTCGAAGAGCGCGGACATTTCAGGGTGTTCCTGGCGGCGCTTGCGCTCCGTCTCCTCGAGCGCGAGGCGATCCGCCTCGTCCGAGAACTGCCCGCCGACGCCGGGAGTCCGCAGCGCCTGCTCGATGATCCCGGCGCGTTCCTCCCTGCGCTGCTCACCCTGCTGGACCGCGAGCGTGTCCTGCTTCGCTTTGATCTCGGCCTTGATCTCCTCCGTCTCGCCGAACTTCTTGATGTCCTCGGCGTAGGATTCCTTGATGCGATCCATTTCCCGCCGGCGGATGGCTTCGCGGTCGAACGCCGCGCCGGCCAGCGCGTCGCGCATGACGACCTGGTGCCGGCGCTCGCGGTCCTCGTCCTCGCGGTCGTATTTTTTGTCGCGGTTTATAACTTCGGCGTTCTGTACCGCTTTGAGCTTTTTATATTCGTCGGTCCCTTCCTTCAGCCGCGTAGGGCTGCCTTCGGGACCGCCCATTTCCTGCTCGTGCCGGACGCGCATCTCCTCGCGCTCGCGTGCACGCGCTTCTGCCTGCGTCGGACCGCCAAACCGAGCCTCGAAGCCTCGCAGATCGAGACCGGCGGTCCACTGCATGCGCTCGTACTGCTGCTGCGTCGTCAGCCCGGTTGTCTGAGCGCCCTGGCGCGCGATGACGGCGGCGCGCTGTTTCTGAAGTTCATCCACGTCCCCGAATTCGCGCTTCCAGGCTTTTTCCGCGTCATACCGGGTGTAGCCCGGGTTCCCCTGCCGGCGCATACGGTCCTGGTAGTCCTTCAGCCACGCTTCCTTGTCCCCGGCCTGTTTGATCCGCTCGTCCAATCCGGCGAATTTGGGGGCCGCCAGTTCCTCTTGCTGAGACAGCCCCTGCATCCGCCGCTCGATGGCCTGGCGCTGCTCGTAGCCGGGTCCGCCGGTGAATTGCGCGCCGAGCGTCTCCCGCTCGATCCCGCGCCAGAATCCCGCCTTCTCCATCTGCGCGGCTCGTTTGGCGGTCGCCCCGGCGTATTCATCCTCGGCCGCGTTGACCTGGCGAAGCTGGTCAACGTAGCGCTTCGCCTGCTGCTCCTTGACGAGGAATGCCTGCTGCTCATCCTTGGAGAGATGGAGTTCCCGCGACCGCCCGTAGTCAGAGCTGGCCTGGCCGTAGACCTCCTGCGCTTCCCTGAGCCGCCCGGCGCGCTCCTGCCGGCCCTGTTCATAGTCCAGCCGGGCCATCTCGGCAGGCGTGTATCCGAGGAAGTTCGCGCGGGATCGTTCGGAGGTCAGTGCGGCTCGTTGGACGCCTCTGGAGAGTTCCTGAATTTCGGATTGCGTCCGCTCCCCCTGCTCCGCAAGCGCGGTCTCGCGTTTCGTGTCGGCGATGGAGTCGTGAACACCCTTGGCGATGCTGCCGAGAATCGGAATCCAGGTGTAGGTTCCCTGGATTGCGGCACGACTGGCGAGCCGCCCCTTCATCATCTCTGCGGCCTGGCCGCTCGCGCGCGCGGCGGTTTCCGCTGGCCCGGCTTCAATCGCGCCGGCGATCCCCTTCGCCACTTCGTAAGCGACGTAGACCTCTGCGCCCAGGAGGGCTGTTTTGAGCGCGCGGGCAGAGACGAGGAATCGCTGAATGGTTCCCGCAGAATATCGCTTCTGAATCTCGGAGGTCTGCTGCCCGGCGGCTTCCTCGATCTTGGCGCGCATCTCGGCATCGTTCTTGTAGACTGCCAGCTCGCGCGCCTTCCATTCCTGCACGTCGCGTAGCTCGCGCTCGCGGGCGCTGTGGGTGCTGTCGAAGATTCGGCGCTCGATGGCGGCGAGGTCGGCGGCGCGTTTTTCCGCCGCCGCAACCTCATAACGTTTCGACATCTCGTCCTGTTCGGCCTTCTTCGCCCTGGCGGCCTCGGCCTGCACGTCCTCGTTGCGCGCGATCAGCGCACGGGCCTGATTAACCTCCCGATCCTGAGCCGCGATTTCCGGGGTTGCCCGTTTTCCCGCGCGTTCGAGGCGCAGCCCCGCGAGTTTTTCACGCGCTGACGCCTCGTATTGCACGAGGCGTTCATGTTGCGCCTTGTACTGGGCGGCGAGCGTGTCATAGTGGTTGGACATCTCCCGCGTTTCGCGGGCGCGGGCGTCGTGGCCGACATCGAAGGTGCGCTTCTGGAGGGCTTCAAGGTCGGCGGCCATCTTGCGGGCGGACTGGCCCACGACGCCGGACGCTTCGTCCGTGCCGACAAGCGCAATCGCCAGTTGTTTGTCAGCCATCGCCTTTTATCCGCTTCATGGCCTTCTCGTATTCTTCGCTCTCGTCACGGGAGTCCTCGCTCTGGACGAAGTCAGCCGCAGCCAGGAATAGCGCAGCCTGGTCGCGTGTGCCCCCATGAACCGGCGCAAGGCCGTGCTTGTAGTACCTGCGGGCATCCGCGATGACCTCAAAGACGATTCGCGGCACGATGCGGAGAGGACAGACGACGATGATCAACTCGCCGTCTTTGCATTCCGAACAACCGCTGCCGTCGCAGACCGGGCACTCTACGGTTGTGTCGGGCGGTCCTTTGCAATCTCGGCACTCGCCGCCGCAGATTTTTCCGCGTTGCCAGCGGACGGCGATGCGAAGTTTTTTAGGGTGTCCGGGTGAAGCTCGTTTGACGCGAGCATCCGGGAGAACAGGCGCTTCGCCTCGCCGTCGGTGACGACCACGTCCAGCTGGTCGGGGTTATAGGCCACGGGCTTGCCGCCGACGGTCACGCGCTCCCATCCGGTCATGTGCTCCCGGAGTTTCGCGTAGAGCGCCGCCGCCTGCTCGTTCGTCATGCCGATGGTCGGAATTTTCTCGTCGAGGTCGCGGCATGCCCGCGCCTCGCGCCCCGACAGATACCGAAACGTGAACGCCGGCTCGTCGCCGACCGGCTCAAGCCCTTTTCCGTCAATGCCGATCTCGAACGTCCGGCCCGGCTCGGAAGTCAGCAGCATGAAACCCTCCTTACGCGCTATGCGGTGTGAAGGTCAGCGTCAGGTCGTTGTTCTGATTCAGGAGGGTCACGTCCTCCTTCATCAGCCGGTTGCGGTCGCCCGGCGCGGGCAGGTCGTACTGGCATCCGGTCATGGCGAAGGCGAGCGAATTACCTGCGGCGTCCTTCAGCGAGAAGGCCACGGAGCAAAGCTCCTGCTCCAGCCAGTGCGCGTAGAGGTCGTGGGCGTTGCCGCCGCTCAGGAGCGTCGTGAGCGGGTCAATGGTGAGTTTCACGCGCCGCTTCGGGATGAGGACGTAGTTGATTCCCGTGTCGTCGCCGGAGCTGCCGTCCTCCTCCGGGTACAGCTCGTTGTTCATTTCCAGGGTGAAGTTGGAGACCTTCGGCGTGTAGATGTCGCTGCTGGGAAACGTGAGCGTCATCGCGGCGTTCACGAACCGCAACGGGCTGTCGGTCGGGTAGGTGATGGTCGGTTTCGCGGCGGCGACCGGGGCCGCCCATTTGCCTCGGAAGGTGCAGTCGAAGATCGCCGTCTTCCCCGCCTTGCCGGAGATGCGGAGATTGCCGGCAGCCCCGTAAATGGACTTCAGGATGCCGTCCTCCCACACGAAGTGCGTCAGCGCCTTGACGGTGCTGGCGGCGGTTTCGGGGAAGTTCTGGTCAAGCACGAAGGCGGTGCTGCCGTTCCATCCCAGGCCGAAGCCGGGAAGAATCGCCGTCGCCCAGGCGGGATTGGCGGAAGGCGCGGTCGGCCGCAGCTTGAAGGTGTGCTCGCCGAGACGCGCGCCGAGTTCGGAAGGCATGTACTGGTCGGCCCCGGGCTTCTCCACGTCCTCCATCTCGACGACCGGTTTGATGACGGAATCGTAAGCGAGAATCGTCCAGAGGTCCGCCCCCACCGTCATCGCGGTTCCGGGCGTCGTCTCCGGCTGCACCTGGATGCACCGGCGCAGCATCGAGAGCGGGCGGCTTGCGGGCGAGATAGCCATCGGTCGGCCTCCTAACTAGTCGGAAGGAAAAGGTTGTTCTGGACGTGCCGGAACTCCACGAGCAGCCTCTTCGTCTGCCCGAAGATCGCGGCGTTGCGCGGGTCGCGGAAATACATGGGGCTGGGGTCGAACCACGCCGCGCCGAGGACGTTCGCCAGCGCAGGTTGCGCGGTCGGCAGATAACTGCCGCCTTCGCCGTCGAGGATTGCGGCGACGACCGCCGCCTCCATCGCGTTGAGGACGGAGTCCACCGGCGTGGTCGCCGTGTCGCTCTGGATTGCGAACAGGTTCAGTTCAAAAGGCTGAATGGAGGTCACGACGATGTTCTGCCCCTCGGCCTCCATGCCGTCATCCTCCGGCGGTCGCAGGTCGCCCTGAAGGATGTAGCAGGACTTGTTCTGCGGGCTAGCCGGCATCCCCGCCGAGGTCGGGCGCTGCACCATGCTCAGGGCGCCGCTGGTGACGAGAGCCTGGAGCAAGCTCTCGATGGCCGACCCGATGGCGTCTTTAATTAAAGGTGGAGGCGACTGTGCCATTATGCGGCCTCCCCGACGTACTCAGCGCCCATGCGGGACGTCCATTCGGCCCAGGACTCGTTCAGCCCCGAGGCGACCGCCGTCCACTTGCCTCCGGCCAGGACGCGTTCCGTCTCGGCGGCGAGGCGGTCTTCCAGATACTGAAGCGCCTCGGCATACTTCGCCTCCCAGCCGCCGGCCTTCTGAATGGTCTCCACCGCTCCGGGACTTTTCTGCTGGAGCAGCGGGAAACGTTCCTTGCCCTTCCGGATGTAAACGTTCGGGTGCGCCTGGCCGGCGCGCACCATCTCGTAATCCGGGCCGGGCGAAACGTCCGACATGACCTTGTGGCCGTTTTTGCGGTGCTTCCAGGTGGAGCGATGCCAGGGCGCGGCGATGAAGGCGTGGGGGAATGTCCCCTCGAACCCGCGCGTGGTCACGACGCCCATGCGGTTCTGCACGGGCTTGAAAAGCCAGAGGGTGAAACCGGCATCGTCGATATAAACCGTTGCGCGGAGCTTGTCCTCGCGCGCCCACGACGTGTGAATCCGAGAGCGGATCGGGCGCAAAGGAATCTGCAAGGCACGGGCCGCGTCATGGCTCACGCGCGAACGCATCGCCTGCGCCGTCCGATTTAGTGCTCTTGAGAGCACTAACGGCAGCGCCTTCGGGAACTTGCCGAGCAGTTCCACGAGGTCCGCCAGCTTCTTCTTGTCGAACTCGATTCGGACTTCCGCGCCGACCATTACCGCAACTCCATCTGGATGCAGCCCTCGTCCTGGCCGAGAATCTTGAAACAGTGCATCAGGCTTGCCGGCACAGTCGGATCGGGCGTTCCGCCGTACCGCTGCGCCACGCAGAAAGTCGTCTGCCCTCTGTCGAACCCCGCCGCAACGCCGAGGACCGCGTCATTGCGAAACTCGACCTCGAATCGGGGCCGGTCGCCCATATTCGCGCCGAGCATTTCGTCCGGCGCCAGCCGGTCCACGAACGCGTCCACCGTGCGCCAGGGGCCTGCGGGCGCATCCTGAACCTGAATGCTCTCCTTCGGCAGCAGCGTGAAGAGCGGGTCGACGGTCAGGTTCACAGCCATGAATTCTCCAACGGGGCGCCGGGCCAGGCTCGCGGCCCGGCCCGGCGCCTTTGCGGCGTTTTACGCTCCGGCGATGACGCCGCCGTTGATGAGCGCGGTGCGGAGCGCGGCAATCGTCGCCATGCATGCGGCCATGTCCGCCTTGGCCTTGTTCAGTTCGACGGCGAAGCTCTTGCAGTCATTGAGGAGCACGGTATTGAGCGCCTTCTGCTTGGCGAGTTGCGCGGCGAGGCTGGCGAAGTTGTCGGCGACCTGGCCGATGAAGTCGTCGCGGTGCTGCGCGGTGTCGAATGCGCCTGCCGCTGCGCCGGTCCCGCCGGCCTGGAGCGCCACGATTTCCGTGCCCGCCTCGCCTTCAGTTGAATCGGTCAGCGTATCGAGGTTCGTCTCGGCCGCTGGAGCGGTGTTGGCCACGCCGGTCATGCCGGTCGTGGTGAGCGCGTCCTGCGTCTGGGCCGCTACTGCCGCGACCGTCGGCTGCGGGACGACGGGCGTGCCCTCGTCGTGGTCGATCAGCTTGACGTTGGCGGTCGTGACGCCGACAGCCTTGCCGGCAGTGTTGGTCTGCGCGCCGGCGGACGAGCTCTCCTGCGGCACGGACGAGCCGGCCAGGGCCACGCCGGATCCGCCGGGCGTCACGGTCAGGTAGCCGTTCTGGCTATCCCAATACAACGTCGCGCCGTCCACCCACGTGTCAGCGTTCTTCGCCGGGAGGTTGAAGACCTCCTCGGCGCTGGCCTCGCCCCAGGACAGCGGGGAAATATTCGCGATGGGGATTCGGATGTGCCCGCTGACGACGACGGGGACGCCGGCGAGCAGTGTCGCCGTGGGGGAGGCGTTGTAGATCGCCAGCCGCTTTCCTTCCTGCACGTGGTTGAGCATTTCACGTCTCCTTATTCAGTGGCCTTGGAAACGAAATCCAGCACCGGGCTTACTGGCCGGGGTTCTTCACGAACGCGCGCCAGTCAATCGCGTGCGCGGCGACGATGTGCCGGATGTTGAACCGGATGTCGTCGGTGTTGAACGACACCTCCTGCCTGAGCAGCGGCCCTTCCTGCGACTCGAGGAAGGCAATCTCCATCCCGACCACCGGGTCGCTCAGTTGCGCGAGCACGTACCAGGCGGCCGCGCTGACGTCATCCAGACGGCTGCTGAAGCAATGGACGAGCTTGTTCGCGTAGGGGTTCATGCGCTGGAACGCCTGGGCCGCCGGGTCCCACGTGCTGTGGATGACCTGCTCGGCGATGACCTTCAGGCCGGCGGGCGTCAGGATGATTCCGGGCGTCAGTTCGAGGCGCGCCGTCCCGGCAGGGCCTTTCTGCCTCAGCAGCAGCGTCTCGCACGCGCCGATGGTGGGCACGGACGGCACGCCGACGTTGCCCGCGCCGCTGACCAGGTTGTTGTGCGCGGCGGAGAAGAGCGGCTGGCCGTCGGCCATCGTCTGGTTCGTCAGGATCGGCGCGAAAGCGACGTCGTCCTCCTTGCGGCGCGCGGCGGTCGCCATGAGGAGCGGGATGCGGTTGAACGCCTGAAGGTCGTCGTTGATGAACGCCTTCCAGGTAATCGAGGCACGACGCCGGAAGACGCCCAGCGCGTAGGTCTCCTTCCCGTCGGTGATCTGCGCGTCCTTCGCCTCGGCCGCCTCGTTCTCGGAAAGCAGGTCCGGGAATTCCGACATGGCGATGGAGTAGATGTTCTTGAAGTCGCGCGCGGTGTTCTTCTTGCAGAACGCCGGCCACTTGATCGGCACGTCGAGGTACGCCTGGCGCATGTTTTTGTTGATCGCGTCGATCAAGATCGCCGGGAAGTCGCTCGTGCTCTCCGCGCCGGCCAGCGCGACCGTGTCGCCGTAGCGCCTTCGGATGAGCGTCGAGCCGCCGATCATCAAGTCGGCGCAGTCGGCCTGACTCAAGTACATGGCGTCGGGAATGCCGATGCCGTCGCCCCACCGCCGGAACATCTCGACGGTGCTCAGCCCCTTGAACCGGTTGGCGACCTCGGCGGCCTGGCAGGCGACCAGGTCTTCCTTCTTCGGCTCTTCGACTTTGGAGCCGGAGCGCAGGCGCACGGCCCGGCTGACCCCGTCGCAGAGCGCCATGAGTTTGTCGCGGCTGCCGTCGCGCGTCACCGCCGCCATGGGCACGGTCTGCATCGCTTT
>JBEKCB010000047.1:0-24105 GCA_050015075.1 Candidatus Brocadiia bacterium | reverse complement strand
CACCGCCTCCTCCGCTCACATCGGATGCTTGACATCGATCTCGCGTGTCGATTTTGCGCCGACTCGTTCGACTGCATCAGTGGAGCGACGAAAGAAGTGGAAAGCCCGATCCGCTCCAGCCCGGGCGAGACGAAAGGATGAAGCAAATGCGTTTCATGTTGTTCATGATCCCGAACATTGACGAGAAGGACTGGATGCCGGACCCAGAGGCGGTCGCAGCGATGACCGCCTACAACGCGGAGCTGACGAACGCCGGCGTGCTGCTGTCGCTCGACGGCCTGCATGCCACCTCGAAAGGGGCTCGCATTACGGGAGCCGGTGGCAAGGTCACCGTCACCGACGGCCCATTCACCGAGGCAAAGGAGATTATCGGCGGCTACTGGCTGATCGACGTCGCTTCAAAGGACGAGGCGATCGAGTGGGGCATGACCGGCCCGGGCCTGCGCGCGTGCGGGTTCGAGTGGGACTTCCGCAAGAAGCGCCCCTACTCCGGCTACGAGCGGTTCGAGTTCGACATCCCGACCGCGCAGAACGGCGACTCCTACGACCGCGCCGTCGTGCGCGTCGCCGAAATGCACCAGAGCCTGCGCATCATCGCCCAGTGCCTCGACGGCATGCCCGCCGGCCCTTACAAGTCGGACCATCCGCTGGCCACGCCGCCGATGAAGGAGCGGACGCTGCACGACATCGAGACGCTCATCACGCATTTCCTCAGCGTGAGCTGGGGGCCGGTGATTCCGCCGGGCGAGGCGTTCTTCGGGATCGAGGCGACCAAGGGCAACAACGGCTACTACCTCGTCAGTGACGGCAGCACCGTTTCGTATCGAACGCGCATTCGGACGCCGTCGTTCCCGCACATCCAGATGCTGCCGCTGATGTGCCGCGGCCGGATGCTGGCGGACCTGTTCTCAATCCTCGGCAGTATAGATTTCGTTCTGGCCGACGTGGACCGGTGAGGATGGACGACTGAAGATGCTGACATCGGAAGAAAAGACGGCGATCCAGGCGGAGTGCGCGCGTTACGAGCGCAAGCGCGGCGCGGTCATCGAGGTGCTGAAAATGGTCCAGCGCCGCCGCGGCTGGGTCTCGGACGAGACTGTGCGCGACGTGGCCGAGGTCCTGGAGATGACGCCGGCCGAGGTGGAAGGCGTCGCCACGTTCTACAGCCTGATCTTCCGCCGCCCGGTCGGACGGCACGTCATTTTGATCTGCGACAGCGTGAGTTGCTGGACGATGGGCTACGACGCGATCCGCGAACATCTCCGCGCGAAACTGCGCATCCGGCTCGGCGAGACGAGCGCCGACGGCCGTTTCACGCTGCTGCCCGTGTCGTGCCTCGGCGCCTGCGACCTGGCGCCCGCGATGATGATTGACGAGGAGCTTTACGGCAACCTGACTCCGCCGAAAGTGGACGATATCCTGGCGAAGTATTCCTGAGGGAAGCGATGCCTGCGGAGATCGTGCTGACGCGAAATATCCGGCCGGGGCGGGACCCGCTCGACCTGAAAGCTTACGAACAGGCGGGCGGCTACCAGGCGCTGCGCAAGGCGCTCTCCTCGATGACGCCGCAGGCTGTCCAGGAGGCGGTGAAGAAGTCCGGTCTCCGCGGCCGCGGCGGCGCCGGGTTCCCGACCGGCAATAAGTGGAGCTTCGTGCCGCTGGGAAATGACGCGCCGCGCCCGAGATACTTCATTCTCAACGCCGATGAGACCGAGCCGGGGACTTTCAAGGACCGCTATCTCCTCGAAGGCGATCCGCACCAGATCATCGAAGGCGTCATCCTCACTTCCTACGCCATCCTGGCCGACGTCGCGTTCATCTTCCTGCGCTGGGAATATCGCAAGGCCGCGCGCGCGCTGGAGAAGGCCATATCCGAGGCAACCGCCGGCGGGTACCTCGGCAACAACATCCTCGGCTCGGGTTACAGCCTGCCGCTGCACCTGCACATCAGCGCGGGCCGGTACATCTGCGGCGAAGAGTCGGCGCTGATCAATTCGCTCGAGGGCCGCCGCGCCGTCCCGCGCGCCAAGCCGCCTCACCCGACCGTCTGCGGGCACTGGGGCAAGCCGACGATCGTCAATAACGTCGAGACCGTCGCCAACGTGCCGCACATCGTCCTGCACGGGCCCGAATGGTTCGCCGGGCTGAGCCTGGGCGCGGACAGCGGAACGAAACTCTACAGCGCCAGCGGACGGGTGAAAAATCCCGGGCTGTGGGAACTGCCGATGGGCACGCCGATGCGCGAGGTGATCGAAGGGCACGCCGGCGGCATGCGCGAGGGCTTCCGCTTCCGCGGCGCCCTGCCCGGCGGCGCCTCGACGGACTTCGTTCCGGAAAGTTCAATGGACGTGAAGATGGATTTCGGGTCGCTGGAGAAGGTCGGCAGCCGGCTCGGCACCGGCGCGCTGGTGGTCCTCGACGACAAGACCTGCCCGGTCGGCATGGTGCTCAACCTCGAACGTTTTTTCGCGCGGGAATCCTGCGGCTGGTGCACGCCCTGCCGCGACGGACTGGCGTGGGCCGCGCGGCTGCTGCAGGCGATCGAGGAGGGCGAGGGCCGGCCCGGCGACCTCGAGACGCTCGCCGGCCTCGCCAAGTCCATGGGGCCGGGCTTGACGTTCTGCGCTCTTGCGCTCGGCGCCGCCGAGCCGCTGGCCAGCGCGCTGAGGCTTTTCCGTGCCGATTTCGAGCGCCACATCGCCGAGAAGCGCTGTCCGTGGAGATGACGAATGCCGACGATTTTCGTTGACAACGCGCCGTACCGCGTCGAGGACGGCCAGAACCTTCTCCAGGCGTGCCTGTCCCTCGGCTTCGACATCCCTTACTTCTGCTGGCATCCCGCGATGCATTCCGTCGGCGCATGCCGCCAGTGCGCCGTCAAGCAGTTCAAGAACGCCGAGGACAAGAAGGGCCGCATCGTCATGGCCTGCATGACGCCCGCCGCGGAAGGGACGCGCATTTCGATTGACGACCCGGAAGCCGTCGCCTTCCGCAAGCTGGTCGCCGAACTCCTCATGACCAATCATCCGCACGACTGCCCGATCTGCGACGAGGGCGGCGAGTGCCACTTGCAGGACATGACGGTCATGACCGGCCAAACGTATCGCCGGTTCCGCTTCGAAAAACGCACGCACCGGAACCAGGACCTCGGCCCGTTCGTCAACCACGAGATGAACCGCTGCATTGCCTGCTACCGCTGCGTGCGGTTCTATCGCGATTACGCCGGCGGCCGCGACCTGGAGGCGCTCGGCGCGCACCATTACGTCTATTTCGGCCGCGAGCGCGACGGCGCCCTTGAAAGCGAGTTCAGCGGCAACCTCGTCGAGGTCTGCCCGACCGGCGTCTTCACCGACAAGACGCTCAAGGAGCACTACACGCGGAAATGGGACATGCAGACCGCGCCCTCGATCTGCGTCCATTGCGGGCTCGGCTGCAATACGATTCCGGGCGAGCGCTACGGCCTGCTGCGCTGCATCCGCAACCGCTTCAACGGCCAGGTGAACGGCTATTTCCTGTGCGACCGCGGGCGGTACGGCTACGAGTTCGTGAACTCCTCCAGCCGCATCCGCCAGCCGCTGCGGCGCGGCGACGCCGGCGAGAAAGAGGCGATCACGCGCGAGAGCGCGCTGCAGTACCTCGGCGAAATTCTTCGCCGCGACCGGCGGCGCATCATCGGCGTCGGATCGCCGCGCGCGTCGCTGGAAGCGAATTTCGCCCTGCGGACGCTCGTCGGGCCGGAGCGCTTTTTCGCGGGCCTGTCCGAACGAGACCATGGTCTCATGGTGACCGCCGTGAAACTGCTCCGGGAAAGCCCGGCGCGCACGCCTTCGCTCCAGGACGTGGCGCGCGCCGATGCGGCGCTGGTGCTGGGCGAGAACGTCCCGAACGTCGCGCCGATGCTGGCCTTCTCCCTGCGCCAGGTCATCCTCCAGGGCGAGATCAGAAGCGCCGCCAAGGTGGGCATCCCGCGCTGGGAAGACACCGCCGTCCGCGATTCGGCCGCGCGCTTCTCGGCCGTGCCCATCGAGAAAGCGCCGCTCTTCATCTCCGCGCCGACCGAGACTCGGCTTCGCGACATCGCCGCGCGCACTTCGCCCGCCTCGCCGGACGATACGGCGCGGTTGGGATTCGCGGTCGCACACGCGATCAGCCCGGGTTCGCCTGCTGTTTCCGAACTTCCGGCGGAATCCCTCGCGCTGGCCGAACAAATCGCCGCAACGCTCATGCGCGCGGAGCGGCCGATCGTCGTCTCCGGCCCGGGCTGCGGCAGTGAGAAGGTGATGCAGGCCGCCGCGGCCGTCGCCCGCGCCTTGGTCGCAGCCGGGCGGAATGCGGGGCTGTGCTTCACCGCGCCGGAGTGCAACAGCGCAGGGCTGGCGATGATGGACGCCGCCGGCGGCATCGCATCGGCGCTGAAGGCGGTTCAGGACGGCGGCGCGGATGCTCTGATCGTTCTGGAGAACGACCTTTACCGTCGCGCGGACGCGGCGTCCGTGGACGCGCTGCTCCACGCGG
Organism: Candidatus Brocadiia bacterium; assembly: GCA_050015075.1. GTDB lineage: Bacteria > Planctomycetota > Brocadiia > CAIUPP01 > CAIUPP01 > JBEKCB01. Next base: position 19,590 of record JBEKCB010000047.1, on the reverse strand, counting down.
CGCGGCACGTGATCGTGCTGGACCACCTCGCGCACGCGACGGCGGCGCGGTCGGAAATGGCGCTCCCGGCCGCGACATTCGCCGAGTCCGAGGGCACGCTGGTGAACAATGAAGGCCGCGCACAGCGGTTCTTCAAGGTGCTCGATCCGGGTTCTGCGTCCGTCCGCGAAAGCTGGCGCTGGCTGCGCGACATCGGCCGCGCGTCCGGCTTCGCCGAGTTTACGCCGTGGCGGAACCTGGACGACGTTATGGCGGCCATGGCGCGCGAGCTGCCCTGCTTCGGCGCGGTCCCGGGAATTGCGCCGCCGGCCGGGTTCCGCGCGCTTGGCCGGAAAATACCGCGCCAGCCGCATCGCTACAGCGGGCGCACGGCAATGCACGCGGACGCGAACGTGCACGAGCCGCAGCCGCCGGACGACCCGGATTCGGCGCTGGCTTTCTCCATGGAGGGATTTTCCGGCGAGCCGCCGCCCGCGCTGATCCCGCGCTTCTGGGCGCCGGGCTGGAACTCGGTGCAGGCAGTGACCAAGTTCCAGGATGAGGCCGGCGGCCCGCTTCACGGCGGCGATCCGGGCCGGCGCCTGATCGAGCCCTCGCCGAAGTCCATGGGCGCCGCAGGCGATGAGACCGTGCCGCCCGCGTTCAAGGCCCGCGCCGGCGAATGGCTGGTCGTGCCGCTGTATCACGTTTTCGGGTCGGAGGAATTGAGCGTCCGCTCGCGCGGCGTGGCCGAATTGGCGCCGAAACTCTACCTGGCGCTGCGGCCGGAAGACCTGAAGCGCCTCGGCGCCGCCGACGGAGATGAAATCGAACTGAGCCTGGTTGGAGTGACGCTGCGCCTCCCGGCGAAATCCGCGCCGGCACTCGCGCCCGGCCTGGCCGGGTTGCCGGTCGGTCTGCCGGGCATGCCCACCGTATCGCTGCCCGCGTGGGCCGCGCTGCGGGGTAAAGCGCCGACGGAGGATGGCCGGTCGGCGGCGGTCAAGGGTTAGCATGAACGAAATTCTGCGACATCTTATCATCGTACTGGTCGTCCTCTTCGGGTCGCTGACGTTCGCGGGCGGCCTGATCTGGGTCGAGCGCCGGCTGCTCGCGCTCTTCCAGGACCGATGGGGTCCGAACCGGCTCGGGCCGTTCGGGCTGCTCCAGGGCGTCGCGGACATGATCAAGATCTTCATGAAAGAGGACTGGATTCCGCCCCTTGCGGACAAGCCGGTATTCGTGGTCGCGCCGGCGGTGATCCTCATCACGGTGCTGATGTCGTACTCCGTCATCGCCTTCGCGCCGGGGTTCGTGGTGGCCGATCTCAACATCGGGCTGCTGTTCTTCCTGGCGATGTCCTCGATGGGCGTTTACAGCGTGGCGCTGGCGGGCTGGTCGTCGAACAACAAATACGCCCTGCTCGGCGGAATGCGCGCCGCCGCGCAGATGCTCAGCTACGAGGTCTTCATGGGCCTGTCGCTGATGGGCGTGGTCACGCTGGCCGGGTCGTTCAACCTGAGCGAGATCGTGAGGGCGCAGCAGCGGCTGTGGTTCTGCATCCCGCAACTGCCCGGCCTGGTGATCTTCTTCATCGCGGGCCTCGCCGAGGCACACCGTCTGCCGTTCGACCTGCCCGAGGCGGAGGCCGAACTCGTCGCCGGTTACCATTCGGAATACTCCGGATTCAAGTTCGCCATGTTCTTCATCGGCGAGTACCTCGGCATCACGGTGACCTCCGCGCTGATCGTAACGCTGTTCTTCGGCGGATGGCTCGGCCCGGCGCTCTTCGACCCTGCAAGCGGCTCCGCAAGCGCCGTCGCGTCGGCGCTGCTGCCTGCTCTCTGGTTCATTCTCAAGACCCTGTTCTTCATCTGCCTGTTCATCCTCGCGCGGGCCGCGCTGCCCCGACCGAGGTACGATCAACTCATGGCGTTCGGGTGGAAGGTGATGCTGCCGCTGGCGCTGCTGAACCTGCTCGCGACCGGCGGAATCGTTCTGGCGCTCGGCGGCGCGGGCGGAAAGTAAAAGGAGCTTGCGATGTTCTCGCTGATTCGCGCGATCTGGGCCGTCTTCGTGCATGCCTTCCGGCGGCGCGAGACGATCTGCTATCCGGAAGAGAAGCCCTATCTCCCGCCGCGATTTCGCGGGCGGATCATCCTCTCGCGCGACCCGGACGGCGGCGAGCGGTGCGTCGCGTGTTATCTCTGCGCGGTCGTCTGCCCCGTCGCGTGCATCGCGCTGCAGGCGAAGGAGGACGAGCACGGCCGGCGGTACCCGGAGTTCTTCCGGATCAATTTCTCGCGCTGCATTTTCTGCGGGTTCTGCGAGGAGGCCTGCCCGACGTGCGCCATCCAGCTCACGCCCGACTGCGAAATGGGCGAGTACCGCCGCGCGAACCTGGTGTACGAGAAGGAGGACCTGATGATCGCCGGCTGCGGTAAGTACCCGGATTACAATTTCTATCGCGTGGCCGGGCTGGCGATCAAGGGCAAGGACAAGGGCCAGGCGGAGAACGAGGAGCCGCCGGTGGACGTGAAGAGTTTAATGCCATGACGGCGACGATGGACGATAGACGATGGTCGGCATGCGGTGGTCCATCGTCTATCGTCCATCGTCGCAGTTCATCGTCCATCGTCGCCGTTCTGAAAGGATAGCTGTGAACACCGTATTCTACATCTCAGCCATCGTGGCGCTCGCGGCGACGTGCATGGTCATCACGCAGCGGCGCGCGGTGCACGCGCTGCTCTACCTGATCCTCTCGCTCCTTGCGATGGCGCTGATCTTCTTCACGCTCGGCGCGCCGTTCGTCGCGGCGCTGGAGGTCATCATCTACGCGGGCGCGATCATGGTGCTCTTCGTGTTCGTCATCATGATGCTGAACCTGGGCCGGCAGGCCGCCGAACAGGAGCGGCATTGGCTCGCTCCGGCGGCGTGGACCGGACCGGTCATCCTGGCCGCGATTTTGCTCGCCGAGGTCGTTTACGTCCTGGCGAGCGGCGGCGCCAAGGCCGCCGAGGCCGTCGAGATCGGCCCGCACGCGGTCGGCCTGTCGCTCTTCGGACCCTACCTGCTGGGCGTGGAACTCGCGGCGTTGATCCTCGTGGCCGGGCTGGTCGGCGCGTATCACCTTGGGCGGCGCACTACGGATAAGGATGAAGGATGAAAGATGAAGGTGAAAGAGAGAAGGAAGAACGGCGGTTGATTGTGAGCCGTCTTCATCCTTCATCTTTCATCCTTCATCCTTCCTGAGAGAAGGGATCCTGATGGCTTCCATCCCGATGGAGCACGGCCTGATACTGGCGGCGGCGCTGTTTGCGCTCGGGCTGGCCGGCGTGCTCGTGCGGAGGAACATCGTTTTCATGTTGATGTCCATCGAGATCATGTTCAACGCGGCCGGGCTGGCCTTCGTCGTGGCCGGCTCGCGCTGGACGCAGCCGGACGGGCAGGTGATGTTCTTCTTCATCCTGACCATGGCTGCCGCCGAGGTTTCCGTCGGGCTGGCGATGGTGTTCCAGCTTTATCACCGGCTGAAAACGCTGGACGTGGACGCGGCGAACCGGATGCGAGGATGACATGTTCGAATGGCTCTGGCTGATTCCCGCACTGCCGCTGGCGGGCTTCGCGGCGCTGACCGTGGCGGGCGCGCGCCTCGGCCGCCGCGCCTCGGCCGTCGTCGGCGCGGGAACGGCCGCTGCGGCCGCGGCGGTCTGTGCGGCGCTCGCCATCCGTTTCTTCGAGTCGCCGCCGCCCGGACACGCGTTCGCGCAGACGCTCTGGACCTGGATCTCCGTCGGCAGTTTCTCGCCGCGCATCGAACTCTACCTCGATCCTCTTTCGCTGGTCATGGCGCTCGTCGTCACGTTCGTCGGGTTCCTGATCCTGCTGTATTCCGCGGAATTCATGGAAGAGGACGAGGCGTACGGCCGTTTCTTCGCATACCTGGACCTGTTCATCGCCTCGATGCTGGTGCTGTTGCTGGCGAAAAATCTCCTGCTGCTGTACCTGGGCTGGGAAGGCGTCGGGCTGTGCAGCTACCTGCTCATCGGGTTCTGGTACAAGGACCCCGCCAACGGCCGGGCCGCGCGGAAGGCGTTCATCGTCACGCGCGTGGGCGACACGGCGATGGCGATCGGCCTGTTCCTGCTCTTCACTCGCCTCGGAACGCTGGACATCCCCAGCCTGCTGCAAGCCGCCGCGAGCCGATGGACGCCGGGTTCCAGCCTGGCCGTGGCCGCGGCGGCCCTGCTGCTCGGCGGCGCGCTGGGCAAGTCCGCGCAGTTGCCGCTGCAGACGTGGCTGCCCGACGCGATGGCCGGCCCGACGCCAGTGAGCGCGCTGATCCACGCCGCGACTATGGTGACCGCCGGCGTGTACTTGATTGCGCGCATGCACGTCCTCTTCGCGCTCGCGCCGGCGGTGCAGGCCGCCGTCGCGGTCATCGGCTCGGCGACGCTCCTTTACGCGGGATGCGCGGCGCTCGCGCAGTCGGACCTCAAGCGCGTCCTGGCCTATTCGACGATCAGCCAGATCGGCTACATGTTCCTGGCGCTCGGCGCGGGTGCGTGGTCGGCGGCTATCTTCCATTTCATGACGCACGCCTTTTTCAAGTCGCTCCTGTTCCTCGGCGCGGGCGTGGTGATCCAGGCGCTCCGCGAAGAGCACAACATGCTCAAGATGGGCGGCCTGCGGCGCGAGATGCCGCTGACGTTCTGGACTTTCCTGATCGCCTCCTGCTCGCTGTGCGGCCTGCCGATCGTGACGGCGGGATTCTACAGCAAGGACATGATCCTTTCGGCTGCGTGGGCGTCTCGCTGGGGCGGCCGATGGCTTTGCGCGGCGGGAATGGCCGGCGTGCTGCTCACGGCCGCGTACACGTTCCGCATGGTTTTCCTGACCTTCTTCGGGCCGATGTGCGCACGACCCGCGATGAAACCCGGCTGGCGAATGAGCATCCCGTTAGCGGTGCTGGCGGCGCTTTCGGTCGTCGGCGGCTGTGTGGAACTGCCGCATTACCTGGGCGGCGCGCCGGTCTTTTCCGATTTCCTGCGAAGCGTTTTCGCTGAGCGCGCGGCGACGACGCCTCTCCGAATTGAACTGCTGCTCCAGCTCCTCGCGGCCCTGCTTCTGCTGCTGGGCGCCTGGCTGGCTTATGTGTTCGTGCTCGCGATGCCCGGCTGGTCGGCGCGGCTGGCGATGTCGCGGGCAGGCGGCGCGCTGCAGCGGCTCTGGCTCGCGGGATGGGGATTCGACGCGCTGTACGACCGGCTGTTCGTCCGTCCGTTCGTCCGTGCGGCCGAGCTCAGCCGCCGCGATTTTGCGGACTCCATTTTCACCGGAGTGGCCGAGGCGAACGTGCGCCTCCACCGCGCATTGAGCCGGACGGAAACCGGCGTGCTGCGCTGGTACGCGATGGGAATCGTCCTCGGCGCGATCATCACGATCCTGATAGCGGTGTTCGCATGATCCTGACATGGTGCATCCTGATTCCGTTCGCGGCGGGCGTGCTGGCGTGGCTGCTGGCGCGGCGCAGCGCGACGGCGTGCCGATGGATTTCGCTCCTGGCGCCGGCGGCAAGTTTCGGGCTGGCGCTCTGGGCCGGCGCGCACGGCGCTACGCAGCGCCCCGTTCCATGGATTCCCGACTGGGGCGTTTCCTTCAGCCTGGCGATGGACGGCGTGAGCCTGGTGATGGTGCTGCTGACGGACTTCCTCAGCATCCTCGCCGTCGCGGCCTCGTGGCGCGGAATCCAGGAGCGCGTCGGCTTCTTCCATTTCAACCTGATGTGGGTCACGGCGGCGATCACCGGCGGCTTCCTGGCGATGGACTTGTTCCTCTTCTACGTCTTCTGGGAAGTGATGCTCGTGCCGCTCTACTTCCTGATCGTCCTGTGGGGGCACGAGCGCCGCGTTTACGCGGCCATCAAGTTCTTCATCTTCACGCAGGCCAGCGGACTGCTGATGCTCGTCGGCATCCTCGGCCTGTACTTCATTCACGCCCGAGTCGCCGGTGTCTATACGTTCGAGTACCGCGAGCTGCTGAACACGCCGATGTCGTCCTCGGCCGCGCTCTGGCTCTTCCTGGCGTTCTTCGCCGCTTTTGCGGTGAAGCTGCCGGCCGTGCCGGTGCACACGTGGCTGCCGGACGCGCACTCCGAGGCGCCGACGGCCGGAAGCGTGATCCTGGCCGGGCTGGTGCTGAAGGTCGGCGCGTACGGGTTGCTCCGCTTCGCCGTGCCGCTCTTCCCGGGCGCGGCGGCTGCGCTGTCGCCGTACATCATGACGCTCGCGGTGATCGGCATCCTGTATGGCGCGCTGCTGGCTTTCGGCCAGCGTGACCTCAAGCGGCTCGTGGCCTACACGAGCGTCAGCCACATGGGCTTCGTGCTGCTGGGCATCTTCGCGTGGAACGCGACGGCGTTGAACGGCGTCGTCGCGGTCATGGTCGCGCACGGCGTCAGCACCGGCGCGCTGTTCATCCTGGTCGGCCAGCTTTACGAGCGTGTGCACACTCACGACATGAACCGGATGGGCGGCCTGTGGGAGACGGCGCCGCGGCTCGGCGGGTTCACGCTGTTCTTCGCGCTGGCGTCGCTGGGATTGCCGGGGACGGCCAACTTCGTCGGCGAGTTCCTGGTGCTGCTGGGGACTTATCGCGTCAGCATAGCGCTCGCGGCCGTCGGGGCGCTGGGTCTGGTGGCGGCGGTCATCTACGCGCTGTGGATCGTCCAGCGCGTTTTCCACGGGCCGAACCGGGAACGCTGGAGATTCTCCGACCTGACGCCGCGCGAGACCGCCATCGCGGCCGTGCTGGTGGCCGCCGTGCTCTGGCTCGGGCTGTATCCCGCGACGCTCCTGCGCACGGTCGGGCCGACCCTGCAGCAGTCCCTGCCGAATCAGCGGGAGATAAGTCCGCTTGAACTCACGCCGGTCGAATCGAAGGCGCAGAGGCTTGACCGGGCGCCGGGCGTCGGCCGCGAGAGAGTGATGTCCGCAGCGGCAGGCCGCGGAGGAACACCTTGAGCCCATCCGACATCATTCCGCTGTTGCCCATCATCGCGCCGGCCGTGACGGCGGTGGCCATCCTGCTCATCATCGGTTCCGGCCGCAACCACGCCCTGGCCGCAACGTTGAGCCTGGTCGGTCTCGCGGCGGGCTTCGTGCCGCTGTGCGGGATGTCCGCGACCGCCTCGACGCGTGTCGCGTCGCTGCTGACGCTGGACGGCTACGCGCTCTTCTTCGCGGGGCTGATCCTGGCCGCGAGCTTCGTCGTCGTGCTGCTCTCCCATGGATACCTGCAGCGGCGCGAGCGGCAGCCGGAGGAGTTCTACGTGCTTCTGCTGATCGCGACGGCGGGCGCGGTGGTGCTCGCGACGAGCAGCCATTTCGTCTCCTTCTTCCTCGGCCTCGAGGCGCTCACCGTCTCGCTGTACACGCTCATCGCCTACGAGCGCCAGGGCCGGAATAGTATCGAAGCCGGCGTGAAGTACCTGATCCTCGCGGCCGTCTCCGCGGCGTTCCTGCTCTTCGGCATGGCGCTGATCTACGCGGAGTTCGGAACGATGGAGTTCTCGCGGATCGCCGAGGCGTGGAGCGCTCACGGAGGCAGCCTGCTTGCGCCGGCGGGCATGGCGATGATCATCGTCGGCGTCGGATTCAAGCTCGCGCTGGCGCCTTTCCACATGTGGACGCCCGACGTCTACCAGGGCGCGCCGGCCCCGGCGACGGCGTTCCTGGCCACCGTCTCGAAAGCCGCCGTGTTCGCCGTGTTGCTCAGGTACTTCGCGGCGCTCGGCGCGGCCGAGGGCGGCTCGCTGCGCATCGTGCTCACCCTGACCGCCATCCTCTCGATGTTCACCGGCAACCTGCTGGCCCTGATGCAGGCGAGCGTCAAGCGCATCCTGGCCTATTCCTCCATCGCGCACTCCGGCTACCTGCTGATCGCCCTGCTCGCGGCGCGCGCCTACGCGCCGCTCGCGGCGAGCTACTATTTGCTGGCGTACGTCGTCACCACGCTCGGCGCGTGGGGCGTGGTGGCCGCGCTCTCGAACAAAGACGGCGACGCGGACTCGCTGGAGGACTATCGCGGGCTGGCGTGGCGCAGGCCGTGGCTGAGCGGCGTCCTGACGGCGATGCTTTTTTCGCTCGCGGGGATCCCGCTGACCGCTGGGTTCGTCGGGAAATTCTACCTGCTCACCGCCGGCGTCGCCGGGCGGATGTGGCTGCTGGTCATCATGCTCGTCGTCAACAGCGCGATCGGGCTTTACTACTACGTCCGGATCATCGTAGCCATGTACTCGCAGCCGCGCCCGGGCCCGGCGGAGCCGCCAACCGCGGCGAAATCCTCGCCCGCCGCAAGCATGGCGCTCGCGGGCCTGCTTTTCGTCCTGATCTGGTTCGGAGTCTATCCCGGACCGCTGATCGGGCTGCTGCAATCGCTTGCCGGCAATCTGCATTGAGGGGTTGCGCCATCCTCAAGGATGCAATCTCAACGGGCGTCCTTGTAAAACGCCGCCACGTCCTCCTTGAGTTGCTTCAGGCATGCCGGGTCGTTGTAGAACATGTGGCCGGCGGGATACTGGCGGCTGCGGACGTTGGCTTGCAGGCTCGGGGCCAGGCCGAGGTGGTTGAGCGCGTACTTGGTGGCGAAGTAGCTGGTGTTGAGGTCGTAGATGCCGTTGGCGACGAACAGCTTCAACTGCATGTTCTCGGTGACGGCGCGGCACAGGTCGTGCAGTTCGTTCAGGTAGCCTTCGCCCGCCTCACCCCACTTCCATTCATGGCTGACTTCGCCGGACAGGTACTCATACTCCAGGTCCGTCTCGAATTTGAGTTCGGACCGCAGGTACGCGTTGATGCAGGCGACGAACGGGACGGTCTGGATGTAGAAGGAAGGGTCATACTCCGTGTGCGGAATGCCGGGGTTCGTATCGAACCCGGCTACGCGGCCGTCCATCAGGCCGAGGACGCGGTTCTGATCGCCGAGGAGTTCCTTGGCGAAGCGCCGGTTCCCCATGCGCAGGTTGACCTTCATCAGCAGCGGCGCCGGAAGGCCGGTGTAGCGCGCGAGGTCCTTGACGACGGCGGCGCGCTCCTCGTCCGTCAGCGAGTCGCCCTTGGCCAGCGCGGGCAGGTACTTCTCCGTCGCCCAACGTTCCGCCTCCGCCAGCGCCTCCGGCAGCTTCAGCCGCTGCAGGTCCTCCGGCAACTTCTTGTGGTACCAGGCAATCGCCGTGTAGCCGGGCAGATAGAGCGCGTACGGCAGGTCGTTGCCGGGATCGAAGGAGATGGTCTGGAAGTCGAGGACCGACGAGATCAGCACGATGCCGCGCAGGTTCATGCCGAGCCCGTTCTGGAGTTCCATCGAGAGCGCGGCCGCGCGCGTGCCGCCGTAGCTTTCGCCCGCCAGAAATTTCGGCGAGAGCCAGCGCTCATTGCGCGTGACGTAGAGCCGGATGAAGTTCGCGGCGGACTCGACGTCGGCCGGGACGTTGTAAAACGTCTTCGCCTCGACGCCGGCCGCCGGGCGGCTATAGCCGGTGCCGACCGGGTCCACGAAAACCAGGTCGGTGAATTCCAGCCAGGTGAATTCGTTGTCCACGAGCTGGATGGGATCGGGCAGGGATTTTCCCTCGTCGGCCGTCTGCACGCGCTTCGGTCCGAGCGCGCCTAGGTTCACCCACATCGAGGCGGCGCCGGGGCCGCCGTTGAAGGCGAATGTGACCGGCCGCCCCGGTTTATCCGCGTCGTCCTTCACATAAGCGGTGTAGAAAATCTCCGCCCGCGGCTTTCCGGCGGAGTCCTGCGTCTGCAGGTAGCCGGCGGTCGCGGTGTAGCGGAGGTCCTCTCCGTTGATCCTGGCGACGTGATGCGTGACGGAGACTTTGTCGAACGACGGCGACTTCGGCGGCGCCTTCTCAGCGCCTTTCTCCGGCGCCTGCGCGGGCGCGATCTTCGGCGCATCCGGCGGATCGGCGGCTGGAGCGCCGGCTGCAAAAAATATCCCGGCGCACAGGGCGACCAGCATCGCGACTGTCGTATTCAGTTTCCGCATTTTCTCCTCGCACGCTGAAAAAATAAAACGCCCGGCCGGCGTTCAGCCCTTGTACGTCTGCACGCGGCCCCAAAGACTCTTCGTGCCCCAGATTCCCGCACGGAGGACTTCGAGATGCACGATCTGGCTATGGTCCACGAAGAGGTTCACTTCGGGTCCGAAGTTCTTGATGTACCACGCGAACACCTCCGGATCGGCTGCCTCGAACATGATCTTTTCGAGGCCGAGCGCGTTGGCGATCTTCGCCGGGACATCCGTGCGCCAGGTCTTCACGCTTTCGGTGATTCCCTCCGACTCGATCATGATCATGTATGCGCCGGCGTCGAGGAACCGCCGGGCTTGGCCGATGATCCACTCCACGTCGCGCGTGCCTTCCTCCTCGAGATCCGCCGCCGCGCTGGCGCCGCCGGCGCCGAACTGGATGCCGACTTCCGGCTTCGCCCTCAGCCCCATCTTCTGCACCTTCTCGACCAGCCGCAGCCAGTCGTCATTCGGGATCGTGATGAAACCGCTGGAGACCTCGACAATGTCGAACCCCAGTTCCTTGCACTCCTCGATATACTTGTGGACCGCCTCGCGACCCTGCGTGAGCACGTATTCGATGAAGCCGCCGGTGGAGACGAGGACGTTGTGCTCGTGGCAAAGGCCGGTCAACTCGCGGACGGCCTCGCGCGGCATCAGGCTGAACGAGCCGGCGGCGAACTTGAGGGAGTCCACGTACGCGCCCATCGTCTCGAGGATGTCGAGCAAGTACCGCTTGCCCATCGGCGTGTAATACGGCCCGCGGATTTCCGTCACGCCGCGCTTGCGCGGCTTCGGCTCGCGCTCATTCATCTTAATAAAGTCGAACGCCCTGCCGCCCGCTTTCGTTTTCGCTTTTGCCATCGCAACATCTCCTTAATTTAACAAAGTTCTTGCCGCGGATTACACGGATTTACACGGATTACCGGCAACGAACTGCAAGAGATCGAACGGCCTTATTCTCATGTTCTTTCAATCCGTCGCAACATCAGTCAGCAAATCAGTCAGGTCGGCGACCTGGATTTCGTCCAGCCGCGCGACGGCATCCACGATATCACGGCGGAGCGGCGGATCCGAGAAGCGCCGGCTGAGCCGCTCGAACTTCGCGACCGCGGCGTCCCAGCTCATCGGCCGCGTGCGAAAGCCCTGGTAGTCGCGCTTCTCTCGGACGAGCCTTCGGCCGTCGCGCAGCGCGACGGTCACTCGGCACGGCATCTCGGCGGGGAACCGGCGGCTGAATTCCTCCGCCGGACGCACGACGACTTTGGCGAGCAGCCGCTGAACGTCCGCGCGGCCGATGCGCTCCGGCAGGTACTGCTCCGGCATCACCTGGCCGTCGAGCAGCGCGACCGCGACCAGGTAAGGCAGGCTGTGGTCCGCCTCTTCCTTCGTCCGCACGAGCGTCTTCCCGCCCTCGTTGCCGCCGCCGATGATGTTGTAAGCCACGTCGAATGTCTCGATTTCAATCCTCTCGACGTCCTCTTCCCGTCCGAGCGAGAACTCGCTCCTGAGTTCGAGGATTCCCTCGATCGCGGACTGGGAATGAACCTCGGCGTTGAACTCCTTGAGGATCGTCTGCGTGACGCGCTCCAGGTCCTCCGACGCCCAGGCGATGTCGAACCGGCCGGCGATGGCTTCCATGAATCCCTTCCGGCCCTCGAAGACCTCCAGCGGGCCGGTGATGCCGCGCATGGCCAGGAACGCGGCGTGGGTGCAGCAGAACGCGGCGTTCGGGTAGGCGAGGCCTTTCCAATGCGAGAGCGCGCCGGTGCGCGTGATGCGGAGCGCGTTGAACGCCGTGCCGCTGATCGCGATGGCGTGCGCCGTCCGCAGCGGGTCGAGCCCCAGCGCCTTCGCGATGCCCGCGGCGAGCGCGTAGCAGCCCTGCGTCGTGTGGTCGAACCCTTTATCGCGGACCGGCGCCTCGTCGCTCAGCCGGCACTGCACCTGGTACGCGACCGCGAGCGCAGCCATGAAGTCGCGGCCGTCGCGCCGCGCGTATTCCGCCGCCGCGAGGACCGCGCCGAGGTTGTCGCTCGGGTGGCAGGTTTCGCCCTTGGCCAGGTAACTGTCGTTGAAGTCGAGGTACCGGACGAGCGCGCTGTTGTAAAGCGCGGCGCGGTCCGGCGCGGTGCGCCCGCCGCCGATCAGGCTGCACAGACCGGCGCCGCCGAATTCGTGGAGTTGCGCGCGGAGCATTCGGACCGGTTCGCCTTCGAGCGCGCCGATGGCGCAGCCGAGCGCGTCGAGCACGCGAATCTTGAGTTGCGCGCGCGCCGCCTCGGAGAGACCGCCGTAGGAAGCCCGCGCGACGAACGCAGCCAGTTGCTCCGCCTGGGTCATGCCGCCGGTCCCTCGGGGTTCTCCAGTTCGGCCACTTTAGCCAGGCGGCGCACGTGCCGCTCGGCGCCGATGTACTGCGCTTCGATGAAGATCCTGACCAGGTCCCGGGCGAGGCCGATGCCGATGACGCGACCGCCCATGCAGAGCACGTTCATGTCGTCGTCCTCGACGCCCTGGTGGGCCGAGAAGCTCTCGTGCACCAGCGCGGCGCGGACGCCGGGCACCTTGTTGGCGGCGATGCACGCGCCGACGCCGCTGCCGCAGACGGCGATTCCGCGATCGACCTCGCCGCGACTGACGGCGCGCGCCATCGGAATGACGAAATCGGGATAGTCGTCTTCGGGCGCCAGGCGGTCAGCGCCGAAGTCCACGACCTCGTGTCCGGCCTCGCGCAGATCCCTGGCCAGCGCCTGCTTCCGCGTAAAGCCTCCGTGGTCCGCCGAGATGCCTATCCGCATGGTCTAACCTCCAGGTGGAAATGGGCGGGTTGCCTAATTACCCAATCTCCTAACCTCGCGCACGATCGCCTTCCGCGAGATTTCCTCATAGTCCAGAAGCTCCTCCGGCTTTCCGCTCTTCGGGCGATGGCGCACGGCGAGGATGCGGACCGGCGCGGCGAGATCGGAGAGCGCGCTTCGGACAGCCTCACCGATGCCGCCTTCGGGATAGTGGTCCTCGACGGTGATGATCCGCCCGGTGGCCGCGGCCGCGTCGCGGAGCGTCTTCTCATCCAGCGGCTTCACGCTGTAGAGGTCCACCACGCGGATGGCGATTCCGTCGCGCTTCAATTCGTCGCAGGCGGCCAGCGCCTCGTGCAGCGTCACGCCCGCGGCGACGACGGTGGCGACGTCGCGGTCGCTCTTCCGGAGCACTTTGCTTCCGCCGATGACGAACTCCTCCTCGCCGCCATAGATCACCGGCGAGGCTTCGCGCGTCGTGCGGATGTACACCAGCCCGCGGTGCGCGGCGGCCGCCTCGACGAGCCTCTCAGCCGAGACCGCGTCGCACGGATACAGGACCACGCTGTCGAGCACTGTCCGGAACATGGCGATGTCCTCGAGCCCCATCTGCGACGGCCCGTCCTGGCCGATGGAGACGCCGGCGTGCGAGCCGACGATCTTGAGGTTCGCCCCCGAGTACGGACTCATCCGAACCTGGTCGAAGGCGCGCGTCAGGAAGGCCGCGAACGTGGAGACGAAGGGCATTTTGCCGCGGCACGCCAGCCCCACCGCGGCGCTGACCATGTTCTGCTCGGCGATGTACATCTCGAAGAAACAGTCCGGGTGCGCCTCCTTGAAGGTGGCGGCTTTGGTCGAGTTGCTGACCTCGGCATCGAGGCAAACCAGTTCGGGGAAAGCCGGGAATATGCGCACCAGGGCGTTGCCGTAGGCGTCGCGCGTGGCGACGGGTTTATTGGGCGGATAGCTGACCGGCCCCGGGCGCGTCCGCGCCGGCTCGGCAGGGACGCGAGCTTCCGGCATGGGGAACTCGCCGCGAATGGATTTGTCAACCTCGCCCAGCTCCTTCAGCGCGGCCTCGCACTCGGTTTTATTCAACACCCTGCCGTGCCAGCCCTCCTTGTCCTCAAGGAAGGAGATCCCTTTGCCTTTGACCGTGCGGGCGATGATCATCGTCGGGCGGCCGGAGACGCGCCGCGCGGCTTCATACGCAGACAGAATTTCCGGGAAGGAATGCCCGTCAATCACAAGGGTCTCCCAGCCGAACGCTGAGACCCGTTTCTGGTACGCGGCCACATCCCAGCCGTACATCGTCTCGCCGCGCTGGCCCAGGCGGTTCACATCGAGGATGCCCAGCAGGTTATCCAGCTTGTAATGGGCGGCGATCTGCATCGCTTCCCATTGCGAGCCTTCCGCCATTTCGCTGTCCCCGAGCAGGACGCAGGTCCGGTACGGCAGGTGGTCGCAATACTTGGCATTGAGCGCCATCCCGACGCCGATGGAAAGTCCCTGGCCGAGCGAGCCGGTCGCGGCGTCTGCGTAAGGGAAGAGCGTGGTCGGATGGCCTTCGAGGCGGCTGCCGAACCGGCGATACGTGGCCAGGTCGCTCTCGTTCAGCACGCCCGCGGCGGCCCACAGCGCGTAGAGCAGCGGCGACGCGTGCCCCTTGGAGAAGATCAGCCGGTCGTTGTTCGGGTACTTCGGATCCTTGACCTGGTAATGGAACTCTCCGCCGAACAACAGGCCGACCATCAACTCGGTAGCGGAAAGCGAAGAGGTCGGATGTCCCGATCCGGCCTGCGTCGTCATGGTCAGGATGTGCCAGCGGACCAGCGTCGCGAGTTTTCGCAGCGTCGCCGTCTTGTCCGCCACAACGGAAGGCATTCCCCGCGACTGCTTCATGGCGTTCCCCCTTTTCCCAGAAGAGGCCCAACGGATTGCAAAGGCCCTTTCGCAAGCCCCATTCGCATTATACCGCTTTCGGACCTCTAAACAAGCCGGCCGCGCTCGACGCAGGCCCGGAAATCCGCTATCTATTCAAGAATTCATGGAATAAAGTGGCCGGGCTGCGGAACTGTTATAATGACAGGCGCATTGAAATACAGAGCGCGCGAGCGACAACGAGGAGGGTGCCGTGAACAAGTCGAAATGGGCCGCCATCCCGGCGACGCTGCTTTTGGCGATACTCGTGATCAATCCCGCGAGGGCGTCGGCGCAAACTGCGGCGGAGAACGCACTGACCACGATGCCCGCCGAAGAGGAATTGGACTGGCCGCGGGTCATCAAGAACGCGGCGGGAACGCTGACGGTCTACCAGCCGCAGATCGAGCAATGGAACGGCATCAGGATCGCCACCCGCGCCGCGGTTTCCATGCAACCCTCCGACGGCAGCCAGCCGGTCTACGGCGTCGTCTGGATGAACGCCCATGCCGACGTGGACAAAGCGGCGCGCGTCGTGACCTTCCGCGATTTCGCAATCACCAAAGTTTCATTTCCCACAGCGCCTGAAAAAGAAAGCGCGTATGGCGACTTGCTGCGCAAAATCCTGCCGACCGGCGTCAAGACCGTCGCGCTCGATCACCTCGAAGCCAGCGTGGCCGTCTCGGAGGCCGTGAAGAAGCAGCAGACGCTCAATGTCAGCAACGACGTCCCGCGCATTCTCTACGCCACGACGCCGACGATCCTCGTGCTGGTGGATGGCCCGCCGGTGCTCCGACCCATGACCGGCCTGCCGGCGGTGCAGCGCGTCCTCAACACGTACGCGCTGATCGTCAAGCTTCAGAACCACTTTTACCTGACGGCGCTGGACTTCTGGTACGAGGCCAAGGAGATCGGCGGGCCGTGGACGCCCGTCACCGACCCGCCCGCGATCCTCGACCAGGTCAAGGAGGCCGCGGCGGAAGCCAAGGTGTCCGACCTGATGGCGCCCGATCCGAACGCCGCCGCGATCGCGACTCCGCCGGGCGTCCGCGTCAGCACCGTGCCCACCGAGCTGATCCAGACCGATGGGCCCGCGAAAATGCTGCCGATCGAGGAGACCGACAACCTGCTTCAGATCCAGAACAGCGACGACGCCATTTTCATGAACCTGCTGGAGAACCAGTTCTACGTGCTGCTCTCAGGACGCTGGTTCAAGTCGAGTTCGCTCTACGGCCCGTGGGAATACGTGCCGGCCAAGTCGCTGCCGGAGGATTTTGCGAAGATTCCACCTGACAACGCGCGCGCGAACGCGCTCGTCTCCGTGCCGAACACGCCGCAGGCCAAAGAGGCGCTGATCGCGAACTCGATCCCGCAGACGGCGGCGGTCAATCGCTCCGCGGCGAAACTGGAGGTGACGTACGACGGCCCGCCGCAGTTCGCGCCCATCCAGGGGACCTCGATGCAATATGCCATGAATTCCCAGCCGGCGGTCATCTGTCTCGGCCCCAGCGCCTACTACTGCGTGCAGAACGGCGTCTGGTTCACCGCCGGCTCTCCGACCGGGCCCTGGGCGGCGGCGACCTCCGTGCCGCCGGAAATCTACTCCATCCCCATCTCATCGCCGCTGCACTACCTCACCTACGTCTACGTTTACGATTCGACCCCGACCGTGGTGTATACCGGTTACACGCCCGGCTACCTCGGCACGTGCGTCTCGATGGACAACACGGTGGTCTACGGCACCGGTTACGCCTACACCCCGTGGTGCGACAATATCTGGGTGGGCTATCCGTGGACTTACGGCTTCGGCGCGGGGTTCTCCTGTGACGCGTTCTACGGGTTCGGCTTCGGCTTCGCCGGCTCGCCCTGGTTCCCCGGCTGTTGCCCGCTTCCGTGCTGGGGGCCGTTCGACTGGGCCCGGCGTCATCATGAGGGCAACTATAACCACGTCGCCCTCGACCACGTGAACATCTATCGGCACTGGGGCAATGAGGTGGCGCCGGCGCTGAGCCGCTTCGAGGAAAACCACTGGAGCGCCCAAGGCTGGTCACACATACGGGAGCCGTTCAATCCGTACTCCGCGCGCAGCGCCACCGAAGGCGGGCGGAATTGGGAACCCAACGCGCATCCCCGCATCGTCACCAATCAGCCCCTCCACTTGCCCGAAATGCATGCCGTGCTCGCGCCGGAGGTTCACGCCAGGTTGTCGGCCGTGACGCCTTCGAACAGCGTTTTCGCCGGCCATGGCGGCGAGGTGTTCCGCGCCACGCCGAATAAAAATTGGGAGGCGCTCACGTCGAAGGGCTGGCAGAGCGCCGGCCAGGTGCCGGCCTTCCGGAGTGAAGCGCCGACCCTCAACCGCGAGCAAAGCGCGCGCGACGTCGGCTCTCAGCGCTTCAACAACTGGCAGTCGAGCGGCGGTTTCGCCCCCAGAGGCACTTCCGCTCCCAGCGGCAGTACTGCCCCCAGCGGCCGTCCCCTCGGCCGATGACCGCTTTGAGGGGATTCCTGAAGTTCGTAGTGTGCCCGTAAGGGCATACGAAATAGCGCCTCACGGCGCCACTACGAGCAGTCAGAACACCGCCTCGCTCAGAACTCCACGCACAGGTCCTTGAGGATCGTCTTGAGGACGTTGTCCTGCGGATAGCTGCTGCCGCGATGCTGGATGAAGCCTTCGCCCGCCTTCAGGCCCGACCGTTCGCCCTGGGCTTTCGCCTCGGCTTTCATGACGTCAATATAGTAGTCCACGTGGTGATGGTGCTTCATCCAGTTGCGCTGCGAGGCGTGGCACTTGAGCATCTTTTCCTTCACCTTCATCATGGACGAAATTTCCACGGCGCAGTGCAGCGGCAGCGGCCGGCCGAAGCAGTCCTTGTTTTCGAACGCGTTCCAGTAATACAGATAAGGCACGCCCGATGCCAGGCGCGTGGGCACGTTGCAGTCGAAGTTCGGGATGGGGGCGGCGAACGCGGCGACCCGGACCAGCTTCGAGGTCTCCTCGTGGTCCACGTGGTAATCCACCGGCGGGTGCGTGAAAACGAGGAACGGGTCCACCTCGCGCATCACGCGGACGGCGTAGCGGCGGTATTCGGCGCTGTACTCGACCGCCAGGTCGTAGCCGCCCGCGTAGTGGAACTGCGCGCCGATCACGGCGGCGGCCTTGGCGGCCTCCTTCAGCCGGATCGCGCGAATCTCCTGCAACGGGTACTCCGCCGTGCCCAGTTCGCCGCCGGTCATCGTCGCGATGTGAATCTCGTACCCGCGCCGCGCCAGCAGCCCCAGCGTCCCGGCGCATTGGAACTCCACGTCGTCCGGATGACATCCGAAAGCCAGCACTCGCTTCATGTGAATCTCCTTCCTGTCAGAGCCCGATGACCCACTTCTCCACGCAGCGGCCGAGCCGCATGCCCGTTCGTTCACAGCGCGCGGAGGACCTTGTTGATGCCGGCGGCGATCGCCTTGCACTCGCCGGCCGTGTACGACCACTTCACGTCAACCATGATCGCCCGCGAGAGATAGTCCAGCGCGTTGGGGCACATCGTCCTGCTGTAGCGCGGCAGCTCGCTCTTCGGCACGCCGCTCCACGGCAGCCCGTCGTGCGCGACGGACTTGAGGTCGAGGATGTGCTCCCAGTGCGCGTAGATGTGCCAGTCCTTGATCCGGGCGTCGTAAACGCCGCCGGCCGGGACGCCTTCGGCCTTGAGCGCCTTCAGCGCGCGCTTCGTCTTCTCGACGTCCGGCAGGTAGAAGATGATGCAGACGCCCGTGTCGCCTTCGGGATCGGCCATGCGGCGGAGCGCCACGTCTTCCGGCAGGCGCAGTGCCCGCAGGATGCGATCGCGGCCGGCACGGTGGCCCTTGAGGAACCGGTCCGCCTTGCGGATCTGCGCGAGTGCCACCGCGCCCTGGAGTTCGCTCATGCGGTAGTTCTCGCCGCAGAACAGCTCACCCTCGCGCCGTTCGGCGGCGTAGCGGTCCGGCCGCCAGCAGGCGGCCGTGTCGTGCCAGCTCTGCGCGCGCGTGTACAGCCATTCGTCGCGGGTGGTCAGGAAACCGCCCTCGCCGCAGTTGAGCATTTTGTAGAAGTCGAAGCTGAAGCAGCCGATGTCGCCGATGGCGCCGAGTTTTCTGCCTCGATACGACCCGCCGCAGGACTGCGCCACGTCCTCGACCACTGCCAGCTTGCGCCGGCGCGCGATCCGCATGATCTCGTCCATCTGCGCCGGCGCGCCGCGCATGTGGACCACGGCGATGGCCCGGGTCCGTTTCGTGATGCGCCGCTCCAGGTCCTTCGGGTCGAGCGTCAGCGTGTCGTCCACGTCGGCGATCACCGGAATCGCGTTGCACGCCGCGACGGTCGAGGCCGTGGCGAAGAAGGTGTAGGCGGGGACGATGACTTCGTCGCCCATGCCGATGCCCAGCGCGCGGAACGCCGCGACCAGCGCCGAGGTGCAGGAGTTCACCGCAAGCGCGTGCGGCACGCCGATGAACTTGCCGAAGAGCTTCTCCGCCTCGGCGACCTTGCTGGGTCCCGGTCCGTAGTAGCGGAAGAGGTGCGGCCCGCGCAGGTCTTCCTCACGGGCGAGGATCGAGCGTATTTTCAGGCGGCTTTCGGGCGACATCCGCCAGAGGTCAATCAACTCCTCAAGCTCTTCGCGGCCGAGTTTTGAAGGATGGCGCATCGCTGCATTTCCCGTTGAATGCCGAGGCGGAAGTCGGACGGAGATCGGAGGTTGGCTACCCGGCGTGGATTCGAACCACGATTAGAAGGACCAAAACCTCCTGTGCTACCATTGCACCACCGGGTAGTGTTCGA
>JBEKCB010000046.1:0-24276 GCA_050015075.1 Candidatus Brocadiia bacterium | reverse complement strand
AGGCGTACTCGGCGGGTCACCCGTCATCGCGAACATCGGCGCATTAAACTCATTGCCATCGTCCATGAACAGTTCGAGCGCGCTTTCCAGGTTCAGCTCATCATTGGACGTTCCATTCACGGCGCCCTGGAATTCCATGGTGGTCGTAAGCAGACTGTCACCCGTAGCCGACAGACTGTAGTCCGCAAGCGTCCCTGTATCACCCGATCCGTCAGGATTGACCGCGACGTTGGGCATCACGCCGTTCGTCCCCTTACCGGCCGCAAGATTCCCGCCGTTGATGACGGGACCGTCGAATATTTCTCCCGTTGTCGTGTCGACATAACTGGGCGTGACCATGATCCCGGTTATGTTGGCGGTATTTCCAAAAGGATTAAGGAGCGACCATTTGAAATCCGGGCCTGGAGCGACAATGACTCTGCCGGTGACAAGCCGGCCCGAGAGGATCACTTGCGTCGGCCGGGCATCCGGCACCGCGCTGGGAGGCACCCAGACCGTGGTCCGCACTATGGCCATTGTACCGCCGACCGTTTCCTGTGCGGCCTGACCTTCGAGGACCCCGGGAGCTGCCGCCGGCTGTACCAGGTTGTTGAACTGGAACGTGACCGGCGCGCCACCGGGTGGTGTTATCACTGAGGTCATGTCATTCCCGGGCGCGCCCGCCGCGTTAGTTAAAGTTGAGAGCCAATTGACGCCGGCGCTGACGGGGCTGGCGCCCGGCGCCGTGGTCAGGTAATAGTTGTAGGTTCGGCCGGCGAAAACGGTGGGCCCATCCAACCCGCCAAACCGCAGGACGAACCCGTCTGCGTGCGCGGTTGAGGCGGTTGACAGGAAAAGCGCTGCGGCAGCGAATGTGCGGCACAACACTGCACGAGATTTGAAGATCCCCATCTGCCGTTCCTCCGTTGGGGCAATAGCGGGAGTGATTCCCGTTTGCCTATGCCTTGCACCCTGTTCGGCGACAGCCGGCACCCAACTTGCCCACTTGGCAGTCCCCATGTACCGCTAGCTGGGCTCGGCCGCAATTATTATGCCAGAATGCAGCGCATTTGAGGCGGCCGATGTAACAGCGTACGGCAAGGCACATAAGAAGGTTTCTTGGGTTCCCGAACAGTCTCCTCCGTGTTGAATTCTCTAAACACTGAGCCCGAAATGACCCTCTGGAAAATCAACACTGGCCCCCGTATTGGAAAAATGAACGCCAGAGATTGTGTCCTCAGCAATCCCCAGCTATCCGGTGTCCCCAATTCCGGCCTCTCGCGTTCAGCGTCCTTCCTTCTTGCTCTCAACGGGTCGCAACGCGGCTTTGTAAATCCACGCAGTGTTGTGGCTATCAATGTTGGCGGGGTCATAGCCTCCGAAATACAGCGTCCTTCCCTTGTCTTCCGGAAACGGCGAGACTTCGATTGTACGCGTGGACAGCAGACCTCGCGGAGGATTGGGCCTGGGATGGTCCGGATCGAAGACGCGGCCATGTCCGTAGCTCCCGTCGGAGTGGCGGATGAGATACCATGCGCTCCGGCCGAGGTCCGTGCCGTGGCCGCCGGGAGGGTTGATCCAAACCCCGAAAAGGTGAACCTTCTCTCCTGTATCCGGGTCGGTCACCGGCAGAAAGTTGTTGTAGGCGCTGAGGCAGGGCCCGCGCAGCGCGGGCACGCCGAAGGCTTTGGCAAAATATGCATGGATGTCCAACTCAGTGGTGACCTCGAGCTTCGGGCTCGGGTCAATACGGTAAACCACTCCGGGATAGTTGCAGGTGCCCAGCAACACTTGATGCGCGCCGCCTTTGGGATCGGGAATGGCCGTCAGGCCGCGCATGATTTCCATTTCATCGCCTTGCTCCTGTATCTTGTGCGGCCAGCGCCAGAGCAATTCCCACGTCGGCTTTTCGCCGTCCACCCGGCGGAAAAGGCCGCCCGATGAAGCCGTTTCAGATATGATGCCGCAGGCGGCGTAGAGCACGCCGTTGGCCTCGGCCATGCACATCACGCGCCCCGTGCCGGAGAGTTCCGGCGCTTCGTTCCACCGGATACGGCCCGGTGCGGCGGGGTCATAAACAGCCCTGAAAATGCTGCCGGTCCTGGCGGCGCCGGCGCCGCCAAAAAGGTATTGCACTTGGGTCACCGCATCCACATGCGTGCAAAACGAACGTAATCCGCCGCGCAAGCCCTCCTGAATCATGCTTGCGTTCCACTTGCCGCTGGCATCATCGCGGGTCCAAGTTGCGGAGTTGGGCGAGGAGGGACTGGCAATCAGCAACGTGACAGGAGGGTCCAGTCTGCCGCCGGAAGCGTCCTTGATGAAGGTGGCGGAGGTCATGGCGGCCAGGCGGATGACCCGCGGAAAGGCCCTGTCCAAGCGCCACGGCGCACTGGCGGATTCTTTAACCAGGATTTCCGAACCAGTCCACGGCTGTTCCCCTTTGCCTTGAAAATACGGTCTGTCCGTCCAAACTTCGACGCTGGCAAACAGTTTGCCCTGGTGCTGAACCAAGCGCATCGTTTCCGTGCCCGCGATCCATTGTCCGCGATCATCTTGTGCCCCCATCGGGCAATCCTGGGTGAAACGCAGGTCCGTGAAGGCATGGCCGGCCGAAACGGGAGGCTTGGCCGGCGCAGGACCTGGCGGCGCGTCAAGAGCATCCGGGGAAACGACGCTTGCCGAGGTTGCGGCGGAGATGGGCTCACCGCTCTGCCGGGCCGATTTCAGAGCATCGGCCGGCGGGCCCGGCTCGGGCTGCGTCGCCGGCGGGTTTGGCGGTGCGGCATGCCCGGCACAGGCAAACCATGAACCCAACAGGCAAATCATCACGAACATCAATCGCTTCGACATCTCAGCCCCTTTGTCACCTGTTCAGGACGTTTTGCGCCTCCGGCTTCGGCGTCGCTCTTTGTGCAGAAGGGCCACTAGTTCCTGCGTGGATATCCTCGCCTTCACAGAAGGGACATCCAGCGGCGACTTGCGCTCAATCTCCGGCACCAGCGCAAAGGCATGTCCGTCCTTGCGGCGGATGATGACTTTCCCCGTGGACTCCGCAACGCGGAGCACTTTCGCAAGCTTTTGTCTCGCCTCTGAATACGTGTAGACCTGCATGGCTAGACCTCGACCAAAGTGACACCCAGTTCTCGCGCGGCCCGGACAAGACCTGAGTATCTCCACTTGGTCATTCCCGCGCAAGCCCTTCGGCCGTGATCTCAGGGCCGAACGGCGGGAATCCAGGGTTTCGGCGCGCGGCTTGCCCGCTTGTGGAGGAGTCTGGATTCCCGCCTTCGCGGGAATGACAAGGGGCATTTTCAACGGCCCTGCAGTCATTTATTATTGCCGTGAACAGCACCGAATAACGGGCAAGCCTGCATTCCTAGGCTGCGGGGTGGTCCGCGGCGGCGACGGCGGACTTGGCTTTTTCGAGCTTCCGGTAGAGGCTCGACACGCTGACGCCGAGCATCTGGGCGGCTTTGACTTTGTCGTCGTTGGTCAGGGCCAGGACGGCGGCGACGTGTTCGGATTCGCACTGGTCGAGCATGGCGCGCAGGTTCAGCGGCGTCTCGCCGTGCGCGGGGCGCGAGCGCTGGAGGCTGACCGGCAGCGCCGCCGCGGTGATCCGCTCGCCGTCGGTCAGGATCATCGCCCGCTCGATGGCGTTCTCGAGCTCGCGCACGTTTCCGGGCCAGTCGTACGCCATCAGCATGGCGATGGCCTCTTCGTCCACGCCGCTGACGCGCTTTTTGAGTTCCTCGCTGAACTGCCGGACGAAATGCTCCACGAGCATGGGCACGTCCTGCTTTCGCTCGCGGAGCGGCGGCAGGTGAATCTCGACGACGTTCAGCCGGTAGTAGAGCGCGTCCATGAGGCGCTCGCTGCGGATCGCCTCCGCCGGGTCCACGCTCGTCGCGCTGAGAATCCGCACGTCCACCTTGGTCGGCAGGGCGGAGGAGCCGATCGGGCTGATCTCTTTCGACTCGATCGCGCGGAGGAGTTTGCTCTGGAGCGGGAGCGGCATCGCGCCAATCTCGTCGAGGAACAGCGTGCCGCCGTCGGCGGCGTTGAAGAAGCCCTCTTTGTCCCGCGAGGCGCCGGTGAAGGCGCCCTTGGTGTAGCCGAAAAGTTCGCTCTCCAGGAGCGTGTCCGGCAGCGCGGCGCAGTTGACGGAGACCAGCCGCCGGTCCTTCCGGTCGCTCACTCGATGGATGGTGCGCGCGACGACCTCCTTGCCGGTGCCGCTCTCGCCCAGGATCAGGACGTTGCTGTTGGTCGCGGCGACCCGGTGGATCAGGTCGCGCACCTGCTGCATCGAAGGGCTCTGGCCGACGACGCCGCGCGATTCGTACCGGGCGCCAAGCTCTTCCTGGAGCGCCTCGTGGTTGCGCTGCAGGGTCACGTGCTCGAGCAGCCGCTCGATCCGCAGCAGGATATCGTCGAAAAGGAACGGCTTGGTCAGGTAGTCGTCCGCGCCGAGCTTGACCGCCTCGACGGCCGTCTCGATGTCGCCGTAGGCGCTGATCATGATGAAATGCATCTGCGGGGTGGTCTCGCGGCATTTCCGCAGCAGGTCGAGTCCGCTCATGTCGGGGAGCCGCAGGTCGCAGATCATGAGGTCGAAATTCCCCTTCTCGAGCTGGAGCAGGGCCTCGGCGGCGGTGCCGCCGCTGCGGACCGTGTGGCCCTTTTTGGCGAGGACCTCGCAGAGCACGTCGCGGAACGCCGCCTCGTCGTCAACGACCAGGATTTGCGCTTGTCGCACCGTTGTCTCCTTGGGGTCCGCGGAGCGGTATGGAGACCGCAAACGTGGACCCTTTTCCCTTCTCGCTCTGGACGAGGATCGTCCCGCCGTGTTTCCGGATGATGTTGTAGCTCAAGGCCAGGCCGAGGCCGGTCCCGAAGCGGGCCGCCTTGGTGGTGTAGTACGGCTCGAAGATGTGCTGGATTTCGTCCCGGGTCATGCCCTCGCCGGTGTCGGTGAAGACGACCTCGATGGAGCCGTTGTTCTGCGCGGCGCGCACGGCCAGCTTGCCCCGGCCGCCCATCGCGTCGAGCGCGTTCAGCGCGATGTTCATGAAAACCTGCTGCAACTGGTGCTCGATGATCATCGTCCGGGGCAGCAGCGGATCGAAGTCGGCCGTCATCTCCACCCCTTTCGCGCGCCGGTCGTAGCGGAGAAGCTGAAGGGTGTCGAGGATGATCTTGCCGATGTCGCTGTAGAGCCAGTCCTCGCTGGAGATGGGGCGGCCGTAGTCCACGATCTGGCGGACGATCTTCGATATCCGCTCGATGCTCTGCTGCATCAGGGCGAGCCGCGCGGCCGTTTGCTCGTCGCCGGCCGGAGAGATGGAGAGCACCTGGACGAGCGAATAGAGCGACGTCAGCGGGTTGCTGACCTCGTGCGCGATGCCGGCGGCCATCTGCCCGATCGCCGCCATGCGCTCCTGCTGAATCGCGTGGTAGCGGCTCTGCTGCAGCTCCGCGCCGGCGATCCGAAGCCGCTCCTCAGCCTCTCGCAGGAACTGGTTCTGGGCGAGCAGTTGCGTCTCCGCCTGCCGGACCTTCCGCATAATGCTGTTGGACAGGTAAGCCGTCACCATGAACGTGCTCATGAGCGCGGCGCAGATGCCGGCGTGATAGGGACTGACGCCGCCGGCGTGAGGCGGCAGAAGCAGCAGGCGATAGTGGCCGACCAGCCCGTAGCCTTCGAGAAGGAAGATCCCCGCCACCGCCGCGCAGGCCGCGAGGGCGACGATATACGTCTGCCGCTCGCCCATGAGCATGCTCGCCAGGACGACGTGGAATACCAGGTAGAGAAGGAACGGGTTCTCGACGCCGCCGGAGAAGTGCGCCAGGAGCGCCAGGGAGACGATGTCCCATCCGATCTGGACATAGGCGTGATGCTCCGCCGCCGAGGCGGGCTTCGCGTCCAGGCGACGGCTGGTGATTTCGAAAGCGACGTTCCCCGCCGCCATGGCCGCCGCGACGAGGTAGAGCGCCATCGGGAACTCGATGGCGCGCAGGAGCATGTGCGAGATGACCACCACGCCGACCACGCCGCAGATCGCCAGCCACCGCAGGCGAATGAGCTGCCGGACGGCCGCGCGCGTCCGGTCGGCCGCGGGCACGAAGCCCTCCAGGCCGGCCTCGATCGCAGAGGGACGGTCACTGCGCGGTGCGTTCGGGACGGAAGGGCCGCTCATGGCTGCTCCTTTTCCGACGGTCCCGGCGCGGGAGGCGCCGGTGGCGCAGGGGGCTGTTCCAGCCCGAAAAGCCGCCGCGCAGCCGCCAGGACACCCCGGCCATGTTCGTCCGAAGAGGGTTCCTGCAGGGCCTTGATCGGTTGATGAAGGATCTTATTCACCAGGCGGTCCGCCGTGCGCTCGATCTCGACGCGCGCCTCGACGGGCAGATCGGGATACTTGTTGAGCAGCGCGCTGAGTTCCTGGCGCTTCAACTCGTGCAGGGAGTCGCGAAGCTCGACGATGGTCGGCGCGACCTCGAGCCCGCGCGCCCAGCGCATGAACTTCGCCGTCTCCTCATCCACGGTGGCCAGGCAGCGGGTGAGTTCCCGCTTCCGGCGGCTGATCGTCTCCTCCACGACCAACTGGAGGTCGTCCACATTATATAGGTAGCATCCGGGCAGCTCGGCCGCGGAGGGTTCGATGTCGCGCGGAACGGCGATATCAATGAGAAAGAGCGACCGGCCCCGGCGGATGCGCAGCGCGTTCTCCACGTCGGCGCGATGGATCACGTAGTGCGGCGCATCGGTGGAGGAGATCACGATATCGGCCCGCGCCAGGTTCTCGGGGAGTTGCTCGAAGTGGACGGCGGTGCCGCCGCACTCGCGGGCGAGCGCGTCCGCGCGGGAAAAAGTCCGGTTCGCCACGAGCGTGGTCTGCGCTCCGGCGGTGTGCAGGCTTCGCAGGACGACCTCGCCGATCTGGCCCGCGCCGATCAGGAGCACCGTGCGGTCCGCCAACGTCTCGAAAATGCGCTGCGCCAGTTGAACCGCCACAGACCCGACCGAGGCGCGGCCGGAGTCAATATCGGTGGACGTCCGCACGCGTTTGGCGACCGAGAGCGAATGCTGGAAGAGCCGATGGAACACCCGGCCCACGGTGCGCTCCGCCGCCGCCAGCTCGTAGGCCGCCTTCACTTGGGCGGTGACCTGGGCTTCCCCGAGCACCATGCTGTCCAGCCCCGCCGCAACGCGGAAGAGATGCGCCACCGCGTCCATGCCTTCCCGGGTGTACAGGTGGCGCTCGAAGCTCTCCGCGCTGAGGCCGTGGAAGTTCGTCAGCAGGTCCCTCACCAGGGCGTCGCCCTGCGCCGCGCGCGCGCAGACGTAGACCTCGACGCGATTGCACGTGGAGAGGATCACCACTTCCTCGACGCCCTCGACCGCGCGCATCGAAGCGAGAGCCTCCGGCAGCCGGGCGCGCGGAAACGCCAGCGCCTCCCGCATTTCCACCGGAGCGGTGTGGTGGCTGAGCCCGACGACCTGGATCGTTCTGGGTGTGGTCATGTCTTGGAGGTGATCACCGAAGGCGCGGAGAACGGCGGCGTCCGCCCGGGATAAGCGTGAGCCACGCCGAACGTGGCCAGCGCCACCACGAAACCCACGATGGTGAAGACGGCGGCGCGGTTCGCGCTCATCTTTCCGGCAAGCCGCATATGCACCACCGCCGCATAGATCAGCCAGCCCGCAAAGCCTGCGATGACCTTGGCATCGCCATACCAGGCCCGGCCGAGCAATCCGGAGTTCCGCTCGGCCCAGATGGCGCCGGCCGCCAATCCCACCGTGAACAGCGGAAATCCCCACGCGACGGCGACACGCCCGATCTGGTCCAACCGCGCCAGCGACGGCAGCCGCGCCCATAGCGCCTCCGGCCGCTTGCCGCGCAGCAACTGCTGCTGAATCAGGCGCGTTACAGATGCCCCGGTCGCGACCGCAAATCCGGCATAGCCGGCGTAGACCGGGATCAAATGCAAAAGAAGCCACGTCTTCGCCAGCGCGGGCCGATCCATCGGCGCGCGCCCGGACAATATTCCCATCCCTATCGCACAAAGTGCGAACAGCGGCCAGAAGACCACGGTAATGCCGCTGAGCCCGAACGGCCCCTCGGCGGCCACGAAGACCGCCGCGGTGAGCCAAAGGAACAGCGCGACCGAGTCCAGCCGCGTCTCAATGGGAAGGCCATGGACTTGCACCGCGCGGGTGATCAGGAACGCGGCGTGGAATGCCAGCGCACCCAGCGCCAGATAGGGCAGCCGATCCGCGGCGGACCTGCCCGGTCGCAGAAATGGGAATGCCGCCACCGCCCCCTGACCCGCATACAGAGCTACGGCGATGATGCAGAGCGCCATTTGGAGTGGTGTCACTATATGTCAACCTTGCTATAACGTGCGTATGCTGTTACGTTGGATCCCGCCTGACCATGCGCATCGCCTATATACCACAGCGTAGTATGCCGATTTTACCTTGTGGACAGCCCTTTGTCAACTTTGCGAAAGACCTTTTAATGTTCCCAATGATGCAATATTCCATGATTTGCAAAGATTGACCCTCCACTTTCGCAGAGTTGATAAGGGAAACCCGACGTTCTGAAGGCATTAGTGTCTCAGCATAGACACCTGGAACTCAACACGCTGTGGCGTAAGGAGATAGAGTGTATGATTAAAGACGGTGGCCTAAAGACGTTCACGGCATAAGATGTGCTGGGTATTTGAGCGTATTAGTAACGAGTATCCAGCCCTGAAAGGAGGTGGGTATTGGTAGAAATCGACCGCTGAATTTGACTTTGCAGGGCTGAATCTGTTACAATGCCGTAAGTCATTAGCATAACACATGTTGTTTCAGCTACTTTAAGACGAGGGATATGTAGATGAAGAAGATTGCAATTGTTGTGGCCGTCCTGGCCGCCGTTCTGATTTCAGCGCCGTCTTGGGCGCAGAATATCGTCGGCAGCCCGCACGATCTGTCCGTCCGGCTTGGCACCGGCGAGGTCTGCCTTTCCTGCCATGCACCGCACGGCGCGCCGAATGCCGCGTACGGCCCTCTGTGGAACCACGCCCTGACCTCCGGGAACGGGACCGCCTCGACCTTCGTCGGCCCGGCGACCAGCGGCTTCGCCAAGAACGGGAAGGCAACCACGCTGTACAGCAGCTCGCTGCTGTGCATGGGTTGCCATGACGGCGTGACCGCGGTCGGCGACTTCAACGTCGTGAATACTCACATTACCGTAAACGACACGACGAACCCGATCCAGAGCGTGTCGTGGGCAAGGAGCTTTGTCAATGCTGCCGGCACAACGGTGTACCCGAATGATGTCGGCTTGGATTTGACCTACGTTCATCCGGTCGGCAGCAAGTACCCCGCGCTCGGCACGACCAACAGCGGCTTTAACACCGCCACTTCCACGAGCGGCTGGGGCGGCGTAACGCAGTATACGGTGGGTTCCGGAAGCGGGGCTCTGAGTTTGGAAGTTGGCTCCACGGCGAATACCGGCGACACCGTCGGATGCACCACCTGCCACAATCCGCACGACGATACGACCGCGCCGCCGTTCCTCGTGACGTCGAACGCGAAGAGCGCGCTTTGTCTCACTTGTCATATTAAGTAGTCGGCGTTCCAGGCGACCAGTTCGGCGCGCGGGGCATTCGGACATACGATTGCCCCGCGCGCCGGTTTTTTGTGAACTAAGAGTCCTGTTGCGAGACCGATGAGATGCCGAATTTGCGCCGTGGCGCGTGGGGCGCCTTAGTGATCGCGTCGTTGCTCGGCGCGGCCTTGGCCGGGTGCAAGACCGCCGAGACGCCTCCACCGCCGGCGAAGCCGGTTTTCTATCCCTTCCCGCCGGACCCGCCGCGCGTGCAGTTCCTGACGGCGATCAACACCGCGCGCGACGTCATTACTTCGACGAGGAGCTGGAAGTTCATTGACCTGATCGTGGGCGCGCCGCCGGATCCGCTGGCGTCTCGGCAGGCGACGCTGGGCAAGCCTTACGGAGTGGCCGTCTGGCGCGGAAGGATTTACGTTTGCGACTTCGGCGCGCACGTGGTCAAAGTCTTCGACCTGGAGCGCAATAAGTTCTACGTCCTCGGCGGCGACACGCCGCCCACCACCGCTCCGACGAACATGTGCGTCTCCGACGACGGGTACAAGTTCATCGTGGAATCCATCCCGGCATTGATCCAGGTCTTCGACCCGGACGACAAGTACGTCACCACGTTTAAAGTCAAGGATGGACGGCCCGGCGGCGTTGCCGCGGTCGGAAGCGAGTTGTTCGTGACGGACGTGACCAATGACCGCCTCCTGGTGCTGGACCGCGGGACGGGGAAGTTGCTCCGCACGCTCGGAAGCAAAGGCCAGGAGCCGGGGCAGTTCCTGATGCCGAACGCCATCGCCACCGACGCGCAGGACAACTTATACGTCAGCGACCACATGAACTTCCGGTTCCAGAAGGTGGATCGCAGCGGGAAATCCCTGATTTCGGTCGGCGGCGCCGGCGATACCTACGGCAAATTCGCCCGCCCGAGGGGAATCGGGGTCGGCCCGGACGGCGTCATCTACGTCGTTGAATCGGTCTACAACGTGGTACAGATGTTCAACCAGCAAGGCAACGTGCTGATGGCGTTCGGGAACTTCACGGGCGCGCCCGGCTACCTGCTCCTTCCCGCGTCCGTCGCCGTGGACAAGTCCTGCATGAAGTATTTCGCCAAATACGTGGACCCGAGGTTCGAGGCGGAGTATCTGCTGTTCGTGACGAGCCAGGTCGGCGACGCGCGGCTGGACGTTTTCGCCTTCGGCCACTTGAAGCCCGGGGCTGAGATTCCGCCGCTGCCGGTCCCCGAGGAGAAGCCCAAGCCGGCGACCGAGACGGCGCCCGAGCCGGTCAAGCCGGCGCCCGCGACGACACCCGAGGCGGCCAAGCCGGCGCCCGCGACGACGCCTGAGGCGGCCAAGCCGGCGCCTGAAACGGGGTCTTCGCCCGCTCAAACGCAGTCTTCTGAGAAACTTTAGTGAAAGATTCCCGATACGCTTCGAACAAGCAGTCCTTGAGTACGCCGGAGCGGAGAGTACCACAGCGTGGTACAGGCCCCGCGTGCGCTACAAAGACGCAGGAGTGAACACATGACGCGAAGCAGGCTATTTTCAGCGGCGCTGGCCGTGGTGCTGGCGCTGCCGGCGGCGGCGTTCGGCGCGCTCTCCGGTTCTGCGCACGACTTCACCGCCAAGGGCTGGTCGCACAGCGCACTGTGCGGGTCCTGCCATACGCCGCATCACCCGGAGGCGAAGGTGCCCAACGCGCCTGCGTGGAACCACAAGGTCAGCACCGCCACTTATACCCTTTACTCCAGCCCGACCCTCAAAGCCAAGCTGACCCAGCCGGCGCATTACGGTTCCAAGCTTTGCCTGAGCTGCCACGACGGCACCGTCGCGCTGGACAGCTTCGGCGGCAACACGGGGACCACGTTCATGGATTCGACCAACCGCATCGGGACCGACCTGCGGGGAACGCACCCGATCGGCCTGGTCTACGACACCGCCCTGTCGAACGCCGATCCGAAGCTCTACAACCCCGGCACCAAGTCCACCGCACTGGGCGGCACGATCAATAACGACCTGCTCTTTGGGACCGGCAACCTGGAGTGCGCGTCCTGTCACGACGTCCACAATACGCAAAACAACGCTTCCCTCTTGCGGATCAGCAAGAACGGAAGCGCCATCTGCCTGACGTGCCATAACAAGTGACGGCGGAAACCCCGGCGCCGCCGGGGTCCGCCGCGCAAGGGCCGCCGGGAGCGGTTGCGCGAATCTCTCACGGAGCTTACACTGCCGGTTCCTCCGACGGAGGAAGCAGGCCGGTGCGGTTTCGCGGAGGGAAGGATGGGCAATCGTTTGGAGCGCCTGCTCCGCGCGACCGGAGCGCGTCTGCTTCCAGGACCGGCGACGGTCGCCGCGGCGCTTTTCCTTGGATTCGCCGGGTGCAGTGCTCTGCCGCAGTCGCCGCCGCCGGCCCCGGTGTTCTACCCGCCTCTTCCGGAACGGCCGCGGATCCAGTTCCTGTGCGCGCTCTCGTCGCCGGCGGACGTCCTGCCGAAGCCGGGCTCTTTCGCGCAGTTCGTGCTGGGGCCGGAAGCGCAGAGCCAGGAGGGCCAGATCACCCGGCCGTACGGCGTGGCCTGGCGCGAGGGGAAACTCTACGTGTGCGACTCCGGCGCGAAGCGCTGCACCGTCTTCGATTTCGCCGGGCGGGCGTTCCGGACATTCGGCGACCAGGGCCCGCATCGGCTGGCGCTGCCGATCAATATCAGCCTGGGCGCGCAGGGTGAAAAGTACGTCGCCGACACCGGCCTGGGCGCGGTGCTCGTCTTCGATTCCGCCGATCAGGCGGTCCGCTCGATCGCGCTCCCCGAGGGCATGAAGCCGTGCGACGCCTTGTGGTATGATGGCGCTCTTTACGTGGCCGATCTCAAGAGCGATGCGATCCTGGTCTTCGACCCGGAGAGCGGGCTGTTGCTGCGTCAAATCGGGAAAGGAGGCGACGAGCCGGGGGAATTCCATCAGCCGACGAACCTGGCCTTCGGGCCCGATGGAAGCCTGTACGTGAGCGACACGCTGAACGCGCGCGTGCAGAAGCTGGACCGCGAGGGCCGCGTTCTGCAGGTCATCGGGGCTCTGGGCGAGTCGGTGGGCGAGATGGTCCGGCCCAAGGGCATTGCCGTGGACCGCGCCGGGCGGCTGTACGTGGCGGACGCGGCGACCGACTCCGTGCAGATTTTCGATTCGACCGGGCAATTGCTCCTGATGCTGGGCGGGCCGGGCGAGGGTCCGGGCGACCTGTCTCTGCCGGCCAAGGTCGCCTTGAGCTACGACGGCATCGCCTTCTTCGCGGCGCACGCCGCGCCGGAGTTCGAGGTGGAGTGCCTGATTTTCGTCACCAGCCAACTGGGTCCAGCCAAGGTCTCCGTGTACGGCCTTGGGACGTACCGGGGCCGCGTCCCCACGGAAACGCAGGGTACGAAGAGTGAATCGAAGACGGTCGAGGGCCCTTCTCAGTAAGCTCATCCTGACAGCGGTGCTGGCCGGGGTTTTCTCCTGCACCGCGGAGAAGCGTCACAGCACCCTGGTCTTTTTCTTCGACGGCGTGCCGCCGCTCGGGGCGCCGCAGGCGAAAAATCCGGCGCCCGGCACGACGGGTGCGTCCGCCGCGACCACGCAGGCGCCCGTCTTCGCGGGGTCCGAGCATCAACCCGCGCGCACCCAGGCCGGCTGCGGCAACTGCCACAACCGCGAAGCGTCGTTCGTGCTCCTGAAGCCGAAGGACGAACTCTGCGTCACCTGCCATGCGGACAAGACCCGTCAGTTCCCGGCCATGCACGGCCCGGTGGCCGCGGGCGCCTGCGCGGAATGCCACGACCCGCACCGGTCGCCGCTGCCGCACCTGCTGCGAGCGGCGCCGCCGAAGCTGTGCTTCCAATGCCACGATCGAACGCCCGCAGGCGCGAAACCCGCTTCCTGCGCCAGGCCCTCGGACGAGGCGCGCTGCACGGACTGCCACAATCCTCATGGAGGCGCGGCGCGCTTCTTCCTGGTCGCCCGGCCGAGCGAAGTCCAAGGCGGCGACAAGCCCGCAGTGCCTGACGTTGCGCCGGAGGCCCGGTGATCATGGCGCGAGTTGCGACTGCGGCGGCTCTCGCGTGGCTCCTCTGCGCCGCCGCTTTCGCGCAGCCGGTGCCCGAGCCGCAGTACTTCTCGCTGAACAACTTCCACGGCGACGTGGAACTGCGCTACGATCTCGATGAGGACTCCCTTCGCGATAAAACACTCGGTGTGACGACGACGACGACCCAGCAGGAGCTGGACGAAATCATGATGCTCAGCGGCGACGGGTTCCTGTATCATCCCCGTTTCCTGACTTATAGGGCGGCCGTCGGGCTGGACTTGACGCAGGGCTCTTCGAACATTGACAGCCCGACAGGGAACACACGGTCCTCGCTGAACGGGGTCGCTCCCGAGTACGCCATCTCGGGCAGTCTGCTGCCGCAGCATGCCGTTTCGATGGATTTTTCGCTCAACCAGGCCACCAGCACCATCAACCCTCCGTTCGGCGAGGTCACGAAGGTTGACGACAGCAATGAGTTGGCGACGCTGTCGCTTAACCGCGGACCGCTGCCGACCCAGTTCACCGTCGCGCACGAGACGAGCAACCAGACGCAGTTGGGCTTCGGCGAGAACCGGTACCTGGAGGATTCCTGGGCCCAGCTTACGGTCAACCACACCATCCCGCATTCGCTCTCCTCGTTCGTCTACAAATACCTGGACGGGCACGAGGACGATGAGGAAGTTTCCAGCGTCAGCACCAAATTCCACACGGACCAAAAGGTGCAGACCGCGACGTTCAACAACACGCTGTCGCTGGGCGAGGGAAGCTGGGCCACTCTGAATTCCAGAGCGACCTACCAGGACGAGACGGGCACTTTTCCCTGGACGCAGTTCACGGAGGATGAGTCGCTCCTCCTCAAGCACACCGATAACCTCACAAGCCAATACAGCGTGGACTACTCCCAGGTCTCCGTCGGCGCGGAGACCACCGATCTGACGGTGGTGCAGGCGAGCCTGTCGCACCAGCTCTACGAGAGCCTTATATCCACCGCCCGCGTTTACGGCTCTCATCAGAACTCCGACCAGGTGACCGAGGATATCGAAGGATGCTCCCTGACGGAGAACTACCGCAAGCGCATTCCGTGGGGGACGCTGACGGTGGATACGGGCGCCGGGTATTCGGTCACCGACGACAACACGAAGCCGGGCCTGAACACCGTCGTGAACGAAAGCCAGACGCTGGCCGACACGATCACCACATTTCTGAACAACCCGAACGTGGTCACCAGCAGCGTGGTGGTCACGAACCTCTCCGGCGGCATCACGTATCTTCTCAACGTGGACTACCAGCTCATTCCGCACGGGATCCTGACCGAGATTCAGCGCCTGCCCACCGGCGCCATCGCCAATGCGACCAGCGTGCTGGTGAGCTACCAGTACCAGAGCGATCTTCCGATCACGTACGGGACGACGGACTTGCATGGGCGGGTGACCCTGGACCTTTTCGACCATCTGACGCTGTACGTCAACCGGCAGTCCACGGAAAACACCGTGCTGTCCGGCACCAACATGGGGCAATTGCAGAACCTGGAAGAGACGCTCTTCGGCACGATCATTCGCTGGGCGCCGGCGACGGTCACGGCCGAGCACGAGATCTACGACAGTTCCTTGACGCCCTACGTCTCGAATATGGTGTCTCTGGATATCGCCGAGCCGCTCGGCGCCGACCAGCGCATCGGCGGGAACGCAACCTATCGCCACGTCACGTTCACCGGGGCCGGAGCCCTGACGCTGCGCACCGCGGGGCTGACGTATCAGTTGATGCCCAAAGACTGGCCTACGATCAACGTGACGGCCGGTTACGAGTGGAGCAATGACCAGGGGATCGCCAACGAATACCTGTACGGCCGCGTGGCGGTGGAATACCATATTCGCGGGACGATCTTGTCGCTGGAGTACCAGATCAATAACCAGAATGCCCCGACCTCGAAGGAGCTTTCGCAATACGCCTTCTTCTCGATTCGCCGGCGGTTGTTCTGAGCGCGGCGCGGCCGGGCGTCCGTAAATGGTCTGGCGGGAATGGCGAAAAATGCTAAAAAGAGAAAGCGCAGCGTGCTATAATAATTTACGCGGTTCAGGTCGAGCACGCGCGCGCAACCGATTCATGGGGAATGCATTGCGAATCCCGGCCCTTGTAATTCTGTCGGCGGCGGCGGCGTTGTCCGGCTGCGCTCAGTCGCCCGGGCAGTTCTGGAAGCCGACGGAGAAAGAACTCATCTGGCCGCTCCCGCCGGACCTGCCGAGGGTCCGCTACGAAGGGACGATCACGGCCGCGACGATCCAGGGCAACGCCACCCGCCACGGCCTTTCGGCGGTCCTCCGGTTTATCGCCGGGCCGCCGGAGGTCAAGCTCATGACGCCTCACGGCGTTTCCGCGGACACGAAGACTCTGGCCCTGGCCGACTCGGGCACCGCGGTCGTCCATCTGCTGGACCTGACGAACGGCGACTACCGGGCCATCGAGACCGTCGGGACGACGCGGCTCCAGTGCCCCATCGGCGTGGCGGCCGACGGAGACGGCGGAGTGTTCGTCGGCGACGCGGTCCTGCGCCGGGTGTTCCATCTTTCCCGCCGCGGCCGCGTGGTGGACGAAGTGACCGGCGATTTCCAGCGGCCGACGGGGCTGGCGTACGACGTTGCCCGCCGCCGGCTCTATGTCGTGGATACCCCGGCGCATTCGGTCCTGACTTTTCAGGCGGAGGCCGGCGGCTATTCGCTCCTGCGGCGGCTCGGCGGCCGCGGCGAGGAACGCGGCTCGTTCAATTTTCCGACGCACCTCTCGCTGGCGGCGAACGGCAACCTGTACGTGACCGACTCGCTCAATTTCCGCGTGCAGGTTTTCACGCCGGACGGAGAGACCCTCCAGTCCTTCGGCCGGCCGGGCGACGGCACGGGCGACTTCGGCACCGCGAAGGGCGTTGCGGTGGATTCGGAGGGGCATGTCTATGTGGTGGATTCGCTCTTCGACGTCGTGCAGATCTTCGACGAAAACGGGCGATTCCTGCTCTCCTTCGCAGGGACCGGCAGCGAAGACGGGGAATTGTGGCTTCCGACCGGGGCCTGTACGGACGGGCAGGACCGCCTCTATGTGGCCGATTCGGGAAATTCACGCATTCAGGTGTACCGATATGTGCGCGAGCAGAAGCCGTAAAATCGCCTCCGGCGCGCTGATCGTCATGGCGGCTGCGGCCGCCGCGTTCGGCGGCGTCGCGGACACGCTGCACAACCTTTCGGTCACCGGGCCGGGCGCCGTCAAGTCGCCGACGGAAACGCAGATCTGCGTCTTCTGCCACAGCCCGCATAACGCGAACCCCAACGCGCCGCTGTGGAACCACAGCCTGAGCGCGGTATCGAACTACAAGATGTATTGGAGCTCCACCATGAAGGCCTATCCTTCGGCGGGCGCCGCGCCGCAGCCGGATGGAGCGTCGAAGCTTTGCCTGAGCTGCCACGACGGCACGATTGCGCTGGGCGCGGTGGGCGGCCGCAAGACGCCGATCGTGGTGAGCGGCGGGCCGACCATGCCGGCCAGCGCGCCGGGAT
The DNA here is from genome assembly GCA_050015075.1 of Candidatus Brocadiia bacterium. Lineage (GTDB taxonomy): Bacteria > Planctomycetota > Brocadiia > CAIUPP01 > CAIUPP01 > JBEKCB01. Next base: position 7,082 of record JBEKCB010000046.1, on the reverse strand, counting down.
ATCTCGGCACCGATCTCTCCGGAAGCCACCCGATCTCCTTCGTCTATGACAACGCGTTGGCGGTGACGCGCAACGCGGCCGGCGGCATGCCGTTGCTGCTGCCTTCCACCCGCGTGGATCCGGACGTCAAGCTGGACGCGCAGAAGAAGATGCAATGCACCAGTTGCCACGATCCGCACGACGACAGCAACTATCGGGCCGGGATGGTGCCGCATTTTTATGTGAAGCCCACGTGGAGCGAAACGTGTTTATCCTGTCACGATTAGCCGCGCGCCGTTCGGCGGCGGCGCTGGTCGTCCTGGGCTGCCTGTCCGCGGCCGGCGCCGCCTGGGCCGGCGCGTTCAGCGGGAGCGCGCACGGGGACCTGGCCGCGCTGCCGATGGGGTGCGGCGGTTGCCACGTCGGCCATGGCACGCCGCAGACGAAGATGTTCATCGCCTCGCAGGAGACCACCTGCCTGACCTGCCACGGGGGCGCCGCCTGGCAGGCTACCGCGAAGGCGAAGGGCGTGCTCAACGGGACCGGTCCTACGGCGAACATCGCCGCGGAGTTCAACAAGGCTTCGCATCATCCGTTGCCGGGTTACGCGCTTCCGTCCACCGTCTCGTCCACGTTTGCGAGGAGCATGACGGTGACGCCCGCGACTTCGAACACCGCCCATTGCTCAGACTGCCACGATTCGCATTACATGGTCAAGACAAAGCGCGGAGGCGTCGTGGACACCAGCCAGCCCCGGCAAGTCTCCGACTCGCGCGGCAACCGGAAGGCGGCCTACACGGTCTGCGTCGCCTGCCACGGCGTGAGCGCCGCGGTGAACATCCAGCAGCTCATGACGGCCAGCAACAGCTCGTATCACCCCTTGATGGCGCCGGGCCGAAACCCGTTCGTGCCGAGCCTCATCCAGCCCTACACGGCGCAGAGCTACGTCAACTGCACGAGCTGCCACGGAAGCGACCAGGAGGGCATCCGGGGACCGCACGGTTCGGCGTTCTCGCCGATCCTGAAGGCGAATTATACGACCACGGACGGCCAGGCCGAGAGCGCGTTCCAGTACGGCCTCTGCTACCTCTGCCACAACCGCACCACGGTGCTCAGCCCCACCAGTTGGACTCTGCATTCGATGCATATCAGCCAGCAGCGGTTAACGTGCTACGACTGTCACAACAGCCACGGCTCGACGCAGTACCCGCACTTGCTCAGTTTCGCCCCCAGGATCGTCCTCGGCAACAGCCGGGGCCAACTGAATTACCAATCCCTGGGCATGCAGCACGGACAGTGCAACCTGTTGTGTCACGGCGTGGATCACGTTAACAAGACTTATTGATCGGGCGGAATCATGCTTCACCACGACGACACGACGAGCACGACGTACGAAGTGCCGTCGGTTCTTCGTAATCGTAATCCTAATCGTACTCGGCCGTCGTCCGGCTGAAAAGTAGAACGGCGATTACGATTAAGAGTAAGATTACGATTACGATTTTTTGGAAGCGGATATCAGGAAGAATGAGAATCTCTAGCGCTCGTGAGCGAGCAGCCCCGCAGGGCCGGCGCCTGGGTGAAGCGTTTCTCGCGGCGGCGATTCTGGCCGTCGCGATGAAGGCGGGCGCGTACGCCGCCGAGGCGCCGAAGGAAATCAAGCCCGATGCCCCTTGCGCCAATGCGGCCTGCCATGCGGACATCCTGAAACTGAAGAACATCCACGCGCCCGCCGCCGCCAATGAATGCACCGCGTGCCATAACCCGAAGGGAAACCTCCACCAATTCACTCTGGCCGCCCAGGGCCCCGCGCTTTGCGCCGGTTGCCACGGTCCGCTGGACAAAAAGAAAGTCCTCCACAAGCCGGTGGGCGAGGACTGCCTCACCTGCCATAGCCCTCACGGCAGCGACGCCAAGGACTTCCTGGTCGCCGCGGTTCCGGACCTCTGCTCGAACTGCCACGAGGTCGCAAACCAGATCGCCAAGGGCAAGTCCAGCCACTCCATCGCGCTCGAGGGAAAAGCCTGCCTCGCCTGCCACAACCCGCACACCAGCGACTTCGAGCACCTGCTGCTCGCCAAGCCGATGGCCACCTGCCTGGGCTGCCACGACAAGCCGATCGTCCAGAAGGGGCGCACGATTCCGAGCGTGAAAAATGAAATCACCGGCGCCAAGTCCGTCCACGGGCCCATCCAGGACGAAAACTGCGGGGCGTGTCACCAGCCTCACGCGTCGGCCCAGATCGCCCTGCTCGCGGCGGCGTACCCGGCGACGTTCTACGCCCCGTTTACGGCGGATGCCTACGCGCTTTGTTTCCAATGCCACGATGCGTCCCTGGCGACCGAACTCGATACGAAGGGCGCCACGGGTTTCCGCAACGGGACGCGGAACCTGCATGCCGTCCACGTCAACGACAAGGTGAAAGGGCGGACTTGCCGCGCCTGTCACGCGCCCCACGGCGCGCCGGAGCCGCACCTGATCCGCGCCACCGTCCCGTTCGGGCCGGCGGGCTGGCCGTTGCCGATCCGTTTCCAGGAGACGAAGACCGGAGGCGGCTGCGCCCCCGGATGTCACGTTCCAAGAGCTTACGACCGCGAGAATCCGGTCAAGGAGTAGCCGTTGAGAACAGCGAGGATGACCAGCAGCGATCGCCGCGCGACTTGCGCCACGGGCCTTTCGACGGACGTGGTTTCGGACACTCAGCGTCTCGTCAGGGACCGGCTGAAGAAACTGGTGTCCGCATCGGGCTTGCCCATGCGCTGGATGCAGTTCATGCCCGGCAAAATGCTTCGCACGCGCTGGGCCGCGCGCCTGGCGGAATCCGGCGAGCTGACCGTCGCGCCCGACACGATCGTGCGCGCTTGCGCAGCCATCGAGATGGCGCACACCGCAAGCCTCTGCCACGACGACGTCATTGACGGCGGGTTCCTGCGCCGGCAGCAGCCCACGCTGTGGCGCGTCATGGGCCCCACGGCGGCGATCCTGATCGGCGACCTGCTCCTGTGCGAAGCGATGGACGTGCTGGTGAGCGCCGAGGACGGCGGCCTGGTCGAACCGTTCACCGCCAAGCTCCGGGAAGTCTGCGCGGCGGAGCTGGAACAGGACCTGGGCTCGCGCGGGAAGGTGCTCGAGGAAGCCGCCTGCCTGCGGCTGGCGCGCGGCAAGAGCGGGCCGTTCTTCGCTTTTGTGGGATATGCCTGCGGCGGGTCGCAGCCCGATCTGCGCGCCGCCCTCGAAGCGGCGGGCTACCAGGTGGGCACGCTCTATCAGATGGCGGATGACCTCCTCGACGTCGTCGGCGGCCCGGCGGCCGGAAAGACGCTGGGGACGGACGCGAAACAGCGGAAGTTCACGGTGCCGCAGATGGCGCGGAAAGGGCCGGCGCGGGCTCGCGCGCGCATCCGGGCGCTGCGCGACGCCATTCTGGACGACGTGCAGGCATGGCCGCCGGTGCGCGCGGCGCTCCTGCAGTTCTTCCAGCAGGACCTTCAACCGGTCTTCGCCCAGTTCGACCAGCGCCTGGGCGAGTGCATGAGGGCTGCGGTATGAAACCGACGGCCGGCGCGCCGCGTCCAGGCGCCTGGATTCTCTGTACGCCTATGCCACTTTGTGGTATACTCCGCGCACGGCCCGCTGCGCCTTCCGCGCCAGGCCGGGGACGCCGGACGCTGTCGGGATGAGACTCGTTTCAGGGCAAGGAGAGACACCGATGACGAGCGGAAAAGCGGGCGCGGACGCCGAACTCTCCGATCTGCTGACCGAGGAGCGGCGGTTCGAGCCGTCGGCGGAATTCCGGCGGCTGGCGTACATGCGGACGTCGAAAATCCGTGAGGAGTCCTGGGCCGATCCGGAAGCGTTCTGGGGCAAAGCGGCGCAGGGGCTGCACTGGTACAAGCTCTGGCGCGAGGTGCTCGAGTGGAAGCCGCCGGACGCCAAATGGTTCGTCGGCGGAAAGATCAACGCCTGTTACAATTGCGTGGACCGCCACATCAAGGCGGGGCAGCGCAACAAGGCCGCGCTGCTCTGGGAGGGCGAACCGGGCGACAGCCGCGTCCTGACCTACGGCGACCTGTACCGCGAGGTCAACCTGTTCGGCAACGCCCTGAAATCGCTCGGCGTCGTCAAGGGCGACCGCGTGGCCATCTACCTGCCGATGATCCCGGAGGCGGTGATCGCCATGCTGGCGTGCGCGCGGATCGGCGCGGTCCACGCGGTGGTGTTCGCGGGCTTCAGCGCCGAGGCGCTCCGCGACCGCATCAATGACGCCGGGGCCAAAGTGCTGATCACCGCCGACGGCAGCTTCCGCCGCGGGCAGACGATTCCGCTCAAGCACGACGCCGACTACGCCGTCAAGGACGCTCCCTGCATCCAGCATATCGTCATCGTCAAGCGCGGCAATTTCCCGCTCCGCGTCAAGGAAGGGCGGGACCACTGGTACCATCGCCTCATCCAGGACGCCGCGATCTACTGCGAGCCGGAACCCTGCGACAGCGAGGATATTCTCTACATCCTGTACACCTCCGGCACCACCGGCAAGCCCAAGGGCATCGTCCACACCACCGGCGGATATCTGGTGGGCGCGTACACGACATCCAAGTACGTCTTCGACCTGCGGCATGACGATGTCTACTGGTGCACGGCGGACATCGGCTGGGTGACCGGCCATTCGTACCTGGTCTACGGCCCGCTGGCGGCGGGCGCGACGTGCGTAATGTACGAGGGTGCGCCGGACTGGCCCGACCGCGACCGCGTCTGGGAAGTCGTTCAGAAACACGCCGTCAGCATCCTCTACACGGCGCCGACCGCGATCCGCGCGTTCATGAAGTGGGGAACGGAGTGGCCGGCGAAGCACGACTTGTCCTCGCTGCGGCTCCTCGGAAGCGTCGGCGAGCCGATTAATCCGGAAGCGTGGATGTGGTATTATCAGAACATCGGCAGAGGGCGGTGTCCGATCGTGGACACCTGGTGGCAGACCGAAACGGGCATGATCATGGTCAGCACGCTGCCGGGGATTGACTACATGAAGCCGGGCAGCGCGGGCGTCCCGATGCCGGGGATCCGCGCGGCGGTCTATACGGCGGCGAAGGAGCCGATCAAGACCGGCGGCGGGTTCCTGGCGATCACGCATCCCTGGCCGGCGATGCTGCGCGGCATCTGGGGAGACCCCGATCGCTATCGGCAGACGTACTGGTCGAAATGGGACGCGGGCACGTATTTCACCGCCGACGGCGCCAAGCGCGCGGAGGACGGTTACCTGACCCTGCTCGGCCGCATTGACGACGTGCTGAACGTGGCCGGCCACCGCATCGGCACCATGGAGGTCGAGAGCGCGCTGGTCTCTCACCCGTCCGTGGCCGAGGCCGCCGTCGTGGGCATCGCCGACGAGCTGAAAGGACAGGTGCTGGTGGCGTTCGTGACCCTCAAGACCGGACAGGCGTTCTCCGCGCAGATGGAAGCCGACCTGAAAGAGCAGGTCGTGCGGAAAATCGGCGCCATCGCCCGGCCGGCGCGGATCGTCTTCAGCGCCGACCTGCCCAAGACGCGCAGCGGCAAGATCATGCGCCGCCTGCTGCGCGATATCGGCGAGGGTAAAATCCTCGGCGACACCACCACCCTGGCCGATGCCGCGATCGTGGAAGGACTCAAACGCCAGTACGAGGAGAAAGAGGAGGCCTGACATGAGCCCGGCAACGGCCCCGAAGCGGATCCTGATCATTGACGACGACGACGCGCTGACCGGCGCGCTCGTGCGCCTGCTCCAGGCCGAGGGCTACCAGGTCCGCTGCGCCGCCGACGGTGAAGAGGGCATCCGCCTGGCCGAGCAGGAGCCGCCGGACCTCGTCCTGCTGGATTTCATGATGCCCCTGAAAAACGGCTTCGACGTCTGCACCGACATGCAGAACATCGCCAACTTGCGGAACGTGCCGGTGCTGGTGATGACCGCCTTCGGACAGGACATCGGCGAGACTCACGGCGTGTCCATGCAGAAGCCGCCCTCGAACATCCGCGGGCGCCTGGAAAAGCCGTTCGAGATCAACGTGCTGCTGGAGCGCATGGTCACCGCGCTGGAGGAAGGCTCGCCGGCGGCGCCGTCCAGGAAGAATCCGTGAGCGCCGCATAAAACAATCAAGGCCAGGGGACAAGTTTCGATGGCTTCGGTCAGTTCGACGCCGCGCACTTCCTATGAGTTGCCGCTTTCGCCCGGCGACGCATTGCCGGCGTCCAATATGCCTCATGCGCGGGCCTCATTGCCCGAACCGCTGCTGCTCCAGAACGTCGTCTGGTTTTGCCGGGTCCGCTGGATCGTCGTGGCGCTGCTGGCGTTGTTCGGCCTCATGGGGCTCTTCCCGCAGATCGAGCGCGCCCTGGGCTTGCGCGAGCATCTCCATTGGCCCTTCGTCACCTCGGCGGTCCTGGCGCTGGCGAACCTCGGTTTCCTGGCCCATGCCCGGTGGCTGGCCAAGTCCGGATCGCCTTCCGGCGCGCGGGTGAACCTCTGGACACAGATCGTCGTGGACCTGGCGGCCCTGACGGTCGTCGTCCACTATGTGGGCAGCCTGGAAACCTACATCGCGTTCGCCTATCTCTTCCATATCGTCCTCGCGTGCATCTTCTTCTCGCGCCTGGAATCGTTCGGCGTTGCGGCCATGGCCTGCGCGTTCTATCTCGCCTGCGTGGGCCTGGAAGTCGCCGGCGTGCTGCCGCGCGCCGGACTTTACGCCGATCCCTCGCTGCGCGGGCAGATCGAGCGCACGCCCGGCGTGGTCCTGCTGAGCGCGGGGTCGGCGCTCGTGGTCTGGCTGGTCGTCTGGTACTTCGCGTCGCACCTCGCGACCATGGTCCGCGAGCGGGACAGCCAGCTGGACGCAACGAACCGCCGGCTGGTGGAGGCGCAGCGGGAGAAGAGCCGCCACATGCTTCTCACCGCGCACGAGCTGAAGGCGCCCTTTGCGGCCATCCACGCCAACGTGCACCTGCTACTCCACGGTCACTGCGGGACCCTCCCGACGGACGCGACCGACGCGCTCAACCGCATTGCCGGGCGCTGTCGCCGGCTGGCGGCTCAAATCCAGGAGATGCTCCAACTGGCGAACATCGAGACCCCC
>JBEKCB010000045.1:0-24424 GCA_050015075.1 Candidatus Brocadiia bacterium | reverse complement strand
GTTCGCCGTCGTGACGGTCAACGGGCGCGAGGTGGGCGCGACGGACAACATGTACCGGCTCTGGGAATTCGACATCAAGCCGGCGCTGCGCCGCGGCGAAAACCGCATCAGCATCCGATTCAATTCCGTCCTGCCATACATTCGGCGCAGACAGAAAGGACGGAATCTGGCGGGCTGGGGCGGCCCGCGAGAAGTCGCCGGCCGCGCGTGGGTCCGCAAGGAACCCTGTAACTTCGGCTGGGACTGGGGTCCGGCGCTGGTGACGGCGGGCATCTGGCGCGCCATCAGCATCGAAGCATTCGACGTCGCGCGGATCGCCGACCTGCACATCACCCAGGAACATTCGCGCTCAGGCGCGGTGACTTTGCGCGTGCGCGCCGGGGTCGAGCGCGCGCGCCGTTCAGCGGCGGCGACGCATATCCGCGTCACGGTCCTGCTTCAGGATAAGGCGGTGGCACATGCCGTCGCGCCGGTCCGCGGCCGCGCCGCCGATGCTGAACTGACCATCCGCAGCCCGAAACTCTGGTGGCCGAACGGCATGGGCGATCAACCGCTGTACTGCGTCGTGGTGGACCTGCTCGATGCCGACGACCACCTCATTGATAACACCGTCCGCCGCATCGGCCTTCGGACGCTCGAACTCCAGCGGGAGAAGGACCGCTGGGGAGAATCGTTCCGGTTCGCCGTCAACGGAGTGCCCTTCTTCGCCAAGGGCGCCAACTGGATTCCCGCCGACGCCTTCGCCGTGCGCGTCGGCCTGGGCGACTATGAGTCGCTCCTCCGCAGCGCCGCCGGCGCCCACATGAACATGCTCCGCGTCTGGGGCGGCGGCGTCTACGAGAGCGAGGATTTCTACAACCTCTGCGACGAGTTAGGCCTCTGCATCTGGCAGGACTTCATGTTCGCCTGCTCGACCTATCCCGCCTTCGACCGCGCGTTCCTGAGCAGCGTCCGCGCCGAGGCCGAATACCAGGTCCGCCGCCTGCGCCATCATGCCTGCATCGCCTTCTGGTGCGGGAACAACGAATTGGAGCAGGGGCTCGTGGGCGATCGCTGGTCGGCCCAGCCGCCCCGCATGAGCTGGCGGGACTACGGGAAACTTTTCGACAAGCTTCTGCCCGAAGTGGTGCGCCGGAACGATCCCGAGCGCGCGTACTGGCCCTGCAGCCCGCATAATCCCTGCGGCGACCGGAGCAAATTCAACAACCCCGCCTGCGGCGACGCGCACCTCTGGGAAGTGTGGCACGGTCGGAAGCCGTTCGAGAGCTACCGCGCCAACCTCCACCGCTTCTGCAGCGAGTTCGGCTTCCAGTCCTTCCCCGAGCCGCGCACAGTCCGCCTCTTCACCGCGCCGGCCGATCGCAACGTCACCTCTTACGTCATGGAACATCACCAGCGCAGCGGCATCGGCAACAGCCTCATCTTCCAGTACATGCTGGAGTGGTTCCGCCTGCCCAGGGACTTCGATAATGCCCTCTGGCTCAGCCAGATTCTGCATGGAGTGGGGATGAAATACGCCGTCGAGCACTGGCGCCGCAGCATGCCGCGCACGATGGGCACGCTCTATTGGCAGCTCAACGACTGCTGGCCCGTCGCAAGCTGGTCATCCATTGACTATCTCAAGCGATGGAAGGCGCTGCATTACATGGCCAGGCGGTTTTACGCGCCGCTGCTCGTCTCCGGCGTGGAGGACCTGAAGACCGGCCGCGTCGAAGCGCATGCGACGAGCGATCTGCTGCAGGCGTGTGAAGGCGTTCTGTCGTGGAGAGTCAACACCGTGGCCGGCGAAAGACTGGAGACCGGCTCCTGCCCCGTGCGGCTGCCGGCCCGGACCAGCCGGCTCGTCCGGACGCTCGACCTCAAGCCGCATCTCGACGCGCGCGGACCGCGCAACCTGCTCCTATGGCTCGACCTGAGCGTCCGCGGCCGCTCCGTATCCGCCGACCTTGTCACCTTCGCCAGACCGAAGCATCTGGAACTTGCGGACCCGGGGATTAAAGTCGCCGTCTCGCGCGCCGAAGCCGGCGCCGTCCGCGTCGGTCTCACCGCCGCGCGCCCGGCGCTCTGGGTCTGGCTCGAACTCCCCGGCGCCGACGCGCGCTTCTCCGATAACTTCTTTCATCTTCAGCCGCGGCAACCCGTCGAGGTCCTCGTTGAGCCGTCGCGGGCGCTGTCTTTGGCGGCGTTCCGGCGGGAACTGCGCGTGCGGAGCTTGAAGGACACGTATCGTTGATTTGGAGGCGGCGCCCGGATTCGAACCGGGGTGGATGGTTTTGCAAGCCTTCGCTGTCTTCGGAATCGCCAGTAAATACAAGCCTTTCAGCGCATGCCACCGCGCTGTTGACCGCGAATGTGACTGAACTGACCCCCGATCTGGCCGAAAGCGTCCGCGCGTGGTCATCGCTTCCCGAGCCGAGGAAGGCCGCTATCTTGGCGATGGTGAAAGCGGTGCGGCCATGAGCGGGCACACCGAACACTGCGGGCGCTGTCTGAACTGCTGTAACGGCTTCCCGTGGCTTTACCTCGAACGGGCAAGGGCCGCCATCAGGGCCGGACATTCGTCAAAGAACGCCGATGTCGCGGTCCCCGGCTGTTGGGAAATGTTGGGATGCGTGAGACTAGTGCTTCCTTGCGGAAATTGGCGTCCTATTTCCGCAAGGAAGCATGACCGCAATAAGCCGCGTCGTTATGCCGAGCACATTAGCCGAGCCGACGGCTGCGCGGCTGGTGCATCAATAGAAAATGCGCGCCGAGCGCGCATTTTCTTAGGAGTTACACGTTCCGTTGGGCCGTGTTTAGTTGCGTAAATTAGTACGCCAATTTACGCAACTAAACACTAGCGTGACGGATCGGACGGCCCAACGGGCTCAACCGGGAATAGTTCATACAGGACGACTGCATTCGGCTTCAGCCGCGCTGGCCACGAGATCGTGTCGCCGACGCCGGGTCGAAGGGGCTCGTCGTCCGAGCGGAGTTGGCCCAGCTTGGCATAATCGGCCGCTCGCGATTTCCAGAATTCGGCGTCGGCGGGGTTGTTCAACTCGCGCGGAAGACTGAGCGTCCAGGTCGTGTGCCTGAAGGCCTCGGGCGGCATCTTCCGGGCGGCGACATCAGCTTGCCACGCCTTCCACCAGTTGCCGTGGTCTTCGTCCAATGGCCAGGAGCGGAGAGTCGCGTGATCGCCAGCGGGCCGAACGTGGGCGATTGAGACGGCCAGCTCCTCGCTGGACGCGGCGTCGGGATTCCGGTTGAAGTTGTAGAGCAGCACGTGGAGGGTCTTCGTCGCGGCATCGTAGCCCGCCAGGCCGCTGACATCGTCGGCGGCATCCGCGGGGCGGCCTGATCGCTGAGACTTCAGCAGGGCGCTGCCGTTCATGCGAAACGCCAGATTGCGAAGATTGGCCCCGACGATCGGCACGTCGCCGAACAGCTCATCGGTCGTCACGCCCCAGGTTGAGAAGTAATCCACGTCGTGGTCCACCATCAGGTGGAAAAGCTCGGCATCGCCGGCGGCTTGGATGGGGTGCTCGGCCTCGCGTGCGATCAGCACCTTTCGGTCCGGGCCGTCGAGCACGCGCCCCTCGTCAACGCCGTACTTCAAATTCGTGAGTCCGACCTGCATGGCCTTCTCTCGAACGCTCGCAATGGAAGCCAGGAACTGGTCAGGATCGAAGCCGGGCGTCCGCGTGTAGTACGAAATAGCCAGGTAGTCGAGGTGCGTTCCTTTGTGCCCTATCCGTCTGAGATTCTCGCCGTTCGCGCAATGCTCGATGAAATCGCGCGCGTCCCAGAATCTCCAGGAGCCCGCCTGGACGCTCATGCTGTGCGCGCCGATGGTCACGTTCTCGGCGCCCAGAGCGTCTTCGAGAGCCGCCGCGGTCGTGTCGTACAACCGGAAATAAGCCAGGCGGGTCGTCTCGGGCTTGCCGTCCTCAGCCTCAAACCAGCCTCGGTTCTCATACTCGACGCCCACGCCCCACGTCCACGTCCTCAGTTGCGCAATTCCGAAGTGCTGCTTGAGGGCCTCCGCCATCGCCTTGATGTAAGCGTAGTAAGCGTCATAGTCCGCAGGTGGGCGGACGTTGGTGCGAAACGCGCGGCTGATGTGCGGATCCGCGCTGAGCTTCAGCGGCACCCAGCCGGTTTTGATCATCGGCTTGAGGCCCATGGCGACGATATTCTCGCAAGCCCGGACCAGTCTGCTGAAGTCGTAATCGGTGAGGATTGTCCGGTCCAGGGGATTCTTGAACAGGTCACGCTGCTCATTGCCGCCGGTGGCTGCCATCAACTGGATGCGCCGCACAAAAGGAAAATTCGCGGCGAAATAGTCCTTGGGTTGTTCGGCCGCCTGCTCCGTCCAGATCCGATCGACTTCCCACATATTGATGTCGCTGAACTTGTCGGTGATGATCTTCCCGCGGGCCGCCAGGTCGAATGTCACACCCACCGGCTCGCCGCCCATCGCAAGCAGCGCGCTTCCAAGGGCCCCCAACAGGGCTACCGGCGCGATCATGCGGCTCCAAGGCAACATGGTCTATCTCCCTGGAAATATAAATGAGTACTTTCAGGCAAGTCGTCCGCCAACGCCGACAGCTCCCTGACCAGTTCATCATGGCTCGCGACGCAGGGCAGGTCGCCGGTGATCATGGCGACGGTGTCGGCCGCACACACTTCGCTCCGCTACGGGCAAGGAGGCCCAAGGTGATGCCCTCCAACCGCCGCGCCCACTACTTCCCCTGCGCCTGGGCACGGGCCCGGGCCAGGTGTTGTCGGGCCGTCGCCTCGTATTGATCCTGCGTCCAGATGCCCAGCCAGCGGACCATCGTGTCAATCGGCACGGCCGGGTTGTTCGACCAGAAAATGCCCCAATCCTCTTCCGGATAGAAGCGGAAGCCCACGTCGTTGCCGAACTTCCTCTTCAGGGCTTCGCCGTTGTCGAGCTTCGAGTCCCACGGCAGCAGCCGGTACTCCAGATCAATCTGCGTCACCAGGACGTCCTCTTGCGGCGAGACCTTCTCGCCCGTGGGCCGCAACTCCGCCGCCAGGCGGCCGGTCGGCTCGATGACCACGGCGTCGTTGCGCCAGGTGCTCGAAACGATGAAGATGCGGTTGTTGACCGCCCGCGCCGCCGCCACCGTCACGCTCGGCGACTGCGTCGGCCAGGCGACGATCTCGGCCCCCTGCATGGCCAGCTCGTGCCAGCCTTCCTCGTGCATGTAATCGAAACAGATTTGCAGGCCCAGCCGCCCGAAGTCGCAATCGAACACCGGGAAGCTCATCCCCGGCGTCACGCCGCCCTCAAACGTCTCGGCCGGCGGCTCGTCCGGCACTGGGTGAGCCTTGTCATAGCGGCCCAGCATCGCGCCCTGGCGGTCCAGCAGAACAGCCGAGTTGTAATACTTGCCGCCGGCGGTGATGATCGAAGGGATGACCAGGTAGGTGTGATGCTCGCGGGCCAGCTTCTGGAAATAGACGAAGCCGGGGCTGTCGAGTGTCAGGGCCTGCATGGCCAGCGGCTGCTTCATGTCGTTCAGCGAGAACTCCGACAGCACCACCAGGTCGAGCCCGCAGTTATACTTGGCGCGGGCCTGCTTTTCCATCTCCTCGACGCGGGCCTTCAGCTCTTCACAGCGCGCTTCCAGGCCCGGAAACTCGCCGTACATGTGATGGCAGACCGTGCCGATGACCACCTTGCGCGGCGGGGCATCAACCCTGGCGGGCCGCGGGTTGCTCTCCGCCGCCAACTGGAACGGCGGCCACGTGGCCGCTTTGTTGCCGCCGCCCGGTGTTTGTCCCCGCGCAGCACAGCCGGCCGGCAGCAGAGCACCGATTACCACGGCCGCCACCATGAAGCAGCCCATCCGCCCCACGCCCAACGTCACCATGTCCAATGCCACTGTCGGTTCTCCTTTGTTCAATGTGCCGGAACCAATTTCAGAGCCGAGTGCTGCGGTTGCGGTTTGTGTAACCGCCCGCTCTCGACTGCTCATATCCCGGCCCCGTTAATATCCCACGATATCTCGGGCCTTTTTCGCCCATTGGCACAGCCGTTGCGGCTCGTACGTTTCTGTGCGTTCGCACGTTATCTTTGGTCGTCGGCGGCATCACAGTTCGCCTCCGAGACCCAATCTTCTCCGACACCATTGCGAGGAGCTGCGTCTCCGTTGAGGCTATCTCCGCGGTTCGCTCTCCTTCATAACCAGTATCGCCTCGGCGATGCGCCGGCGCGCGGTGTCGTAAGTTCCCGTTTCCCAACCGTTGGGGAGCTTGTACCGGCCGTGCACTCGCTTGTGGCCGTCTGCGTCCGCGGAGGTGCTGTCCCACTTCGCAGTCCCGCGCAGGTCGGGGCTATAGACGAGACTTGAGAGAATTTCATCGAGCACCGTCTGGGCACGGTCCGCTGCGGCGATCTCGCCTGGGACGCGGCTGCTACGGCATTCCGCGATCGTCCGGCGCAGGAGCGCAATGTACTTCTGATCGTTAATCCCCGCACGGAAGCCCTCCCAGCCGATCGAAGGCCCGCCGGTGGATTTCTCGCCGGCCGGGTACCACATGACGAAGTTGCCGTTCGAGCCTTCGAAATCGTCGTACAAGTCGCTGGCATCGCCGCGGTACTCCCAGTTATAGACGCCGTCGCCGTCCGCGGCGGCAAGATGGAAGCCCGCGGCATAACGCTCGACCTCCGGCCGGAATCCTTCGACATCGCAGTTGTAGATCCAGATCAGGTGACCCTGCGCCTTGGCCTGGCGGATTACTTCGCGCGCGGCGAAGCCGCCGTTGTAGTTCCATACATCGGCAAACGGGCCGGCGATCTCATGGAAGTATTTGTCGCCGGGGCCGTCCTGTTCGGTGCGCTGGCCGGGGATCTCCTTCAGGAGCCTCAGGCAGCGTACGGCGCGGTCCATCGCCGCTTGGGCCGGATTCTCCCAGACGGGCTCGTCCACGGCCTGCTGGATGATCTCCGGCCAACCGCGTTGCCGGGCCGCGTCGCGGATCGCAACCTGCACGAGCTGGTAGTCCTTCGCAAATTCCGCGCTGCCCAGCGGGTGTTTGGCCGCCGCGTAGTTCTGCGCGGCGTCGTCCAGCAGGAGGATCGGTTCGGAGAAGCGCAGGTCGCGGTAAGCGTCCATGACCATTTCAAACACGGAGGTCCCGTCCATGCCCAGGCTCACCTTCCCGTCCTTGATGGCGATCTGGCCCGGATCGAGTCCGACGCAAAGGGCGACGGAGGTCATTCCGTGATCGCGCATATCCTGGAGGTCGCGGCGAAGGTACGCCTTCCGCTCCGCATTCGTTTTGAGCGCCTTCAAGTTCCACGGCCGGTAGCAAACGCCAAAGGCCAGGCCGGGCGGCTCCTCGAGCGTGAAAGGCAGGACGCGCAGGCGGAACGGCACGCGCGCCTCCGGACACCCTTGCGCCGAGAAGGCGGCCTCGCCCTGGTAGAGGCCGGGCTCGGCGTTGGCCGGCACGTTCACGGTGAGCCAGAAGCAGCGCGCGGTGTCATGTGCGAGATCCTCCGGCCTGACCGTTTCGAGGTAGGTGGGCGTCAGCATGAACTCGGTTGAAGGATAGGTCAGGCGTTTGTTGAGGTAACGGACGACCCGCACGTCCACCTGCTCGGCGCCGATCGTCCTGCCTTCAGGGCCGGTGAGGGGCGTGACCGTGACCATCGCCTGTTTCAGGTCTTGCAGGGCGCGGACGCAGAGCGCCGCTGGCTCGCGCTGGCCCTGCGCCGCAAAAATCTCCAGCCGTGGATTCAGCTCCTCCGGTTTCGGCACACTGACCGGCATCACATAGTCCATGTAGTGACGCTTGAAGAGGACGTAGCCGCGCTGCCGGTCCTCCGGCGAAAGCGGCGGCAGGGGCGCGTCCTCCACGAACTGGATCTCCTGGTAATGCTCGAGCAGGCAGCCCAGTCGGAAGTTGTCGAGGTCGAGCGTGCAGTCCTCGCGCGGCCTGGAGCGGTAAACATAGATTTGCGCGATCTTCCTGGTGTCCAGATCCGCCCGGAGCTCCTTGACCCGGATCTCCACGGGGGTGAAGCCCTTCGCCTTCAACTGCACCGTGATGTAATGCGTCTGCCGGTTCGCATCGTCCACACGGACTGCGAAATCCATCGGCGTATCTGCGGGGTTATAGACGTCGAAGGTGAGCGCGTCGTACTTCGAGAGGTCGTTGACCGGCAGAACGTACCTGAGTCCCGGCCACGTGTCCGTGGGCGAGCCGGGGAAGAACACCCTCAGCGCCCACTTGCCGTCTGTCGCGTGCTCCTGAACGCGCTGGGCCTTCACGCCGCCGGGGACGAATGCCTTCGCGTCGGCCTCGGTCTCAAAGGAGTTGAGGAGCCGCGGCCCGGGTTTCTGCTCCTGCGCCAGCGCCGGGAGGCATCCCAATGTCATGAACGCCGCAATGATGAGAGCGATGTGCCTCGAGTTGAAATGATACTCAGCCAGTACGCAAGCATAGCCTCGGGGGACTGCCCTGAAAGAACGCCTACACGGGGTCATTGAGGATAGCCATTATTGTCACCCGAAATTTCCCGGAGGGCCGCTGTCCACATGCCCGTCGGGCAGGTCGTCCACATGGCATTCAGCCATCAAAATGTCGTATTCTGACGCTCAGAATCCCGTTTGTCAATGGGAAGTCGCGCGGGGTATTACAAGGAGTTACCCGTCAACAGGTGCGCACGCCGATGTTTTGTAAGACGATCCGCCCACGCGCGCCCTTCTTGAGCATAATGGGAACGAGGATTCGGAGCGCTTTGTCGTAGTGCCTATTTGGCCAACGTCTTTCTCCCGTCGAACCTGGCCGCCCTGATGGTCACCGAGAAGAAAATAATGCGCAAGCGGACGGCTTCGGCCTGTTCTCGATCTTCCGTGGCCACCGACGTCAAGGACAGGTCGCGCGTCCTCGGAACTCTCAGGATCAAACACGCCCTCCGCTGTTCTTACTCCATTCGATGGGCAGAGACAACGTGTCTATTGTTTATGTTTTCGAAGGAAGCCGTGGTTCACGAACCGGTGCTCGGGGGCGCTCAGATTCGCGCCTGAGACGGCGGATGGAAGTTAAAGATCCGCTCCAGTTGCTCAGCACAGACGAGCAACTCCTCGTCGTTCATGAACTTCGCCACGCACTGCAGGCCGAGCGGCAGCCCGTTCGCCGCCCGGCCGGCGGGAAGGGTCACTGCGGGCACGCCGGCGTGTGTCCAGGGCAGGTTCATGCTCGGATCGCCGGTGTAGTCAAGCCCTTCGGGCGCCGGCCCCGTCGCCGCGGGACAGACCCACAGGTCAATTCTCTCCTCAGCCATCCGGCGTTCCAGTTTCCTCCGCAGCTCGATTCTCGCGGCGCGGGCGGCCGCCAATTCGTCGGCGCCGACGCTCTGACCCTCCCGAATCAGCGCGGCGGTCCGGGGGCGGTAGAGATCCTCGTACCGGGCAAACCAAACGGCGTGAGCCTGCGCCAGTTCAGCGGCGCACATGCGCCAATGGCGCCGATTGATCGCGCCGATGTCCTCGAGCATCCGCACGTGCCGGATTGGATAGCCGGCGGACCTGAGCGACTCGAGTTGCCTGTCGAACGCCTCCAACGCCGCGCTCGAGGCCTGTTGGAGGTAGGGGCCGTCGGGCACGCCGAACGTGGGGAGCGCTCGCCGCGAATCGCGCCGCGCTTCGTCGGGCGGCTCGCGTGATGCCCGCCAATCGCGGCACAGGATCGAAGCAGCCAGCGCCATGCCGGCCGCGTCCCGCGTGAAAAGGCCAACGTGGTCGGCTGAAGAGGCGAAGGTGATCGCCCCGGCCGTTGGGATGCGCCCGAAGCTCGGCTTGTACCCGATGATCCCGCAGAACGCCGCGGGGCGGATCGTCGAGCCGACCGTCTGCGTGCCGATCGCCAGCGGACAGAAACCTGCCGCTACGGCCGCGGCGGAGCCGCTGCTGGAGCCGCCGGGCGTATGGGCCGGATTGTGCGGGTTGCGAGTCGGCCCGGGTTCCGCGTAGGCGAACTCCGTCGTCACCGTCTTGCCCAGGACCAGTGCGCCTGCCGCTCGGAGCATAGCGACGCACGACGCCTCATCGCCGGGGAACAGGTCGCTCGGCAATTGGGTTCCGGCGCGCGTCGCGAAGCCCTGCGCGTGGAAGATGTCTTTCACCCCCAGCGGGACTCCGTAGAGCAAAGGGCGACCCTCCGGCTTCGGATGCCTGCGCTGCAGCTCGGCTGCCTCGCGCAGCAGGCGCGCCCGGCGATTCGGCTCCGGCGCCAGCGCTTGCACGGTCGGCTCGAACGCTTCGATACGGTCGCAGACTTCGCCGAGATATCGCATCAAGTCCAGCGTGCCGTTGCGCAGTGCGGCGGCGCTTGCCGCCAACGGCGCCTGGTTGATTAACATGAGGTTAAGCGATGCGGGTCGGTCGGGCCTTCTCAAGGTTTCTCCGGCAATACCATTGCGCGCCCTCGGACACGGAACAGGCAGTCGCGCCGGCCTGATCGCACAGGAGGACGGCCAGGTCGGCTTGCTAGGCGGCCGTGCTCTTCTCCTAAAACTCCCTGCCTCGATGAGATGAATCCAGTTGAGGCCGGCCGGGGCGCCATGAATGGGCAGGCCGGCGCGAGAGAGCGCGCGTGAGACCTTGACCTGAATTTCTCAGATGCTCGCCATTCACATGACGGTCACCTATCAAACGTCGGATTCTGACAATCAGAATCCCCCTTGTCAAGGGGAAGCCACGCGGCGAAAGAAGGCCTCCGCTTCAGCCGCCTGGACTGCGGTGACAAAGGCCTGACTGACTTCGTCGTGTTGTTCTGGGAAACGATACGCCCGCGTGTGCCCCTGTGGGCGTACCACATGTTAAGATCCGTATTTACTTGCATGAGAGTGAACGGTAATCGGGATGTCTGCGCGGCAACGGCAGCGTCCGGGCCGCTGAATATCAGGTTTTCTCAGGGCCCGATTGGCGGCTGTCAGAGGCGTGAGGTAAAATGCACCGGCGACATGGGGCGGCAACGGATAGCTACCGGGGCCGCACTCGCACGGCGTGGGCAACGGCAGAAAGGGAGGCTGATATGACGGTCTAAGAACGGGAGGAAAGCTGGAACGGGGATTGTCCGCCGCGAAGCGCCGCAGCCGCCGGCTGCCCTGGACATGGACCAAGATAACCTAATGAAAAGGAGGAACGAAGATGATATGGCAGCGAGTTCTGACCGCATCCGTAATCCTGCTGGCTGCGACGATAGCGGTCGGCGCTGACGAAGCTAAACCTGAGTCCTCTAATCCCTATGCGCAATGGAAGAATGGGCCGCCGAAGGATGCCTCATTCTTCCCCATCGCCGTCTGGCTGCAGGAGCCGAGAGATGCGCCAAGGTACAAGAAGGCGGGCATCAATCTTTACGTCGGCCTGGAGCCGACCGAACCTGATCTGGCTGAGCTCAAGAAATACGGAATGCCGGCCATCTGCGACCAGAATGTCGTGGGTCTGGCCCATAAGGATGATCCGATCATTGTCGGCTGGATGCACGGCGACGAACCCGACAACGCCCAGGATCTGCCGGGGGGCAATGGCTACGGGCCGCCCATTTTGCCGGCCAAGATTGTTGCGGAATACGAAGCGCTCCGCAAGGCGGATCCCTCCCGACCGGTGCTCCTCAATCTCGGTCAGGGCGTCGCCTGGGACGGCTACAATGGCCGCGGCGTGCGCACCAACCATCCCGAGGACTATGCCGAGTACATCAAGGGATGCGATATTGCCTCGTTCGATATCTACCCCGTAGTGCACAATAACCCGCAGGTCAAAGGCAAGCTGGATTTCGTCGCCCATGGCGTCGAGCGGCTGGTCAAGTGGACCGGCGGGCGCAAGATTGCCTGGAACTGCATCGAATGCACGCGGATCGAGTCGCGTACCAAGGCAACGCCGAAGCAGGTCAAAGCGGAAGTCTGGATGAGCCTGGTGCACGGAAGCCAGGGAATCGTCTATTTCTGCCATGAATTCAAGCCCGAGAACGACCATGCGCTCCTGGACGATCCTCAGATGCTCGCTGCCGTGACGGCGCTCAACCAGCAGGTCCATGAACTCGCCCCTGCGCTGAACAGCCCCACCGTCAAGGACGCGCTCAAGGTGGAATCCTCGAACAAGGACGTGCCGGTGGCGACCATGGTTAAGAAGCAGGGCGGTGCGACATACGTCTTTGCCGTCGCTATGAAGCCCGGCGCGGCGGAAGCCACTTTCACCCTCGACGCTCTCCCTGCCGGCGCGCAGGTCGAAGTCCTCGGCGAAGGCCGGAAGATCGAACCGGCGGAGGGCAAGTTTCAGGACCACTTTGGCGACTGGGATGTGCATCTCTATCGGATCAGGTAGATGGCTGTCTCCGCGCCATGCGGCTCTTGGGCGTCGGCTTGCGTCGCCGCCGATGGTTTTGTTTGTTGTCCGCAGGTATGTCCGTGCGGCTGCGATGCCGGACTGCGAGACATCTGACATTCAAAGCCGTGAAATGGGAAGAACGGCATCATGAAGAAGCGGAAGCCCGTCTCTTCAGCCAAGGCGCAGGTCATCATCTTTAAGTTCGACGATGTTATTGAATTGGGCGCGAACGGCGGCGGTCCAGTCTCACCGCGATGGCGGCGCGTGACCGATTACATCGAGAAGAACCACCTGAAGGCTTCTTCCGGCGTCATCTGTGATTCGCTGGAGGGCGATCAACCGGCCTATTTCAAGTGGATCAAGGAGCATCACAAGAATGGCGCCGTGGAGTTCTGGCTCCACGGTTACCGCACCCATGCTCGACATCCCGAGGACAAGACCGGGGAATTCGAACAGGGAACTTGGCAGGAACACAAGGCCCTGCTGGACCGCTGCGAGAGACTCGCCAGGGAGAAGCTTGGGTTCGAGTTCGCCGCGTTCGGTCCGCACTGGAGTTCAACCACCGAGGCGACCGACAGGGCCCTCGAGGCCGTGCCCCAAGTCAAGATTTGGCTCTGCGGCCCGAAGAAGCCGAAGTATTTCAGCCGGCTGAGCCTCCCGCGGGTGATGAGTTTGGAAGATCCAATCTTCGTGCCGGACTTCAAGAAATTTGAGAGAACGTACAAGAAACTGGCCGCCGGTCTCGACATGCTCGTCCTTCAGGGGCATCCAGACCTTTGGAAAGTCGAGACGAAGTGGGAAGGCTTCGAGAGAATCGTCGAGTTCCTCAAGTCGAAGGGCTGCGTCTTCATGACGCCGTCGGAATACCTGGCCTGGGTTCGCAAAAAGGGGAAATGACGTCGGAACCACTGACGTTCAATTCGCTCAGGGAAGTCTTTCGCATTGGCGCCGGACCATCGTCTTCGCACACCATGGCTCCGAAGCGCGCGGCGGCGACATTGCGGCAACGGACTTCCGGCGCATCGCGCTATCGCGTGACACTTAGCGCACAGCGCAGATAGTGGCGACTCGGCGGAGAACTACCTTCCAGCCCATGCGCTCTGCAACAATTACCGCTGGGACTACGCGGCGGAGGAGTTCCAGTATATCCTGGAGCTTGGCGGCTGGCTCAAGACCCGGATCGGGAAGGAAACGCCGATTGGCAAGCGGGCGGCTCCACGCTTTCTTTCTCACGAACGATCTCGTCTGCGGCGCCGTTAATGATATGAACCCGATTTTCCCAGCGGCAAGACAGCTTTCTGCTAAGACGCCTTTAGCACCTCCAGCATCTCGCGGTCGAGTTTGTGCCCGCGGAACTCCTCGTATTTCACGTCCGCCCGGTTGCTGTCCAGGACGCCGAACGAGCCTCGGAAATTCCACAGCGACCAGCCCCAGCCGGCTTCCTTCCACAGCGCGAGATTGTCGCGCATCCAGGCGAGCACGACGTTGTGCGGCGTACACTGGAACGCTCCCCATTCGCCGACGTGCACTCCCACTCCAGCGCGCTCAAGCGTCTTCCACGGCTCGACCCTTTCCCTGCGCAGCCGCTCCTTGTCCCAGACGTCCCTCGGGCCCAGTTTCAGCGGCCAGGTCGGCTCGGGCCATTTGTCCGAACCGCCGATCCACGAGGCCTTGTAGTGGCTGACCTGCATCGGATCGTATCCGCGCGTGCTCTGGGCGATCCCGAGTTCCGCCAGCCCGTTGACGGGATTGCGCCCCCAGAACAGCCCGTCGGCGATGATCAGCCGGCCGGGGTCCTCAGCGCGGATCGCCTCGACCAGCCGCTTGACGACGCGCACGTAGGTGGCCTCGGGGATGTTGCCCGGCTCGTTGACGAGGTCGAAGCTCACCCGCTCATTTGGAATGCCTTGGTATCGCTTGGCAAAATGCCCCCAGTGGAACGCGCATGCGTTCAACGCCTCGTCGCTGCTCCACAGATCGAACGGCTCCGGGGGGTTCGGATTGACGCAGTATCCGGGGGCGCGATGGAAGTTCATGTTAACGTGCACGCCGTACCGGCGGCCGAATTCCACGGCCTGATCAATTTGCTTGAGCACGTCCTCGCGTAGCTTGAGCCGGTCCCCTGCATCCGTCCAGCAGAGGTAAGACATGGGCAGGCGCACAAAGTCGAACCCCCATTCCCGGATCCACTCGAAGTCCTGCTCGCGGAACGGGGCGCTATCCTGCGCGACGAACTTCTCCAGCAGATTGAATCCCCGCCAGCGCGGGAGTTTCGACGCGTTCACTTTGCCCGCTCCTTTCGGCGCAGAGTCTGTCCTATCGTCTCGGGCCGCCTGCCCGGCAAAGGCGCCCGGCAGAACCATGCCCGCTGCCGCGATGGCCGCTCCCAGCTTCAGGAATTCCCGGCGCGAATATTCTCTCGCCAACCCGCGCACGCCCGCTGTCATCCGGATTTCTCCTCTGACCATCCTTTGGGCGGCCTGCTCGTGCGGCATTGTAAACCGGCCGGGATTTTCGTCAACACATCTGGGGAGACTGCGAAAATGGGGACCGAAACACTCACGGGGCGACGATCCGTCCAAGCTCTTGAGCCGGGATTTCTCATTTGGCTGTTCCCCGTGGGGCTGTCCCTTCCTGAAGCGACATTGTACGCTCGATACGGCTCCTGTCAAGGCCCTTGCCAGTGCTCTGGCAGCCTTGGAGAGCTCTCGATATAGGGGCCGTCTTCATCGTGACGTTTTCAACACAGATGTGAAATGACTCGGGGTAGATTCCTGCACGCGGCGTTGCAATTCGGTCCCGCTACAGCCGGGCTTAGCGACCTTGAATCCCGTTCAAGAGCAGCAGACCGCTGAAGAATTGCTTGATCGAGGTGACCTCAGGCGTCAGAATGTGGCGATGGCGTCTTACCCAGGAAGTTTCCTGACCAGAGCAAAGGAAATTCCGGCATGGTGCGCGTAGCATTGGTCGGAGCAGGCAGCCATAGCGCGACTCAGCATGCGCCCGCGTTGCGCATGTTGGCCGAGCGCCACCCGGGGCAGGTGGAGCTGACGGCGGTATGCGATCCGATCCTCGCCAAGGCGGCGCGCGTGGCCGAGCAGTACGGCTTCGCGAAGCATGTCCAGTCCCTGGATGCGTTAAGCGGCGCCGCGCTCGATGGCCTGGTCGTTGTGCTTCCAATCCCTGTCATGGTCCAGGCGACGCCGCAGTATCTCCGCTGGCGGCTGCCCATGCTGATTGAGAAGCCTCTGGGGCGGAACTTGTCGGAAGCTCGGGAGATTGTCGCGGCGGTGGAGGCGTCCGGCGTGCCGGTAATGGTGTCGCTGAACCGTCGGTTCGATCCAGCGCTGCGGATGGCGCTTGAGTGGATCGGGCGGGAGCGACTCTGCATCCGCCTTGTGGAAGGATGCATGCTGCGTTCCCATCGTGCGGAGCCGGATTTCGTCTGGGGAACCGGACTGCACCTGATCGACGCGTTGTGCCACGTGGCGGGGCCCCTGGAGTTGCAAGGGGCGCCGCAAGTTGTTACCCATGGCGAAAGCGCATGCGGTCGAACGGCGCTTCTCCACGGGAAAAGCGGTGTCTCCGTTCAACTCACCATCCTACCCTGCGCCGGCAAGGTCGAGGAGACGGTCCGGCTCATCGGAGACGAGTTCATCGCGGAAGTGAAGACCGGCGCGGTGCATCCGTGGTCGGTTGAGATTTGGCAAGACGGCAAGCTGGCGCTTGCGGATGCCTCACCATCGGACGAGCCGGAGTTCGTCAGCAGCGGCGCCTATGCAGAAATGGAAGCATTTGTTGCCGCCCTGCAAATGAAAACGCCCTTGACGCCCACTCCTCAGCAGGCGCTCGCCTCCAGCCTGATCGCCAGCCAACTGCAAGAGTGCGGTGCTCCGAATGGGTGAGGCAAAGACTGGCAGACCGCCGAGGAATTGCTTGATCGCTGCGATCTCGGTTGTCAGAATGCGACATTGGACGGCTGACCGTCATGTGAACGGGGGCCCTCTGGGAAATCCCGGCTTGGAGAAGAGACGAGAGCCATGAAGAAGCGACTCTTGGGGACTTTGATGACGTTTGCGGTGGCGAGTCTGGGCATGATGGCAGTTGCACGGGCCGAGGAGGACCGCCCAACGGTGAAGCAGCCGAAGGAGTTGACTTTTTACTGCGGCACTATACAACCCCTTGGGTTGAGTGTTGGCGTGAGCATGAAGCTGGTTCTTATTCCGGCTGGAGAGTTCATGATGGGCGGAGATGAACCGCCGGAGCAGGTCGCACGAAAGAGCGCCGGTGAGGAAGCAAAGGCAGAGTCGTTCCAGAATGAGCAACCGCAGCACCGGGTGAAGATCACCAAGCCGTTCTACATGGGCGTCTATGTGGTGACGCAGGCGCAATACGAAGCAGTGATGGAGGTGAATCCATCGAATTTCAAGGGAGAAAGGAATCCCGTGGAGCAGGTCTCCTGGGACGATGCGGTGGAATTCTGCAAGAAACTGTCGGCGAAGACGGGGCAGACGGTCCGGTTGCCGACGGAGGCGGAGTGGGAATATGCGTGTCGAGCGGGGACGAGGACACCATTCAATACCGGTGAAACGATCTCGACCGACCAGGCGAACTACGATGGGAGCACCGCCTACGGAAACGGGCGCAAGGGAGAATACCGAGGGAAGACTGTGGCGGTCGGGAGCTTTGCGGCGAACGGGTTTGGGCTTTATGACATGCACGGGAACGTGTGGGAATGGTGCCAGGATTGGTATGACGAAGGGTACTACAAGAAGAGTCCGACCGACGACCCACTGGGGCCGGAGAAAGGTGAGATACGCGTGTTGCGCGGCGGTTCCTGGCTCGACCTTCCGAGGCGCTGCCGCTCCGCCAATCGCTTCGGCTACGGTCCGTCGTTCCGGTACGACTACGTCTTCGGTTTCCGTGTTGTCTGCGCGCCGAGGCCGTGATCGCTTTGCCGCTTTTCGTTTACCTTCTCGTGGCCGTTCGTCGTGGCCGCAGAGTCGGGGGCACAGAAGTGAAACCCCCTGCTCGCAGTTTTTCCCGTTGGTCGCTGTCAGAGCCTCGTGATAGAGTCCTGCCATCGCCGGTGCAACATGGCGGCACGTGGAGGGGGACGTGATGAGCAAGAGGCGCATTGGCATTTTGGCGATCCTGCTCGCGGGCGCCAAATGTGGAGGCCCGACATGAGCGGCATTGGCACTTTTCCGTTCGGACAGCCGATTCTCCCGGTCGTGCAGCGAGACAAGACCGCCAAGCAGGTATTTGTCCTCGGCGTCTATGCAAGCGCGGTACATGCCCGTTGGGTCGGGCCGGATGGCAAGTTGCGTATCAACGCGCTGGCCGTTGCATCGGAACCTGAGATCTTCTGGGGCGGCGATAAGGTCGAAGAGATCTTGCGCCAAATGCCGCTGCCGGAAGGGGCTGGCCGGCTTGAGCCAGCGAGCAGCCAGTTCAACGGGCCGTCCGGCAGGGCTCTGGATGGCCTGTTCCTCGCCCCTCTCGGACTATGCCGGCATAAGGCGTGGCTTTGCGATCTCGTGCCTCATAGCTGCATGAACGAGAGACAGGCGCAGGCAATGGAGAGACTGGGTCTGCCGAAACCGCAGTGGCCAACTGTACCGAAGAAGCTGGCAGACGAGCAGCGGCGTTCGGAGATTGAAGTAGAACTTCATCAGTCGGCGGCGAGCGTTCTCATTACTCTCGGGGACCAGCCGCTGCGCTGGTTCACGAAGTACTTCGGTTCGGAGGATCGGCTTGGCGACTACGGAGAGACTGCGGCAGAGTACGGTCGTCTCCATGCAATTCGGGTGGGCGATCACGACCTGCGCCTGCTGCCCTTGGTGCATCCGCGCCAAGCCGATAAACTAGGAAATTACTCTCCGTTGTGGTGGGGCTTGCATGAGCGATGGAGAAGGGAAGTAGCGCCTCAACTATTGTGAGGTGATAAGCCGCATAGAGTCCTGTAGGCGGCAGCGCAATTCGGGCCCGGTAGGGCGTTGGACTGGTCCGCCGCCTGTTCATGCAGAGCCCCGCTTGCGTTGTCGATTGGCGATGGAGGGCTGTAAGTGGTACAAGTTCCCCAAACCGCGCTCCTGGCCATCGAGCACCACCTTCATGCAGTCATTCGCGGTTGGGCTGCCAAGCTCATCGATGAGCATCATCTCGCGTTACCGGAATTGACGCCGCTGCTTACGGCCAAAGAATCCAAAGCCTGGTTCCCGATCCCACGCATGTGCGGTGGATTTAGCTACTGGTTAGAGGGCGAAGGCGAACAGGCCATGCTGGTAACCACGAGTGGGTCCCGGGTGGTTGGTGGGTCAGGCCAACGGCATGAACTCACTGCACGCGGCAGCCGGCTTGTGGACAAGGCTTCGTGTAATGAGAGAATAGATTCCTGCAAACGGCGGCGCACGAGGGCGGCAGAATAAGCCCCAGGGTTCTGCGCGGAACAGGAAAAGCTGAGTGTCGAACAACATGGAATCTACACCCGCCGGGCGCTCGTTTCTCGGCATTCGCACGGGCCGACTTGCCGCCACAGCAGCCATTGCGGTTTCGGCGGCTTTCCTGCTATGCGGCTATGAGTTAGTTCGCAGCGTCTCCGTCTCCCTCTTCATCGCCGCCTACGGCGCGAGAAACCTGCCCATTGTCATGGCGTTGGGCACCCTTGCCACGCTGGCGTTCATTTACGCGTACGGCCGCCTTTTGTCCGTGACCGGCCCGCGCGCCGCTATCCTGACCACCTCGGCGTTCTCTGCGCTGGTGATCCTGGGCTGCTTCGCCGGCATCCGCGCCGGCGCGAGGCCCGCTACTGCGGTGCTCTATGCTTTCCGCGAGGCCTACATCGTACTCCTCGTCGAGCAGGTCTGGTCGTTCATCAACAGCACCGTCCGCACCGACGAGGGCAGCAAGCTCAACGGACCCGTCTGCGGCATTGCATCCCTCGGCTCGATTACAGGCGGACTGTTTGTGCAACACTATGCCACTCAGTTCGGCAGCGTCAACCTGCTCCTCCTGGCTGCCATCACGTTCGTGCCGACGGGCCTCTTTGCGGTTGTGGCCTATCGGGCCGGCGGAGAGCCGAAGCCGGCCATGGACGAGGCGCACGGGCAGCACGGGCATCTCGGCCTCCGCACTCTCATGCGTGAGCCGGTCCTGCGGAGGCTGGCGCTGCTGATCGCCCTCACCCAGGTTGTCTCCACCGTGGCGGAGTTGCAGTTGAGCCTCTACGCGGAGAAGGCGCTGCCGCTGGCGGACCTGCGCACGCAGTGGTTCGGTGGGTTCTACGCGCTGCTCAACATGGCATCGGCTGTCTGCCAATTCGTGATCGCGCCGCTCTCGCTCGCCTTCGTATCCCACCGGCTCATCTACCTGGCGATCCCGCTCGTGCATCTGGGGATGGTTGCGGCCGTGTTCGCAAATCCGGGGCTTTGGACCGCTGCGGCCTGTTATCTGGTGTTCAAGGTGCTCGACTACTCCGTCTTCCGCGCCGTCAAGGAATTACTGTACGTCCCGCTATCGTTCGACGCCCGTTACCGCGCCAAGGAAATCATTGACGCGTTCGTATATCGCGCGTCCAAAGGCGTGACGGCCAGCGGGCTGGCTGCCGTGGGCCGGTTTGTTGTGTTGCCGATGGTGACCTTCCCCACCGTAATTGCCGCCGCCTTGCTGGGCTGGCTGGGCGTGGTGACTCAACTCGCTCAGCCGCACGAAGGCCCACCCGTCGTCGCGGGGAATTCTCGACCTGGGCGCGGTGTCAAGGATGGTGCGCGGTCATGCTCAGCACCCAAAGAGCGGTGATCAATGGCAATGCCACCTTCTGCGGGTCGGCTAATGACAAAGGGGGATGACGTGAATACCGCTCAGGGCAGACGCGGCGCCTTGGTTGTGACGCTGCTCACCAATCTCACGAAGGCCCGGCAATACGATGGTTGCGCAACGGCATTTCCAGGAAAGGCGAGTTGACTACGGCCAAGAAAGCATCATCGGTGTCCATGACGATAGCTTGTGCTCTGACTCCTCGCGAGGCCCCGGCCGGCTTCATCGCGCCGCTCTTTTGGCAGTACGGCGAACCGCCCGAAGTCCTGCGCGAGGAGATGCAGAAGATGCGCTCGGCAGGCATCCGCCAGTGCATCGTCGAGTCGCGGCCCGACTATTCCGTGCCGCTGGAGGCGCGGCGTTTCCTGGACTACGCCGGTCCCGAATGGTGGGCAATCATGGACACTATTCTCGACGAGGCAGAGCGCCTGGGCATGAAGATATGGATCGGAGACGATGTCGTGTTTCCTAGCGGCTACGCCGCCGGACGCATTCGTGATCGCTACCCCACCTGCTGAAGGTCTTTCTGGCCGAACGGCCGATAGACGCCAGCGGCCCGCTGCCCGGCGCGTCATTCCGCGTCCAGAGCTGGCTCAAAGAGGACGAGCAGTTAGTCGGCGTTGTGGCGGCGCGGCGGAGCGATCTCGAGGGCGACGCCCTCGACCAACTCGACAGGTAGCTGCTGCAACGGCGGCTACCCTTTAAGAACAAAATGGCCAGTTGCGGCCCATTTTGCCATCTGTGGTTGCGTGTCTCATTTATCCTGTTCACGCCTGCGCGGGGAAGAGCTCGTTGATCGTCGCGAGCGTTTCCTTCACCAGTTCCGCGCCGCCTTCGGGACCGACCTCCGAGACGGCGGGGACAACGCTGTAGCCGCCCCCTTGCATGCATCGCGCGGAAGGCAGGTACATGCCCTCGCCGGTGAGCTGAATCAGCATCGTCTGCGCGGCGGGACTGCGCGCCTTGATCTGAAGGCCGTAGTCGAGGAACAGCTCGAACGGGTTGCCGGCGATCGCCATGTCACCCAGCCGCAAAACCTGCAACTCCATCTCGAAGGGTTTGACCTCCTGCGGGTGGTCGAAGCCGGCGACAACGACTTGCTGGCGCGTCGGCCACCAGGACTGCGATTCGCCCTTCCCGGTGATCCATTCGGCGCGCGTCTTCTCGGCCCAGTCGCGCTCGGCTCGGGTAATTTTGCGCCGGGTTAATTCCAGGCGCCGGACGCGAACGACCAACGGCCAGTCCTTGGCCTTCGCCGGCTGCGTGCAGGCCAGCGCGCGATCCACGGCGTCGGCCACACGCCGGGCGATCTCCTGACGCATGGAGAGCCCGCGGCGCTGGAGCATCTCCGTCTCCTGCGCCTGGTAGATGAGCCGGTGCGGCGATTGGTCTCCGGCGGGGCTGCAAAGGCCAACCACGGCCAGATGCCCGCCGAGCCGCTCGCGCAACTCCAGCCGGATGTCGTGCCAGAAATCGGCGGAGAATTCCTCGATTTCCTCGGTCTCCTGCGAAGGGCAGGGAAGCGCCAGGACGACGCCGGCGAGCGCGCCATCGGACTCATAAGCGAAAAGCATGTCGAGGCTGTGGTCCTCGTAACCGGCGAATCCGGCGAAGTCGTCCCGGTCCGTCTTTCCATACATCTGCGCATGGCCGTCGGCGTAGAGCGCGAGACGATTGTGCCCGACGACGGCATGGCCGAAGGCGCGGGCGAGGCGCCTTGGCTTGCGCTGCTCCCACGCCTCGACAACCGCCTGGGCGATGTGTTCGGCGATCCACGCCCGGCACTCGGCGGCCGTCATGACATCGCCGCCGGGAGGATCGTAGTATCCCTCCTCGAAGACGAAGGAGGTGTGCGTATGAGTGGCCGCGAGGATCATCCGATCGCGCGGCGCCGCCGGACACCGTGAAGGCAGGCGCTCGCGGACCGCGCGACAGAGGTTTTCCGAGGGATGGGCGAGATCGCAGGAGACTATCGCCGCGCTCTCTCTCGTCTGATCGTCCTCCAGCGCCACCGCGTTGACGGTGACCGGGTCAAGCGCCTTCCTGCCGATCCGCCGGTGCATCTGGCCCTGGAGCATCGCGGGCCTCGTCGGGGTCATATCGCGCGATGCGAAGCCGATGTTGAGCATGACAAAACTCCTATGAAACAGGCCCTTCATCAGCCATCCACCCGGCCGAAGGCGCTCTGCCTAACCCAGCCGCGCGGCCCCGAATGCGCGCGTACGGGCGGCAATGCGCTCAAGCCTCTCGAATTCCGCGCCGGGCGGCGTGGTGTCGGAGATGCCTAGAATGAGATGATCGCCCGAGCCGAGGTTCGAGAAGAAGTCGTCCAGGTAGGTCTCGAACGCGCGGTCCGACATCGAAGTCTTCAGCAGACTGATCGAGGGAATTCCGCCCATGATCGTGATCCGCCCGCCGAAGTGGTCGCGCACCTGCCGAAACGATAGCTTCGTCATCGGCGCGGGGCAGATGGAATCCGCCACGTCAATCGCGCTGTTGAGGTAGCAATCGAGCAGGCCGGTGTTCTCGCCGTCGGTGTGCGTCAGCAGGAACTTCCCCTTCGCGTGCAGCGTGGCGGCGAAGCGCTTCAGCCAGGGCTGGATGTGCGCGCGGAAGAAGGCCGGGTACGTCACGTTCGTGTCGTAGTTCGCGCCGAGGAAGAAAAGGTCCGCCGGGCATTTCGAGACGACCTCGAACATGCGCTCGAAGTACCGTCCGATGCTCTCCGCGCACTTCGCCAACTCGTCGGGATGGTCGTTCATCTCGTAGAAGAAAAGCTCCATCGGCATCAGCTCGCGCTGCAGGAGGTGCATCGGAGAGGCTGCCCCGTTCAGGACCGCGCACGCCATCCCGCGCTGGCCAACGCGCGCCGCGAATTCGTCGTAGCCCTGTGCGTTGGGCACGACGCGCGCGTGGTCGAAAAGGTGCGCGACGGCGGCGTAGTCCCGGCGGCCCTTGATCGCATGCTCTGAAATATGCGTGATGGTCGCGCCGGCCTGCCGCATGCTCTCGTCATACACCACCGTCGTCGAGACGGAGCCGGCGGGCGTGCGATACCGCACGTGCGTCCGGTCGCCTTCAGTCGTCACGGCGATGTCAACATCCTCGAACTTCGTTGCATAGGGCATCATCCAGAGATTGTAAACGCCCAGCGCGCGGTGCGCGTCATCGCCCGGGTCGCGCAGGTCCTTGAAGTTCGGCACGATCGCGTGCAAGCCCCAGCCGAGATCGTCGGTGATCTCGTACAGCGCCGCGTTGCGATACTTCGGCGGCAGCGTGCCGGCGCGCTGGCGGGCGTTGTACCAAAGGTCCAGCCGCGGCGCCCACGGAATCGCGTCAGTCGGCTCACCGCGCAGCGTCGCCAGCATGCGCTCCTTGTGCGTCACCGCAACACTCCAACTTGTTTCCCGACCGCAGCATCGTACCTGGGATTTCAGATGGCCGCCCTCCACGCGACGGCCAGGCGTCAGAGGTCGTAGTCTGACGACTGAGGTTACTCGCGTCAAGCAATTCTCCGGCGATCCGCCAGTCTTGAACAGAGTTCCAAGGCGCCGAGTGTGGCTCAAATACGGGCTGTGTTCTCAGTTACGCCCGGTGCCGGTCTGGCGGCAGCAGACCCGCCTTCGACACGAGCATCGTAGTCGAGGCAGTCAATGCAGAGGCCTTCTTTCGCCGCGCGATTTCCCTTTGACAATCGGGAGTCGCCAAGTCAGAATCCGGCATTTGATGGCTGGCCATCAGGTGGAGGGCGGCCATCCGAAATTCCGGGTAGCCCTGAAAGTCCTTGGAGTCTGAATGAGTAGCGATCACGACAAGGCGATGAACTTTGCCAGGCCGCAGTTTATCCCCGTGAGCATGGGCATGCTCCCGGCGGCGTGGATGAAGTACCGAGAGAAGCTGGATGAGATCGCACGGCGCCATCCGTTACTGTTCGGCACACGGCAGGGGCCGCGCGACTATGATGCCGTGGGCATGCCGCGATATGCCGCCGGGACTCACGTTGACGGCTGGGGATGTGTCTGGAGTAATGTCTATCACGGTCACGAGGCCATTGTCACCGGTCACCCGGTTCCCCGCCGCGAGGATGTGAACGGGCTCAGCGCGCCCACCGAGGACATCGGCCTGCCGCACGGGTTCATGTTCCTTCGGTTGACCGACCTGCGCGGCTATGAAGAGGCGATGCTCGACTTCGCCGAGGAACCGCCGGAGCTGCAGAAACTCATCGCCATCGTTTTGGAATACAACCTGCGGCAGGT
>JBEKCB010000044.1:0-25642 GCA_050015075.1 Candidatus Brocadiia bacterium | reverse complement strand
AACGTGCACCTGCTGCTCCACGGTCACTGCGGGACCCTCCCGACGGACGCGACCGACGCGCTCAACCGCATTGCCGGGCGCTGTCGCCGGCTGGCGGCTCAAATCCAGGAGATGCTCCAACTGGCGAACATCGAGACCCCCGATGAGAGGAACTCGCGCTGGGCGGACCTGGACCTGACGGAAGCGGTCCGGTGGTCCCTGGCGGAGGTCCAGCCGCTGGCCGAGGAGCGCGAGGTCGTGGTGGAGCATGATCTCCGTTCGGCGCGGACCAGCGGCGTGGAAGACCACGTGAAGATGCTCCTCCTGAACCTGCTCTCCAATGCCGTCATTTACTCGAACCGCGGCGGCAGGGTGCACGTGCGCTGCCTGTCCGGCGCCGGGAACGGGCCCATCGTGACCATCGAGGACCACGGCATCGGCATCCCGCCCGAGAAGCTGCCGCGGATTTTCGAGGAATACTACCGGACGGCCGAGGCGGTGCGGCACAACAGGGAATCCACGGGCCTTGGATTGGCCATCGTCCGCCGCGTGGCGGAGACGCATGGAATACAGATTCGAGTCGAGAGCGAGGCGGGTGTGGGCACGAAGTTCATTCTGGGATTTTCTTCCGCCGAAGGTTCCGCGTAAGGCGCTCCAGGGGAAAAAGGAGGTGGTCTATGGCGTACATTCTGATTGTGGACGATGACGAAGACCTGGCCCAGGCGTTCGCCAAGGTGCTGAAGGACGCCCGGCACGAGGTGGCGATCGAAGGGGAGACGGCCCGGGCCCTGGAAAGGATGAACCGGAAGGCGCCCGACCTGGTGATCCTGGACGTCATGTTTCCCGAGAACAGTTCCGCCGGCTTCGAGCTGGCGCGCGACATGCGGAAAGGCCACGGGAAACTCGGCGATATCCCCATTCTCATGCTGACCGCCGTGAACTCGAAGTTCCCGACCGGCTTCTCCGCGCGGGACATTGACGCGGACTGGCTGCCGGTCACCGACTTCGTGGAGAAGCCGGTGGACCTCGACGTGCTGGTGAACAAAGTGTCGGCCCTGTTGCAGCGCGTGGCCTCCGCCGGCGACCGCTCCAAGAACGCCAAGTGACCGCGCCGGTCACGCGGCGATCAATAAGACGGCGGTGATGCAGGCCACGAAGGGCGTGATGAAGAGGTAGGCCACCCAGACGACGAGAGAGTCGCGGACCGAGAGCCGGAAAATCACGAACTGGATCGGAAACGTCAGGACAATCCCGACGATCACGCCGAGGAGCGAGAGGATCCCCGCCACGTAGCTGCACGTCACGGCGGGGACCACGAACCCCAGGATGATGACGGCGGAGCAGCCGAGCGAAGTGAGGACGCTGCGGACCACGGAGACGTTTCCGAACTTCAGGAAGCGGATCACGAAGTACAGCAGCAAGCCGACGACCACCGAGGTCGCGGCGCCGATGCCGCCGCTCATCAAGAGGATCTTGGCCGTATCGGACATCTCCATCCTCCAGCCCTCCCGGTGTCGGCGTCACGAACCGGTCATGTTCACGAGGCACATCCCGTCGCCGCCTGCGACTGCGGCTTCGCGGTCCTTCGTCATCCGCCGTGCGGCGGCCGGCGGCTCACCTTGAGCAGGATCAACAGGTTCGACAGCAGGGCGGCGGCTAGAAGCGCCAGGGTCAGCGCCTGCCAGAAGATGCCTTTGCCCTGAAGCAGCACAGTCCCCACGACGCCCTGCTCGGCCTGGACCTTGGTCTGCAGGGCGAAATCGTACGCGTCCGTGGTGGCCGCTTCGATCAGGGGCAGATTGAAGGTGTGCCATTCGGTGACCGCCTCGTTCAGGCTCTTCCTGGAGCGGCTGATCCCGCGTTCCAGTATGTCGCTATCCCTCTTTTGCTCCTTGGCGGTCAGGACGGCGGTCTGGGCCAGGTCCAGTTCCCCGCGGGCTTCCGTAAGTCGCAGGAGGGCGCGAAAAGCCTCGGCCGGGACGGCGGGGTTGATCTGCCGTTCCGCGTTGTGGCAGGTCTCGCACGTCCGTGCGACCGTGGCGGCGGTCAGGACCGTGCCGGCCTTGGAGCCATGGCACGTCACGCAGTTGGCGCCCCGGCCGTTGTCTTCCAATTGATGGTAATGTTTGCTTTCAATGTAATGCTGGTATTCGGTTCCGTGGCATTGCCCGCACATGGCCGGGATGTTCTTAGGGTTGATGGGACTCTGCGCATCCGATGCCGGCAGCATGGCCGCATGCGCCTTGTCTTTGTCGTCGGTGGAGGCATCGCCGCCGTGGCAGGCCTCGCACGCGATGCTCTTCGCCGCGTGCGGCGAGGAGGCCCACTGGATGTATTCCTGGAAGACGATGCCGCCGCTCCCGGCCTTCGCATGACAGGCGACGCATCCGGACTTGGTGACGATACGCGGGAGTTCCGTCGCGCTCTCCGCTCCCGAGGCGGCGGGCATGAGCCGCAGCATCAGCATCACCGAGAAGGCCACTGCGCTTGGTCTGACCATGTCGTTCATCCTAATGACATCCGCATGTCCAACGCAACGCCGGCTCGCACCACGACGACACGAGGAGCACGACGTACGGTCAAGACCGGCGATCCATTTCAATTCCGTTCGTCGCGCTCGTCGTGTCGTCGTGGTGAATCATTGTTCCCGGCTCAGTTGGCTCAATTTGAATTCGCCGAGCATCACCGGGACCGCGACTTTCAGCATGATGGTATAGATGAGGAAACCGGCGGAGAAGATTCCGGCGCTGACGAGGATCTCGGTGGACGACGGGATGTACTCGTAGATTTCTCCGAGGGTGTCCGGCGTGAAGCCGGGGATCAGCAGGCCGATCCCCTTTTCGATGTACACTCCCGCGTAGATCAGCACGCAGCCGACGTTGAGCAGCAGGACGTTCTTTCTCGCCTGCGGGATCAGGAACAGCAGGAAGGCGACGAAGTCGAAGATGAGCGACATCCAGGCGAACGGCACGATCGCCTGGTGGTCGCCGATGCCGACGAAGTAGTACTTCGTGTAGACCATGTGCTCGCTGGCGGAATAGAACTCCTTGTAGATTTCCGCGCCGGTCAGGAAGAGATTGACCGCCATCGCATAGGCCATCAACTCCGCGATTTTCCAGATGGCCGCGTCCTGGATCTTCAGGCGCGTCGTGCGCCGGAGCACCTGCAGGAGGATCAGCAGCACCGCCGGCCCGGAGCAGAACGCCGAGGCCAGGAATTTCGGCGCGAGGATCGAGGCGTTCCAGTACGGCCGCGCGACCATGCCGTTATAGATGAACGCCGTGACGGTGTGGATGCTGACCGCGAACGGGATGGAGAAGATGACCAGCGGCCAGACGAACGACTGGTTCGGCGGCCGGTCCACGAAGGCGCTGTAGAGCAGGTAGCCGACGATCGTCAGGTTCAGCGCCAGGTACAGGTTGAGCACCAGCACGTCCCAGGCGAGCAGCGCGCGGGGAAAATTCAGCGCGCCGATGAACGGGATGAGGTGCCAGAACCGCTCCGGGTGCCCCATGTCCACCGTGACGAACAGCAGGCACATGATGCAGGCGCTGATGGCCAGCAGCTCGCCGAGGATCACCAGCTCCTTGATCGGCTGCCAGTGATAGATGTACGCGGGGATGACGAGCATGATGGCCGCGGCCGCCACGCCGACGAGGAAGGTGAAATTGCCGATGTAGTACGCCCATGAAACGCTGTCGCGCATGTGGGTGACGATCAGCCCCGTCTGCATCTGATGCACGTAAGCGGCGATCCCCGCGCCGATCAGCGCCAGCAGGAACGCGCACCAGGCGTAGTACGTCTTGTTGCCTTTGAGGACGAGCTTCGCGGCGCCGCTCAGAAACCGGAGAAAGGTCACGCGGGCTCCCTAGGTCGCATAGAAATAATAGAATTTGGGTTGCGTGTTCAGCTCCTCTTTGAAGATGAACACCCGCTTCTCGCGCAGGATATACCGAATCTCGCTCTGCTCGTCGAGAAGGTTGCCGAACTTGCGCGCGCCGACGGGGCACGCCTCGACGCAGGCGGGGTAATGGCCGTTCGGCTCGCGCACGCGCTGAATGCAGAACGTGCACTTCTCCACCACCCCGCGCGGGCGCGGCCGGTTGCCGAAGTAGTGCATGTGCGGGTTAATATGGTCCTTCGGAACGCTCGGCGGACCCCAGTTGAAGTGCCGCGCGCCGTACGGGCAGGCCGCCATGCAGCAGCGGCAGCCGATGCACCAGTCGTAGTCAATCACCACGATCCCGTCCGGCTCCTGCCAGGTGGCCTTCGCCGGGCAGGCCTTGACGCAGGGCGGGTGGCGGCACTGCTGGCACGCCGTCGGCATGTAGAACGCCTCCGGCTCCGGCACCTTGGCCGGGTTGTAGTAGGCGTCCGACTCCATGACGTCCACGCCGCGCTCCTTGTTCATCCGTAGGACGCGGATCCATTGAATCTGCGGGTCGCGCGAGAGGTTGTTCTCCTCCACGCAGGCGTAGACGCACCGGCGGCAGCCGATGCAGCGGGAGAGATCGAGGCCGTATCCGAACAGCACACCCTCCGCGGCGCGGGAGGCGCTCACGGTGACCGCCTGGCCGCACTTTTCGCTGTATTCCTTTTCCAGCCGCGCGATCACTTTGTCAATGTCTTTGCCGGTGAGTTCCCTGAAGCGGCCCTGGAAGAAGGCCTCGCGCGCGGACTTGCTGCAACCGGCCAGGAACACCGAAACAGCCCCGGCCGCGGACAGCGCCAGAAACTGGCGGCGCGTCAACTGGCCCCGCGGCGCCGGGTCCGGCTTCTCGTTCAATTTCACGATCGGCGTCTGGCTGTCCTTCATAGGGCGCGTGGCTTCACCTTATGTTCTCGGGTCTGACCGGCGGGGGCATCGGCGCGATGCTCTTGTACTTCGGAGAATGCGGATCATGGCAATTCACGCAGAGCAGGTAGGTCTTCCGGCCGTTCCACTCGCCGGACCTCTTGCCGTGAACGCCCACCTTCCAGTCGCGGTACTTGTCGCCGTGGCACTGGCCGCAAAGCTTGTAGGATTCCGCGAATTTGATCGGCTCGCCGGAGGCGCTTCGCAGCACATCGCGGTTGTCCGCATCGTGGCAGTCGAGGCACCATCGGTGCTCCTCATCATGGTGCAGTTGGATGTCGTCGTGCGCCGCCTCCAGCTTGCGCCGGGTCCTGTTGGCGGGCATGTCCTTGTTGTGGCATTCCGTGCACGGGAAGATGCCTTTGGAAAACGGCGGAGGCGGAACCGGATACTCGCCGGGCTGCTTGGCATCCACCGAAGGCGGCGCCGGGGGCTGGGTGTTCTCCTCAGCCGCAAAGGCCGGCGCCAGAAAGTTCCACGCCGCCAGCGCCGCCGCCGGCGCGAAGAGCCTCGCGACCTTGTACCACGTTGTGGTATGCATGCCATCTATAGT
The DNA here is from genome assembly GCA_050015075.1 of Candidatus Brocadiia bacterium. GTDB lineage: Bacteria > Planctomycetota > Brocadiia > CAIUPP01 > CAIUPP01 > JBEKCB01. The sequence continues at coordinate 20,255 of JBEKCB010000044.1, read as the reverse complement.
AGCATCCTGCGAAAAGGGTAGTCAAGCCGGTTGTTTCTGCGCAAACCGCACTTTACATCAGTGCCACGGTGTGGTATAGTGATATAAAGCGCAGAGGGCGCGCGGTCCAGATGAAACCCGGGCTGATGCCGCACAATCCGAGAGGCACGGTATGTTGGGAGAGAACGCCGTGAACGTTGCACAGACGCCGACTCTGGCTCGATCCATTCTTGAGGCCACCGGTGTGGACGTCGCCCGCTGTTACCAGTGCGGCAAGTGCACCGCCGGCTGCCCCATGGCCAGGTTCATGGACCTGATGCCTCACCAGATCATGCGCCTGGTCCAGATCGGAAATGCGGCGGCCGAGGAGAAGCTCCTCGCGTGCGCGGCCCTCTGGAGCTGCGCCGGCTGCCTGACCTGCACGCAGCGCTGCCCGAAAGATCTCGACCCGGCCGCGGTGATGGACGTCCTTCGCCAGATCTCCTACGACCGGAGCAAGACCTCGCCGGAGCAGAAAAAGGTGCTGGCGTTCCACAGGGCATTTCTGAAAACCGTCGAGAGCGACGGCCGCATGTCCGAGTTCTCCCTCGTCCGGCGGTACAAAATGGCCAGCCGCGATTTCATGAGCGACGTGGCGCTCGCGCCGGCGATGTTCGCGCGGGGAAAGCTGAAGTTCGCCGCCCACAAGAGCCCCGGGCGGAAGGAAGTCGGTAAGATCTTCGCGGCTTGCCGCAAGCGAGGCGGCGCATGAAGAGCATCGGCTACTATCCCGGCTGCGCCCTGGCGTGCAGCGGGATCGAATTGGACCTGTCCATCCGCGAGCTTTCCCGTCTCGCGGAAGTCGAGCTGTGCGAGGTCGCCGACTGGAATTGCTGCGGCGCCTCGTCCGCGCACAGCACCGGCCATGATCTGGCCGTGGCGCTTCCGTACCGCGTCCTGGCGCTGGCCGAAGCGCAGGGCCTGACCGAGGTCCTGGCGCCCTGCGCGTCCTGTTTCTCGCGCCTGAAGGGCACGCTGGTCCGCCTGCGCCGGAACCCGGAAATGCTCGAGAAAATGGCCGGCCTCACCGGACGCCCGTGCCGGAATTCCGTCGCAGTGGTGAATGTCCTGGAATACCTGAACCGGCTTCTGAAGGACGGCCTGGCCGGTAAATTCACCGCGCCGCTCAAAGGGGTCAAGGTCGCCGCGTACTACGGATGCCTGCTCAGCCGGGGCGAGGACATCGTCGAGGGCGACGACGCCGAGAACCCGACCGGAATGGAGGCGGCGATCCGCGCCGCCGGATGCGAAGTCGTTCCATGGAATTTCGCGACGGAGTGCTGCGGCGGCGCGTTCAGCCTGGCCAAGCCCGAAGCGGTCGTGGAGCTTTCGGCGGCGATCCTGGGCGACGCCGAGCAGGCCGGCGCGCAGATGATCGTGACCGGCTGCCCGATGTGCCACAGCAATCTGGACATGCGGCAGCGCGCGATGAGCGCCGCCGGCCGCCGGACCGGCTCCATGCCGATCCTCTACCTGAGCGAACTGCTGGGCCTGGCCGCGGGGATCGCCCCGAAGGCGATCGGGCTCGACCGCCACTTCACCGATGCCATGTCCGTTGCCGGAAGGAGTGCCTGAGATGGCGCGCGTCGGCGTATTCATCTGTCATTGCGGCGAAAACATCGCGAGAACGGTGGACGTCGCGGCCGCAGCGGCCGCCGCCGCCAAATTCCCGGGCGTGGTCTACAGCGTGGACTACAAGTACATGTGCTCCGACCCGGGCCAGCAGTTGATCCGCAAGGCCATTGCGGACCACAAGCTGACCGGCGCGGTGGTCGCCGCGTGCAGCCCGCGGATGCACGAGAACACGTTCCGCCGCGCGGCCGCCGCTGCCGGGATGAACCCGTACCTCCTCGAGATGGCCAACGTCCGCGAGCACTGCGCCTGGGTGCACAGCGACCGGGCCGCGGCGACGGCGAAGGCGATTGACCTGATCCGCGTCATGGTGGAAAAGGTCAAGCGCAACCGCAGCCTCAAGACGATCACTGTCCCCGTCGAGCCCACCGCCGTGGTCATCGGCGGCGGCATCGCCGGGATCCAGGCCGCGCTCGATATCGCCGCCGGCGGAAAACAGGTGGTGCTCATCGAGAAGAGCCCGTCCCTCGGCGGCCACATGGCCCGGCTGAGCGAGACCTTCCCGACGCTCGACTGCAGCCAGTGCATCCTCACGCCGCGCATGGTCGAGGCCGCCAACCACCCGAACATTACCCTCATGACCTCCAGCGAAGTGGAGTCCGTCGGCGGATTCGTCGGCAACTTCGAGGTCACCGTCCGCCGCAAGGCGCGCTACGTGGACCCGGCCAAGTGCACCGGCTGCGGCGAATGCTGGAGCAAGTGCCCGAGCAAGAATATCCCCAGCGAGTTCGACGCGGGCCTCAGCCGCCGGACGGCCATCTACCGCGCCTCGCCGCAGGCCGTGCCCAACCAGCCGGTGATTGACGCGCAGCACTGCCTGATGCTCACGAAGGGACGCTGCGGCGTCTGCGCCAAGGTCTGCCCGCGCGGGGCCATCAACTTCAAGGATGCCGACGAACTCGTCAAGGTGAAGGCCGGCGCCATCGTCCTGGCCACCGGCTTCGAGCTGTGGGACCACTCGGCGTACGGCGAATACGGCGCCGGGCGGATCGCCGACGTGATTGACGGTTTTGCGTTCGAGCGGCTCGCTTCGGCCAGCGGCCCCACGGCGGGCGAGATCCGCAGGCCCAGCGACGGCGCCGAGCCGAAGACGGTCGTCTTCGTGCAGTGCTGCGGGAGCCGGGACGAAAAGGTCGGCGTGAAATACTGCTCCAAGATCTGCTGCATGTATACGGCGAAGCACGCGATGCTCTACGCGCACAAGGTGCATGGCGGGCGCGCCGTCGTCTTCTATATGGATATCCGGTCGGCGGGCAAGGGCTACGACGAGTTCGTCCGCCGCGCGATCGAGAAGGACGGCGCGGAGTACATTCGCGGGCGCGTGAGCAAAATCTATCGGCGCGCCGACGGCAAGATCACGGTCCGCGGGACGGACACGCTGGCCGGGATGCCCGTCACCGTCGAGGCGGACATGGTGGTGCTCGCCGACGCGGTGACGCCGCGCGCGGACGCGCAGAAGCTCGCCCGGATGCTCGGCGTGGCTTACGACGCCGACGGGTTCTTCAGCGAGGCGCACCCGAAGCTCCGCCCCGTGGAGACCGCCGTCGCCGGCGTCTATCTCGCCGGCGCGTGCCAGGCGCCGAAGGACATCCCGGAGTCGGTCTCGCAGGCCTCCGCCGCCGCCGCGAAGGTGCTGGGGCTCTTTTCCAAGCCGAAACTCGAGCGCGAGCCGATCGTCAGCCACGTGAACCGCATCACCTGCGCGCACTGCCGGGCGTGCATCAACGCCTGCCCCTATAAGGCTATCGAGGACTTTAACATCCTGGACCGGAGCGGCAAAGTCCTTCGCACCGTCTCCAATGTCAACGAGGGGCTTTGCCAGGGCTGCGGCACTTGCGTGTCGGTCTGCCGCTCGAAGAGCATTGATCTCGACGGCTTCACCGACGAGCAGGTCTACCTGCAGATCGCGGCGCTGGAGCCGGTGGAAGCCGGAGCGAAGACCGAGGGTTCGTCCTGAGACCATGGAAAAAACAGAAACCATAACCGAAAACGCCCGTACGGGGTTCGAACCGCACATCATCGCATTCGTCTGCAACTGGTGCACCTATGCGGGCGCCGATCTGGCCGGCACCAGCCGGCTGCAGTACGCGCCGAACGTCCGCATCATCAAGCTGCCGTGCACCGGCCGGATAGACCCGCTCCTCGTCCTCAAGGCCTTCCAGGGCGGCGCGGACGCCGTGCTCGTCAGCGGCTGCCATCCCGGCGACTGCCATTACACCAGCGGCAACTACCACGCCCGCCGTCGCTGGTCGGTTTTCGGAAAGCTGCTGGCCTTCGCCGGGATTGACGGGCGCCGGCTCTATTTCAGTTGGGTCTCCGCCGCCGAGGGACAGAAATTCGCCGACCTGATCAATTCGATCACGAAGGAAGTCCACGCGGCCGGTCCCTTCGACCGGATCAACCCGGCAAGGAGGCGAGCGTGAGCATCGTGGATTCCATCCGCGCGGACGCGGCCGACCTGCTTCAGACAGGACGCGCCAAGCTGGTGCTGGGATACCGGAACCGGCAGGGCCGGCGCGCGCCGATCCTGCTCACCGACGCGGCGGGCGCGGACCAGCTCGTCTATGACGCGGAGTGCCGGCAGAACCTGGCGGCCTACCTGAGAAAGCCGGAGGTGCGCCAGCATTTCCCCGTGGCCGTCGTGGCGGCGCCGCCGGCCATGCGGAGTCTGGTGATGCTCGCGGCGGAATCCCAGATCGCCGCCGACTCGGTGACGGTCCTGGCGGTGGGCGAGAACGAATATCACGGCGCGCTGGACCTGCCGGCCACGGCCCAATTGCTCCGCGAGAAGTACGCGAACCTCGCGCTGCCCGAAGAGCTGCTGCGCCGCGTGAGGGAAATCGCCGCAATGAGCGAAGAGGAGCGCGCCGCGTTCTGGACCGAGCAGTTCTCGAAGTGCACGCGCTGCTATGCCTGCCGTTCCGCCTGCCCCGGCTGCTATTGCCAGTGGTGCATCTCAAAGCGGAACGTGCCGCAGTGGATTTCCACCGCCGACCTTCCGCACGGCACGTACGCCTGGAACATCACGCGCGCGTTCCACCACGCCGGCCGATGCACGCTCTGCGGCGCCTGCGAGGCCGCCTGTCCGCAGGGCCTGCCGCTGATGCTGCTGAACGCCCACGTGGCGGAGTGCGTGGAAAAGGAATTCGGCCACAAGACCGGCTACGACCTGGCGGAGAAACCGCTGATCGGCTCGTGGCGCACCGAGGATGATGACGGCTTCGTCCGATAACGCAACGATGAGGAAGCGATGAAGTTACTTCGCGCAGACAAGCTGGCTGAACTGGCGGCGGCGCTGGCCGCCCAGGGTTACCGGATCGTCGCGCCGATCCGGCAGGGGCGCATCGTGCGCCTGGCGGAGTGGCATCCGGGCGCGACGATCGAGACCTCCGGGATTTCAACCAACTCCGTCAAGGACTTCCTGTTCCCGCGGAGCGAAATCATTGACCGCTATTCGCTCAACGGCGGCGATTTCGTCCAGCAGGAAGTCGCGCCTGTCGGGATCAAGACCGCCGTGCTGGCCGTGCGCCCGTGCGACGCGGAGTCCGTGAACGTGCTGGACACCGTGTTCAACTGGGACTCCAACGACGCGTTCTACAACGCGCGCCGCGAGGCCTGCACCGTCGTCTCGCTGGCCTGCGTCAGCGCCGATCAGCACTGCTTCTGCACGAGCGTGGGCGGAAATCCCGGAAGCACCGAAGGCGCCGACGTCGTCCTGCGCCCGGCCGGCGGCGGAGAGCAGCTCATCCTCGAGCCGCTGACGCCCAAAGGCCGCGCGCTGGCGGAGGCGGCCGGCGGAGTCCTGTCGGAAGGCGAGGCCGCGGCCGACCCGGTCGCCGAAATTCCCCGGCGCTTCGACCTGAAGGCCGTCCGCGAATGGCTCGCCGGCAACTTCGATTCTCCGCTGTGGCAGGAATTCGCCTCGGCCTGCCTCGGCTGCGGCGCGTGCGCGTACGCGTGCCCTTCCTGCCACTGCTTCGACATGCAGGACGAATCGAACCGGAAGGAAAGCGTGCGCTATCGCAACTGGGACACCTGCGGGCTGGCGCTCTTCACGCTGCACACGAGCGGGCACAATCCGCGCTCGACGCAGATGGCGCGCTGGCGGCAACGGGTGATGCACAAGCTCAGTTACATGCCGCAGCGGTTCAACCTCACGGCGTGCATGGGCTGCGGCCGCTGCTCGCGGCTGTGCCCGAACGGGCTGGCGATCTCGGAGACCTGCGAGAAAATCGCCCGGCTGTGCGAAGCCAAACACGAAGGGGGAAAGCGATGAATATCTACAAACCCGCCGTGATGCGCCTGCTGGACGTGCGCGAAGAGGCGCCGGACGTGCGGACGTTCCGGCTGGAGTTCCTGGAGACGGCGGCCCGGGCCGGTTTCTTCAGCCGCTACCGCGTCGGGCAGTTCGGGCTTTATGGCGTGCCCGGCGCCGGCGAAAGCACCTTCTGCGTGGCCAGCCCGCCGACGCGGCAGGAGTTCATCGAATGCACTTTCCGCAGGAACGGCCGCGTCACCCAGGCGCTGCAGGACCGCGAAGTCGGGCAGAACATCACGTTCCGCGGGCCCTACGGGAATTGTTTCCCTACGGACTCCTGGCACGGGAAGAACATCCTCTTCGTCGCCGGCGGCATCGCGTTGCCGCCCGTGCGCAGCGTCATTTGGAACGTGCTGGATCGCCGAAGCGACTTCGGCGCCGTCACCATCGTCTACGGCGCGCGCACCGCGGCGGACCTGGTCTATAAAGCTGAGCTGGAGCAGTGGGGCGCGCGGCCGGACGTCAACCTCGTTCTGACCGTTGACCCCGGCGGGCAGACGCCGGAGTGGAAGGGCAAAGTGGACTTCGTGCCCAATTTGCTCAAGGCGCTGCCGGCCGCCGAGAACTCCGTCGCGGTCGTCTGCGGCCCGCCGATCATGATCAAGCTCTCGCTGCCGGTTCTCAAGGAGCGCGGCTTTTCCACGGCGGACATCTACACCACCCTGGAGAACCGCATGAAGTGCGGCGTCGGCAAGTGCGGGCGATGCAACGTCGGGCCGATGTACGTCTGCAAAGACGGCCCGGTTTTCACCGCCGCGCAACTGGAGACGATGCCCCAGGGCGACCTGTGAACCGGGCGCGCCAGCCGAACCCTGCCTGAACTCCTCACTCGAGGACGCTTGACTCCGTCGAGATCAGTCCTCACAATATCGCCGCATTGCATGACCGGCCATCCCGCGCCTGCGACAAACCGCTGCGAATCCTCGTTCTCATCATGCGCGCCAGGGGCGCGCGCGGGTGTATCATGTTCCAGTAAAGCAGAGAAAACATTTGACAGCCGCCCATTCGAGCGTACAATGCTGTCAGCGTGAAGGGCAGGCGACGATGCAAACGGCGCTGGAAGGCGGCAGCCGAACGCAAGAATGGGTGACTGCCCCTGATTGTTTCCGAAACGCTCGGTAATCCCGCTCAAAGGCGGATGGCCGAAGGGCCAGCCCAGGAAGAAGAGCAATTGAGGTATTATGTCCCGGGAATACTCTCCAGGAAGAGGTGCGCGGGTATCTTTTCCAGGGGCGATTCGGATCGTGCCTCCTGGACGAGGCGCACTTGATCCGCGCAGCGCGCTATGTCGAGATGAACCCGGTGCGGGCGGGAATAGTGCGGAAGGCGGAGCAATATCCCTGGTCGAGCGCGGCGCATCATCTGGGCCTGATACAGGAGGACCCGCTGGAGACCGACCGGAAGGTGGAGAAGATCAGCGGCGACTGGCGCGGGTTCTTGGCAGCGGCTGTCGAAGTCGAAGAGGCGCGTACTCTTGAACGGCGGCTTTCGACAGGGCGACCCTGGGCCAGCGAGCCCTTCATGCGTCGTTTGGAGAAGCGCCTGAAACGCTCGCTGATCCCGCTCAAAGGCGGATGGCCGAAGGGCCAGCCCAGGAAGAAGAGCAATTGAGGTATTATGTCCCGGGAATACGCCACCAACTTGGCCAACGCCAACTAATCCGCCACCGGCTCCGCCAGCTCCTCCTAGCGAAGAGCGTGGGTACTGGCGGTGGTGGTATGAATTCTGGGACGATTGGAGCTTGGGACATATGCGCCGGGGCGTGGCGTCGTGGTAGACTGCACGCGTATTTGACATGGAGAAAGAGGAAATGTTCACGCCAGAGATCGGCGGCACTAAGTGTGCCCATAACTGCAACCGGGGGCGTCTGTTAACTACGAAAGGACGCCGTCGGTCAATTGCATTCACGTTACTAATGGCGCCGTTACTATCGTGCTGGGCGACAGGCGCACGGTGTGATACTGCAAAAACTGATCCGGCGGATCACGCCCCACCTTGGGAGGCAAGGCCCGTCACGCCTGATTCCATCGCATCTGCTTTGCATGCCCTCGATATTGCCTTTGACTGCGGAAAGAAAGTTGTATCTCAGGATCAGCGCGATCACATTCTTGGGGATATTGTCCAACTCACTGCGCAGCTTGCTCCCATTGTAGCCGTCGCGAGACTGAAGGACATTATCAACGATGAAAAGCGGCTTTGCACGACGTCAGAGGTGTTTGCTGCCTGGTGTGCGAAGGATGCTGAAGCGGCGATGAAGCAACAGGCGCTGATTGGTATGGCCGACGAGAAAGCCTGGGCCTTGACGGGCATCGTCGAAGGACTGAAGGACCTAAAACAGGCCGAGGCAATTGCTTCAACTATACAAGATAAGCAGGCTCGCGAGCAAGCATTCTACAGTGTGGGGTGCCGTATGGCAAAAGCCGATCCGTCAGATTTGCCTGATTTTCGCGGGAAGACGGACACTCACAGTTGTGACATTATCCTTGGCATTGCCGTCCGCGCGGCTGTCGAAAGGCATGATTTAAAGAGTGCCGAACTCCTCTGTAATCGCCCGATGGAGCTGATGGGAAAGGAGGACGTACTGCCCACTCTTGCGCGAGGGTATCGTTTGAACGGCGACTTCGATGCGGCCTTGAGGGTGGCCGAGAGCACACCGAAAGGAATCCGGGACGCAATGCTAGTAGGAATGATCTCCGCATTAGCCAAACGTGATCCAAGCAAGGCGTGGCGCGCTGTCGAGAAAGTTGACCCAGGTCTCGCGGTAAAAGAACGCGCCTATTTCGAGTTCGCGAGAGGTTTGGAAACAAAGTCAGAAGATGTGGACGAGTGGTCACAAAAAGTGACGGATCCAGGGTATAAGTCTTGGTTCCTCGCCGGTCTTACAGCGGGGAAGGCTGACCACGGCGACATCGCTCTGCCACTCCCTGCTCAATTGAGCGGCACGGAGGCCGGGGACGCAGCCCTAATGGTCATGGCAGAGGAATGCCAACGCCAACGGCTTTCCTGGGCCGCCGTGGACGCCGCGCTGTTGATAACGAGGGAGGGGCGTCGTGATATCACTCTGGACTTTATTGCCCAAAGAATAGGTGAATCCGAGCCACTGAAAGCTTTGGCTGTGTCTCAACTAATCCAGGATCTATACTTTCGCTGCAAGGGGCTGCAGGAAGCGGGTTGGTATCTGACGGCCAGCGACGAGGCGTCGAAACCGTGGGTGTCGAGCAAATTTCGGCAATTGGCTGATGAGCTTGCTCAAAAATGGCAGAAGCATCTACTACATGTATCAATGTTGTACACAATCTTGAATGAACTGGTAAGCGGGTGGGCCCTTGTAGACGCTCGTGCCGCGGCGGACTATCTAAGCACGCACGAGCCTGCCGAGGGATCTCTCGAGCCCGGTGTGTCAGATCCTGAGGCAATGGGGATGGTATATGCGCACCTTGGAGAAGGCTATGCAAGCCACGATTGTGCGGAAGCTTTTGCTTGGGGTAAAACAATGAACAAGCCGCCGCTTGAGAAGGCACGCTTTTTCTATGGTGTTGCAGAGGGCGCATTGGGCCAGGCTTGCGTTTTCTGGGAGTTAAACCGGGAACAGCCGTCAACCATACCGCTTGAATAGCGCTATTTAGGGTATTCCCGGGGGTATTCCCGGGACATAATACATCAATTATCCTTGACCGGCGCGTTTGGGGGGAGTAAGATAGCCGCATGCCACGGATCAGCCGCGTAGTGGTTCCCGGACTGCCGCATCATGTCACCCAACGCGGGGTGCGATCCATGGCAGTCTTTCGGGACGACGCGGATCGGAGAGAGTACCTTCGCCTGTTGCATGAACAGGGGCGGCGATTCGGACTCGCCTTTCAGGCGTGGTGTCTCATGACGAACCACGTGCATCTGATCGTGACACCCAAGCAGCCCGAATCGCTCGCGCGGGGGATCGGCGAAGCCCACCGGCTGTACACGCGAATGCGCAATTTCCAGGAAGAGGTGCGCGGGTATCTTTTCCAGGGGCGATTCGGATCGTGCCTCCTGGACGAGGCGCACTTGATCCGCGCAGCGCGCTATGTCGAGATGAACCCGGTGCGGGCGGGAATAGTGCGGAAGGCGGAGCAATATCCCTGGTCGAGCGCGGCGCATCATCTGGGCCTGATACAGGAGGACCCGCTGGAGACCGACCGGAAGGTGGAGAAGATCAGCGGCGACTGGCGCGGGTTCTTGGCAGCGGCTGTCGAAGTCGAAGAGGCGCGTACTCTTGAACGGCGGCTTTCGACAGGGCGACCCTGGGCCAGCGAGCCCTTCATGCGTCGTTTGGAGAAGCGCCTGAAACGCTCGCTGATCCCGCTCAAAGGCGGATGGCCGAAGGGCCAGCCCAGGAAGAAGAGCAATTGAGGTATTATGTCCCGGGAATACGCGGAGGTATTATGTCCCGGGAATACGCGGGAATACGATTGGGAATACGGCCCCTTCCCACATCTCGAATAGCTTTGGCGGCTTCGTTGGAATCGTAGCCCAAACGTGCGGTCGTGGCGATGAATTCGCGTGCCGCATTGTTGAGCGCATTTCTGCGGGCATCTTCTCGCAGAGCCGTATCCAAAGGCTGCACGAAGTTGCCTTTGCCCCATCGGCTCTTGATCAGGCCGGCGGCCTCCAGTTCGTTCAGCGCTCGCGCGATCGTGAGCGGATTCACCGCGAGCCTTGAAGCCATCTCACGCACGGAAGGCAGTTGCTCGCCACCAGCCAAAGCGCCGGAGAAAATGGCCGAGCGCAGTTGCTCCATGATTTGCCGAAAGGGCGCCACCTTTGCGGACGGATTAAGAGTCAGGCTGAGAGCCATTGCATCAATCTCCCTTGGACTGCGGCAGCAGTTCTGGACCGAATTCCTGTGGCAGCATCCCCGTTACCGCGTAACTGTAACACGCCGCGCTGTAGATGCTCTGAATGGCCGCGCCGATTGCGCCCAGGAGGGGATTCAGGACGATCAAGAGGATGATGAACAGCAGATGCGTCACCGAAGCGCTTACCCAGCCGGCGTGGCTCGCCAGCAGCAGCGGAACGACAAAGACCGCCATGATCGCGTAGAGGAGCACGAGCACGGACAATCGCCCAAAAACCTGTTCTCCCCAGGTCCGCTTGAGCAACTCTTCCGAGCGGCGCAGGCGCGCCCAGATGTTCGGCTGGGCCTCGAATACGATCACAGGCATCACCAGAAAAGTGACCAGCGCCCATGAGACGCAGACGACGACGAAGAACAGTTTCCCCGCGTGCCCGCCGATGCCCGGAATCCACGTTGCCAACCTCCCCAGCGGCGCGATGACCAGCCAGCCGATGACGCAGACCAGAGCCCATCCGACGATTGCCTTGCGCTTCGCCCAGGCCATGCGCAGCCCATCGCGCCAGCCGTGCGGCTTGCCCTCCAGTTGGAGCAGCACGCAGCCGATCAGCGCGGCATTGCAAGAAATGGTAATGATTGAACACGGCAGCGTCAGAGCGAGCGCGTAGACTATAAACGCGACCGTATGCCGATGAGCGAAAGCGTGAGCCTGTGCCTCGCCGTACCATAGGATCGGGCCGCCGACCCCGACAGCCATCAGGATTACCAGCGCCGCCGCCGCAACGGCGGGAAACACCAGCAGAGACCGATTCGCCCGCACCAGCCTGATCGAAGCCGCCAGCAACCGCCAGCTTCGGCTGACCTTGTCCATCGGCACTCCCTCTCTTCTGATAAAGAGATGACTTATGCCATGCTGACATGCTGTATTATATCTATAACTCAGTGCTGTGTCAAGCGAAAATCGTAAAGAGAGGAATTTTTTCGTCGCTTCTGCTCAGGCGCAGGGTGTGGCCGTTACATGTGGCAGCAGGCCGAAACTCCCGCTTCGGCCAGCCCCAGTCTCGCTACACCGCCTTCCTCGCAGCAGCGACCATGCTCTCGACGGTCGCCTCGGCCTTCGCCAGGTCCGCCTTCGCGTCCGCAAGCGCCGTGGGCCCGTTCGACTCGCTTCGCTCGCTCAGGGCAGGAGAGGCTGCGGTGCGCCTTCATGACCTCATAAAAGATGCACCCGCCTTCGCTAAAGGTTCGGCGGGCAAGGCCGAGCGCCGCGACAGTCGCCCATTCGACGTTGCTCAGCGCGACCTTGAGCATGGTCGAAATGGTCGCAGGCGCGAGCGGGCGAAGCGCCGGTCGTTGCGACAAGCAGACGATCCCCAGCCCGACTCTTCTCCGCCCGCCGTAGCAGAGGAGTCGTGCTACGTAGCGAAGAGCCGTTACTTCGCAGAGTGGAAGCTGCGAAGAGCGGGTGCCGGCGACAGCGCGCAGCTCACGAGGCCCTTGATTTCGATAATGCGTCAATAGGTCATCGCAGTGCCGTCAATGTGCGGCGCAGTGACCTCATTCCGGCCCGTCTCGACGTCAATAAGACGAGACCGAAGCGGCATGCGTATCAGGATTACTCTTATTGTTCCACGTGGAACAATTACGAAAAGCTCTTATGACCCCGGGCGGGAGCGGCGATGTCCAGCCCGGCCGCAAAATGGAATTCTTCGACAGGCTCAGGGTAAACTCGCGTCGCCCGCCGACCCGCGGAGGGCCATGCGGGTGCGAAGCGAACCGAGGACGCTTGACTGCGTCGAGATCAGTCCTCACAATATGACCCGATTGCATGCCTGCTGTCCGCCACTCTCACGCCATTGACCGGTGGAGGAAAGGAAGGGCCATGAAAACCTGGAAAAACGACATGACCACCCGGGAACGCATTCGGGCCGTCGTGCGGCGCGAACCCGCAGACCACCTGCCGCTCTGTTTTACGGCGATCTGTCACGGCGTGATCGGATTCCTGTATGAGCGACAGTTGGACCGGGTCCAACAGGCGGAGTTCCTGATGAACCTGGGGGTTGATGCAGGGATCACTATCACGGCGCCGGCTCATTCGCTCAAGGGACTCGACATCAAATCATGGCGCGAGGAGCCGCCGGGTGAACGGTATCCGGTGCTGCACAAGGAATACCGGACGCCCAAGGGAACGCTCAGGCAGGTGGTGCGGAAGACTGAAGATTACGGCGACGATATCAGGCTGTTCGCCGACCACAATGTGCCGCCGTCGCGCTCCAAGACTTACCTCGTGGAATCGGAGGAGAACCTCGACGCCCTGGAATACCTGCTGCGCAAGCCGGATGACGAGGAGCTGCGGGGATACCGCGAAGACGCCAAAGCCTGCAAGGCGTTCTGCGATGCGCACGGCATTTTCCTGTCCGGGTATCTGGCCGGAGTGGGCGATCCGTTGATCTGGTTGTCCGGCGTCGCGCGCAGCGTTACGGCCTCGTTCGACGATCCCGGCTTCATGGAACGCTACGTCGCTATTATCGCCAAGTGGAACCGCGAGCGGCTGGCGCTGTTGCTGGAGGCCGGGGCGGACATCATCGTGCGGCGCGGCTGGTACGAGAGCACGGATTTTTGGTCCCCGACTTTGTTCCGCCAGTACCTGCACGGGCCCTTGAAGGGCGACATCGAATTGGCCCATCAGGCCGGCGCGCTGTTCACTTACGTGATGAATTCGGGCGCCATGCCGCTGCTGGACCAGTTCAATGAACTCGGGTTCGACATCTACTCCAATATTGACCCGATGACGCCGCACATGGATCTGGAAGCCATCAAGAGGAAAGTCGGCGGCAGGATCACGCTCTGCGGCGGGGTGAATAACAACCAGATTCTCGAGCGCGGGACCGACGAGCAGGTGCAGCGCGCGGTTCAGGACGCGGTGGAGAAACTGGGGCCTGACGGGTTCATCCTGGCGCCCGGGGATTCCATTCTGGCGACGAGCGAGAAGGCGATTCATAATTTTTACGCCATGATCGCCGCATGGAAAAACAGCGGCGCGTCCACGCCGCCTCATTGAAAGCCGGAATACCATGCCCGCGTCCGTTCCCGACGGCGTCTCTTCCCTGCTCCCGCGCGAGAGGATGTCCCCCAGCGCGCGCAAGCTCCGCGACACGTACGCGCGCAAGCCGGACGCCCCGTTCCTTCAGCGCGAGTTCGGCTTCTTCTGCCTGGAGCGATGGAAGGAGCAGGGGATGCCGCAGGACGTGCCGATGGAAAAGCTCTTCGGCTACGACCCGCCCGGCAATCATTATTTGGGCGGCCTGGGCTGGTGCGAGGCGGCGTTCAGCCCCGCATTCGAAGAGCGCGTTCTCGAGGACCGAGGGGAGCATGAACTGGCCCAGGACTTCGCCGGCCGCTATGTCCTGTTCTTCAAGGGCCGGCGTAACGGGTTCATGCCGGAGTACGTCGCCCACCCGGTGAAAGACCTGAAGACGTGGGAGGAATCGTGCAAGTGGCGCCTCGACGCCTCCACGCCGGCCCGCTGGGCGGACCTCGACGCGCGGATGGCGGAGGCGCGCGCGGCCGCGTCGAAAGGGCTGATCATCAGCCAGCAGGTCATCGGCGGCTACATGTATCTTCGCAGCCTCATCGGCCCGGTGGACCTGCTCTACATGATCCACGACGCGCCGGAACTCATCCATGAATGCATGCGGACGTGGCTCGCGCTGGCGGACGCCGTCACCGCGCGGCACCAGGAGCACGTGACGCTCGATGAACTCTTTTTCGGCGAGGACATCTGCTACAACCACGGCCCGCTCATCTCGCCGGCCAGGATGCGCGAATACCTGATTCCCTACTATCAGCAGTTGTTCGCGAACATCAAGTCGCGCCAGATCGACAAGGCGCGGCACCTCTATTTCCAGATAGACACGGACGGCGACGCCCGGCCGGTGATTCCGATCTACCGCGAACTGGGCATGGACGTCATGAGCCCCTTCGAGGTCGCCGCCGGGTGCGACGTGGTGGAAATCGGGCGACAGTACCCCGACCTGGCCCTGCTCGGCGGCGTGGACAAGCGCGAGCTGGCCAGGGGCAAGAAGGCGATTGACCGCCTGGTCGAGCGCATCTTCCCCGCCATGCGCCGCCGCGGCGGCTACCTTCCCACGTGCGACCACGGCGTGCCGGAGGAAGTCCGATACGAGGATTACCTGCACTATCGCAAGCGCTGCATGGAGTTCGCGACGTGAATGCTGCGGCGCGTCAATCCTTTTGCTTGACGGCGGCGACTCGACCGTATAATCTCATGTCGGAAAGCCGCTCGTAGTGTGCCCGTAAGGGCATACGAAGCAGCGCCTGACGGCGCCACTACAAGCGTGGCTGTGGCAAACCCCGGTTCATGAGGCTGGAATAAAATGACCGACCAGGCTTATGCGATCAAGACCCGGCGCATTCAGGCGTCCTTCCTCGACTTGAAGCGGCGGCATCCGGAGCGTCTCAAGCGCCGGCTGGCGCTTTCGTGGAGCAACTGGGGATTCGGCATGGAGCCGCTGGCGGATTCGGCGGCCCGGCTGGCGAAGTATGACATCCGGTTCATCGAGCTGCACGGGAACCGCTACGGCGCGGACATGGGCTACCGCACCGCGGAGGCGAATTCGATTCTGTCGGATCACGGCATCTCCGTCGCCGGCATTTGCGGAATGTTCTCGGCGGACAATGATTTGTCGAGCGCTCGCGGAAGCATCCGCCAGAATGCCGTGGATTACATCCGGCGGAACGTGGCGCTGGGCAAGGAGACGGGCGCCGGATATTTTCTCGTCGTCCCCGGCGCGGTCGGCCGGCCGCAGAAATACGATGACTTCGAGTTCCCCCGCTCGGTGGAGACGCTCCTGCTCGTGGCCGATATCTTCACGGACGCCGGCATCCTCGCGGCGGTGGAGCCGATCCGCTCGGCTGAGGTCAGTTTTTGCCATACGGTCTCCGACGCCCTCCGCTACATCGAGGCCGCGGACCATCCGGGCGTGCAGTCCATCAACGGCGACGTCTATCACATGCAGGCCGAGGAAAGCCACATCGGCGAGGCCATTCTCCAGGCGGGCGAGCGCCTGGTCAACCTGCACATGGCCGACAGCAACCGCCGGGCGCTGGGCGAGGGATCGCTGGACCTGGACACGATCATCATGGCCCTCTACCTCGTCGGCTTCAACCGCGACGGTTGCTTCGTGACCCCGGAGCCGCTGGGACCCGGCGGCGATCCGTATCCCGCGATGTACGGCAAGCCGGACAAGAAAGCGCTGGACGAGATGGTCCGCAAAACCGCGGCGTGCTTCAGGGAGCGCGAGGAACAGGTGCTGTCCGCCGCGACAGGCGCGACGAAGTCTGCCGCGCGGCGCGGCTCGCGCAAGAGAGGAGGCTGAACGTGGTGAAATCAGGACTCGTATCCGTCACCTTCCGCAAGCTGAAGCCCAGGGAAGTGGTGGACCTTGTGGCGAAGGCGAAACTGGCGGGAATCGAATGGGGCGGCGACATCCACGTGCCGCACGGCGACAAGGCGCGCGCGAAAGAGGCGGCCAAGATGACGAAGGACGCCGGCCTGAAAGTCGCCGCGTACGGCTCGTATTACTACGCCGGACTCGGGGGATCGCCCTCGTTCGAGGAGGTGCTCGACTCGGCGCTGGAACTGGGCGCGCCGGTCATCCGCATCTGGGCCGGCAAAAAAAGCCCCTCGGAAGCCGGCGCGACCGACCGGAAGAAAGTGGTGGACGACTCGATCCGCATCGCCGAGATGGCGGCAAAAAGAAAAGTCGCCCTGGCGTTCGAGTTCCACAATAACACGCTCACGGAGACCACCGAGTCCGCGGTCCAGCTTCTCAAAGAGATCGGCTCGGCCAACGTCCGGTCGTACTGGCAGCCGCACTCCAAGGACGCGCTCGCCGGCAACCTGCTCAGCCTCGACGCCGTCCTGCCCTGGCTGGCGCACGTCCATTGCTACCAGTGGGACGCGAACGTCCGCCAGCCTCTCGAACAGGGCGAGTCGAAGTGGAAGCAATATCTCGCCCGCATCCGGAAAGCCGCCGGCGACCGATACGTGATGATCGAGTTCGTCAAGGACGATTCCCCCGAAGCGTTCCTGCGCGACGCCGCGACCTTGCGGAAATGGTTGGCCTGAAGAGAACGCAGCGGCAGGGCGTCCCTAATGCCGCCATTGGCGCCGGAGAGCGGCCCGGAGAACCTATCACTACAAGCATCATCGCCCACCACGCCTAAAATTACGAAAACTCCCAGAGAGATTCCCCGGACGAAGAAAACACCATGCGCTACCTGCGTGCGGCTTGACTTCACTGGGCGAATGAGTATGCTGTCCCATGACGTGTCCGAGGCCACGGCAGCGTGGGGAAACGGGCACCGACAGCCGACTTTTTCTCGGCTCGGCGAAAAGGGAATAAGTAGGCGTCCCAGAAAGTCCATTAGAGAAAGGAGCAACTCAATGGCAGAGGAAAGTGGCGTTAACGTTCCGGTCGCGCCTTCCGTTCAGCCGAACACGCCGGCGCCGGCAGGTAGCCCGCAGCAATCTTCGCGGGCGCGATGGCTTCTTCTCGGTGGCGTTGCTGGTTTGATAGTTGGCGTCATCATAGGAGTGCTCGCTGGGCTGTTCCTTTTCCGAGCAACGGGCGTCGAGGCAAAGGCACGGCTATTGCCAGTTTCGACCCGCCTCGATAAGCACACAATAACTCCCGGCTATACTCTCCTTATCACCAATGAATCGAAAACGCCGCTACGCTTAGCCTTAACCGTTACAATGAACGGTCAAGATAAGACATTCGCTCCTGTGGTTGATGGCGGCAGGTTTTACAGAATTACTGGCCTTGCCCCGCACGATGCCGTAACGATAGAGAGTGAGGGGTACGACCCTCTGCATCTGGATATAGAATGACAGTCAGCATGTGCTTAACGCCTTTGCCAGCCGCTTGAGGCGGAGGAGTAACCTACTAACGCCTCGGTCTTGATGCTCCTGATTATGTTGGAGGCTGTTGCGGACAACATGGCGAGGCATCTATTCAGAGACCCCTGATGCCTCAGAAAACTCCGGTTTGGTGAAGAGAGGGGAAAGTGTTATGAACGCAACGGAACATATTGTCGAACTCTACTTCCGAATCTGTCGGAAGTGCTTTACGATGCGGGATGTCAAAGTCCTCAATGGCAACAACCGCCAGATAGACCTTCTGGCTTACAGTGTCCTGACGCAAGACCAATACCACATTGAGGTGGGGGTAACGCACTGTCCGGAGTTCTGTTCCTCAGCCCAAGGACTCACATCTGAGTTCGATGCTAAGTTCTTCGGAAAGCCACCACAACGAAAAGGTAAGAATACAGACTATGCTAAGGGTAAGACCTATGAGAAAAAGATATGCGATACTTATGCCTCTGTTGGCTTTACTCCTGAAAAGGTGCAATGTATCTGGTGCTGCTGGATTGTCCCCAACGCTTCTGAACTCGACGGTGTTCTCCAAGAGTATGCCAAGACGAGCAAGCATTCAGTCACGGTGCTGAGTTTCCGGGACGAGGTTCTCCCCGAACTTCAAAACCTTATCGGCACGTCTAACTATGAGGATGAAGTCCTTCGAACATTGAGTTTGCTTCACCAGCAACTTCGTCAGACGACTAAGAGCATCTGACAACGACATTTCTGGGCAGAAAGGAAGACAATGGCGATATAGTCCTCGACGCAAGTGCTAACGAGTCTGTAGTGTTCCATATTATGAGGCATTTCTAAGGAGAGGTTACCGTGAGGCTCAGCAAGGCGAACAAGCCGCTCTTGATTCTTGTCCTTTGTCTCTTGGGATTGGCCTTGGCACGGACGACTCTTGCAGGCGACTTTACAGTCTATGCGTCAGGCGATAAAATAGGCTTCAGCGAGGGCAATACGTTCTACCCGCTCGGCATAGACAAGGAGAAATTCCTTAAGACTTTCGGCCCGCCGGATGCGACATCGGAATCGTATGATGGCCGCTATCAGCTCCAGTATTTCACCGAAGGTGTTGCCATAACAGTCAGCGAGAAGACAAATATCGTGTGGAGCTTCAATTTTATGGTTACGCCGTATAACAAATATAAAGCGGCCAACGTGCAGTCGGATAAGGGCATCCGGCGGGGGGCGTCCATAAGAAATATCGTTGTCGCCTACGGCCAACCCACGGAGCGTACCGACGGCAACCTATTGGGCGTTACGGTTACCAACCTCACATATAAGATGGGCGACCGTGGGGCGGCTTTCGAGTTCCGAAACGGCGACCTTCACACGATGACGGTCTACATGCCCCAAAAGGATAATCAACAGTGAGCAAGTTCCGTTGCTGACACTCTACGTTCCCTACGAGGCGACGCCGAGGTGATTCGAAAACAGTTCTTCAGAAACTAGCCTGTTGCACAACTTGATTTCCACGTCACGGGTGCTGGACATCTGAACCGAGACCCCGGCGGAGGCTATTTCAAAAACAAATGTTTTAGAGACGCGGATTCGAGCCTAAAAGATGCAGGAAAAGCTCGACTATTCGATGCTGGTTCCGCTACGGTTATGAAACGCGACGCAACGTTCGACAGACTGTCGGCAGAGAGATGCCAATATCTGCGCTAATCGGCCTGAGCGATTTGCCGCCCTTGCGTAGCGCTAAACGGGGGAGGCCTTTTATTTCCGCATGTCCGAAATAACCGGATCGCTCTGCCGGCATTTGTCCATTATGCGCATGACGGCTAACGTTTCCTCCGGCTTGGCGAACGGCGCGGCGCCGGTGCGGATGGCTCGGGCGAAGTCGGCGTAGACGTCCACGGCCAGACTCCGATCAACCTTGACGGTCTCTTCCACGAACTTGATCTGCTCGCAGTAGTATTTGCGGCCCGTGCTGGCCAGGCGCTTGTTCAGGCGGATGGGCGGCAGTTTCTTCGGGTTGTAGTAGCGAAGGGAAAATTCCTTGCCGTCCGACCGGAGCGCGCCGGTCGTGCCCCAGACGATCAGGTGGTAAGGAGTGATGGTGGACGCCTGGTTGATCTCAACGTCGCCGAGGACTCCGCGGCGGGTTTGCAGGACGAGCGTGACGGTGTCTTCCGCGTCGCCGAGCGAGGCGACGACCTGCCGGTGGCAGAAGATCCGCTGGATGTCGTAGCCGATGAGCTGCAGCGTGGTGTCTATCGCGTGCGCGCCGTAGTTGGCGAGCATCCCGCCGCCGTACTTCCGCAGGGCCTGCCAGTCGTTCCGGCGCCAGTGGCTGAACATGCCGTTCTGAACGTGGACGATCCGGCCGATCTTGCCCGTGGCGATGATGCGCCGCAGGTGCTGGAATTCCGCCCCCAGGCGCGCGGGCTGATAGACGGTCAGGACGCGCCGGCGCTTTTTGGCCTCGCGGATGACGGCCGCCGCTTCGCGCGCGTCGCGCGTCATGGGCTTTTCCATGATGACGTGCAGTCCGCGCCGCAGCGCCG
>JBEKCB010000043.1:0-26060 GCA_050015075.1 Candidatus Brocadiia bacterium | reverse complement strand
TCGCGACGCCGCTGCATGCGCTCGATCTCGTGCAGGAGTTTCAGGAACTGGTTCGTCAGGCGCGCGTCGTACAACTCAATGAGGCTGACCATGCGCTCGAACACGTCCTCCCGGAACGCTACGCCCCTGCCTCCGTAAAGACGTTCCATCTCCAACTGCTCCCAACGATGCCGCTCCAGTTCCTCGCGGGGCTCCGCCCAGGTGCGCGCGTGCAATTCCGCCTCGGTCCGCGCGCACCGCTGCATGCGCAGGTAGGTCAGCGCGAGCTTCTCGACCAGCATCTCCTCCACCCGGCCCACCGGCCGCAGCGAGGCGATCAGTTCGTCCTCGATGACATAGACCTCCTCCGCGTCCTGCTCCGTCAGCGCGGAGACGAAAATCCCATGCTTGCGCGCGTTCAAGCGCGAAATCGCCTTGCCCCGATCGGTCTTCACTCCGCCCTTCAACCCATTCTCCCGACTCGCCGCCGCCTGCTTTCTCGTGCCCATAGCCCTCGCCTCCAAAAAACGTTTGGAACCGCCGATGAACGCAGATGAACGCCGATAAGAAACTTGCAAACGGTCCTTATCTGCGTTCATTTGCGTCCATCGGCGGTTAAAATCTTTCTTCGTTGCCGTTAACATTATAAGCCCGTATTTGCGGCGTGGAGCGGGCGGGGAACGTGAGTGCGCTTGCCAGCGGTTTCGGTGCGCTTGGGAGCGGCTTGAGTGCGCTTCCGTGCGCTTCGCAGCGGTTTCCGTGCGCTTTTTTCGGCGAGCTGGATTTGACTGCCTCTGCGGAAAGTGCCGCCGCCGGCGCAAGAAAGTCGAAGCCCGCCGGATCACCTTCCAGAGCCGACGCCTCACCGCCGGAATCCCCGGCCTGGGCTCCCAAAGCGCGCCCGGCCGTGCGCGACATTCCCCCTGCGCGTCAGGAGTATCCGCTAGTTACGTAACGTAACTAGTGGCCGGGGCGCCCGTAAGATGGCGGCCGAATGCCGGGAGTATCCGACTAGGTACGTAACGTAACTAGTGGCCAGGGCGCCTGTGAGATGGCGGCCGACCGCCGGGAGTATCCGGCTAGGTACGTAACGTAACTAGTGGCCAGGGCGCCCGTGAGATGGCGGCCGAATGCCGGGAGTATCCGACTAGGTACGTAACGTAACTAGTGGCCAGGGCGCCTGTGAGATGGCGGCCGACCGCCGGGAGTATCCGACTAGGTACGTAACGTAACTAGTGGCCAGGGCGCCTGTGAGATGGCGGCCGACCGCCGGGAGTATCCGGTTAGGTACGTAACGTAACTAGCCGGCGACATGGGTGACCCGTTCATCTTCAAACGGGCGGAGTGCGCTGCGGAGCGGTTCGCGCGCGCGCTTTTCGGCGAGCTGGATTGGACTGGGCCTTGACGAGGAATGCCGATTTTCTTTTGCCGCCCGACTTCGGCTTGACATGGGGAATTCTGAGGGGCAAAATCCGGGAGTTGATGGTTGCGCCCGAGTGGGATTCGGCATCTGAGATTCCGAACGGCGGCTTCATGGAGCGATTGCCTTATGGCGAGTTTGACGCGGGTGACGGTTTTGTACGCCATTACGGCGCTTCTGGCCGCGGCCGCTTTCGCCGCCGGGCCGGCTGAGTCCGCCGGCGCGAACGGGTCCGGGACGGTCCTGCTGAGCGGCGGGTTCGAAGAGGGGCTGGACGGATGGACTCGCGTCGGGCCGGCCGAGTTCGCCGCCGACAAGGAGCAGAGCCACGGCGGCGCGCGGTCGGCCCGGATCACGATCGCGCCGGGCGTTGCGCCCCATTACCAGCAGTTGTATCACGAGGTCAAGGGCCTGGCGCCTCGCGACCGCGTGATGGCGACGGTCTGGGTCCGGACGCGCGGCGTGGAGGACGGGGACGGCGCCTACATGGCGCTGGAGTTCCTCGGCGCCGGCGGGCAGCGCGTGGACATCGCCCACAGCAAAGTCTCGCGCCGGAACGGGAAGGACGGCTGGGATCGCCTGACGGCCGAGGCGGTGGTGCCGGCAAACGCGGCCTCGGCCCGGCTTCTGCTGGTCCTCAATTCGCACGGCACGGCATGGTTCGACGATGCTCAGGTCGCGCTGGCGGAGAAACCCGCCGCCTGGCCGGAGCTCGGAGATGCGCAGCGCGAGGTGGTCGTCCACACCGGCCAGGTCGTGCAGGCGAAATTCGGCGGCGTGGGGTTCGATGTCTTCGACCACGTGCACGATGCGAGCCGGGAACTCCTGGACGAAGTGATCGTCAAGCGCTGGCGCGAGCTGAATCCCTCCTTCGCCCGCGTGTACCACGACTGGAACTGGGACCGGCAGATGCTCGACAAGGTGGCGGCGCGCCTGGGCCGGCTGCAGGAGACCGGCACGGAGATTTACGTGACCACCTGGAACCCGCAGGACTGCCGGACGGCCGCCGACCTCGCCGCCTACGCCCGCAAGGTCGCCGACAGCCTGGAGTACCTCGTCCGCGCCAAGGGGCTGACCGGCATCAAGGACTACTGCATGACCAACGAGCTTTGCCTGGGCGCCGGGCCGTATGCGGCGCTCACGGGCGACTTGCCGCGGTTCAAGACTTATCACCAGGCGATATTCGATGAGCTGAAGGCCCGCAAGCTGGACATTCGCCTGCTGGCGACCGACGCCTCGCCGATCAGCGCCTGGGACACGATTGACTGGGCGACGAAGAACATGGACGAGATCACCGGCGTCTACGGCGGGCACGAGTACATCGCGGATTACGCCCCCGACGACGAACGGTTCTACCCGTGGTTCCTGTCGAAGATGCAATGGGGCGCGGGGATGGCGCGCAGCCGCGGGAAGGATTTCATCCTCGGCGAGTTCGGCTGCAAGCAGGTCCCGCCGGGGACGCGCGTCGGTGGCAAGGAGATGGACAGTTGCGCCTGGTTCGGCACGCCGCAGGAGCCGCTGGTCGGGATCCAGCTCGCCGAGGCGGCCATCGCCGCGATCAACGGCGGCATCTACGCGATGGGTTACTGGACTTTCGCCGACTTTCCCGACAGCTTCGGCCCGAGCGGCGGAGTGCCGCCCGGCAACGTCTATGCCAACAAATGGGGCGTGTTCAAGTGGAGCGGCGGCGACAACTCCACGCGGGACCATTATTACGCGTACGGCCTGCTGACGAAATTTTTCCGCGGGCCGGCGACGGTCTACGGCATCACGGTGAACGATCCGCGACTGCGGGCGGCGGCGATCCAGCACCAGGGCGCCGGGACGTGGTCGCTGGCCGTGGTCAACCGCAACAGCCGCGCGGCGCCGCTGTCGGTGACGATGGACGGGACGCCGTTCTCCGCCTCTTTCCGCAAGTACGTTTACGATCCCGCGAACATTCCGACGAATCCCTTCGGCGACCTTCAGGCCCCGGCCCGAACGGTAGACATGAAGGATGGCCGCTTGACCGATACGGTCGGCCCGATGACGCTCACGGTCTACACCACGGCTTATCAGGACAACGCGCCCGCCCCGGTCCGCGGCCTGAAAGTCGAGCCGGCGGCCGACGGCACGCGCCGGCTGACCTGGCAGGCGAGCGACGCGCCGGATTTCTGCTACTACCGCATCTACCGCTCGGACCAGGCGGAGTTCGTCCCCGACGCGAGGACGCAGATCGGTTCCACCGTCGCCACGACGTTCACGGACTCCAAAGGCGAGGTGGGCAAAGAATACTTTTACCGGATCCTTGCCGTGGATACTTCCGGCAACGCAAGTCGGCCTTGAGGTGGAGTAACAAGGCCGAAACCACGAAATGCTGGAGTATCTAAGGCCTGGAGGTCCAGCCGAACAACATGAACCCTGACGACAAACAAGACTTGAAGCCGCAAGTGCCGAGGGAGCATTACTTCACGGAGGACTATCTCACCCCGGAGCGGTTCGCTTCGTACGGTTATCAAATCCAGGAAGTGCTCCGCCTCGCCCCGCGCAATGTGCTCGAAATCGGCATCGGCAACGGCATCGTCGCGTATGCTCTCAGAGAGGCGGGCCTGAGCGTCACCACCCTCGACTTCGACGAATCGCTCCATCCCGACATCGTGGCCTCAGTCACCGACATGCCGCTCGCCGACGGGTCCTGCGACGTGGTCGCCTGCTTCGAAGTGCTGGAACACATCCCCTGGGAGCTTTTCCCGCGCGCGCTCGCCGAAATACACAGAGTCTGCCGCGCAAAGGCAATCATCAGCCTGCCGGACAGAGGGGGCTATTTCCTTTTGAATATCCCGATGCTCCTGCCGCGCCGAGTGTGCCGGCGGCCGTTCTGGACACCGATCGCTCATCAATTCGATGGTCAACACTATTGGGCGGTCAACAAAAAGGGTTTTCCCCTGGCGCAGGTCATGGACCGTATAACGGCCGCCGGATTCCAGGTGGAGCACACGTTCAGGCCCTGGGAAAACCCGGTCCACCGCTTTTTCCGGCTGCAGAAGGCCGCGCCTGAAAGGGAGACCGCGCACCGGGGTTGACATCGGACGATCTAAGCGTATATTCCTTTGATGCGAAGGAAAGCCAACGACGAAAGGGCCATCGCCAGCCAAGAGAGGATGGCAAGAATAAGTTGACTGTCCCCAGGTTTTGGTGACTGTCCAGGTTTTATGAACGAACAGAGATTGGCAATCAACGGCGGACCCAAGGCGCTTAGTCGCTGGCCGGTGCGCAGGCTGTTCACAACACAGGAAAAAACGGCGGCCGCGGCCCTCTTCGACCGGAGCTTGGCCACAGGCGACGCCTTCGGCTACGACGGTCCGGACGAGGAAGCCTACTGCAAGGAATTTGCCCGGTTTTTGGGCGGGGGATACGCCGACGCGGTCAACTCCGGCACGAGCGCCGTCTACGTGGCTCTGCGCGCACTGGAACTGGAGCCCTTCGGCGAAGTGATCTGCCCGCCGATCACGGATCCGGGCGGCGTGATGCCGGTACCCTTGTGCAACTTGATTCCCATCCCCGCCGACAGCGCCCTTGACTCTTACAACGCCGGCCCCGACCAGATCGAGGCGCGCATCACGCGACATACGCGCGCGATCATCGTGGCCCACATCGCGGGCATTCCAGCCGAAATCGGTCCGATCATGGAGGTCGCGAAAGCCCGCGATCTCCCGGTCATCGAAGACTGTGCCCAGGCTCACGGCGCCCGATACAAAGGCCGGCACGTGGGAACCTGGGGCACGCTCGGAGCGTTTTCCACCATGTCGGGCAAGCACCATGCCACCGCCGCCCAGGGCGGCGTGGTCTTCACCAGGGACGAGGCGCTCTATTGGATGGTCCGGCGCTACTCCGACCGCGGTAAGCCGTTCAACCTTCCGGCAACCGCCGGGAACGTCGTCTGTTCGCTCAACTTTAACCTCAACGACTTAGCCGCCTGCGTGGGCCGGGCGCAGCTTAAGCGGCTCCCGAAGATCATCGCAGCGCGCCAGAAGATCGCGACGCTATTGGCCCGGGAGTGCCGCCGCCTGGCCACGGTTCGCCTGATGCCGGCGCCACGGCACGCCAAGCCAAGCCCATGGTTTCTCTTCTGCAGGCTGCAGCTTGACAGGCTCTCCTGCGACAAGGCAACCTTCGTCAAGGCCGTAGCGGCGGAGGGGATACCCGTGTCGCCCAGCTACTTCCACCTGTTCACCGAGCATCCCTGGTACAAGAACCGCGCCGTTTTCGGCACGAGCGGCTATCCCTGGACCTGTCCGATGTACAAGGGTAATGCCGACAAGCTTTATCTCACGCCGAACATCCGCGCCACCGATGCGCGTCACTTCGCGCTTTCCTTCCACGAGAACTTGACCCCGACTCACGTGCGCCGGATCGTGGCCGGGCTGCGGAAAGTCGAGAAGGCGTACCTGAAATAACCGATGCTCCGGAATTCGGGGGACATCTACGAGCAAGCCTGTCGGAAATTCCGGCCACATAAACTGTATTTCTGATTGAGATGCGCAAGCTACATATGTTCCCGCCTTCACTCGCTCGCCATGAACTTCAGGCACACCGGCATGGACACATTGGCCGCCTGGCCGGTGGGCGACAGGCGGCCGGTTTCGGAGTCAATGCGGAAGATGACGATGGAGTCGCTGTCCTGGTTGGCGGCGAGCAGCCAGGCGCCGGTCGGGTCAATGGCGAAGTTGCGCGGGCATTTGCCCTGCGTCGGCTCGTGGCCGATCAGCGAGAAGGCGCCGTCGCTCTCGTTGAGGGCGAAGATGGCGATGCTGTCATGGCCGCGGTTCGATCCGTAGAGGAACCGGCCGGAGGGGCTGACGTGGACGTCGGCGCAGGTGTTCTTGCCCCGGAAATCGGGCGGCAGCGTTGAAGCGGTCTGGACCGCCTGCAGCGCGCCGCGCGGCGCGTCCCAGGCGAACGCGGTCATGGTGCTGTCGAGTTCATTGATGACGTAAACGAACGGGCGCGTCGGGTGGAACGCCAGGTGGCGCGGTCCCGCGCCCGGCTTGAGCGACGCCGAGGGCGGATCGTTCGGCAGCAAGCGCCCTGCCGCGAGGTCGAGCCGGTAGACGATGACGCGGTCCAGCCCGAGGTCCGCGACAAGGGCGAACCGATTGTCCGGCGAGAGCGTGATCGAGTGCGCGTGCGGGCTGCCCGGCTGCTGGCGGTCGCTGATCGGCCCCGGATGCTGGACCCAGTCCGTCGCCTCGCCGACACGGCCGTCGTCCCGGATCGGAAGGATGGCCACGCTTCCCGACGAGTAATTCGCGACGAGCGCGAACCGGCCGGTGCGGTCCACGCTCACGTGGCAAGGTCCGGCGCCGTGCGACGATTGCCGGTTGAGGAAGGTCAGCGCGCCGGTCCCGGGCGCGATGGCGAAGGCATTGACGGACCCGTCGCGGGCCTCGCCGACGGCGTAGAGAAAGCGCCTTTGCGGGTGAATGGCCAGGAACGTGGGATTGCCCAGTTCCGCGGCCAGGCCGGCCGCTTTCAGTTCGCCGGAGGCCGTGTCGAACCGATAAAGATAGATGCCCTTCGAGCCTTTGCCGGTGTACGTGCCGACGTACATCAAGAACTGCGCGGCCACGGCATTCTTCGCGCCTGATTCCGGCTTCGGATTCGGCTTCGATTCTTTGGATTTCCGGAGGCGATAGATCAGCGCGTTGGTCGAGCTATCGTGGGCGAGCGGGCGCTCGGCGCCGGCCTCAAGTTCGGGGATGATGCGCGCGGCAAGCGCCTTGCCCAGCTCGACGCCCCACTGGTCGAACGAGTCAATGCGCCAGATGGCGCCCTGGGTGAAGACGCTGTGCTCGTACAGCGCGACGAGTTTCCCCAGCGCCGCCGGAGTCAGCCGTTCAAGGAGCATCGTGCTGGACGGGCGGTTGCCCTCGAAGGTCCGGTGCGGCGCCAGCCACGCGGGTATGCCTTCGGCCTGGACCTGCTGCGGCGTTTTGCCGAACGCCAGCGCCTCCGCCTGGGCGAACACGTTGGCCAGGAGCAAGTCGTGGTGGCGGCCGAGCGGGTTCAGCGGCTGAGTGAACGCGATGAAGTCGCAAGGGATCAGCTTGGTCCCCTGGTGGATCAGTTGGTAGAAGGAATGCTGGCCGTTGGTGCCCGGCTCGCCCCAGTAGATCGGCCCGGTCTGCCAGGCGGCCTCGGTCCCGTCCAGCGTGACGCGCTTGCCGTTGCTCTCCATCGTCAACTGCTGGAGGTAAGCCGGGAAGCGCTTCAGGTACTGCTCATACGGAAGGACCGCTACGGTCTGCGCGCCGAAGAAGTTGTTGTACCAGAGGCCCAGGAGTCCCATCAGCACCGGCAGGTTGCGCTCGAAGGGCGCGGTGCGGAAATGCTCGTCCATCTCGCGGAAGCCGTCGAGCATCGCGCGGAAATGATCGGGGCCGACGGCGATCATCGTCGAGAGGCCGATCGCGGAGTCCATGGAGTACCGCCCGCCGACCCAGTCCCAGAACTCGAACATGTTCGCGGTATCTATGCCGAACTTGGCCACTTCAGCGGCGTTGGTCGAGACGGCGACGAAATGTTTTGCCACGGCGGCGGGATCCTTCAAAGACTTGAGGGCCCAATCGCGGGCGGTGCGCGCGTTGGTCATCGTCTCCAGGGTCGTGAAGGTCTTCGACGAGACGATGAACAGCGTCTCCTCGGCGTCGAGATCGCCGACGGCCTCGGCGAAGTCGGTGCCGTCAATGTTGGAGACGAAACGAAACGTCAGGTTGCGCTGGCAGTAATGCCGCAACGCCTCGTACGCCATCACGGGCCCGAGGTCGGACCCGCCGATGCCGATGTTGACGACGTTGCGGATCGGCCTGCCGGTGTGGCCCTTCCATTCCCCGCTGCGCAGCCGGATGGAGAAGTCGGCCATTTTGTCGAGCACGGCATGGACCTGCGGCACGACGTCTTCGCCGTCCACGACGATGGATTGCCCTTTGGGCGCGCGCAGGGCAATGTGCAGGACGGCGCGTTTCTCCGTGACGTTGATCTTCTCGCCGCGGAACATGGCCTGGATGCGGTCCCGCAAGCCGGACTCCTCCGCCAATTGCAGAAGCAGTCTGAGCGTCTCGTCGGTGATGCGGTGCTTCGAATAATCAAAGTAGATACCGGCGGCCTCGACGGTCATGCGCTCGCCGCGCTTGGGATCGTCCGCGAAGAGCTGGCGAAGATGCAGCTCCCGGACTTTAGAGTAATGCGCTTCGAGAGCCTTCCAGGCCGCAAGCGTGGTGAGCGGCGGGATGCTTGTCTTCATGCTCATGCCCTTTCCATCGCAGCATTATATTCGCCGCGGCGCGCAGCCCGGTTGCACTTCGCCCGGTGATAGAGAGCTTTCTGCGCCGCCGGCACGTTGGCCTCGTTGCCCTTCCAAATCTCCAACGCCGGCTGCTGGATGGCGCGGGCGAACGAAAACGCCAGTGCCCAGGGCAGCCGCGACTTGAACCGGACATTCATGGCATTCAAGCGGGCGGAGGCCAGTTCGCTGGTCTGGCCGCCCGACAGGAACGTAATCCCCGGAACGGCCGCAGGGACGGCCCGCAGGAGGCACCGCACCGTAGCGTCGGCCACCTCGTCCACCGATTCCTGCTTCGCGCAGGCCAATCCCGGAAGGACCATGTTCGGCTTCAGGAGCGCGCCCTCAAGCATCACCCCTTGCGTGTAAAGCTGGTGAAAGACCGCCCGCAGTGTTTCCTCCGTCACTTCGAAACAGCGCGCCAGGATATGATCGCCGTCCATGAGCACTTCCGGCTCGACGATGGGCACCAATCCGGCTTCCTGGCAGAGCGCTGCGTAGCGAGCCAGCGCCTGCGCGTTGGCCTCGATGCAACCGCGGGTGGGAATGCCGCCGCCGATGGCGATCACCGCGCGCCACTTGGCAAAACGGAGGCCCATTCGAGAGTATTCGGCCAGGCGCTCGCGCAACCCGTCCAGGCCTTCGGTGATTTTTTCTCCGGGATGAGCGGCCATGTCCTTTGCGCCGGCGTCCACTTTGATGCCCGGAATGATCCCCGCATCGGCCACGGCTTTAAGAAAGGGAGTGCCGTCTTTCTTCTGCTGGCGGATTGTCTCATCATAGAGGATCGCGCCGCTGATGCTCTCGCCGAGCCCGGGCGTGGTCACAATCATCTCGCGATAGGCGCGCCGGGCCTCCGGCGTCTGGGGAATCCCCAACTTGGCAAACCGCTTGTTGCAGGTCGGATTGCTCTCGTCCATCGCCAGCAGGCCCTTGTCGCCGGCGACCAGCGCTCGGGCGGTCTTTATAAGCCCCTGCGCATTCACTTGGGCGTCCTCCATTTCCAGTTGCGGATTTCCGGCATGTCCTGGCCGTGCTTGTCAATGTACTGCTTGTGCTCGATGAGCTTGTCCTGCACCATCTGCTTCAAATAGGCCCCTTTGGCGCCCAAGTGCGGGAGCCGATCCACCACGTCCTGCACCAGGTGGAACCGGTCGAGTTCGTTCTGCACCCTCATGTCGAAGGCCGTCGTGATCGTGCCCTCTTCCTTGTAGCCTCGGACGTGCAGATTGCGGTTGGTCCGGCGGTAGGTCAGCCGGTGGATCAGCCAGGGGTAGCCGTGAAAGCCAAAGATGATGTGCTTGTTTTTCGTGAAGAGCGAGTCGTAATCTCTGTCGCTCAGCCCGTGCGGGTGCTCTGTGCTGGGCTCCAACTTCATGAGGTCCACGACATTGATCACGCGGATTTTCAGCTCGGGCAGATGTTTGCGAAGGATGGACACGGCCGCCAAGATCTCCAGTGTGGGCGTGTCTCCGCAACAGGCCATGACCACGTCCGGCTCGGTGCCCTGGTCGTTGCTGGCCCATGGCCAGATGCCAATTCCTTCCGTGCAATGCACCACTGCGGCGTCCATGGTCAGCCATTGGGGCAGCGCATGTTTTCCCGCAACCACCACGTTCACATAGTGTCGGCTCCGCAGGCAGTGGTCCATCACCGACAGCAGGCAGTTGGCATCCGGCGGAAGGTAGACGCGCACGATATCGGCCTTCTTGTTGATGACATGGTCGAGGAAGCCGGGGTCCTGGTGGGTGAAGCCGTTGTGATCCTGCTGCCAGACGTGGGAGGCGAGCAGATAGTTCAGCGAGGCGATCTTCCGCCGCCACGGCAGTTGCGCGGTGATCTTCAGCCACTTGGCGTGCTGGTTGAACATCGAGTCAATGATGTGGATGAACGCCTCGTAGCAGTTGAACAACCCGTGCCGGCCGGTGAGCAGGTAACCTTCCAGCCAGCCTTCGCACTGGTGTTCGCTGAGCATCGAGTCCAGCACGCGTCCGGCGGGCGCGAGGAATTCGTCATTCTTCGCCGTGCGGGCGTCCCACTGGCGATCGGTGACTTCGAAGACCGCGCCCAGGAGATTCGAGAGCGTCTCATCGGGACCGAAGATCCGGAAATTATGCTGGTCCTGATTGACCTTGGCCACGTCACGCAGGAACTTGCCCAGCACGAGCGTATCCTGGCCGTCAACGGCCCCGGGCGACGGCACCTTCACCGCATGGACGCGGAAGTCCGGCATTCGCAGGTCGCGAAGCAGAATGCCGCCGTTGGCGTGCGGATTGGCGCCCATCCGCCGGTCGCCCTTGGGCGCCAGCTCGGCCAATTCCGGCATGAGCCGGCCGGCCTCGTCGAACAACTCCTCCGCCTTGTAGCTTTTCATCCAGCTTTCGAGCTGCTTGAGATGCGCAGGATGCTTGGGATCAACCAGCAGCGGCACCTGGTGCGATCGGAACGTGCCCTCGCAGGGCAGACCGTCCACGACTTTCGGCCCCGTCCAGCCCTTGGGCGATCTCAGGACGATCATCGGCCAGCGCGGCCGAGCCGCGTCGTTCCTGCTCCGCGCATTGCGTTGGATTTGTCGAATGGCCTCGACGGCTTTTTCCAAAGTGCCGGCCATAAGCTGATGCATCTCTTCCGGCTGATCGCCTTCCACGAAGTGCGGCGTCCAGCCGCAGCCTCGCAGAAATTGCTCCAGTTCCTCGTGCTCGATGCGCGCCAGGACGGTCGGGTTGCTGATCTTGTACCCGTTGAGGTGCAGAATCGGCAGCACGGCGCCGTCGGTGATCGGGTTGAGGAATTTATTGGACTGCCAGGCGGTGGCCAGCGGCCCCGTCTCCGCCTCGCCATCGCCCACGATGCAGGCGACGACCAAGTCCGGATTGTCGAACGCGGCCCCGAAGGCATGGCTGAGCGAATATCCCAGTTCGCCGCCTTCGTGAATCGAGCCCGGCGTCTCCGGCGAAACATGGCTGGAAATCCCGCCGGGGAACGAGAATTGCGTGAACAGCTTTTTCAGCCCGGCTTCGTCCTGGCTGATGTTCGGATAAATCTCGCTGTAGCTGCCTTCGAGGTAGGTATTGCCCACCAGCGCCGGGCCGCCGTGACCGGGACCGGCGATGTAGATCATGTCCAGGTCATACTTCTTAATGACCCGGTTCAAATGCACGTAGATGAAGTTCTGGCCCGGCGTCGTGCCCCAATGCCCGACCACCAGCGGCTTCACGTGCGACAGTTTCAGCGGCCGCTTCAGCAGCGGGTTGTCGTAGAGATAAATCTGCCCGACCGAGAGATAGTTGGCGGCGCGCCAGTAGGCATTCATCTTGTGGAGCAGGTCCGGCGAAAGAGTTTTTGTCTTCATGGCGCCATTCTCCCTTTTTCAGCCAAGCCGAGAACGCGGCAAACCGTCTTGGCGATCATGTGCTCTTCGTCCGTGTGAATGACGCGAACCGCAACTCGGCCGGCCGCGGCGGAAATCACGCCCTCGTTCGCGGCGTTGCGCTCAGCGTCGAGTTCGATTCCGAGGAATCCCAGGCCATCGCAAATCCGGGCGCGGACCGTGGGCGCATTCTCTCCGATGCCCCCGGCGAATACCAGCGTGTCCAGCCCGCCCAGCGCCGCCGCGAAGGCGCCGATCCATTTCCTGGCCTGGTAGCAGAACATCGCGACCGCTTCCGCCGCCCGCACGTCCTGTTTTTCGCGGTCGAGCAAGTCGCGCATGTCGGAACTAGTCTCGGACACGCCGAGCAGCCCGGACTGAAAATTGACCATCTCGTTGAATTGCTTCGCGCTCATTTTCTCAGTGCGCGCCAGGTACCAGACCAGTCCGGGGTCGAGGTCGCCGGAGCGGGTGCTCATCGGTATCCCGGCGGTCGGGGTGAAACTCATGCTGGTGTCCACGGATTTACCGTCGCGGACCGCCGCCAGGCTCGCGCCGTTGCCGAGATGGGCGAGGATGACCCGGCCATGCGCCGCTTTTGTTCCGGCCAGGCGGGCCAGTTCTCCGATCAGAAACGCATACGACAACCCGTGAAACCCGTACCGCCGCACGCCCTGCGCCTCGTACCGGCGCGGGATCGGCAACAGACGGGCCACCCGCGGCAGGTCATGGTGGAAAGCCGTGTCGAAACACGCCACCTGGGGCAGATCGGGAAATCGGCGATGGAACGCCTCGGTCAACAGGATCTCCTCCGGCAGATGGTCCGGATCGAATGGACTGAGCCGGTGCAGCTCCTGGACCATTTCCGGGGTGATCCGCTGCGGCTCGCTGTACTTCGGCCCGCCATGCACCACGCGATGCCCCACCGCGGTCAATGAATCGCGCCCGCCGCGCTCCTCGATCCAATCCATCAACACGCCCACCGCGGTCGTGTGATCCGGCGCCGTCACCGGCCGCGAAAAGTTGTCCGCCGGGTTCGAACCTTTCACCCGCAGGACAGCCTCCGGCAGTCCAATCCGCTCCAACGCGCCCTCCAAAATCCGCCGCGGCGAAACGCCCGCCTCGAAGAGCGCGAACTTGATGGACGATGAGCCGCCGTTGATCGTCAGGATGTGCGGCTTAGCCGGTTTCATGGATGGCTCCGTCGTTAGTCCGCAGTCCGAACGAGGCCAGCTTCGCGCGCGTGGACCTGTAGTCCGTGTGAAGAATGCTTCGGATTCCCAAACCTTCCGCGATCTGGACGAACATCGGGGTGTTTTCGATATAGACGACCTGCCGTGTCCGCGCCTGGGCGATGTCCAGCGCAAGCCGAAAGATGTCCGCGTCGGGCTTGCGGACGTGGACGAAGCAGGAGGAAATAAAGCAGTCCACGAACTCATCCAGCTTGAACTTCCGAATCCGGTGAGAATTCAATTCCCGCGCTTCGTTGCTGACCACGACGATCTTCAGCCCGTACTTTTCCTTGAGTTTGCGTACCCACTCGATCATCCGGGGATAAGATTTCGATTGCGCGAACATGAAGCGCCGAAACTGCGCCCGGGTGAACGGCCGCTTTTCGCAGAAGACCACGCGGTCCAAGTATTCTTCCAGCGTGAGCTTTCCCTCTTCGTAGGTATCGGAGGTCAGACGATGCCGATCCTCCATCTCGGTCCACTTCAGCCTGAAGTGCGTCGCCGCCCGCTTGCGGGCATGGTGATCCCACCCGTCGGTGAGCAGGACACCTCCGATATCCAGAAACAGGCAGGTGATTGCCGTCGCTTTACTCACCGTCTTTTCCCCCGTAGCCCGGCTCGTCACTGCGGCGCGGCGGCCAAAGCATCGTTGACGATGGTCTGCGCTTCCTCCAGGATGCGGCGCAGATGGTCCGCTCCACGGAAGCTCTCCGCGTAGATCTTGTAGATGTCCTCCGTCCCGGACGGACGCGCCGCGAACCAACCGCTTTCCGCCACGACTTTCAACCCGCCGATGGGCGCACCGTTGCCCGGCGCGTGAGTGAGGAGGGTGCGGATTTTTTCGCCGGCCAGGTCGGTGCTCCGGACCTGCTTCGCCGAAAGTTTCCCGAGTTTTTTCTTCTGCTCCGGAGTGGCCGGCGCCTCGACGCGGTCATAGAGGGGCTCGCCGAACTCGCGCGTGAGTTCGCCGTAGATTTCGCCGGGATCCTTGCCCATTCGGGCCATGATCTCCGCCGCCAGCAAAGCCGGGACGATCCCGTCCTTGTCCGTCGTCCACACGCCGCCGTTCAGGCGAAGGAAAGACGCGCCGGCGCTCTCCTCGCCGCCGAAGCCCAGCGAGCCGTCGAGCAGGCCGTCCACAAACCACTTGAACCCGACCGGCACTTCGTAGAGCTTCCTGCCCAGCTTCGCGGCGACGCGATCAATCATCCCGCTGCTCACCACCGTCTTGCCGACCGCCGCATCCTCGCGCCACTGCGGCCGGTGCTGGAAGAGATAGATGATGGCGGCGGCCAGGTAGTGGTTGGGCGGCAGCAGTCCTGCGCTGCGGGTGACGATCCCGTGCCGGTCGTGGTCGGCGTCGCAGGCGAAGGCGATCTCGAAACGGTCCTTCAGGGCGATCAGCTTCTGCATGGCATAGGGCGACGACGGGTCCGTGCGGATCCGGCCGTCCCAGTCCACCGTCATGAATCGGAAAGTCGGATCCACGGTCTCGTTGACCACGGTGAGGTTCAACCCGTAGCGCTCGGCGATCGGCGCCCAATAATAGACCCCGGCGCCGCCGAGCGGATCCACGCCCAGGCTGATCTTCGCGCCGCGAATCGCCTCCATGTCAATCACATTGCCGAGGTCGCCGACGTAGGCATTCAGATAGTCATGCCGATGAGTCGTCGCCGCGTGCAGAGCTTTCTCGTACGGGAGCCGCTTCACCCCTCGAAGGCCGGATTCGAGCAACTCGTTCGCCTTGGCCTCGATCCAGCCGGTCACGCCGCTCTCCGCCGGCCCTCCGCTGGGCGGATCGTATTTGAACCCGCCGTCCTCCGGCGGATTGTGCGACGGCGTGATGACGATGCCGTCGGCCAGCCCGGCGCTGCGCCCGCGGTTGTACGTGAGGATCGCGTGGGACACGGCCGGCGTCGGAGTATATTCATCGCCTTCCGCGATCATGGCTTCCACCCCGTTCGCCGCGAGCACCTCCAGCGCGCTGGCAGAGGCCGGCTCGGAAAGCGCATGCGTGTCCATGCCGAGAAACAGCGGGCCGGCGATCTTCTTCTGCTTCCGGTACAGGCAAATCGCCTGCGTGATCGCAAGGATGTGAGATTCGTTGAACGCCTTGTCGAACGCGGACCCGCGATGGCCCGACGTGCCGAATGCAACCCGTTGCGCAGGGACCGACGGATCGGGAACCTCGACGTAATACGCCGTGACGAGCCTTGGGACGTTCACCAGCGTCCCCGGCACCGGCGGTTTTCCCGCGGAAGGACTGACTTTCATTGCACCCTCTTGTATCTCCTCACGCCCCGATCGGCATTTCGAACTTGTGCTCGGGATGCCGTATGGAGAGCACCGGACACCGCGACTTGCGCACGACCTTCTCCGCCACGGAACCGATGATCGCATGTTTCAGCCCGGTGCGGCCATGGGTGCCGCAGACGATCATGTCGGCCTCGATCTGATCGGCGCACCGGATGATCTCCAGGAACGGCGCGCCGTGACGGATCAGGTATTGGACCGGGACCGTGCCCCGGACTTCCGGCGGAAGGATCTCCTGCAGCGCCTGGGTCACCTGTTTCTCGATCTCTGCCATGATTTGATCCGGCTCTATCCCGAGCTGGACCGGCGACGGAAGCGTAGACAAACCGATGTACGTTCCGATCTGGACATCATGGATCACATGCAGGATACAGAGCTTGGCCCCGAATTCCTTTGCGCAAACGACGGCATATTCGAGCGCGTAGTTGGACGGTACGGAAAAGTCCGTGGGATGAAGGATTGTCTTCATCTTAATCATTGCGGCCTCCCT
Source organism: Candidatus Brocadiia bacterium (assembly GCA_050015075.1). Taxonomy (GTDB): domain Bacteria; phylum Planctomycetota; class Brocadiia; order CAIUPP01; family CAIUPP01; genus JBEKCB01. The sequence goes on along the minus strand of JBEKCB010000043.1, from coordinate 9,935 downwards.
CAATGGAAAAAGAAATGCGGCGCGGCGCCGTGCGCGTCACGGTTGCAACGTTGTCCTGACCCGGAGCCGCGGCGGCCTGTTTCCGCGCGCGATCGTTCAATTCGGCCACCCGGCGGAAGTGGTAACCGCAGATCGCCAATGTGACGGCCAGCGGCAGCAGGCGCGGCCGGCGGAAAATCGTCCAGCCCAGCAGCTTCCAGTACTGCCAGCGCCCCCTGCCGATGATTCCCAGCCGCAGGATGGTGCGCGCGAATGCGCCGCACCGGCCCACGCTCACGGGCGTCTTGAGCGCCGGCGCGCGGTACTCGCGCAGGAAGGTCTTGACGCGCTGGTAATGGTTCTCGGGCGAGTAGATGTGGTTCAGGATCCGCTGATAGCCCTCGTGCAGCGCGCTCGGCGGCATTCGCGGGACGATGTTCGTCGAGCCGTCCACGTTGTCGCCCGAGCCGAACCCGACAATACGGTTTTCCCGCCGCAGACGCTCGAAGAGGCGAGTGCCGGGCGGAGCCTGCAACAGGCCGACCATCGCCATCGCGATGCCGCTCTCCTGGATGAACTCGATCTGCCGCCCGAAGATGGAGGGCGTGTCGCTGTCGAACCCGACGATGAACCCGCCCTGCACCTGCAAGCCTGCGCGCTGAATCTTTCTCACGTCCGCCACCAGGTCGCGCCCGGTGTTCTGCTTCTTGTTGCATTCCCGCAGGCAGTCCTCATCCGGCGTCTCGATCCCCACGAACACCATGTCGAACCCGGCGCCGGTCATCATCCGCATGAGTTCCGGGTCGTCGGCCAGGTTTACGGTGGCCTGGGTGTTGAAGGTAATCCCGCGCCCTTGGCCCTGCCATTCGATCAGGGCGGGCAGCAACTCGCGCTTGAGCAGCGCCTTGTTCCCGATGAAGTTGTCGTCAACGAAGAAGACGGAGCCGCGCCAACCCCGGGCGTGCAGGGCATCCAGTTCCGCAATCATCTGCGGCGCACTCTTCGCGCGCGGCCGGTGGCCGAAAAGCGTCGTCACATTGCAGAACTCGCAATCGAAGGGGCATCCGCGCGAGTACTGGATGCTCATTTGCAAGTATTGCTTAAGGTCGAGCAACTCCCACTGCGGCGCAGGGGTCTTCTCGATGTCCGCAAGCTCCGCCGTGGCGTACACGCGCTGGGGCCGCCCGGCCTCCAGGTCCCGCAGGAACGGCGGCAGCGTGAGTTCCGCCTCGTTCAGGACGAAATGGTCCACTTCGGGGAAGTCCGCGTGCTCGGCGGCGAAGAGCGGGCCGCCCGCCACCACCGGCACTCCGGCCGCGCGGCAGCGCCGGGCCACGGCATGCGCCGCCGATCGCTGAACCGCCATGGCGCTGACGAAGACCATGTCGGCCCAGGCCATGTCCTCCTCGCTCAGATCAGGCGTCACATTCAGGTCCACCAGCCGCTTGTGCCAGGCTTCCGGAAGGAGCGCCGCCACGGTGAGCAACCCCAGCGGCGGCGACAGCGCGCGCTTCCGGACGAACTTCATCGCATGCTTGAAACTCCAGAAGGTATCCGGGAACTCCGGACAGACCAGCAGTACGTTCACGCGCGTTCCTCACCACGAAACTATCGTCCCCTTGAATCGCTCACCGATATCGTACTATTTTTATCTATCCGGCGCATGTCTGCAAATCATTCTGGCCGGCGCGAAGATGAAAATCTCCTGCGCGTTTTGAATTGCGCGGATTTCGATGACGCCTCGTTCAACGGTGGCCTCTCGCAATATTCGTGCCGTAGAACGAACGGAACGGAGACACGTCCATATCGCCGTAGTTATCGGGCAGTTACGCCGGCCCTCCGCCGAATGGCCCGGTGCGGGAGAACCGGGAATCGGGCCTTGACATCCGAAAGAATCGGAAACATAATGCAGTTGGGGAAGATGGGGTCTGACTGGGCTCTTGCGGACGTGGGACTATGCTCATCCGAATTATCCTTGCAGTTCAGGATTCCGTGCTGCGCCAGCAGCTCCAGGAGATTCTGGCGCGGCCGGACGTCCTGGTCCAGGCGCCGCGCGCGCGGAAGGATCTCTGGGACTGGATCGTTCGGGAGTCGGCCGACGTGCTGATCATCAGCCAGTCCCTTCTGCCGAATCCGCTGAAAGACAAGATGGACGAGTTGCAGAGCCGTCCCGATTCGCCCGCGGCGGTTGTGCTTTTCGACAACGCCGAACCCAAAGAGCGTGCGAGGCTCATGGCGGCGGGTTGTGACGCGGTCCTCTTCTCGGGCCTGGCGGCCGAGCAGATGCGCGACGTGATCGAGAAGTTGCTGGAGAAGCGCCGCCGGCTGGCGCAGAAGCGCTTTTTCGCCCCGCAGCCGCTGGCCGAGCCGCGGCTGGCGGACTTCGTCTCGAAGAGTTCCGCCATGGCGGTCTTCATGAACGTAGTGCCGCGCCTGGTGCGGAGCGACACCGCTTTGCTCATCGAGGGCGAAACCGGCGTCGGCAAAGAACGCCTGGCGTGCGCCATCCACGCGGAAGGCCCGCGGTCCTCGGGACGCTTCGTCGCGCTGAACTGCGGCGCGTTGCCGGAGCAGTTGCTGGAAAGCGAACTCTTCGGCCACGTGCGGGGCGCGTTCACCGGCGCCACGGCGGCGCGCCGCGGGTGGTTCGAGATCGCCCATCGCGGCACGCTGTTCCTCGATGAAGTCGGGGAGATTCCGCTCCATCTCCAGGTGAAGCTGCTGCGCGTCCTCCAGGAGCACGAAATCCAGCCCATCGGCAGCGAGAAGTCCTTCGGCGTGGACGTCCGCGTCATGGCGGCCAGCAACCGTCCCCTCGAGCCCGAGGTCGAAACCGGGCGCTTCAGAAGAGACCTGTACCATCGGCTGAGCGTCGTGACGATCACCATCCCGCCTTTGCGCGAGCGCGGGGCGGATATTCCACTCCTGGTCGAAAAGCAGATCCGCTATCTCGCCCGACAAACGGGCCGGCACATCACGGGGATCAACGCGCAGGCCATGCAGGCGCTGTGCCGGTATCCATGGCCCGGCAATGTGCGCGAACTGAACAACGTGCTCGAGCGCGCCATCCTGCTGTGCGACGATACGGAGATATCCCTGGACAACCTGCCGGAATCCATCGCGCGGACGGCCACCCCGCGCGAAGCCGAACGGGCGGCGCCATCGCCGGCCACGGTTCCGGCGCCGGGTTCGGCGCATCGCCTGCAACTGCCGGAGACATGGCTCGCCAGGCCGCTGCGCGAGGCGCGCGACGCGTTCCTCTCCGACCTGGAGCGGCAGTATATCGAGGGAGTTCTGCTCGCCACGGGCGGCCGTATCGGCGAAGCCGCCAAGCGGGCCGGGATTCAGGAACGATCGCTCTACGAAAAAATGAAACAGTTCGGCCTGCGCAAAGAGGACTTCCGGCGGCTTCGTGTGGAAAGGCTTGACGCCTGAGGACGGTTGGGGGAATGTCCGTGAACCTGCGGCTGCGCACGCTGTTGGCGGTTTGGCTTATGGCGTTTGTTTGCGGGGGGTGCTTCTTGTCGCCGGGCGGCGCGACGAAGGACACGCCGCGCCAGGTCGGCCCGGCAAACACGGGCTCGGCGAAAGGCGGCCCGGCCTCAGGGGGTCCCACCATCAGGTCGGCGGAACTCGACGAGTTGACACGGGCTTTCGCCGATCGCTACGCCGGCCTGCTCGCTTCCGCCTGCGACGCCCTGAAGAAGGATAATCCCGACCCGGTTCAGCGCCGCGAAGCGCAGGAGTTGCTGGTCAATGGCGCCACGAACGTCTACGACATTGCCAGCAACGCCGACGCGTTCACGCGGGTGCTTGACCTGACGGTGGTCACCACATTGATCAGCCAGGTGTGGATTGACGACGACCGCGCGACGGAGGTCTTCGGGGACCGGGCCGAGGTACTGGTCCGAGCCCTGCACCACGGCCGAGTGGAAGCCTGGGCTCTCGCTGCCCAGGTGCTCCGGCCCGACCAGCTCGACCTGCTGGACTACCTGCTCTGGGACTGGCGGCGCCACAACCCCGACATGGCGCAAGTGTACTTCGTCCGCTTCTCCAACTTCGCCATCGGCCGCGGCAGGTCCGCCGACGCCGAGGTGCTCGCGGCCGGCGGGTTGTTCGGCAACGTGGGCCGGGAAGGTCAGGCCATCGAGGAGGCCCGCCTGCTCACCGAGCGGATGTTCTACCAACTCAAGCGCGGGCCCACCCTGCTGCGTTGGGAGGCCGAGGCGCTGCAGGATACGGCGCTCGCCACCCCCGAAGTCGGCAAGGCCCTCGCGGACGTGCATCGCCTGACCGACCAGGTCGAGCAACTGCCGAAGAACGTCGCCGCCGAGCGGCAAGCCCTGCTCGCCGCGCTGGACGAGCGGATGAAACGGGCGGACACGACCGTCGCCAATATGAGGGCCGCCCTGAGCGAGGCGAACCAGCTTGCCGCCGCCCTGGGACCGGCCGACGATTCGCTCAAAGAAGCGCTCAAGACGGCAGACACCCTCTTTGCCCGGTTCGACTCGTGGGACCGCTGGAGCACCGGCGCGGGGTCACGCCTCTTCGACATCCGCGAGTACACGGAGGGCATAAAGGAACTGGCGGTCAGTGCGGATAAGGTGAACGATGTCCTCAAGTCGTCGAACGCACTGCTCGGCTCGTCGGAATGGAACCGCCGGGTTCAGCAGGTGAACGAGGCGGCCGACGAGCGGGTCAAGAAGGCGGTCGAGCAGAGCCGGCAGGTCGTGAACGATTTCTTCTGGCGAGCCTACGCGGCCCTCGGCATCCTGTTCGTGATGCTCGTCATCTGCCTGGCGACCGCCTTCATACTGATGCGCCGGCTCCTCATGAGGGTGGCGAGCAATGCGGCAGCGCTCGTTGACCACACCGTGGACCACGGGGGCCGCCGGAAAGCGGACTCGAACGGCGCGGGTCGAGAGGGGTTGCACAAATGAAACGACTGCTCCTGGCGCTGACCACGGCTCTCATCGGTGCGCTCGCGGCAGGCTGTTCCGGAGCGCCGGAACGCGGCCGGATTGCCGACAGGATCGCCGGAACCCCGCCGGGCGCCGAAGCGGCTGCGGGCGGCGCGAGCACCTTGTCTGACGCCCTGCCGCCGTACGTGCCCGTAGCGGCTCTCACGGGGAAGATTACCAGCATCGGCGAATCCACGACCACCAATCTCGTGGCCCGCCTCGCGGCCGAGTTTCGTCAAATCTATCCGGATGTGACGCTGGAGATCACGGCCAGCCTGACGAGCATCGGCCCCTCGGCGCTTCTGGATGGCCGCGCGGACATCGTGCCGATGAGTCGGGAACTCGCCCCCGAGGAGATCCAGGGTTTCACGAAAAAGTACGGCTACCCGCCCACCGAGATCAAGGTGGCCGCCGATGCCCTGGCAATCTACGTCGAGAAGAAAAACCCCGTAACCGGGCTGACGCTTGGGCAGTTGGACGGCATCTTTTCCCGGACGCAGCGCCGGGGCGGGAATTCGATTGAGACATGGGGCCAGGCCGGACTGACGGGCGAGTGGACCCATCGCCCGATCACTCTGTACGGATACGGCGCTCAGGATGGCGCCCGCCAGGTCTTTCGGCAGCAGGCGCTCAATGGGGGCGAATTTCGGCTGGCATTGCGGGTTGAGGGCGGCGGGTCCTCGATTGTGCAAGGCGTCGCCGCGAATTCAGGAGCGATCGGATTTGCCAGTATCTTCTTCGCCTGCAAGGGAGTGCGGGTGGTTCCGCTGGCCGCGGCCGATGGGCGCTTCTGCGGCCCCACAACCGAGAATATCCGCAGCCATCAGTACCCGCTGAGCCGGTTCCTCTACATCTATGTGAACAAACCCCCGCGCCGGCCGTTCAGCGACCCGGCGGCGGAGTTCCTGCGGTTCCTGCTCTCGCGAGAGGGGCAGCAAGTCGTTGCCGACGGGGGCAACATCCCGCTCGATGCGGCGACGGTGAAAGAAGGCCGGCGCGAGCTGGCCGAGTGATCGGCCAAGCCTTTGCACGTGCCGCCCAGAAACTCGCGCGCCCAAGAAGACTGATGATCGAAACGGCGTGCAACATCCGCACCCCCGCCCGGATTCCGGCGCTCCTGTGGATTGTGCAATGGCCCTTTCAGTGATAAAGTCCTCTTTTCCCCGGATGGGGCCAGGTGGATGGAGTCAGGAAAGAGAGCGCCTTGATGGGAAAGCATACGGATGTGCGCGCGAGCGATGCGTCTTTGTACTTCATCCCCGTCACGACGCGCGTGCCGCTGAAGTTCGGCCCGGAAACGCTCACGTCGGTCACCTGCGCGCGGGCGTGTGTGGCCGTCCAGGATTCCGCAGGCGGTTCGGCGAAAGGGTTCGGCGAGACTCCGCTGAGCGTTCAGTGGGTCTGGCCCGGCGCGCTCTCTTATGAGGAGCGCCATGCCGCCCTGAAGGAGTTCTCCATCCGGCTTGCGCAGCGATGGAAGAGCTTTCCCGCTGCGGGGCATCCTCTGGAAATCGGATACGCCTTCCAGGAAGGGCCGTTGCGCGACCTCTTCGGCGAGTTTAACCGCGCGCGAGCGGGCCGCGAGCCGATGCCCTGGCTGGCCGCGCTGGTCTGCTGCTCCGCGTTCGACATCGCGCTCCACGACGCGTACGGAATGCTTCATCGGGTTCCCGTTTATCAGACGTACAACCGGCGCTTCATGAACCGCGACCTGGCGCAATTCCTCAAGCCGGATGAGGAAGCTAAGCTCTCTTTCGAGGGCAAGTACCCCGAGGATTTCCTCGTCCGGCCCAGGCCCGACCATCTGCCGGCCTGGCACCTGGTCGGCGGTAAGGACTTGCTCGACAAATCCGAGATGACCGGCTCGGAACCGGATGACGGCTACCCGGTCCTTCTGCCCGACTGGATCCGGCGCGACGGCCTCAAGTGCCTGAAGGTCAAGCTCCGCGGCAACGATCCGGCCTGGGACTTCCAGCGCCTCTTGCAAGTGGGCCGGATCGCGATGGAGTGCGGGAGCGATTGGCTGACGGCGGATTTCAATTGCACCGTCACGGAACCCGCTTACGTGAACGAGATTCTGGACCGCCTGCTCCGCGAGCAGCCGCGCATCTACGGCATGATCCTGTACGTCGAGCAGCCCTTTCCGTACGACTTGGAGGCCAACCGGATTGACGTGCACAGCGTCTCGGCGCGCAAGCCGCTTTTCATGGACGAGAGCGCGCACGACTGGCGCATGGTCGCCCTGGGACGCGCGCTCGGCTGGAGCGGCGTCGCCCTGAAGACGTGCAAGACGCAGACCGGCGCGCTGCTGAGCCTGTGCTGGGCCAGGGCGCACGGCATGACGCTGATGGTGCAGGACCTGACCAACCCGATGCTGGCGCAGGTTCCGCACGTGCTCCTCGCCGCGCATGCCGGGACCATCATGGGCGTCGAGACCAACGCGATGCAGTTCTATCCCGAGGCCTCGCGTCCCGAAGCGGAGGTCCATCCCGGCCTGTATCGGCGGCGCGGAGGCGAAGTGGATTTGAGCACTCTCCGCGGCGCGGGGTTCGGCTACGAGGTGGAGCGGATCCAGCGGCCGCTGCCCGTTCCGGCCGTCGCTTTCCGTTGCTCGTAGTGTGCCCGTCAGGGCATCCGAATGAGCGCCTGACGGCGCCACTACAAGCGGCGCGCCCGCAGACGCGAGGGGCGTCTGCCGCACCTCTTCAACGAGCTGTTCAAGCTTGATTTCCCTGTGCGATCTGCCTAGTATCGTGTCCCGAAAGCAACATGCAGAAGTCCTGACCGCGTCACCCTGAAAGAAAGCGAGGACACCGTGCGCGTCATCCTTTTCTCGAAAATGTTCAAGGACAAGTCGCCCGACGAGTTGACCGCGCTGGCCGCCGAGTCGGGAGTCGAGGGATTCGACCTGTGCGTGCGTCCAGGCTACCCGGTCAATCCCGAAAACGCCGCGCAGGCGCTGTCGGAGATGGTCCGGACGATGCAGCGCGCCGGGCTGGCCATTCCGATGGTCACCGGGAACTTCGACCTGCTGTCGCCGGACCACCCGACGGCGGAGCCGATCCTCGCCGCCATGGACAAGGCCGACGTGCGCCTGATCAAGCTCGGCTACTTCGCCTTCGATCCGATCAAGCAGGATTACTGGAAGGAAGTGGACCGCATCCGGCGCCTGTTCGAAGGATGGCAGGCGCTCGGCCGGCGATATGGCGTGCGGATCTGCTATCACACGCACTCCGTGCGCTGCATGGGGTTGAACTGCGCCGCGCTGGCGCACCTGATCCACGGGTTCGACCCGCAGTACATCGGCGCCTACATTGACCCCGGCCACATGGCGATCGAGGGCGAAGAGTTCCGGACGGGCCTGGCCATGGTCCGGAGCCAGTTGAGCATCGTGGCCCTGAAGGACGTCAGCCTCACACGGAAGCCGAAAAATGATCACGGCTCGTGCGTGGCGGAGTTCGTCCCGGGCGGCGAGGGCCTGGTGGATTGGACGACGGTCTTAGATGAATTGGTCCGCATCGGGTACGACGGGCCGCTCTCCGTGCATTGCGAATTCCAGGTCGCGCCCGAGGCGTTCATGGAGACGATGCGCCGCGACGTCCGGTTCTTCAAGGCGCAACTGGCCGCGGCCCAGTCGCCCGCGCGACGCGCGTCGAACGCAAAATAGAAAAAGGAGCGGCGGGCATGTCCGGCGAGAGCAAGTCCCTGCGTTTCGGCGTCATCGGCTGCGGCGGCATGGCGACCCAGGTCCACTGCCCGAATATGGCGGCGATCCCCGGCGCGAAAACCGTGGCCTACTGCGATATTGACGAAGACAAGGCCAAGGCGCTCCTCAAAGTCCACGGCGGCGAGTACGCCACCGCGGACGCCGGCAGAATCATGGAGGACCGGACGATTGACGGCGTCCTGATCCAGGTGGGACCGCGCCTTCACCCGCAGCTCGTCCAGGCCGCGGCGAAGGCTGGAAAGCATATTTTCGTCGAGAAGCCGATCGCCGTCGAATTGTCCGACGCGCTCGAGACGGTTCGCGTCGTCGAGGCGTCCGGCGTCAAGTTCATCCACGGCACCTGCAACCGCCTGGCGCCCATGGTGAAAATGGCCAAGCGCATGTGCCCCGATCCGCTCTACTCCTTCTGCCAGTGCACGGATACCGTCACCAACCAGGCGTGCCACAACATTGATCTGGCCGTGAACCTCTTCCACGAGTCGCCGCTGGCCGCCGTGTACGCCTCCGGCGTGCAGGCGTGGGACCTCGATCCGCACCTGCCGGTGGATTCCTTTTCCGCCGTGCTGACCTTCGCCGACAAGAGCGTCCATACCTACCTCCAGCACGGCCGCGCTTACAACGCGCTGATGACCAAGTACCATTACCAGTTGTTCGGCAAGGACCGCTGCGTGTTCCTGGCGAAGCGCTTCAAGGAATGCCACCTGATGAAGAATCTCCAGTCGGTCGAGCGCACCTGGTCCTTCGCCGGCCCGGACATGGACCGCGGGCCGTTCGGCTACATGGGGCACTACGACGAGCTGAAGGAACTCGTGGACTGCATCCGCAGCGGCCGCGGGAACGGGACCATGACCGTCCGCGACGCCGCGTACATACTGGCCGTGGAGAAGGCCATCCTGCAGAGCACGCAGACCGGCCAGGCCGTCGCCTTCCCGGAGTTCCTGAAAGCGAACCAGGCGGCGTTCCTCAGCGCGCGGAGTTGATCCATGCACCCGGGCGTCAATCTTGAATTCGGGCGGTCCGCCGGCCTGAGTTTCGAGGAGAGCCTCGAAGCGGCGCGGGATGCGGGATACGCGTACGTGGAGCCCTACGTCTACTCCGAGACCGACCTGCGCATCAACAGCCACCTCTCGCTCAAAGGCGCGAGCGAATATCATCACATTCACACCGGCGCGGCCGACGCGCGCGGCATCCGCGAACGGATGCAGCGCCTGGGGCTGAGTTTCTCGGCGTTCGACGTCCATTCCTCGCTCCTGCTGCCGCAGGTGGGC
>JBEKCB010000042.1:0-27674 GCA_050015075.1 Candidatus Brocadiia bacterium | reverse complement strand
CCCCAACTTCCAAGTACGATGACTCATGGCCGTTCCTCCTATCAGAGAAATGTTTCTGCCGCGAAGGATTGTACTCCTTCGCAGGAGGAACGGCCTTCATCATAACTGAGCGCAGCGAAGCATCTCACACTCTGAATCGTTGCCGGCGCGCGGCGTATGAGATTCCTCGCTCCGCTCGGAATGACCGAACTTTGCGCAGCTGATTTTCTGGACGCCACACTAGAGCCTATCACCGGGGCCGCGGGAAATCAACGGGTTTCAACCGCGGATTTCCCCCTCAACCGCTGATAGGTTTCCAGCGCGCCGGGGAAGGGCGCGAGCGCGCGCTCGAAGATACCCAGCGAATACGCGATCGTCATGCCGTAGTTGGTGATCGGCACGCCCGCCTGCCGGCAGCGGAGAATGCGCGTGAGCATCTCGCGCCGGTTCCACATGCACCCGCCGCAGTGCACGATCAGCTTGTACGGGGCCAGGTCGTCGGGGAAATCGTGCCCCTGCACGCTGCGGACGTCGAGCTTGCCGCCGACGTACTGCATCAGCCAGCGCGGGATTTTCACGCGGCCGATGTCCTCGCCGATCGGGTGGTGCGAGCACGCCTCGGCGATGAGGACCTTGTCGTCCGGATGCAGCTCCTCGATGGCCAGCGCACCGCGGACGAATTCGGCCAGGTCGCCCTTGTACCGGGCGAACACGATGGAGAAAGAGGTCAGCGGGATGTCCTTCGGCGTGTCCCCGGCGACTTTCAGGAAGCCCTGCGAGTCGGTCACGACGAGCGCGGGCGGGCGCTTGAGCCGGTCGAGCGCGTCGCGCAGTTCGCGCTCTTTGACGACGACGCAGTACGCGTCGTTGTCGAGCACGTCGCGGATGGCGTTGACCTGCGGCAGGATCAGCCGGCCTTTGGGCGCTTCGAGGTCAATCGGCACGACCAGCACCACCAGCTCGCCGGGCGGGACGAGGTCGCCGAGGATCGAGGGCGCGTTGATGAAATCCTCCGGCGCCGCGCGGATCAGCGCCTCGCGCAGGTCCAGGACGCCTTTCCCCGAGCAGGCGACCGTCGCGACCCAGGGGATTTTCCGCGACTTCAACTCGGCGACCGCCTTCGGATCCGGCTCCGCGAGGTCCGTCTTGTTGAACACGACAACGACCGGCGTTTTCCGCGCCGCCAGTTCGGCCAGAATGCCCTCTTCGAACGTGCCCCACGTCGCGGCCTCGGTGACGATCAGGCCGAGGTCGGTCCGGTCGAAGACCTGCCGCGTCCGCTGCACGCGCAGCTCGCCCAGCGCGCCGGCGTCGTCAATGCCCGCCGTGTCAATGAACAGCACCGGCCCGATCGGCAGCAGCTCCATCGGCTTCTCGACCGGGTCGGTGGTCGTGCCGGCCACGTCGGAGACGATCGAGACGTTCTGCCGCGTCAGGCTGTTCAGCAGCGACGACTTACCGACGTTGCGCCGGCCGAAGATGCCGATGTGCAGCCGAAAACTTTTGGGGGTGCCTCTCACGCTACATGCCAACCAACGAAAGTTTGTAACCACAGATGTACACAGATAAGATGAACACACATAAGACCAGACGGCGGCTTGGACTTCCGTTTCAGCGAATTTCTTTCATCTGTGTTCATCTGTGTTTATCTGTGGTTCCATCTTCCGGTTTCTGCTGTTTCCCCAGTGGATGCCCCAGCCGCATGACGCGTTCCGGGGAAATGAGCTGGTCGAATTCCGGTCCGCTGACCAAGCCGCGTTCGATCACTATTTCGCGGACGCTCTTTCCGTTTTCGCGCGCGGCGCAGGCGACTTCGGTCGCGGCCTGGTGCCCGATCCGCTCGGCCAGCGCAGTGAGGACGGCGGTGGCGCCCTCGACGTTGCGGCGGCAGCGCGTTTCGTCCGCCTCGAGTCCGGCGACGCAGAATCGCCGGAAGATCGAGCAGGCGTTCCGCAGCAGGTCCAGGCTGCCGAGCAAAGCGTCGGCGACCAGCGGCAGGAACGGGTTCAGCTCCAGGCTGCCGAGCGAGCACGCCTGCGCGATGGCCTGGTCGTTGGCCATCACCGCCATCGCCGCCTGCGAGACGGCCTCCGGGATGACCGGGTTGACCTTTCCGGGCATGATCGAGGAGCCGGCCTGCCGCTCGGGAATCCGCAGCTCGCCGATCCCCGCGTCCGGCCCCGAGGAAAGAAGCCGGATGTCGGACGCGATCTTGAGCAGGTTCACGGCGCACGCTTTGAGGATGCCGCTGACCTCGACGAACACGTCGGCGTTCTGCGTGGCCTCGACCAGGTTCTCCGCGCGGGCGAACCCCAGGCCGGTGATGTCGCGCAGGTGTTCGACGGCGCGGAAGATATACTCGCGCGGCGCCAGCAGGCCCGTGCCGACCGCCGTGCCGCCGAGGTTGATCACGCGCAGCCGCTCCTCGCACTTGTAGATGCGCCAGCGGTCCCGCGCGAACGCCTCGGCGTAGGCCGACATCTCGCGCCCGAGCGTCACCAGCACCGCGTCCTGCATCTCCGTCCGGCCGACCTTGACGACGTGCGCGAACGCCTTCTCCTTCTGCTGGAATTCCTCGAAGAGGCCGGTGACCTCGCGCTCGAGCGCGCGGAGAAGCTGGATCGCCGCCGCCTTCAGCGCCGTCGGGTACGTGTCGTTCGTGGACTGGTGGAGGTTCAGGTCCTCCAGCGGCGAGACCGCGGCGTAGTCGCCGAGCGGCTTCCCGAGGAGCTGCAGCGCGCGGTTCGCGAGGACCTCGTTGACGTTCATGTTCGTCGAAGTCCCCGCGCCGCCCTGCAGCGCGTCCACGACGACATGGCCGTCAAGCTGGCCTTCCATCATTTCCGAGCAGGCCTGTTCGATGGCGCGCGCCTTGGCATCGTCCCACCAGCCGAGTTCGTGGTTCGTCCGCGCGCAGGCGAGCTTGACGGCGCCGTAAGCGCGGATGAGCGCCGGGTTCACGCGCCTCAGCGCCAGCGGAAAATTCTCCAGCGCGCGCTCGGTGTGCACGCCATGCAGCGCGCCGGCAGGAACCGGCCGCTCGCCGAGAAGGTCCTTTTCCGTGCGGAACTCCGTCATGGTCGCCCGTCTCAGAAGTAAAGGTCCCGGTCGTCCGTCTCGTGGATTCGGCGGAGCCGATCGCCCAATTGCTCCTTAAGTTTTCCTTCCTCCATCCTCGCGAGTTCGGCGGCGACGGCCTTCTCGCCTGCGGCCCGCGTCTCCGGCGTAGCGTAGTCCACCAGGTACTCCGTCAGCGTGGAGAGAGCGTTGGGCGTGCAGAACCGCCGGATGAAACCGGGGATCGCGAACTCCATGAAATGCTCGCCGGTGCGGCCCAGCCGGTAACAGGCGGTGCAGAAGCTCGGCACGTATCCGTCCTCGATCAGGCCGCGCATCACCGCGTCGAGCGGGCGCACGTCGCCGAGGGAGAACTGCTCGCGCTCCATGCGCTGCGCGTCGCCGGACTCGGTGTAGCCGCCGATCTCGATACGGCTGCCGGCGTCAATCTGCGAGACGCCGAAGGCCATCACCTCGCGCCGGAGTTCGGGCCGCTCGCGCGCGGTGAGGATCAGGCCGGTGTACGGCACGGCCAGGCGCAGGATCGCGATGAGGCGCTTGAAATCGCGGTCGCTCACCCGGAATTCGCCGCCGAGTTCCACGCCGCACGCGGGTTGCAGCCGCGGGAAGCTGATCGTGTGCGGGCCGCAGCCGTGGCGCGACTGGAGATAAAGCGCGTGCGAGACCAGCCCGAGCGCCTCGAACCGCCAGTCGTAAAGCCCGAACAGCGCGCCGATGCCCACGTCGTCGCAGCCGGCCTCCATCGCGCGGCTCAGCCCGTCGAGCCGGTAGAGGAAGTCCGCCTTGCGCGTGCCCGCCGGGTGAACGCGCGCGTACGTTTCGTGGTGATAGGTCTCCTGGAAAATCTGGTACGTACCGATTCCCGCCTGCTTGACGGTCACGTAGCCTTCATGGTCGAGCGGCGCGGCGTTGATGTTCACGCGCCGGATTTCGCCGCGTCCCGCGCGCGTCGCGTAGGCCGTCCGGACGGCGCGCGCGATGAACTCGGCGTCGTACTGCGGATGCTCGCCGAAGACGAGGATCAGCCGCTTGTGGCCGACGCGCTCGAGCGCCTCGACCTGCCGGCGCAGCTCCGCGCCGTCGAGCGTGCGGCGCACCTGCGCCCGGTTGGTGCGGCGGAAGCCGCAGTAGCGGCAGTCGTTCACGCACCGGTTGCCGACGTAGAGCGGCGCAAAGAGCACGATGCGGTTCCCGTAAACCGCGCGCTTGAGTTCGCGCGCGGCGTCGAAGATGCGCTCGACTTGGCCGGGCTGGCCGGCTTTCAGGAGCAGGGCGGTTTCTTCCACCGTCAGCGCGCTCTTGGCCAGGCTCTTGGCAATGATGTCGTCCACCTGCCGGTCGTCCGGCCGCGCGCCGGCCAGCAGCCCTTCCAGGCGCGCATCGTCAATGAAGTCCGCCGCGCCTTCGCTCAATTTCATCGTCGCCGACATTCTCGTTGTCATGTCTCGCGCTTTCACGTAATGCCGACCGCCGTGGCTGGGCGCCGCTTCAGCGAACCGCCCGGTCCGGTCCCGATTCTCCGCCCGATAGAAAGAATCCTCTGTCGCAGGCAACCCTGGCACGCCTCCGCCGTCTCGGCGATGCAGGCCTTGCCGGGGTAAATCTCATAGAGCGCGCGGTACTTCACCGGCGTCAGGTTCGGCATGACGACGTTGGCGCCGCGCCGCAGGCCGAGTTCGCGTCCGCCGGCGGTGTTGAGCGTCGCCAGGGCGGTGGTGCTCGGGATATTCGCCCGCGGGCAGGCGAGCCGCGTCAGCGCCAGGACCTTGTAAGTCATCTCCTCGGTGTTGGGGACCTGGTCGGATTCGGGCGCCGGGAAATCACCGGGGCTCCGCCCGAGCGGCGTGTTCGGGTGCGGCAGATATGGGCCGACGCCGATCATGTCGAGGTCGAGCGTCCGGAACAGCCCGATGTCCTCCGCCAGGCTCTCGTAAGTCTGGCCCGGGATTCCGATCATCACGCCGCTGCCGACCTCGTAGCCGAGTTCGCCGAGGCGGCGGAGGATCGCGATGCGGTCCGACGGCGCGGCGAGCGGCGGATGGATTCGCCGGTAGAGTTCCGCGTTCGAAGTCTCAAAGCGCAGCAGGTACCGGTCGGCGCCGGCGGCGCGCCAGCGCGCCAGGTCCTCGTCGGGGCGCTCGCCGAAGCTGAGCGTTACGGCGAGCGCCGTCTCGGACTTGATGCGGCGGATGATCGCCGCCATCGGTTCCGTGGCGATGCCGTAATCTTCGCCGGACTGCAGCACCACCGTGCCGTATCCGTAATCCACCGCCTGGCGGACGCAGCCGAGGATTTCCTCCGCGGTCATCCGGTAGCGCGTCAGCGCCCGGTGTCCGGCGCGCAGCCCGCAGTAGGCGCAGTCGCGGACGCAGCAGTTCGAGATTTCGATCAGTCCGCGCAGATGGACCTCGTCGCCGACGTTCCGCCGGCGGGTTTCATCCGCGAGCCGATAGAGTTCCTCGAGGCGCGGCGCGCGCTCTTCGCGCAGCCAGTGGACGATCTCGCTTTTTTCCATTCCTGCCGATCTTCCCGGTGTGAAGTCAGGGCTGGGCGTTCGGCTCCAGCACGACAGTAAAAGTGCTTCCCTCGCCCGGCTTGCTGGCGACGCTGACCTGGCCGTGATAGAGGTCGGTCAGTTTGCGGACGATCGAGAGTCCCAGCCCGCTGCCGAGGATGTGCCGCGTCTTGTCGTTCCGGATGCGGGCGAAATCGGTGAACAGCCGCGCGGCTTCCTCCGGCGCCATGCCGATGCCGGTATCCGCGACGGCGATGGTGATCCGGCCGTCGGACGCGGAGAGCGTGACGTCCACGCGCCCGCCATCGCGGTTGTACTTGACGGCATTCGAGACGAGGTTGTTGAGGATCATTTCCATCTCCAGCCGGTCGGCGGTGAGCTTCAGCGGCGCAGCCGCGTGAAGTTCGAGCGCGATGTTCCGCGTCTTGGCCTCCGCGGCGACGATCTCCAGCGCCGCCCGCGCGACCTCGACTAGGTCCAGCTCAACCGCCTCGCGCTTCTTCAGGCCCGACTCGATGCGCGTGAGGTCCAGCAGATCGAGGATCATGATGCGCATCTGTTCGGCCCGGATGAGGCAGCGGTCGAGCATGCGGTCATGCGCCGCCGGGTCCGGGCGCGTCCACGGGTCCTTGAGAATGTGCAGGTAGCCCTCGATCGCGCAGATCGGCGCCTTAAGCTCGTGCGCGAGGACGGAGATGAACTCGAAACGCGCCTGGCGCTTTTCCTGCGCGAGCTTGCGCGCCTGGCGCGTGACGATCATGCGGCCGGCCGCCTTGCGCACGGCGTTGCGCAGTTCCTCGGGCGTGAACGGCTTGGCCAGGAAATCGTACGCGCCGCGCTTCGTGGCCGCGACGGCGGTCTCGAGCGAGGCGTATGCCGTGATCATGATGACGAGGATGTCCGGCTGGTCGGAAACGACCTGGTCGAGCACGTCCAGCCCGCTGATGCCGGGCAGCTTGTAGTCGAGCAGCAGGATGTCCGGCGGCATGGCGCGGATCTTTTCGAGCGCTTCCTCGCCGGTGGCGGCGTGGTCGGTGATGAAGGCGACCTCGTCCTCCACTTCGGGCATGCGGACCGCGTAATCCTTGAGCACGCGCACGACGCCGGTGCGCATGCCGGGCTCGTCATCCACCGTCAGGACCCGAAGCGTTTCCGGCATCTCATTCCTCCTTTTCGCGCCGCGGCAGGATGACCGTGAAAGTCGAGCCGGTCGGTCCGGCGGCGGGGTTCGCGTTCGACTCGACGCGGATGTCGCCGCGGTGCATCTTGACGATGCCGTATGTCACCGACAGACCCAGGCCGGTCCCGCGGCCGACCTGCTTGGTCGTGAAGAACGGCTCGAAGATCTTGCGCAGGTTCTCCCTAGGGATGCCGACGCCGGTGTCGGCGACGACCAGGCGCACGGTCCGCTCGTCGCCGTCCGTGCGGAGCGTGAGCGTGCCGCCGTCCGGCATGGCGGCCTGCGCGTTGGTCACCAGGTTGATGAGGATCTGCACGACCTGGTCCGGGTCCACCTCCGCGACCGTGTCCGCGGCGAGGTGATCGAATCGGACCGTGATGTTCGCGGGGAAGTGGATCGCCTTGACGTTCCGGTCCACGAGTTCGCGCAGGTCCGTCGGCTGCGGGACGATCTTGTTCTGGCGGGCGAAGTGCAGCAGGCCGGAGACGATCTTCTTGCAGCGGTCGGCCTGGTCCGCGATGAGGGTCAGGTCCTCGCGGAACTTGACGTCATGGACGTCGCTCAGCAGCAGGTGCGCATACATGAGGACGACGCCGAGCGGGTTGTTCATCTCGTGGGCGATGCCGGCGGCAAGCTGTCCCATGCTGGCGAGCTTCTCCGTGTGCATCAGCGCTTCCTGCACCTTCGCGAGCTGCTCGTTCGAGATGCCGAGTTCCTTGACCGTTTTGCGGAGCTGGTCAATCGTGTACGGCAGGCACATCTCGCTTTCCGCCAGGCCGCGGTGGATGGCGGTGGCGTGCTCGCGGCAGGTGTCGTAGCCGCAGGCGCCGCAGTTGAGTTCGTCCTCGGGCTTGAGCTTGCCCATCCGGGCGAGAATGCTCGTCGTCTCGTCCGGCGACGGCACGGGGATCCGCTGGTCGTTCGGCGCGAAGCCGCGCGAGAGATCGAGCCCCTCGAGCTCCTTCGGGACGGCCGGCCCGCCGCGGCGCTCCTCGGGCCGGAGGCGGGCGCGGACGTATTCGCTGATGCGCGCGCGCCGCGCGAACAGCGGCAGCGTGCTGGTCATGCCCGCGCCCATGATGCAGCCGGTGCAGCAGAGCGTTTCGAGCAGCCGCGCGTCCATCGTGCCGGCCTCGAACTCTTTGATCGCGTCCGCGAAATTGGGCCGTCCGTCGGCGGCGATCACCTGCCCGGCGATGAGGTCCTCGCCGATCGCCGCAGCCTGCAGGAAGCCGCGACTGATGGAGAAGAGCGCGCCGGAACCGGCGCGCGGCGCGTCGAACTCGCTCGGCTCGACCGAGTCGGGCCTGATCCCGGCCTCCGCGAACATCTGCCACAGCTCGACGAAAGTCAGGACGCCGTCCATCTCGCTGCCGACGTGGACGGTGCGCGATTCCTGCTTCTTCGCGATGCAGGGGCCGACGAAGACGATCCTCAGTTCCGGCCCGTAGAGCCGCCGCAGGCATCGGGCGGTGGCGATCATCGGCGAGACGATCGGCGCCAGGTGGTCCACGAGCTGCGGATGGTAGCGCTCGACATAGGTCACCACCGCCGGGCACGTCGTGGCGATGTACCGCCGGCCGTCGTTCTTCGCCAGCAATTTCCGGTAGGCGTCGGCGACCAGGTCCGCGCCGGCAGCGACTTCGGCGACCTTGCTGAAGCCCAGTCGGCGCAACATGCCGATGAGCCGTTCGGGGCTGATCTCCGTGAACTCGGCGGGAAAGCTCGGCGCCAGGCAGACCGCCGTCGGCGCGCCGGAGTCGAGGAGCGCGCGCACTTCCTCGATGGAACCGATCACCTGTTTCGCGCGCTGGCTGCAGACCCTCACGCAGTTGCCGCAGTTGATGCACCGCTGGCCGATGATCTCCGCCTGGCCGTCCGAGATGCGGATCGCCTTCGCCGGGCATTCGCGCACGCAGGTGTAGCACACCCGGCAGCGCTCTTTGATCGTCTCGACAAATGACTTATTGGATGGCATCTTCGGTTCCCATCTCTCGGGCGACCGCGGCCACCTTCCGGGCCGGGCCTTGCCGGGCGAAGTAGGCGACCTTCTCGAGCGAGACGGCGACGTCCATGTTCTCGACGTACACGTCCGGCGGAACGCGCAGCCGCGCCGGCGCGAAATTGAGAATTCCCTTCACGCCGGCCTCCACGAGCGTGTCGGCGACTTTCTGCGCCTCCGAAGCGGGGACCGTGATGATGGCCACGCGGATATCCCGTTCCGCCACAATCCGGGAGATATCGGTGTCCTGATAACAGGTGCAGCCGTTGACGACCTGCCCGACCTTTGCCGGATCGTTATCGAAGGCGGCGACGATGGAGAGCTTCGGCCACCGGCCCGCGGAATAAACGGTGATGGCCCGGCCGAGGTGCCCGAGGCCCACAATCGCCGCGCTCTGTCCTTGCGCCGCGTCGAGAAGTCCGTCTATGCAGCTCATCAGCTCAGCGATGCAGTAGCCCCGGATCGGCGTGCCGTTGTACCCGACGGCCATCATATCGCGCCGGACCTGCTCGGCCGATACGCCCGCCATCGTCGCGAGCTGGTGGGAGTAGATGTGCCGCGCGCCGCCCGCCGCCTCCGATGCGAGTAGCCGGCGATACAGACTAAGCCGCGCAACGATCTTCTCCGAGATAATGGCAGTTTTTTCAGGCATCGGAGCCAGCCATCGTTACAAAACTAACAGCGTTACAAGTTTCACAACGCATGTATCCTAGCCTATGCCTTGAGCCGTGTCAAGTGTCCTTTCGGTATTATTCGCGGACGTGTCAGACGCCTTTGAGGCCTGGACGGTAGCCGTCAATGTCCATGCGGCCTTCATTTGCCTCGAGGATCGGCGGCACACGGAAGCGCACGACGTGCGGCTGGCCGCGGTTGCCCAGCAGGTTGGTCCCTTTTTCAAACCGGCACCCGTGGATTTCGACAGGTCCATCGAAAATGTAGTCAGTGAAATCAACGAACTCGTGAAACACCGTATCCTTCAGCGCGAAGATGCTGCCGTCTTTGTTGCCTTCGCCGCAACTGAAATCCACCTGACTGATGAACTCACATCGCTCGATCTGCGCTCCCTTTAGGAAGTAGCAGCACCAGAAGCTTCCGTGCTGCGCCTCTACGCGTGTGTCAATCAGCGTCAGGCGCTCTTGGAAAAACGCCGTTATCGCGTCCAGGGAGTTCAGCCGGCAGGCGCGGAATTCGATCCGCTGGGGGATGCTGTCAGGCTTCAATTGCGGGTGTGGAGGGCAAAGCGCGAGCAGGTCAATCGGTTCAAGCACTTCAGCGTTGATTACGGCCGAACCGGCTTTCAGCCGCTGCAGCGCCTCGATGGCGGAGATGCGTTTCATTGCCCCCTCACATGTCGCAAGGCGGACTCATCGCGCCGCGGTGCGGGCGTTTAACGGCTGTCGGAAGGCGCGGCCGGCTGCACCGGCTCCGGCGCCGGTTCGGCGGCCTTATAAGCGGCCATGATCTCGCGCATGATGGCGGTCTTGTGGATGCCCCAGGCGCACGTCGAGACCGACCGCACGCGGCCGGTCTTCGGGTCCACGTATGCGAATCCCGCCGGGCAGCGTTCCAGCCGGTCCGTCTCCAGAGTGGAGCGGTCCTCAAACGGCAGAACGATCAACTGCAAGCTGCGCTGGATGTTGGTGTGGCGGCCGAGGACGATGCGGCTGTGACCGCCGAAGAGCAGCTTGAGCGGCACCATCGTTCCGTGCCAGAGCTTGACCGGCCCGCGGCCTTTAAGGAGCCTTCCCAGGCGTAAGGACCGCAGGAAGATGCGGCTCATCGCGAGCGCCGCGCTCGACCACAGCCAGGCGTTGCGGAGCCGCAGCGCACCGAGGGTCCGGCCGAAGGCGCCGGTCTGCAGCGCCTGCTCGCGCGCGGCCATTCGGCGCTCCGCGTCGAGAAGGTCGCGGCCCATCGTGACCGCGCTGGCGCGCAGGTAGTGGTTCAGCGGCAGGTAGCGCGCGCCGTCGGAGACGAGCAGGTACATGCTCTCGCAGTTCGGATGCGCGCCGGCGAACGGCATCGGCTTGAGATGCAGATACTTCGACAGCACCCGGAGCTGGCCGAAGAACCCGGCCGGGATGAAATCCACGGGATCCTCCGGCCAGATGCGCGCCACGAGGTTCTCCACGTCCTCGCTCGTGATCCGCTCCGCCTCCAGGTCCAGCCGGTCGGGCGTCCAGTTGTGCGCCATGGGCATGAAATAGATTCCGCGCACCTGCTCCCGCGCTTCATGGCAGAACTCGAACAGCTTCGGCAGGTCCTGGTCGTTGAATCCCTTGGCCACCAGCGACATCAGCGCCACCTTGGCGCCGCCGATGCGGCGGATGTTCTCCAGCGCCTGCAGTTTGAGCCCCAGCGCCTTCTCGCTGCCGCGAAGGACGCGGTACGTCTCCGGGTTATCGTTGTCGTAGGCGATCAGGATCGTCGCGCGGCTCTCGATCAGCTTGCGGCAGTATGCCTCGTCCGCGAGCTTGATGCCGTTGGTGACCACGCGCGTGGGCAGGCCGTAGGAGCGCGAGAGCTGGATGATCTCGAACAGGTCCTTGCGCACCGTCGGTTCGCCTCCGAAGAGCTGGACGGCGGGCTTCGGGTCGGCCTGGGAGAAGTGCTTGAAGATGCGGTCGAAATACTCCATCGGCGGGTCGAAGACGAAGCCCATGCTCGGCGTGTTGTTGATGCAGATCGGGCAGTTCAGGTTACAGCGGTTGGTGACGTCGAGGAAGACCATGTTCGGCTGCTTGCCGCGGCCGCAATGCGTGCAGTCGAGCGCGCAACCCTTGAAATCGTGGCCGAGGTCCAGCGAGCGCTTGGCGTTGTAGCGGGCGGCATCGCCGGAGATCAGGCTTTCGGTCGGCCCGCAGGCCGGGCATTTCTTGACGAGGAAAATCTGGCCATCGCGTTCAACGGGCGCGGCCGGTGCCAGCTTGCCACAGGCGCCGCAGTATGCCTGGTTCAATAGGGGTCCCTCGTGGAGAACGGTTTCGTGCCATCCGAACTGAACCATTCTAGCATAACCGGGCGGGCGCGCCAACGGACCTTCGGCCGCGTCGCACAAACCCGCGATTCCCACTTGCCAAATCATCCGAGGAGCGTATGATACTGTCGTGCCGCAGGAAGTGTCTCGGCGTCATTCGTGTCGCCGTGTGGGTCTCGAACAGGAGGTTGGTGATGCGTGATCGTCGTGCAGCAGGTCGGTCGGCCGCGGCGTGGGCGGCGATTCTCGGCGGGGCGCTTTCGATCCTGTTCGGCGGGGCGCGATGCGCCCGGGCGCAGGCCGCCGCCGAGCCGAAGGTCCAGGTCTGCGGCGTCCGCGTCGTCGGAGCAGGCTACGAGACCGACGACGAAGTCCTGCGCGCGTTCCGCTGGCGGAAGGGCACGACCGTGGCATTGCTGGTGACGGTCCCAGACGGCGGGCTGATCTCGGTCAACAGGGACGAGACGAAAGTCGCCAAAATGACCGATGACCGGGGAACCGACCTGACGGTTTCTTCGAAAGGGATCACGCGCGAGGCGCAGGTGAGCCGCGGGACGCAGGTCAGCGCCGATTCCAGGAGCTGTATCATCGAGATCAACGGCCAGGAAGTTCCCGCCACGGGCGCCACATACATCGCGGTCGCCGGGACGCTCAGCCTCAAGTGCGGCGGCAAGAAGGAAGCCGGCCGGCAGGCGAAAGTGGATCTCAAGCCGGGGACGGAGTTCAGCGCCGGCGGGATGAGTTTCACCGTCTTGAGAGCCAGCAATGTGCCCAGGGCTTTCGAACTGCCGAAGTCGGATGAGGCCGCGCCCAACACGCTGCCGGTCTTCGAGGTGGCGTTGCAGACCAAGCAGGACTGGTCGGACATCGCGAGCGTCACTTTCCTGGACGCGGACGGCAAGGACCTCGGCGCCAAGCCCGGCGCGATCGCCGCGGCGACTGCGGGCGGGAAAGTGCTGACCGCGGCGAAGACCTTCATCCTGCCGCAGCAGGTGGACGCGGCCACGATCGTGGTCACGTGCTGGGAGGAATTCAAGGACATCGAAGTCCCGTTCGATATCAAGGCGACGGTGGGGATTCCCTGACGGAATTCGAGAGCGCGCGGAGTACCGCGCGCGACCAGAGCGCGTAGCGTACTGCGCGCGACCAGAGCGCGTAGCGTACTGCGCGCGATTTGGAGGAGGCGCCCGTGATCATATTCATTGCTCTCGCGCTCGCCGGTTTCATCCTCGTCGCGGGAGGATTCCTGCTCGGCCATGACCATGACGTGGGCCATGACGTCGGAGGCGACGTCAGCCACGACATCCATCCCGAGAGCGAAGGCACGATCAGCATCTTCTCGACCAAGGTGCTCGGGACCTTCGTCATGGGCTTCGGCGCGGCCGGGGCCATCGGCCAGGTCTACAATCTGGATTACACCCAGTCGTCGCTGGCTGGACTGGGCTGCGGAGTCGTGCTGGGCGCGATCATGTACGTGATCCTGCTCATGTTCGTCAGGGAACAGGCCTCATCGTTGATCGCGTCGGAGGCGGTGATCGGCTGCGTCGGCGTCGTCACCACGAGCATTGACGCGAACGCGGTGGGTGAAGTCGGCGTTTCCGCCGAGGGCGAGTACCGGAACTATTCCGCGCGCGCGACGGCCGCGCAAGGCATCGAAAAAGGCCGCAGAGTCCGCGTCGTCCGGATGTCCGGCGGTGTGCTTTTCGTGGAGGAGGTCCAGGGCTAACTTTTTTCCGAAGAAAGGACTGCACAATGGGCATGCTGGTCTTTGCGGGCATCTTCGATTCCTTGGAGACGTGGCTCATCCCGGTGCTGGTCATCCTGGTCGTGCTGACGTTCATCATCGTCATCCGCGTCATGGCCAGCCGGTACAAGAAAATTCCGCCCAACCAGGTCGGCATCTTCTTCGGAAGGAAATACACCTTCGTGGACGCTGCCGACGGCAAGACGAAGTCCCGCGGCTTTCGGATCGTCTCCGGCGGCGGCTCCCTCCTGTGGCCGATCGTGGAAAACCTCCAGTACATGTCCACCGCGGCCTTCCAGACGACCATTGACGAAACCAATATCCCGAACAAGGACAACGTGAAGGTCAGCGTGAAGGGCGTCGCCACCTGCAAAATCTCCGCCGCGCCCGAGGATCTGCACAACGCGGCGATGGCGTTCCTCGGCAAGAAGGACGAGGAGATCGAGCACATCGTCACGAACATCCTCATCGGCCACCTGCGCTCGATCATCGGCAAGATGGACATTGACCAGATCCTGCGCCAGCGCGACACGTTCAACAAGCAGGTCGTGGACGAGTCCGCCGAGGAACTCCACCGCCTCGGCATCCAGATCATCACGCTGGTCATCCAGGACGTGAACGACGCGTACCACTACATTGACGCGCTGGGCAAGAAGACGGTCGCCGAGGCCATCCGCGATGCCAACATCAAGGTGGCCGAGGCCGAGGCCGAGACCAACCAGCGCGTGAGCGACGCGCAGCGGACGGCCGCGGTCGTGGTGGCCGAGAACGCCGTGAAGATCGCCGAGGCCGAGCGGGACCGCGACGTGAAGAAAGCTCAATTCAAGGTCACCGCGGACAGCGAGACCGCCAAGGCGAATCTCGCCATGTCCATCGCCACCACGCAGCAGGAGCAGACGCTGAAGGTGAAGCAGGCCGAGCGCGACGCGGCCGAGAAAGAGGCCCAGATCGCCGTCCAGGAAAAAGAGGGGCTTCGCAGGGAGCGCGAGTTGAACGCGACCATCCTGAAGGTGGCCGACGCCGAGCGGCTGAAGGTCGTCATCAACGCGGAGGCGGCGCGGCAGCAGACCGTCATCAACGCCGACGCCATGAAGCAGCAGGCCATTCTCGAGGCGGACGCCACGCGGGAACGGGCGATCCGGGAGGCCGAAGGCCAGAAGCAGGCGAGCACCCTCATCGGCGAAGGCGAGGCGGCCAAGACTCGCGCCACGATGCTGGCCCTCGCCGACGGCGAGGCGGCCCGGAAGAAGCAGGTCCTCGTCGCGGAGGCCGAAGGTCAGGCCGCGATGAAGGGAAAAGTGCTCCTCGCCGAGGCCGAAGGCACGCAGCGGCTGGCCGAGGCGCTCGCCAAGATGACGACCGACGCCAAGCTGATCCTCGTCCTCGACCGCCTGCCGCTCCTGTTCGAGAAGGGCGGCGACGCGGCCAGCAAAGTCGCCACCGCCATCTTCTCCAGCGTCGCCGCGCCGCTGGGCAATATTGACGAACTGCGGATCATTGACGTGGGCGGCACCGGCCGCGGCGTGGACCAGCTCAGCACCATCGTCCCGCAGACCGTTTTCAAGACGCTCTCGCTGCTCCATGCGCAGGGCGTGGACGTGCGCAAGCTCATGAGCAAGTTGGGCATCAATATGGACGAGATCGTCGGCATGGTCGGCCAGAAGTCCGCCTCGCCGGTGGTCAGCGCGCCCGTGCCGGAGGAGAAGCCGTAGCATAGTGTCCCGGAAATGACATACATAAGTCTAGCCCGCGTCATGTCGCGCGCAGTACGCTGCGCGCTCTGGCTGCTCGTAGTGTGCCCGTCAGGGCATACGAAATAGCGCCTGACGGCGCCACTACAAGCGGCGTGTGAGATTCCTCGCCGTTCGGCCCTGAGCTCACCGCCGAAGGGCTTCGCTCGGAATGACGGCGTATTACGGGACTTGCTTCTGAAACGCCACGCTGGCGTTCGCTTCGCGGAGGCGGGAGAACAGAGGAGGCTTGAGGGCAATGCCGACGGAAGGCGAGGCGAAAATCTACAACGCCGTGCAGAATCCCGTGCCGCAGGCGATCGTGGTCTACTGCGGTGACCCGAGGTTCCAGGAGGCCTTCGAAGGGTTCATCGCCAATGAGCTGAAGCTGGCCAAGGGACAGTACATTCCCATGATCGTCGGCGGCGGCGCCGGAGTGCTCGCGCACCCGGAGCGGCTGCCGAAGGAATTCAAGTTCATGAAGGAGCGGCTTGAGCTCTACAGCCAGTTCTTCCATTCGATCCGCCGCATCATCCTGATCAACCACGAGGACTGCAAGTATTACAACTCGCTCAAGGAGCGGGTGCTCGGCTTCGCCGGCGCGCACTCCGTGCCAGGCGACCACGCGCGCGAGGACATACCCGTGATCGCGGAAGTCTTCAGGCGCCTGCTCGCTCACTTGAAACTCCCGGTCGAGCTCCACTACGCGAGCTTCGCCGACCCCGAGCACACCAAGATCGTGTTTGACCAGGTCAAAGCCTGATGGCCGGGCCGGAGCTTCACGTCGTCACGGGCGCGTTCGGGTATTCCGGCCGGTACATCGCCGCGCGGCTGCTGGCGGCCGGCTGCCGCGTGCGGACGCTGACGAACTCGCCGGACCGGCCCAATCCGTTCGGCGGGAAGGTCGAAGCGCACCCGTTCAATTTCGACCAGCCCGGCAAACTCGCCGCGTCGCTGAGCGGCGCTTCGGTGCTCTACAACACCTACTGGGTGCGCTTCAATCATGGCGAGTTCGGTTTCGCGGCGGCGGTGCGGAACAGCCTGCGGCTCTTCGAGGCGGCCCGCGCCGCCGGAGTCCGGCGCGTGGTGCACGTCAGCATCACGAACCCGTCCGAGGACTCGCCGCTGGAATATTTCCGCGGCAAGGCGCGGCTGGAACGCGCCCTGCGCGAGTCGGGCCTGTCGCACGCCATCCTGCGTCCCGCCGTCCTCTTCGGCGGCGAGGACATCCTGGTCAATAACATCGCCTGGGCGCTGCGCCGGTTCCCCGTATACGCGGTGTTCGGCGACGGGCAATATCGCCTGCAGCCGATCCACGTCGAGGACTTCGCCGAGCAGGCGGTTGCGGCGGGGCGCGGCGACTCGAACGTGATCGTCAACGCCATCGGCCCGGAGACCTTCACCTATCGCGGCCTGGTCGGCGAGATCGGCCGGGCGATCGGCAAACCGCGGCGCATCGTCTCGCTCCCGCCCTCCGTCGCGTACGCGGCCACGTGGCTGACCGGCAAGGTCGTCCACGACGTCATCATCACCCGCGAGGAAATCAAGGGCCTGATGGCCGGCCTCTTATGCGCCGATTCGCCCCCGCTCGGCAAGACCCGGTTATCCGCCTGGGCGCGGGAGCACGCGGACAGTCTCGGCGAACGCTACGCCAGCGAACTCGCCCGGCGGCAGGACCGGCGCCGCGCGTATCTGCCTCTGCCGCCTCCAGCATAGTTGCATCCGCCTGTTGACAAAGACGTTTTTGCGCCGCTATGCTCCATGGCGGCGCGTCCACTCTACGGAAAGGGAGAGCGTTTGACCGAGCCGCTCACGATTCTGGCGATGACGGACCTGCACTACCTGCGCCGGGCGCGCGAGGACCGGCCGGAGCCTTCGCGCGTCTATCCGCTGGCGCTGGAGTGGACCGTCCGCGCGATTCGTGAAGCCTGCCGGGCGAGCGCGCCCGACGTCGTCGTCCTCCTCGGCGACCTGCTCGAGGACGGCGCCTCGCCCGCCGCCGAGTCGGACGCAGCGGTGCTGGCCGCGGCGGTGCGCGAGGCCGGGCTGCCGATCATCGTCGCGCCGGGGAACCACGACATCGAGGCCGTGCGGCTCCTGCGGTTGTTCGGCGACCACGCCGGCGCGCACGGGATTAAAGGCTATACCCTCTACAGTTTCGCCGATCCCTACGCCGCCGATAACACCTGCACGCGCCCGCGCGAATCCATCGAGCGGTTCGCCGCCGAGCCGTCCTCCGGGCCGGTCATCGCGATCCAGCACAGCCCGATCTATCCCGCCGTGGATTCGACCGAATATCCCTACATGCCCGCGAACGCCGCCGAGATCATGGAATCGTACCGCCGGAAAGACGTGCTGCTCTCGCTCAGCGGACACTTCCATGAGGGCCAGCCGCCGGCGCAGAAAGACGGCACGACGTATCTGACCTGCGCGTCGTTGGTCTGCCCGCCGTTCCCGTTCCACCTGATCCGGGTGCAGGGCCGCGAGGTGCGGATCGAGCGCCGGCAGCTTCAGTTCGAGCCCAGGCTCGAACTGACCGACGGCCACGTTCACACGCACTTCGGCTATTGCGCGGTGGACGTGCATCCCGTGCCGGTGCGCGAGCGCATCGAGTTGCTCGGGCTGAAAGGCGTCGCGTGCGTCGAGCACGCCGGGCAGCTCTACCTTCCCGCCGATGACTTCTGGCATCGCGTGCACGTCGAGAACCCGGCCGCGATCCCGCAGGCGCGGAAGCTCGGAAGAGACCGCATGGCCGCGTTCCGGTCGGCCATGGCCCAGTTCCGGTCGCCCACGCTCGCGGTCGGCCTCGAGGTCGAATGCGACCGCGACGGCAAGCTGAACCTGCTCGAAGAAGACGGCGCCGGCTGGGACGTGCTGCTCGGCGCGCTCCACTGGCTGCCCTCGAACCTTCCCTCCAACACGCCGGGAAAATTCGCCACCGCGTTCATGACCGTCACCGAGCAACTGGTCTCGCAGGGCATTCACGTCCTCGCGCACCCGTTCCGCATCTTCCGGCACGAACACATGCCGGTTCCGGCGGAACTCCATCGGCCGCTCGCGCGTCTGCTCAAGGAGCGCGGCGTGGCCGCTGAAGTGAATTTTCATTTGAATGAGCCGGACCCTGAGTTCTTCAGGGTCTGCCGCGAGGAAGGAACGCGGATCGTCATGGGCAGCGACGGCCATCAGTTGCGCGAGGTCGGCGACTTGCGGCCGCACCTCCGGCTGCTGCGGCAGATCGGAGTCATTGCGAAAGGATGAAGGATGACGATGTCGAAGGCAGACAGCAGGCCGGTCTATGATGTCTTTCACGTCTCGCTCGGCTGGTGCGCCGGGGCGAACAGCGGGAAGGGCATCTGCGCTTTCGTGCTGCCGGTCCGCAGTGCGCAAATCGCCGAGGAGGAAATCCTGGCGTTGGCCGCTCGCTCGCTCCGGCCGGATGCAGCCGCGCCGCGGCGCGCTCCTTCGGAGTTGCGGCGGCTGGCCGAGGCCGCCGCGCGGTACTTCGACGGCGAGACCGTTCACTTCGACGAGTTCCCGGTGGACCTCTCCTCCGGCACGTCGTTTCAGCAGCGGGTCTGGGGCATGATCGGGCGAATCCCGCGCGGGCAGGTTCGGACGTACCGGTGGATCGGCGTGGAGATCGGCCGGCCCGAAGCCGCTCGCGCGATCGGCGGGGCCGTCGGAGCGAATCCGGTTCCGCTGCTCATCCCGTGCCATCGGGTCGTCGGGTCCGACGGGTCGCTCGTCGGCTTCTCGGCGGCGGGCGGGATAAACCTCAAAATGAAAATGCTCGGTCTCGAGAAAGTCCGCCTGCGCCGGGCCGGAACCGAGTGGCGCGTGACGGCATAAGTCCCTTCACACGCCCGTTCCCTTCAGCACCGCCGGGATCGTCCGCAGCGCGATCTTGAAGTCCAGCCAGAGCGACCAGTGGTCAATGTAGTCGAGGTCGTACTCCATCCACTTCTCGAAGGTGGCACGGTTGCGGTCGGTCACCTGCCAGATGCAGGTGAGGCCGGGCCGCATGGAGAGCCGCCGCCGCTGCCAGCGTTCGTACCGCTGCACCTCGCTCGGGAGCGGCGGCCGGGGGCCGATGAGGCTCATGTCGCCCTTGAGTACGTTCCAAAGTTGCGGCAGCTCGTCGAGGCTGTAGCGCCGGAGGACGCGCCCGAAGGGAGTGATGCGCGGGTCGTGGCGAATCTTGAAGACGGGGCCGCCCATCTCGTTGGCCGCCGCCAGTTCCGCGCGGCGCTGCTCGGCGTCGGCGACCATGGACCGGAACTTGTACAGGGTGAACTCGCGCCCGTACAGCCCGCTGCGGCGCTGCTTGAAGAAGACCGGGCCGGGCGAGGTGAGCTTGACGATGAGCGCGAAGATGAGCATCGGAACCGCGAGCAGGACCAGCAGCACGATGGCCCCAACCAAGTCCGCCGCGCGCTTGATGCCCAGCGCGACCGGGTTGTACGGCGCCGTGGTGAAGGTCAGCATGCGGATGCCGCTGAACGCCTCGAGGTGCGGCCGGCTCGGCGCCGCGGCGAAGAACCGCGACGGGATGTGGATGCTGACGCCGACCTCTTCGCAGTCGTGGATCACCCGCTGGACGGCGGCGAGGTCGCCGCCCGTGTCGGCGATGACCACGTCGTCCACCGCGCGCTCGTCGAGGATTTTCGGAAGCTCGGAAATCACGCCCACGCATTCCGGAGTCCTCGTCTCGGCCGACGGGGCGACGTGCCCTGCGAACTCCAGCCCCCAGCCGGCGCGGCGCACGGTCTCGCCGAATTCCCGCGCGGCTTCTCCCACGCCGACGACGAGCACGCGGCGCAGCGCGCCCGTGGCCCGGTAGAAGCGCGACGCGGTCTTGAGCGCCGCGATGCGGCCGGCGATAAGCAGCGCGATGTTGCCGACCAGGAACGCGCCGACCACGCGGCGGCTGAAGAGCGGCTCTTTCGAGAAGAACGCCGCCGCGCCGATGGAGAGCGCGCCCACGGCCAGCGGCGCCGCCATCCGCAGGAGGCTGTCGCGCGCCTGCTCGATCGGCGAGAAGTCATAGCAGCCGAAGAACCCGAACAGGACCCACCAGAGCGGAACGCTGATGATGAGGACCCAGAGATACTGGGAAATCGGGAGGACGGCCTTCAGGCCGAGCCAGCGCTCAGGCAGGAAGCCCGCGCCGTAATAGGTGCCGAAGAAGGCGGCCACGGTCGCGGCGGCGTCCGTGACGGCGATGGCGGCTTGAAGGGCGCGTGTGCGCTGTCGAAGCATTGCTGGCCTTGCCGGCGGTCGGTCAACGCGGGTTGCCCGGCGTTTCAGACAGTTGATCCAGAAGTTCGCGGGCGCGTTGGACGAACACCGGATCCTTTGCATTTTTCTGAACGTACCGGAGATCGGAGATCGCGCGATCGTTCTGCCTGAGCGTCATGTTGGCGTAGGCGCGCTCCATGTACGCGCCATACGCCGCTGGGTCCAGTTGCAGGGCCTGCGTGAAGTCCTCGATCGCTTTTTTCGTCAGGCCGGCCTCGGCGTAAGTCCGGCCGCGCGCCAGGTAGAGGAACGCTCCTTTCGGAGCCAGCTTGATGGCCTCGTTCAGGTCCGCCAGCGACGCCGCGGTGTCTTTCAATTGCCGGTGCAGCAGCCCGCGGCCCAGATAGGCGCTGAAATTGTCCGGCTGGAGCTGGATCGCCAAGTCGAAATCCTTGAGGGCGTCATCGGTGTCGTTGAGCTTGGTCTTCACCATCCCTCGGCGCGCCAGGGCGCTTCCGTTCTCCGGATCCAGCGCCAGCGCCTGGTTGAGCTGGGTCAGCGCGCCCTGAAAGTCTCCGTCTTTTTCCCGCTCGGTCGCCTGGGCCAGGCATTTTTTGACGGCTTGCTCCTTCGAACTCGACGTGATGCACCCGGCTGCCAGCAACAGCGGCAACGCGCACAGGAGAAGGCGATTCATTTTTCTCATCTCATGATCCTTTTTTCGATGTGGCATCCGGCCGCTCAGGCTTCCGGCGCGAGCGGCAATGTGACGTACTGGCCTTGGCGCGACGAACGGTAGAGCGCCATGATGATCTCCACGGATTTCCGGCCCTCGCGGCCGTCGCAAACGGGTTGCGTGCCGGTCTCGATGGCGCGGAGGAAGTCCTTGATCTGTTCCCGGTGGTGGACGTAACTGATCGCGCTCGGGTCGGCCGCGCCGGCGCCGACCATGCCCTTGCCGAACGCGAGCCGCGCGCGGATATCCTTGTCCTCCGGGCGCTCCTCGGCGAATTCCCACTGGATGAACGTCTCGTCCGCCATGATCACCGTGCCCTTGTCGCCGTGGATTTCAATCTTGCGCGACAGGCCCGGATAGATCGAAGTGGTGCACTCGAGCACGCCCAACGCGCCGCTGCGGTACCGGACCGCGGCCACGGCGGTGTCCTCGACCTCGATGCGCTCGTGCGCCAGGCAGCCGGCGAACGAGCAGATGTTCGCGACCGGCCCGAGGTACCACTGGATCAGGTCCACGGCATGGATGCCCTGGTTCATCACCGCGCCGCCGCCGTCGAGCTTCCACGTGCCGCGCCACGCGCCGCTGTCGTAATACGCCTGCGTGCGCCACCACTTGTTGTAGGCGTCGCCGACCGTGATCCGCCCGAACCGGCCCTGGGCGATGGCCGCCTTCAGCGCGATGGCGCCTTCGGTGAAACGGTAGGGGAAGATCGTGCAGACCTGGACGCGGTTCTCGTCGCAAGCGCGGATGACCGCGTCAGCGCGATCGAGCGTGATTTCGATGGGCTTCTCGACGATCACGTGCTTTCGGCCGCGCGCGGCGGCCACGGCCGGCTCCAGGTGCGCGCCGCTCGGCGTGCACACGCACACGACGTCAACGTCTTTGCGGCTCATCAAGTCATTGTAATCCGCCACCGTGTCGCAGCCGTGCTTCTCCGAAAACTTCTTGCGGTTCTTCTCCACGATGTCCGCGCCGGCGACCAGCCGCGCGTTCGGCAGATCCGCGATGGCGGCGGCGTGGTACTCGCTGATCATCCCGCATCCGACGATGGCGAAGCCGTAGGTCTTCATGTCATTTTTTCTCCTGCGCGGTCACCCGGGCGAACTTGCGCTTCCCCGCCTTGAGCAGGAAGCCGGGATGCGGCGCCACTTCCAGGCCCGAATCGGTGACGACCTGCCCGTCCATGGATACGGCGCCCTGTTCGACGAGGCGCTTGGCCTCGCTCGTGCTGGCGGCCATTCCGCAATGGACGATCAGCCGCGCGATCCAGATCTTGCCGTCGGCGAGCAGCTCCGGCGGCACGCGCACTTCCGGCACGTCGGCCGGCGCTTCCTTGTGGCGGACCTCGCGGTCGAACCGGGCCGCCGCCTCGCGCGCGGCGTCCGCGCCATGATACCGTTCGACGATGGCGCACGCCAGCGCCAGCTTGGCTTTCATCGGGTCGCCGGCCAGAAGGCGCTCCACCTGCTCCGCCGGCAGGTCGCTGGCCAGGTCGAAATAGGAACGCAGCAGCGCGTCCGGGACGGACATCGTCTTCCCGAACATGACGGCGGGCGGCTCGCTGATGCCGATGTAGTTCCCGTAGCTCTTGCTCATCTTCTGGACGCCGTCCGTCCCGACGAGCAGCGGCAGCGTGAGCGCCACCTGCGGCTCCTGGCCGGCATCCTTCTGGAACTGGCGGCCGACGAGCAGGTTGAACCGTTGGTCGGTCCCGCCGATCTCCACGTCCGCGCGCACCATCACCGAGTCATGCCCCTGCATGAGCGGATACATGAACTCATGCAGCGAGATCGGCTCGCCGGCCTTGTAGCGCTTCAGGAAGTCGTCGCGCTCGAGGATGCGCGCCACCGTCGCTTTCGCCGCCAGGCGGATGACGTCCAGGAAGCTCATCTTCGAGAACCAGTCGCCGTTGTAGACGACCTCGGTCCGCGCGCGGTCCAGGACCTTGCCGACCTGGTCGAGGTAGGTCTGCGCGTGCTGCATCACCGCCTCGTGCGTCAATTGCGGCCGCGTGGCGTCGCGCCCGCTGGGATCGCCGACCATGCCGGTGTAGTCGCCGATGATCAGGACGACCTGGTGGCCGAGGTCCTGGAAGTGCTTGAGCTTGTTCAGCGGGACGGCGTGGCCGAGGTGGATGTCCGAGGACGTGGGGTCAATGCCCAACTTGATCCGGAGAGGCCGGTTCTCCCGGCGAGACTTCTCGAGCTTCGAGACGAGGTCCTCGCGCGGAAAGATCTCGGCGACCCCGCGTTCGATCTGTTTCAACTGAACGGCGGTTTCCGCAAACACGGTGCTCCGCTCCATTTCTAATGTGGCCCGCGCAGCACGGTCACAAGGCCGCGGAACGCGAAGACGGAAAGCAGCGTCATGCCGTTGAAAGCCATGTGGAGCGCCACGGGCGCCGCCAACGACCGGGTCCGGTCATAGACCCAGGCCAGCGCGATGCCCAGGATCAGGAGCAAGGGCATTGCGTAGAGGTCCATGTGCGCCGCGGCGAAAAAGGCCGCGCTGAGGACGATGGCCGACCCGCGCCCGGTCCAACGCCCGATCGCCGGTTGAAGGAAACCGCGGAAGAGCAGCTCTTCCGAGATCGGCGCCGCCACGACCGCAACAATCGCCGCGAGCGCCAGCACCGATGCGGACCGCGTCTTCGCTATCACCTGGATAATCTGCTGCACAGGGATTTCCGGGATCCATCCGCTCCGCGCGGCGCGCTCCTCCAGGAGGACGACCAGTTGAAGGAACGGCTGAACCACCACGAACGCGATCAGGCCGATCCCGACGCCGCCGAAGAACTTGCCCCGGATGCCGAGATCGCGCAGATGTCCGCCGCGCTCCGCGACGACGATGTGGATCGTCGCGCCCGCGAGCAGGGCGGCGATGAAGATCTCGGCGACCCAGTCGCCGGGGACGGCGAACGGCCGTGCGGGATTCAGAGGAAAGAACAGCCTCGTGTGGAGCAGCTCCGCGCCGGCCGCCCACAGCGCCGCAACCTTGGCGACGTCCCACAGTCCCCACGGCGGATCGGGCCAGGCCGGCTGCGCCGCGCTTCGGCCGCGCAGCGCCCAGGAGAATCCAAGCGCCAGCGCCAGCGCGGCGCCGCCCCAAAGCAGGTACTGGTTCAGCGACTCGACGGCCTCGACGAACGCCGCCGCGCGGCGGAACCGGTCTTCGGGACGAGTCAGCGCCACGGCCAGGCGGTCCTTCGCTTGCTTATCGAGGTCTTTCTGAAGGAGCGGGTATGGGCCCGCATTCTCCCGAGGTTGCCCCGTCCGCCGCTCTTCTTCCTGCGCGCGGAATTCCTTCCAGGTCCTCATGCCGCCCAGGACGATGACCAGGAGGACCACCGCGACGTAGAGCGCCTGGGTCTTCAGGAAGTCGCGGACCTTTTCCGCGGGCGCGCGCGCCGGCTTGCCGCCCGCGTTCGTTCCAGCCGAGCCCGCGCCATCTATCGCGTCTGTATCCATACCTCTCTCTGCCGAGGGCCGTCGAATTCGCAGAAGTAAATGGCCTGCCAGCCGGTTATTTGCTGAGTATTCAGAAAATACCGAGTAACAGGTGGAATCGTCCTGCCACTATCATCGTTGTGCTTTGAGTTCCGCCGCATGTTGTGCTTTGAGTTCTGCCGCATCCAGATACAACTCCACGTAGCCGCAGGCTGGACAAGCGAATGCCTTCTGGATGAGTTCGCCAGAAGGGAATAATCCCTGCTGGTCGGTCTTGAAGGCGAAGGGGATACCGGCACTAACCCTTCCTTGAATCATCTCCCCTTTACACTTGGGACATGCCGATGGCATGACGCAACCACCTCATGAAGCTTGTCAGATAATCTGCCAAACCGTAGGCGCGCGCATCATTCTATCAACAGGGCATGACAGCCGAAAGGCGAAATCGCTTGGCGCGTCAATCTCGCAGTTGTGTATCCAGCCCGCGTCATTTATTGCGCCTGGATCCATGCCTGTCTCTGTCGAGGTCCGTCGAATTCGCAGAAGTAAATCGCCTGCCACGTGCCCAGGCACAGGCGGCCCTCCTCGACCGGCACGCTCACCGACGAGCCGACCAGGCTGGCCTTGACGTGCGCGGCGGAGTTGCCTTCGCCGTGCGTGTAACCGTCGTCGAACGGGATGACCTTGTTGAGTTCCGCGAGGATGTCCGCGCGCACCGATGGGTCGGCGTTCTCGTTGATCGTCACCGCCGCCGTCGTGTGCGGCACGAAGACCATGCACAACGACGCGCCGGCTTTCTCCTGCTCCAGCGCGCACTGGACCTCGGCGCTGATGTCAATCATCTCCGTCCGAGCCCGGCTGCGGATGGACAACTTTTGCACGCCGCTCTCCACTGAGCCCGTCAACGAGTCGTGCGCCGTGCGCGGCGCACTCGGGTGGAATCGCCGGCAAACACGCAGGGTTCGGGGAAAGATC
Source organism: Candidatus Brocadiia bacterium (assembly GCA_050015075.1). Lineage (GTDB taxonomy): Bacteria > Planctomycetota > Brocadiia > CAIUPP01 > CAIUPP01 > JBEKCB01. Next base: position 2,074 of record JBEKCB010000042.1, on the reverse strand, counting down.
GTAGCAGAGGGACATACTGATTGCAAACGCGGAGGACTGCCTCACGGCTGCGCGGGCGCCTGCGGCACGGCGGCGTCCGGCGCAGCTTCGCGGACGGCGGGCGCGGCTTCGAGCCTGTCGCCGGCGGCGGGTTTCGGCTCAACCCCTAAGAAAATGCGCGCTCGGCACGCATTTTCTATTGATGCACCAGCCGCGCAGCCGTTGGCGCGGCTAATGTGCCCGAAAACAGCTCAGCGCCAGGAGCGCAACTGCCGCCGCCGCGATGGTCCCGTACAGGCGCAAGGGAACGGCCGCCGGCCCACACAGCTTGTCCCGGATATCCTGCAGGCGCTCCTCGTCGCCGACGTGGGAAAGGTAGAGGAACATCAGCGACGCCACAACCTGTGCCATGAGCGCGGCGCCGAGCAGTCCGCCCAGGAATTGCTTCGCCGCGTCGAACAGCCAGGCCGGCAGCGCGGAAGCGAGCAGCAAGTTGAACACCCACCCGATAAGATATATCGCGCCCGCTGCCACCCAGAAGAGGACCATGGAGGCCGCGGCGATCTTGACCAGGTCCCAGGAGTGGCGGAGGCCGAACAGCAAGCCGCGCGTCAGCGAGGATAACGCGCTCCGATGCTCCAGCACGGAAATCACCGGCGGCATGAGCAGCAGTTCCAGCGCGAAAAGCCCGGCGGCGAACGCCAGCGCCACGATGCCGACCCGCCCGATGAACAGCGCCGGACCCCAGAGCGCTTCAATCGCCGCGTTGCCGCCCAAAGCCAGGCCGATTGCAATCGGGGCCACCATGACCGAGGTCGCGGTGAACCGCAGGAAATGGATGCCCGCGTTGTAGAACATGCGTTCGATGCCCATCTTGCGCTCGAAGACACCGTCCTTCACGGAGGCCACGAACCCCGCCCAAAGGAAGACGCTGAAGAGCGAAGGCAACGCCAGGCACGCGACAGCCGCGGGCGTGTTCCCCGCCGTCGCGCTGAGAGCCAGTTGCGCGATATTGACCATGCACGCGGCGAGCAGCGCGCAGAGAACGCAGAGCCCGTATCCGTTCGGCGCCTGCATGACGGCGGCTCTGGCCGCGGCGATGCCGGTCTTCATGTTGAAGCAGGAAAGAAGTTCGGGCGAGTGGATGCCCTCTTCTTCCAGGTCCTGCGCGTAAGCTTCTCCTTCGCTCACCAGGGCCGCCGCGGCCGGCTGCGGTGTCTTCGCCGCGGGCTTCGCGGGGCGGACCGCTTGCTCTCGGACGCGATCGGGCTGCGCGGGAGACTTCTTCGGCGGCTCGCCCGCGCCGCCCGTCTCGCTCTTCGCCGGCGTGCGCCCCATCTCACCCAGGAAAGTCGGCCCTCTGGGACTGATTCTCGTCACGTCGTCGTCGGCATCGTGGACAGGCGCCGACTCGGGTGAACTGGGATCCGGCTCCAAAGCGACGGGCACCTGCATTTGATCCGCCTCCGGCGGCCATGCCGAAAGCAGGTTCTTCACGAGCGGTTCCGCGGGCGGCGGCGGGGTGTTCTCCGCCGGTGGGAGATCAACTTGCGGCGTCTCCGAAACGCGCTGCACGACGCCGCTCCGGTCATCGAGCATGAAATACTCTTCGACGAACGCAGTGTGTTCCTTCGCAAAGGGCACCGTGACTTCGGAGGAGCATTTCGGGCAGCGCAGCTTCCGCCCGGCTGTTCGAGAGCGGGCCTTGAGACGCTGGCCGCAGGAGCAGACCCAGCGGGTGAGCGACAGGTTTTCTTCGGGGGTGGGAATGCGCAGCATCGCCTGGCAGTCCGGACACTGCACATGCTGCCCGGCGTATTTTTCGGGCAAGGCCATGACGCAGCCGCAGACGCAGATGAGCCGGATGGACATGCGCCCAGTCTCCGAGAATGCAGCCCCGGATGCGGCCCGACTCGCGGCTTCGACTATAGGAGCCGATGCGCGCGGTGTCAAGCCGCGCGGCTGAACTGGTAGTGTACCCTATCGTGTGTAAATTGTCGGGAGAAAGAAAAGGGCGTATCCTCCGGTTGGATTCAAGGACACTTTTGGGAGGACACGCCCGTGCAGCATGTGTTGAGAAAGACGCTGGAGGATT
>JBEKCB010000041.1:0-29898 GCA_050015075.1 Candidatus Brocadiia bacterium | reverse complement strand
CGCCTCAACGTGGACTACCTCGATATCTATTGGGTCCACGCCTGGGACGAACTGACGCCCATCGAGGAAGTGATGCGCGGCCTGGACGATCTCGTGCGCGGCGGCAAAATTCTTTATATCGGCGTCTCCAACGCTCCGGCCTGGTGGATTGCGCGCGCGAACACGCTCGCGGAGTTGCGCGGCTGGACGCCGTTCATCGGGCTGCAAATCGAATATAACCTGATCGAGCGCACGCCCGAGCGCGAGCTGTTGCCGATGGCCGAGGCGCTCGGCCTGGGCATCGCCGCGTGGTCGCCACTGGCGAGCGGGCTGCTGACCGGCAAATACGCCCCGGGCTCCACGGAGGAAAAACGCCTGGAGAAGTGGCCCTCGGTGGAGAAGATGTCCGAGCGCAACCTGGCCATCGCCGCCGCTGTCGTCGAGGTCGCCAGGGGCGCCGGCAAATCGCCCGCGCAGGTGGCCCTCAATTGGCTGCGCCCCAAACGCGGCATGGTCCCGATCCTGGGCGCGCGCAAACTTTCCCAGCTCCAGGACAACCTGCGTTGTCTCGAATGGTCCCTCGACGCGCAGCAGATCAGGCGGCTGGATGAGGCCAGCGAAATCGAACTCGGCTTCCCGATGGATTTCCTGCACCGCAAGGGTCTCCATGATGCGCTCCATGGAGGGATGTTTGACCGAATCTCACCCTGTTGAAAGGCCAATCTCCGCCGCCTTGCCCTCGCGCCCATCGCCCCGTAGAATAGCGTCGGTGGCGGAGCAGCGTGGTTCACAGTCAGGAGCGCAGGATGGGCAGGTCGGTCTCGATCGGGCAGTACCTGATCCAGGAGTGTCACCGCCGGGGCGCGCGGCACATGTTCGGGGTGCCGGGCGACTACATCCTTGAATTCGACGCGCTCGTGGAGAAAGGCCCCATCGAGTTCGTCGGCATGACGCGCGAGGACTGCGCGGGACTCGCCGCCGACGCCTACGCGCGGCTGCGCGGGCTCGGCGTGGCGTGCGTGACTTACTGCGTCGGCGGGCTCAGCCTCACCAACGCCGTCGCCGGCGCGTGGGCGGAAAAATCGCCCGTCCTCGTCATCTCCGGCGCGCCCGGCGTGGCCGAACGCGCCCGCGACCCGCTGCTCCATCACCGCGTCCGCGACTTCTCGACCCAGCGCGAAATCTTCAGCCACATCACCGTCGCGGTCGCCTCGCTCGACGACCCGGCGACGGCATACCAGGAGGTGGACCGCGTCCTGCACGCCATCGAGCGCTACAAGCGGCCGGGCTTCATCGAGCTCCCGCGCGACCGCGTCCACGTCGCGCGCGCTCACCGCGCACACCTGCCGACGCTCGAGGAGATGACCGACGCGGACGCGCTCTCGGAGTGCATCGCCGAGGCCGTCGGGATGATCAACTGCGCGAAGCGCCCGGTGATCCTCGCCGACGCGGAAGTCCACCGCTTCGGACTCCAGGCCGCGCTGCTGGAACTGGCGGCGAAGACGCGCATCCCCGTCGCCGCGACGCTCCTGGGCAAGAGCGTCTTCTCCGAGCGCCACCCGCTCTACCTGGGCATCTACGAAGGCGCGATGGGCCGCGACGAGGTCCGGCGATATGTCGAATCCGCCGACTGCCTCATCATGCTCGGCTGCCTCATGAGCGACATCAACCTCGGAATTTTCACCGCCCACCTCGATCCGGACCGCGCCGTCTACGCCACGTCCGAGAAGCTCATGGTCCGCCGCCACCGCTACGAAAACGTCCCGTTCCGCAGCTTTTTCAAGGCGCTGCTCAAGGCTCCGCTGCACCGCCGCGCCGCTCCGAAGCTGCCGGCGCACCCGCCGGCGTGGGGAAGAACGCCGGCCCCGGATTCGCGCGTGACCGTGCGCGCGCTCTTCCAGGCCGTCAACGAATTCCTGGCCGACGACATGGTGGTGATCTCCGACATCGGCGACGCGCTCTTCGCCGCGGCCGACCTGACCATCCATCGGCGGACGGAGTTCCTCAGCCCGGCGTATTACGCCTCGATGGGGTTCGCCGTGCCCGCCTCGATCGGCGCGCAACTGGCCAATCCGAACCTGCGCCCGCTCGTCCTCGTCGGCGACGGCGCGTTCCTGATGACCGGGATGGAACTGGCCACCTCCGCGCGGCGCGGCCTCAACCCGATCGTCATCGTCCTCAACAACCACGGCTACGGCACCGAGCGGCTCATCAAGGACGGCCCGTTCAACGACATCGCCGAGTGGGAGTATTGCCGGCTGCCGGCGCTGCTGAAAAGCGGGCAGGCGTTCCACATCCGCACCGTTGCTGAGCTGCGCGCCGCGCTCGACGCGGCCCTGCGGAACACGCGGAGCTACAGCCTGCTCGAAGTCGAACTCGCCGCCGGCGACATCTCGCCCGCGCTCCAGCGCCTCGGCGCGCGCCTGGCGCAGCGCGTCGAAGGCAAGGCGAAGCAGGGCTGATCGCAGCTTGTAGTGGCGCCGTCAAGCGCTATAAACGTATGCCTTACGGGCACACTACGAGCGGCACACTACGAGCAGGGTGACGCGGTCCGGACTTATGCGCGTTACTTCCGGAACACGATACTTGATGGCGCGGCCGGTCACATCGAAAAAGATTTCAGCGAAATGAAACGAGGCGCGCCGGGATGGATCGCATGAGCCGCCATGGCGGAAACCTGCGCGAGCTGGCCCGCGACGCCGGCCTCTCGCCGGCTTCTCTCCTCGATTTCAGCGCCAGCGTCAACCCGCTCGGCCCGCCCGATTGCCTCCGCCCGACGGTCAGCCTTGCGCTGGAGCAGGTCGTCCACTATCCCGACCCGGAAAGCCGCGAGCTGGTCGCCGCGATCGCGCGTCATTCGGGCGTGCCTGCGGAACAGATCGTCGTCGGAAACGGCTCGACGGAGTTGCTGTTCACCACTGCGCGCGCATTGAAGCGCCGCCGCGCCGTGATTCCCGTGCCGTGCTACGTGGACTACGTGACCGCCGCGCGCGAAGCGGAGATGGAAGTCGCGCTGCTCTCGCTCGACGAGCGCGCCGGCTTTGCGCTGGACTGGTCCGCGCTGGAGAAGCGGCTGCGCGGCGGCGAGATGGTTTTTCTCGGCCAACCGAACAATCCCACCGGCCTTGCGTTCGATCCCGAAAACTTCCGCGCATTCGCCGCCGATCATGCGGACACGACCTTCGTCGTGGATGAGGCCTTTGCGGAGTTCGTTGCCGACTACGCCACGCTGATGCGCGACGTCGCCGAGAACGTCGTCGTCCTGCGCTCGCTGACCAAGTTTTATGCCATTCCCGGGTTGCGCCTTGGATTCGGCGTGGCGCGCACAGAGACGGCGGAGACCATCCGGCGCCGCCTGCTGCCCTGGTCGGTGAATTCGCTGGCCCAGGCGGTCGGCGTCGCGGCGCTGGCCGACGCGGACTACGCGCGGCGCACGCGCGAGTACGTCCGCGCGCAGCGCGAGTCACTGACCAAAGCGCTCCAGGAACTGCCCGGCCTGTACGTTTATCCGGGCGCGGCGAACTTCCTGCTCCTGCGTCTCAACCGCGCCGACCTGGATGCGCCGACGCTCGCGCGGCGTCTGCTGGAAGAGGGCATCGCCGTACGCACGTTCCCGCCAGAGCAGCACCTTGACGCCCGCTTCTTCCGCATCGCCGTGCGCACCGAAGAGGAGAACGCGCGGTTTTGCGCGGCGCTGGCGAGTCTCCTCGGCGTCCCGAAAACACAGGCCGCTCCTCGGCGCGCCGCCGCGCTCATGTTCCAGGGGACCAGTTCCAACGCCGGCAAGAGCATCCTCACCGCGGCGCTTTGCCGGATTTTGCTCCAGGACGGCGTGCGCGTCGCGCCCTTCAAGGCACAGAACATGTCGCTCAATTCGTTCGTCACAAGAGATGGCGGCGAGATGGGTCGCGCCCAGGTCGTCCAAGCGCAGGCCTGCCGCCTGGAGCCGGACGTGCGGATGAACCCCATCCTCCTCAAGCCCAACTCCGACACCGGCTGCCAGGTGATCGTGCGCGGAAGGGCGGTGGGCAACATGGGCGTGGCCGGATACGACCGGTACAAGGACCAGGCCGTCGCCGCGGTTGAGTCCTGCTACGACGCGCTGGCCGCGGAGTTCGACGCGGTGATCCTCGAAGGCGCCGGCAGTCCCGGCGAGGTCAACCTCAAGAGCCGCGATATCGTCAATATGCGGATGGCGCGGTACGCCCGGGCGCCGGTCCTGATCGTGGGCGACATTGACCGCGGAGGCGTCTTCGCTTCTTTCGTCGGCACGATGGAAGTGCTCGCGCCGTGGGAACGCGCGCTGGTCGCCGGCTGGGTGGTCAACCGCTTCCGCGGCGACGCCGCGCTGCTGGGATCCGCGCTCGATTACACCCTCGCGCACACCGGAAGGCCCGTCCTCGGCGTGGTGCCGTATATCGAGCGCCTCGGCCTTCCCGAGGAGGACTCGGTCGAGTTCAAAAGCGGAGCGCTCGACGAACGCTCGAAAAGCGCGGAGGCGGTCACGGTCGCGGTGGTGGACCTGCCGCACATTTCCAACTTCACCGACTTCGACGCCCTGCGCGTGGAGGAGGACGTGAGCCTGCGCATCGTCCGAGCCGCCGACGAACTCGGCGAGCCGGACGCCGTCATCCTGCCGGGAAGCAAGAACGTCCTTCACGATCTCCATTACCTGCGCCAGAGCGGCCTGGCCGAGCGGCTCCTTTCCCTCGCGCGCGGCGGACGGACGGAGATCGTCGGCATCTGCGGCGGGCTGCAACTCCTCGGCCGCGAGATCCGCGACCCCGGCCGGATCGAGTCCGCCACCGGAAGCGACCTGGGCCTTGGGCTGCTGAACGCCGTGACCACGATGGCTTCCGAGAAGACGCTCTTGCGCGCCAAAGGCAAGCACGGCCCTTCCGGATGCCGCGTCGTCGGATACGAGATCCATCACGGACGCACCGATGGCGAAGGGGATGAGGTGATTCTGCGGCGCAGCGACGGCGAGGCCGTCGGTTTCGCCTCGGGCGACGGCCGCGTCTGGGGCACGTATCTGCACGGCATCTTCGACGCCGACGAGTTCCGGCGGTGGTTCGTTGACCGCCTCCGCGCGCGACGCGGATGGGTCCCGAAGGGCGCAGTGAGCGCGCGATACGACATCGAGCCGGCCCTCGACCGCCTGGCGCAGGCGGTGCGCGAGAGCCTCGACATAGAACGAATCTATCGGCTGATGCGATTGCGATGAGGCTGGAATACCAGATTTTGCTGGCCGTCCTGCTCGATCTGTTGATCGGCGATCCGCGCTGGCTGCCGCACCCGGTGCGCCTGATCGGCTGGGTGGCCGCGCGCCTCGAGACGATCACGCGCGCCGTGCTGCCGGCCCGTGCGGCGGGAGTGCTCACGGCGCTGGCGGTCGTCGCCGCCGCCGGCGGCGCGGCGTGGGGCCTGGTGCGGCTGGCTGGGACGATTCATCCGTATGCGGCCGTCGCCGTGAGCATCGCGCTGATCTACACCACCATCGCGGCGCGCGACCTGGCGCAGCACAGCATGAGCGTGTACCGCGCGCTGGTCCAGGGCGACCTGCTCGAGGCGCGCCGGCGCGTGGGCCTCATCGTCGGACGGGACACCGCCGGCCTCGACGAGCGCGGCGTCACGCGCGCCGCGGTCGAGAGCGTGGCCGAGAGCATCGTGGACGGCGTGACCGCGCCGCTCCTCTTCGCCGCCATCGCCGGCCCGGTCGGCGCCATGGTCTACCGCGCCATCAACACGCTCGACTCGATGTTCGGCTACAAAAACGAACGGTACCTCCGGTTCGGCTGGGCCTCGGCACGCCTGGACGACGCGGCGAACTTCATCCCCGCGCGATTGACCGCGCCGCTCATCTGCCTGGCGACGTGGCTGTTGCGCGGGCAGGCAAGGCAGTCGTGGAAGGTGCTCCGGCGCGACGCCCGCAACAGCACCAGCCCCAACTCCGGCTTCGCCGAGGCCGCCGTGGCCGGCGCACTGGGTGTGCAGCTCGGCGGGCTCAACTACTATTTCGGCAAGCCCTCTCCGAAGCCGATGATCGGCGACCCGCTCGTCGAGCTGGACAAAAGGCACATTCCCGCCGCGAACGCGTTGATGTTCGCCAGCGTCGGCTGCTGCCTGGCGGTGTTTCTGGCCGCCCGCGTCGGAATTTTATGCCTGTGGGCGCAGTGCGGGAGCGGACGATGAGCCGAGCGCGCGTGCTGTTGTTCACCGGGCGCGGCAAGGGCAAGACCACCGCCGCGCTGGGCATGGCCCTGCGCGCCTGCGGCCACGGCCTGCACACGCTCGTCATCCAGTTCGTGAAGGCCGACGGCTCCGTGGGCGAGGTCAAGGCCGCGCGGTATCTGCCGTCGCTGGAGATCGAGCAGTACGGCTGCGGCTTTCTTCCCGCGTCCTCTTCGCCGAAGTTCGCCGCACACCGTGAAGGCGCGGAGCGCGCGTTGGAGCGGGCGCGCGAGGCGCTGGCCTCGGAGCGGTATGCGCTGGTCATCCTGGACGAAATTTGTTACGCGGTCCATCGGCGGCTCCTGGCCGAAGCGGCGGTCTGCGCGCTGGTGAAATCGGCCCCGGCCTCCTGCATCCTGGCGCTCACCGGCCGCGGCGCGTCCCGGAAGTTGCAGGCGCTGGCGGACACCGTCACGGAGATGCGGTGCATCAAGCACGCCCTGCGCGCCGGCCGACGGGCGCAAAAAGGGGTTGAACGATGAGCGCGCGCCGCCTGGCGGAGCGGCCGCTCGTAGTGTGCCCGTCAGGGCATACGAAGTGGCGCCTGATGGCGCCACTACAAGCGGCGTGTGAGATTCTTCGCTTCGCTCAGAATGACCGCGCATGATGCAATTTATTACTGGGACGCCATACTAAAGGCGGTGCGACGGACGGACGCGGGCGCGAAGGGTTGAACTTGGAAACGAAGAGCCGCAACCTGGCTTGGCTGGTCGCCGTTGAGGCGTTCCTTTGCCTGGCGCTCTGGCCGATTTGGTCGGAGCGGTTCCCGCCGATGCAGGACTATCCGCAGCACCTGCTGCAGGCGCAGATGCTCCGTGTCCATGACCGGGCCGGTTTCGACTACAATCAGAACTTCGTGTTCCACCTGCGGCCGACCTACGCCGCCTTCACTTTGGCGACGCTGCTCTTCTCCACCGTGGCGCCGATCGAGGTCGCGGGGAAGCTGGCGCTTTCGCTGTACCCGGTTCTGATCGCGGTCGTGGTGTTTCGGCTGGGACGGCGGTTCGGCGAACGCGGCGCGCCGTGGGGCGCGCTGCTGTTCTTCCCGATGGCGTTCAACCAGCAGTACTTTCTCGGCAACACCAATTACCTGCTGTCGCTGCCGCTGCTGGTCCTGGCGCTGATGGATTTCGAGGACCTGCCGGCGGGCCCGCTGCGCGCGTGGCCGGCGTTGCGGCAATTGCTCTGGCAGGCCGTTTTGTTCGTCGCCCACCCGTTCACTTTCCTGGCGTACGTCTGCCTCGCGTTCCTGGCCGCCTTCGCGGCACGGGACAAGAAGGAGGGATGGGCGGGCAAGCTGCTGCTCCTGATGGCGGGGGCATTTCTGCTCTTCGCCGCCGCATGGATTGACAGCGCCCTCGCGTCGGTCCCGAAAGCGGCCTCCGGCGCGGAATTGCAATGGTCCCCGCTGAAATTGACGCTGACGTTCTTCGCCCTGATGTTCAACGGCATGCAGTGGTCGCGCGGCGCGCAGCCGGTGCCGCTGATTCTGTGGGGCGGCGCGTTCGCCATCGTGCTGGCCGCCGCGATCACGCACTGGAAAGAAAGCGGGGCGGCGCTGCGTCGCCGCGCCATCGTGCTGGTCCCGGCCATCATCGCCTTGTGCGCCCTGCCGTCCTGCGTCGGGACGTTCACCTTCATCAACTTGCGGGTGGCCGCCCTCGTGTACTTCCTGCTGGCGCTGACGGCGGCGGAGGTGGAATTCAGAGGGCCGTGGAGGTACGCGCTGGCCGTGCTCCTGGCGCTGATCATGGCGGATTCCATCGTGCGGCAAGCGCGCATTTCAGCCGAGGTCGGCGAGATCGCGCCGATCGTCGAGCGGATCCCGCCGAACGCGCGCATCCTTCCGCTGGTCTTTGACGCGAGTTCGGCCGAATTGGAGCCGGGCTTCTTCGACGCGCACCTGCACGACCACGACTATTATCACATCCTCGTCGGCGGCGGGTTCAATCCCTATTTCTTCGAGGCGCCGGTCCTTCCCGTGCACTATCGAAAAGGCGCGGAGCGGCCCGCGCCGGGCGAATACAACCCCTGGGGCTTTTCCTGGGAGAAGCATTCCTCGGACTACCAGTACTTTCTCGCCCGCGGCGCGCCGGAATCCTTCAAGTCCTACATCGCGCGCCGATGCGACGAGGTGGCCGCGTCGGGAAAGTGGACGTTGTACGAAAGACGCCGGTAGGTTCCATTTGTCCGTCTGCGCAAATTTCATCCTGTCCAAACATCTTCCTTGCGCGACGGCTTTAGGCTCTGGGTAGATTCCTGCCTTCTCTGCGCGGTAAGATATCAGTGACGGTCCGCGTTCGTGGCGATTCTTGAGACCTTTCACGCGAGAGGCGCATGAGTTCTTTCTCAGACGCTCTGTTCCGCTGGATAGCGGTGGCGCTGGTCGCAACCGGCGCCGTTGTCAGTATCCCGGCGGCCTCGGCCGGCAGGCCCTGGAGCTTCGCCGTCATATCCGACACGCAGTGGACCGTGCCGGATGACGGCCAAAGCCCGAACTCGATTCCGGCCGGCATCCTCAAGCAGATTCACCAGGCCTTCATCGCCCATGGCGTCCGATTCGTCGTGGACGTCGGCGACTGCGTGGACGTCAGCAGCACAGCCAATCTCGACGCCCGCGCGCTGTACGTCCAGGATCTCTACAACGCCCGGATCGCCTACTATCCGCTGCGCGGGAACCACGAAGCTGCGGACGGGAACTCCGGAAAGGAGTTCGCCCGCGTCTTTCCGCAGATCGGGTACAATCTCGATCCAGACCGCGGCCCTGTCGGTCCAACGCAGGCCGCCGGCCGGAACAATGCCACGCCGGCGGACATCTTGCAGAAGAATCCCCGGCTCGGCATAGACAGCCAAATCGCGCCGCCGGCGCGGACCGAGCCGAACCCTTTCAGGGTCGGCGGCAACTTCTCCTATCCCGTCCCGGTCAATGACGCGAATGGGAGCGTGTCCTATTCTTTCGACTATGAGAACGCGCGCTTCGTCCTCCTCGACCAGTTCGACCGGACCGGCAACACGCATCACAGCTCGGTCGCTCAGCAGCAGCCCTGGATCGCCCAACGGCTCAAGGACCCGCAGCGGCCGCAGCAGGCCTTCGTCTTCAGCCACAAGAACCTGCTGGGCGGCGCGCACAAGGACAACCTCTTCGGAGGCGCGGTCACAGGCTCCGATGCGGGCGACGGGGCCGCCGGGACCGCCGCGGGCATGGCCAAGCGGCAGGCGGAGGACGCCTTCATCCGGTCGCTGGCGGAGGGCCGTGTCCACTACTTCATCACCGGCCACGATCATCATCACGCGGATTCCATCATCGCGGGGCCGCTGAGCGGCGAGTTTTCCGTGCACCAGATCATCAGCCAATCCGACAGTTCCAAGTTCTACACGCCGGCGCCGCCTTTCTCGGCGAACGAGACGCCGGTCTCGGAGGAACTCTGGACGGTCGGGTGCTATATCTACACGGTGGACGGCCCGCGCGTTACGGTGGACTACTATGCCGTGGACATCACGAACCGGGACGGGACTAACGCGGCGGGCTGGAATGCCGACGAACACGCCATCTCTCGGACGCCATCGCTCACGGGCAACTGGAAACTGCGCGCCGTCAGCGGCTACAGCCTGAACGGGCGCGAATTTCAGGTCCGGCAGGGCGGCTCGTATGCCGCGGTGCAGGACGCGGTGGTCCAGGGATCGGCCGACGGCGAGGAGTACCTGGGAACTTCCGCAAAAATCCTTGCCGGCGTCAACGGCAGCGCGCGCACGACCCATGACGGCCGGCCGTTGACGAAGGCGATCAGCACCGGCTGGGCGCCGGGGAATGCGGAGCTGGCCAGCGACGTGCTGAAGCTTTGGGGCATGCAGGACCTCGGCGCCGACCGCACCGACGACTGCGTCCTGTCCGTCAGCTACGACGCGTCGCGCCTGCCGGACGACCGGGCCGCGAGCGGCCGGTACGGTTTGCTCAGCCGCGATCCCTCCGGGCGCTGGGTCGGCGCGACCAGGCTGAATGCCGGCGGCGCCGGCGCCTTTCATTTGCGCGCGTATGATTCAACCGCGGACCGGCTTGGAGATTGGGGGATCAACTTGACCGACCACACCGCCTGGGCCGTCATCAATCATGCCGCCGGCGACTTCGCCGTCGGCGGCGTTGGGACGGCGCCCTAGAGTAGCGCCCCAAAAACAAGCTGCATGATGCGTGATCATCTCTGACCGCGCATCATGCAACCCGGTTCCATAACGACGCTCTAGCGGTTGCGCAGCAGGTTCCGGACGTCGTTGACGCTCGGGCCGGCGTAAGCATTGCCCGTGAAGAAGCCGTTGTCGAGCAACTCGCGATCGGCGGCGTACGTGCGGGCGATCCGCAGAAACATGGTGTGTGTCGAGACCATGTACTCGTAAACCATGAGCGTTTGAGTCTTGGTGTCAATCACGACGATCGGCGTGGCGTCGCCGACCGTGTTGCCCAGCAGAGCCAGGACGTAGTTGGCCGAGCCGGCGGCCTCGGCCGTCTGGCCGAAGGCAGCCCGCGAATCGCTCCGGTGCAGGTACTCCGCCGCCAGCAAGGCCGCCAGAGCCCCCACGACCGCGGCCAGGCCGACGATCACCCACGAAGCCTTTCTGCCGTCCATGCGCGAGCCTCCCTGCTAGTTTCCCCTGAACGCCCTTACGGCTCGAACTCTTTCTCGATCAGGATCGTCGGCGTGACCAGGAAGATGTCGTGCTCGCGATTCTTGGCAACGTTGGTGTTGAGGAAGAGGCGCTTGATGACCGGGATGTGCGAGAGAATCGGCACGCCTTCCTCCGTCCGGGTCTCCTGGACGCTGGTGAACCCGCCGATGACCGCAGTGCCGCGGTCCGGGACCTTCATGGTGGCCGTGACGCTGTTAGTCTCGGTGTTAACTGTGGTGATGGGCACCGTCACGGAGGCGCCGGTCAGCGTGGTCGAGGCGAGGCCGGTGACGGTGGCGGCCGCAATGGGGATGACCCCGGTTGTCGTAACGAGCTGTGTGGTTGAGATGGACGGGGTGACGACCATCCAGACGTAACGCCGGTCGGCCGTGATCCAATTCTGCACGGTCAAGGAATTGGCATTCGGAGCGAAGGCAAAAACCGGAATGACGAAGTTGCCCTGCGCGACGTAGGTGGAGATGTATTCAGAGCTGCTCGTCAGGCTGATGGTCGTCGAGACGGTGTTGATGCAGGTGATGTGCGGAGAAGCCGTGACGATGGCGTTCGTGCTGGACTCCGCGGCGTTGATGATCATCTTGGTCTGGGCGCTGTTGAGGAACGAGACAGTCATCTGGAAAACGCCGGTGGAGGCCGACCCATTGTTGTAGGACACGTTGGAGACCGCCGCAGGGATATGACCGCCGAAGAAGGATTGGCCCCCGGTGTTAATCAGCGGCAGGTTTTCCCATTGGATGCCGATATTCTTGAGGAAATCGTCCGTGAAGGTCATGAACGTGGCCTCGACCTGTATCTGCATATGGGTCTGGGCGCGGAGCACCTCCAGGATTTCCTCGATCTTCTTATGGATGCGGTCCACGTGATTGACCATCAGCCAGACGCCGCGCAGGTACATGAGGGGGTCTGCGCCTTCCCGGTTCGGGTCGGTTGAGGTCATCAGGGCGCCTATGCCGCCGGTGGTGCCGCCTGCGCCGCCGCCGCCGCCGCCCCTGCCGCCGCCACCACCTCCGCCACCTGCGCCGGTAACAGCCGCGCCGCCGCCCCCGCCGAGGCCGCCGCCTCCGCCGGAGGCTCCGCCTGCGCCGGTGGCGCTGTTGGCTGCGGAGGACGGCGGATGGGGCCAGTTGTTCGGGCCGCCGGTGAAAATGTAGAGCAGTTCCAGCACGTCGTTGACGCCTGAACCGGAGGAGCCCGAACCGCCGTTAGAGGTGCCGCCGCCGCCGGCGGTACCGCCGCCACCGCCGCCGCTGGTGCCGCCGCCGCCGGTGCCACCGCCGCCGCCGGTGGTGGTGCCGCCGGACGATCCGCCGGTGGTCTCGATGACGACCAGGAGGTCGGAGATATCATATTGGCGCAGCGAAAGGTTCTCGTCCTGCGCCTCTTCCCTGCGGGCGCCCGGGTAGGTGGAGATGAAGATGTTGCCGTGGGAGATGACGAAGTTGTACTTCGGGCGCAGCATCAACTGGAGCAGCGTGCGGAGCGTCACCTCGTGCAGGTCCAGCGTAATCTGCAGGGAGGTCAAGGCGGAGTTCACCTCGGGAGTCGGGTCCAGGATGAAGTTGACGTCTTTGCCGATCTGGGTCTTGATGATTTCGAGGGCCTCCGGGAGCGAGACGCCCGGCAGCGACACGGCCTTGATCTCCTGGTCCAGCCGGGCCTCGATATCGAGTTCCTTCGGGGTCCTGGTCGCCTCGCCGGAGGGCAGTTCCACGCGCGGACGCGCCTTGATCTCTTCCCAAAGCTCCCGGGCCGGATACATGAAGAGGGCGCCGGGGAACACGGCTTTCATCCGCATGCGGACGCGCTCGTCCTGGACGGCCTTCTGGTCGGTTTGGATGATCGAGTCCCAGGTCTTGCGCTGGAGGGCCTGGCGCGCGTCGTCAATCAGGTCGCGCGCGGCGCCGTTCTCCGGATCGGCCTCCACGACCTCCTGGGCGAGCTTGATGGCGCTCTCGTACTTGCCCTTGGCGAACTCGGAATTGGCCTCCGCGAAGAGGGCCAGCTTCCTGCGCTCGTTGCGCTCCGCCTCGTCGCGCAGCGCCTGTTCCCTTTCCTTGAGGGCGTCGAACTCTCTCGCCCGCTTCTGCTGACCTTCCGCTTCCGCCTGCGCGTCCTGCGCCTGTTTCAGCAGCCCTTTCACCTGGCTCTGGGCCATGCGGATGTCCGAGACGGGCGCCAGGTAATCGAGCGAGTCGAGGGCGCGGCTGAACTGGTCAATCGCGGTCGGGAAGTCCTTCGCGGCCATGGCCGCGCGGCCGCGCTGAACGGCCAGGTTGATCTGGGTCAGCACCTCGTCAATCACCGCCTTTTCCTGCGACTTGACCCGGTCGCCATAAACGGTGATGTCGAGGCCCTTGCCCTGGAGGGCGAGGATCTCGGCCCTCATCTTCAGGGCGGCGGCGTTGTCGGGCTGGTGGTTCAGCGCCTGCGCGATGTTCTTCAGCGACTCGTCGTACTTGAAATTGTCGAAATCCACTTTCGCGAGGTCCACGTACATATCCGCCGTGGCCTTCTCCTGCTGATCGAGGATCTGCTGCTGCTTCTTGACGAAAGCCAGGTAATCCTCCTGGCGCTTGACCGCTTCGGCCTCGGCCTGGCCCGCCGCGGCCTGGCTGGTGGCGGAGGACTCGGCTTTCTTCCTCTGGTCGGCGACTTTCGCCAGCAGGCCGGCGAGATGGGTGCGCTGGGGCTCGGTGAGAAGGTCTTTGTCCATGACGGCCTTGTTGAGGAATTCTCCGGCGCCGCGCCAGTCGTTCTTGTTGAGGAGATCTTCGCCGGACTTCATCTCGGCCACTGCGGCGGCGCGGCGGGTATCGGTGTCCTTCTGGCGCTGGGCGATCTGGTTGAGCTTCGCGCGCAGTTGCCCGTCCTTCTCCTTGCCGAGGCTGACGCCGCTGTTGAGAATGTCCTCGAACTGCCGCCGGGCTTCGTCGAACCGGTCGTTGTCGAACGCGCGGAGCGCTTCGTCGTACGCTTTGAGGGCCTTGCGCTGGGCTTCGCTCGGGCCGGCCGGCGGCGTGGCGGGCGAGGCCTTGGCGAGCAGGGCGCCCTGGACCAGGTTGTCCTTGGCGTCGGGTATTTTCGCGAGGCGTTCGGCGATGCGCTGCTCGCGCTCCGCGCCGAGGCCCGACTTGAACTGGGGATCGGCCTGGCGCTGGTCCTGGATGAACTTGTTAAGGTGCTCGAACGCCTTGCGGGCGTTGTCGTACTGTCCTTCGTTGTAATAGTCCATGGCCAGGTTGAAGGCGTCGGCGGCGCGGTCGGAGGCGACCTGGGTGTAGAGGCGCTTGGCTTCTTCGTACTGGCCTTGCTGGGCGAGGTGGTCGGCGTCGGCGATTGTTTGCTTCTCGCGGGCCTGGCGGGCGGCCAGATCCTGGGCGCGCTTGGACTCCTCGGCCTTCGCGCGCTGGCGGGCAGCCTCGACGGTCTGGTACTCGTCGGCGAGGACGCCTTTGACGCGGTCGAGGAGCTGTTGCGCCTTCTGGAGCTCCTTCGGCTGAGTGCCGGCCGGCGGGGCGGCGATGAAGCCGTCGAGGACTTCCTTGGCTTTGGCGTATTTCTCCTGGTCGAAGAGGGCGGAGGCGCGGTCAACAGCGCCGGCCATGGCGGGCTTGGCCGCGGTGGCGTCCGGCGCCGACGCCGCCGTCGTCGGCGGGTTCATGACCGCCAGCGAAATCGCCAGTGCGCACACCGTGATGGACCAGAGGCGTCGAATGTTTTTGTGCACGAACAGGACCCTCCACTTCTTGAAAAATACGCTCGCCGGCTTCCACGACAACCGATTTCGTTCCCGCGCGAAGCGCGGGGACGGGTTCCTTCAATTCCTCGCCCGCGCCGTGCGCGGGTGCGGCTATATTCCGAAGTCGAAGGTGGCGGCTTTGCGGGCCGCATCCGCCGCCTTGCGCGCTTGTTGGCGCCGGCTGTGCTCCTGGACTTCGAGGTCTCTCACGCGCGCCTCGTAGGCTTTGCGCTCGGCCGACGGGACCATGGCCACGGCCGGCTTGACCGGCTGCGGCGCCGGCTGGGCCGCGACGGGCGGCTTGACGGGCGCGGTCACCGGCGGCATGGCCGTCGGCGGAGTCGCCGGAGCCGTGGGAGCGGCGGCCATGACGGGCGGCTTGACCGGCGCCATCACGGGCGGCGGAGTCGCCGCAGGCTTGGGCGCGATGGCGACAGGCGCCGCGGCAGCGGCAACGTGCTTCGCGTGCTCGGCTTCTTCGCTCTGAGTCTCGGTTTTCTCATAGGCTTGCGCGGCCTGCTTGTTCGCCAGCGCCTGGCGGGCCGCTTCAGCCTGCCGGCGCGCGGCCTCGTCTTTCTGCGCCTGGACGCGCTGCACGTGCTCCTGGGTCTCGCGGTCCGTCACGCGCATCTCATAGGCCTTGCGCTCGGCCGGCGGGACCATGGCCACGGCCGGCTTGACCGGCTGCGGCGCCGGCTGGGCCATGACGGGCGGCTTGACGGGCGCCGCTACCGCAGTCGCGGGAGCGGCGGCGACAACGGGCGGCTTGGGAGCGACGGCGACGGTCGCCGCGACGGCCGGTTTCGCCGGCATCGCCGGTGCGGCGGCGACGCGCTTGGCGTGCTCGGTTTCTTCGCGCTGCGTCTCGGACTTCTCATAGGCTTGCGCGGCCTGTTTCTTCGCCAGCGCCTGGCGGTCGGCTTCGGCCTGCCGGCGGGCGGCTTCATCTTTCTGCGCCTGGACTTGCCGGGATTGCTCGGCTTGCTTCTGGAGCGCGGCGGCCTTCGCCGCCTGGACGCGCTGCGCGTGTTCGGCTTTCTCGCGGGCGATGACGTCCTGTTGATACTTCTGCCATTGCGGCACCTTGACGGGGGCCGGAGCGGCGGAACCGGCCGCGGGCGCGGCCTGGGCGAGTGCGCCGTTGGCGGGGAGCAGAACCAGGAGCGCGGCGAGTGCGGCCAGAAGAAGCAGCGTGCGCGCGGATTTCATATTCCCCTCTTTGCGGGTCATTGGGCTCAAGATGAGACTCCTCTCATACGGAACCGTGGCCGGGTTCTCCTGGCGACTTTGACCCGCACCTTTGTACCGCCGGGTTCCTTCGTTGTCAAGGGGATGCCGGCGACTACTTTTCCTTGCTCTTGAAGTGTAAGGCGCCGCGAGGCGTCAAATAGAGAATTTGCGGATCGCGCGTATCCTTGGCCTGGTAAATCGGCGTGAAGTTCGGGCCCCAGCGCAACTTGTACTCGACGACATGGAAATTCGGGAGCACGTTGACCAGAACGGAACCGGTGGAGAAGTCCTCATCTTTATCCTTGGTCTTGACCGGCAGGCCCGGGATCTGCTGCGCGGGCGGCAGCCTGAGCTTGATGGTGCGCATGCCGCCGATCATCTTGCCGATGCCGATGGTGAAGTCCTGCCACGGAAGCCACTCGCCGGTATCGGGGTCGCGCCGGGTGATGCGCACGCTGGCGCTGTCGGCGGTGATCGTTCGGACGATGAACTCGACGACTGAGGGCAGGAAGATGGGCTTCGGAGTGACGTAGGGCACTTCGCAGGGGACCGGCTCGATCTCGGGCTCGTCGGCTGCGGTGCTGAGGGTGACGATTTTGTAGATGTAGCTCTCGCCGTCATCCACGGTCTGGTCGAGGAAGACAAAGGAATCCGGGGGCGGTTCGCCGGTCTGTTGTTCCGTGCCGGTCAACGTGGGAGCCCGGATTTCGGTGACGGCTTCCGGCACGGGCGGCGCGGCCGAAGCGGCGCCGGCCGGCGCAGTCACCGTGGTCGCCGGGGCCGGGGCGCCCGGCGTGGTCGTCTCGGTCGTCGTGGTCGGCGCCGGCCCGGCGGGCATCTCCGGGGGCTGGAACTTCAGCATGACCTCATGGATCTGATCGCGGTTGAGCGGAACGGGCGGATCGTCCGGATCGTCGAGGCGGACGTACTCCGCGTCGGAGGCGCCGGCCGGCTTGCGGTAGAAGGCGGCGTTGGTGCTGAAGCCGACCGTCTGGCTCAACTGCTCGGGATTGGTGGGCGTGAAGTAGATGAGCACCATCGCCGGCTTGAAGCTGTTCCGGAACTGAACGGCCGCGCTCGGGATCACGGCGACGGTGGACGGCGGCGGGTTCGGCGGCGGCGGGGTCACGAGGGTCCGCACGCTGATCTTGAAGAGGTGGATCAGGTCTTCGTCGGTCTGGATGCGGATGCTCGTCTCGCCCGTTTCGAGCGGGATGAACGTCACGGTGCTGATGCCCGTGGGCAGATCGTATGCGAGGTCCACGTGCAGGAGTTTTTCGTCGCCGGCGATCACCTGGGTGAAGCGCGTGCCCAGGAACCTGACCGTGTGGGGGATGCCTACGCGGAGCTGGAGCGGCGGATACGGAATGTCCTCGCGCGTGAGGAACGGGTTGCGCCGGTAAGGATCAATGACCGCCGGGTGCTCGAACCGGCTCTGGACCTCGGTGAGGTAATCGTGCAGCGGTATGGGCTGCGCGGACATGTCGCCCATGCCCCGCTGGACGGCCTGGTCGTATTGGCTGAGTTCGTTTTTGAGTTTTTCTTCTCCGGCGGCCCTCAGCGGGAAGGCCTTGATGGCGACGATGATGAGGACGATGGCCAGGATCGCCAGGACGGCCCAGTCGAGATACTTCGCCAGGATGATCTTGGGTTTCATCTGGCCCCCGTCGGCGCAGCGGACCTGCCCGCAGGAGCGGGAGCGGCCGGCGTCGCGCGATTCTCGAGTTTACTCCTGTATTTGGTCATGAGCGGCGAGAACTGATACCCTTCGCCGACCAGCGTGAGGACGACGTAGTTTCCGGCCTCGACCAGTTGCGCCTCCGCCTGCCTGCCGCGGCGCTGCCCGCCGGCGCCCGAGCCCGACGGCGGCAGGGTCGGCCGACCGCCCATAAAGGCGCCGCGTCCCGGCATGCCTGTGCCGCGCGGCGCGCCGGCAGGAGCCGGGATTGCGGCGCGGGTTGTGGTGGGGGTGGCCGTCGGCGTCTCGGTCGGCACGATGTCCAGGATCTGAACGCGATACCGCCAACTGTTGCTGATGAGGCGGCGCAGGAAGACGGGGATGCGCTCGAACCTCAGCTTGACCTGCATCTCGAAGGTGCGAAGTTTGTACACGCCGTTTCCTGGCGCAGCCCCCGCCGCCGCTGCCGGCTGGGCCGCCGCGCCCGCTCTGCTCATGTAGGCGAAGGCCCCTCCCGCCGGGCCGGCCGCTCTGCCGCCGAGACCGCCGCCGCCGCCGCGCATGCCGGTCGTGTCCTCGCCGGTCCCGATGCTCAAGTTAATCAGCGAGGCGATGTTCGGCGCGTGGTTGTTCCGCACGAGGATGAAGTCGCTCTCGTTGTTGATCGAGACGATCGCGGAGATCGCCTCGGCGATGCGGGTGGTGTTCCAAACTCCGTTGACGTCGGCGATGTCGTTGAGAATGCCGCTGAGTTCCGCCTCGGTGCCTCTGCGGAGGGCGGCGGCGAGGCTGTCGAAGTGATGGCTTTCGAGGAGCCCGATGACGTCGGCGCGATACCGCACCATGCGGAGCTCCATGACGTAATCCATGAACCGCTGCCGATCGGAGAGGTCCGGCTTGTCGGGCGGCAGCATCTCGGCGAGGAACTTCTCCTGCGCCTCGTCCATCGTGAAACCGCGCACGCTGCCGTGCTCCTTTTCGGAGGCGGGCCGCTCCCACGGGAAACCGTATACGATCGTGCCGTCCGGCTTCTTCTCGTCGTGAAGCAGCGAGTTGAAGATCATCGCCAGGTCCTGCTGCTGCCGGTTCACGACGATGGCGCTGAGGACGGCGACGAGTTTCTCGCGCGAGGTGGAGCGCAGGAATTCATCGAGCCGCGCCGGGGAACGGTTGACGACCAGGTCGAACGGCTTGGCGGGGAACGGGTCCGCCCGGCCTTTGGCTTTGAAATCGAGGTAGGCGGCGAAGTCCTTCTCGGCCTGCTGCGTCAGGAAGTCTATGAGGTCCTTCTGGAACCAGTACATCTCCATCGCGGCGCTGATCCCTTCCGGCGTCGGCACCGACGCGCCCCAGTCCATCGTCTTGAGCTGGTAGTTCATGCCGGCGTTGAAGACCTGGGCCTGGAGTTCCTGGTTGTACTGGCGGTAAAGGTTCAGCCAGTCGTTGGGGCGGTTGAGCGGGACTTCGGTTTCCGGTCCGAAAGGCCCTTCCATAAAGAAGCGGATGGTGTGGGCCCACCGGGGCTGCCGGGCGAGGTAAATCTCGCACTGATCCAGCATGGCGGAGACCTGTTCCGCGTTCTTCTTGGCGATCTGGATCTTCGCGGGGTTGGGAATCTGGGTGGGCCTGTCAGCCCAGCTCTTGAGGCTGTCCCTGCGACTTTCGATTTCGCCGCGCTTGGTGGTGACCTCCTGGGACACGGTGCGGACGAAGAGGACATAGACGACCAGGGCTCCGAGCGCAATGGCTCCCGCCAGGACCCACAAGCCGTATTTTTTAACCATTTCCATGCGCGACGACTACCTTATTGCAACACTTCGCTTTCGAATCCGTCCGCTGACGGATATCCGAACCACCTGCGCAACGCCCGCACTCACCGCGAAGCTCACGAAGGAATAGCAGGAGTATCAATGTATTTCAACTGTGTCCTTCGCGGTGTTGCACATTATTCATGCTCTGCTCGATCGTCCTTATTGCTTGGGGGCGGCGGCCGGCGGCGCGCCACGGCCCGGCGGCATAAACCGGCCTGGCGGCATGTACCGACCCGGCGCCATGAACCGCCCCGGCTGCGTTTGGGGCAGCGTAGCCGCTTCGGTCGGGCCCGCTGTCGCTGCGGCCGCGGCCGCGGCGGCTTGCGCCATTGCATCCGCCGCGCGCTTCTCCGGCGGCACGGCCAGAAGATCGTCCGCCTCTTTGGCCGTGATCAAACCGATCGTAATGATCACGGACTCTCTGCTCTTTTCAGCGGCAACCGGAGCGAGCGCGGCGCCGGTCACCGGCGGCCTGCCTTCCATCCCGGTGCTCAGCCTGATCTCGCCCACCGAAATGGCATAGTGCCCCTTGCCGTCCGCCTTGATGGCGCCGATCTTCTCGGGATAGATGACCGCTTTCGCCAGTTCGTGAGGCAGGTCTTTCTGCAACCAGGAAGGTTCCTTGTCCGCCTCGCAGGAGGCCGTAAAGGTGAGCACGATGCCTGACGCGCCGACGAGTGTTCCCTCGGCAGTCTGCACCGCCGCGGCCGGTCCGAATCCGCGCGGGCCTGTGGGCGGCCCGCCGGCGGCAGACCCGCGTCCCGAACCTGTCGCCCCGATGCCGGAGAGGGGCTCGCTGAACTTGAAATCATCTATCTGGACTTCTCTCGGGACCACCGCAGAAATGGCTCCGACAAGACGGGCGTAGTGTTCGCGCCGCCGCCCGAAGTCCTGGAACAGCGCCGCGCGCTGCACGGTCGTTCCGCCCTGGGCCTCCTTCAGCTCCTTGTCGAGGCCGGCGACCTTCGTGAGCGTGCTCTGGCCGAAGTCCTCGAACTTGGCCAGTTCCCGCAGGGTCTGTTTCCCGTTGGCGTAGAGGCAGCCGACGATCGCCCAGATCAGGGCGCCGGCGATCAGGCCGCTGAAACGCTTCGATTGGACTTCGCGCTGGATGATGAAGCTTTCCGGCAGCAGGCTGATCATGGCGTTCGCCCGGTTGAGGCCCTGCAGGCCCAGCCCGATGGCCACCCCGAGCGACGGCAGGTTCTGCTGCAGGTCTTTCAGGCGCGCCGGGTCGCCCTGGTAGGTGATGTTCTTGAGTTCGTGGATCGGCGTGATCTGGTACTGGAGCTGCTCGGCGAGGAACCGGTCGAGCCCGAAAAGCTTGTACCCTTCGCCGGTGACGAGGATCTCCTCGAACTTCACGGCCTGCGAGAGGGACTTATAGTATCCGACCGAGCGCTGGATTTCGGCCACCAGGTCGCGCATGACCGGCCGGAGCACCTCGAGCAGCCGGCGGCGATGGCGGGAATCAGCGACGGTGTACTTGAGCTTCTCCGCCTCGGCGCGCGGGATGTTGAGGCGTTTCTCGAGCATGGAGGTGAACGAATTGCCGGCGATCGGCAGGTTGCGCAGCCAGTAGCGCTGGCCGTCGAGGATGAGCAGGTTGGTGCTCTGGGCGCCCACGTCAATCACGACGGTCGGTTTCTCGAGGGCCACCTCGTGGCGGATGAAATTGAAGAGCGCCAGCGGGCTGACCTGCACGCCGTAGATCTGCCGCCGGAGCGCGCTGAGTTCGGCCAGGTAGGCCTCGATCACCTCGCGCTTGGCGGCGAAGAGGCCGATCTCGATCTCCTGGCCGAGGACGAACTGCTTGCGGATCGGCTCGTAGGCCCAGACCACCTCGTTGAGGTTGAAGGGGATCTGCTGTTTGGCCTCGTAGAGGACGAGCTCGGGGATGCGGCGCTGGTCCACGGGCGGCAGGCTGATGAAGCGGTTGAAGACCATCTGCGGGGCGATGGAGACGATGCAGCGCTCGCGGCCGAGGCCGGCCTGCTGGAGCGCGGCGATCGCCTGCGGCAGCATGCCCTCGCGCCGGGCGCCCGGCTCGCCGCCGAGTTCCGAGTAGCGGATGACGTGGAAATCGAGCAGGACGATGCTCTTGCCCACGAGCTTGAGCTTCACCGCCTTGAGCGCGGAGTCGCCGGCGTCAATTCCCCAGACCGCTCCGAGATTCAGCATCGCGCACCTTTGAGAATACTTCCGACTTCCGGCGGCCGAATGCCCGGCAGGGCGTTCGGCCTTCGGCCATTCAGTTGAGGTTCTCCGGTGTGAACAGCAGGCGGCGCACTTTCTCGGCCGTCGCCTCGGTCGGCTCGTCCGCGGTCACGTCGAGCCACTGAACCGCCGGAAA
Source organism: Candidatus Brocadiia bacterium (assembly GCA_050015075.1). Classification (GTDB taxonomy): domain Bacteria; phylum Planctomycetota; class Brocadiia; order CAIUPP01; family CAIUPP01; genus JBEKCB01. The sequence goes on along the minus strand of JBEKCB010000041.1, from coordinate 8,200 downwards.
ACTCTTGAGCCACGCACGCTGCTTGCGCGCCATGCGCCAAGTGTTCCGCTCGATCAGCTCCATCGTCTCGCCGAGTGAGCGCTCGCCCTTCAGGTGTCCGATCGCCTCGCGGTAGCCGATGGCCTTCTGCGCGGGCCGTGAGAAACCGGGGCCCTCGAGCACGGTGCGCACCTCGTCCAGCAGCCCGGCGGCGAACATCCGCGCGACGCGGCGGTGGATGCGATCCTTCAGGTCCGCCTCGCTGCGCCGCAGCGCCACCATCCGGTGCGCCGCGACGGCGCCTTCGGGCGCGGGATATTGCCGCTGATGCGACGAAATCGGCCGCCCGCTCGTGCGCGCGACTTCCAGCGCCCGGATCACCCGCACCAGGTCGCGCGGATGCAGCCGGTCGGCGGCGACCGGGTCGAGTTTCCGAAGTTCCTCGTGGAGCACTTCCGGGCCCTGTTCCTGCGCCCTCTGCATCAGCTCGCCGCGCAGCGCCCAGTCGGCGGCCGGCCCCTCGAAGATGCCGTAGAGCAGGCCGCGCAGGTAGAGCGGCGTGCCGCCGACGAACAGCGCCGGCCGGCCGCGCGCGCGGATTTCCTCGAGGGCGGCGCGGGCGCGCTCGAGGTATCGCGCCAGGCTGAAGGATTCGTTCGGGTCCACGACGTCGAGGAGATGGAATGGAACGGTCTCCCGGACCGTGCGCGGGGGCTTGCCTGTGCCGATGTCGAGGCCTCGGTACACTTTCATCGAATCCACTGAAATCAGCTCAGCGTTGGTAAGCCCGGCCACACAAACGGCCACGGCCGCCTTTCCGGAAGCAGTCTGCCCGGTCAGAATATGCAAAGCGCTCGCCCGCCCTTGGCGCTCCGGCGTCGCCAACTTGCCGCAGTCCAAGCGAGTTCGAGGACCATTTTTCCGTTCCGCCTCCGAAAGCAAGCCCGATCAGTGTGACAAGTGGGGAATCTAGCACACATTTCTCGGCCATGTCAAGGAGAAATCGGAGAGTTCCTGCGGGGTGGATTCCCGGCCGGGAGCGCGTTGAAAAAGTTTGGCCGCTCGCAGTGTGCCCGTCAGGGCATACGAACCAGCGCCTGGCGGCGCCACTACAAACGAGACACTGGCCGGGGCCCGTCTTGTGCGCCATACTTTTTCAACGGCCGGCTAGGCCGCGCCGCCTGCGACCGCCTCGATCAGCGCGCGCGCCTTTTGAGCGGTCTCGTCGTATTCACTCTCGGGCTGAGAGTCGGCGACGATGCCGCCGCCGGCCTGGAACCAGGCGCGGCCGCCCTGGACAAGGAACGTGCGGATGGCGATGTTCAGGTCCATGCCGCCGTCGAAGCCGAGGTATCCGATCGCGCCGGTGTAGATCGAGCGGCGCGTGGGCTCGAGTTCGTCAATGATCTGCATCGCGCGGATTTTCGGCGCGCCGGTGATCGAGCCGCCCGGGAAGGTCGCCTTCAGCAGCTCCGTCCGGTCGCACCCGGCGTGGAGCCGGCCGACGACCGTGGCGACCAGGTGGTGGACGGTGGGAAAGGACTCCAGCGCCCTCGGCCGGGTCACGCGGACGGTGCCGTAGGAGCAGACGCGGCCCAGGTCGTTGCGCTCGAGGTCCACGATCATGGCCAGCTCGGCGGCATCCTTCTCGCTGCGGAGCAGTTCCTGCGCGAGCGCCGCGTCCTCGTCCGGCGTGCGGCCGCGCGGCCGCGTGCCCTTGATCGGGCGCGTCTCCACGCGGCCCCGGCGCACGCGCAGGAACCGCTCCGGCGAGGCGCTGACGACGGCGAAATCGCCGCCGCCCAGGTACGCCGCCATCGGCGCGGGATTGATCCGGCGCAGCCGCAGATAGAGTTCGGGCGCGGAGACGGAGATCCGCGCCTCGAACCGGCGCGAGAGGTTCACCTGGAAGATGTCGCCCGCGGCGATGTAGTCCTTCGCACGATGGATCGCGCGAAGATAATCGGCTCGCGTGAAATTGCACGCGATCTCCGGAGCCGCGTTTTCGCGGTCAAGCGATCCGCGAGCGGCAGGCCGGGCGGCGGGCGTGTCGGAGGAAAGCCGCTCGAACATCTCCGCGGCCCTGTGTTCCGCGTCCGGCCGGCCCGGCACTCCGAGGTCGGCGGCCGCGATCCACGCCCGCCGGGTCTGATGGTCCACCACCAGCGCCGTGTCGTAGAACGCCATCGCCATGTCCGGCACGCGCAGGTCGTCCGCGGCGGTCGCCGGCAGCCGCTCGACGAAATGACAGAGATCGTATCCCAGGTATCCCACCGCGCCTCCGACGAACGGCACCGACGGGTGGGCCGGCAGCTTGTAAGACTCGATGGCCTTCTTCAGGAAATGGAACGGGTTGCCCTCGTGCGTCTCGAACTTTCCGCTGCCGCACAGGGTGAGCCGGGTTCCCTTCGACTCGAGGACTAGGAACGGTCGGCTGCCGAGCAGGCTGAACCGCCCGAAGCCCGGCAGGCGCAGCCCGGTGTCGAGGAAGAACGGCCGGTCGTCGCGCGCGAGCAGCTCGAACGCGCGCTCCGGCGACGGCGGCGGGTCCATCTCTTTCAGCACGATTCGGGTCGCCGCCATGTGCCCTGCATCCGCTCAAGCCGGACTATTTCGGACGAGAGGTTTCGCGCCGCGCGTCGGGAGTTAAGAAGGAGTGGATGACCAGGATTGCAGCGCCGATGCAGATGGCCGAGTCGGCGATGTTGAACGTCGGCCAGTGATGCGGGCCGAGGTGTGCATCTATGAAGTCGCGCACATAGCCGAGCGCCAGCCGGTCCCAGAGGTTGCCCATCGCCCCGCCGAACACACAGCCGAGCGCGAACGTCAGCCGGCGGCTCGTCCGGCCGTACTTCCGCGCCGCCCAGAGGATCGCCGCCGCCGCCACCATGGTGAACAGAATGAAGAACGCGACTTGCCCTTGCCCGACGCCGAAGACGCCGCCGCGGTTCTCGCTGCGGCTGAGATCGAGGAGGTTCGGAATGATGACGTGCGGCGGGAAAAGGTTGTCGGCGTGGAATGCCAGCCATTTGGTCAGCAGGTCGCCGGCAATCACGCCGGCCGCAGTGCAGATGAAAATCGCGGCGGTCACCGCCTTGCCGTTCAGTCTGGGTGCGGCGGCCATCAGTGGATTCCCAGCCTAGTGCTTCCTTGCGGAAATAGGCGTCCTATTTCCGCAAGGAAGCATGACCGCAATAAGCCGCGTCGTTATGCCGAGTTATACGTTCCGTTGGGCCGTGTTTAGTTGCGTGAATTGGTACGCCAATTCACGCAACTAAACACTAGGTGGCGGCGGGCGGCTCGTGCTCTTCGCCGCGCTTACACTCGATGCAGAGCTTGGCGTAGGGGATGATCTTGAGCCGGGACCTGGGGATCGGCTCCTTGCAGCGGTCGCACAGTCCGAAGGTGCCCTTTTCCAGGCGCTCGAGCGCGGCGTCAATCTCGCGCAGTTCCTCTTCCTCGTTCTCGATCAGGCCGAGGGTGAACTCGTGCTCGAAATTGTCTGTGCCCACGTCGGCCATGTGATAAGGCACGGTCGAAAGATCGCCGGACGCGACGGCCCCGGACTTGCTCAGCGCGCTGTCGTGCATATTGCTGACATCGCCCATCAGCACCGCCCGCCGGCTCAGCAGGGCGGAGCGCAAGTCCTGCTTCTCTTTGGGGTTAAGCTTGTTTTTCGGCGTCGTCAAAGTCAACCTCCCGCGAACCTTTTCACGCTTGCTGCTATCATCGGCGAAAAACGAGAGACATTGAGAAACTCGATATTATCAAAACCGCGGCCGAAATGCAAGGCACACAGAACGGCCCTTTTCCTCAGTAATCCCTGCGAATTGCACGGGCCTATGTTAATGTAGGGACAGGCGCAGGCATGAAGGAGCGCACGCCATTCGCAGAAGCGCGGGTTTCGGCTTGAAAAGCGTCCTGCCTGTCAAAATGGCAGGACGCGTTCACCCGGCATGCTCCTCCCTTCGCATCGGCAGCCACGAAATCCTTATAATATATGTAGCTTAGAACGCGCCGCGCGCTGCGGGCGCCGCCTGAATCATTGGCACGGCCGTTGCTTATGACTTGCGGGGAGATTCCTCGAAGCAAGGGCGAAATGAAAGGAGGTGATGAGCCATGGCACTGCTACCTGCGAAGAGACAAGACGTTGAGCGCCCGGCTGCGTCGCTCCAACGCGAGATGAACCGGCTGTTTGACGATTTCTTCGCGCGCGACTTTTTCGTCGAGCCCTTCAAGGGAATCGGCGAATGGAGGCCGGCCCTCGACGTGCCCGAGACGGAGACCTCCGTCATCGTGAAGGCGGACCTGCCGGGACTCGAAGCGAAGGATCTCGACGTAGCTCTCCGCGGCGATCTCCTGACGATCAAGGGCGAGAAGAAGGAGGAGAAAGAGGAAAAGACCAAGAGCTACCATCGCGTCGAGCGGCACTACGGCAGCTTCGAACGCTCCGTGCGCCTACCGGCGACGGTGAAGGCCGACCAGGTCAAAGCCTCGTTCAAGAACGGCGTGCTGCAAATCGAGTTGCCCAAGACCGAGGAAGCCAGGCAGAAGTCCATCCATATTAAGGTAGACTGAGCGGCGGTTGAAAAAATGCTCCCTGTCATTCCCGCGAAGGCGGGAATCCAGGCCCGCGCTCCGAAACGCTGGATTCCCGCTTGCGCGGGAATGACGGAGTGGAGATGCGCGCCGGCGTTGGCCTCAGGCGCCTCTTTCAACAGCCGCACTGAGCGGCGGTTCAGGACGGCCGGCGACGGACGGTTCGTGGGGAAGACTCCGCCGAACTGCATCGTCGGCCGTCCATCGTCTCGTCCGGAGCACATTAGCCGCGCCGACGGCTGCGCGGCTGGTGCATCAATAGAAAATGCGCCCAGCGCGCATTTTCTTGGGAGCAAGGCGCAGGTGAGCGACTACGATCTCCTCGTGATCGGCGGCGGGCCGGCCGGCATGATGGCCGCCGCGCGCGCAGGCGAGCGAGGCCGCCGCGTCCTGCTCCTCGAACGCGGCCCGTCGCTCGGACGCAAGCTGCTCATCACCGCCGGCGGGCGCTGCAACGTGACCAACTCCGCGCCGCTGCCGGAATTCCTGGACGCGTTCGGCCGGCAGGGCGGGTTCCTGCGCGACGCGATGACCCGGTTCGGCAACGCCGAGCTGCTCGATTGGCTCCACAACAGCGGCGTGCGGACCGTCGCCGAGCGCAAAGGCCGCATCTTCCCCGAGTCGCAGCAGGCCGCCACGGTTCTCGACGCCCTCCGCGCCGCCCTGCTAGCCGGCGGAGTCGAAGTCCGCCTCAACCAGCGCGTAGAATCGCTCCGGATCGAGCAGGGAAATCTCCGCGGCGTGTCCGCGGCCGCCCATTCCGCACTCGATTCCTCCGCCGTGCTGATCGCCACCGGCGGCTTGAGCTATCCCGGCACCGGCTGCACCGGCGACGGCTACGCGCTCGCCCGCCAGGCCGGCCATTCCATTGTGGAGCCGTATCCCGCCATTATTGCGTTCGAGACTGCCGAATCCTGGCCGAGGAACATCCAGGGCACGCCGATCAAGAACGTCTCCGTCATCGCCCGGCACGACGGCCGCAAGCTCGCCGAGAACTTCGGCGAGGCGCTCTGGACTCATTACGGAATCTCCGGCCCGGCGATCCTCGACATCAGCGGCGCAGTCGTCCTCGCGCTCAGGAAAGGCGGCGCGGTCACGCTCGAGCTGGACCTGCGCCCGGCGGATACCGCCGAATCGCTCGACGAGCGGCTGCTGCACGCGATCAAGAAGGAAGGGAAGAAGCAGATTTCCACCGTGCTGGCCGGCTGGATCGCCGAGCGCAGCGCCGCGCAACTGCTGCAACTGGCCGAGGTTGACCCGCGCAAGAAAATGTCCCAGTGCTCGAAGTCCGACCGCAAGCGGATCGTCCGCCTCGTCAAGCACCTTGAACTGCGCGTCCGCGGGCACCGCCCGATCGAGGAAGCCATCGTCACCGGCGGCGGCGTGCCGCTGAGCGAAGTGGACCCGAAGCGGATGGAATCGCGCCTGCTGAAGAACCTCTTCTTCGCCGGCGAAGTCCTCGACCTCGCCGGCCCCTCCGGCGGTTACAACCTGCAGGCGGCGTTCTCGACGGGATATCTCGTCGGGGAATCCATCGGCTGAAAACGAATTTTGCCGCGAAGAGGCACAAGAGAAATAAGAGGATGGACGATAGGCCGCTTCGGCGCCCCGCTTGATATGAAGACCGGCCTGACGTACAATCGGGGTTGACGCAAGCTGCTGCCCGATGCGGCGGGAATGTGCGCTCGTAGGGGCTTGTGGGATGGGAGGTGAACCTGTGAGTGCGGAAGCACAGGACATTCTTGATCGCGCCTTGAAACTCTCTGCCGTGGATAAAGCCCGTCTCGTGGACAAACTCCTCTCGAGCCTCGACAAACCGGATGAGGCGATAGATGCCTTGTGGCGGAAAGAGGTCGAGGATCGCCTCGCAGCATACCGAGCCGGGAACCTGCGCGCTGTTCCACTTGAACAGGTCCTCGCGAAATACCACAAGTGATGGACATCCGATTTCTGACGACGGCGCAACGAGAGCTTGACGATGCCATCGAGTACTACAGTGCGGAGTCTCCTGGCTTAGGGGAGCGATTTCTCCTGGAGATTCTCAACACACTCGACCTCATCCGGCAGTATCCAGCCGCGTGGCCTTCGTACACGGACAACACCCGCAGATGCCAGACGCGCCGCTTTCCCTATGGCGTGGTCTACCAGGTTCTTGATTCCGAAATCCTCGTCGTCGCGGTGGCCCATTTGCACCGGGCGCCCGGATATTGGACGGACAGATTGTAGCGGACGATCACTCACCCGCCCGCCGGCTTTTTGCCCATCAGGCCCATGCGGAATTTGAGGATCATCCAGATCATCCGCATGCCCAGCCTGAACGCCTTCACCGGGCTGCCGGTGACGCTGCTGACGCCGACGCGCCGGCGATAGTGGACGGGGATCTCGACGAACGGCACTTTGTGCCGGATGACGAGCAGCGTCAGCTCCAGGCCGAAGTCGTTCTTCGTCCGCGTGAAATACGGCCGCAGTTTCTCGTACGCGGGCCGCGCGATCAGCCGCAGCGTGCAGCCGCAGTCGGTGAGGATCGTGGCGTTGAAGAGGAACTCGGCCATCTTCGCCACCGCCCAGTTTCCCCATTTGAGGAAGATGCCCATGTTCGCGCCTTGCCAGATCAACTCGCGCGTGGTGCGCGTGCCGAGGACGTAGTCGAAATTGTCGGCGTACGCCAGCAGCTTCACCACGTCCTGCCCGCGGAACGTGCCGTCCGGCTCGGAGACGATGAGGTAGTCGCCGGCCGCCTGGCGCAGCCCGGTCCGGATCGCCTGGCCGTATCCCTGCCGCGGTTCGAGGACCTCGCGCGCCGGCGTTCTGGCCACCTCAGCGCTGGTGCCGGCCGCGGCGTTGTTGTTGACGACGAGCACCTCGTCCACGAACCCGGTCGAGAGCACCTCCTCGATCGCGGCGCGGATGGAGTCCTTCTCGTTGTACGTCGGGAAGATCACGCTGACTTTCTTGTTATTCCACATGACTCCGACACCACGGACCATACGGCATATCGAAACCACGGATCACACGAAATACACGGAATGTCGAGACCACGGAACCCACGGCGCAGCGGAACGCGAAAGTCTTTAGCGAACGATTCGCTCGTGTTCAAGTCCGGGATAGTGGCCAAAATTGACCAGAAGGCCGAGTTTTATGCCGCTGGCTTTCAGGTAATTGTGCAGTTGCGCGCGATGATCATCGGCGAGCTTTGCGGTGGCTTTGAGCTCCACGACGATCTTTTCAAAGCAGACGAAGTCGGGCACGTACACGTGGGCCAGTGATTCTCCCTTGTACGTCAGGCGAAGCGGCGGCTGTACCACATAGGGAATGTTCTGCAAGCGGAATTCAATGGAGAGGCAGTCCTGATAAACGCCTTCCAGAAATCCGCACCCTTTGTCCTTGTACACTTCGAAGCAGGCGCCGAGGATTCTGTAGCTTTCCTGTTCGAAAACCAGGAAGGTCGTTGCGCTTTTCAGTGTGCTCAGTGGATTCTGTGGTTTCCCTTGTGCACCGTCTTCCGTGGTTTCCCTTTCCGTTGTCTTTGTCAGTGCGCAGTGTTTACCGTCTTCCGTGTGCTTCGTGTCTTCCGTGGTTTCCCTTTCCGTTGTCTTTGTCAGTGCGCAGTGTTTACCGTCTT
>JBEKCB010000040.1:0-30012 GCA_050015075.1 Candidatus Brocadiia bacterium | reverse complement strand
CCCCCCCCCCCCCGCAACGGGGGTCACCGGCGTAGCGTTTTCCCCGCGCTTCAGAACGGTTTTCGGCGCGCCTGCTGGCGTGAACATGAAAAATCTACGCGACGCCCCGGAGTGTTTTCACCCGGCCTTTATAGTCGGCCCCTCCTCGGACAGACCGAAACTACCCTGAAAACGACCTGCCTCCGGGCTTCACTGAAGTGCAAAGCCGGGGGTAGCGAGTATCAAGGCGCAGACTCCGAGGTGTGCTATGGCAGACGGAGATGGGCGGGTTCTTGAACCTGAGCGATGGGAGGTCGTCGGTGGCGGCGCTGATGAGGAACTGCCCCAGGACGCGGTTGAGGCACTGGTTGCACTGGCCATCGAGTCGCTGCGGCAGCGTGGGGAACTGCCCGGCGCCCCTGGAAATATTGCGTCAGATATATCCGGCATGTTTGAATTTTCAGTCGAGGAAGCGGTTACACCGAGTGCTGGGAGGACGGCGCAATGAAGAACACGAAGAGTAAGGTCGCAGTGGGTTACCTGCGGCGCTCGACGACCAAGCAGGAGGCTTCCCTCGACAAGCAGCGCGAGGTGATCGAGCAGCACGCCGCACAACTCGGCTACTCCATCCTGCGCTACTACACGGACGACGGCATCTCCGGCGCCAGCGGGGCGCACCGGCCCGGCTTCCAGGAGATGATCGCCAAGGCAGAGAATGGCAAGGACTTCGACTGCATCATCTGCTACGACGTGTCGCGCTTCGGCCGCATGGACAACGACGAGGTCGGTTACTATCGCCACAAGCTGCGCATGGCCGGCGTCGAGGTTATCACCGTCATGGAATCGGACCGCTACGCCAACCCCGACACCGCTGAAATCCTCAGGCCCATCGAGCAAATCCAGCACCGCGCCTATCTGAAGAAGGTGTCCGCCGACGTGCTGGGCGGGATGAAGAAGACCGCAAGCGATGGGCACTGGGGAGGCGGCGACGCGCCATTCGGGTTCAAGCGCGTGATATGCGACGCGCAGCGGAACATCCTGGGGGAGCTTGAAGGCGGTGCCACGCTGGCGCGCAGGCAGGGCGGGCACGTTGAACTCCGGCCCCAGCCTACGGAAGTCCCGACGGTCCAGTGGCTCTTTTCGGAGTACGCCAGCACCCGCAGGGGTTACAAGTCCCTGGCCTATGAACTGAACGATAGGGGAGTTCGTACGCGCAACGGCAACCCCTGGGGACCGACCACTATCTAGGCGATGCTTGAGAACCCTGCCTACGTCGGCCGCATCGCCTATGGGCGGCGCTCAAGCGGGAAGTTTCACCGGGTCAACGGCGGCGACGGAACTCCCAAGCCGGGGTCCCGCCTCAGCCGCAAGACCGGCAAGATGGAGCCTTATGAGGTCAGGATCACGCGCAACCCGGAGGAGAAGTGGGTGGTTTATGAGGGTGCCCATCCCGGTATCATCGAGCCGGAGGTGTGGGACAAGGTGCAGGCGCGGCTGAACTCCCGGAACGTCACCCGACGGTCCGGCAGCAGCCACCGCAGCAGGTACGCCCTCAGTGGCCTGGTCCGTTGCGGTCACTGTGGTGGGACGATGTGGGGGAAGACCACGACCAGCAAGCACGACGGCAAAGTCTTCAGCAACGTGTACTATCGCTGTGGGAAGTACGAGAGTTACGGGCGGACCGGGTGTAAGCCCCTGACCATGCCGAACCGGCCGCTTGAGCGCTATGTTGAGTCAGTCATCAGGCGCCGCATCTTGGTGACACCGCCGGCCAGGATCGGCCAGACCGCCGCGCGACAGCTGGGCAGGCTGACGGACAAGGCTGCGGACCAGAAACGCGAGCTTGAGATACTTGAGCGGCAGATCAAGATGGCCACGGAGCGCTACCTGACCATCACCGACGAGCACGCCGCCACCGCCGCGAAGGCAACGCTGGACAGGCTGACGCAGAAGGCCCACGCCCTCAGGGGGCAGGCGCAGCCAGCGGAAGTGCCGAAGGCCGCTGATGTTGAGGGGCAGATTCAGAAGGTCGTGGCGGAAGTCCGGAAGCTGTCCGAGATGATCCGCAGCGGCAGCGCGGAGTTGAAGCAGCGGGTCTATCAGACGTTGATTGAATCCATCGACCTCTACTTCGCCCCTGCAGAGGAAGGGCCTCGGAGCTACGTCTTCGAGCGGGGCGTCATTAAATTCAAACAGGTAGCCGCCGTTGCAGCAGCTACCTGTCGGGTTGGTCGGGGCGGGCGGATTTGAACCGCCGGCCTCCTGGTCCCAAACCAGGCGCTCTAGCCAAGCTGAGCTACGCCCCGAGTTCAGGTGATTCTACGGCAACGCGCTCCCGTGTTCAAACCGGCGCGGCCGGCCGCCGACGTCCGCTCACCGCGACCTGCGCCGGCGCGTCGGCAGCGCGCACCGGGGGCGGTTCCGCACGGGGACCGGGCCGTTGCTGAAGACGACCGGCAGCATCTCGTCCACGGTCTGGACGAAGACGAACCGCATGCCTTTCCGCGCCGCCTCGGGCACGTCGGCGAGGTCCTTCTCGTTCTGCTTGGGCAGGACGATGGTGTGGATGCCGGCGCGATGCGCGGCGAGGACTTTCTCCTTGATGCCGCCCACGGGCAGGACGCGGCCGCGCAGGGTGATCTCGCCGGTCATGGCCACGTCGGGCTTGACCGGCCGGCCGGTGAAGAGGCTGATCATGGACATCGCCAGCGTGACGCCGGCGGACGGGCCGTCCTTCGGGATCGCGCCGGCGGGGACGTGGATGTGCACGTCGAACGCGCTGAACTGTTTGTCCTCGATCCGCAGCTTGCGCGAGCGCGCGCGGATGTACGAAAGCGCCGCCTGCGCCGATTCTTTCATCACGTCGCCCAACTGCCCGGTGAGCGTCAGCTTGCCGCTGCCCGGATAGCACGTGGACTCGATGAAGAGGATGTCGCCGCCGTCCGGCGTCCAGGCGAGCCCGGTGGCGATGCCCGGCTCGGCGGTGCGCTCGGCGATTTCGGGGATGTGCTTCGGCGGGCCGAGCCACGTCGCCACGTCTTTCTCGGTCAGCACGCGCCCCGACTTCTTGCGCTTTTTCTCGCGGGCGATCGCCGCGGCCTGCTTGCGGCAGAGCGAGGCGATTTCGCGCTCCAGGTTGCGCAGCCCGGCCTCGCGCGTGTAGCTGGCGATGAGCCGGCTGATGATCGGGTCGGAGAATTTGAGGTCGCCTTTCTTCAGCCCGTTCTGTTCCTTCTGCCGCGGGATGAGGTACTTGTTGGCGATGGCGATTTTTTCCTCGAGGGTATAGCCGGGCAGCTCCAGCACTTCCATGCGGTCGCGCAGCGGCGCCGGAACGGTGTCGAGGACGTTGGCGGTGGTGATGAACATGACGTGCGAAAGGTCGAACGGCACGTCGAGATAATGGTCGCTGAAGGAGAAGTTCTGCTCCGGGTCGAGGACTTCGAGCAGCGCGGCGCTGGGGTCGCCGCGGAAGTCCATGCCGAGCTTGTCAATCTCGTCGAGCATGAAGACCGGGTTGTTGGATTCCGCCTTGCGGATTCCCTGGATGATGCGCCCGGGCAGCGCGCCGACGTAGGTGCGGCGGTGGCCGCGGATCTCGGCCTCGTCGCGGACGCCGCCGAGGGAGATGCGGACGAATTTGCGGCCGAGCGCGCGCGCGATGGAGCGCCCGAGCGAGGTCTTTCCCGTTCCGGGAGGCCCGACGAAGCAGAGGATCGGCCCGCGCGTGTCCTTCTTCAGCTTGCGCACCGCCAGGTATTCCAGGATGCGCTGCTTGACGCGGTCGAGGTCGTAGTGGTCCTCGTTCAGGATCGCCTCCGCCCGCGCGATGTCCAGCCGGTCGGTGGTGGACTTGTGCCACGGCAGCGAGATGATCCAGTCGAGGTACGTGCGCGCGACGTGGTATTCGCTCGCCTGCGGCGGCATCTTCTTGAGCCGGTCGAGTTCGCGCTGCGCCTCCTTCTTCGCCTCCTCGGGCAGGTGGAGTTTCTGGATGCTCTTGCGCAGTTCCTCCCACTCCGCGGCGCCCTCGTCCGTCTCGCCGAGTTCTTCCTGGATCGCCTTGAGCTGCCGGCGCAGGATGAACTCGCGCTGGTCCTTGTCGAACTCGGTCTTGACCTGCGAGGTGATTTTGGTGGATAGCTCGGCGGTCTGGAGTTCGCGGCTGAGGTGAACGTTGACCTTGCCGAGCCGCTCGGCGACGTTGAGCGTCTCCAGGCTCTCCTGGCGCTGCGCGACGGACAGGTTCAGCGTGGTGGAGACGACGTCGGCCAGGCGGCTGACGTCGTCAATGTTCAGGATCGCCAGCTTGAGTTCGTCGGGCAGGTGCGGCGACAGGTCCACGAGCTTCTGGAACTGCTCGACGACGCTGCGCGCCAGGGCGCGCGTCTCGATGTTGTCGTCGAGGACGCTCTCCAGCCGCGAGATGCTGGCCTTCAGGTAAGGGCTGGTGGAGGTGACCTTGTCGAGGCGCACGCGCGACAGCCCCTGCACGAGGATGCGCGTGGTCTCGTCGGGGAACTTCATCATCTTCAGCACGGCCACGGCGCAGCCGACCTGGTAGAGGTCTTCCGGGCCGGGGTGCTCGGCCTTCTCGTTCTTGACCGCGACGACCACCATGAGGCGGTTGCCGACGACGACGTCGTTGACCAGGCGCAGGTCGCGCTCCTCGTTGACGGCGATGGGCAGGACGACCTGCGGGAAGAGCACCAGCCCGCGCACGGACAGCACCGGCATTTCCGGCGGCAGCGTCACGCGCTGGACTTCGGCCTCGCCGAGCGGCAGCCCGTCCACTTTGGGGTTCCCTTCCGGCCGGGGCGCGTCGTCTTTAGGACTGCTCTGTTCCGGCGGCTTGCCGTCTTTCGGCTGCGGATCGGTCATCAGGCCTGCTCCCTGGAGCCTAGTTCATCACCCACGAAAGAATTGACACACAAACGTCATCGTCGAATTCAACCGGCGTCATGTCGCGCGCAGTACGCTGCGCGCTCTGCCTGCTCGTAGTGTGCCCGTCAGGGCATACGAAGTAGCGCCTGACGGCGCCACTACAAGCCGCGCATGAGATTCCTCGCCATTCGGCCCTGAGCTCACGGCCGAAGGTCTGCGCTCGGAATGACCGCGCATTATGCAAGTTATTTCCGGGACGCCACACCAATCGTACTCGGCCTTCGTCGGGTCGCGCAGCGGCTCAGGACCCTTTCTTCGTCCGCTTGGACCCGCGCTGAGCGGCGTGGCCCTTCGGCGCGACGATTTCGAGGAACCCCTGGCGATACTTCGTCGTGACCGCGTCGTGATCGAACGGCGCTGGGATCCGGATGGCCACCTCGAACGGGCCATACTGGATTTCCATCTGGTGATAGTTGCACTTCAGGTGCGGGCAGTCATCCGAGCGCTCGCCGCGGAGGACGATCAGGTCCTCCTCGACGAGGAGCGCGGCGTTCTCGATCTCGCCGGCGGCCGTCTGCCGCAGGCCGCTGATCTCGACGCGGATCACGTAGGCATGGTCGGACTCGAACACGTCGGTCGGCGGGCGCCAGACGCCGTTCACGGAGGAGAGCATGATCTTGCGGCCCATGGGCAGTTCTTCGTACATCCGGCCCATCGCCGTCACTCGAATAGTGCGTCGCTCCAACCGCCACTGAGCGCACATGATCGGCCTCCTGCGTAAACTTCGGCTTCGGCATCATAAGATGCTGTGCCGCGCCATGTTACGTAATATGCTGTGGTGCAGCACGTTGCGACAAATTGGATTCGTTTTTTCAAATCACCTTTTGCGCGTTATCTTCCTGCCCTTCAGCATCTTGTGACTTACGTCCGCCTTCCGCGCTCGACCTTGAGAGTTATAACATAAAAGTTCTTATATGTCAAGCTGCCTCAGACTTTTTCCGACGCCGGTCACACGCCCGGGACCTGCGGCTTGCTGTAGCCGCTCAGGCTGTGGACGCCGCCCTCGCGCTGGGCTGAGGCGCTGCGGCGCTCGAAGCGCAGCCGCGCGCTCGCGAGCGCGTCGTGCAGCTCCGCCACCGTCCGGCAGCCCACTTCCTGCATGCCATGCCGCAGGCACTGCGCCATGTACGGCAGGAACGTCCGCAGCGAGCCCTTGTCCGGCACGTAGCCTTCGACTCCCTGGACGACTTTGATCGGGTCCTTCTCGGAGAAGTAGCGCTTGGCGCCGCCGGCGCGCATCGCCGCGGCCGAGGCCATGCCGCGATACCGCTTGAACCGGCGCCCGTTGTCGTAGAAGTATTCGCCCGGCGATTCCTCCGTGCCGGCCAGGAGCGAGCCCATCATCACCGTGCTCGCGCCGAGCGCCAGCGCCTTGGCGACGTGCGCGGCCGAGGCGATTCCGCCGTCGGCGATGATCGGCACGCCCGCCTCGCGCCCCGCCTTGGCGCAGTAATAGACCGCCGACGCCTGCGGCCGCCCGACGGCCACCGTGTCCTGCGTGATGCAGATCGAGCCGGGGCCCATTCCCACGCGCAGCGCGTCCGCGCCCGCCGCGATCAGGTTGCGGCACTGGCGCTCGGCGACGACGTTCCCCGCGATCACCTGCAACTCCGGGTGGCGGTGCTTAATGTACTTGATCATGTCCGCCTGGTAGATGCTGTCGCCCTGCGAGGAGTCAATCACCACCGCGTCCACGCCGACGCGGACCAGCTCGGCGAGGCGGTCGCGGTCCTCGTCGTGGGTCGAGAGTGCGGCGCCGACGCGCAGGCGCTTGAGCTTGTCCTTCGAGGCGAGCGGGTACTCCTCGTTGGTGACCAGGTCGCGGCGGCAGACCAGCGCCACGATGCGGCCGGCCTCGTCCACGATCGGCAGCTTGCCTTTCTTGGTGCGGCGGAGGACCTCGTTCGCCTCGTGGAGCGAGATGCCCTTCGGCGCGGTGACCGGGTTCCGGGTCATCAGGTCGCGCAGCGGCAGCTCGCGGTTCGACTCGAAGTCCGTATCGCGGCCGGTGACGATGCCGATCAGCTTCGTGGCGCGGGTGCCGTCCTCGGTGATCGGGATGCTGCTGAAGCCGTACTTCGCCTTGATCTCGTCCACGTCGCGGACGCGGTGCTCCGGGCCGAGGACGACCGGCTCGGTGATGAAGCCGTTCTCGAACCGTTTGGCGCGCTCGACGTGGCGGACCTGCTCCTCGATGGAATTGTTGTAATGCACGATCCCGATGCCGCCGAGCAGCGCCATGTAGATGGCCATCTCGGACTCGGTCACCGTGTCCATCGGCGAGCTGACGAAGGGCAGGCTGAGGCGGATGTCGCGCGTGAAGTTCGTCGCCAGATTGACCTCGTTCACGCCGAAGGAGATGTGGTCGGGCAGAAGGATGAAGTCGTCGTAGGTCAAGCCGCTCTGCAACTCGAAGAGCGCCTTCCCGTCAATCCCGTCGCCGCTGCTGATCATTATCGTTATCTCCGCTGACCGTGTGTCCGTCTATTCTACCTTTCTGCGGCGTTTTGGCAAGTGCCACCGCTGCGGCTTCCGATTCTGCGGGCTTGCGCGCTGGTCTATGAAGGGTAGCAGATGCGTGCGTGCCGTTTCGTCCTCGTCCTCGTCGTCGTCCTCGTCCTCGAATCGCCGTTCGTAACGGCCGACGACGAGGACGAGGACGAGGACGAGTACGATCAGCTTCGCCGTCTCTGCTCGTCGATCTATCGCGGATAGTGAAGATGCTTGTAGCCGTCGAAGGAAACGCCCAATCCCGCGTCCATGTCAACGAGATACGAATCCGTGTCGGCGTCCCAGTTGTTCTCAACGAAGATGTTGTCGTTGAGGTCATTCGAACAGAAGTTGGTTACTTTCCAGCTTACGTCCCCGTCCACGAACAGGACATTTTGACCGCCATCGTGGTTCTGCATCGAAGTATCGTGGTTGACCTGCCACGAGCCATCCCAGTCGGCCATGACCACGTCGCCGTCCGGCGCGCGCGGCGAGATACGCGGGTCGTAGCCGTAGCTCGAAGCTCTTATGGCCGATATGGAAGCCGAGACGGGAAGGTTGCTTGTCAGCGTCCAGTTGCTCCCTTGCGGATGCGTGCCAAAGGAAGCTGCCGCCCGACCGGCAACGCGGTATTCCAAAGGCAGGTTCAAGACGAAGGACGGCTGATCTTCGGCACCGGGACAGCGGAATATCCTGGGGTTGCTCACATAACGCGGGTACAAGTCGCCGAGGCTCGTCGCCGCCATGGCGGCATTGGCCGCGCCGTCTCCCGCAGGCTCCGGCTCGCCGGCCCTTTGCCAGGAAAACGGAAAGTAGCCGCCGTTGTCTTCCCGGTAAGCAGCCATTCCTTTCCCAATTTGACTAAGGTTTTCCGCGCAGTTGGCTTTTCGCGCTTCTTCAATAGCCCTGGGCCCTGGACCCGTGTCCAAGCAAAGGAACAAAAACAGTGCGAAAAAGAAAAGGACCAGGAGGACCAGAGCATCAGCCCGCGTCAGCGCACGCTCGCACGCTTTCATGCGCAAGCCCCCACGAAGCTCACCCGTTTCGTCCTCGTCGTCGTCCTCGTCCTCGGCCGTTAATCACTTCAATTCGAGGACGAGGACGACGACGAGGACGAGGACGATTAGTTTCTCCTTCTCCGCCCGCGTCCTTAATCAGATCAGGTGCGCATCGAGGAACTGGAGGATCTGCGCGCGCATGGCGGCGGTTTCCTGGTGTCCGACGTCGTAGCGCAGGAGCTTCCACGCGCCGGGCGCGCCGGCTTTGCGGTACGCCTTGCGGAGGGCGGTGTCTATGCGGTCGAGGCCGGCGGGCGGCGTGAGGCGGTCGTAGTTCCCGGCCAGCGAAAGGTGCGCGCGCGGGACGGTCAGCGAGTTGATGTCGGCGGTAGAGAAATGCTTCAGCAAGCCGGGCACGTAGTAGTAGATGCCGTGCCCGTCGAGGTTGCGCGTCTCGATCAGCGCGTCATAATCGGTCAAGCAGCAGATGTCCACGCACGCGCGGATGCGCTCGTCGAGCGCGGCGGTCCACCAGGCGAGCGTGCTGCCCATCGAGATGCCCATCGTGCCGATGCGGCCCGCGTCCACGTCCGCGCGCGAGACGAGGTAATCCAGCGAGCGGAGCGAATCGTACATCATCATTCCCCACAGCACGCGGCCGCGCCAGAGCATCTCCTTGAACGTCTCGCTCTCGGTCCGGCCGCCGCGCTCGCCGAAGCACCAGGTGTCAATGCAGAGCGAGCAGACGCCGCGGCGGGCGAGTTCCTCGGCGTAGGGCGGCTGCTGCAGGTGGCTGCGGCCCTGGGTCAGCTCGTCCTTGCCGAGAGGGTAGTTGCCGCCGTGCGCGTGGTGGTAGAGCATCGCCGGCCACGGCCCGGGAGATTTCGGCTTGGCGAAGTACGCCGGCACGCGTTCGAGGCCGTTCAGGTCGAGCATCAGCTTCTCGAGCCGATACGCCGGATGCTCCTCCTCGGCCATCGTCTCGCAGGAGATCGGCCGGTCGCGATTGGGCAGGTCACCCAGCAGCGCATACAATTCCCTGGCGCGCACGTTTCGGTTGTTCATTCCGCGCTCCTCATTTCGCCGTTCGACGTGGCTGCCGGCCCTGAGCCTGTCGAAGGGCATTCCGCACTCGGGGGTTGGTCCTTCGCCGCTCTCTGCCCCAGCATCTCCAGGGTCAGCTCGGCGGCCATCTGTTCGGCGGCTTTCTTCGTGGCGCCCTGGCCGGCCCCGTACGGCTTGCCGGCGATGAGCGTGACGACCTCGAACGACTTCACGTGGTCCGGCCCGGTCTCGGCGGTGACGCGGTAGACCGGCGTGGAGTTCATCTCGCGCTGGACCCATTCCTGCAGGAGCGACTTGGCGTTGTGCTGGGCGATCTCCTGGCGGGTCCGCTCGATCTGCTTTTCGATGTGCCGCAGGACGAATTCGTACGCGGCCGCGACACCGGCGTCGAGGTAGACCGCCGCGATGAGCGCCTCGAACGCGTCGGCGAGGATGGACGGCGGCAGCGCGCGATGCGGCGGCGCCTCCGCGGAGGACGCGCCGTCGGGCTCCTCCGGCGGAGCGTTGGCCACGCCTTTGGCGACCAGGAGATATTTCGCCAGGTTCATCTCGCGCGCCATGCGCGCCAGCACGACGCGGCTGACCACGACGGACTTGACGCGCGTCAGGTCGCCCTCGGTGTAATCCGGGAATCTGCGGTAGAGATAATCCGAGACGGCCGCGCCGAGGACGGAATCGCCCAGGAACTCCAGCCGCTCGTTGCTGCAGCGCAGCTCGGGCTTGCGCGACGAGTGCGTCAGCGCGTGCGTCAGCAGCGTGCGGTCGCGGAACCGGTGGCCCAGCGCCGCTTCGAATTCAGCGAGCGGGTCCGCCGCGTCCATCAGTCCATCGGCCACCGCTCAGTCCTCGTTCCATGGAACCGAAAGGTTGCGCCCGGGCGCAGACGATGCGTCCTCCACTCAGGCAACGTCAGAAATCTACCACGGTCGCCCGGCCGGCGCAAGCCTGAAAGCCGCCGGCAGCCGGCTCGATTATTTCGGCAGCTTCAGGGCGATCATGAGCTGCTTCTTCTCGCCGCGCTGCACGGAGAAGGCGATGTTCTCCTTCTTCTCGCTCCGGGCTTTCTGGATGGCCGCGTCGAAGTCCGGGATGCTCTTGACGGGCGTGCCGTTGACCTCGAGAATCACGTCGTTGCGCTGCACGGGCGGCTTGGCTTTCGCCGCCGGGCCGTCGGCGGTGACGTCGGCGACGATCAGGCCCTTGAGGTCCTCGGCATAACCGAGGGCGTCGGCCAGTTCCGGCGTGAGTTCCTGGATGGAGAGGCCGAGGTCCTCGCTGGTCGAGCTTTCGGCGCCCTCTTCAGCCACGGTCTTCTCGCCGGAGGGCTGCTCGCCGACGGTGACCTTGATCTTCTGGTCGCGGCCGGCGCGGACAATGGAGATTTCCACCTGTGTTCCGGGGGCGGTCCCGGCGACGACCTCGCGCAGTTTGTCCACGTTGGGCGTCGGGGTCCCGCCGATGGCGCGGATCAGGTCGCCTTCCTCCAGGCCCGCCTTGTCCGCCGGCCCGCCGGGCATGACATCCTCGACGACGCAGCCCTTGTCGTCCTTGCGGAGATGGAACTTGTTGAAAACCTCGTCGGCGTTGCGCATCCGGAAATGGTCCCACGCGGCCTCGTCGTCAATCTTCGAGGGCTCGATGATGGCGATGCCCAGGTGTCCGCGCACGACGCGGCCACCCTGGATGAGCGCCTCGACCACCGGCTGGGCCAGCCGCTGCGGCACGGCGAAGCCCAGGCCCGCCGAGGAGAACGTGGAGCTGACGATGAGCGTGTTGATGCCGATCACTTTGCCGTCGAGGGAGAGCAGCGGTCCGCCGCTGTTGCCCGGATTGATCGCCGCGTCGGTCTGGATGTAGTCCTCGACCGCGTAGGGATCGTTGGGGTTCGCGGTGAACGCGCCGGGCTGCCCGCTGCCGAAGAAGCGGTTCCGCGTGCTCGGCGCGCTGATGATGCCGGCCGTCACGCTGCCGCCGAATCCCATCGGGCTGCCGGCGGCGATCACCCATTCCCCGCGCTTGATCTCCTCCGGCCCCGCCCATTGCAGCGCCACCAGGTGGTCCGGCGGAATCTGGATCACCGCCACGTCCGTGCGCGGGTCCACGAGGACCTTTTCGGCGGTCACTTCATGCCCGTCCTGGAAGGTGAGCTTGATGTGCTCGGGCTTCACGTCGCGCACGACGTGGGCATTCGTCACCACGAAGCCCTTCACGGCGTCCACCACGAAGCCGGAGCCGAGGCCGGTGACCGATTCGGGCCGCTCGCGCTGCCGCGGGCGCCGGGGCGCGTTCGGCTCGTTCGGGTTCTCGAAGGGGAACGGCATCGGCCATTCGGGCGTCTGGACGCGGACCGTGCGCGTGGTGGTGATGCTGACCACCGAAGGCAGGGCCAGCTCGATCGTCTTGACGAAAAGGTCCGTGAACGGCCGCGCCTGCCCGCGCAGTTGTTCCACTTCCTTCGCCAGCGCCTGGCGCTCTTTCTCCGTCGGCGCCGCGGCCGCCTCGGCGCCCCAGCAGACCGGCGCCGCCGCCAGCAGCAACGCGCCCAGGACCGCGGCCAACTTTGTGCTCTTCATCTGCGCAATCTCCTTTTTAAGGTTAGGGCAAAAACGGAAGGATGAAGGATGAAGACGGAACCTCGAAGGCTCGCTTCGTTCATCGTTCATCCTTCATACTTTTTTCTTGATGCCGGCCGCTTTCTGCTGAAACACCCTGAAGGCGGGCCGGCCGTCAGGAGTGGTCATGTCGGTGATCTTGTCCGGCAGCGGATGCGTCATGTCTATCACCGCGTAGCCGAAGCTGTTGCCCTGCGCGCTCAGGATGATCTGCAGTTCGTGGACGTGCGCGACGACGTTGTTCGCCAGGATGTTGAACCCGTAGCGCTCGGCGCGGCTGGCTTTCGGCGAGGTATGGCCGGAGATCGCGAACTTCGCCCCGACGCCGGCGAGGGCTTTCTCGATCATCCCGCGGTCGAAGTTGCGGCTCCAGAGCAGGTCCTGCAGCGCCTCGCCGGTGCGGCCCTCCGAGAAGATATTGATCAGCGCCTGCACGTCCGGCGCGCGCGGCGTCAGGCAGGCGTGCACGAGCAGCACGCTGCCGTTGGGCGTCTTCACCTTGGCGGCGACCGGCGAGTTCGCCACGAACTCGCAGTAATGCTCGAAGACCGAGGCGCCGAATTTCTCCGAGACGAATTTCTTGAACATGTCGTCCTGCTGCACCTGCCCGCGAGTGGCCGGCGGCCCGCCGACGTGCGCGTTGTCGTGGTTGCCGATGAGGTAGTGGACGTTGAACGGGTTTTCCGCCTTGAGCGTCATGATCAGGAGCATCACGCAGAACGAATCCTCGTATGCCTCCGGGCTCTCCGTCTTGCTCGAGCGCGGGTGCACCGCGTCGCCGCAGAAAATCAGGTGCGTCTTGCCGGAGACGATGTCCTGGAGATTGTTGCGGTCCTTGAGAATGGATTCGAGGTTGTCGTATCGCCCGTGGAGATCGCCGACGACGATGGCCTGCCGGCCGCCGGCGACGAGGATCAGCCCGCCGGGTTCGCCGCGGCTGTCGCGCGGGCGGACCTTGTCCGCATACGGACGCTGGGCCTTGACGGCCTGCTCGATGACGCTGATGCCGACCTGCGTGCCGATCAGGTCGCGCGGCGGCACCACCGCGCCGCCGGCGGTCGCATAGACCAGGCGGCCGCTCGCGTCGAGGGTGGTCTTCACCTGCCACTTGCGGATTTCGTCCACGAGGTGCTCGACCTCGGCTTCGCGGTCGCTCTTCGGGAGCAGCTCGCGCCGCACGCGCGACTTGAGCCCTTCGACGCGCAGGCGGCGCTCCTCGCGGCGCTCCGGCTCGCGCGGATAGCAGACGACGTATTCCTCGACCGCGCTGAAGAGCGCGGCCAGCGTGTCGGCGGAGGCTGCGAACCGCGGCTTGGCTTTGAGCGCGCGGACCGACGGCGTCACGAGTTCCTCTTTCATGCGGTAGACTCGCTCGAGCATGTAGTCGCTGTAATCGCTCTCTTCGAGGAGTTCGGTGGTGCGTCCGAGCAGATCGTTGACGGCGTCGGCGAGTTTCATTTCTCATCCCGAAGGCACTGCGGTATCGGGCGGGTCCGTAAGTTCAAGGATACCTGCATACGGAAAACATGTCAACCTGCCGCTTTGCGCTTTGCATCTTGCACTGTCCGCTCAGCAGTCATAACACCTGTCGCAAGCAGCGGATATGCTCCGGCGTCGTCCCGCAGCAGCCGCCGACCAGTTGCGCGCCTGCTTTGAGGACGTGCTTCATTCCTTCAGCGAACGCCTCGGCCGAGAGGCGGAAGACTGTCTGCCCGGCCTGCAACTCCGGCACGCCGGCATTCGGCTGCGCGAGGATGGGATGCTGCTGCGTCACACTCCGGAACTCGCGGACGATTTCCGCCATCTGCTCGGGCGTGACCGACCCGCAGTTCGCGCCGATGATGTCCGCGCCGGCCTCCACCATCGCCTTGGCGGCCACCGCAGGAGAAACGCCCATGTTCGTCCGGAACCCGCCCTGCTTGCTCGGATCGAAGGCCATCGAGGCGGCGACCGGAATGTCCCTGTGCGCTTTGCTCGCGGCCTCGCGGCAGGCGTTGACCGCCAGCATCATCTCGCTGGTGTCAGACATCGTCTCGACAATAAAAAGGTCCACGCCGTATTTGGCCAGGAGGTCAGCGGCGCTCTTAAAAACAGTATCCATCTCCGATAATTTGGCGGTCCCGTAAGGCACGAGGAGGACTCCCGTCGGCCCCATATCGCCCGCGACGAAGCCTCCGCCGGCCGCCGCTTCGCGCGCGCGGTCGTACGCGGCCCGGCACTGATTGGAAAGCGCTTTTCGGGTTTCTGCGTCCGCGCGCATTTGACCGTTGACGCCGAACGTGTTGGTGATGAGCACGTCCGCGCCGGCCTCGCGGTAAGCGCGGTGAACGGCCAGGACGCTCTCCGGCGCAATCACGTTGGCGGCCAAGCCGGGCTCGATGCCGCGCGCGGCGAGTTGCGTGCCCATCGCGCCGTCGAAAACGATGATCCCGCCGCTCTCCAGCTTCTTCCTGAACTCGCCGCTCATCGCCGCTCCGATTTAAAAATTGGAACCACAGATGAACACAGATAAACACAGATGAGAAGGAAAAAAAGCAATCCGTATCTGTGCATATCTGTGGCGACAGGCAGCGCTCGCCCGCTCGCGCTGTCGCTCTGTGGTTTCAAGCCTTTGTTGTTCGGCGATTCATAAAAACCGATTGAAACCGCCGATGGACGCCGATGAACGCCGATACGGATCAATCCGTTTTTTTTCTATCGGCGTCCATCGGCGTTCATCGGCGGTTCCAAGCCTTTGTCGTTCCACTTATCTCCTCGTATCTGTGGTTTCATGCCTTTGTTGTTCGGCGATTCATGCGGAGTACGGAGATCGCCTGATCGAGCCGGCCGGCGATCTCCTTTCTCATCCGCGCGGGGATCGCGGCGCTGTCGCGCATTTTCTGCAGCGTCGGGCGCGCCCACGGATGGCCGGTGCAGAGCGCGTCGAGGAGCAACTCGCTCGCGCGCTCGCGGAGCTTGCGCGCCTGCGGGCTTCGCGCCGGGATTTCGGGCCGGCATGCCGCGCCCGCCGCGGCCGAGAGGACCGCCTGCAATTCCTCCGGCGTGATCTCCGGCAGAATCCAGTAATCGAGCAGCTTCGCTCCGGCGGACGCCGCGAGTCCGCCCAGTTCGGGCGTGGCGGGGCCCAGGTTGAAGATCGCCTCCAGCGCGCGCACCACCGACAGGCGCTCGATGCCGAGCAGCAGTCCCTGCGCGATCCGCGCGCGGGTCGGCCCGTCGCTGAGTTCGCTGGCGCCGATGTGTCCGAGCGCCTGCACCAGCGTCTCCGCCGCGCGCGGGCCCCAGATCACCGTCCATTTCCCAACGCCTTCCCACACGCGCAGCAACTGCTCGGCCACCTGCCGCCGCAGCGCGGGCGTCGTTTCCGGCGAGAGCGCGATCGCTTCGAGCCCGCGCACCGCCGCCGGGAGCGTCTCGCTGTCGAACTCGACCCGGCCGGTGATCTCGTAGACCTTGCCGCGCGAGGTCTGCACTTCGCGCAGCCGCGCGTCTTCCTTCGACGACGGCCGCTCGATGATCTGGCCGAGGAGATGGCTGACCTGGATGCGCTGCTCGGCGGGGATGCCGGCGCCCGCGCAGACGCGCCCGATCGCCTCGACCAGGTCGCCGTGCCAGCGGACGCGGCCCAGCCGGCTCATGAGCAGGTCGAGCGCCTTGCGCGCCTCCTGGGGACTTACCGCCGGCGACGAGGCGAGCAGGCCGAGCGCCGCGGCCGCGCCGCCCTGCGCGGTCGCCGGCGCGGCGACTCGGCGCGAGAGGAATTCGTACGCCGGCTGCGCGAGGCGCTCGATCGGATGCGCCGCGAGAATCCGCCCGAGCGCGCGCAGCGCCACCTCCGCCTCCGGCGCGGCCGGATGCTTGCGCGCGAGGTCGAGCAGCCCTTCCGCCGCGACCTCGCCGAGCATCTCCAGCAGCGCCGCCGCGCGGTCCGCGCTCTCCGGCCGGTCCGCGTTCCGGAGCAGCGGCAGCAGCGCCTCCGCCGCGGACCGGCGGAACTCCGGCGAAAGCTGCGGATGCGCGAAGACGCGCGTGTTCAGGATCTCCGCGCGCAGCCGGAGGTCGGCCAGTTTCAGCGATTCGAGCAGCAGGGCCGCGATGCGGTTGAGCGTTGCCGGCGGCAGGGGCTGGTCCACGCTCACCGCGTCGAGGAACTGGACGAGCGCGGCGCGTTCGGGGTTCGAGGCGGCGGCGAACCGGCCCAGCAGCGCCTCCGCCGCCGGCGGTCCCAGCCTGACCAGGGCGTGGCCGAGTTTCTGCCGCATCAGCTCGGCCTGCTCGCCCCGCACGAGTTCCTCCGCCACGATGCCGCACAGGCGGACACGGCGTTGCTCATCCGGCTCGGCCTCGATCAACAGCCCCAGCAGCAGCGCGCGCGAGCCCGGCTCGCTGACCGAGCCGATCTCCTCCCAGACCTGGCCGAGCACCGCCTCCGGCGCCGCCGCGGCCAGCCGCGCCAGCCGGTCGCGCAGCGTCTCGCCCAGCGACGCCGGCTGCGCGAGCAGATGCTGAATGTAAACGCGCGCCATCTCCGGCACGATCTCGGGCGACTCGGCGAGGATCGCGTCCGCCTCGTCGAGCAGCTCGAGCATCGGGTCGGTCGGCCCTTTGAGCTGCGACTCGCGGAACGTCTCGAGGAGGACGGCGAGCGCGATTTTCCGCTCGCCGGGGTTGAGCCGGCCCATGAGGTCGCCGATGCGCCGGAGCGCGGCGCCGCGGGCGCGGCCGCGGCCGGCGAAGAGCGCCTGGATCGCGTCGGCCATGTCGCGGTTGAAGCCGAGCGACACGATGGCTTTCATCGCCTCGCTGCGGACCGGCCCGGCCGAATCGAGCAACGCGCGCAGGTAGATGCCGCCTTTTTCGTGCGCGCTGATCGGGGCGTAGACGAGCTTGCGGAGCGCCGAGACGCGCTCGTCGGCGTCGCGCCCGGCCAGCGCGTCGAGCTTCAGCCGCGCGATCTCCTCCGCGCTGAAGAGCCCGCTCGCCTCCTTCCGGTCCAGCACCGGCAAGCCGCCGAAGCCCGTCTGAGCCGCCGGGTGCGGCGGAGCGCTCGGCTGCGGGGCCAGCGCCGTCGGCTCCTTCGCGGCCTGCCCGCGCCAGCCCTCCTGCGCGAGCAGTTCCTCCTCCAGCGCCAGGACGCGCCCGCCGCTCGGAGATTCCGCCAGCGCCAGCTCTCCTTCCGACGCCGCGCCGGTCTCGCGCGCGAGCCTGCGGATCGCCTCCACCGTCGGCCGCTCCGCCGAGGCCAGCATCTCCGGATGCAGCAGCAGTTTCTCGATCGCGGAACCGGGCCCCGCAATCTCGAGCAGCGTGCCGCTGACCTCGAACCCCTTGGCCAGCAGCGCGCCGACGCGCACCGCCAGCCGCTGGCTGACGCCGTAAGCGCGGACCAGTTCTTCCTTGCCCAGGCGCACGCCTTCCATCACGCTATCCTTTCAAGCGTATTCTGGCACCCGAGGACGGGAATTTCAAGATTGCGGAGTGCGCTATGGTTTGCTACTCGCTCAGCACCAGGTGATCGCGATGGATCGCCTCGTCGTACGCGTGGTCGCCGAAGAGGGCGTGGATGGCGGCGGTTTTGAGCCCCATGATTTTGCGCATGTCCTCGGCGCCGTAGTTGGCCAGGCCGCGCGCGAACTCGGCGCCGCTCTCGTCGCAGACGGCGACCAGCCCGCCCGCGTCGAACTCGCCCTCCACGCGGACGATGCCCGAGGGCAGCAGGCTCCGGCCGGCCTCGACGAGCGCGCCGCGCGCGCCGGCGTCCACGACGAGCGTTCCCTTCGGGCGTGACCCGAACCGAATCCAGCTCTTGCGGCGCGTCAGTCGCCGACCTTTCGCGGGCAGGAAGAGCGTGCCGAGTTCCTCGCCGTCGAAGATCCGCTCGAGCACGCGAGGCTGCAGCGCGTTCGCGATCAGCGCCAGCCCGCCGGCATCGGTCGCCACGCGAGCCGCCTCGATCTTGCTCACCATGCCGCCGCGTCCGCCGCGCGACCTGGAGCCGTTGGCCAGCCCGCGAATCTCGTCGGTCACCTTCGGCACGATCCCGATCACCTGCCGCGACTCCGCCGGCGCGTCCGGGTTCTCATAGAGGCCGTCCACGACGGTGAGCAGGATCAGCATATCCGCCGAGACCAGGTTCGCCACCAGCGCCGCCAGCCCGTCGTTCTCGCCGAAGCCGATCTCCTCCACCGAGATCGTGTCGTTCTCATTGATGACGGGCACCGCGCCGTAATCGAGGATCGCGTGGATCGTGTTCGAGGCGTTCAGGTAGCGGCTGCGGTCGTTGAAATCGTCGCGGGTCAGCAGGATCTGCGCGGCGTGGTAACCGTGACGCCGGAAGCACTGGTCATAGACGGCGGTGAGCCGCCCCTGTCCGAC
This sequence comes from Candidatus Brocadiia bacterium, assembly GCA_050015075.1. Taxonomy (GTDB): domain Bacteria; phylum Planctomycetota; class Brocadiia; order CAIUPP01; family CAIUPP01; genus JBEKCB01. The sequence goes on along the minus strand of JBEKCB010000040.1, from coordinate 11,549 downwards.
CGCGGCGCAGGCCTGGAGCTCGGGCAGGTGCGCGGGCCGGCGGCGGATGCCCAGCGCGTTCATCCCCGCGCCGATCGCGCCGGAGCTGACGACCGCGACGAGCATCCCGCGCTTGCGGAGCAGGTGAATCTGCTCCGCAAGCCGTGCGACCTTCGCCTCGTCGAGCCCGCCGTCGGCGCTCGACAGCGCCGCCGTCCCGATCTTGACGACGAGCTTCCGCACGCCTCGAAGAAGTTCCCTGCGATCCACGGCGGCCTCGAAAAATCATGAGGATACAGTTATTTTCTGAATGCCAGCTTCAATGTTTTTCGGAATAGACGACTTCCGCGCTGGCGAGAACCTCGTCCCTGATCGTGGGTTTCATTCCCTCTTTCGGGACCAGGTCGACCTGGCGTCCCACTATGGCCGCAAGCCGTCGTTGCAATGCCGCGAATTCAAGGAAGCCGATTTCAGCATCGGGTTCGAATTCGACGAGGAGATCAATGTCGCTATCCGGCCGGAAGCGCTCGGTGCGCGCCGATCCGAAGAGGGCGAGCTCGCGCACGTGGTACTCCTCACAAAGCGCGCGAATGGGCTCGGCGGCAAAATCGAAGTCTGATTTGTCCATGGTCCGAACTTCCGTTACCGGGAAAAGCATTCCGCGCGAAAGTACCAAATCCATGGCAGGCAAGCAAGGGGCGCTTCGGCGTCACAACGCCGAGAGGAGAATCCCCGCGCTGACGGCGACGTTGAGGGATTCGCCTGCGCCGCGCCGGGGGATGGTGATTCGCTGGTCGGCCAGGCGGAGGAGTTCTTCGCTGACGCCGCGCGCTTCGCTGCCCAGGATCAGCGCGGAACGCGGATCTTTCGCCCAGCCGGACCAGTCGGGACTTCCATCCATCGTGGCCGCGGTGATGCGGAACCCCAACCGCTTGAGTCGGGCCGACTCATCTTCCAATTTGACGTCGCGGCAGATCGGGAGCTGGAAAATCCCGCCCATCGTCGCGCGGACGGTCTTGGGATTGAGGAGGTCGGCGCAGCCTTCACCCAGAAGGACCGCCGAGACGCCGAACCACGCGGCGGTGCGGATGACCGTGCCGACGTTGCCCGGATCGGAGACGCCGTCGAGCGTCAGCACGGTCGCTCGTTCGTCGAACCGCAGCGCTTCGGGCGCGAGGTCTTCCCACTGCGCGGCGGCGAGGATGCCCTGGCTGTTGACGGTGTCGCTGATCCGCTCGAAGTCGCGCAGCGGCGCCTGGAGGACCTCCGCGCCGGCCGCGGCGAGCTGAGCCGCCTGCTTTCCAAGCGCGCCGGCCGGGTCGCGGCCTTCGGCCACGAGCACGATCTCGACGCGCGCCTTCGCCGGGATCAATTCCGAGCAGAGCCGCGCGCCTTCGACCAGGAACAGCCCGCTCTCGCGACGGCCCTTTCGGGTCCGCAGCGAGCGCAGCATCGCAAGCTGTCGGCGCGTGGCGTTCATGCAGGTGTGAATATCAACTCGCGCGGCAAAATGCAACCTCGGCGGCTACGCCGGCGTCCACGAAATCCTCACCACGACGACACGACGTGCACGACGAACGGGACGAACGGCGCTCCTTATTCCCATTCCGCACTCCGCACTCTGCAATCCGCACTCTCTCAGCCCTTGACAGCGCGGGCCGGGTGAAGTATTTTCGGCGGCGCGTTCGGCTGCATCCGCGTGGCACGGAATCGAGGGAGAATTATGTCCCTGATCGTCGTCGGATCGGTCGCGCTCGACACCATCGAAACGCCGCATGGGCGGGTCTCCGACGCGCTGGGCGGATCGGCGGTGCATTTCGCGCTGGCCGCCTCGATGCTCGCGCCGGTGCGGCTGGTCGGCCAGATCGGGCGCGACCTGCCGGAGCGCGCGCTCGAGCCGCTCCGCCGCCGCGGCGTGGACCTGCGCGGGCTGCAACGCAAGGACGGCAAAACCTTCCGCTGGTCCGGCCGCTACTCGAGCGACATGAACCAGCGCGAGACGGTCTCCGTGGAACTCAACGTGTTCGGCCAGTACGCGCCGGAAATCCCGCCGGCGTTCCGGAAGAGCCGGTTCGTGTTCCTGGCCAATGGCTCGCCCGAGCACCAGATGCAGGTGCTCGACCAGATGCGCGGCCCGCGCTTCGCGGTGGTGGACACGATGGACCACTGGATCCATTCGAGCCGGCCGGTGCTCGCGGCCCTCTTCAAGCGGGTGCAGGCGGTGGTGGTCAACGACAGCGAGGCGCGGCTGCTCTCGGGCGAGGAGTTCTTCCTGCGCGCGGCCGAAAAAATTCTCCGGATGGGGCCGAAGTACGTGATCGTGAAAAAAGGCGAGCATGGCGCGGTGATGGTCGGCCAGGACGGGACGTTCGTGATCCCCGCGTTCCCGACCGGCGAGGTGCGCGACCCGACCGGTGCGGGCGACACGTTCGCCGGCGGCATGATGGGTTACCTGGCGCGGCGCGGCCGGGTGACCAGCGCCACGCTGCGGCGCGGCATCGCGTACGGGACCGTGCTGGCCTCGTTCAATGTCGAGGACTTCGGCGTCCGCCGCGTGGCCTCGCTGACGCTGCCCAAAGTCGAGGCGCGGCTGCGGGAGTTCCGGAAGATGCTGAAATTCTGACTCTGACTGGCTTCTGTCAGAGGTTTATGTTATGTTAGGTCGTATGGCGAACAAGGGAATTACGATGAAGCGAAAGAGCATGGTCCGTGAAAAGACGGTTGAGGCCGACTATTTCGTCGGTCCCACGCTCCAATCTCTCGCCGAAAGCCGCCTTCGACTGCGCAAGATGATCGCCTTCGGGTGGTACGGCGGAAAGTACAGTCACCTCGATTGGCTTCTTCCGCTGCTGCCGAAGTGCAATCACTACTGCGAGCCATTTGGAGGTTCGGCAGCCGTTCTCATCAACAGACCGCCATCGCCGGTGGAGACTTACAACGACACGGATGGGGAAGTTGTGAATTTTTTCAGAGTGCTGAGGGAGAAGAAAGACGACCTGCTCTACCAGATAGGTATGACGCCCTTTTCACGTGAGGAGTTTCTAGCGGCAATCCGAACGAATGGGAACGGGAAACATCTGTCGGATATCGAGCGGGCCCGGCGATTCTTCATCAGAGCGCGACAGGTACGAACAGGCCTGGCGCAGACTGCCTCGGTAGGCAGATGGGCAAATTGTCTCAACACCAGCCGCGCCGGAATGTCCGGCGCTGTGTCCCGATGGCTGGGCAGTGTCGCTGGCCTCGAACTGATCGCCGCGCGGTTTTTGCGCGTCCAGATTGAAAACGATTCCGCCTGTAAGGTCATCAAACGTTATGACAGCGCTGAGACCCTCTTTTACTGCGATCCGCCTTATCCGCACGAGTCCCGTGGAGACTCTAAAGCTTATTCTTACGAGATGACCGACAAAGACCACGCTGAATTGAGCCAGGTTCTTCACGTCGTCAAGGGAAAGGTCGCTATCTCCGGTTACGACTGTGATCTGATGCGCGAGTCTTACAAGGATTGGCGCATTCATCGCGAGAAACCGAAGAAGGCCATGTCCGTCAAGAAAGAACGTCAAGAATTCCTCTGGACGAATTACTGAGCGATGAAAAACCAAGAGAAGGGGTTTGTGGAGCGCTGTCGGGAGTTTCTCGACACGAGATGGAAGCAGATCAGCACCTCCGCAGAGTCAGGCAAGTTCAGCGATCCACTGGCTTCAGACCATTCCTTGTTGCGAGAGCGCATCGTTTCGTGTCTGCGCAGCGCTACGAAGTCCTATCACTACGTTTTGCCGACACAGGTGCTTTGCAAATGCGTCTCGCCCGAGCTCGACTGCCGTTCACTGCAAGCCGCGTATAAGAAGCCGGGAGCGTTCGACGCGCGCACGATCGCCCATGACGTCGTCGTTCCTTTTGACCAGCACAATCACAGGGTATTGGGCGGGTCTTCGGAGCCATACGTCAACAATCCGTTGAGATGCCCTGCGGTTATCCGTCGATATCGCGCTCAGCAGAAGAACAAGGACGACTGGGACAAGCTGGGCGCTGTGCTTGATGTGGTGGAGGCATCTGGCTCAGAAGCTTTTGCAAAAAAAGTGTTCGATCAGATTCTCGTGGAAATCTACCGCCTTCTAGCTGCGGCGCACGTCGTTTATCCAACGCCGAACCGGGTCAGTCTGAAACAGACCATTGGCCTCGTGCGTCGCTTCACGGCAGTGAAATCGGGCGGTGATCGAACCGAGGTGGTGTGCGCAGCGTTGTTCAGGACTATCGCTTCGGAATTCGGCCTTTTCGACGAAATCCGCCGACAGAAAGTCAATGCGGCGGATGTCGCATCCGGCATGGGCGCCGATGTTGAATGTTGGTCCAAGAGCAAGCTGGTGCTCCTGGTAGAAGTGAAGGACCGAAGTTTGACCTTGACCCAACTCGACGCCAAGCTGGATGTGGCGCGGGCCAAGAAGATATCGGAGATTCTCTTCCTGGCAGAGCGGGGAGTCGAGAAGGGCGAAGAGACGGAGGCGGAGGAAAGGATTCAGCGCGAGTTCGCCAGCGGACAGAATATATACGTCTCCAACTTTCTCGACTTCGCGACGGGAATTTTGATTTTGCTCGGCGAGCGAGGCAGAGTCGTTTTTCTAGGCCACGTCGGACGCGAGCTCGACTCGGCCAATTCCTCAATTGTTCACCGGCAGGCGTGGGCGTTGCTCTTGAAATCTGTTTAATGATAGATGATCGCGAGGCTGCGCCGATGCGCGCGTTTGTGGCGGTGGAGATGGCGGAGCCGATCCGCGAGGCGCTCTCGGCGCTGATCGGCGACCTGCGGCGGCTGGATGCGCCGGTGAAGTGGGTGGAGGCGCAGAACATCCACCTGACGCTGAAGTTCCTCGGGTCCGTGCCGGATGCGTCCGTGGCGCGGGCGGTGGAAATTCTGCGGGAGTGCGCCGATGGCATGGGGCCGTTCTCGCTGGAGATCGCCGGCGCGGGCGGGTTCCCGGACCTGAAGCGGCCGCGGGTGATTTTCGTCTGCGCGGCGGACCAGCCGCCGGTGGCGGCGGAACTGGCGCGGCGGTTGAACGAGCAGATGGCGGAGATCGGCGCCGAGCGCGACGACCGGCCGTATCAGAATCACATTACGCTTGGGCGCGTTCGTGAGCCCAGGCACCTGGCGCAGTTGACGCAGCGGCTGGAGTCGCTGCAGGGGAAAAGTTTCGGCTCGATGCAGGCGGCGGAGCTGACGCTCATGGAGAGCCGGCTGACGCCTGCGGGCCCGATCTATTCGCCGGTCGAGCGCGTGCGGTTGGCGGGTTGAATCCAGGACAGACAGGAGAAGGTGCGATGGCTGAAAAGGAAGAGAAGGGCGCGAGCAAGCGGGCGGCGGCGGCCGCGGCAGTCGTCGAGGCGGACCAGGAGAAACGCGGCGAGGCGCTCAAGCGCGCGCTGACGCAGATCGAGCGGCAGTACGGCAAGGGCGCGGTGATGCGCCTGGGCGCCGGGCAGACTTTCGACGTCGGCATGATCCCCACCGGCTCCGTATCGCTGGACCTGGCGCTCGGCGTCGGCGGCGTGCCGCGCGGCCGCGTGACGGAGATCTTCGGGCCGGAGGCCTCCGGCAAGACGACGCTGGGCATCCACATCATCGCCAACGCGCAGAAGGCCGGCGGGACGGCGGCCTTCATTGACGCGGAGCACGCCTTCGACACCGAGTACGCGGGCAAGCTGGGCGTGAAGCTCGAGGATCTGCTCGTCTCGCAGCCGGACAACGGCGAGCAGGCGCTGGACGTGGCGGAGTTGCTCGTCCGCAGCAACGCGGTGGACGTGATCGTCGTGGACTCGGTGGCCGCGCTGGTGCCGAAGGCGGAGATTGACGGCGAGATGGGCGACCAATTCGTCGGCCTGCAGGCGCGGCTGATGTCGCACGCGCTGCGCAAGCTCTCCGGCGCGATCAACAAGTCGAAGACCTGCGTGGTGTTCATCAACCAGGTGCGCGAGAAGATCGGCGTCATGTACGGCAACCCCGAAGTCACGCCCGGCGGACGCGCGCTGAAGTTCTACGCGTCGGTGCGCATCGAGATCCGCCGCGTCGGCAGCATCAAGAACGGCGAGCAGATCATCGGCAACCGCGTGCGCGCGAAGGTGGTGAAGAACAAGGTGGCGCCGCCGTTCAAGAGCGCGGAGTTCGACATCATGTTCGGACAGGGCATCTCGCGCGAGGGCGACCTGCTCGACAGCGGCATGCTGCTCGGGGCGGTCGAGCGGAGCGGGGCGTGGCTCAGTTGCGGCGAGCTGCGGCTTGGCCAGGGGCGCGAGAACGCCAAGCAGTTCCTACTCGACAACCGCGACGTCGCGGCCGAACTGGAGAAGTCCATTCTGGAGAAAGCGCGCGCGACGAAGGGCCTGCCCTTCGCTCCGAAGGAGGAGGCGCCGGCGGAAGAGGCGTAACGGCCTGCTCGCTCGTAGTGTGCCCGTAAGGGCATACGGACTAGCGCCTGACGGCGCCACTACGAGCGACGTGCTCGCGGTGCGCGCCCCATTCTTCACAGCCCCGGGCTACTCTCGCTCTTGGCAGCTCCGCTGTTCGGTGCGCCAAGCAGGAAGGGCATACGAACTAGCGCCTGACGGCGCCACTACAAGCTGCGTTTCGAGAGGGCCCGGCGGGAATCCCGCCGCTCAGCCGGCGCCCAGGGTCTGCCCGGCCGTTTGACAAACCGCCTGTTTTCCCGGTATTTTGTAACATTCCAGCAGTGTCAATTCGGCTGATCCTGGTTTGGTGAGGAGGTTGTTCGTGAAACGGGCTATCGTTGCGATGGGCGGCGGACCTACCCGCGTGATCAACCGGTCCCTTTACGGCATCGTGGACGAGGCGTCCAAACACGGCATCGGCGTCCTCGGGGCGTTCCACGGAATCCAGGGCGTCCTGAAGGAAGAGTTCCGCCCGCTCTCGACGACCCGGCCGCCGGTCTCGACGCACCGGAGCCTTCCCGGCGCGGCGATTTTCTCCACTCGCTACAAGCCCACGGCCGAGGACTGCGCGAAGGCGTTCGAGATTTTCAAGAAGCGCGAAGCGAGCTACTTCTTCTACATCGGCGGCAACGATACGGCCGAAGCGACCTCGATCGTGAGCCGCGCGGCGCAGTCGGCCGCGCACGAGTTGCGCTGCTTCCACGTGCCGAAGACGATTGACAACGACCTGGTGGAGAACGATCACAGCCCGGGCTACGGCTCGGCGGCGCGGTTCGTGGCGCACGCGCTGCTCGGCGACGACCTCGACGTGCTTTCGCTGCCGGGGATCAAGATTGACATCGTCATGGGCCGGAAGGCCGGCTGGCTGGCCGCGGCGGCGGCGCTGTGCAAGCGCGCCGAGGAAGACGGCCCGCACCTGATCTATTTCCCGGAGCGCCCCAGGAGCCTGGCGCAGATCGTCGCCGAGGTGCTCGCGGTCTATCAGAAGCATGGCCGCGCGGTGGTGGCCGTTTCGGAAGGGCTGCGCGGGCCGGACGGCGCGGAATTCATCGCCTCGAAATCCGTCCGCGCCGAGCTTTCCCAGGCGCCTTACGCGCCGATCATGGCGATGCTCAACGCCCTCGGCCCGATCGAGGAAGCCTGCGGCGGCGCGAAGAAGGACTCCTTCGGCCATGTCCAGCTCTCCGGCACCGGAACGATGGCCGATGTCCTCGCCGCGGCCGTCAAGATCGCGGCGTTCAAGGCGTTCGGCAAGGCGGCGCGCTGCCGCGCGGACACCTTCGGCTACCTCCAGCGCTGCCACGCGAGCGAGCCTTCGTCGGCGGACGCGAAAGAGGCGGAGATGGTCGGCCGCAAGGCCGTCCTCTATGCCGTCAAGAAGAGCGCGAGCGGCTCCGTGGCGCTTCGCGCCGAGCGGTCCGGCGGGAACTATCGCGCGCGGACGGAACTGATCCCGCTCGAAGCGGTCGCCGGCAAGGAGCGCCTGCTGCCCGACGAATTCATCAACGCGGAAGGCAACGGCGTGACGCCGGCGTTCGTGCAGTACGCAACGCCGCTCGTCGGCAAGCTGCTGAGATAAGGCTGAAGGACTAGTGTGGCGTTGCGCGAATAAGTTGCAGAATGTCCGGTCATTCCGAGCGGAGCGAGGAATCTCATACGCAGCGCGGCGGCAACGGTTTAGGGTATGAGATGCTTCGCTGCGCTCAGCATGACGCGGGCCGGACTTGTGCGCGTTATTTTCGGGACACTACACCAGGGCCAAGTTATGGCGAAGCTGGAACCGGACGCGATGATTGACCTGCACACGCATTCGCTGCTCTCGGACGGCGAGCTGCTGCCCGAGGAGCTGGTCCGGCGCTGCGAGGTGCGCGGATACCGGATGCTGGCGATCAGCGACCACGTCGGGTTCAGCACGATCGAGACGGTGGTGCCGCAACTCGTGCGGATGTGCCGGTCGTTGCGCGGCAAAGGCGCGATTGCGGTGCTGCCGGGCGCGGAGGTGACGCACGTCCGGCCGGACCTCATCCGCCGGGCCGTCTCGCTGGCGCGCGCGTCCGGCGCCGCGATCGTCGTCGGCCACGGCGAGACCATCGTCGAGCCGGTGGCCGCCGGCACGAACCGGGCGTTGATCGAGGCGGGCGTGGACATCCTGGCGCATCCGGGCCTGATTGACAAGGCGGACGCGGCGCTCGCGGCGCGGCGCGGTGTGGCGCTCGAGATCTCAGGGCGGAAGGGCCACAGCTTCACCAACGGTCATGTGCTGAAGGTCGCGCGGCTGACGGGCGCAAAGCTCGTCTTCGACAGCGACGGGCACGCCGACGGAGATTTGCCGGACCGCCGGCAGGCCGAGTGCATCGCCTTCGGCGCCGGAATGACGGCCGAGGAAGTGGACCAGCTTTTCATCAACGCGGAAGGGATCTTCCGCGCCGCCGGCCGAAAGGGATTCCCGCGTCCGCGGGAGACCTGACGGCGCGGCGCTATTGAGCAGGGAATACGCACTGCGACACCACGAAGGACACGAAAGGCACGAAGGACGGACTTGACTTGCATTGATACTCACGGTATCCCTTCGTGAACTTCGTGTACTTCGTGGTGAGGTCTGGCGTTGCTTTTCTGACGGATATAATAAAGCCGAAAGGACGGATTCGTGAAGGCAGCCGAACGCCACAAACTGAAGCACGACCAGTACGCCGAGACCGTCATGTCGGGCCTGCACTGGGCCAAGGTGCACCAGTCGAAGGTGATCGCCATCGTCGCGGTCCTCGTGATCGTCGGCGCGGCCGTCGCGTGGACCCTCCACGCGCGGATGCAGGCGCAGCAGGATGCGGAGACGCAGTTCACCGAATACCAGGCGAGCGCGGACCGCGCGCTGGGCTTGAAGGACGAAGCGCGGACCGAAGCGATCAAGGATGCGCTCAGCCATTTCGACGGCCTCGTCAAGGCGTATCCCGACTCGGACGTGGCGCCGCAGGCGCTCGTTCGGGCTGCGGAGCTGCTGAACGCCACCGGGCAACCGGCGAAGGCGGCCGGGTACTACCAGCGCCTGGTGGAGATGGCCGGTGCGCCGGAAGGGATGAAGATGCTGGCGCGGCGCGGCTGGGCGGCCGCGCTCGAGCAGAGCGGCGACGTGGAGAAGGCGATCGTGGAGTACAAGGCGCTGGCCGACGCGAGCACGCCCCAGGAAGCCGTCGAAGCGGACTGGGACATCGGACGCTGCTACGAGATTCTCAAAGACCCGGAGAACGCGAAGACTTTCTACCGGAAGGCCATCGAGTCGGGCGGCGAAAGCAAGTGGACGGAACTGGCCCGCTTCCGCGTCGAAACCCTCGAGCGCGGCCCGACGCCGCCGATGAGCGCCGCGCCCTCCGTTCCGCTTCGTCCCGCTTCGAAGGAAGCGGGAGAGCAGGGCGCGCCCGCGACCACCGGTTTTGCGCCGACGATCACCCTCTCTGCGCCGGCGACGACCGCTTCGATGCCGGCCACGACCGCCTCAACGCCGGAGGCTACAGCCGCCGCGCCGGCGACGACCGCGCCCGCCGAGGCCGGCACCGCGCCTGACGCTGCGGAGAAAACTGCGCCGGAGTAAATCCGGGCGACCCAAAGAATCGCATGTTCATACAGCGAATCAGAATACGATTTCAGAAACGCGGCGACCTGGCGGCGATTTCCCATCTGGACCTCATGCGCGCATTCGAACGGGCGCTCCGGAGGGCTGAATTGCCGCTGCGGATGACGGAAGGGTTCAATCCGCGGCCGCGCATGTCGTTCCCTGCGGCCCTGGGCGTGGGCATCGAAGGGCTTGACGAAGTGATGGAGTTCGACCTGGCCGACTGGGCGGCGCCGGCGGAAATCGAACGGCGGCTCCGCGCGCAGTTGCCGGCGGGGCTGAGCCTGCTCTCGGTCGCACTCGCCGAGCCGCACCAGGCGGCGCTGGCCAGGGAAGTCACGTACCGCATCACGCCACGGCCGAACCTGAAGGGCGATGCGCGGATCGCTGCGCCGGCGCTGGCCGAACTCATCGCGCGCGCGGAGATTTCCGTCGAGCGCCTCCGCAAAGCCAAGCACAAGAGGGTCAACCTGCGCCCGCTGATCTTCTCGCTGGATCGGCAGGGCGAGGACATCGTGGCCCGGTTCAAGGCCGGGCCGGAGGGCAGCGCGCATCCGGAGGAAATCCTCGGCGCGCTGGGTTTCGATCCGGAGACGCGCCGCGGCGGGTTCCGGATCGTCCGAACGCAGGTGCTCCTGGCGAATTAAATTGAACCGCGAAAGCGCGAAAACGCGAAAGGTGAAGAAGGCGGAAACAGTTACGGCCGCTGTCTATCGCGCTTTCGAGTATTCGCGGTCAAAAAGTTGAAGGGAAGCCGATGAGCAAGATCATGCTCGTGAACGTGATCGAAGCGGAGGAGAGCCGCATTGCCATTCTCGACGAGGGCTCGCTGGACAACCTGTTCATCGAGCGCGCCGGGCAGGAGCAGATCGTCGGGAACATCTACAAGGCCCGGGTGGTCGCCGTCGAGCAGAGCCTGCAGTCGGCGTTCGTGGCCTTCGGCGGCGAACGGCAGGGATTCCTGCACGTCAGCGACATCGCGCCGGTGTGGTACCACGATCCGGAAGCGGCGCGGCGCGCGGACAAGCAGGACGTGCCCATCGCCAGCGCGCTCAAGCGCGGGCAGGAAATCCTGGTGCAGGTCACGAAAGAGGGCATCCGCCACAAAGCGCCGGCGGTGACGACGTACCTGAGCATTCCCGGGCGCTACCTGGTGCTCATGCCGTACATCAAGCGCCACGGCATCTCCAAGAAGATCGCCGACGAGGAAGAGCGCGAGGAACTCCACAACGTCCTCGCCGCGCTCAACCCGCCGAAGAACATGGGCATCATCGTCCGCACCGCCGCGGCCCATCGCAGCCGCCGCGACCTCCACCGCGACATGAACTACCTGCTCCGCCTCTGGATCGGCATCCAGAACCAGGCCAAGACCGCCTCCGCGCCGGCGGTGCTGTATGAGGAGAGCGACCTGGTCATCCGCGTCGTCCGCGACGTGTTCTCCAGCGAGATCGAGACCATCTTCGTGGACTCGAAAGCGGCCTACGACAAGATCCTCGAATTCATGTCCATGACCATGCCGACC
>JBEKCB010000039.1:0-35706 GCA_050015075.1 Candidatus Brocadiia bacterium | reverse complement strand
GGTGAGCCTTCGGCCCACTGGGACGGAAGGAAAGCGATGACCACCGCTACATACAAACTACATCACTTTTGGGCGAAGGTGACGGCATTGGAAGGCACGCTAGAAAAAAGGCCGGGCGCGGAATCTCCACGCCCGGCCTACGTTTTCTATTGGTGCCGAAGGCGAGATTTGAACTCGCAAGGGCTTACACCCACTAGGTCCTGAACCTAGCGCGTCTGCCAATTCCGCCACTTCGGCGCTTTGATGGATTCTACCGGCGAACGCACGACCTGTCAACCGTTCCGATGCCGCGCTATTTCCCGATGCAGAAGGTGGAGAAAATTCTGTCGAGCACGTCCTCGGTCACGGCGTCGCCGGTGAGTTCGCTCAGCGAGGCGAGCGCGTCGGCAAGGTCGCACGCGACGAGGTCCAGCGCCTGGTCCGGGCCTTCGCCGAGGAGATGCTTCAGGGCGCCCAGGGCGCGGCCGAGGAGATGCGCCTGGCGCGCGCTGACCATGAGTTCGCCGGCGCTTCGGTCCACGCGCCCGGATTCCACGCGTTTGCGGATGAGTTCGAGCAGTTCCTTGACGCCCGTTCCGGTGGCGGCGGAAATGACCGTCCTCTCTACGCCGGGTGGCAGGATCTCCGTCAGGCCGGGATGACACGGGCCGAGGTCGCACTTGTTCAGGACGATCATGCCGCGGCCGGGCGGCAGGGATTCGAGCGATTCGCGCGTCTCAGCGCCGGGCGGTTGCGCCGCGTCGAGCACGCAGAGCGCCAGGTCCGCGCGCCGCACGGAGTGGCGCGACTTGGCGACCGCCGCCCCTTCGAGCCCGTCGCCGGTCGGGCGCAGGCCGGCCGTATCCACGAGGAGCAGTTCCAGCGAGCGGAGCCCCATGGTGGCCTCGACCGCGTCGCGCGTGGTGCCCGGGTGCGGCGAGACGATGGCGCGGCGGCGCCGGAGCATGGCGTTGAACAGGCTGGATTTCCCCGCGTTGGGCGGGCCAAAGAGCACGGCGCGCGCGAAGGAAGGCGAGAGCCGGCCCTCGCCTCCGGCGGCGATGAGATGGCCGATCTCGTCACAGAGCGGCGCCAGGCGCTTCGCGATTTCCTCATGCGAGATGCCCGGCACGTCGTGGTCGGAGAAGTCGAGCGAGGTCTCCACCGCCGCGGACAGTTCCACGACGCGCGTCCGGATGGCGCGGATGCGCCGGCTCAGGCCGCCGCCGAGGACATCGAGCGCGGCGCGGTATTCCGCCTGGCTGCGCGCGTGGATGAGCGCTTCAACCGACTCGGCCTGTGCCAGGTCAATGCGGCCGTTGAGGAACGCCCGGCGGGTGAACTCGCCCGCCTCGGCCGGACGCGCGCCCAGGCTCGTCAGCCGGTCGAGCAGGCCGCGCTGAAGCGCCGGGTTGCCGAAGGTGTGCAGCTCGACGATGTCCTCGCGCGTGTAGGAAGTCGGGGCGCGCATGACGTAGATTCGCGCGGGGAGCGGCGTACCGTCCAGGTCGAGCCGCGCTGAGAAGGCGCGGTAGTTCCGTTTCGGCGGCGCGCCAGGTGCGGCGAGGATGCGCGAAAGGAAACGGAGCGCGCCGGGTCCGCTCATGCGCACGATGCCGCGCGCGGACGGACCGGCCGCTGAGGAGACGGCCACGATGGTATCGCCGGCGTGGATATGCCGCATCCGGGAATCTCTCGCGTGGGACCGGCGGGTCGAGCAGTAACCAATCGTCCTCGTCCTCGTCCTCGTCCTCGTCGTCGTTCTCGGCCGTTCAGATGCGCAGTTCGAGGCCGAGGACGACGACGAGGACGAGTACGAAGGCTATGAAACCAACTTCATTTCCGCTTGAACTTCTGCCGGCCGCCCTTTTCCGTCTCTTCCTCTTCGGGCGCGAAGTCGCCGCGAGCCTCCATGCGCTTGATGTGCAGCTTGACGATGCGCTGCTCGACGATGCCCAAGGTGGTGCTGGTCAGCCAGTAGAGCGTCAGGCCGGAGGCCATGCCGTAGAACATGACGCACATGAGGACCGGCATGAACATCATCATCTTCTGCGTCTGCGCCTGCTGCGGATCCGCCGGCCTGGGCATGGTGAACTGCTGCACGAGCGAACTGATCGTCATCAGCACCGGAAGGATGTTCACCGGGATGCCGCCGAGGGCGGCGATCGTGTCCGGTTTCGAGAGGTCGGTGATCCAGAACACGAACGGCTGCTGACGCAAGTCAATGGAGTTCTGGAGCATCCTGAAAAGGCCCCAGAGGATGGGCAATTGGAGGAGCATCGGCCAGCAGCCGCTCATCGGGTTCGCGTTGTGCTTGCGGTAGAGCTCCATCATCTCGCGGCCCTGCCGCTGCCGGTCGTCCTTGTACTTCTCCTGCATCTCCTTGATCAGCGGCTGGAGTTTCTGCATGCGGTGCATGGCGATCTGCCCCTTGCGCGTCATGGGGAAGAGGCAGAGTCGCACCAGGACCGTCATCAGGATGATCCCGACGCCGTAGTTCGGGATCACGCGGTAAAGGCCGTGCAGGACCGCCAGGAGGATCTTGCTGACGAAGCCGAACCAGCCGTAGTTCTGCAACCCGGCGATGTCGGGGTACTCCACGAGCACTTTCTGGTCCATCGGCCCGAGGAAATAGGTGTACTCGTCAGCAACCTCTTCGCCGGGCTTGAGGGGGCGCTCCTTGGTCATGAGTTTGACGACGACGTTGTCGGTCAGGGCGAGGCTGCCGGTGGTGGTCCTGATCTCGTCGCATTTCGGCAGTGACTCGATAGGCGGCCAGGGGACAAGAACGTTTGTTGAATCCTCGTTTCCCTTAAAGGTCGGCCGAAGGATGGCGGCGAAATAGCGGTTGCCGGCGCCTGCCCAGATCAGCGGGTAGGGAATGACGCCGTTCGCTTGCGCCTTGGCGTCGGCCTCATTGTGCTTCTCCGCCGAACCGGGCATCACGCGGTCAATGTCGACGCTTCCCGACGGCTGGCGCCGTCCGATCGCGGCGAACACTTCATTGCTCAGGCCGGCTTCAGGGACCAGCCGCCCCGCCGCGACGATGGCGTATTGCGTCTCCAGCGGCTGGCTGCCGACGTTCTTGAGCGTGACTTTTACGCGCAGTTCGTATTTCCCGGGTTCCGGGACGTACTCCTTGGTCACGCGCAGCCCGTTGGGAAAAGTCGCCGCGAACACCAGGCGGCTGTCGCTCTTCTCCAGCAAATCGTAATTCCGGCTGTCCAGCGGCAGCACGCCCTTGGGATCCTGGAGCGTGAACGTAGCGGGCCCGTTTGCGGGAGCATCGAGAAGCAGGACGCCTTCCGGCGCATTGCGGCGCTGGCGATAATCGGTGAGGCGCGCTTCGCGGAGGCACGCGCCCTGGTTCGACCAGCGCATCTGATACTTGAGCCCGGCGGTCGGCAGAAGGATGTCTTGGTTAAGAGCCGGCTGCGGTCCGACTTCGATGGCCGGCGGCGCGGGCGGACTGGAGGTGCTCGCGACGGCGCCGGAAACCGGTTCAGCAGCGGCGGGCGCGGCGATCTCGGTCGCAGGCGATGCGGTCGGGAGCCGCCGCTGCTGACTCCAGAAGAAGAGGACGGTGAGCAGGCCGATCAGGGTGAAGGCGATGATGGTGCGCCGGTCCACCCGTTATCTCCCCTCGCGAAGCCGATCGCCGAGCGAGCGGTCGAGACCGTCAATGGCGTAGATCTTTTTGACCGTCGTGTCGAGGTCGTAAGGCAACTTCACGAACTGGATGAGGCTGCCGTCGAAAAGGACGTAACACGCGCGCGGGTCGTTGTCGCGCGGCTGTCCGATGGAGCCGACGTTGACGATGGTCTTGCGCGGCGTGATCCGGTATTGGTAGCCCAGCTCTTCGGGTGAGCGGTACGTCATGTCGTCCGTCCAGATGCCCGGCACGTGCGTGTGACCGACGAAGCAGAGGTGCTCGATCTGGGAGAAGAGGCGCTCCATTTTGTTCGGGTTGCGCACGTCGGTCGTGTAGATGTATTCGCGCGTCGGGTCGGTCGGCGAGCCGTGCACGAGCAGGACGCCGTTGCCGGAGTAGTAGCGCGGCATGGCGCCCATGAAGTCCCAGCGCGGCGCGTTCTCGCGCTTGACGTCGCCGAGCATATCGAATTGCTTGGCGGTCCACCGGACGGCGGTGGTGGCGCGGGGATTGAAGCCCTGCGCCTGGGCCTCGAAGAGCACGGCCTCCTCGTGATTGCCGAGAAGGCAGAGGCGGAATTCGCGCGCGTGATCGAGGCATTCGCGCGGGTTCGGCCCGTAGCCGATCACGTCGCCGAGACAGATGATTTCCGTCACGCCGCGCCGCTGAATGTCGTCGAGCATGGCGCTGAACGCTTCGAGGTTGCTATGGATGTCGGATATGATCGCCTGCATTTACCTTTTCCATGATGCCGTGACAAAGGTCCGGCGAGCCGCAGCCGGCGAACGATGCCTTCACCGCGAATCGCCGGTCGTCAGTCGCGGGTCCATCCGGAAGTGGCGCCCGCAAGTCGCGCACGCGGCTTCACGTCCGCGCTTTTCCAGCGGCGCCTTGCACTGGGGGCAAAACAGGTCGGCCTGTTCCACGAGCATATTCGGAATGCCGTCGCGGATCGAGTAAACCGCGCCGCAGGTTCCGCACTTCAGACGTTCTCCCGTCCGCTCCAGACCGCCCAGGCACCACGGACAGGCCAGGATGCTCAGAAGCCGACTATCCACGCTCGTTCCACTTGCGGCGTTGCTCAGACCCTGACCGACGACGCGCCGTATTTTAGCAGCGTACCGAACCGATTGCAACGATGCCCGCAAACGTTCGAGGAGGCGCCGCCCGGTCAGCCGTCATCCGCTGCGTTGACGCCCCTTCCGCGAGCCGGTATACTCTGGCGGTTTCAGTTCGTGTCGGACGGCGAAAAGGATCGGACCATGCCGGGCGAAATCCATGTGGCGGTGACGCGCGAGGGAGCGCTGGGCGCGCTCAAGCTTCTGATGATCGTGCTCGCCGGCGTCATCTTCTGGGAGTCCGGCATCGGCATCAACGCCGAGCTCAACGCGCGCGACCTCGTCACGGCGCCGCCCTTCCTGAAGGCCGCCTCGAAACTGCTCGTCGGCACGGAGACCACCGCGGCGATCCAGCAGCGCGCGAGCGACTTCTGGGTGCGGAACCACCGGCTCATCGGCCTGATCGCGATCATGGCCATCACGATCCTGCTGACGATGCGCTACCTGTTGATGGGCCGCGTGCTGGACTACCTGTACCTGGAATCGCCGGTGAGCGACCGGCGGATTTACTCCGGCTTCGTGGCGAACATCTTCCTCGTTCTCACTCACGCCGGGATCATCTACGGCATCGTCCTGGTCAGCCGCGAGGGGCGCGCGGCGTTTGTCCCGCTGGTGCTGGCCGCGTTCTTCGCCTTCAACCTGCTCTGGTCCATCGGCATTTTCCTGAGCGCGCGGGCGATCGAGCGGCATGCGCTCCGCGGCATGAAGTTCCTGGCCCTCACGTCGGCGGCGGCCTTGTGGATTCTCTACATGGCCACCGGCGCGATGGCCGGCCCGGCGAAGGATCCGGCGCTGCGCGGGTCGGAACTGATGATCGTTGGGGCGGCCGTTGCGCTGGGCGCGTGCGTCGTGGATGGCATCATACAGGGAATGATCTACTGCCGCCGCCCCAAGCCGCCCGTGCCGAGCGCTGGTGTATAAGTGGCGCCGCCGGGCGCTGCTTCGTATCCCCATGCCCCGACGGGCACATTACAAGCCGTTACTCCGCTGAGGCGCAGATGCGGTTTCGGCCGGCGTGCTTGGCGCGGAACAGGCGGGCATCCACTTCCTGGATCATCTCGAGAACAGTTCCCGTCCGCCCGTCCGCCGGAAACCGGACGACGCCGGCGCTGATGGTGATGGGCGCGTCAACGTTATTCGCGCCGTTCAGGACGGGGTCGCGCGCGATGGCCAGCCGGAGACGCTCGACCACGCGGATCGGGTCCAGGTTCACCTTGCCGGCCTCCTGGGTTTCCGGCAGCAGGAGGATGAACTCCTCGCCGCCGTAGCGCGCCACGGTGTCCATCCGCCGCGTGTTCTTCACCAGCACGCGCGCGAACTGCGCGAGCATCTCGTCCCCTTTGACGTGCCCGTAGGCGTCGTTGTAGGCCTTGAAATGGTCAATGTCGAGCATGGCGACGGCGAAGCTCGACTGGTCGCGGCGGGCCCGGTCGAGTTCGTTATCCGCCACGCGCATGAAGTGCCGCCGGTTGTAGAGATCGGTCAACTCGTCGCGGATCGCCTGCTCCTCGGCAGTCCTCGCCCACGCCGTGAGCCTCAGGCACTGGTCCTCGACTTCCCGGATGCGCTCGGCTTGGACGCGCACGCGTTCCTCGACGGCCTTTAACTTTTCGCGCAGCGCGCGCTCCGCCGACCGGGCCTCGCGCACCGATTCCCCGGCCGCCACGGCCACGGCCAGTTCCTGCGGGGTGACGCCGCTGCGGAGAACGGCGTCCGCGCTCGCTTCGCCGCCGCCGTCGCCGATGCCGAGGACGAAGGCGTCCGGGCAGAGCCGGCGCACGACTTTGATGACTTCGACCCGGTTGGGCTGCTCGCCGAGTCCGAGAAGCACCACGGCGGCCGCCGAGCCCTTCGAGAGGACATCCTCCGCCTCATGCGCGTCGCGGTACGCGATGGATTGCCAGCCGTCGTTGCGCAAAGCGAGTTCGACCGCCTCGCGAGCCGGCGCGTTGGCGGGGATAAGCACTTTTCTTTCCGAAACTTCGACCATTCGAGGCCTCATCAGTCCGTCAAAGTTGCGAGACGACTTTCTCGCAGAAGACCTTCGCAAGTTCCGGGTCGAACTGCAGGCCGGCGCCGGAGCTGAGTTCCTCGGCCGCGCGGCTTTTCGTCATCGCCGGGCGGTAGGGCCGCTCGGAGGTCATCCCGTCGAAGGCGTCGGCGATGCTCAGCATCCGCGCGAGCAGCGGAATATTCCCGCCGCGCAAGCCATCCGGGTAGCCGCCGCCGTCCATCCGCTCGTGGTGCGCCCGGATCAGCGGGCGCGCCGCGCCGAGCGATTCGATCGGCTCGATGATCCGCTCGCCCATCGCCGGGTGGTCGCGGACGAGCCCGCGCTCCTCCGCCGTGAACGTCGAAGGCTTCTCCATGATCTGGTCGTTGATGACGATCTGGCCGACGTCGTGCAGGTCCGCCGCCTTGTGGAGAATTTCGATCTGATCCACCGAGACGCCGGCGGCCTTCGCCAGGGCGCACGCGTATTCGGCCACGCGCCGCGAATGGCCGATCATGAATTTGTCCTTGGCTTCCACCCGCGCCACCAGCATCCGGATGACCGAGATGCACTGCTCCTCCGCAATCTTGCGGCAGCGCGCCAACTCCTCGCCGGCGGCCTGCAATTGCGCCGTCAACTCCTGCGTCTGCTGCTGCGCCGTCGCCGACTGGAGCGACCGCGCGATGACCTTCCGCAGCTCGTCAATGTTGAACGGCTTCGTCACGTAGTCGTCCACGCCGTACCGCAGCGCCTGCACGGCGGTCTCGACCGTGGCGTAGCCGGTGACCATGATCACCGGCAGGTCCGGCCGGATTTTCTTCAGCCGGGTGATCAGCTCGAAGCCGTCCATGCCCGGCATCTTCAGGTCGGTCAGGACGAGGTCGTAGGAGTTCCGCTCGATCCGCGCCAGCGCGTCGCTCGCATTGAAGGCGGAGTCGGTCTGGTATCCTTCGCGGCCGAGAAGGATTCCCAGGAATTCGCAGATCTTCGGCTCGTCGTCCACGACGAGGATGTGCGTCTCTTTCGCCATGCGTTCTCCGGAATTCACTTCGGACACGGGAGCCAGACTGTGAACTGCGTCATCGGCGAACTGTCGCTCATGGCCTGGATTTTGCCGCCGTGGTTCTGAATCATGCCGTGGGCGATGGCCAGGCCGAGCCCTTTGCTGTCGCTGATGCGCGTCGGCGCGAACGGGTCGAACAATCCCTTCACCCGGTCCGGCGGAATCGGCGGGCCATTGTCCCGGAAGACGATCTCGACGCCGTCCGCCCTCGGCCGCGACACGATCTCGAGCTTGCAGCGTTCGGTCAGGGCGGCCTCCGTGTGCTGGAGGATCGCGTCGAGCGCCTGGCGCAGTTGAGTCTCGTCGCCGAGCACCGGCGGCAGGTCGTCGGGGATGTCCGTCGCGACCAGCACGCCCTTCTCGCGGCAGCGAGCCGCGTAGAGGCGTCCGAGTTCGGCGAGGAGCTGGGAAAGGTCCACGCGCTCGTTCCGCGGCGGCGTCTGCGCGGCGAATGCCAGGAGTTGGCGCGTGGTGTCCGCAATCCGGTCGGTCTCTTCCTTCATCAGGTTGAGCTTGTCAACGAGCGAGGGATCCGCGGCGTAGTCGTGGCCGAGCAATTGCAGCCAGCCGCTCACGACCGCCAGGGGCGTGTTGATTTTCTCCGCGATGCCGGCGGCGAACCGCGAGAACACCTGCACCCGGTTTGCGTCGGTGGCCTCCGAATCCGGCGTCTCGTGCCCGAGCCCGACGCGCGAAACCGCCTCGAGGAGTTCCAGCCGGTCCACCGGCTTGAGCAGATAGAAATCGGCGCCCTGGCAGAACACCCCCGCCGCAATGTCGCGCTGGTCGGGATTCACGAGGACGATGATGCCGCTCTGAGGGCGGATGTCGCGCAGGACGCGGAGCATCTCCAGGTCCTGCTTGCGGAACCCCTCGGCGTCCACGATCGCTATGTCGGGCTTCGCCAGGGCGAAGGCGGCCACGAAGCGGTAGCACTCGGTGACACATTTCGTCGCGACGCCGCGCTTCGCCAGCGCTTCGAGCGCCGGCTCCATCTGCTCGATCGAGGAACTGAGGACCAGGATGTTCCGGGGCACGCTCATGGTTCGGCCCTCGCCGGAAGCCGGATCGTGAAGCGGGCGCCGTGGCCCGGCTCGCTTTCCATCTGGATCGCGCCGCCGTGGTCCTCGACGATCTTCTTCGTGATCGGCAGTCCCAGGCCGGTGCCGTCGGTCTTCGTGGTGAAGAACGTGCGGAAGACGTGCGCGCGCAGTTCCAGCGGGATGCCGCAGCCGGTGTCCTGCACCGACACCGCCACGCGGCCGTCGCCCTCGCGGCCGGCGGTGAGGACGATCCGCCCACCGTCGGGCATGGCCTGGCGCGCGTTGACGAGCAGGTTCAGCAGCGCCTGTTTCAGGCGCCCCGCGCTTCCGCAGACGGTGGGAAGGTCCGGCGCGATCTGCGAATCCACGACAATGCGGTTCTTCTCCATCTCGCGGCGAACCAGTCCGGTGACCTCGCCCAGGAGTTCGTTGAGGTCGAGATCGCGCGGCGTCTCAGACGCGCCCCGCGCGACTTCCTGCAAGTTGCGCGTCAGCTCGGCCGTGCGCGCCGCCTCGTCGCGCACCACGTTGATCGTCCGCAGGTGCGGGCTGTTCTCGCCGAGTTCGCCGCGCAGCACTTCCAGCCAGCCGCACACCAGCGTCAGGGCGTTGTTCATCTCGTGCGAAACGCTGCAGGCGACCTCGCCCACGGCGCAAAGCTGCTGAAGCCGATACGGAAGCGCGGTCACTTCGTCGGAGCGGAAGAGCGCCATGATGGGCCGGCCGGCGCCGTTCTGAGGCAGGCGGATCATTTCGACGAAAACCGGATCGCCTTTCGGAGTGCGGCCGCGGAGGAGGAATGGATAAGCTTTGGGGTCTTCCGGAAGCGCCGTCGGCAGGCTCCAGCCGGCGAAAACTTCCGCCCAGGTCCGGCCGACGAGATCGTTGCCGAGGACAATGCCGCAAGCGGCGCCGTCTACTGCGCTGATGGTCCCACCGGTGTCAACGACAACCGTCGCGAGTGCGAGCGACTCCATAATTTCGGGACCCCGAGTGCGTTAGCTCCTTTTCCCTGGCGTGAAAAGGCGCTGGCCTGACGCCGCTAAAATCGGGTGGATTATACCGCAAGACCTGCACCGCGTCAATTCCTGTTTTCAGGGGCGTGCTGCGCGAGGCGATTTTCTGCTATAATTACCTCATAGTGGGTACTTTCTGTCATATTCTCCGATAGTGGGCGCGCCCGAAGGAGAGCGAGTTGGAAAACAGGCCGCCTGTGTCTCAGCAACGTATTCTCCTGGCCGTTGAGGGCATGAGCTGCGCAGGATGTGTCCACACGGTCGAAACGGCGTTGACGAAATTGCCCGGCGTCGCCTCCGCCGCGGTCAACCTGGCCACCGGCGAAGCCGCGGTAGTCTTCGATCCGGCGCGGCAGACTCCAGCCCAACTGGTCGAGGCGGTCCAGAGCGCCGGCTACTCGGCGCGCGAAACGGCCGGGGCCGCCGCGGAGCCGGACGAACGGAAGGCTGAGCGCGCACTGCGCCGCTCGCTCGGCCGGATGGCGCTCGCCTGGGCGCTGACCGGTCCGGTCATGGCGCTGATGATCCTCCACATGACCGGCCTCATGCCGATGCGGCAGCACGATTGGGTCGAGGCGCTGCTGGAAGTGCTCCTGGCGCTGCCCGTGCTGGCGATTGCCGGCGCGGAGACTTATGTCCGGGGCGTGAAGACGGCGGTCCATCTCGTGCCGAGCATGGACACGCTGATCCTGCTGGGCACGGTCGCGGCGTTCGTCACCGGCCCGCTTTCACTGGCGGGCTTGCCGGTGGCCAACTACGCCGCCGTCGCCGCGATGATCATGGCCTTTCACCTGACCGGCCGTTACATCGAGACGCGTGCCCGGACGCGCGCGGGCCGCGCGCTCCGGTTGCTGCTCGAACTCGGCGCGAAGACGGCGCGCGTGGAACGCGATGGGCAGGAAGTCGTCATCCCCGGCGAAGCGGTCAAAGTCGGCGACGTGCTCATCATCCGTCCGGGCGAGAAGATTCCGACCGACGGCGAGGTCATCTCGGGCGAGAGTGCCGTGGACGAGTCCGCCGCGCGCGGCGAGCCGCTGCCGGTGGACAAGACGACCGGCGACACCGTCATCGGCGCGACGGTCAACCTGAACGGGTTTCTCCGCGTCCGCGCCACGCGCGTGGGCCGCGACACCTACTTCGCGCAGGTCGTCCGCATCGTCCGCGAAGCGCAGAGTTCCAAGCTGCCCATCCAGCAGTTCGCCGACCGCGTCACCGGCATCTTCGTCCCGATCATCCTCGGCATCGCCCTGGCGACGTTCCTGCTCTGGCTGCTCTTCCCGGACCCGATGCGCGCCGTCGCGGCGTGGGCGGCCGGCTTCCTGCCGTGGGTCAAGGTATCCGGCGTGAAAACCCTGTCGCTGGCCGTGTTCGCCGGAGTCGCGGTGCTCGTCATCGCCTGTCCGTGCGCGATGGGACTCGCCACGCCGACCGCGCTGATGGTAGCCGCCGGACTCGGCGCGAAGCACGGAATCCTGATCCGCAACGGCGAGGCGATCCAATTGATGCGCTCGGTCCGAGTGGTGATACTCGACAAGACCGGCACCATTACCCGCGGCAAACCGGAGGTGGCGGAAGTCACACCCGCCGAGGGAGTTACGTCAGAGGAAGTCCTGCGACTTGCGGCGTCCGTCGAAAAAGCCTCGGAACATCCGATCGCTCGCATGATCGTCGCCCACGCCCGACGACAAGGCATCGAGCCGCAGGAGGCGGCGCGTTTCGAGGCCGTCCCCGGCCAGGGCACGCGCGCGACCGTCGGCGGGCGGAAAATCCGGGTCGGGAAACCCGAGTACCTGTCCCGGGCCGGCGTGAACCTTGCCGGCGTTCGTTCAATTGTTGAACAGTTCCAGGCCGATGGCAAGACCGTTGTTCTCGTGGCCGCGGACGGACAGGCCATCGGCGCGATCGGCGTCATGGACACGGTGAAGGAGGACTCGGCCGCCGCGATTCGCGCGCTGAAGGCGCTGGGGCTGCGCGTGGTGATGATCACCGGCGATCACGAGCGCACGGCGCGCGCCGTCGCGAAGCAAGTGGACATTGACGACGTGATGGCGGATGTCCTGCCCGCGGACAAAGCGCGCGCGGTCGAGGAGCTTCGCGCGAAATTCGGGCCGACGGCGATGGTCGGGGACGGGATCAATGACGCCGGCGCGCTGGCGACGGCGGACGTGGGCATCGCGATGGGCTCCGGCACCGACATCGCCATCGAGTCGGCGGACATCGCGCTGGTCCGCGACGACCTCTCCGGGGTCGTTGACGCGGTGCTGCTCTCGCGCGCGACGTTCCGGAAAATCCGGCAGAACCTCTTCTGGGCCGTCGGCTACAATGTGCTGGCCGTACCGCTGGCCGTGCTCGGCCTGCTGCACCCGCTCATCGCCGAGGCGGCCATGGCGCTGAGCTCGGTCAATGTGGTGGCCAATTCGCTCCGCCTCGAAAGCGCGTTCGAGCGCGGTCTCCGGGAAGTCAGGCGCCGCTCGAGCGCCCGAAACGGCGGATGACCTCGGCGTATACGCCGACGGCCTGCGCGACCTGTTCGAGTTCCACGAACTCGTCGCGCGTGTGGGCCTGGCGAATGGATCCGGGGCCGAAAAGCACGCACGGGATGCCGGCGCTCTTGAATACGCCGCTGTCGGCGCCCCACGGCGCGGCGGCAAACGTCGCCCGGCCCAGCACCTTCGCGCAGGCGCCGGCGACGGCGGACGCAATCGGGCCTTTCGGGTCTTCCTCCAGCGGCGGGTACTGCTCGATCTCCTCGAGCGAATACTCGAAGCCGGCTGAGCTCCCCTTCAGGTTCTCGAGTTCCCGCACGAGGTCCGCCGTCGCCCGCTCGGCTGTCTCGTCCGGAAGCAGGCGGCGGTCCACCTCGATCTCGCATTGCGCGGGGACGACGTTCACCTGCGTGCCGCCGCGGATCGTGCCGACGCAGACGGTCGGCGAGCCGAGGCGCGGGTGGTGCTTCTTCGCCAGCGCACCGGCCACCGGACCGGTGATCCGCTCGACCAGGCGCGCCATCGCCGAAATCGCGTTCACGCCGCTCTCGGGCGCGGAACTGTGCGCGGCCACGCCGCGAGTCTGAATCCGCCAGCGCACGACGCCCTTGTGCGCGTCCACGATCTCCAGGTTCGTCGGCTCGGCGACCAGCGCCGCGTCCGGGCGGAGCCCTTCCGCCATCAGGCCTCTCGCGCCCGCGGCGCCGCGCTCCTCGTTGCAGGTCGCCGCGAAATAGACGTCCGCAGGAAGCTCGCCATCCCCGTCCAGCACCGCGCGCAAGCCGAGCAGCATCGCCGTCATCGGCCCCTTGTCGTCGCACGCGCCGCGTCCGTACATGCGGCCGCCGGCGATGCGCGGCTCGAACGGCGGGATGGACATATCGGCGACTTCGACCGTGTCGCTGTGCGCCTCGAGCATCAGCGACGGATGCGGCTTCTTCCCCTTGAACCGCGCGATGAAGTTGAAACGCCCGGGCAGCACTTCGCGCACGGAGACCTCCGCGCCCCAGCCGCCGACCAAGTCGGACAGGAGCCGCGCCATGCGCTCCTCGCCGTAGGGCGCGCCGGTGAACGGGCGATTGTTGGGGTTCACGCTCGGGCAGGCGATCAGCCGCGAGAGCAGCGCCGTAATGCCTCGTAAGTTGCGCGCATCGCTCATATTCGGATATTATACCGGTTTCGCAGTCGTGTCAATCTGGCCCAATCATCGCCGCGTCATGCTGACGGCCTGCGGCTAACCGGGACGATCATGGAAGCATTGCAAACGCCCCTCCGGCGGATTCGCACGCCGCTGACCGAGGCGGAAATCTTTCTCCGACGTTACTTCGCGCGGCGCATCGTGCAGCCCTGGCAACTGCCGAGCATCATGCGCAAGCACATCTACACCGGCGCGCTGGGCAGCATCTGGGGCTCGGTCATCACGGGCATGTTCTTCACCTATTACGGCATGCGCATCGGCTTGAAGCCGTTCCACTGGGGGATCATGGGCGCCATCGTGTCGTGGGGCCTCTCGGCGGAAATCCTCTCGGCGCGCGCGACGCACCGGTTCATGTGCCGCAAGCTGATCTGGTTCATCTGCGCTTTCTCCGACCGCACGCTGCGCTTCCTGGGCATTGTGCTCTCGCTCTGGCTCTGGCACGCGCACTATTCGTCAGCGGCGACGGTCCTGATCGCCGCGATCTGCGTCGCGAACTGCTTCGGCGCCATGTCCACGACGCCGTGGCTCTCGTGGGTCGCGGACTACATTCCCGAGGAAGTCCACGGCCGATTCTGGGGCAAGCGCACGGCGTGGATCGCGATCATCATGATTATCGCACTGATGAGCGCCGCGGTCCTCATGGACCGCACGCAGGAGCGCTGGAAGCTGGAACTGACGGTGATTATCTTCATCGCCGCGACGATCTTCGGACTGCTCGACCTGATCATCCACGGGACGATCCCGGAACCGCCCATGGCCAAGCCGCCGGAGAACAGCTTTCTGGAGGAAATCCTCCTTCCGATCCGCGACATTAACTTCCGGCCCTGGCTGAAGTGCAACCTGATCTGGTATTTCATCATCTCGCTGGGCGGCACGCTGGCGCTGCTCTTCTGCATGGACAACCTGAAGCTGCAACGCCATTTCCTGGTGGGGATGATCGTGATCACGGTGGTGCCGTTGCTCGGAAGCGTTCTGACCGCCACGTGGTCGGGCGGGCTCATTGACCGCGTCGGGCCGAAGAAGGTCATCTACTGGGCGTACCTGGCCTGGGCGCCGGCGCCGTTGTTCTGGATATTCGCCACTCCGCAGACGGCGGCCTTCTGGGTCTGCGGATCGAGCCTCGTGGGCGGCACCGCGGTGACGGCGGCGGCAAACGCGGCGACGAAGCTGGTCACGCGTTTTCCCACGCCGGCGCAGCGGGCGATGTACATCGCCGTCTCGGACACGTCCGCCTTCATCGGCAACGGCCTCGGCGCATTGGCGGCCGGGCTCATCGCGAGGAGGTTCGCGGGCTGGCACTGCGTCCTCGGCGGCCGGACCTTCAGCATCTTCCACGCGATCTTTGTCGTCTCCGCCGTCCTGGGGATCATCGCAGTTCCGATCCTCCTGAAGCCCGTGAAAGACCCCGCGAGCTTCCGCCCGCAGACCGCGGAATCCCTGGCGCGAAATCCGGCCGCGTCCACGCAGCCGTCGTGATCAACGGCCTCTACCCGCGCGGGCGACCCCGGCGAGCACCGCGATGAAGATCGCGAGCTTGAACGCGGCGTACCACGAGATGGTTTCGGCGATCAGCCCGGTTTTCACCGCGCCGGGGAAAAGCTCGGGAACCGTCCACGCCCAGAGCAGCTTCACCAGCAGCAGCGCCAGCAGCAGCACCGCCGCCGTCACGAACAGCGCCCCCGGAACCAGCGAGATCAGGCACGACCTGCCCCACGGACCCGGCCGGCCATCGGAATCAACTTGTCGCCACTGCATGATGAGCTCACTCCTTATTTATCCAGGAAGCAGAAATAGAAAAGGAACGGCATGCCCAGGAGAAGCATCCAACCCATAATCGAAACAAATATCGCAGGCGTCTCTTCATTAATGCTCCAGAACCCGCTCGTGTTCGTAAAGGCGCCAAACTCGTCCGGGAACCAGATGAGCGCCAATGGAAAAAACGGGACCAAACAGATCACGAGGCAAGCAGGCGCCCATCCCACCTCGACAATAATGCCGATCATATAAGCGATAACGATCAGGAAGCTCAGAATTCTTCCAAAGGTAATCTTCATTCGCGAACCCTGTGACCGCTCTTTCGACACCTCAGCCGCGCATTCTAACGCAATGCGGCAGGTTTTCAAATCCGGGGCGAAGCCCAGCCGCGTTTGACCACAGGAAAAAGGTTCTATATGATGCGCGGGCGACGGCCGCCGGACGAGTACGTCTCTTGAACGCGAAGCAAGGACAAGGAGCCGAACGATGGCCAGGCGCGCATTCATCACCGAGGATTTCCTGCTGCAGACTCCCGCGGCGCGGCGGTTGTATCATGACTATGCCGAGTCGCTGCCGATCATTGATTATCACTCCCACCTGCCCGCCGCGCAGATCGCCGGCGACCACCGCTTCAAGAACCTGGCGGAAATCTGGCTCACCGGCGACCATTACAAGTGGCGCGCGCTGCGCGCGTGCGGCGTGGACGAACGTTTCTGCACAGGCGCGGCCCCCGGCTGGGAGAAGTTCCAGAAGTGGGCGGAGACGGTCCCGCAAACGCTCCGGAATCCGCTCTATCACTGGACGCACCTGGAGCTCCTGCGCATCTTCGGCATCGGCGACCGACTGCTGAATCCGCGGACGGCGAAGGCCATCTGGGAGGAATGCAACGCCAAGCTGGCCCGGCCGGAGTTCTCCTGCCGCGGGCTTCTGCGCCGGATGAACGTGGAAGTCGTCTGCACGACGGACGACCCGGCCGACAGCCTCGAATCCCACAAGGCCATCGCGGCCGACGCGTCATTCCGTGTTCGCGTGCTGCCGGCGTGGCGGCCCGACAAAGGCATGGCGGTCGAATCGCCGGCGGCGTTCAACGCGTGGGTGGACCGGCTGGCCGCCGCGGCCGACGTGCACGTCAAGGACTACGCCTCGTACCTCGACGCGCTGCGCCGGCGGCACGATTCCTTCCATGCCGCCGGCTGCCGGCTCTCCGACCACGGCCTCGATACGGCCTGCGCCGAGGACTGCACCGGCGCGGAGATCAAGGCGATTTTCGCGAAGGTCCGCCGCGGACGAAAGCCGGACGCCGCGGAGGCGCTGAAGTTCAAGTCGGCGATGCTCCAGGAACTCGCGGTCATGGACTTCGAGAAAGGCTGGGTCCAGCAGTTCCATCTCGGCGCGCCGCGCAACGTCAACAGCCGGCGGTTCGAGGAGGTCGGCCCGGATTCGGGCTTCGACACGATCGGCGACTTCGAGATCGGCCGGCCGCTGGCGCGGATGCTCGACCGGCTCGACAGCAAGGGCAAGCTCACGAAGACGATCCTCTACAACGCCAACCCGGCGGACAACGAACTCCTCGCCGCGATGGCCGGGAACTTCCAGGACGGCCGCGTCCCCGGCAAGATGCAGTTCGGTAGCGCGTGGTGGTTCCTCGACCAGAAGAACGGCATGGAGCGCCAGATCGAAGCGCTCAGCAACATCGGGCTTCTCAGCCGTTTCATCGGCATGACCACCGACAGCCGCTCGTTCCTGAGCTATCCGCGGCACGAGTATTTCCGGCGCGTCCTCTGCAACATCCTCGGCGGAGAGATCGAGTCCGGCCTGATCCCGCGCGACATGGCGCTCGTCGGCGGCATAGTCAGGGACATCTGCCACGACAATGCGGAGGCCTATTTCCGGTTCCGGTCGTAAGAGGAGCATCGGCCGCGAACGCCTCTACTTCAGACCACGACTGATTTAGCTAAAAGGCACAAGCCGTGAGAAGACTGTTGACCGCCCTGTTGTTCGTCGCAGCCGTTTCGGGTTTTGCCCGTTTCGCCGCCGCGCAGGAGGTCTCCGCGAGCGCTCCCGCCGCGACGGCCGCCGAACCCGCGAAACCGCCCGCAGCTCAGCCGGCGACTCCCGCAGCCGCGCCCGAAGCGCCGGCGGTGCAGCAGGAAATCCTCGTCGGGATCTACATCCTCGACATCGGCAAGCTGGATATTAGCACCGGCTCGTTCACCGTGGACTTCTACCTGGATCTCAAGTCCAAGGATCCCAAGAACCAGATCGCGGAGGAAAGCGCCGCGCTCGAGTTCATGAACGGCCGCGGCACGTTCGACAAGATCGAGGACAAGGGCAACGAGAAATTCTACCGCGTCCTGGCGACCCTGAACACGCCCATTGACCTGCGGCGTTTCCCGTTCGACGCGCAGAAGATGCAGATTATCCTGGAGAACAAGACGAACGGCCTCGAGAAGGTGAAATATATTCCGCTGACGGCCGAGAGCGGCATGGACCGCGCCATCGTCTTCCCCGGCTGGGCCATCAAAGGCTGGGAGGCCACTTCCGCCGAGCATGAGTACCCGGTCTACAAGACGCCGGAAGGCAAAAACGAGGTTTACTCGCAGTACCTCTTCAGCGTGGACATCGCGCGGATTGCGGTCAACTCCTTCCTGAAGACCTTCCTGCCGGTGCTTTTCCTGATGCTGATCGTGATGGCCAGTTTCATCCTCGACCCGGACAAGGTGACCACTCGGCTGGGCGCCATCAGCTCGGCGCTGGTCGCCTCGGCCATGTTCCACGTCTCGATCTCCGGCCAGATTCCGCCGGTGGGCTACCTGACTTTCGCGGACAAATTCATGGTGCTGACGTACCTGATCCTGCTGGTGAGCTTCTGCCTGAGCCTGGCCATCTATCTCATGCAGGGCAAACCGGAAAAGCAGGCCCGCGCGCTGAAGCTGCACCACTTCACGGAAGGCATGGTCTTCGCAGGAATGCCGGTCCTCTACGTCGCGCTGTTTCTGTTCGTGCGGTGACTCCGTCGCGATCGGGGCTGTGCAGATTATGGGCTCATGGCTTTCTCATCCCGGACGTTGGGGCGTCGGATGCCTCCTGGTCCTGGCGCTGGCCGGATTCCTGCTCGCCGGCCTCAACAAACTGCACGAGGAGCCGGAGTTCTGTCCGTATGACACGGGCGCGTACCTGCGCGTCGCCCGCGAAGTGCGGCAGAACGGCGGGCCCCTGCGGATGCTGGCCGACTGCTACGCCGGCAGGTACGCGGAAGCCGGCCGCATGCCGCTGTACATCGCCCTGCTCTCGCCACTGCCCGTGGATCGGCTGCAAGGGGTGGGATGGGCGAAGCTGCTCACTTTGGGAATCGCCGCGGCCGGGGTCGTCGTCTGCGGCGTCGCCGGCTGGCGGCTGTTCGGGGCCGCGGCGGGCATCCTGGCGGCGGCGCTCCTGGCCTGCAACACCTCCTGGCTGACCCAGGGAACCACGGTCTGCTGCGAGCCGATCTTCGCCATCTGGGTGCTCCTGGCGTGGGCGTTCATGGTTCGCTACGTGCGCACCGGGCGCGGCGGCGTGTGGATCGGCCTCTTCATCGGGCTGGCGTACGTCACCAAGGCGAACGGCCTCTTCCTGCTGCCGGCGGCGCTGGGGGCGTTTGCATGGCGCGAGCGGCGGCGGCTCTGGCGCTCGCGCGAGGCGTGGGCCGCGCTGCTGGCGATGGCCGTTGTGATGTCGCCGGTCCTGGTCCGCAATGTCCGGCTCTACGGCCCGCCGCTGTATAACGAGAACAAGAGCTTCATCTGGACGAACCATCCCGACGAGTTGTACTCGACCGATGTCAACGTGCGCGCGCCGACGGCGGGCCTGTTCTGGCGCACGCACACGCTGCGGCAGATTGCCCACCGCGCGACAACGGGGCTGTTCCAGCAGGGAGTCTATTCCGTCGTCGCCGTCGGCCAGACTTATCCCCTGAACGAGCGCCTGCGCTTGAAGGCCTGGCCGCTGGGACTGCTCCTCCTGCTCCTTGCGCTGGCGCCCTTATGCTCGCGCTCGGTGCGGCCCGCCGCGGTGCTGGCCTGGTTTATCTTCGCGGTGTTTTTCCTGTTCTTCGCGTGGTATCCGGCTCAAGACATCCGCTTCATCTTCCCGCTCGTGCCGATCCTGCTTATCCTGGCCACACGCGGGTTGTTTCCGGCGCTCCGCCGCGCGGCCAGGGCGGCACACCGGACCATCCCCGCGCGCTGCGTCGCCCTGATCGCAGCGCTGGTCCTGGCGTGTGCCACCATCGCGCTCGCCGCGCCTTGGCAAGGTCTCCGGCAGGATCCCCTCGCCAGCTATCGCCTGCCTCCCGGATATGAGGCGCTCCGCATATGGCTGCACGCGCACGCCTCGGTGGATGCTCCCGTGATGCTGGGCCCCTCGCACGCGTACGCTTACTTCTGGGACGCCGAACTGGCTGGATGCATTGTGCCGGTGCCGTGGACGACGACGGATGCCTTGCGGCCGGCCATGCGCGCCGCGGGCGCGCGCTACGCCGTGCTGGACTACAGCCTGCTGCGCAACCGCGCCGGCCTGCGCGAGTGGGTGGACGTGGACGACGATTCCGTGCGCGTGGTGAAACTCCCGGCGCCCTGGCGTGTCGCGTTCCGCGACCCGGCCGATCCGCCGGCGTTCATCGTCCTGACGGCGGAGTGACCGGCGCGTTCAGGCGGTAGACATTGACAAGCGGCTGACCGAGCAGCGTTACGGAAATCTCCGGCTTTTCCGTGCGATAGAACCGCCACAGTTCCTCATCGAACCGCCCTTGTCGCACCAGCAGCACCAGGTAGTCCGCCTGCGCGCGGCCGGTCAATCGCAGCTCCGGAAGCACGTCCAGGTCCTGGTACATCTTGAGCGAGTCGTAATTGATCGGCACCCACAACGGTACCCCTGGATGATTCTGCAGCCAGGGAATCAGCTTCACATAGGCGTTGCCCCAATACTCGGTCTCGAATCCCTTCTCCGCGGCGCCGCGCACGCCGCCCAGCAGCTCGTTGTAATACGAGGTCTGGAACGGGTGGTATCGGTACGTGGAAGACGCGAACGTCAGCAGGAATATGGCGGCGCAGGCCGCGGCCGCCGCCCGTCGCGCCCAGGGCGCTCGCGGCAGCGTGCAGACCTCCTGCACGCCGATCGCCGCCAGCGCGCAGAGGAACGGGAACGCCGGCAGGAACAGCCGCACGCCGTCGTATTTGCACGGCGTCAGGAACGCCACGACCGCCAGCGGCGTGAAGGCGTTGGCCAGCAGGAAAAGTACGAACGGGCGCTCAGCCGCCCTTCGCAGCCGCGACACGCCCGGCAGAATCGCCAGGAGCACCGCCAGCGGCATCGTGACGGCGCTCATCACGAACGGGTAATGCCAGGGCGGATGATCGGACGTCCGGCCGAAGTACCACGTCGGCGGCGCTACGTGCCCGGCCTGCCAGGTGAGGTAGTCGAGCGTCCGCTGAATCGGGTGCGGCCAGAGCCATGGCCAGCCGGCGAAGAAGATCAGCCACGGGACGCAGATCAGCACCGCCAGTTCCCTCAAGGCGCGCGGCCATAGGTCGCCGCCTCGCCGCCGGGCCAGGTCCAGCCACGCCTGCCGGTGATGCACGGCGAACCAGATAAGGCACAGCGCGTACAGAAACTGGCCATAGACTTTGCAGAGCATGGCCAGGCCGATCAGCACCGCCGCCGGCAGCATCCGCCCGCGCGCCAGTCCGCGCCAGAACAGCCACGCCGCCGCGACGCAAACCGCCGTCGTCGGGAAGTCCAGCGCCACGAAATGCGCGTCGGCGAACACGCGCGGCAGCAGGATGAACGACGTCGCCGCCAGGGCGGCCGTCCACCAGCTGTAACTTCTCCCGATCAGCATGAACAGCGCAAAGCTGCCCAGGAAGACGAAGATCACGCATTGCAGACGGCAGCTCGACACGTTGTCGAGCAGGCCGAACTGCCGATGGACGGCGTAGCGGATGAACGCGCCGGCCAGGCCGGCCAGCGGCGGATGCTCGTGGGTCGGAGACCAGAACCGGTCAATGGTCGCCAGCCGCGGGCTGCGGAACCAGGCCGAGTGCGAGATGGCCGACGAGGCATAGGTCGGCTCGTCCCAAGTGATGCCGTAGTCGCGCAAGGTGGCGAAGACCAGCGCGCTCAACGCGAGAGCGAGGACCATCGCCGGCAGCCACATCGGCAATCCCCGTGCCGGCGGGACGGCGGGCGGATCAGGTTCGCGGCATTCGGATCTTGCCATAGGGCACCTTACACGCGACGGCCGGACATCGAACGTCACATTCTGGCGACCGGGGTGACGCCAGTCAAGCACTTCTTCGGCGCCGCCCAGGTTTGCGAAATCCTTCGCTTAAGATAAAATGCTCAACTCGCCGGCGACACATTTAATGAAAAGGCTGCCGAAGCATGTCGAGGAATCCCGCTGCGCGGCGCGCCGCCCTCTGCGCCCTGCTGCTTCTCGCTGCGGCCGCGGCATCGGGCGCGACGCCCGATCGCGAACCGGCCGAGAAGCCGCACGACGTCATCATCGTCGGCGCCGGACTGGCCGGGCTGACGGCGGCGTTTTATCTGAAGAACTACGACATCGTCGTCCTGGAAAAAGAGGGCCGGCCCGGCGGCAAAGCGATCTCGTACAAGGTCGGTGACTTTTCCTGTGCGATGGGCGCGGAATACATCGGCAAGCCGACGGATGAGATCGGCAAGATCGTCCGCGCGCTGAAGCTGACGCCGGTGCAGATTCCTTCTCCCATGGACGCCGCCTGGCAGGACGGCGAACTCTACCTCGGCGAAACCGGGATCGCCTCGCTTTTCGTCCGCCGCGCCAGCGTTGGCGAATACAACCGCTTCGTCTCGGCCATGCAGGAATTCACGTCGGAGTACGAAGAGATTCCCCGCCTCGACCCGGATTCCGAACTGGCCGCACTCGACGACATCAGCGCGAAGGACTGGCTCAACCGGATGAAGTTCCCGGAGATTTTCCTCCAGCGCTACAACGTCGCCGCGCGAGGCATTTTCGGCGCGAACCTGGGCGAGATTTCCGCGCTCTGCGCCCTGCCCGAAATCGCCTTCGACTACGAGGACGCGCGCCTCATCAAGGATAACGAGAAACTCGCGAACGAAACCGGCCGCGGCAGGCGCGCCACCGAAGCGTACACGTTCAAGACCGGCTTGACCGAATTGACCGATGCGCTCGCCGCCGACCTCGGCGACCGGCTCCGGCTGAATGCCGCCGTCCTGAGCGTCCGGACCGCGGACGGCCGCTGCGAAGTGACGTACCGGGATGCGAAGGCCGGCGAGCGGACGATCAGCGCGCGCGTGGTCATCCTCGCCGTCGCGGCGCCCGCCGCGCTGAAGATAGCGGGCGACGAACTCGGCGACGAGCAGAGGGAACTTCTCGCGAAGATTCCGTACTCCTCCTACGCGACCGTCTCTTTCACCAGCAAGACGCCGATCTTCGACCGCGCGTTCGACCTGGCCGCGCCCGACGGGCTCTTCTTCACGGACATCTACGACGCGACCTGGGTCCAGCGTTTCTGCGACCCCGACGCGAAGAACGCGGCCGGCTGCGTTACGACCGTCTACATTCCGCCGGAGAGCTACGCCGATCCGAAGCTCATGCGGATGACCGACGATGAAATCCTCGCAGCCGTCCGCGCAGACCTCGAGCGCGTGCTGCCCGGCTCGGGCGCGAAGATCGTCGCCTCGCGCGTCGAGCGGTTCCCGCACGCGTTCCCGGTCATGACCCTCGGCGCGCACAAGCGGCTGATGCGTCTACACGAGATCACGCTCGGCCGCCTCCTGCTCGCCGGAGATTACATGGTCTATCCCACGTTCGAAGGCGCCGCCAAAAGCGGCTATCTCGCCGCCCGCAAAGCCATCGCCGCGCTGCAAAAGAAACGGTGAAGGGCGCTGACAGGCTTTAGTCGAAGGAATGGACCGAGAAGAACTCGTGCGGAGTGAAGATCGGCAGAGACGACTTGGGAAAGTGACGCGGGTTGCGGCTAACTGTTTTTGATCCCGCACTTCACCATGAGCGCCTCAGTAAGGACATCGCGCTCGCTCTTGCCCTTGGGCAGCCGGATAACTCCGGTCACGCGCGCGGCGATGGAGTCAGGCGGAACCTCGTGCGGCGTGTTCTCCCTCCGGCTCGCGGAAGTCACAAATCGCGCGAACATCGCCGACACGCTTGTGCGCTGGCGGACGGCCAGACGCTTAGCCTGCGCGATGACCTTTTCGTCCGCGCTTAAGGTAAGCTTCTTCATCGGTGCGTTCTCCTATACGTGTGAATTACAGGATCATTATACGTATTGCCGGGCCGCGAGGCAACGCTGGTTTATCGGATCGAAGAGAAGTCATCAACCGAGGGACGACGCGGAACTTTGCGCCGGCGCGAGCGTGATAATTCACCGCGGCGAGGCCGGCCGCGCGCGGTCTTTGGCCCATTGCCGGACGCGCTCGATGTCCTCCCGCATCGTCACCGACAGCGGCACCGCGCTCTGCATCGCCTGTAAAATATCCGCCTGCGCGACCTCGTGGTTCGAGTCGAACGCGTCGTACATGGCCGAGACGATGGCCTGCTCGATCTCCGCGCCGCTGAACCCTTCCGACTGCGCGGCCAAGCGTGCGAGATCGTACTTGGCCGGGTCTCGTTTCCGCTTGGCCAGGTGAATGCGCGCGATCTCGATCCGCTCCGCCGTGCTCGGGAGGTCCACGAAGAAGATATCGTCGAACCGTCCCTTGCGCAGCAACTCCGGCGGCAGCCGCTCGATGGAGTTGGCCGTCGCCACGCAGAAGACCGGCGTGGTGTTGTCCTGGAGCCAGGTGAGAAACGAGCCGAACACGCGCGCCGTCGTCCCCGCATCGCTTATGCCCGAACTCTCGATGCCGGAGAAAGTCTTCTCGATCTCGTCCACCCACAGCACGGCGGGCGAGACGGACTCCGCCATCTCCAGGGCCCGGCGCATGTTGTCCTCCGACGAGCCGATGAGGCTGCCGAAGATGCGGCTGAGATCCAGCCGCAGCAGCGGAAATCCCCACGACCCCGAGACCGCCTTCGCCGCCAGGCTCTTTCCACAGCCCTGCACGCCGAGCAGCAGCAGCCCTTTGGGCGGCGGCAGCCCGTACTCGCGCGCCGCCGGCTCGTACGCCCGCGCCCGACGCTTCAGCCAGAACTTCAGCAGTTCCAATCCGCCGACCGAGCCGAGGTCCTCCGGAGTCTCGTAATATTCCAGCAGGCCGGACTTCTGGACGATCTGGCGTTTTTCCTCGCGGATGTATTGCACCTCTTCGCCGGCGAGCTTCGCGTCGCGGATGACGGCCTTGAAAAAGACGCGCTCCGCCTCCTCGAGCGTCAGCCCGAGCGCCGCGTTCGCCATGCGGTCCAGCACCGGCGCGGTCAGTTCGACGCTCAGGCGCGGGTTGCCCTTGAGCGTGTCCGCGACGTCCCGCAGCACTTTCTTGAGCTGGTCCAGATCCGGTAGCGGCATGTCCAGGAAGTAGATTTCCTTCTCCAGGTCGAGCGGGATTTTCTTGCACGGCGCCAGGATCACGATAGTCTTGTACGAGCGCTTCAGGCTGGCGTACAGGTCGCGGATTTTGCGCATCACGACGCGGTCATCCATGAACGAATGGAGGTCCTTCATCAGGTAGATCGTGCGGCCCGCCTCCTGAAGGATCTCCTCGAGCGCGGCGAGCGGCTGGCGTGTGGCGTCGCCGGCGGACGGGGCGACCGGTTTGAAATCCCCGGGCGCGGCGCCCTGGAAATCCTCGATCTTGCGGAGCCCTTCCGTGCTGCTCCACTCGACCAGGCTCTTCTTCTCGGCCCGGGCGATGTTCGCGATCAAGTTGCAGGCGCGGGACTCCTCGCTGGTGCGCAGGTAGATGATCGGGTACCGCGCGCGGATCAGCAGGTCCAGTTCTCGCGGGCAATCCATGGCGATCCTTTCTCCCGGTAAGCCTCAGCGCGTTTCCACCTGCGAGACGATGACATCCCGCAAGCGCCGCCAGTAGTCCTCGACGCGCGCCCGCCAGGTCAGCGCCTGGAGCGCGGACTGGAATTGCGGCGCCAGTTCCACCGCGCGGCGGTAGCTGGCCATCGCCTGCCGGCCCCGCCCTTCCTGGCGGTAAGCGTCGCCGAGCAGTTTCCACGCGAACGGGAGGTCCGGCTCGGCGACGACCACCGCCTCCAGCGCTCCGACGGCGTACGCCGCGGCTCCCCATTCCAGGTACGCCAGCGCGATGCGGATATCCTGGTTCGGCCAGAGGTCCCGGCACGCGCGGCTGCGCGCGAAGGAGTGCATGATCAGCGGCAGCGCCGAGCGCGCCGCGACGTGCGCCTCGCCGGCGATGATCCAGGCGTAGGCGCTCGTGGGATCGTTCTCCGTGGCGATTTCCACGAATTTGAGCGCCTGTTCCGCGTCGTCCTGGTGGAGCAACACGTGTCCGCGCGCCGCGCCGATGGCGCAATTGCGGCCGTAGCGGTCCATCGCTTCATCGGAGACGCGCGCCGCGTCCTCCGTCCGCTTCAGGAGGATCAGCGCCTCGGCCTGCGCGACGTACGCGGCGTAGTGCGTGGAATCGTAGTGCGTCGCCCGCTGGAAGAGCGCCAGCGCTTCCGCGAAGAGGCCGCGCGCCAGGCAGCGGTGCCCGGCCCGGTAAATGCGCTCCGCCCGGTCCGTGTAGTTCCACTCGAGGTCCAGCGCGGGCGCGTCGGGGCAATCGAGTTCGACAAAGTACCGGTTCGTCCGGGCCGGCGCGGCATCGGCCTGTGGACCGGCGCCGTTGGGGATCAACGCCATTTCACGCCTTCCGTGCCTGGCTTTTCGGCTGAATTCCATTATCTACTATCGCAGCGCCCGGCGTCGCTTGTCAAACGGCCCTGCAAGTGGGTATAATAGGCGAGGCGCAAGAGGTGCATCCGGACTGAAGCAGATCTCCCTGCCGGCGCTCGGTGAACTCCTGTTGACCGCGAGCGGTCTCCCGCTCGCCCGCTGTTTTTCTCTGGAAAGCCGTCTGGAAACGATGAAGCAGTTCAACGACAAAATCCGCAACATCGCCATCATCGCGCACGTGGACCACGGCAAGACCACGCTGGTGGACTACATGTTCCGCCAGAGCGGCACGTTCCGCGAGAACGAGGAGGTCGTCGAGCGCGTGATGGACAACATGGACCTCGAGCGCGAGCGCGGCATCACCATCGCCGCGAAGAACTGCTCGATGAACTGGAAGGGCGTCAAGATCAACGTCGTGGACACGCCCGGCCACGCCGATTTCGGCGGCGAGGTCGAGCGCGCGCTGATGATGGTGGACGGCGCGGTGCTGCTCGTGGACGCCGCCGAAGGCCCCCTGCCGCAGACGCGCTTCGTCCTGCGCAAGGCCCTCGAGCGCGGGCTGCGCCTGATCGTCGTCATCAACAAGCTCGACCGGAAGGACGCGCGCCCGGTGCAGGTGCTCAACGAGATCTTCGACCTCTTCATTGACCTCGACGCCACGGACCATCAGGCCGAGTTCCCGCTGCTCTACGCGATCGGGCGCGAGGGCATCGCCAAGCCGACCATCGAGGAAGAGGGCAAAGACCTCGCGCCGCTCTTCGACATGATCCTCAAGGAACTCCCGCCGCCCTCGTACGACACCGACGAGCCGTTCCAGATGCTCGTGACGGACCTGGGCTACTCCGACTATCTCGGTCGTCTGGCGATCGGCAAGATCGCCCACGGCTCCGCGAAGCGCAACGACGCGCTCGTGCGCATCAACGCCGAAGGCGTCGCGCTGCCGTTGAAAGTCACGAGCCTCCAGACGTATCGCGGCGTGAAGATCGAGGACGTGGACGAGGCCGCGCCCGGCGACGTGATCATTCTCGCGGGCGTTGAAGACGTGAACATCGGCGACACGATCAGCACCCGCGAGGCCCCGCGCGCCCTGCCGCGCGTGAGCGTGGACGAGCCGACCGTTTCCGTGATGATCACCATCAACAGCTCGCCCTTCACCGGCCGCGAGGGCAAGTTCGTCCGCGCCAGCCAGATCCGCGAACGCCTGCTGAAAGAGGCGCTGCGCAACGTCGCGCTCCGCATCATCATGACCGCCGAGACCGACGAGTTCATCGTCCAGGGGCGCGGCGAATTCCAGATGGTCATCCTCGCCGAGACGCTCCGGCGCGAAGGATACGAACTCAGCATCGGCCGCCCGCAGGTGATCTACAAGGGCGAAGGCCCCAAGCGGCTGGAGCCGATCGAGCGCCTGTTCGTTGACTGCGATGAAAAGCACATGGGAGTGGTCATCGAGAAACTCTCGCGCCGCAAAGGGCGCATGGTCAACCTCGTCAACCACGGCAGCGGACGCGTGCGGCTGGAAATCTCCATCCCCACGCGCGGCCTCATCGGCTACCGCAACGAGTTCCTCACCGACACCAAGGGCACCGGCATCATGAGTTCGTATCTCGACGGCTACGAGGAATACCGCGGCGATTTCGCCACGCGCACGACCGGCTCGCTGGTGTCGAACGCGCAAGGCGACGCGGTGACCTACGCGCTGGAGACTCTGGAGGGACGCGGCCCGTTGTTCATCACGCCCGGCGAGAAGGTTTACGAAGGGATGATCATCGGCGAGCACTGCCGCGAGAACGATCTCATCGTCAACCCGTGCAAGACCAAGAAGCTCACGAACGTCCGCGCGAAGGGCAAAGAGATGACCGTCATCCTCACGCCGGTGACCCCGGTCTCCCTGGAAAGCGGGATCGAGTTCATCCGCGACGATGAACTCGTCGAAGTCACGCCCAAATCCATCCGCCTCCGCAAGGCGCGCCTCTTCACCGGCAAGCCGCTTCCGGATCGCCTGCAGGACTGATCAGACGAAGACCGATGCGTGCTGGAGTTCCCGTTTACACCCCTGCCCGATTCAGTTTATAATTGAAGAGTCCGGTTTCCTTTCGCGTGGGGATTCTTTATCCATGCTTCAATCTCAAGCAGTGACCATCGTCATCTCGCGCGACGGGCGAGGGATCGCCGGCGATCATGCCGCCTTCGAAGACGCGCTCGCGGACACGCTGCGGCGGGAAGCCGGATCGGACCTGCTCGTGGTGCCGCACCTGTATCACCTGCGCGCCTCGCAGCCGGCCGCGGCGGCCTTGATGCAAGCGCGCGGCGACCTCGCGGTCGCCTCATGGCTGCATCCGCGCGCCGCGCTCTGGACGCTTCGGGCGCTGGGCGTCGGCGCGCGCGCGATCCGCTGCTTGAACCTGGCCGATTTCGCGACGGTAGCAGATTGCGCCCGTGCGCTCGCGCCCCGATCCGCGGCAGGTCGCGCCGCCACGCTGAAGGAAATCGCGGACGCGGCGAGTCCGCGGTGGTATCCGGTGATAGATTACTCGCGCTGCACAAGTTGCCGGAAGTGCGTGGACTTCTGCCTGTTCGGCGTGTACGCGCTCTCCGACGGCAACGTCGTCGTGGGCAACCCCGACAACTGCAAGAACGGCTGCCCGGCCTGTGCGCGGACCTGTCCGCAGCGCGCCATCATTTTCCCGCACTACTTCGCGGACGCCGCCATCACCGGCTCTTCTCAGCCCGCCGACTCTTCTTCGCCCGCCGTAGCGGCGGAGCTGCGAAGAGCGGGGTCGGAGACACCGAGCCGGCCGGAGACTTCGCGCCCGGCGCCGCAGGAGGATGCCCGCGGTGAAAGCGCGCCGCCGGGCGACCTCGATCACTTGATCACCGCTCTTGAGAAGTTGGATGAGTGACTCCGACCGCCTGCCGACGCCCGCTGCCGCTACGGCCGCCGTCCTAGCGCCGGTCGCCGACGCATCGGCCTTTCCCCGGCTCAAGGTGCGGACCGCTCCGCGGCACGGCATCCCGATCGTCCTGACCGCCGACCGCACACTTTTCGCCGGCTACCGCGTCCTGTTCGAAGGCATGGTCAGCGCGAGCCAGACCACGCGCACGCCGTCGCTCCTGATGAAAACGCTCCTCGCCCCGGCCGCGCGGCGCGACGGCTTCCGGGCATTCCAGTCGCCGCTCGGGCTTCGCCGCATCGAGTCCGCCCTCGCGCGCACGGGCTTTCGACAGGCGGACGTGGCGATCGTGGACCCGGCTTCGCTCAAGCGCGCGGTCGGGCCGGACACTCGCGTCATCGGCATCTCCTCCGGCGATCCGCTTGGGCTCGGCATGAACAGCACGACGATGTCGGCCATCCTCGGCGGCGAGATTTACACCAGCCGCTGGTTCCGGCGGCTCGCCGGGAGCATCCGCCGCCTTCGCCGGTCCGCCGCTCCCGAGGCTAAGATCGTGCTCGGCGGCGCCGGCGCGTGGCAGCTCGCCGGCAACCGCCGCGCGCAGGAGGAACTGGGGATTGACCACGTGATCTCCGGCTATTGCGAAGGCAACATCGGCGCGCTCTTCGCGCGCATTCTCGACGGCGAAAAACTCCCGGACGCGCTCGCCGGAGCGCGCGTCGCCGACGCGGAGAAAA
This sequence comes from Candidatus Brocadiia bacterium, assembly GCA_050015075.1. Lineage (GTDB taxonomy): Bacteria > Planctomycetota > Brocadiia > CAIUPP01 > CAIUPP01 > JBEKCB01. Next base: position 5,928 of record JBEKCB010000039.1, on the reverse strand, counting down.
TCCCGCCGATCCTCGGCCCGACGCTCATGGGCGGCGTGGAAATCAGCCGCGGCTGCGGGCTCGGCTGCGCCTTCTGCACGCTCGCGCGCGTGCCGATGGAGCACCTGCCGATGGACGCCATCCTTGCCGACGCGCAGGTGAACCTCGCCGCCGGCGTGACGGACCTCGTTCTCGTCACCGAGGACGTTTTCCGCTACGGGGCGCAGGGCGCGCGCGCGCGGCCGGCGGCGCTGATCGAACTCGTCACACGCCTGCGCTCGCTCGCGGCGACGCGGCTGATCCAGACCGACCACGCCAACGTCAGCTCGGCGGCGCAATTCAGCGACGAGGAACTCGCCGCCGTCCGCCGCGGCATCGTCGGCGGCACCGGTCACGAATTCGTCTGGCTGAACCTGGGCGTCGAGACCGCCTCCGGCGCGCTGCTCGCCGCGAACGGCGGCCGCGCGAAGATGGGCGGAGTCGAACCGGAAGCGTGGGACGAATTCTCCGAACACCAGGTGCGCCGCCTCGTCCGGCTCGGCTACTTCCCGCTGGTCAGCATCCTGTTCGGCCTGCCCGGAGAGACGCCCGCCGACGTGGACCGGACGTTCCGCTGGGTCCAGCGCCTGTCGGGCGAACGGCTGGCGATCTTCCCGCTCTTCAACGCTCCGCTGAGCGCCGGGGCGGCGCCGTTCGGCCTCAAAGAAATGTCGGCCGCGCACTGGCGGCTGTTCCGCGCGTGCTACGACCTGAACTTCCGGTGGGCTCCGCGCCTCCTGTGGGATAATCAATCCGCCGCCGGCGTGCCGCTCTGGCGGCGCAGCACGCTGCAGGCGCTCGGCCGCGCGCAGACGCTCGCCTGGAAATGCCTCTTCGCGGCGAGGTCGGGGAGCATCCGATCATGACCCCATCCCTCGCCGGCGCGCCGCCGCGGCCGGGCGTCAAAGAACTTCGCGAGGCCTACGAATCCGCCCGCGCCGCCCTTCTGGCATGGCAAACGCCCGAGGGATGCTGGAACGGGGAGCTGTCGCCTTCCGCCCTCGCGACCGCGACGGCGGTGAGCGCCTTTTCCGTCGTCTCGCGCGAGCGGTTCGCCGACTTCATCGGGCGCGGCGTGGCGTGGCTGGCGGCCCACCAGAACGCGGACGGCGGCTGGGGCGATACGCCCGAGAGCCGCAGCAACGTCTCAACGGCGATGCTCGCCGAGGCCGCGTTGATCCTTTCGGGCCGCGAAGGTTCGGATCCCGCCGCGTCGGCGCTGCGGAAAGCGGAGCGATATCTCGACTCCAGCGCCGGCGCCTCCGCCGACTCGCGCGTGCGGGCGCTTCAAGCGGTCTACGGCGAGGACCGGACCTTCGCCGCGCCGATCCTGACGAACTGCGCGCTGGCGGCTGCGGGCCCGACGCGTCCGGCATGGCGCCACGTGCCGGCGCTGCCCTTCGAGCTGGCCTGCCTGCCGCACGCGAGCTTCCGGCTGCTCAATCTCGAAGTGGTCAGTTACGCGCTGCCGGCGCTGATCGCCGTCGGCCAGCTTCGCCACCATGCAGCGCCCAGCCGCAACCCGTTCCTGCGCGCGCTCCGGGCGGCGACGCTCGCCCCGACGCTCCGGCGGCTCCAGGCGATCCAGCCGGAGAGCGGCGGGTTTTTGGAGGCCGTGCCGCTGACCAGTTTCGTCGTGATGAGCCTCGCCGGCGCCGGCCGGAGCGATCACCCCGTCGCTCGCCGCGGGCTGGAATTCCTCTCGAAATCCCTCCGCGCGGACGGAAGCTGGGCCATTGACACGAACCTTTCGCACTGGCTCACCAGCCTGGCGGTGGCCGCGCTGACGGCGGGCGGGAATCGCTTCGAGCCCGATGCCGCCCGCACGCGCCGGTGGATCCTCGACTGCCAGCACCGTCGCGGACATCTCTATACCGGCGCCGCTCCGGGCGGCTGGGCATGGACGGACCTTTCCGGCGGCGTCCCCGACGCCGACGACACCTCGGCGGCGCTGCTGGCGTTAAGCCGGCTCGGCGGCGAAGCGACCGATGCCGCGCGGCTCGGCGTCGAGTGGCTCCTGGGCCTTCAGAACCGCGACGGCGGATGGCCGACGTTCTGTCGCGGCTGGGGACGGCTTCCCTTCGACCGCAGCGCGCCGGACCTGACCGCGCACGCGCTGAGGGCGATCTCGGCGTGGCGCGGCGTCGTTTCCGACGCAAAGGAGCAGCGCGCCCTGCGGCGCGGCGTGGAATATCTCCGCCGCGCGCAGCGCGCCGACGGCGCGTGGGTGCCGCTCTGGTTCGGGAACCAGCAGGCGCCGCGCGACGAGAACCCGCTCTACGGCACCGCGCAAGTGCTGGCCGCCTGGCGCGACCTGGGCCTGGGGAACGGCGTCGAGGCGCAGCGCGGTCTGGCCCGGCTCCTCCGCGCGCAGAATCCCGATGGCGGTTGGGGCGGCGATGAGAACGTGCCCAGCAGCATCGAGGAAACCGCGCTCGCGCTGGACGCGCTGGCCGGCGCGCCCGAGAGCGAGTCCGCCACAACCGCCCGCGACCGCGGCTGCGCATGGCTTCTCGCGCGAATCCGCGAGGGCGGCCTGGACAAGCCCGCGCCGATCGGTTTGTATTTCGCCAAGTTGTGGTATGCTGAGAGAGTCTACCCGGCGCTGTGGACGGTCTCCGCGCTTGGGCGAATACTAGGCGGCACATGAATTGCGTTTCATAAGCGAATATTCATAAGATGGTCCATCAAATGAACGACATCGCGACGAGCAATAAACGGCCCTCGCCGGTCAATATCAAGATCGTCCCGGCGGAGCCGCTGGAGCGCGAGCGCATCCGCGCGGCGGCCGCCGACGCCGCCGCGACGCTCGACCGTCGCAAGCCGCCCCTGCCCGCCGAGGTCGAGAAGGCGGCGTCCGATCTGATCGGCCGGCTTCATGCCGCTCCATCCTCTCTGGGCTTTGCGATGGTGTCGGTCAACAACGAATTCTGGCGCGGGCAGTTCGCCGCCGTGCCGCCGTCGCGAAGGCTGCTGCTGCTGCCGCATTGCCTCCGCCACGTCAGGGAATGCAAAGGCACGTACGACGCGCGCGGCCTCTCGTGCGCGAAGTGCGGCGCCTGCACGCTGGCGGCCGTCAAGGCCGAGGCGGAGTCGCTCGGATACACCGTGCTCATCGCGGAGGGCTCGCCGGCGGTCGTCGAGGTCGTCCTGCGAGGGCAGGCGGACGCGATCCTGGGCATGGCGTGCCTCGACTCGCTCGAGAAAGTCTTCGCACGAGTCGCCGCGCTGGGCGTTCCGCACGTGGCCGTGCCGCTCCTCACCGACGGCTGCGTCGCCACCACCGCCGAAATCGCCGTCCTGCGAGGCTGGCTCCGCCAGCAGGCCGGGCCCGCCGGGACCGGTACGCGGAGCTACGTTCCGCTCCTCCGCGCCGCCGACCGGCTCTTCGAGGACCGCGCGCTCGACGAACTGCTCGCCGACATGGTCGTCTCGGCGACGATGAACGGCCCTTGCGAAATGTCTCCCGCGCAGGGCACGGAAACGCTGGCGCTCGAGTGGCTGCGCGAAGGCGGCAAGCGGCTTCGGCCGTTCATCACGCTGGCGGGCCATGCCGCCGCGTCGCGCGACGCCGGCGCGCCGGATGCGGATTCCGCCGAGGCCGGGAATTTCCCGCGCGCCGTCCGGCGGGTCGCGCTCGCGATCGAGGCGCTTCATAAGGCCTCGCTGATCCATGACGATATCGAGGACGACGATGAGTTCCGCTACGGGCGCGAGACGCTGCACCGCCGGCACGGCATAGCGACGGCGCTCAACGTCGGCGATTACTTGATCGGGCTCGGCTACCGGCTCGTCGCGTCGGGCCGGCGCGAACTCGGCGCGGAGTGCGTCGCGGACATCCTCGCCCATCTCTCCGAAGCGCACACGCAACTCTGCCGCGGCCAGGGCGAGGAGCTTCTCTGGACGCGCGGCGACCCGATGGCCGTGCGGCCGGAAGCCGTCCAGCGGATCTATGCGCTGAAGACGGCGCCGGCGTTCGAGGCGGCCCTGTATGCGGGCGTGCGGACGGCGCAATGCGAGAGCCCGGACCTCGCGCGCACGGAGAACTTGCGGCGGTTCTGCCGTCTCGTCGGCGTGGCGTATCAACTCCTGAACGACCTGAAGGACTGGAGCGCCGACCGGCGCGACAAGCTCGTGGCCGGGCAGGATTCGCTCGCGCGGCGGCCGACGATGCTGCTGGCGCTCGCGCTCGAGACCGGCGACGCGGCGACGATCCGCAAACTCGCCTCGGTGACCGAGCCCGACGTGGCGCGCGACCTCAAGCTCGAGAGCCTGCGCAAGGTTTACGAGGAGCGCGGCGCGTTCGACCAGGCGCGCAAGCTCGTCGAGAAATACCGCGAGCGCGCCCGCGCCGAGGCCGATGCCATGCCCGCCGAGGCGCTGCGCGACTTGATGCATTTCCTCCTGGAAGCCGTCTTGTAAAATTTCCGAGTCCCAATTTTCAATGAGCGCAAGCCGCTCACCGTTTGGAAATTGGAAATTGGATTTGGAAATTGAAGGGTTCGCACTCTTAGAACATATCGACCGCGAAACATGCCAGGCGACACTGAAAAACCACGCTATCTCTCAACTCTCACCACCCGCCTCACCGCCGGGCTGAAATCCCTGCCGGACAGTTTCCGATCGAGGCATTCGGAGTATCTCCTGGCGGCGCAGCGTCCGGACGGCGGGTTCGCCGGGCGGCTGGGCGGATCGGACGTTTATTACACGATGTTCGCGCTTCGCTCCGCTGAACTGCTGGTCCCGGCCGACGAGCGCCTCTGGCACGGCGCGGCGCAGTACGCGGGCAGTCTTTCCGCGCCGCCGAGGGACATGATCGAGTGCTTCTGCCTGCTGTACATCCGCCGGCTCGCCGGCGAGCGCGCCGGAGCCGGGCGCAACGATGAGCGGCGCGCCGAGATCATGGAAGTCGTCGCGCGTTCGCGCGCGGCGGACGGCGGCTATGCGCGGTTCCCGGGCGGCGAAGCGACGGTGTACCACACGTTCCTGGCCGCGCTCTGCGCCGAATTGAGCGACTCGGATTTTTCCGGCGCAGCCGAGGCCGCCGCGTTCGTCCACTCGCGCCGCTGCGCCGACGGCGGCTATGCCGACAGCGCACAGGCCGGCGGCGAGGGCGCGACGAATCCCACCGCCGCCGCGCTGGCGCTGCTCACGCTCTTCGATGAAGCACAGGCGCCTGGCCTGTATGAACGCGCAGCCGAATTCCTCGCCTCCATGCAGTGCCCCGAAGGCGGTTTCGCCGCCGGCTCGGGCGCGCCGGAGCCGGACCTGCTTTCCACCTTCACCGCCTCGGTCGCGCTGGCCGGAATCGGCGCGCTCGGCCAAGTGAAACTCGCGCCCGTGGCAAGATTCGCGCACAACCTTCAGGCCAGCCGCGGCGGATTCCGCGCCTGCGCCGGCGATGCCGCGCCGGACGTCGAGTACACCTACTACGGCCTCGGCACGCTCGCCCTCCTCGCGGAGGCGGCGGCAGGTTGACTCTTATTGCTGAGTTTTGACGATTCAAGCGATTTCGCCTTTCGGTTATAAGCTCTTGTTGATAGTATGGGCAAAGAATCTCAAACGGGCGGGGATAACACACGAAGCTGCAAAGGACGGCCATCCTTGCCTTTGCAGTTCTTAGCGCCTTTGCGACTTTGCGTGAGACCTTTTGCTGACAACTAAAGACGCCATGACTGATCGCGCTGAAAACTCAGGTCGTCTGCGGCTGGCGGTGCGGCACGTCCGGAAGGAGTTCGACTCCACGCCGCCGCTGGCGGTGCTGAAGGACGTCTCGTTCGACCTCGACGCGGGCGAGACGCTTGCGATCATCGGGCCGTCGGGCGCGGGCAAGAGCACGCTGCTCAACATCGTCGGCTCGCTCGACCGGCCGACCGGCGGCAGCGTCGCGCTGGGCGAGACGGAGGTGAC
>JBEKCB010000038.1:0-38898 GCA_050015075.1 Candidatus Brocadiia bacterium | reverse complement strand
GAGCGTGAACCTGCAAGCTCCGGCAACGGACCCGGCCGGTTATACCTTCTCGCAATGGACAGTGAACGGCGCAGCGCAGACCGCCGGGCTCAAGTCCATCACGTTCACGCTGACCGCGGCCACAACGGCGGTGGCGCAGTATACATTGAACACCTACGTGTTGACGGTGCAGTCCACGCCGCCGGCGGGGCTGAGCATCGGTTCGAGCGTGGGTGACGGCGGGACGACGAACTACACGGTGTCGAGCGTCGGCTACGGGACGAGCGTGAACCTGGCGGCGCCGGCGACGGACCCGACCGGGTATACCTTCTCGAAGTGGACAGTGAACGGTGTGGCGCAGACCGCCGGGCTCAAGTCCATAACGTTCACGCTGACTGCGGCCACGACGGCGGTGGCGCAGTATACATTGAACACCTACGTGTTGACGGTGCAGTCCACGCCGCCCACGGGGTTGAGCATCGGTTCGAGCGCGGGTGACGGCGGGACAACAAACTACACGGTGCCGAGCGTCGGCTACGGGACGAGCGTGAACCTGCAAGCGCCGGCAACGGACCCGGCCGGGTATACCTTCTCGCAATGGACGGTGAACGGCGTGGCGCAGACCGCCGGGCTCAAGTCCATCACGTTCATGATGACCGCGGCCACGACGGCGGTGGCGCAGTATGCATTGAACACCTACGTGTTGGCGGTGCAGTCCACGCCGCCGACCGGGGTTGTTGTCACTTCAAGCACGGCCGACGGCGGGACGACGAACTACACGGTGCCGAGCGTCGGCTATGGGACGAGCGTGAACCTTCAGGCGCCGGCGACAGACCCGGCCGGCTACACTTTCTCGCAGTGGACGCTGAATGGAACGGCTCAGACCGCCGGTGTGAAGTCCGTCACGTTCACGATGGCCGCGGACACCACGGCAGTGGCGCAGTATCTTCCGAACACCTACACGCTGACCGTTCTGTCGACGGACTTCGCGGTGACCTTTGCGTCTTTCGGATGGCTGACCAACAGTGAGAATGGTGTCTTCTTCACCACCGGCGACAAGGTCAGCGGCCTGATCTGGTCCAATGGCCAATTCAACATTAACGGCAATCCCGTGTTCAATGGCCCCGTCTACACCGGCGCCGCCACGCTCAACTACATGAACGGCGGCCCGCCGAATGATAATCCGACGTTCGCCGACGGCATAATCTATAACGCGCCCGCATTGAACTTCAGCTCGGTCATAAACGGCAACGATATCCCCGCGATCCAGAGCGCCGCCGATATCGGCGGAGTTTCCGAGCCCAGCAACAACGGCAATGGCTACAGCCTGACGTTCAACACAGGCGGCACCTTCACTCTCGTGAAAAATGGCAGCGGCGGCCCGCATGGCACAGCGCCGGTGACCCTGTACAACAACGCGGCGATCTCCGCGACCAACGGCGCCTTCTACTTCCAGGACACCGTCCAGGTCAGCGGCACCATCACCGGACAGGTGACCATCGGCACCTCGTTGGGCAACGATATTGATATCACCAACAACCTGGTCTATTCCTATCCCGCGAACCCCGCGACGATGTTCGCAGCCGGTTTCAACCAGAGCGACCCGCTCCTGGTGAGCAAATGCGCCCTCGTCTCCGGCGGCAACGTCGTCATAAATCCGGCATCATGGGCGGCCGTTCCGTCGGATATGTACATCACGGCCAGCTGCACCTCGGTGACCGGCTCCTTCGAGAATGTGTACTACACCTCCTCGCCCGCGAAAACTCTTCACGTGTACGGAGGCATCGTCCAGTGCACACGCGGCGCTGTTGGCACGACCGCGGGGACCGGATTCATCGAAAACTATGTTTTCGACACGCGTTTCACCTTGGCGCCTCCGCCATTTCTTCCTGTGATTATTCCGGCGGTGCCATCCGCAGGGCCGACCGGAGTGAGTATCGGTTCGAACTCAGACGACGGCGGCACTACGAACTACACGGTGCCGAGCGTCGCATACGGCACGAGCGTGGACCTGGTAGCCCCTGCGACAGACCCAACCGGATACACTTTCTCTTGCTGGACCCTGAACGGAACGCCGCAGCCTGCGGGCCAGAAGGAAATCACGCCCACGATGCCCGCGACGGCCACGACAGCGGTGGCGGTTTACATGGTGAACAACTACACGCTCACAGTACAGTCGACGCCGCCGACGGGGATCGCTATCACTTCGATCTCAGGCGACAGCGGCACGACGAACTACACGGTGCCGAGCGTCGGGTACGGCACGAGCGTGAACCTGCAAGCGCCCGCGACGGACCCGGCCGGCTACACCTTCTCGCAATGGACGGTGAATGGTGTGGCACAGACTGCCGGGCTGAAAAGCATCACGTTCACGATGCCCGCAGCGGCCGTGACTGCGGTGGCCCAGTACACATTGAACACCTACACGCTGACGGTGCAGTCGACGCCGCCCACGGGGTTGAGCATCGGTTCGAGCACGGGCGACGCCGGAACGACCAACTACTCGGTGGTCGGCGTTGCGTACGGGACGAGCGTGGACCTCGTGGCCCCGGCCACGGACCCGGCCGGATACACTTTCTCTTGCTGGACTCTGAACGGAACGCCGCAGCCTGCGGGTGAGAAGGAAATCGCGCCCACGCTGACCGCGGCCATGACGGCGGTAGCGCAATATACAATGAACGTCAGCACGTTGATGGTGCAATCCACGCCGCCGACCGGGCTGAGTATCGGTTCGAGCACGGGCGACGTCGGGACCACGAGCTACACGGTGCCTGGCATAACGTACGGGACGAGCGTGAACCTGCAAGCTCCGGCGACGGACCCGGCCGGGTATACCTTCTCGCAATGGACGCTGAACGGAACGGCCCAGACTTCAGGGCTGAAGTCCATCACGTTCACGATGTCCGCCGGCACTACGGCCGTGGCGCAGTACACAGCGATCACCTGCACGTTGACCGTCCAGTCCACGCCGCCGACCGGGTTGAGCATCGGCTCGAGCACGGGTGACGGCGCAACGACGAACTACACGGAGCCTGGCATAGCGTACGGTACGAGCGTGAACCTGCAAGCCCCGGCAACGGACCCGGCCGGGTATACCTTCTCGCAGTGGACGGTGAACGGCGCGGCACAGACTGCCGGGCAGAAGTCCGTCACTTTCACGATGGCTGCTGACACGACGGCGGTGGCGCAGTACACGTTGAACACCTACACGCTGACGGTGCAGTCGACGCCGCCGACGGGGATCGTTATTACTTCAAGCACGGCCGACGGCGGGACGACGAACTACACGGTGTCGAGCGTCGGGTACGGCACGAGTGTGAACCTCGCGGCGCCGGCGACCGACCCTCTCGGGTACACCTTCTCGCAGTGGACGGTGAACGGCGCGGCGCAGACCGCGGGCCTCAAGTCCATCACGTTCACGCTGACCGCGGCCACGACGGCGGTGGCGCAGTACACATTGAACACCTACACGCTGACGGTGCAGTCGACGCCGCCCACGGGGTTGAGCATCGGTTCGAGCGCGGGCGATGGCGGGACGACGAACTACACGGTGGTCGGCGTTGCGTACGGGACGAGCGTGGACCTGCAAGCCCCGGCGACGGACCCGGCCGGATACACTTTCTCTTGCTGGACCCTGAACGGAACGCCGCAGCCAGCGGGTGAGAAGGAAATCACGCCCACGCTGACCGCGGCCACGACGGCGGTGGCGCAGTACACGTTGAACACCTACGCGCTGACGGTGCAGTCCACGCCGCCGACCGGGATCGTTATCACTTCAAGTACGGCCGACGGCGGGGCAACGAATTACACGGTGCCGAGCGTCGGGTACGGTACGAGCGCGAACCTGCAAGCTCCGGCGACCGACCCGGTCGGGTACACTTTCTCGCAGTGGACGGTGAACGGCGCGGCCCAGACCGCCGGGCTCAAGTCCATCACGTTCACACTGACTGCGGCCACGACGGCCGTGGCACAGTACACACTGAACACCTACGCGCTGACGGTGCAGTCCACGCCGCCGACCGGGCTGAGCATCGGGTCGAGCACGGGCAACAACGGCACGACAAGCTACACCAATACCGTCGCGTACGGGACGAGCGTTGACCTGCAAGCCCCGGCGACGGACCCGGCCGGATACACTTTCTCTTACTGGACCCTGAACGGAACGCCTCAGCCTGCGGGTGAGAAGGAAATCACGCCCACGATGCCCGCGACGGCCATGACGGCGGTGGCGGTTTACACGGTGAACACCTACACGCTGACCGTGCAATCCACGCCGCCGACCGGCGTCGTTGTCACTTCGAGCACCGCCGACGGCGGGACGACGAACTACACTGTGACGGGCGTTGGGTACGGTACGAGCGTGAACCTGGCAGCGCCGGCGACGGACCCGACCGGGTACACCTTCTCGAAGTGGACGGTGAACGGCACGGCGCAGACCGCCGGGCAGAAGTCCGTCACGTTCACGATGACCGCGGCCACGACAGCGGTGGCGCAGTACACGGCGAGCACCGGATACACGCTGACTGTGGAATCCACGCCGCCGACCGGGGTCGCTATCACGTCGAGCACCGGCGACGGCGGGACGACGAACTACACGGTGTCGAGCGTCGCGCACGGGACGAAGGTGAACCTTGTGGCCCCGGCGACGGACCCGACCGGATATACTTTCTCGAAGTGGACGGTGAACGGCACGGCGCAGACCGCCGGGCTCAAGTCCATCACGTTCACGCTCACTGCGGCCACGACGGCGGTGGCGCAGTACACGGCGAAGACCTACACGCTGACGGTGCAGTCCACGCCGCCGACCGGGGCCGGCATCACGTCGAGCACCGGCGACGGCGGGAAGACGAACTATACGGTGTCGAGCGTCGCGTACGGGACGAGCGTGAACCTGGCGGCCCCGGCGACGGACCCGACCGGGTATACCTTCTCGAAGTGGACCGTGAAAGGCGTGGCGCAGACGGCCGGACAGAAGTCCGTCACGTTCACGCTCACTGCGGCCACGACGGCGGTGGCGCAGTACACGGCGAACATCTACGCGGTGACGGTGCAGTCCACGCCGCCGACCGGGATCGCCATCACTTCGAGCACCGGCGACGGCGGGAAGACGAGCTACACGGTGTCGAGCGTCGCGTACGGGACGAAAGTGAACCTGGCGGCCCCGGCGACGAACCCGACCGGGTATACCTTCTCGAAGTGGACGCTGAACGGCGTGGCTCAGACGGCTGGGCAGAAGTCCATCACGTTCACGCTGACTGGGGCCACGACGGCGGTGGCGCAATACACGTTGAACACCTACACGCTGACGGTGGAGTCGATGCCGGCGACGGGGGTCGTTATCACTTCGAGCACCGGCGACGGCGGGAAGACGAGCTACACGGTGTCGAGCGTCGCGTACGGGACGAGCGTGAACCTGGCGGTTCCGGCGACGGACCCGACCGGGTACACCTTCGAGAAGTGGACAGTGAACGGCGTGACGCAGCCTGCCGGGCAGAAGTCCATCACGATCACGGTGACTGGGTCCACGACAGCGATGGCGACGTACGCACGGTCAACGCACTGAGCGGCGTGCAGCGACGCCGCCGACCGGCCGCGTGCGCGTACGGGGCGAGCGTGAAGTGAACCGCGAGGGCCCGGCCGCGGGCCTAACCGGGTACGCCTTCTCGCAATGGAAGGTGCACGGCGCGGCGCAGTCCGCCGGCGGAAGTCCATCGCGTTCACGATGAACGCAGTCGTCACGGCTGTGGCGAAGCAGAGCCACACTCCGCGACGACCACAACGCGGTGTGGCAGACAAGTTCGAGGCGCCGGCCATAGCGCGGACTTTCGCTCACCGAACGGCGACGATATCCGCCAACCCCAATGCATTTACCCCTGCCTTTGCCGGCCTGCCGGCGAAAGAGGCTCACTGGCGCGTCTTTATACCAGCCCGCCACCGCCAGGGCTTGACGCAGCCCCCTTGAAGAGAGAGAATTCCCGCCAGGAGGAGACCATGGAGAAGACGAATCTTGAAAAGGCGTGGGATGACCGGAAGGTATGCGCAAATCCCCACAAGGGCTGGTATCATCATTATTATGACAACTCGCTGACTGTCTACGGGCCGTCACTGAGGTCCGACGATTTTCTTGAAGACTTCCCCGGCTTGAACCACATCTACCTGCGCGTTGATTGGAGCCACCTGGAACCCGCTGAAGGCCGATTCGCCTGGGAGGTGATTGACCGGGTGATCGGACCCTGGACCGCGCACGGTTACGGCATTTCGTTCCGCATCTGCTGCAAAGAGACGTCGCCGGGGTTTGCGACTCCCGAATGGGTCATGAAGGCCGGCGCGAAAGGCGGGTTCTATCCGGCCGGAAACGGGCAATGCTGGGAGCCCGACTATGGAGACCCCGTCTTTCTCGACAAGCTCGAGAACTTCCACCGCGTGTTTGGGCGCCGGTACGGCTCTCAGCCGTGGCTGGAGTTCGTGGACATCGGCAGCTACGGCGAATGGGGCGAAGGCCACACCCTTCGCTCCAGCAAGAAAGATTGGCCCGTGGAGGTGATCAAGAAGCACATTGACATTCACGTGAGGAACTACCCGGACACTTTTATTCTCATGAATGACGACATGGTCAATTGTCGAAATAATGAAGAGGGCTGGGACGAGATCGTGGATTACGCGGTCTCCAAAGGACTGGGCCTGAGAGACGACAGCGTCTGCGTGGATTCGTACGCGGACAAATTCGGATTCAGCACGTTGCGGACTCCGGAGATGTTCAACCTGGTCTGGCGCCGAAAACCCGTTGACATGGAGCTGGAACATTACTCTTACGCCGTCCGCGAGAACCGCTGGAAAGGCGGTTTGCCTCTCTTGAAGGCCGTCGAGGAGAGTCATGCATCGTTTGTCGGATTCCATGGCGACGCCCGAAAGTGGCTGGCGGACAATCCCGAGATCGCCGTCAAGATCGCCAATCGTTCCGGCTACTGGTATTTTCCCAAGAGGGTTGAGATGTGCGGAAGTATGGCCAGGGGATCCGAGCAGAAGGTCAAACTCGTGTGGGAAAATCACGGAGTTGCGCCGGCTTATTACCGTTATAAGCTGAGGCTGCGGCTGACCCATGGCGCCGAGATTCATGAACAGGAATTGAACGAATCCGACAACCGCAAGTGGATGCCCGATGAGATCATATCGGAAACCTATTCATTGAAAGTTCCGGCGACACTGAAGCCGGGAACTTATAAGGCGGGCATCGCCCTGTACGACCCGAGGAGCGGGAAAAATATAGAGCTTGCTCTGAAGGACGGCATAAAGGCGGACGGGTTCTTCACTATCGCGCAAGTTGAAGTGGTCGCGTGAAGGCCGGGTTGGTGCGAGCAACTGAAGAACTTTTACCGGCCACAGCCCCAATGTCGCGAAACGTTGCCGTGGTCCTGCGATGCCGGAGGCCTTCATGCCGGGGTTCCCGCAACGCTCCCATGCGCGCGCGGCGACACCGCGAATCCGAATTACTGAGTAAAGGGAATCGGATGGCCGGAGAAGCAGTCATGAGCGGCAGCCCCAGGGACCGGATCGGCGTCATCGCGGCGCTGCGTCCAGGTCAGCCGTCGCTCGCGCCGGTGCAGCAGTTCGGGCTGAAAACCTGCCAGGTCCACACCCGCGAGGAGAATTACCTGACCGGGGAGAACGCCGACCGCCTCCGCGATGAATCGCAGTCCACCGGCGTGCGCATCACCGCGCTCAGCGCAGGCTGGTCGGCCGGCCCGCGCGTCTGGAACCTGGTCGAGGGACCGATCACGCTCGGCATCGTTCCTCCCGCCTGGCGCGCCGCCAGAGTGGCGCAATTGATGAAGGCGGCGGACTTCGCCGCGCGCGCGAAGCTGCCGGCGGTCATCACGCACCTGGGGTTCATCCCGGAAGAGCCGCTCAATCCGCTGTTCCATGAAGTCGCGGCGACCGTCCGCGACCTCGCCGGCTACATGCAGCGGCTGGGCCTCGAATTCTGGTTCGAGACCGGGCAGGAAACGCCGGTGACGCTGCTCCGCTTGATCCAGGCGGTGGGCGCGAAGAACCTCGGGATCAATTTGGACCCGGCCAACCTGATCCTCTACGGCAAAGGCAACCCGATTGACGCGCTCGACGTGTTCGGAGGATACGTCAGGAACATCCATGCCAAGGACGCCCTGTACCCGACCGATCCGATGAAGCTGGGCGCGGAGGTCAAGGTGGGAACCGGCAAGGTGCGCTTCCCGGAGTTCATCCGCCGGCTCGACGAGATCGGCTTCGCGGGCGAGTTCATCATCGAGCGGGAGATCTCCGGCGAGCAGCAGGCCAGGGACATCCGCGAGACCGTGGGCTACCTGGAAACTCTCCTGGCCAAGGAGTGAACCATGATTCGGGTCGGACTCATCGGCACGGGCAACATCTCCGGCGTGCACCTGGGCTACCTCAAATCGCGCCAGGACGTCGAGATCGCCGCGCTCTGCGACATCAAGCCGGAGAACCTGGAGCGCCGGCGCAGGGAATTCGGCGGCGAGCCGTTCGGCGATTTCAGGGCGATGCTGGACGAAACGAAGCTCGACGCGGTGTACCTCTGCACGCCGCCGCTGGTCCGGCGCGAGATGCTGCTGGCCTGCGCGAAGAGGGGCATTCCCGTCTTCTGCGAGAAACCCGCGGGGCGCGACGAAAGGGCCGCCGCGCGTCTGGCTCGCGAGATCAAAGCCGCCCGGGGCCGCGTCATGGTCGGCTACGTCTTCCGCGCCATGCCCGTCGTTCAAAGATTGCGCGAGGCGATGGCCGACGACGTGATTGACGCGGTGCAATCCTTCTACGGTTGTCCCATGGGGAAGAAGCGCAGTTGGTTCTCCGACAAGACACTTTCCGGCGGCACGCTCGTGGACCAGGCGACCCACAACCTGGACCTGATGCGCTATCTTTTCGGCGAAGTCAAGGAAGTCCGCGGACTCGCCGCCAACCCTGCGCAGAGGAAAGCGCCCGGCTATACCATCGAGGAGATCATCGGCCTCAGCCTGCGGTTCGCCGCCGGTCCGGTGGCCGTCCATCTGCATAGTTGGCTGGCGGAAAGCTGGCGCAACGAGATCGCCCTGAGCGGGCGCAAGCGCTTCTACCGGATCAAACCGGCCGATGGGACGCTCATCGTGGAGGACGGCGCGGAGACGCGGAGCTTCCAGCAGGACAGGCGCTCGATCTACAGCTATGAGGGCGAGCGGTTCCTGAAGATGGTCGGCAGCGGCGACTGGAGCGGCAATATCTGCGACTTTGCCGACGCGGTCGCCTCGCTCCGGTTGACGCTGGCCTGCGACCGCGCGCTGGAAGCCGGGGCCGTGAGGCTCTGACTTTCCTATCCTTTTATTCCCGTCGTGGCGATGCCTCTGATGAAGGTCTTCTGGGTGAAAAAGAACAGGATGATGATCGGCATGACGACGACGGCGCTGGCGGCCATGAGCAGGTGCCACTGTACGCCGCCGTGCTGGCTCTGGTAGTTCTGCAACGCCAGCGCCAGCGTGAAGGTGTGCTTGCGCGTGAGGTAGAGCAGCGGGCCCATGAAGTCGTTCCACGCCCAGAGGAAGTGAAACAGCGCCACGACCGCCAGCACCGGCCAGCTCAGCGGCAGGATGATCCGCCAGAAAATGCCCCATTCGCTGCAGCCGTCAATCCGCGCCGCCTCGCTCAGTTCCTCGGGGATGGTGCGGAAGAACTGGCGCATGAGGAAGATGTTGAACGCGCTGCCGAAAAATGCCGGCACCCACAGCGGCTTGAGTGTGCCGATCCAGCCGAGCGTCTTGAACACGCCGTACAGCGGCACCATGAGGACCGGGAACGGCACCATCATCGTGGCCAGCGTCAGGGCGAACAGCGTGTTGCGGCCCCGCCAGCGAACGCGCGTGAAGCCGTAGGCGATGAGCGCGTTGGAGAGCACCGAGCCGATGACGCCGAGCACGCAGACGAAGAGCGTGTTGCGCAGAAAGGTCCTGAACGAGACCACGGTGTCTTCGCTGACGCCGGTGCCGCGGCGTTCCACGGAGCCTTCGACCTCTTCCAGGCTGCGCCCGCCCATCGTGGCCAGGGCATTCGGGTAATTCTCCCACCGCGGACGGATCCGCGCCTCCAAGGCCGACTCGGGCACGACATCCCAGCTCAACTCGTGCGCGCGCACGTGAGTCGCCGAGAATTCGGTGACGTGCCACCAGCCCGGCGCAACATCCTTGATCAGTGTCGCCGCGATGGGTTTCTCAACCGGCAAGCCGTCCTCGAAGAGTTGGATGTGCGCGAGCCCCTTCTGCCGGTCGAACGCGGCGGCCGGCAGGAGCGCGCGCTTGCCGGCGGTCGGCCCTTCGTTCGGCACGACGATCACGCTCGGCTGCTCGATCCGGTAATCGCGCGTCACCTCCATCCGCCGGCCGTCCACGACGGCGTAGAACGCCCGCGGCAGCCACGTCAGCGGCAGAGTCATGGTCTGTTCGACCGGCTTCAGCGAGGTGCAGATCATCCAGACCAGGGGAAACAGGAACACCGCCGAGCCGCCGAGCAGCAGCGCGTAAACCAGGAAGCGATTAACGGCGGAACGGGGTTTCATGACGGGAGGTTACCCTGAATAATACACCCATTTCTCGGTCAGCTTGGTGGCGAGGATCGTCAGCGCCACGATGAGGACGAACAAGACCCAGGCCATCGCGCTGGCGTAGCCCATCCGCAGATCGTAGAACGCCGTTGAAAACAGATACAGCGCGTAGAACAGCGTCGAACGCGCCGGGGCGCCCTCGGCGCCGCCGGTCATGACGAAGACCTGCGTGAAAACTTGCAGCGTGCCGATGATGCCCATAATCAGATTGAAGTAAATCACCGGCGAGATCATCGGCAGCGTGATGTACCACAACCGGCCCCACCAGTTCGCGCCGTCAATCTCCGCGGATTCGTAAAGTTCCTTCGGCACGTCCTGCAGGCCGGCTAAATAGATCACCATCGAGTTGCCCACGCCCCAGAGGCTCATCAACACCAGCGCCGGTTTGGCCCAGGCCGGGTCGGCCAGCCACGTCGGCGGCGCCTGGCCGAGGACGCCCAGGATCGGCCGCAGCGCCCAGTTGAGCAGGCCGTACTGGCCGTTGAAAATCCACAGCCACAGCATCGAGCCGGCGACGATCGGAATGATCGCCGGCAGATAGAAAATCACGCGGAACACCGTCATCCCGCGCACCTGGGTGTTGAGCAGCATCGCCAGCAGCAGCGAGACGATCATGCCCAGCGGCAGCGAGAGCGCCGCATAAAACAGCGTGTTCTTGAGCGATTGCCAGAACACGGCGTCGCCGGCCATCCGGTGGTAATTCTCCAGCCCGATCCACACCGGCGATTGCAGCACGGAGTAATCGCAAAAGCTGTAGAACAGCGACGCCACGACCGGGTACATCATGAACACGCCGAGGCCGATGAACCATGGCGCGCAGAAGGCCAGGCCGCAGCGCAGATCGTGTTTTTCGCGGGAGGTCATGGGAATGGATGGCCCTCGGCGGCGGACGACTGCGGGGCTGCCGTCCCGGCATAGAGACCATGTCGCGCGAGGCTCCGCCGGTGCTCGGCCCAGCGCTCGGCCACGCGCCCCTGGCAGAACGCCAGCGCCGCGGCGGGCGGCTCCATCAGCAAGCGCACCTTCTCGAAGACCTCACCCTGCTCGCTGGCGAATTCCTCCCAGATGCCGATCTTCGGCGTGTGCACGGCATGCGGACTCTGCGCCAACCGGCGGAACAACTCGATATACGGATGCGGGTGATGCTGCTCGAAGAACGGGCTCCACTGCCGCAGCGGCGAGTTCTTCTCCTGCAGGAAGCAGAGCAGTTCCATGCCGAGCAACTCTTTCTGGCTCCGGGCCTGCGGGTTGAGGGAGCTGACGAACTTGATGAATTCCCACGCCTCTTTCGGATGTTTCGCGCCCCGCGGAATGGCGAGCATGTCGGCTTCGGCATCCGCGAAGTCCGCGAGTTCCGGCTTCACCGCCGGCCAGGGCGCGCAGCCGTATTCCATGCCCGGGGCAAACTGGCGGATGTAGTTGTTCAGCCAGACGCCTTGGAAAACCATCGCGATCTGGGCGGAGAAAAACGGGTTCTGGGGCGACGCGAAATTGCCGAACCCGCTCGTGAACGCCTTGATCGGTTCCAGACCGTACTTCTCCGTATATTTCTGCACCCACTGGTAACATTCCAGGTTGCCCGGCGCCGTGCCGATGGTGATCTCCTGGCCGTCCCAAAGCCGGCCGCCGAACCATTGCGGAAATGCCCACGCAAACCAGCCCGGCTCCTGCGGCAGAAAACCCAGCTGCGTGATGTCGCCGGTCTGCGGGTCGCGCTTCGTCAGCTTCTCCGCCATGTCGTCCAGTTCCGCCAGCGTGCGCGGCGGGTGTTCCGGGTCCAGCCCGGCGGCGCGGAACATGGCCTTGTTCCAGTAGAGCACCGCCACGGACGGCGTGCTCGGCACCGCCCACGTCGCGCCGCGGTAGACGCCCATGTCCCCATAGACCGGATCATACCGTTCAGCCCACTTCTCCGGCGTCGTCCCTTCGCCGCGGATGAAATCGTCCAGCGGCACCAACGCGTTCAGGTCCGCGAACGTGTAGGTATTGGCAAGCCAGATGCCCGCCACGTCCGGCGGGTCGCCGCCCGCGGTGGCGATGAGCGTTTTGCGGGCGAGATCGGAGATGCCCAGGTACTCGACGACGATTTTGTCCTGCCGGCGATTGAACTGGTCCACCACCTTCTGCATCGCCTCGCCTTCGGCCCCGGTCCACTTCTCCCAGTAAGAGACATGGACCTTGCCGTCGGGCGCGCCGCCGCAGCCGCCTAAGAGCAGACAAAGCAGTACGGCTGAGATGCGGCTCATGGCCTGTGCGACTCCGGGATTTCCCATGATGAAAGCGGGCGTCAGCCGCCCGCCACCTGCATGGCGATGCGAGCCCACTCGTAAAGGCGCTGCGGCTCATAGCGCACGGTGCTGATATCCTTCAGGATGAACTCCAGCGGGCATCCGTATTTCTCGCAGACCGACCGCGTCGCCGCCAGGTCCGCCCGGACTTTCTCCGGGCTGAAACCATCCGTTGCGAGCAAAGCGGGGCTGGGCTTCCGGGAGTAGACGAAGTCGCCCCCGATCTCCGCCGCGCCGCGCTCTTCGTTCACCCACGGACTCATGGAGACCTTGCGCACATGCGGGATCATGCGGACCTCGGCCATTTTACCGTCCAGCGGATCGCAACAGCCGTAGTAGACCAGGCCGAAGCGCTCGCAGATGCGGCCGGCATAATCCACCTCGAATTCCTTGAACATGCCGGGCGAAACCGTGGCGAACATCTGCGCCAGTCCGAACATCCAAAGATCCTTCGTGCGCGGCTTCCGCGGGTCGTAGCCCGGAGCGGGCAGCTCATCCGTATAGGCGCCGGTGCAGTGGATCAGGCTCTGGGGTTCGCACAGGAGTCCCTGTTTCTCCAGTTGATCGAGCATGCACAAGTAGCCGTCCGTCAACCGGGCCACCATGCGGTGCATGAAGTCGGGCTTGTCCGCCAGGGCGAACAATGCGTTCTCCACACCCATCCACATCGCGACGAGGTCCCAGAGCGACAAATAGGGATCGGCGCCCCATGGCCGCACGTCCAGCAGACCGTCGAAAAGCTCGTGGGCCACGGCCATGCGGCGTTCGGTCTCGGCGGCGTCGTGGCTGATTCGCGGCGTGCGGATCTTCTCGAGGTCGGCTTCAGTCCGAAACTGGTTTTCGTACCTGTGGCCGACCACGTCGCTCGTCGGGTCGGTGACGGCGGTCTCCTCTTCTATCGCGACGCCGAAGCCGCTGTTGCGAATCGCCTTGGGCACCGTGATGAAGGGGTCCACCGCCTTGTCCACGGGGAAATGCTTCCATTGGTAGATCGTCCGACGGAGGCGCTCCTCGTACCCGCGGCATTCCGCGTCGGCGCACGTCGGGGTCAGTTCATCGCCGACGTTCATTTCGTTCCAGCAGATCTGGTCTATCATCACCATGGGACGCGCGGGTTTGCGCGCGTTCAGTTTGCGCCACAACACCCGCTTTTCCTCCTGCACCGGCAGCGCGGCAATTTCCGCCACGCGCGCGGCCAGATCCCGTACGATTGCCACGTCCTTCCTGCTCGGCATGCGCGTTCTCCGAAGCGAGTTTTGCTCCGCCGGCTTCCCGTCTCATTGCTGCGGACAGTATAGCCATTGCTTCTTGCCAGTCAATCACCGATTACCTGATATGCCGGAACAACGGTTGACACGGGCGACCGCGATCGTCAGAATATAGTTTGCTGATGCCTGCCCCGTGCGTGGAAGGCTGCCCTCCGGGAAACCCCGAATTACAGAGGCGAAAATGGAGTCTGTGCACATTTTGGGAGGTCGAAAGGTGAGCGCGACAAAACTGATGGTCGGGTCCATTGCGGCCGGATGCCTGTTCGTGGGCGGTTGCTACTGGGACTGGGGTCCGAGGCCGCGGCGGGTGTACTACGCTCCGCCGCCGCCGGTGGTCGTCGTTGCGCCGCAACCGGCGCCCCCTCCGCCGGAGCCGGAAATCGCCGTCGGCGTAGAGCAACCGCCGCCTCCGCCGGCCGAAGTGATCGAACCTGCGCCGGGCCCGGAAGTGGATTTCCTCTGGGTTCCCGGATGGTGGGCGTGGGAAGGCGGCCGCTGGGCCTGGCACCGCGGCTATTGGGGACACAGGCCGCGCCCGGGCGCAGTGTGGGTTCCGCACGGCTGGGTTCGCGGCCCGCACGGCGGCTGGGTTCACGGCGGCGGCTACTGGCGCTGAGCGGTGTGTTTCGGCGCTTCTTCGGCGGAAGCCGTGAGAGGCCAGAGCGTTTTCGCGCAACGGAAGCCGACGTTGATGTAGCGCGCGTTCTCGCGGCCGACCATGCGGCTCGCGGCGGTCACGGCGCTCTCCAGCGACATTTCCGGCGCGGGCGGCGCGTCTTTGCACTCATTGGGTTTTGCCGACCGCGACGCTGCGCCGCTGACCAGGGGCAGCCGGCGGATCACGCCTGAAGGGTCGCGCACGTCCAGCCACTCCTTCGGCTCCTGCTTCACGGCAATGCAACCCGTCGCGAGGGACAGCGTCACGATCCTCCGCCGGGGCTTGGGACCTTCGTCCACGGCGATGACGGCGGTGCCGCCGATCTCTTGATCGAGCATCACCCGAAACTTCGACTCGGCCCAGTGATCCCAGTCCGGCATCCATTTGCGAACCAGGACGTACGTGTAATCGGCCGTGGCGATCGCGCCCAGATACTCCGTCTCGATGTTGGAGGGATATCGAACCATCCACTCCGGCGTCCTGGAGTCGGCCGCGAGGAGCACCGGCGCATCCGTGGCTCCATACGGCATGGGGACCGCGACTACGCGGGTCGGCCGCTGTTCCTCCATTCCGGCCCAGGAACCGCCCTTGACGATGTACGACCGGGGCGCGGCTGCTGAGGAGTCCAGCGCCGTGGCCGTCCACTGCGCAACATTACCCGCCATATCCATGCAGCCGAAGGGACTGCGATCGCCCTTGGCGCTGCCGACGGGCACGGGACCGAATCCCAGCACGGCGTTGCCCGGCGCCCACGTGTCGCCCCAGGGATAGAGTTGGCCCGAAGGTCCGCGACAGGCGCACTCCCATTGTTCCTCCGTGGGCAGGCCGCAGCCGGCCCACGCGGCGAACGCCGCGGCTTCCGACCAGGTGACGTTCGCGACGGGCATTTCCTCGTTGTCCTGCGGCTCCACCCATCCCGGCGGCGCCGGCCGTCCCGTCGCATGCAGGAATTCCGCGAAGCGGCCGCACGTGACCTCCTTGACGGCGATGAAGAGTCCGAACGGCAGCTCCACCGTGCGCCGGGGATTGCCCTCGCTGCCGCCGACGATGTACTTTCCGGGCGGGACCAGCACCATTCCGGGCGGCGGCTGCAGTTTCGGTGCGACGCTCGCGAGCAGACTGCAGGCATCAGGATCGGCCGACACCAGGTCGAGCGCCGCGACGGCGGCATGATACGCCGCGTCCCACTTGGACGCCCGGAACGCCTCCTGGCCAAGCTGCATCTGGACGGCGCAGTCGTGGAGTCGTTTTTGCGCCCGAACGATCTTGGACGGTATGGGATCGCGATGGAATCCGAACTTCTCCGCGACCAAACGGTATCGCTCCAGCGCCGCGCGCCAGTCGCCGTTCTTCTCGTCTTGCGCCCCCAGTTGCTCTTCGGCCAGCGCGATGCCGTTGCGGATTTCCTCCAGCCGGCGCGCGGCCGATTCCCGGCACTCGGCGACCAGCGTAACCGGGGGACCGAGAAGGCTCTCCTGGTACTTGTTGAAGCCTGCGATCAAGGAATCGAGGTCGCCCCTCCAGGCGAGGGCTTCCGCCTCTTTGCAGCGGGCACGCGCGTCGTCGTTCAGTTTCTGCATTTCCGCCGACAGGTCATTCGCTTTGTCCGCGTAGCCGGGATAATCCTTGGCGATTCCATTGCACACCGCGATCGCGTCAGCGAGCTTGCCCTCCTTCTTCAAGGAGAGCGCCTCGTTGAAGGCCTTGTCCGTCTCCATCGCGATTCTCGCCGCCGTTTCCGCGCGCGTCCTCGGAATGTGCCAGCAGAAGAACCAGAGCCCCAGCACAATGATACCGAGGAAAGCGGGGGCCACAAGAATCGGCTTGAGATGCAGCCGCCCGGAAAGGGGCGGCGCCTTGCTCCCGGCGAGCCCGCGCCCCTTGTTCTCGATTTCTCTAGTGACGAGGAGGGCCGACGCGTCGTGCGGATCCAACTCGAGCGCCTTCCGGCAAAGGGCCAGCGCCTCATCGAAGTTGCCTCGCTCCGCCTCTTCGCTTGCTTCCTGCAGGTAAACGTGCTTGAGCTCGGAGACTTCGCTCTCCTTGTCTTCGATTTCTTTAGCGACGCGGAGCGCCGATGCGTCGCTGGGGTCCAGGTCGAGCGCCTTCCGGCAAAGGACGCGCGCCTCTTCGAAGTTGCCGTGCCCTGCCTCTTCGTCCGCTTCTTTCAGGTAGTTGCGCTTGAGGGTGAGGTTGCCCAGTTGATCGCGGGCGGCGGCGAGGCGCTTCTTGAGTTCGATGTCGCCGGGCCGGGACGCGACGGCTTTCTCCCACTCCGAGACGGCGTGGGCGACGTCGCCCTGTTCGTAAAAGCGGTCGCCCGCGGCCGCCGCGACGCCGGCCGCATCAGCCCTCGCGGCGATGTCCTTCCTGCGCGTGACGATGTCCTCGTAGCTGTCCGGAAGCGCGCTCCAGAACTCCAGCGCGCGCTCGATGTGCCCCTCGGCGACCATGCGCTGCCCGGCCTCGTAGGTGCGCCGGAGGAACCGTTCGCGACGCTGGCTGACCTGTTCGATCCAGGTGCGGGCGCTTTCCTTCATGGAGGCGTATTCCCGCGTGCGGAAGCGATCGAGTTTTTTCAACTCCTGCAGGGCCGAATCGAATTGGTGGTCGGCGACGGACTGCCTTGCTTTCGCCTGAATGGCGTGCACCTCCTTGTGCAGTTGGCGCCGGTGCCGGGCCAGGTCCGTGCCGCAACCGGGACATTGCGCAACGTCCAGCCGGTTCTCGATCTTGCAGGACGGGCACTCGTCGAAGATATCCTCGAGGCTCGCCCCGCACTTTTCACATTGGCGGGCCTCCGGCGCGCTCTCATGCCCGCAACCGGCGCAGGTGGTCAGGCTGAGCACGCCTCGGACCTTGGAGGTGGAATCCTCTTCCTTCTCGCGCTGAGCCTGCGTGATCGGCGGCGTGGTGGCCAGCTCGCGCAGCGCCTGCGCCATCTCGTCGGCGCTCGCAAAGCGGTTCTTCGGGTCCTCTCTGAGCGAGTGCTGGATGATATCGTCCCAGCGCACGTCCAGGGCGCTGTCCATCTCCGTGGGCATCCTGAACATGCCGAGCGGAAGTCTCCCGGTGATCAGTTCATAGAGGCAGACGCCGAAGCTGTAGATGTCGCTGCGCTCGTCAATATTCCTGGCGCTGGTGAGCTGCTCCGGCGCCATGTACTTGAGCGTGCCCATGGTGTGATAGTCGCGCGTGACATCCAGACCGCCCTGCGCCTTGGCCAGGTGCGCCAGGCCGAAGTCGGCGATCTTCACCTTCTCCTCGCGGTCGATCATGATGTTGCCCGGCTTGATGTCGCGGTGCACCACACCGTGCCGGTGCGCGTAGGCCAGCCCGGCGAGCACCTGTTCGCCGATCTGCAGCACCTGGCCCGGCGCGAGTTTTCCCTCCTGGTGCAGGCGGTCCTTCAGCGTCTGGCCCTCGACGTATTCCATCACGATGAAATAGGTCTCGCCTTCGCAGCCGCGGTCGAACACGCTGACGATATTGGGGTGATTCAGGTTGGCGAGGACCGTCGCTTCCCTGTCGAACCGCTTGATGAAAAGCTTGTTCTTGGCGAGGTCTTTCGAAAGGATCTTGATGGCGACGATGCGGTTGAGGGACAACTGCCGGCCGCGGAAGACGACGGCCATGCCGCCGGAGCCCAGGAGCGCCTCGATGACGTAGTTGCCGAGTTGCTGGCCCGGCTTGAAGCCCAGCGCGAGATCTTCGGCCGCCTCGGACAGACCTCGCACCACTTGCTCCGGGATGCTGGCCTCGCAATGCGGACAGACGAGGTGCGCCAAGTCCGCGTCGGGCTTGACGCTCAACTCGTATGCACAGACCGGACAGGTGACCTTTTTCTCGGCCTGAGCCATTGGCGCTACATATCCTGTTTGCCGATTCCAGGAACCATAGCTACTGCACTAATATCAGAAATAATGAGCGTCTTGTCAAGCCAGAGGCGCAGTGCCGCTGACAGACAGAACGCCGGCGGAGCGAATCTCAATGATGCAACAGACTGTGAGATAGCGGCTTGCAGTAACACGTCTAATCCGCTCGTGAATTCCGAAGCATTTCATAATTGCTGTAATTGCATCTTTACGGATAATTATTGTATCAAAGGCTGTGTCTTAGTTCTACACAAAATTAAATGAATTCCGATGTGCGATTTGGGCGATCAAATCAGGGCCATGGCGCGGCGCGAAGAACTGAAGGAGCATCCACAGGATTGTCTGGAAAGCATCCTAACGGCCTCTGCGCCGCCCGGAACCCTGCCGCTGAGTTTTGCGTCTGCTTTGCCAGAACTGGTTCTTCTGCTGATCGCCGGACTGCGACCTCTGGTGCGGATGCTGGGAGTTCCCGCCGCCGGCGGACGCAGGCCGGTGATGCGCCTGGCCGGCGCGATGGCCTTGGGCGGCGTCCTTCGGCGAGCCGGGCTGTGGCTTCAGGGAATGCTGAAGGACGGGAATGCGCCGCCCCAAAAGCTTCTCGATGGCGCGCAACTCATCATGTTGCTCGTCGGTGCAGAATGTGATCGCCTGCCCGCGCGCCCCGGCCCGCCCGGTGCGGCCGATGCGATGAACGTAGGTTTCCGGGTCGAGCGGCAGGTCGTAGTTGATGACGTGCGAAATGTCGTCCACGTCCAGCCCGCGGGCCGCGATGTCGCTGGCCACCAGGACGCGCGTCTTGCCGCGCTTGAAGCTCTCCAGCGCCCGCGTGCGCTCTTTCTGCGATTTGTCCGAGTGTATGGCCTCGGCCGCTATGTGGGTGAAAGTCAGCCGCTTGGTCACCCGGTCGGCCCAGCGTTTGGTCCGGGTGAACACCAGCGCCTTCGTCATCTCCGGATTCTGCAGCAATTGATACAGCAGCTCGGACTTGAGCGCCTGGGCGACGAAGTAAAGCGACTGCTGGACGGTGTCGGCCGCCGGCGACTCGGACGGCACGCGGACCTCCACCGGGTTGGTGAGGATCTGGTCGGCCATCGCCTGGATTTCCTTCGGCATGGTCGCCGAGAACATCAGCGTCTGCCGCTTCCGCGGAATCAGCGCGATCACGCGTCGGATGTCATGGATGAAGCCCATGTCCAGCATGCGGTCGGCCTCGTCCAGAACGAATATCTCGATCTCGCGGATGCTCAGGACCCGCTGGTTGATCAGGTCGAGCAACCGCCCGGGCGTGGCGACGAGGATGTCCACACCCTGCCGGATCGCCTGAACCTGCGGATGCTGGCTGACGCCGCCGAAAACGACTGTGTGCCGCAGTCCGGTGAACTGGCCGTAAACGCCGAAGCTCTCGTCAATCTGGGCGGCCAGCTCGCGGGTGGGCGTCAGGATCAGCGCGCGAACGGCCGTGCGAGCTGGAGCGTGCGGATGGCCGGCTTGCCCGCCCGTCGTGTGGTGGGCGCCGTGGCCGGCGGGGTGGGCGTGCGATGCGCCTTCTGCGGCGGCCGCGCCTGGTCCGTCGCTCCTCGGCGCGGCCGGCCGGCCGTGGAGCAACTGCAGTATGGGCAGCGCGAACGCTGCCGTCTTGCCGGTGCCTGTCTGGGCACAGCCCAGCAGGTCCCTTCCTTCCAGCACGTAAGGGATCGCTTCGCGCTGGATGGCGGTGGGGATCGTGTAACCTTGTGATCGCACTGCGCGCAGCAACGGCTCGACGAGCTTCAGTCTTTGGAATGGCATGCATTCAGTTTAACTCATTTCACTTGGAATCGCCAGTATGTCACGCGGGAACTTCTTTGCGCCTGCGACGCATAATGGTTAGACTTCCGGCATCGCCTTGACGATTCCCGACGAAAGAGGCTCAGGACCGGATGAGTGGATCGGCTGTTGACTATCAGCTCCGCATGAGCGCCCGCGCGCGCAACGTCCGCCTGTGCGTGACGGTTCAGAAGGGCCTGG
Source organism: Candidatus Brocadiia bacterium (assembly GCA_050015075.1). Lineage (GTDB taxonomy): Bacteria > Planctomycetota > Brocadiia > CAIUPP01 > CAIUPP01 > JBEKCB01. The sequence continues at coordinate 18,202 of JBEKCB010000038.1, read as the reverse complement.
AGGTCGTGGTCCCGCGAGGCTACGACATCCGGAACGTGCCGCGCGTGCTGGAACGCTCGAGACGCTGGATTCAGGCTGCCCTGCTGCGCGTCGAATCACAGCGCAAAGCGCTCGCGGCGACGCCTCCGTGGCAGTTGCCTTTGCAGGTGGAGTTGCGGGCCGACGGCACGGTGTGGCAGGTCGAGGGGCGGAAGACCGGCGCGCGCCGCGTATCCGTCCGGGAACAGGCCGCGGGCCGCCTGCTGGCTTCAGGCCCGATCGAGGACGAGGCGTCCTGCCGCGATGCGCTCACGCGGTGGCTCATGCACCACACGCGCAACAGCCTCGTCCCGCGACTCCAGGATGTCAGCTTCAGAACCGGCTTGAAGTACGAGCGCGCGCTGGTGAGGCGGCAAGCGACGCGCTGGGCCAGTTGTTCGGCGCGGCGGACGATCTCTCTTAATGCCAAGCTCCTTTTCCTGCCGCCGGACCTGGTGGACTACGTCCTGGTCCACGAACTCTGCCACCTGGAAGAACTGAACCACTCGAAGCGGTTCTGGGCGCTGGTGCACCGCCATCATCCTGACTTCCGGAGGCATAAGCGCCTGCTGCGGGAACTGTGGGGCAGCATTCCGAGATGGGCATCGTAAGGGGCGCGGGCGATGGATGGAAAAAAGCGATCCGACATTGCGCCTGGAGCCCGCGTGCAGGTTGTGCAGAAGCAGGACCAGCGGTCCGGGAAACTGACGGAAGGAACCGTGCAGGACATTCTCACCCGTTCCGCCACCCACCCTCACGGCATCAAAGTGCGCCTGGTTGGCGGGGTGATCGGCCGCGTGAAGGTGATCATCGGCCCGTTGTGACGCTCCTCATCGCAGGCTCTCCAGTTCATGCCAGCGGCGATACAGTTGATCCACGAGCACTTGCGCGTCGTGAAGGCGCTGGCATTCCGTGTGCATGCGCCCGTAGTCGGCGGCGACGGCCGGGTCGGCGACGACCTTCTTGAGTTTCTCCACCTCGGCCTCGGCCGCAGGGATCCGCTTCTCCAGGCCGGTGAGTTCTTTCTTTTCCGCGTGAGTCAGCCTGGCGCGCGCGGGCGCGGCCTTGGGGCGCGGTTCCTTCGGCGGCGGTTCGCGTCGCGCGGCCGGCGCCAGGCGCTTTTCCGCCGCCTCCCATTGCGACAGGTCGGTGTAGAGGTCGGCCGCGGCTCCGGCGTGCAGCCCGACCATGACCGTGCAGACGCGATCGAGCATGTGGCGGTCATGCGTGATCAGGACGATGGCGCCCGGGAATTCGACCAGCCCCTTTTCCAACACCTCCAGCGACGGGATGTCGAGGTCGTTCGTCGGCTCGTCCAGCAGGAGCAGGTCGGCCGGCTGCTGCATCATCCGCGCGATCATCACGCGCGCCTGCTCGCCGCCGGAGAGCATTCCCACCGGGCAGTCGAGCTGGTCGGGCCGGAAGAGGAACCGCTGCGCCCAGGAAACGACGTGGATGCCTTGCCCGCGGAAGTTCACGGTGTCGCTGTTGGGTGAGAGCGCCCGGCGCAGCGTCTGCGCGCGGTCGAGTTGCTCGCGGTTCTGGTCGAACAGCACCACGCGCAACTGCGGCGCGTGGCGCACCGTTCCCTCGTCGGGCGGCAGTTGGCCGGCCAGCACGCGCATCAGCGTGGTCTTGCCGCTGCCGTTGTTGCCCAGGATGCCCAGCCGCGTCCCAGGGGAAAGTTCGACCTCCAGCCCGCTGAACAGCCTCCGGCCGCCCAAGGATTTGGCGATACCGCGCGCGATGACCAGGTCATTCGTGCGCCGGTGGCTGGCATTGAAGTCCACGGCGATGTTGCCGCCCTGCGCGGCCTGCCGGCGGAGTTCGGCCAGGCTCTTGATTTTCTGATGCGCGGCATCAATGCGCGCGCCGGCCTTCGTCGTGCGCGCGGGCGGCCCGCGCCGCAGCCATTCCACCTCGCGCTTGACCAGGATCGTCAGCGACTGCTCATGTTTTTCCAGCGCGGCCAGGAATTCTTCGCGCTTCTCCACGAAGTCGCTGTACCGGCCCTGCACGCTGAAGAATCCCTCCGGGTAACGCGGATTCAATTCCACCACCCGGTTCGTCACCTTCTCCAGGAACAGCCGGTCGTGGCTGATCAGCACATACGCGAAGCCCGCCTTCTCCAGGAATCGCTCCAGCCACGAGATGCCGCCGAGGTCAAGGTGGTTCGTCGGCTCGTCCAGCAGCAGCACGTCCGGTTCGGCGGTCAATTGCCGGCCGATGGCCAGCCGCTTGCGCCAACCGCCGGAGAGCGTGTCGGCGCGCGCGCCGCCGTCCTCGAAGCCCAGCTTGCCCATCAGAATCGCCGCGCGCGTCCGGCGGGTGCGCTCGTCCAGGGGACTATCGTGCAACTCCTCCAGCAGCGCCCCTTCCACCGTGCTGCCCGGCGGGAACTCATCCTCCTGGGCCAGGTACGCAATGCGCGCAGCCCGCGCCGTCTCCAGCTTGCCCTCGTCGGCGTGTTCCAACCCCGCCAGGATCTTCAGCAGCGTGGACTTCCCTGCCCCGTTCGGCCCGATCAGCCCGATCCGCTCTCCGTCCAGAATCGTGAGCGATATTCCACGAAACAGCGTCTTCGAGTCGTAGCGTTTGGAAAGGGTCTGGGCATTGATCAGGACGGGCATGATTACCGGAGTCTCAGTAGGTCCACGATTCGGAATCCGGCAAGGGGCGCTGCGCCTGCGCGTCCCAGTCGGAGGGAACCGTCCACGGGTTGCGCAGAGGCCGTATCGGGCATCCGCTGCACGGCGGAAAACCGTCCGCGCCGTTCCGCAGGATGCGCGCGGCGATCTCGAAACAGTCCCGGAGCGGGAAAAGCGTGGCGCGGCTGTTCCCGATGAGGCGCGTCCGGTCCAGCCCGCGAGCGCGCATCTCCCGTTGGTACTGGCCGAATTTGGTGAACGGGCAACTTCCGTCGCGCCAGCCCCAGGCGCGGCCCATCACGCTGCGGCCACCGGGCAGCCTCACCGGATATGCCTCCGTACGCGGACCCAGGCACGGCGCGCCGACCGTCGTTTCCACGACGTGGTGAAACGTGTTGCTCCCGTACCCGACGCCGAGGAGCAGGCCGTAGCCGCCGTCCTTCCAGAGAAGTCCGAGCGGCGACTGCGGCCCCATCGTCAGAGTCCGGTGATGGAACTCCGTGTAGCGCCGGGCGTTTTTGCCCCACGCGGCGAAGGCGTGAGTCGGGGCCAAGCTGCGCAGCACTTCGGGCATCCGCCAGAACAGGTCCGGGATCGCGCCGTTCGTCGTCGGCGTTTCGCGGGGATCAAAATAGCCCGGCTGCCCTGCCTCGAACGCGCGTCCGTGGTTGAACGACGGGAACAGGAGCGTGCCATCCGGCGTGATGACTTCCATGAGCGCGGCGATCACCGTGCGCGCGCCGCCCTCGACGCGGCCGAAGCTCTTCAGCGACGAATGCACCATTACGCCCGCGCCGGCCGTCAGCCCGAGTTCGCGCAGCCCGGCGACGATATCCGCCCCGGTTACCGTCGGGACAGGGGATGTCTCAGCCTTATTAACCGTCATAGCAGCCTTCTCTCTGAACACTACCCGGTTGCAGCAGGCAACATCGAACTTTTTCATCGGCCGCCCCAGATAACGCTATTATACCATACGCTGCCGACATGTGAAATGCACCGCGCGGTGAGCGCCGTTCAAGACCGGCGGAGCGCCGAAAAGCTGATTGACCTGGGCGGAGTCAAGCGTCACAATAGATCATTTGATACCTGCGGGCGCGTTGAAGCGGAGCATGGAATGACCCGAGTGAATCAAGTCGCGAAGTTCCTGGCGAGTTTGTTTCGGTGCTTTGGAGCGCCGGGCGTTCTGGCCATGGCGCTCCTCGCCGGCGGCTGCGCGGGAAATGAGGTCCCGCCGCCCGCGCCCCAGACCGCGCCGGCCGCCGGGAGCCCGGCGAGCCAGGAACCGGCGGGCACTATCGAAGTCTACTTCTCTCCCAGAGGCGGCTGCACGGACGCAGTGGTCAGGGAACTCGGCGCCGCCAGGGAGTCCGTCCTCGTTCAAGCCTATACCTTCACGTCGGCGCCGATCTCAAAGGCTCTGGTCGGAGCCAGCAATCGCGGAGTCAAGGTCCAGATCATCCTCGACAAGAGCCAGCGAAACGAACAATACAGCCCGGCGACCTTCTTCAAGGACGCCGGCATTCCGACCTTCATTGACGACAAACCGACCCTCGCCCACAACAAGGTCATGGTCATAGACGGCGGCATCGTCATCACCGGGTCGTTCAACTTTGACGAGGCCGCTGAGGAGAACAACGCCGAGAACCTTCTGGTGATCCACGACGCGGTGACGGCGGCAAAGTACGCGGCCAACTGGAATGCACACCTGGCCCAATCGGTTCCGTATGAGCGTCAGCGAACGGGCGAGAGGCACGAGAGTGAGCCTTCCGCACATCCGCATCGCGGCCAGTCTGGGGGACCGAACGGTCCCTGATGCTGCTGCCTTTCACTATCCCCTGCGATGCCGCTTTTCCCAGGCGAGGAAGACGCGTCGCGTCTCTTCACAGGTTCGCGGCCGGCGGGCGAGGGTTTCCTCCAGGAACTTCCGGCAAAGCGCTTCGTAATCCACAACCCTGGGCGCGCCGGCGGACAGCCCTTTATCGCGGGTGAAAACCAATTTGTGTGCTGCTGCGCCGTCGGAATAGAAAACCTTGCGGATGACTCGCCGAGAGGACGAGGCCGCGCCTTCGAGGCCCACGAAGACAAATAGATTGATTGCGCGAAACCGCGCTTCGGAGACGCCGTTGCTGCCGCAGATCTGGTCATGCACTTCGCCGAGACCGTCGGCGTGCATGGTCCCCACGAGCATGTGGCCCTGCCGCGAAAGCGCGAAGAATTTCCGCAGGTCGCTGCCCCAGAGATAGACGGACGAGTCATGGTCGCTGATCTCGTGCGCGATGATGCAGCGCGCGACGCCGTCGCGGCTGTTGATCTTTCCGGGCAGCGCCATGGCAAAGGGAAGGCCGCCCGGCGCGAAGCTGAGCAACGCTTGCACGATCGTCGTCTTGCCGGCGCCGCTCGGCCCTGCGCCGACGATGAATGACGCGCCGCGCGAAACGAGGGAGACGAGCCACGCCGCCAGCTCGAGATCGAGCGTTCCCCGCTCGATCAGGTCCGGCAACGAGCGAGGCCCGCCCTTCTGCCCGGAATGGCCCAGTTCCTTCAGAATCGCCGCATCATTCCTTTCGGAATGGCCGCGCGAAACCCGCGCGCGCAGTGAGTCTCTGGTCATGCTGTCTCCGGGTTCAGGGACCGTCTTCGTTGCCGCCCCATGCCGTCAAATTATACCATGCGCGATTGGCATTCGGAATCGGCCGCTTTCAGATGTCCTTGACGGTCGCGACATGGGGCGATAGAGTGGCACGCGTCCGGCACGCCGAGCCTCTCAATCATGGAGCGACGAGGAACCATGCAGAACGTCACGCTGGAAATGAGTCTCAAGCCGTTCAAGTCGGTGGATGCCGCGTACGTGGCCAAGGTCTGCGAGAAGATTTTCCGGCAGTGGCACGGCCTTGCGGCGGAGGCCGAAACCGTTTCGGTCATGCTCTGGACGGCGGACGGTTCGGAGATCCTGGACTATAAGGGTCGCATGGGCGACCGGATCGAGTGGGCCCGTTACATCGGCGGCGCGAATCCGCCGGCGCCTGAGCCGGGCAAGCCGCCGCGCACTGACCTGCACGGCGCAAATTACCTGTACATGGACAACCCTCCGGAGATCACTTACGCCACGCTCAAGCGGATCGTGGCCACGCTCAAGGAGGTCGGCCGCCGCGTGCTCGACAAGCCCATTCGGGTCGGCGCGACCTTTGATCCCGGCCCGGAGTTCGCCAAGTCGCCGTTCAAGTACCAGCGGCACCGCGAGATTTGCATGGGCAACACCATGGGCTACACGCTCTGGGTCTGCTGCTACGCGACGCTGAACGAGGACCACGAGCCTTACGCCGGGTGGCCCAAAGGCATTCCGCAGGGCACGCCGTTCGGCACGTTCTTCGGACGCCAGTGCCAGCATTTCCTGACCGACCTGGACTTCGACTTCATCTGGTTCTCCAACGGTTTCGGATTCGGCCGCGACACCTGGAACGCCACCGGGGCGGTCTTCGACGGCGAAGCGTTCCATACCGAACGGGTCAAGGAGATCCGCGACATCACCCTCGATTTCTGGCGGCTGTTCCGCGCCGAGTGCCCGCAATTCCAAGTGCAGACGCGCGGCACCAACATGTCCACGGGCGTGGACCTGGCCAGCGACGCGGTGCCGCTGAAGGCGATTTACGAGGGCGGCTTCAACATGCTGCCGCCGCCGAACTCGCCCTGGGCGGCGCTGGACGGCGACTTCGGCATCGAGCTGGCGGGCTACATGTCCCACATCGCCAAGCTGCCGGACCGGCGCTACATGTTCCGCTACTACGTTCACGATCCCTGGTGGCTCAACAGTCCGTGGCTCGATCGTTACGGCCGCCAGCCGCACGACATCTACCTGCCGCTGTCGGTCGCCCGCATTGACGCCGCCGGCCACGTCTGTCCGCCGACGCACGTAAGCTTCCTGACGATTGACGATTCCTACGGCAACCTGCCCGACCAGTGCCCGAACGAGGTCGTCCCGCACGTGCTGCACGCCCTGGCCACGGCGCCCGATCAGCCGTCGCCGCTGGTCTGGGTCTATCCGTTCGACGAGTACCACGAGATTCTCGACCGGCACGAAGACCGGGTGCCGGAGCCCTACTTCGGCGACTGGTTCATTCGCGGGGCCATCAACAATGGGCTGCCGCTGAACAGCGTCGTCGCCACCGACCACTTCATCCGGTCACGCGCGGCCCGGCCGGGATTGTACGATCAGAGCGTCATCGTCACGCCCGTGCCCGACGCCGGCAGCGCCCTCGAAGCCGACCTGCTGCAATTCGTCCGGACCGGCGGACAGGTCATCCTGTACGGCCCGACGCGGCATGCCGGCCAGAGGCTGCGCGATCTGCTGGGCGTCAAGCTCGCCGCGCCGCTGGCCGGGGACCTGGACATCCGGATGGACATCAGGATTGATCGCATCCGCCGCGGCGGCTACGCCGGGAAGATCTGCCATCGCGAGTTGCTTTGCGCCGGGGGCATGGAAGAGACGCTTGCCGGCGGCGCTCCCGGCGTGACCGTCTACGCGACGGCCGGTCGGGATCGTGAGACGCGCGTGGCTGCCCTGGCCCGGCGCGACGCCGCCTGGAACGGCGGCACGCTGGCCTGGGTGCGCGGCACCAGCAGCAACAGCCTGATTCCAGGGCAGGCCCTGCCGCAGCCGGACGACAGCACGCAGCGTTTCAACGGCGAAATCCTCATGCGGCTGATGCTCGGCGAACTCGGCTACACCTTCGGTTTCGTCAAGGCGTCCGTGGACCTTCGCAGCCCGTACAACCTGGTGTCGCGGCACGACAACGGCTTCTACTTCTCCGGTTACGCGCCGAACACCACGGTGGTGCAGCGGCTGCGGTTCCCGCAAGGGGCGCCGCTGATGATCGGGCTGGAGACGGAGATCGTCGGCGGCTGCGCCACCTATTCCATGCCGCGGTCGTGGCACTACGAATGCCGCGTCTTCGTCGAGCAGGAGACCGACAGTATCCTCTCCTGCGTCGAGCAGCCCACGGTGATGGTGGGCCTGCACCGGCGAATGCACATGACGGGATTCCGCGACGCCACGCTCCGCGTTTTCCTGCCCGAGGGGATCGAGGCCGGCCAGGTGGAGATGCTGCTGAATCCCCGCGATCCGGCCAACATCCTGCTGACCGAGGAGGAACAGTCTTTCGTGCCCTTCGAGCCCGTGGCGGACAGGCGCGGCCGCTGCTTTCAGGCGCGCGGCGTGACCGGTTCGGTGCTGCTGTCCTGGTAGCGGCCGCGGCGTCTCGGAACCCTGTTCCTTGACGCCAGCGGCCTCGGTCGTCAGAATATGTCCCGTGTTGCCCAGCCGCCTTCAAGGAGGACAGCGACTTGCAGCCGATCGTGCTTCCGGCACCCGAGAAAGACGGTGGCAAATCCGTCCTCGCCGCTCTCCAGGAGAGAAAGACCGACCGCGGCATCAGTCCGAAGCCGCTGCCGCCTCAGCTCCTCTCGAACCTCCTCTGGGCCGCCTACGGGTTTAACCGGACCGAGGCCGGGCTGAGGGGAAAGCCCGGGCGCACCGCCGCGTCCGCCAGCAACTCGCAGGAAATTGACCTCTACGTCGTCCTGCACGACGGGGTTTACCTCTATGAGGCGGGCTCGAATCGCCTGGCGCCGGTCGCCGCCGGGGATTTCCGGGCGAGGTCCTGGTGGAACAGCGCGGAGACCGCGCCGGTGAACATCTTCTTCGTCGCGGACCTGGCGAGATACGTCAAGGAGGGCCAGCCGGACCCGCACATTGACGATCCCGAGGTCCAGAAGTCTTACTACTATGTCCTCACCGGTCTCATCGCCGCAAACATCTATTTGTTCGCGGCTTCGCAGGGCCTCGCGGCATGGCTCCACAATTGCGACCGGGCGAGCACGCCCAAGGAGTTCAAGCTGCGGCCGCAGCAGCGCGTGCTGTTCGCCCAGACGGTGGGTTATCCGGCGCAGAGCTGAGTCAAGCGGATCGGCATTTTCCCGGAAAGGATCGAACGATGAAATGCGCGGGAGTCGTATTGGGAATTGCGGCGGCCTGGGCGCTGACGGCCGTCGCGTCGGGCGATGATTTGGCGACGAGGAAGCCGGGCGACATCGTGCAGCTCGCCGGCGGAGAGGCCGTCGTCACGGCGATGGACGTCCAGCCGCTGGTCAGGAACGAGTTCAGCGACCGCTTCAAGTTCGACTGCTTCGGCGAGGCGAGCCTCAACACGCTCCGCAGGCAGGAGAAACTGGACGAAGTGGTGGCGCCCGGCAAGACGGAGTTCGAGAAGCAGGTGCTGCTCTCGCATTGGGCGCACAAGCGCGTGAAGCACTTCGGCGGACCGCCGCCGAACGCTCCCGTGGACGCCCTGGGCATTCTCAAATGCGTGGACGCCGACAAGACGTTCAACTGCGGCTACATCGCCGAGGTGCTGCGCGAGGCGCTGATGAGCATGGGCTACGTCTCACGCCAGATCGGCCTGAAGGGCGCCCGCGGCGACGGCAACGGCGACGAGCACTCCGTCGTCGAGGTCTGGAGCAACCAGTACCGCAAGTGGATCATCCTGGACCCGACGCTGGACATGTACTTCCTGAAAGGCCAGACGCCGCTGAATTCCTTCGAGCTGCGCCAGGAGTGGTTCTACAACAAGGGCCAGGCGCTGACCATCGTCATCGGCAACAACGCCGAGAGGCGCAGGACGGCCGACATGCCGATCAAGCGCGAGACGCACGCCGGCTTCGGCACGCTCGAGCTGAACGCGAACTCGCTCGGAAAGTTCCTCTACGTGGACTATGTCCCCGCGACGGTGGACGGCAAGCCCGATTACGGCCAGATGTTCATCACCAAGGACAAGCTGTGCGAGGGCGTGCCTTACCACACGCGCATCTGCCCCAAGGACCCGGCGACCGAGCCGTACTGGCCGATGCAGCAGGCGGCGCTGACGCTGACCCCGGGCGACGCCGCGACGATCGAGGTGAAGGCCGAGACGATGACGCCCGACTTCGACAAGTTCCGCCACCGCGTGGACGCCGGCGCGTGGACCGACGGCGCGCCCGGCGAGTGGAAACTCCACAAGGGCCGGAACACGCTGGAAGTGCAGGCGGTCAACAAGTTCGGCGTCGAGGGCGCCGTCAGCAAGGCGGGCCTGGAACTGAAGTAGCCTGCCCACGGTGAAAAACTCCATCCCGGACCAGCCAGGGCGCGACGCAGCCGCCGCGGGTTCGCCGGATCAGCCGGCGCCGCAGCGGAAGCTCTGGCGCGCCGGCACGCTCACCTACACCAGCGGCGGGCTGGCGGTCCTGTTCTCCTGGCTGCTGTGGGGCGACTTCGCCTGGTCCATGCGGGAGCGAGCGGTATACCCGGTGGTGCAGTTGCTGGTGAAGCGGTTCGGCGCGTCCGACAAGGTCCTGGCGCTGCTGCTCAGTTCACTGCCGGCGGCCATGGGTTTCTTCCTGTCACCGGTCATCAGCTACCGTTCCGATCGTCATCGGGGAAAGTGGGGCCGGCGGATTCCCTACATCCTGGCTGCGACGCCGTTCGCGGCCCTGTTCATGGTGGGCCTGGCGTGCAGCGGCATCCTCGGTGACCTGGCTCGCCACCATCTGGGCGGCCGGCTGCCGAGCGGCCTGAATGTGCCTCTCACCATCTTTGGGATTTTCTGGGTCGGTTTTGAGTTTTCAGCGATCATCGCCGGTTCGGTCCACAACGCGTTGACGAACGACGTGGTTCCCACGCCGTTGCTGGGGCGGTTCTACGGGCTGTTCCGGATTGTGAGCCTTCTGGCGGGGATCATTTTCAGCTACTGGCTCCTGGGGGAATCCGAGAAGCATTGCGAATGGCTTTTCCTGGGGATTGCGGCGCTCTACGGCGTCGGCGTCGTCATGATGTGCCTCAAGGTCAAAGAGGGGCAGTACCCGCCTCCTCCGGAAGCCAGGCCGGGCGAGCGGAGGAACTCCTGGACTGCCGTGAGGGGGTATTTCAGGGAGTGCTTCAGCAAACCGTACTACCTCTGGGTGTTCCTGGCCATGACCGTAGGCGGGCTGGCGAACATGCCGATCAACCTCTTCAGCGTCCCGTTCTGCAAGAGCCTGGACATCAGCATGACGCGCTATGGAAAATACAGCGCCTTGTCCTTTGTGTTTTCCCTGGTTCTGGCATACCCCCTCGGCGCGCTGGTGGATCGCTTCCATCCGCTGCGGCTCGGAATCGCCAGCCTGCTGCTGTACGCCCTCACGACGCTGGGAGGATTTTTCTACGCGACGACGCCGACAGGATTCCTGATCGCGACGGTGGCGCACAGCGTTGCGGCCGGCACGTACGGCACCGTGGTCGGCTCACTGGGGCTGCGGCTGCTCCCGCACTCCAGGTTCGCGCAGTTCGCGTCAGCGGGGGGACTGATCGGTTCTGCGGCCAGCATCGTGCTGCCTTTGCTTTTCGGTTGCGTCCTGGACCGGAGCGGGCACCAGTACCGTTACACCTTTCTCATGACTTCCGGCATGGCGTTCGTGGGCACGATACTCCTGATTGCCGTTCACGCCAGGTTCATGCGTCTCGGCGGGCCGGAGCGTTACGTCGCGCCGGAATGAGCCGCTAAAGCCCCTTGATCAATTCCGTGAAGTCCTGCCCCTTTGAGTAGCCCCGCTTCCGATAAAATTCCACGGCCCTGGTCCCGGACTTCGAGTAAACCAGGAAGAAATACTTGCCGTCTTTTTTTGCAGTCCTTTCAAGTTCATCCATCAGCGCTGAACCCACTCCCTGGCCGCGCGCATCCTTCCGGACTGCAAACCACCATCCGATGACGCCGCGCTTGAGCGGCTCGACCACGCTGCACGCCAGGATTCCGCCTTCCCGCTCGGCGACCAGGAAGTATTTCCCCAGGCAGCCGCTGAGGACCCTTGCGGTCGGATACCAGTTGCTGGCTCCCGCTAATTCTCTTGTATGGAGAACTCGTGCGCATTCTCTCAAGTCTTCCCGTCTCGCCTGCCTGATCACGATTTTCTCGGCCGGCGAGGCGCCGGGTTTCGGCGAGCGCGGTGAGCGACGCATGTTGGTGGCCCTCCATTTTCCGCGCATCTTACCACAAGCCGCGGCCCGGTGCTCTGTGAAAGGTTATTCGATATTCGGGTCACCGTCATTCCCGCTTTCGCGGGAATGACAAATGGCGGCCTTGACAAGCGGGATTGCGATGCTCAGAATGCGTCATCGTCCGTGTTTCTCCAAACCGGTTTTCACGGAGAGTCCGATGGCACACTGGATGCGCTTCGCGGTCGCGGTCGTGCTGGCCGGTCTCACGGCTTATCCGGCCATGGCGCGGGAGCCTTCGGCGGCGGAGGTCCAACTGCTCAAGGGGGATGTCAACGCCCGCATCGCCGCGGCCAAGAAGCTGGCCATCGAAAAGGACCCGGCGACAGCCGAGACGCTGACGGCGGCGCTCAAGGACGATGAGCCGCTGGTCAGGCGGTTCGCCATCTACGGCCTGCAGCGCATCGGCGATCCGGCGGCGGCGACGGAGATCGAGCCGCTGATGAAAGACAAGGACTCGTGGGTCCGGCGCACGGCGATCAAAGCGCTGGGCCGGCTCTATTCCAAGCCGTCCGTGCCGGCGCTGCTGGAGGCGCTCAAGGACGAAGACCCGCTGGTCCGCGTGAGCGCGTTCGTCGCGCTGGGCCTCATCGGCGACCCGGGCTCGCAGAAAGCCGTCGTCGAAGCGGCCGGCGATCCGCGCCTCTGGCCCGCGCTGCGCGTCGGCGACCAGGCGCTGGTCCTCGAGACGTTCGGGCAGCCGCGCTTCACCGATCCGGCGATCCAGGCGCTGCTCGTGAAGCTCCTCGATTACGAGCGGATGCCGCACCCGGAATTCGAGACGCTCACCGACCTGCAGCGCCAGGGCGCGCTTCTGCAGATCCCCAACGAGGCCGCATGCATGCTGGCCATGAAATTCCACGACGCCTCGGGCGAGCCGTGGCTCGTCAAGGGCGTCGAGAACATCAACGACGACGGCATGATGCAGTCCTCGATGCGGGCGCTGGGCGCGCTCAAGTCGAAGGCGGGCATTCCGGCCATCGTCAAGCTGCTCGAGCGCGCCTGGACTCCGTCGCTCGAGTCCTTCATGAACAACGACCGCTATTGCATCGAGACGCTGGGCCAGATCGGCGACCCAGCGGCCGTGGCGCCGCTGGAAAAGTTCCTGGCGCATCCGGACTATCGCCTGCGCCGGTGCGCCGCCGCGGCGCTGGAGAAGATTGACGGCCGCAAGCGCGAAGTCGCCCCCGACGGACCGGCCGCGGTGATCCCGACGATCGCCGACAAGGACCTTGCCACGCCGGGCGGCAAGCGGCCGCCGCAGTTCATCGTCCTCGCCGTGGACGACTGCGCGAACCTCGAGGGCGTCGAAGCCATGCTCGACATCTGCCAGACGCTCAAGGCCCAGGGCTCGAAGGCCGTCTTCACGCTGTACCTCGCCCCGCTGCTCTCCGGCGACTCGCAGACCGACGACCTGGAGAAGAAGAAGGTCATCTACCAGACCCTTTTCGACATGGGCTGCGAGATCGCCCACCACACGCTGCACCATAACCCGAGCTGGCAGTCTCTGTCGAGGGACCTGCAGGTCCAGGAAATCGAGGGCTGCACGCAATGGGACCGCGAGAACATCGTCGGCTTCACGCGGCCGTTCTCGTTCAAGAGCCCCGGCGGCGTGCGCGGCGCGCCCGAGGACATTGAGTTTACGCGCGGCCTCCTGGCCGATCAGGATTTCATATACAGCGGCGGCCGCGGCGCGCATCCCAACGACCAGATGTGGCCGAAGCCTGGCCTGTGGCCGATGCGCGTGCCGACCGGCAGCCTCGACTCCAACGCCCCGCCGGTCCACGCCGTCATCACCGACGGAATCCGCTCCGATTACCCCGGCCGGTTCGACTTCGAGCTGGCCGACGGCGTGGCGATGTGGAAGGCCAATTTCGACTACCACTACAATCATCCGCGGCGGCCGATCATCGGGACCAACGCCTTCCACGACTGGGCGCTTAGGCGCCTGAGCGACCCGAACGACACCGGCCCCGCCCGCAACGAGGCGAAAATTCTGAAGGCGTTCCTGCTCGATGTGCTGGTGACGAACAAGGACAAGTACCCGGACACGTACTGCGTGACTCTCCGCCAGGTCGTCGAGTACGTGAACACCAACGGCGACCTGAAGCAGACGCTGGGCATCGGCAACGGCCAGAACAGCCGCAACCCGGTCAAGCCGAGCGTCGAGTAGCGTGACGATGGGCGCGCTCGAACCTGCTTACGACGTGCAGCCGCTGGTCCTGCCGGCCGATGCCGCCTGCACGATCAGTGTCCGCCCGCATTCCGCGGAACATCGCTTCGATCCGGCGGCGCAGTACGACGTGCTGCATTATCCGTGCGAGCAGCTTGGCGCATCGTCCACCTGCCCGCCGCCGGCGCTTCAATTCGAGGGCGGCCGTCTCCTGATCCGGGCGCACTTCCCCGACGAGCAGGAGCACGTTCTGCTGCTGCGCGTGATGAAGGACGGCAAGCCCGAGGACGTGAAGGAGTTCCGCGTCTACTCCCTGCGCGAGGACCTCTTCAGCCGTCGGCCCTTCAAGGGCGACTTCCACATCCACAGCAATCGCTCGGACGGACGCGAGCCGCCGGCCCACGTCGCCGCCGCCTGTCGCCGTATCGGGATGGACTTCGTCGCCGTGACCGACCACCGCCGGTACGCCCCGTCGCTGGAGGCCGTTCGCTCCTTCGCCGGGATCGAGACGGACTTCCGCATCTTTCCCGGCGAGGAGGTCCATCCGCCGCGCAACCCCGTCCACATGATCAACTTCGGCGGGCGCTTCAGCATCAACGATCTTTTCGCTGACGAGGCCGCCTATCTTTCCGGCGTAGCCGAAGTCGAACGAACCCTGGGCGATCTGATGATCGAGGGCGACCGTTATCCCTATGCCTCGTCGGTCTGGTGCTTCAACAAAATCCGCGAGGCGGGCGGGCTGGGCATCTTCTGCCATCCCTACTGGTTCGTCGGCCACCGCTACGAGCCGTCCGGGACTCTGACGAGCCTGCTCTTCAGCAGGCGCCCCTTCGATGCCTTCGAGTTGATCGGCGGCTACCGCAAGTTCGAACTGGAATCCAACACCCTCCAGGCGGCGCGCTATCACGAAGAGTGCCTGCGCGGCGGCCCGATGCCCATCGTGGGCGTCAGCGACGCGCACGGCTGCAATCCCGACGACCTCTTCGGCTGGTACTACACCATCGTCTTCAGCCCCTCGAACGAACTGGCGGACCTGATCGCCAGTGTCAAGGCCGGCTGCTCCGTGGCGGTGGAGGCGCTTCCCGACGAATCGGCCCGCCCGCATGGCCCCTTCCGCCTGGTCAAGTTCGCCCGGTTCCTGCTGCGGGAGTTCTTCCCCGGCCACGACGCGCTGTGCGGCGAGGAAGGCGACCGCCTCCTGGCGCACGCCGACGGCGACGCCGCGGCCGCCGCGGCGATGCCCGCCCTCCGCGCGCGCTCCCGCGCACGGAGCGAAGCGGTTTGGGCCGGGCCATGACGGCCGACTCTTGACAAGCGGGATTCCGATAGTCAGAATCCGGCATTCAATGGCTGACCGTCGCGTGGACGGCTCGCCCCTTGGTCTTCACACAGGAATCGGACGCCGACCATGACAGAGGAATTCGCCGGCGCAAAATGGATCTGGCTCCCGCAGGCGGAGCCGGTGGTGAACCAGTACGTGAACTTCCGGCGCGCGTTCACGCTCAAGCGGGCGCCGGCCGCCGCGGCGGCTTTCATCTCGGTGGATACCGACTTCGTGCTTTATGTCAACGGCGCGGAGGCGGCGCGCGGGCAGTTCAGCGATTTCCCGCAGCGGAAGACGTTCACGCGCGTGGACCTCGCCGGCCGGCTGCGCGCGGGCGGGAACGTCGTCGCGATCCTGGCCTATTACAAGGGGGCGAATTTCAGCACCTATCGCATCGGCCGGCCGGGGATGATCTTCGCCCTGGAGGCGGGCGGCGCGCGCGTGGTCAGCGATGCGCGCTGGCAAGTTCGGCAGTCGCCGGCCTTCCGGTCGGGGGAAATTCCGAAGCTCTCGCTGCAACTCGGCTTCACCGCCGAGTTCGACGCGCAGCGCGAGGACGGCTGGCTGCGTCCCCGTTACGCGCCGAAGGGATGGCGCGCGGCGCAGGAACTCGCCGGCCCGACCGACGGCTTCTGGAAGGAACTGCTCCCGCGCCCCGTTCCGTCGCTGAAGATTCTCTCGCCGCTGCCGGCGGACCTGGTGATCCAGGGCGACATCCGCCGCCGCGGCGAAGCCGCCTCGGTCGCCGAAACGATGGAGAGCGACGCGCTGGTGACGCGGCCGCAGGAGGAAGTGTTCAAGGGCGTGCCGCAGCCGGAGGTCCACTACGTCCGCGTCCCGCCGATGCCCGCCGACGCGCTGCGGCAGCCGGACGACCGGCGCGCGACGCTGCTGCCGCCGAAGGACGCCGACGGCCGCTTCCTGGTCATTGACCTCGGGCGCGAGGAAGCCGGCCTGCTGACGTTCCACCTGGACGCGCCAGCCGGGACGGTGCTGGACATCGCGCACGGTGAGCACCTCGACGACGGCCGCGTGCGCTCGTACGTCGGCGGACGGCATTTCGCCGACCGCTACATCTGCGCCGAGGGCGAGAACCGTTTCACGCTGCCGCGCCGCCTCGGCCTGCGCTACCTCCAGTTCAACTTCACCCGTTTCCGCCGGCCCATCCGCCTGGATTACCTCGGGCTGCTGCCCACGGAACTGCCGCTGGAGCGGGCGGGATCGTTCGACTCCTCCGACGCCATGGCCGACCGCATCTCCGCCGTCGGCCGGCGCACGCTCGAACTCTGCATGCATGAGCATTACGAGGACTGCCCCTGGCGCGAGCAGTCGCTCTACGCCGGCGACGGCCGCAACCAGGCGCTCTACGGCTACTACGCCTTCGGCAACTACGACTTCGCCGCCGCGTGCTACGACCTGCTCGGGCGCGGCCTGCGGCCGGATGGCATGCTCGAGCTGACCGCGCCGGCCAAGCCCAGGGTGGTCATTCCCTGCTACAGCCTGATCTGGATCACGGCGCTGGCCGAGCACTGGCTCTACAGCGGCGACCCGGCGCTGTTCGAGACCTTCGCCGGCCAGATCGAAGGGATGCTCGCCGAGTCGCTGGCGAAGGACTTCGACGCGTCGCTCGGGCTTTATCGGCCGCCGGGCGGGCCGCAGACGTGGCAGCTCTACGAGTGGGCGGACTCGCTCGCGGGGTTCAAGTTCGGCAACGATTATCCCGGCGACCGCTTCGATGCGCCGTACAATCTCTATCTGCACGAGGCGCTGCGGAGCTACGAGTGGATGCTCGACCGCGCCGGGCGAAAGGAGAAGGCGCGGGCGGTCGAGGCGCAGCGGCGCGCGCTGGGCGCGGCCATCCTGCGCGGCTTCTGGGACCAGAAGCAGGGCGCGCTGGCCGCCTTCCTCGAGCGCGGCAAGCGATGGCATTTCTGCGACCTGGTGCAGGCGATGGCGTTGAGCGAGGAGCTCGTCCCGGCAAAGCGCGTCCCGCGCGTCCTGAAGGGACTGATGGCTCGCGGCTGGCCGCGGATGACCTTCTACACCCGGCTCTACGAGGTGACCGGGCTGCGCCGCCGCGGCCCGGACGCCCGGCGCTTCATCGCCCGGGGCATCGCGGAGGACTGGGCGGCGATGCTGCTGGTCGGCGCGACCAGTTTCTGGGAGACCGACCTCGGCGGAAAAGATTTCTCCCGCGCCGCCAGCCTCTGCCACGCGTGGAGCGCGCTGCCGGTGTACTACTACGGCGCCTGGGTGCTGGGCGTGCGGCCGCTCGAGCCCGGGTTCGCGCGCTTCGCCATCGCGCCCTACCCGGACTGCTTCCTGGAAGCCAAAGGCGCCGTTCCCACTCCGGCCGGCCCGATCCGCATCGAGTGGCGGCGGACCGACGCCGGTCTGGTCGTCACCGCCGAGGGACCCTCGCACCTGGCGCCGACGCTGGAGGCGTATCACGAAGCGCCCGTCGCCGAGGCGACGTACAACGGGCGTCGTCTGAAGTAAGCCCGTCATCGGCCTTAGCGCAAGCCGATTGTAGCATTACGCTTAGGACGCGCCGGGTTCGTTTTTTCATGTCGCCACCTGCGCGGGTTCTTCCCGATCAGCGGCATCGGGTAACTGCCCCGGCGCGGGCGGAAGGCCATCGTCTGGCAAAGCGCATTCCACTTCGCGTCCTTCCGCTGCCTCGGCCTGAACAGTGATCTCAGACTCGGCCGGCGGCGTGCCTTCGTTCGTAGTGGCGCCGTCAGGCGCTACGTCCGCCGCTTTCTGCGGTGACTCTGCGGGTTCACTGCAAACATCCCCCGCATCCGTCTGAATCGTCACCTCCGCCACGACCGGCGGCGAGACTTCCTCGCCCTCGCGACGCCGCTGCATGCGCTCGATCTCGTGCAGGAGTTTCAGGAACTGGTTCGTCAGGCGCGCGTCGTACAACTCAATGAGGCTGACCATGCGCTCGAACACGTCCTCCCGGAACGCTACGCCCC
>JBEKCB010000037.1:0-42267 GCA_050015075.1 Candidatus Brocadiia bacterium | reverse complement strand
TGTCTTCCGTGGTTTCCCTTTCCGTTGTCTTTGTCAGTGCGCAGTGTTTACCGTCTTCCGTGTGCTTCGTGTCTTCCGTGGTTTCCCTTTCCGTTGTCTTTCTCAGTGTACTCTTTTTATTCCGTGGTCTTATTTGATCGCCGTAATCACGTTGTGCGCGCAGAAGCGGCGCAGCAGCGGCGTGCGTTCGACGACGGCTTCGGCCAGGCGCGCGAGCGGCATGAGCGCGCGCGGGACGAACTCCGGGACGAGGCCGCTTTGCGTCACGCGCACCTGCCGCGCGCCGGATTCCTCGAGCGCGCGGACGATCTCCGCGGCCGGGATCAGCCGTTCCGCGCCGGTGTCCTGCGGCGCGCGGCGCATCAGGCGCGGCCAATACGGGTTGCGCGGGTTGTGGTCCCAGATCACCAGCGCGCCGCCGGGCCGCGCGACGCGGACCATCTCGTGGATCGCGCGCCGGACCTTTTCCGGCTCGGCGACGTGGTGAAGCACCGCAACGCAGAATACCACGTCGAACGATCCGTCTTCAAACGGCAGACGATCCACCGGCGCGACGACCGCCTCGCCGCGCCCTTCGCGCCGGAGGACGGCGATCATCCCTTCGGAACTGTCCACTCCGACGACGGAGCCGTAAGGCTTGAGCGCTGCCATCAGCATGCCGGTCCCGCAGCCGACGTCCAGCGCGCGTCTGCCCGGCAGCATGGAAGCGTTACTGCGGGGGTCGCCGCCCATTCGAGCTTCCTCAGGGCGGCCCTGAGCGCCGTCGAATGGGCCGCGCAGCAGAGCGCCGATCAGCCGCGCCCGCTTGCGCAGGTAGTGCGCGGTGATGTGTGCCGGAAAGACCGCGTCGTACTGTTCCGCCACGCGGTCGAAGTGCGTCGGTTGCTGGCTCATGGCCGCCGATTATCACGCCCGAGGCGCGCGAATTCAAGCCGCGCGAAAAAGAAGCGGCGACCGCCGGTAAGCGGTCGCCGCTCATAAACTTCATTCTGCATTCGGAAATCGGCAATCGGAAATCTAGTACATGTCCTCGTCGCCGCCGCCCATGGGCATGGAGGGCTTCTTTTTCTTCTCGGGGAAGTCGGAGACGATCGCGTCGGTGGTGAGCAGCAGCGTCGAGACGCTGGCGGCGTTCTGGAGCGCCAGACGGACGACTTTCTTCGGGTCAATGATGCCGGTCTGGACCATGTCCACGAACCGGTCGAACTGCGCGTCGTAGCCGAAATGCGCGTCGCCGGCGCGGACTTTTTCGACGACGACCGAGCCGTCCTTGCCGGCGTTCTCGGCGATCTGGCGCAGCGGGGCCATGCAGGCGCGGCGGACGATGTCCACGCCGACCGCCTCATCGCCCTGGAGCTTGAGGCTGGAGAGTTTCTCGGAGGCGCGCAGCAGCGCGACGCCGCCGCCGGGCAGGATGCCTTCCTCGACGGCCGCGCGCGTGGCGTGGAGCGCGTCTTCGACGCGGGCCTTGCGCTCCTTCATCTCCGATTCCGTCGCGGCGCCGACCTTGATCTTCGCCACGCCGCCGGCGAGCTTGGCCAGGCGCTCCTCGAGCTTCTCGCGGTCGTACTCGGAGGTGGTCGTCTCGATCTCCTTGCGGATCTGCTCGATGCGGCCCTTGATCGTCTTGGCTTCGCCGCCGCCTTCGATGATCGTGGTATTGTCCTTGTCAATCAGCACCCGCTTCGCCTTGCCGAGATCGTTGAGGCCCAGGTTCTCGAGCTGGATGCCCAGATCCTCGAAGATCGCGCGTCCGCCGGTGAGCGTGGCGATGTCCTCGAGCATGGCCTTGCGGCGGTCGCCGTAGCCGGGCGCCTTGACGGCGGCGCACTTGAGCGAGCCGCGCAGGCGGTTGACCACGAGCGTCGCGAGCGCTTCGCCCTCGACCTCTTCGGCGATGATCAGGATCGGCCGGCCGGCCTGCGCGACCTTCTCGAGCAGCGGCACCAGGTCCTTGATCGCGCTGATCTTCTTCTCATGGATGAGGATGTACGGCTCCTCGAGTTCGCACTCCATTTTCTCGACCTGCGTGACGAAATAGGGGCTGGAATAGCCGCGGTCGAACTGCATGCCCTCGACCCATTCGACCTCGGTCTTGAGCGCCTTGCCTTCCTCCACGGTGATGACGCCGTCCTTGCCGACGCGGTCCATCGCCTCGGCGATCATCTTGCCGATCTCCAGGTCGTTGTGGCTGGCGACGCTGCCGACCTGCTCGATGGCGGTGCGGCCCTTGACGGGGATCTTCATCTTGTCGAGTTCGGCGACGACGCGCTCGACGGCCTTGTCAATGCCGCGCTTGACGAGCATCGAGTTCGCGCCGGCGGCGACGTTCTTGAGGCCTTCCTTGAAGATGGCTTCCGCCAGGACGGTGGCGGTCGTCGTGCCATCGCCGGCGGTGTCGCTGGTCTTCGAGGCGACTTCGCGGACGAGGCGCGCGCCGAGGTTCTCCTCCTTGTCCTGGAGGTCAATTTCCTTCGCCACGGTCACGCCGTCTTTGGTCACCGTCGGCGAGCCGAAGCTCTTCTGGATCACCACGTTCCGCCCGCGCGGGCCGAGCGTGATCTTGACAGCCGCCGCGAGGGTTTCGACGCCCTTCTTGATTTTCTCGCGCGCGTCCTGGCCATAAGCGATCTGTTTCGCCGGCATCTTCAGTCCTCCTTGCCTGTTCGCCGAGGTTTTCACGAACTCGGCCGGTCATATTGCCGCATAGATAAGCGTGGTCAACACCAAGCAAAGAAGGTGCCAAACGCTAATCGCCAGCCCGTGATCATAACATGCTGTGCCACAGCGTGTTATGCGTTTACTCACACGACGAGTGGTTCTGTCATTTTGACAGCGGTTTGGCTGCGGCTGTCATTTTGACCGTCTTGCTGGCGCTTGACTATGTAACGATGATGGTCTATACTGAGGTATAGACCACCTTAGAAGGAGAGAAGAAATGCACACGGCTCGACTTTTTAAGAACGGTCGCAGCCAGGCCGTGCGACTGCCGAAGGAATTCCGGCTGCCCGGTAAGGAGGTGTACGTGTGCAAACACGACGGCCTCGTCCTCCTGATTCCGAAGAACAAGCTCTGGGACTCATTCGTGCGCAGCCTGGATCTCTTCCCCGAGGATTTTATGGCGGATAGGGACCAGCCGCCGGTCCAGTCGCGCAAGGGGCTGTGATGAAGTACATGCTGGATACGGACACCTGCATCTACGTCATAAAGGAAAAACCGAAAGCAGTCATCGAGCGCCTTCGTCGAGCCGAACTGGAAGATCTCTGCCTTTCGGCGATCACATTGTGCGAACTCGAATTCGGGGTGAGCAAGAGCGCCCTGCCCGAAACGAGCCGACGAGCGCTCGCGGGGTTCCTTGCCCCATTGCACGTGGCAGCATTTGATGAAAGAGCAGCACAGGAATATGGCCAACTGCGGGCGGCGCTCGAGAGAGCAGGAACGGTCATCGGATCAATGGATATGCTGATCGCTGCGCATGCGCTTTCGCTTCGCTGCGCTTTGGTCACGAACAACGAAGCGGAATTCACCCGCGTCCCGCGCTTGCGCGTCTTGAATTGGGCCAGGCCGGAAGGCGAAAAAGTTTGAACGGGAAATCTTCCTCAGCCACCGATTGGGAATTTTTGGCCAGTGAATCGGACGCCGGGATAGATTACTCCGATATTGCAAGGCTGGGACCTGGTTTCTGGCGCCGGGCCAAGCTGAGGATGCCCGTGAAGAAGCTGAGCGTCACCTTGCGGCTCGACCGGGACGTGCTTCAATGGTTCCGGCGGCCGGGCCGCGGTTATCAGACGCGGATCAACGCGGTCCTTCGATCCTACGTCGCCGCGAATGTCCGGCTGGCAGGAAGAGAGTCGCGCCGGCAAGCTCGGACGACGCACCGCTAATGAGCCGCGCGGCTAGTTCGCAATCCCGACGATCTCATCAATCCACCGCAGCAGCTCGTGCATGTCGCTGATCTGCATGTCGCCCATGTGGGCGATGCGGAAGGTCTTGCCTTTGAGTTCGCCGTAGCCGTCGGAGATGATGCAGTCGTGGCGCTTCTGGAGTTCTTTGTTGAGCGCGCCGATGTCGGCGTTGCGGGTGTTGGCGATGCAGGTGACGGTGTTCGACTCGAAGCCCGGCTCGGCGAAAAGCGCGAAGTTCTTCCGCGCCCACGCGCGGACGACGTCGGCCATCTGCCGGTGCCGCGCGAAGCGGTTCTCGATGCCCTCGGCGAGCATGGCGTCGAGCTGGAAGTTCAGCGCGTAGATGTGCGGCTCGGACGGCGTGACGAGCGTCTGGCCTTTGTCGGCGCTCTTGCGGATGGCGAGCAGGTCGAAGTAGTAGCCGCGGTGCGGGATCTCGGCGGCGCGGGCGTAGGCGCGCTCGGAGGCGGTGAAGATGGCGCCGCCCGGCGGCAGGCCGAACGCCTTCTGCACGCTGGCCAGGCACAGGTCCACGCCGAGCTTGTCCACGTCAATCGGGATTCCGGCCATGCCGCTGACGGCGTCCACGAGGAACATCACGCCGGGGTGATCGCGCATGACTTCGGCGGCTTCCTCGATCGGGTTGGTGACCCCCGTCGAGGTCTCGTTGTGGCAGTAGAGCACGGCGTCCACGTCGTGTTTCTTGAGGGCGTCGGCGATCATCGGCCCGCGGATGGCCTTGCCGAGCGGGACGGAGATGCGGACGGTCTCGCGGCCGTTCATCTCGCAGACGTCGCCCCACTTGGAGCTGAACTCGCCGCAGGCGCAGACGAGGGCGCGCTTGCGGACGCAGTTGCGGATGGCCAGTTCCCAGACGCCGGAGCCGGAACTGGTGGAGAAGTGCACGTCGCCCTTCGTGCCCAGGATTTTCTTGAGCTTCTGGAGCACGCCGGTGTAAAGCTCGGTGAACTGCTTGCCGCGATGGGCCATCGGCTGATGGCAGAATTCCCGCAGGACTTCCTCGCGGCACCAGATGGGGCCCGGGATGAACAGCTTCATGGCAGCCTCCGATTTTATGAATTGTTACGGATGAGTGATGAATACTGAGTACTGAGCACTGAATTCAGAATGGGAAGCGGATCGGGCTTCGCCCCTATTCACTCTGCAATCAGTATTCAGTACTCACGACTCGCCGTTTCCTCCGCCGCGCTACGCATCCATCGAATAGAATACCATGCCGGTGTAAATCTTGGGATAGAAGAAGGTGCTTTTCTGCGGCATGCGCTCGCGCTGGCCGGCGACGGCCTGCACCTCGGCGATGCTCGTCGGGTTCATGAGGAAGAGCGCCTGGCACTCGCCGGCGGCGACGCGCGCGGCGGCTTCCTGGATCGCGTGCGGGAAATCCTGGATGTACACCACGTTCGCCTGCGCCTCGAGGCGCTCGGGCGTGATGCCCATGTGCTCTTCGAGCACCAGCCGGTGCAGGATGCTCACGTCGAGCCGCCGCCACGCCTGCGAATGGTCCTGCCGCGCGTCCATCAGCTCCTCGCCGCGCAGGACGAGCAGGTGATGGTCCTTGCCGCCGAGATAGAGGCCGAAGGCGTGCTGGCCGTTCTCCTTCAGCTCGCGCATGGCTTCGAGGACGGCGGTGCGGACCGCCGGCGTGTCGCCGGGATAAAGTTTGACCTCGAAAGCGCGGCGCAGGCCGGCGGCGAAGTCCTCCGGGCGGAAATCCTTCAGCCCCTTCACGAGGCGATGGATCGGGAGGATGACGAGGCCCACGCTCGACGAGTCCACGAGGGACATCATGCGGAACTTCGCGGACTCCAGCTCGGGGTGTTCCTGGCTGAACGCGAGCGAGGTCTCGTAGCGGTGATGGCCGTCGGCGATCAGGATTTCCCGGTCGCGCAGCGCCTTCTGAAGGGTGGCGATGGTCGGCGGATCGGAGACGATCCAGAGGCGATGGAGCAGGTCCTGCCGGTCGGCGGCCTGGGAGATCGGCCGCCCCTTCTTGATCGGGTCGAGGAGGCGGACGATGGTGCCGGCCGGATCGTTGTACAGCCCGAAGACCTGCCCGAGCTGCGCGCGCGTGGCGCGCATCAGGTCCAGCCGGTCCATCCGCGGCGCGGCGAGGGTGTGCTCGTGCGGGCGCACGCCGCCGCCGAACGGCTCCAGGCGGACGGCGCCGACCAGCGCGGTCCGCGAAAAGCGCCGGCCGTGGACCACGAAGAACTGCTCGTAGACGTAGAGGCACGGCGAGTCATCCGGCTTGACGATGCCCTGCTCGCGCCATTGCGCCCAGAGCCGGCCGGCGTCGGCGTACGGGCCGCCGGGCGCGTCCTCGACGCGCTGCGCGCGCGTGATGTGCGCGATGTTGCTGGGCGAGAGGCGGAAGAGCGTGTCGCGCAGCGGCGCGTCAATCACGTCGTACGGCGGCGCGATCAGCTTGCCGAGGTCCTCGGTGACGCGCGTGTCGTACCGGTAGCCGCGAAACGGGATGATTTCCGCCACGGTCCATTTCTCTCAGACGAGGTGCGGCGAGCCGTCATCGTAATCTGTCTCGTAATCGTAATCTTGCTCGTAATCGTAATCGCCGTTCGTTGAGCTGCGGCGAGCAAGATTACGATTACGAGCAAGGTTGCGACGACGAAGAAAACTTACTTGACGCGCATAAGATAGCGATACGCCGGAAATTGTCAAGTCGGGCGCAATGTCAGATGCCTGCCTTTCTGCGCTGCGCGGCAATTCCGGAATAAAGCAGCAAGGACTTGACATTCTTGTAAAATCTGCGATAATTGCAACTGGAGGCTTTGGTCAGGGACGTTTCTGGCCATTGCCTTTTTCTTTTAAGCCTCGCCAGTCCGGTCCCGGCTGCCGCGCAAGTCGTCCAGGTAAGCGATACCGTGCAGCGGCCAAAATCCATCGCTGTCATCGCGCGGTTTTTCCCCGTGGAATTGCATGTCGTGAAGTTTATCGGCATATTCCTTCAGTTCCCGGCGGGCGGTGTGCTCCATCCTGCCGGAACGCCAACCCCAACCGAGTATGTAAGCCGTCAGGTCCGCGAGAAAAACGCCCGTCGTCAAATCGGAGTGGACGAAGAACGGCTCGGGAACGATCCGCGAACTGCGAAATCGGCCGGTCTCCGTCCCGAGGAAATACCTGGCCATGCGTTGCACCAGCTTGTGCGCCTTGGCCTTCTCCAATTCGTCGAAGACCACCAATCCGCGCTCTTCTGAAGGCAACGTTTCCAGGTAGTAGAAATACCGCTCGAACAAGTACACGAAGTCCTTGCGAAGCAAATCCCGGTCCACCCGCGCTGCGCTTGCGTCCACGATGCTCGCGAAGACTTTCGCGTCGTGGGCGGCTGCAAGGTCCAGAACCTGATGCACAAATTTCAATACCGCCCGGCTGTATCCGGTCAATTCTCGCGCCGTGACGCCGCTTTCTGATTTTGCCTCGTCACGCGCAACGGCGCCCTTGCGAAGAGCGGCATAAGCCAGAGCAGGCCATTCGGCCTCGGGGATCGTGATCCTCTGCGAAGCCAGCCTAAAGCGCTTCCTCTTCAGAAGAAACTTGGCCTTCGGCTCGCTCCTGCGCAGTTCACGCAGGTATCCGCCGAAGCAATCGCGCTCCGCAGAACGGATCGCCTTGACGAGATTCCACAGATTGCGCTCCGGAATCGCGACTCCTGCGATGACTTCGCAGGGCATCTCTCCAAGGTCCTGGCCGCTCTCGTCCACAAACAACAGCATGTCCTGCTCTTCTTAGCATTCCCTTGGAACAGCGCGCCTGGCCGAGCGGCAAGCCGCCTTAGCATGAACTTCTCACCGCGGTCGCCGCCAGTTCGCTGGCCTGGTCGCCGCGGACGACGCAGCGCTGGACGTGCCGGGCCGCCCGCCGGCACAGCTCGCGCATCTGGTCCGGATTGTAGGGCCGCGCGTTTTCCAGGGCGCGGTCGAGGCAGTTCACCGGGCGGAACGCCTGGAGGTAATAGGCCCGCGCGCCGCGGACGGCCTGCGCGGTGCGCTCGACCTCGTCGGCGTCGAGCGTGTCCGGGCAAACGGTGGTCCGGAATTCGTAGGGCGTCTCGCCCCGCATCAAAAGCTCGATGCTCTGCCGGATCGCGGCGAGGTCCACCGGCACTCGCGCGACCTCGGCATACTTCCCGTCGAGCGGCGCCTTGACGTCCATCGCCACGTAGTCGAGCACGCCGAGGGCCAGGAGCCGTTCGAGCACGTCGGGCCGGCTGCCGTTCGTGTCGAGCTTGACGGGGATGCGCTGGTCGCGGAACTGCCGGATGAAGGCGAGGAGTCCCGGATGCACCGTCGGCTCGCCGCCGCTGATGACCACGCCGTCGAGCCAGCCGCGCTGCCGCTTGAAGTTGACCAGGACGGCCTCGAGCGGGATGGCCTCGTCGGAGGGCGCCGGCTCGACCAGGTGCCGGGCGTGGCAGTAGCCGCACCGGAAGTTGCAGCCGGGCAGGAAAACCACGGCGGCCACTTTGCCTTCCCAGTCGAGCAGCGTGCTCTCGATGAATCCCCTGATCGGCGGCAGCATTCGTCTAGACTCCGACGATGAGCCGGTGGATGGCCTGGGAGTCCGGCACGTCACCGTCCCAGCGCGCGACCTGGCGGTCTTCCTGTTCGACCACGGTCAGCGGAATGCGGCTCGGGTCCAGATCGTAAAACGCGCCTTCCGCGCGTCCGTCAAGCGTGTCCTGATCGTGGAAAACGAGCTCGACCTTGTGGTCCGCTTCGCCGGAGAGCAGGTGCGAGAGCTTGTGCTTGGTCGTCTTGCACTTGGCGCATTCGGTCTTGCCGAAGATCAAAATCCGGGTCATGACGTCCGTCCTTTCAGAAAAGTCATTCTGAGCGCAGCGAAGAATCTCACACGCGGCACTCCGCCAGGCCGCTGTGGTATGAGATGCTTCGCTGCGCTCAGCATGACGGATCCTTTAATAACCAATCCCCTGCGTTTTTCAGGCGTGCGCGGGCTGGAGGATGCCGGTTGCGGCCGGCGCCGTCCGGGCCTCGACGGGCGCGCCGGCGAGGCGGTAGTTGCCGCGGTGGCGGTCCTTCAATTCGCCGATCTTGCTCTTGTTCCAGTTGTTGACGCGGCTGTAGTAGCCGACGATGCGGGTCATGCCGGCGACGCTGGTCGAGTTGCAGAACGCGCAGTGGTCGGTCAGTTGCGGGGTGACGCGCTGGCACGAATTGCAGACGGTGAACTCCGGCGAAAGGGTGAGCTGCGCGGCCTGGGTGTTCTCGAAGGTCTTGCGGATGAGCGCCAGGACGCTGGCGGGCGAGGGCCGCTCCTCGCCGACGAAGGCGTGGATGATGGCGCCGCTCTCGATGAGCGGGTGGAACTTGCTCTGCATGCGGATCCGCGTGATGAGGTCCACCGGCGCGTCGGCGCGCAGGTGGATGGAGTTGGTGTAATACATCTCGTCGTCGGCGATGCTGCCGCGGACGACCTTCTCCGCCTGCGGGTAGCGGCGCAGGTCAATCTTGGCCAGGCGGCGCGCGGCGCTCTCGGCGGGGGATTCCTCGAGCGCGAACTTCAGCCCGCTCTTCTTCCCTTCCTCCTTGCAGCGGAAGTGCATGTAGGTCACGATCTTCAGCCCGAGCTTGAAGACCGCGTCGCTCTCGTGGAGTTCCTGGCCGGTGAGGTGCTGCAGGCATTCGTTCAGGCCGATGAGGCCGACGATGTAGGTGCACTTGTCGAGGTCCACGTAGGGGCGGCCGTCGTCGGCGGTCTTGCCGATCTGCCAGAGCGGCATGGTCGGCCCGGCCATGAGGCGCTGGACGAAGGTGCGTTTCTGATAGTGCGCCTTGAAGGCGATCTCCATCGCGCGGTCAATCTCGCGGTAGAGGCCTTCGAGGTTGCCGGGGCCGGCGCGGTAGGCGGCCTGCGGCAGGTTGACGGTGATGTTCTGGAAGCCGCAGAAGCGCATGCTCTCGAGGTGGCGGAGCATGTAGTTGTCCTCGATGGTCGTGCGCAGGCGGCAGCAGGCCGAGAGGGTGACCTCGTCGCGGTCGAAGACGAAGTAGGGCGTGCCGTTCTCGCTGGCGGCCTGGCAGGCGTACTCGAGCAGTTCGAGCTGCCGCGGGTCGGAGAAGGTCTCGGCGTTGACGTGCAGGTCGCACTTGGGGAAGGCGAAGACGTGGCCGTTCGAGTCGCCGCGGCGCCACACGTCGAGGAGCGCGCGCGTGAAGCGCATCGCGGTCTCCTCGTAATCGCCGTAGGTGCGGCCGGTCTCCACGCCGCCCGGGCCGATCGCCGGGATGTCGCGCATGTAGCGCGGGACGCCGGTGTGGACGTTGAAGTCGAGGAACAGCGTCTGGCCGCCGCGCGAGAAGGCGCTCTGCGATCCGCTGAAGATCAGGTGCTGCGCTTCCTGGCGCATGGTCTTGTCGTCGAGGTTCTCGAGGTAGGGCGCGTAAAGGATGTTGATGTAGCCCACGCCGAGCGCGCCGGCGTAGAACGCCTGCATCGAGGCGAGGAAGGTGTTCAGGTGGCCGGTGAGCGTGCGCGCGTGCTTGGCCGGGGCGGAGTGCGTGTCCAGGTTCAGCAGCGACAGGCCGTACTTCTTCAGGTACTCCAGCGAGTGCGAGGAGCAGTACACGCGCGTGGGATAGCCCAGGTCGTGCAGGTGGACCATGCCCTGCAGGTGCGCCTCGGCGACGTCCTTGCTGAAGATTTTCTTGAGCGCGTACTGCTTGAGCGTGTTCTCGGCGATGGTGAGGTTGATCGCCTCGGGGTTGTTCGAGGCGATGTTGGAGTTCTCGTTGCTCTTCGAGAAGATCACCTGCTCGAGGTCGAAGATGGGCATGCCGATGGAGAGCTGTTTCTCAAGGCTGTTGCGCAGTCCGCGCTCGAACAGCTCGTTGTCCACCAGTTCGCGGATGAGGCTGGTGCTGATGCGCTTCATGCCGCTGGCGAGGATGCGGCCCTCGACGGCAGAGGCGATCTCCGCGGCCACCGGCGCGGGGACGTCGGCTTCCTTCTCGAGCGCCAGCGCGATGAGCTGCTTGTTCCACGACCGGATCTCGTCGCGCGTCGCCGGGTCCACCAGCAGCGAGAGGTCCGTCGGGTTGTTGCGGCCGGCGATCTGCTTGCGGACCTTCACCGTATCGCGGATGCGCGCGCGCCGCTCGCGGTAGAGGATGTACGCCTTCGCCGTCTTCGCGTGCCCCGTCTCGATCAGCACCTTCTCGACCATGTCCTGGATTTCTTCGATCGTCGGGGCGCCGGCGACGCCTCCGGTTTCGCTGGGGCCGTACTGCTTTTCCAGGAACATCGTCACGACATCGGCGAGCTCGTCGGCCATCTGCCGGTCCTCGCCGCCCACCGCCTGCGCCGCCTTGAAAATCGCGTTGGCAATCTTCTCCTGATTAAATGGAACGAGCTGCCCCGAACGCTTGCGAACCTCCCGGATGATGTTGACGCGCATATGATTTCCCTGTTTTGAATTTTACGAACATGAATGTGACCATCAATGATCCCGCCTCAGCGATCTCGATCGAGCATCGGCTTCACTTCTTCGACGAACTCGCTCACGTCCTTGAACTCCCGATACACCGACGCAAACCGCACGTACGCCACCTGGTCCAGCGCCCGCAACTTCCTCATCACCAACTGCCCGACCTGGCGCGACGTGACCTCCTTGTCGTAGTGCGAGTACACCTCCTGTTCGATTTCCGAGACCACCCTTTCGAGCGTCTCCGTCGAGATCGGCCGCTTCTCGCAGGCGCGGATGAGGCCGCTCATGATCTTGCTGCGGTCGAATTCGACGCGACGCCCGTCCTTCTTCATCACCCGGATCGGGTGGACCTCGATTTTCTCATACGTCGTGAAGCGCCGGCCGCAGGCCAGGCACTCCCGGCGCCTGCGGATCATACCGGCATCCCCTGACGCGCGTGAGTCCACGACCTTATCGCGGTTCTCACGGCAGTAAGGACAGCGCATGGCGCGAATCCCCTTGTCCGGCGTGCTTCTTTTGCGTCTCTGCCCGCTGAAAAGCGCCGCAACTGCATTCGAGCGGTTTCCACAACACCTAGGCGGGGGGCAAGTATAAGGCACCACATCTGGTATTGTCAAATTTATGCGGCCCATTAGGGAATCGCTAAGTAGCTATTTGGCTTGGGCTAGCGACTTGGGGCAATTATTTTTTCGGAATTCTCGTTTTTTCGCCCCGCAGGTTTCCGGCAGGGCGCGCGTGCAGCGCCGGGCGGCGCAACGGCCGACGGAGTATCGGAAAGGGCCTGGTTTTGCGGCGCTCATAATCGAAGATCTCCGTCTTCACTTTCGCCTCGGCCAGGAGTTCCTTGCCGAGCGCGTCGGCGTAGTCGGACTGCGCGACAACCCTGCGGATGCCGCCGTTGATGATCATCTTCGCGCAGAGCGAGCAGGGGAACGAGGTCGAGTAGAGCGTCGCGCCCTCGACGCGGATGCCGTGGCTGGCCGCCTGGATCAGCACGTTCATCTCCGCGTGCAGCCCGCGGCAGAGTTCGTGCCGCTCGCCGGACGGAACGCCGTGCTTCGCGCGGAGGCAGCCGGCTTCCAGGCAATGCCGCAGGCCGCGCGGCGCGCCGTTGTAGCCGGTCGCCAAGATGCGCTTGTCCAGCACCAGGATCGCGCCGACGTGACGCCGCAGGCAGGTCGCGCGCTTGGAGACCTCGACCGCGATGCGCGAAAAATATTCGTCCCAACTCGGGCGCTCAAAGTCCGCGGCGACCTTCGCCTTCCGCATCGGCAACCTCCACGACCCGAACATTTACCACGAAGACACCAAGACAACAGGAACGACTGGGAATCAGTATAGAGGACGGAAAACTGAAAAGCGAGCGCTGAACTTCGCGGAGTACTCGCCGCTCATTTTTCGTCCGGCATCGTCTGCGCCCGTTCGCTCGCGAGCACCTCGCTCCACGTGAAGCTCCGCACGTTGCTCTCGGAGACCTTGCCGATCGGGAGCGGCGGGCTGCCGGCCGGCGGCGCGCCGCCGGCGGAATTCTCGCCGGCGGGCACATCGAGCAGGTCGAGCAGCCGGCCCTGCAGGTCGAGCGCCGTCCATCGCAGGCGGTTCTTCGTCACGTCCAACACGCAGACGCAGGGCTCGCTGATCGTGCAGACCGTCCATTCCGGCGCAGGCTTCGGCGGCGCGCTAGCGGCCTCGCCGCCGAGGATCACGTAGCGGACCGACTCCGTCCGCGAATCGCCGATCCGCGCCGTCCGGAAATACGCCGGGCCGCCGGTCGCGATGGCGAGCGCCACGCCCTCGCGCGCGAGCAGCGCCGCCAGGTCCAGCCGGTCCTCGTCCACTCGAATCGGGCTGGGCGAGACGATCGGCCGCGACAGGATCACCACCTTCCACGGCTGCGTCGCCAGCGACAAATCCTCCATCAGCCACAGGTACGCCTCGGAATTCGCCGTCATCGGCTCGGCCGTCTCGATCACCGTCAGGTGCAGCGGCCCGCGCTCGAACGAATAGCCGAACCGCGCATCCGCCGGGCGCTGCGGCAGCGGCTCGGCCGCGCGGACGCCCTCGAATTTTCTCGGCCGCCGCCATTCCAACTGCGGCGCGCGTCCGGCCTCGGCCTTCGCGCCCACGCAGCCGACAAGTTCGACATCCTGCCGGTCGAGCTGCGCGGACACCGCCTCGTGGATTTTGATCTGCGTTCCGTCGTCGAAGCAGACGCCGATCGCCGCGCTGGTCTCCACGGCGCCGCCCCTGTGCGGCCCCGCGCAGCCGCCCGCGAAAGGCAGCAACAGCACGATCCAGCACATGACGCGCATCATTTCGCCTTCATCCAGAGGAAAGCACTTGCAAGTCGGCCATGCATCTGTCAGACCAAATATGTAGAATGTGCCGCGTAAGGCATCCGATCATTTTACATTCTCGGCGCGCGATTTTACAGTGGGATTGCTGGTAGTGTGCCCGTAAGGGCATACGTTCCTCTGTAGCGTCTGACGGCGCCACTACGAGCAGAATGGAGTTGATGCGCGATGGAAATCCTCTGCCTGATCGGCGGCCTCGTCCTGGGCGCCGCGGTGGCGTACGCGCTGATGGCGAATCGTTCCAGCCGGCGCGCGGCTGAATCGGCGGCGCTGGCCGCGCAGGTCGAAGCGCGCGACGCGCGGATCGCCGAACTCCAGGCCGCGCTCGCCCAGCGCGAGGAGTCGCTGCGCGCCGCGGCCGAGGCGCGGTCCGCGGTCGAGGCCCGCCTCGCCGGGCTGACCGCGCAGATGGAGGCCGCCCGCGCTCAGAACCAGGAGAAGCTCCTGCTCCTCAACGACGCGCGCGGAAAATTCGAGGAGACCTTCAAAGCGCTCGCCGGCGAAACGCTCAAGGCCAACAGCGCCGAGTTCGTCCGTCTCGCGCGCGCGCACCTGGAGACGCTCGTCGCGCAGGAGGACGGCAACCTCGAGAAGCGCCGCGAGTCCATCGAGAAAATCCTCCAGCCGCTCTCCGAGTCGCTCCAGCGCTACCAGGAGGGACTCCTGGTCCTGAACAAGGCTAACGCGGAACTCGGCCAGCAGGCGTCGCTCCTCCGCGACGGGCAGGACAAGATTCAGCGCGAGGCGGGCAACCTGGCCGGCGCCCTGCGCTCGTCGCAGGCGGTCGGGCTCTGGGGCGAGATGAACCTGCGGCGTGTCGTCGAGGCGGCGGGCATGACGCCGGGCCGCGATTTCTCCGAGCAGGTCTCCGTGGACGGCGAGAACGGCCGGCTCCGGCCGGACATGATCGTCCACCTGCCTGCCGGGCGCGACATCGTGGTGGACTCGAAGGTGACGCTGAGCGCCTACCTCGAAGCGCACGACGCCTCCGACGAGAACGCGCGCCGGGAAAAACTCAGGGAGCACGCGCGGCACGTGCGCGAGCATATGGAGCGGCTCGCGTCGAAGGAATACGCGCGTCAGTTCGACCGCGCCCCGGAGTTCACCGTGCTGTTCATCCCCGGCGACGCGTTCTTCAGCGCCGCGATCCAGGCCGACCCGGCGCTCTTCGAGGACAGCATTCAGCGCGGCGTCATGCTCGCGACGCCGACGACGCTGATCCCGCTGCTCATCACCGTCGCGCACGGCTGGCGGCAGGCGGAGATCGAGGAGAACGCGCGCAAGATCAGCCAGGAAGGCCAGCGGCTCTACGAGCGCGCCGCGAAGGTCTTCGAGTACCTCGACGAAGTCGGCGCGCAACTCAGCCGCGCGATGGAGAGCTACAACAAAGCCGTAGTCTCCATCAACGGCCGCCTGCTCCCAAGCGCCCGGAAGCTGAAGGAACTCAGCGCGACGCCGTCCGAAGAAATCCCGCCGCTCGAGCCGCAAGACGGCTCCCCGCGCGCGCTGGAACTGCCGGAGCAGTCGCCGCCGGAGGCGTGAAGGCTGCACAAGTTAACGCTGCGCTGAAGGAGTCAGGGCCATGATGAACAGGCTTCCGAAGAACCCCACTTCTCCGGGCGAGATGCTCCTGGAGGAGTTCCTCAAGCCGCTCGGGATCACCCAACTGGCTTTCGCCAGGCATATCGGGGTGAGCTTCAAGCGAATCAATGAGATTGTCAACGGCCGGCGCGCGATTACGCCGGAGACCGCGAGGCTCTTCGCCAAGGCGCTCGGAAACAGCCCGCAGTTCTGGATGAATCTCCAGACGACCTATGACCTTGTGCACCACAAGGTGGAGCGCCGCGTGCAAAAACTCCCCGTGCCCGTCTGACGGCCCGGAACGGCCGTATTGCCGCAAAGAGGCGCAAGAGAACTGCACAAAGGTCGCTTTCCGTTCCTTGCGCCTCTTCGCGGCAAAACTACGTTTCAATGTTGTGTTGATTCTGATTCGCTTCCAGCGCCTGCCACTCTGCGAAGCAGCGACCTTCGCTACGTAGCACGAGTCTCAGCGTCTGAAATCGGTGCGCTACGGTTGATGGAGCGGCTCTTCCTCCGCCTCCTTCGCCTGGCGCGTTACGCGGTAGAGGTACGGCTGCGTGCCGGCGATCTGGGTGAAGGCGCGCGAGAAGGCGGCCGGGTCGCGATAGCCGACCATCTGCCCGACCTTCTTGACCGTGTGCCGCGTGCCGGTGAGGTAGTCCATCGCCTGGACGATCCGGTACCGCTTCACAAACGCGCCCGGCGTTATGCCCGCCTCCTGGCGGAATTTCCGGAGGAAGTGGTACTTGCTCAGTTGCGCGCCGCGCGCCATGGCGGCGAGCGAGACCTTCTCGGCAAAATGGCTCGAGATGTACTCCACCGTCCAGGTGGTGACCTGGCTCGGCGACGCGCCGGCTTTCCGTTCCAGCGTCGTGAAAGTGCGGCGCGCGACGTGCGCGACGATTTCGAGCGGCTCGGCCGGCTTCCCGGCGGAAGTCACGCTCTCCTGCGCCTGGGCCTGCGGTTCGGAGCGATGGGTTTTGTCCGGGTCTCCGGCGGATTCATCCATGGTTTTCGACTCTCCTTTGCCGCGTTCCACAAGCGCGAACGCCATGCCGTGGAGAAGCCGAGGAGGCCGAATGCGCAACCGGCGGCGCCGGCTGAAGTTGCGCTCGACGAGCTTTCCATCGAGCAACCTCCGTTGTTGCCGGGCGAGCGACAGCGAGATGCCGCGAGCGCGCTTTTCCGTGGCGGAAGCCGCGGCGGCTGTTGCCGCGGGAGCGTCAGGAGGGCGGGGAAAGTGTGAGCGATGAGTGATGAATGATGAAGCACTTCGTCACTCATCATTCATACTTCTGACCTCGTCGCCGCCGTTCTCGGTTGACACCTGCGGCCAGTCTGCTAAAATCGTACGTTGCCCGACCCCGCGCGGTCGGGCTGAGACCTTGCGCGGAACGACTCGGAGAACCAGATGGCTTTGAAGCTGCGCGACCTTGCGGCCCTGCTCGGGGGTGAACTGGTCGGCGACGGGGAATGCGTCATCGAGCGCGTAGCCGCGATTGACCACGCCGGAGCCGGCGAGATCACGTTCGTCAGCAACCCGAAGTACACGCCCTTCCTGGAGACGACGAAGGCCTCGGCGATCATCGTCGCGCCGGCGTTCCGCAATATGCGCAGGAACCTGATCGTGACGATCAACCCGTACCTGGCCTTCGCCCGCGCGGTCGGCGCGCTGATGGAGCAGCGGGCGCCGCGCACGCCGGGCGTTCACCCGACGGCCATCGTCGCGCCGACGGCGCGGATCGGTGAGGATGTCTCGATCGGGCCGCGCGCGGTGATCGAGGATGGCGCGGAAATCGGGAGGGGCGCCACGATCATGGCGGGCGTCTTCATCGGGCGGGGCGCCTCGATCGGCGAGGGGACGTGGATCCACCCGAACGCGTCCATTTACCACGGCGTGCGGATCGGCAAGCGCTGCATCATCCACGCGAACGTGAGCATCGGCAGCGACGGCTTCGGCTGGGCGCCGGTGGACGCGAAGAAACATTACCTCCTGGAAATGCTCGCCAGCGGCCGAGCGCCGGCCGGCGCGCCGGCCGTGGACCTGAAATCCCCGTACGAGCGCATCCCGCAGGTCGGCATCACCGTCATCGGCGACGACGTGAGCGTCGGCGCGAACTCAGTCATCAACCGCGGCGGACTCGGCAACACCTCCGTCGGACGCGGGACGAAAATTGACAGCCTCGTGGTGATCAGCCACAACGTCGAAGTCGGCGAGGACTGCCTTTTCGTCAGCCAGGTCGGCGTCAGCGGGTCCGTGAAGATCGGCAGCCACTGCAGTTTCGGCGGGCAGGTCGGCGTGGCGGGGCACCTGAAAATCGGCGACAACGTCCAGGTCGCCGCGCAGTCGGGCGTCAGCCACGAGCTGCCGGCGAACGGCACGTACTTCGGCTCGCCCGCCCGGCCGATGCAGGAGATGAAGCGCGCCGTCGCCGCGCTCCACAAGCTGCCCGAGTTGCGCGACGAGATCCGGCACGTCCAGAAGCGCATGGCCGAGATCACCGCGCTGCTCGACCGCGACGTGGTCGAGGCGAAGCCCAAGCCGCCCGAAACGTAACCGCTCGCTGAGGGGCCCGTTGAAAAAGTGTGGCGCGCACGCCACGCCTTGGCTAGTGGCTCGCTTGTAGTGGCGCCGTCAGACGCTACTTCGTATGCCCTGACGGGCACACTACGAGCGGCCAGACTTTTTCAACGGGCTGTTAGGGGCGCCCCTTCGACTTCGCTCAGGGGAACCCATTCGACTTTGCTCGGGGCGCCGAACGGCCATGCAATCCATGCTGGGAACGATCCTCGGCTCGATCACCTTCTGGAGCGGCATGGCCTTCGCCACCGTCCTGGTCTTCCTGGTCGTCCGCAGCCGAAGCCGCCGCCAGCGCGAGCGATGGAAAGAGCAGGAGCGCGAATGGGGCCTGCTCGATCCCGACGACGACGAGCCGCCCGACGACGAGAACGTCCCTTGACCGGGCATCGGCGGCGAAGTAATCTCAATGCTCGTAGTGTGCCCGTAAGGGCATGCGTTGCTCTATAGCGCCTGACGGGGCCACTACAAGCGACTGAAACGGCGAACCACGGCCGATTACGATTAGGATTACGATTACGACGTGCTGAAAGATGAAAGGGGGCATTCATGGGCGACTGGCTGATTACCGGCGGCGCGGGGTTCATCGGGTCGCACATCGCCGGAGCGCTCCTCAAGCGCGGCGCGCGCGTGCGCATCCTGGACGATTTTTCCACCGGCCGCGAGGTGAACCTGGCCGCGTTCAAGACCGGGCTGACCGTGATCAAGGGCGACTTGAACGACCCGGCGGCGCTTCGGCGCGCGGTCCAGGGCGCGGAAGTCGTCTTCCACGAAGCCGCGCTGCCGAGCGTCCCGCGCTCCGTCGCCGACCCGATCGCCAGCAACCGCGCGAACATTGACGGCACCGTGGCGCTGCTCTGGGCGGCGAAAGAGGCGGGCGTCCGGCGCGTCATCTACGCCGCGTCCTCGGCCGCGTACGGCGACTCGCCGACTTTCCCGCGCGTCGAGACGCTGCTCCCGCAGCCGCTCTCGCCCTACGCCGTCGGCAAGCTGGCCGGCGAGCACTACCTCTATGCCTTCTGGCGCTGCTATGGGCTCGAGACCGTGTCGCTGCGCTACTTCAACGTCTTCGGCCCGCGGCAGGACCCCAAGTCGCAATACGCCGCCGCCATCCCGCTCTTCACCACCGCCATCCTCGAGGACCGCGCGCCGGTCGTCTATGGCGACGGCGAGCAGTCGCGCGACTTCACGTACGTCGAGAACGTCGTCCACGCGAACTTGCTCGCCGCGGAGGCGCCCGAGGCGCCCGGCAAAGTCTTCAACGTCGGCTGCGGCTCGTCGGTGACCGTCAACCAGGTCATCGCCGCGATCAACCGGCTCCTCGGCAAGAACGTCCCGCCGAAATATGAGCCGCGCCGCGCCGGCGACGTGATGCACTCCCTGGCGGACATCTCCGCCGCAAAGAAATTCCTCGGCTACGAGCCGAAGGTGTCGTTCGAAGAGGGGCTGCTCAAGACAGTCGAGTTCTTCAAGAGCGCCCGGCGGCGAGGGTAGTATGCGCGAAGAGAAGACATCATTCACTTGCCCAGGGCGCAGGCCGTGGTATAATCGCAGGCGCGGTCGCCGCCGGGAGCTTTCCGCGGCCTTGCGGATGGAAGCCAGGGGCGGCGCGGCAGGTCTCGGGCGGCCCGCCGAGGGCGAATCGGCTCGGAATCTGCGGGATAGTGCCGTGTCTAAAGGAATAGTCATGCGTCGGCCGGGTGTTGAATCTGCACAACATTTCAATGGAAGTCGCCACATTTCAACTAGTCGGGACTACGGGCGTAAGACTTTATATGGCTTGTCGTTACAGCAATATCTGTCACCAATTACGATTCCGTTCCCGGCAGGAACAAGGTTTGCTACGATATAAGCTAGTAAGCGCAGCCATGTGGCGCGCATCGAGAGATTAGTCAGCTGCGGGGGCGTGCTTTTCAGACTGTAAAGGGGAAGAGATGACAAAACTGGTCACAGCCGCATTTATCGTCGCGTTGATGGCTTCCGTGGCGAGCGCAATCAGCTTCCCGGTGACGGGAAGCAATCTCCAGGGCAACAGGTCAACGCCGGGTTCCAACGGGATCGTCGGCAGCGGCGGCTGGAGCTCTTCCGGAAAGAATACCGGGATCGAGCTTTGCTGGAACATCTCGGAAGCCGCAGGCGGCATGTGGACATATACATACACGTTCACCGAAGCCAACGGCAAGACGTGCCTGCAGGACCAGGTCTGCCACATGCTGCTCGAAGTCAGTTCCACGGTCACGGCGAGCAACTACAAACAGGTTTTCGATTGGTTCAACGGCGCCGATTGCGAGATATCCGCGCCACAGACCTATAAGTGCACCAGCAGCAATCCGGGCCTGCCGACCAGCATTTATGCGGTTGAACTCTCCGAATCGTGCAACCCGGACGTTTTCACCTTCCAGTGCACGCACTCGCCGATGTGGGGCAGTTTCTACGCGCAGGACGGCTCGTGCGGCACCTACGCCTGGAACTCCGGCATCGGCAGCTATCCGGGTACCAATACCCCGCCGTTCACATGCTGGATTCCCGTTCCTGACACGACCGCTACCAGCGGCCCGGGCGGCGTTCCAGAGCCGGCGACTCTGACGCTCCTCGGAATCGGCCTCGTCGGCGCGCTGGCCCGCCGGAAGATGGCCAAGGCCTGAAGTCGTTTCGCGGGAAGAGCAGTTGCAGGACAATAGTTGAGGGCGCGCGGGTCTCGATCCGATCCGCGCGCCCTTCGTGTTTTCCCGGATCCTGTTTCCCCGCGCTCTCGATGGCCTGGCCCGCATTCCCAACTTTCATTGGCTTGACTTCAGCCGCCCCTCGCGCGATAATGTTAGGCAGAGGTTAATGGCTCTCTTCTGGAGCGAAAGGCCCCGATGAACCTGACTCCGAAACAGCTCAACGTCCTGCGCTTCGTCCGGAAGTTCCGCGACTCGCACGAGTACGCGCCGACGCTCGAGGAGATCGCGCGCGAATTCGGCGTCTCCAAGATCACCGCCCTGCAGCACCTCCGGGCGCTCGAGAAACGCGGCGCCATCCGCCGCAGCCGCTACCAGTCGCGGTCCATCGAAATCTCCGAACCGCCCAGGCCGCATTTCGGCCGGCGCATCCCGCTGGCAGGGACCATCGCCGCCGGCGC
This sequence comes from Candidatus Brocadiia bacterium, assembly GCA_050015075.1. Classification (GTDB taxonomy): domain Bacteria; phylum Planctomycetota; class Brocadiia; order CAIUPP01; family CAIUPP01; genus JBEKCB01. Next base: position 21,242 of record JBEKCB010000037.1, on the reverse strand, counting down.
GCCGATCGAGGCGATCGAAGAGCGCGAGGTGCTCGATCTCTCCGAGCTGATCCGCGGCCGCCCCGATCCTTTCCTCCTCCGCGTGCGCGGCGACTCGATGATTGACGAACAGATCCGCGAAGGCGACTACGTCATCTGCGAGCGCCGCTCCACCGCCGTCAACGGCGAGACTGTCGTCGCCATCCTGCCCGGCGGCGAGGCCACGCTGAAGAAATTCTACCTCGAGCCGAACGGCCGCATCCGCCTCCAGCCCGCGAACCCGAAGCTGTCGCCGACCTATGCCGCACACGTCGAAATCCGCGGCGTCGTCGTCGGCGTCCTGCGGAAGTATTGAGGGACGCTCGTAGTGTGACGCTCGTAGTGTGACGCTCGTAGTGTGCCCGTAAGGGCATACATTATTGTAGCGCCTGACGGCGCCACTACGAGCGATTCAATGGGCCGCTAAAAGCCGGCTTCGCCGGACGCGCAAGACGGCCTTTTCTCATCCTCGTGATCCTGTTATCCTGTCCGGAGCTTCGTCACGGTTCTTCAATAGGAGGCTGCTCCGGTGACCCGCAAAGAGGCGGTCCGCAAGACACTCGCCTTTCAGCCGGTGCGCCCGATGCCGTACAATTTCGACTTCACGCGCCCGATGCGCCGGAGGCTCGCCGAGCACTACGGCAATCCCGACGTGGACCAGGCGGTCGGGAATTACATCCTCCAGATCAACGTCGGCTCGAACGCCGGCGCCGAGGTCAACCGCGTCGCCGCCGGGCTCATGGAGCCCCTCGGCGAGGAGCGTTTCCGCGACGAGTTCGGCGTCATCTGGGACAAGCGCGGCGGCGACGACATCGGCGTGCCCCAGAACCAGGTGATCGCCGCGGCGGACCTGGACCTCTGCCCGGTCCCCGACGCGGCCGACCCGCGGCGATGGAGCGGCTACGAAAAGATCGCCGCGACCGCCGGCGACCGCTATCTCCTGGCCTGTTTCAGCTCGCCGCTGTTTCAGCGCGCCTGGTTCCTGCGCGGCATGGCGGATTTCATGATGGACATGGCGCTGCGCGAGGAGTTCACCGAGGCCCTGCTCGACCGGCTCATGCACTTCAGCATCGGCATCGTGCGCGAGGTCGCCCGGCGCGGCGCCGACGGCATCTTCTTCTATGACGATTATGCCCAGCAGACCGGGCTGCTCTTTTCGCCGGGCATGTTCCGGCGCTACTTCGCGCCGAGGCTCGGCCGGATCTTCGGCGCCGCGAAATCGGCGGGGCTCGACGTCTTCTTCCACTGCTGCGGCGACTGCTCGGCGGTCCTGGAGGACCTCCGCACCGCCGGCGCGCAGGTGTTCAATCCGTTTCAACCGGAAGTCATGGACGTCGCGCGGCTCGCCGGCCGGTTCGCCGGGCGGCTGGCCTTCTACGGCGGCATCTCGACGCAGCGCACGCTGCCGTTCGGAACCGCCGCCGACGTGCGCGCGGAGACCGCGAAGATGACCGCGCTCTTCCGCGGCCGAGGAGGCTACATTCTCGCCGCCGCCCACGCCATCCAGCGCGACGTGCCGATCGAAAACGTTCTCGCGCTGGTGGACGCCGCGCGAGAGGGATGATTCGGCCGGCGCAGGCGTGCGATGATCGCATCGCAATCGTACTCGTACTCGTCCTCGTCCTCGGCCGTTCTGAACGGAAATTCGAGGCCGAGGCCGAGGACGAGGACGATTGGTTCTGCCCGCGGGGCGCCGCGTAATTCACGCGCCTGTCGTTCTACCGTTTGCGAAACCCGCTCCAATTCAATCTGCAACGTACCGTATCGCCCTGAGACATCCGCGCCGCGTCGCGCATAGCATTCCAAGGCGCCGCAAATCCAGCCCCGGCAAAACCTCCGGCCGCAACTCGCCATCACATTGCGTCTTATGGCAAGCCCTTCGGCTGCGCTTCCTCCGGGCCGACGCGGCCGGCCCAACGGCACGGGACTTGCTTTCCCATTCATCGAACGTGACCTGATCGGATTGGCTATTGTGGCCGCTCGTCCTTGTTTTGAGTGGGTTCTACAGTGTGCGCCTTCGGAATAAATGACCTGGCGGCATCCGAATTGGCGCTAGAGCCTGCTGACATGGATGAGCGGCCCGCTTTTTTCCGCGCGCTAACAGCTCGTTGAAAATGTGTGGCCGCTCGTAGTGTGCCCGTAAGGGCATACGTTAATGCAGCGCCTGACGGCGCCACTACAAGCAAACCGCTAGCCCAGGCATGGCGTGTGCGCCACACTTTTTCAACGGGCTGCTGAGCGGCGGAGTTCAGCAGGAGGATCGGCGGATGCTTTTCATTCTGCAAGCCGCGCTCTACTTCGCGCGGTGCGCATTTATCGTCCTGCTGGCCCCAGGCTCAGACAAACCGTAGCGGCCAGTTGAAGAAGTGCGGCACAGGCGCCGCTCCTGTGCGGGCGCGTTGCTTGTAGTGGCGCCGTCAGGCGCTACATTAACGTATGCCCTGACGGGCACACTACAAGCGGCGAATAAGGCGAGCAGCCACCGCTCTTGCGGGTCTTCATGTCGAGGTCCGGTCGCCGGATTCCGCCGGCCCGGACGTCTTGACCACCATGCACAGCATGGCGACGTCGTCGCGCTGCTCCACGCCGGCCCGGAAGGCCTCCACCGCCTCGCGGACCTGCCGGAGAATGGCCTCCGGATCGCGCGTTGCGGCGGCGTAGCCGAGGACGCGCGCGAGGCGTTCTTCGCCGAAGAGTTCCTCCTTCAGGTTCGCCGCCTCGATCAGCCCGTCCGTGTACAACAGCAGCGCGTCGCCCGGTTCCAGGAGAACCTCGTCCTCTTCGTACTCCTCATCCAGTTCCACGGCCAGCGGCATGCCGCCCTTATCGAGCAGGATGATCCGGGACCCGCGCGCCACCATTCCCGGCGGGTGGCCGGCGTTGCAGTAAGTCAGCCGGCGTGTCCCGGGTTCAAGTTTGGCGAAGATCGCCGTCACGAACGTCTCCGGCGGCGCGGTCGCGACCAGCGCGCGGTTGGCCGCCCGCACGACGTCGCTCGCCTTCGTCAGCGCGCCCGCCCGCGCGGCCATCGCCATGCGCGTATCGGCCATCAGCAGCGCGCCGGGAATCCCTTCGCCCATGTTGTCGGCGACGGTCATGCACAGGCTTCCGTCCGCCAGAAGGTAGGCGTCATAGTAATCTCCGCCGATCTCGCGGTGGGACTGGTAAAAAACCGCCAATGCATATCCGGACGCCTCCGGCAGAGTCTGAGGAAGCAGGCGCGCCTGGATGGCGCCGGCCACCTTCATCTCGGCCTCCACCGCGGCATATCGCTGCTCAACGGCGTGAAGCCGGTTCTGCTCGCGGAGCGCGCTGCGGAACAGGCCGAACAGGGAGAAGAAGAGCACCAGTCCGCCGCCGAGCGTGCCGGCCCAAACCAGGGTCAGCCCGTTGCGCCGCCTTTCCAGGTATGCGGTCGGGCGTTTGTAAATCTCGGCGACGCCGTAAACCGAATGCCGGCTTTCGGTGAGAAGCGGCACATAGAGTTCGAGCATTTCCGCTTCCGGCGCGATTCCCTTCTCGAACTCGTGTTCAATCTTCCGCGCGCCCATCTCGACGCTCACTTTGCCGTCAAGTGCTTCGTGAAGTTCCTCATCATCCGGGTAGTCTTTGCCGATCAGTCGAGGCTCGTCGGACCAGACGATCTTTCCGGTGGTGTCGTAGAACTTCACCCGGAACACTTCCGGGATCTGCTGCAGGTGCCCCCAGATGTAGCGGAACGTCTGCTCATCCTTCTCGCGCACGGCGCGGTCGAACTCCTCTTGCGGAAGGTCAACGTTCGTGACGACGCGCAATGCGTCCGTCGTGACCTGCGCCTCGCGCGAGAGGAGGTTTCGGGAAAGGATGAAGGACACGATCAGGGCCATCCCGACCGCCAGCACGGCGGTGGCCCCGGCGCTCAGCAGCGTGAACCTCTGCAGCACGTTGACCTTCATGGTCGTTGCGCGTCCGATCCGCAACTTACTGCATGAATGCAAGCCCCACAACGGCGCTGAGACGTCCCGCCTTTCATTTTACCCTTTGCGCGCGATTCCGCAAGCCGGATTCCCGCTTGGGCCGCCTGAACCGTTATTCCATCTTGACAGGGCGCCTGCGGAGGGGTAATTTCCGCGCATGACGAGGATCGGACGCCCGGAGCGCGTCGCGTAATTCGCGCGGGTGACAGAAAGTATCGTACTCGTCCTCGTCGTCGTCCTCGTCCTCGTCCTCGGCCGTTCCGTAAGGAAGTTCGAGGACGAGTTCGAGGACGAGGACGAGGACGCGGACGAGGACGAGAGTGAAGACGAGGACGATTGGAGGCGTAACGTGAAGCCAGTCACAACGATCGGGTCCGCGGTCCTGGGAACGCTGACGCTGGCGGCGTTGATCTCAGCCGGGACCGTCTCGAACGGCGCGGAGGGCGCGCAGGAGACAAACGCTATGCCCAAATCCACTTGCGAGTTCGGCCTCGAAGGCGGCGCGCCGCGCGACGCCGAGTCCCTTGCGATTTATCTGAAAGCCGTCCGTGACCTCGGCGCCGAGTTCATCGTCTGCCAGTTCGGACCCGAGCGGAATGACGCCGGCCGGGGCCGCCGATGGGAAGCCTCCGAGCAGGGCCTCGCCGACTTCTCCGCGGCGTGCCGCGCGGCTCACCTGACTTTCTTCGCCAACCAGGAGGTCACCAATTACACCAAGGAAGGCGACATCCTGGACAAGGACGGCAAGGACGTTCTCGCCCACCCGGACGGGACTCACCGCTGGGACATCACCGGCCGCACGCTGGAGATCGCCGTGCAGCATCCGGAGTTCCGCGGCGTGCTCTACGACGAGGCGGAGCACGGCCAGATGCGCCGCGGCAACAACACCAACGGCGGGTCGGACGACCGCTCGACCGACCGCGTGCATCCGTACTTCGCCGCCACCGACGGGATGACGCTGGAACAGGCGTACAACGCCGTCTGCTCCAGCGCCAGGGCCGTCGCGGAAAACTACCGCCGTGCGGGCGTCACGCCCATGAGCGAGCACGTCTTCCCCGTCATGTTCCACACCTTCGCCCGGGCCGGCTTCGATCCGGCCACCAAGTTCCTGAAGGAAGGCATTGACCCGGTCTTCGCCGCCATCGCGATGGGAGCGGCGCGCGAGTACGGGCGCGAGTTCTGCGTCACGCCGGACTTGTGGGGGCTCTCCGGCTTCCCGGGCCATCCGCCGGAGGAACTGCGCTGCTCGCTCCTCTACGCCTACTGGATCGGGGCCCGGCGCATTTTCGTCGAGAACATCCGCGGGCTCATCGAGCGGAAGGAGGAGAACGGCGTCGTCCGGTACGAGACCACCGCCTACGGCAAGGTCTATGAGTGGTTCGTGAAGGAATACGTGCCGGCCCATCCGCGGCCGTACACCTTCCTCGACATCCGCCCCGAGGTGGCCATCGTCCGGTTCGACGACTCCTGCTGGGGCCAGGCCGACTCGTGGCTGCCCGACGCGCTCTACGGCGCGGCGAACCTGAAGAGCACGCCCGCGACGGCCGCCTGGTTCCAGATCTGGAGCCTGCTGACTCACGGCCAGACGCGCGAAGGCGGCCTCTCGTTCCACAACCACAGCTACAACGGCCTGCCGCACGACTTCTTCTGCCCGCTCCGGGGCGCGGTGATGTACGACCACCTAGCCGGCGCGAAGGAGCTGGCGGGGCTGAAACTGGTCTTCCTCACCGGCGTGCAGATCAGCCCGCAGACGATGGACGCCGTGCGCGACTTCGTCCGCAAAGGCGGCCTGTGCGTCACGCTCGACTCCCTCGCGCCCGGAGAGATGTCCGGCCGGAGCGGCCCGGTCGCCGACGGATCGGGCGAGTGGCTGATCGTAAAAGACTTCCGCGGCGAGGAGGTCCGCAAAGCCGTCGCCCCGTTCCTCGGCAAGCCCGACGAAATCCGCTACCAGGTGGGCGAGCGCAGACTAACCGTCAAGCGCGGCAAGGACAGCAACACGATCCGTATTTACCTGCAGGAAGAAAAGGACATTCAAGAGGACGCGGAGCCCGCCGAATTGGCCAGAGTCTGGTAGATCACCTTCTCAAGATCCTCACGGAGTGTTGCGGGCGACTGGAACAAGTAGGTATGCATGGTGTTCCCGGAACCCCGAAGCCGTTGGGAGAGTGCAGCGTGAAATGCCCCATTAGACAGATAACAAAGACCATTGAAGCGCCATGGACTGAGGCCGTCCGACGAGAGCTGATTTCCTTCTGGTCAGCGAGGCGTTTTCGTTTTTTCGGCACATCAGATGCATCCTTGTCTGCAAAGAGAGGCCACATTCTTTGGAATCTGGTCGCGTATGACATGACGCGATTGCGCGCAGACTTGAGCATCCATCCAGCAGCACCAGACCGTATTTCATTGGTGCTGACGGTCCACACGGTCTATCAGGTGATTACGCCGTGCAACCAAGCTTTCTGGGAGCTTGAGATGACAACGTGTGAGAGTGTTTTGCTCCGTGGTGACCGACGAGATGCAGAGTGGGTTCAATTCATGAAAGCCTCTCGCAAGGCGGCGATTGTGTGGACGCTCACTTTGGGATTGGGCGGACGATCAGAGCCGTTTAAATGGGGAAAATAGGAAATGGGAAAAAGGGACATTGGGTTTCGCTGGGGACTCATTACCAGTTATTTCCATCCTCAGGGATCGCTGAAGATCCACAGGGGTTTCGCTGGGTTTCGCTGGGGGTTTCGCTGGGGACACAATAGCGGTTATTTGCACATTAAGGCTTGAGGCGCAATGAACAGGAGAGATTTTCTGAAGAGGGCTCTGGCGGTCTCAGCCGGGACGATGTCTGGGGGCGCGCTCGCCAAAGACTTGTTCGCCGGGGAGCAGGGCATCGTCGGGCCGGCCAACGTTGAGTCAACGGATGCCCTGTCGCCGTCGTCACGAATGGCGGATAAGCAACAAAATGCAAATCGGGCTAAGTCTGGAGAAGGTGACGCCAAGTCGCCTGAAGAGATTTTCCCGCTCAGTCCGAGCGCCACTGGACGATACCTGGTTGACCGCAAGGGCCGGCCCTTCCTTATCCATGGCGACACGATGTGGGTCTGGGCGTGGATTGGGGATAACGGAGGCATGGGCAAGAGCGCCATTGAGACCTACCTTGACGACCGGCGCGCAAAGGGGTTCAACGCGCTTGCGTTTATGGCTATCTACAAGGAATATGATCAACAGGGCCGATGGCATTTCTTCCGCGACTATGAGGGAAATCTCCCGTTCACCCGCGAGCTCGCCCCCGGCATCTGGGATTTCGCTTCACCCAACGCGGCCTACTTCCACACCGTCCAGTGGCTTCTCGACGAGTGCGCGGCGCGAAATTTCCTCGCCCTCGTTTCCCCGTGCTGGCTGGGCTACCCCGGCACGGGCGCATTTCAGCGCGACGTGGTCGCCAACGGCGAGAAGGCCTGCTACGCGTTCGGAGAGTACCTCGGAGGGCTGCTCGGCGACGCCCGCAACCTCGCATGGATTTTCGGCGGCGACAAAGTTCCCACCGCCGACGAGGCGGCGACTCAGCATAAGGTCCTGGAGGGGATCAAGAAAGCCTCCGCCTTCCCGGGCGCGTTTTACTGCGCCCACTGGCGCCGCAACATTGAACCCAACATTCCAAGCCTGTCGCGCGACGTGCCCTCATTCGCGCCGGACATGACCGTCGAGATGTTCTACCCGGCCTCGCTCACGTACATCGGCGCCCTGCGCGCCTGGCACTGCGGGAATTATGCCGGGCTGACGAAACCGTTGCCGGTGCTTTTGGGCGAATCCTACTACGAGGGCCAGGCGCGGTTCGACATTCATGGCCATGGGGCGAAAGAGCCATGGCCGGACTACATGTGCCGGCGCCAAGCCTACTGGGCGCTCCTCTCCGGCGCCGCCGGCCATCTTTACGGCGTCGAAAACAATCCGTTGCCGCCCGATCTCAACTTGCCGGGCACCCGCCAGATGACGTACGTCAAGGAATTTTTCACCAGCCGCGCCTGGCACGACCTCATCCCCGACGATACCCACCAGGTCGTCACCGAAGGTTTCGGCGTGCAGGCCGCCATGGACGCAGCCGCCGCGAACCCGCCCGGCAGCGATTACGTCGCCGCCGGCCGGACCCCGGACGGAGGACTTGTCCTTGCGTACATTCCCCCGACCGGAACCGCCGCGCGCACCATTACGGTGAACATGACCCGGCTGGCCGGCAAAACCCGCGTCTCCTGGTTCAATCCCTTCACCGGATGCTATGCTGCCCTCGATGTATTTCCGAACGTCGGCCTCCGGCGCTTCACAACGCCGGGGGACAACGGCTCCGGGCAGAACGATTGGGCGCTTGTCCTTGAGACGGAGACGTGAGTCACAAGAAAACCGGGGCTACGCAACCGTTTCAGGCGGATATGTCGGTTTCGCTGGGGACACAATGCCGGTTATTTCCATCCTCAGGGATCGCTGAAGCTCCCGAAGCAGGCGATAAACTACTTGACGCCGGTCACGTTAAGGGTAGAATCTCAGGTTCGAATGCGGACTGACCTCTCGAGGACGGTAAAATGGGAAATTGCGGCGGACGGTGATCATCGTGGCGCTGTCGCCGCTGGGTTTGCCTCTCGTAAAACCTCCTTAACTTCATCAGATCGAGCCAGATCCATCGGCGTTTGTCCGTCCTCGTTCTTTGCGCTCCCGTCGGCGCCGCTGCCTGTGAGGAGCCGTACGGCTTCCCTGCGATCCCACAATGCAGCGTAATGCAAAGGCGTATACCCAAAATGGTCTCTGGCATTGACGCTCGCACCAGCCGCGAGAAGCAGCTTGATGACTTCCCTGCGATCCCCCATTGCGGCTGTATGCAAAGGCGTATGGCCCGAAACGTCTCTGGCGTTGGCGTTGGCGCCCGCCGCAAGAAGCAGCTTGACGACGCCCGCGTAATCCTCAGCGCTTGGCTGCGCGTCGTTACGGGCATTGGGATTGTCCTTCTCTAAAATGTCCTGAATCTCCTCTATCTCCGGGGGTTTCTCACAGAACAGAGGAGTTTGCCCCGAACTGTTTGCCGCGTCGACATGGGCGCCGTGCGCCAGGAGGAGTCCTGCGATCACTTTCCGGCCGAGATATGCAGCATAATGCAGGGGCGTGTTATCAGCAGCGGCGCCGTCCCTTGCATCAACGTCCGCGTGCCCGGCGAGAAGGAGTGCCACAACGGATTCATCGCCGTTGATTACAGCCAGGTGCAGCGGCCGCACTCCCCAATCGTCGCTCCATCTTCCGGGATTGATCTCGGCATGATTCGCGAGCAGCAACTTAATTACGTCCTTCCGGCCGAACAACGCGGCATAGTGCAGGGGCGTGTAACCATCCCATATATAATGCTCGTTGATGTCGTCGCCATTAAGAAGCCGCTCTTGCACGGCTTGGATGTCGCCTTTCTTGGCGGCCTCGTGCAGCCTGAAGAACCGGCTCGGTGAAAATACAAGACGATCGACGACAGAGCCGGCGACAATAAAAAATATCACGGCGACAATGACCTTGGCCAAGGGCTCGGCGTGCTGTCTCATAACGAAGCCGCACTCCTGAAAAATCAGTTCTTTCGGCAGACGGCGAAGAGCTGTTTCCCAAACCAGCGGAGCATCGGCACGTAACTGCATTGATCGAGGACATCCATGATGCCGCCATACGCCTGCCTGTAGTCGCGGTTCATCAAACTGCAGAGCAGCTTCAGTGGCATGATGGGCAGATAGGAGAAGTCGTAGCTCTCAAGCCGAAGGATGGAAAAACCTTCCAGCAGACCTCCAAAGGACTGCGGCGTTGCCGAATGCACTTTGAACCGGATTCCTTCCAGCTTGACGCGGTTGGACTTGAGCGTCGTTGGAAGGTTAAACGGCGACCACATGTTCCCGTTCGTGAAGATGGCTGTCCCGCCTTCGACGAGCACGCGCCGGACCTCTTTCACCATCCGTCTTTGCCTTTCGGGCGGGAGATGGCCCATGGCGCCGAAGAGTGAAACAACCCCTTCATACGATCCGTCCGGAAACGGAATGTCGGTCATGTCGCCCTGAACAAAAGAGGCGTAAGGATAGCGCTCTCTCGCCTGTTCGAGCATCGCATCGTTCAGATCAAGGCCGACGTACCCGCCGGGCGCAAAGCGGTTCAGCCAGCGGCCGTTGCCGCACGCCAGGTCCAGTACGCTTCGACCGTCCATGTGGCGCCGGACAAACGAGGTCAGCCGGCCCTCAGCCAGAATGGCGCGTTCGAATACGCTGTCGTAGCGTCGGGCCAGTCGGCTGTAGAGGACTTGCGATTGTTGCGTCTCGGCGATCATTCCAGGAACCTGGCCTCCAACAGGATTGACGACGCCTCAGAATCCCACTGCAACGCTATTCGGCCGACCGATCCGGGCAAAAAGACTGTACGCGCTTTGAACATCGCCGTATCGCACAACCGCCCAATAAAAAAAGGCGCCTGCCACGAGAGCGGCGAGGAACATGCAAGCGTTGCGGCGCGTCGAGGCGCGGGTGAACGTCCCCCACGCCTGGGCCGGCAACATGCACACAAGGAACTCAAGAGCAGGCGAAAGTGAAAGGTTTCTGGGCGCATATTGGCCCCAGGGACTGAGAACCCACAGCACGTACCAGCCTCCAAGGAAACCGACCACCGCCAGTATTCGAAATGAGGTCCGATTCCTTCGAAGCGCGAATTCATTCGCAGCGTTGACCACTATAATCCCGACGAGATAGCCGAACACGAGCGGAAGACAGGCGACATGCTTGGGGGCGTGAAGCACTCCCACAGTAGCGAGCGCGAATGAGACTACCGCGGCAGCAAGAAAAATCCACCAGGCCCTCTTTCCAGCGGCCCGTTTCTGCTCCTCAGAGTCCGCCCTGCGCGCGACGAAGAGCGCGGCCAGGAACATCGGCACGCCTACAATGCTCGCAAGCAGCAGCCAATACCACCAGAGGAACTCAGTTTTCCTGGGGGTGAAGCAGCACACGCCCATTCGCGCGCTCCTTCAAAGCGAAGTTCTGTCCCCGTGCCCGCCGCAGCGTCTCACAGTTTATCACGTTGGTGGTCCGTGTCAACGTTGCAGACCGGGACAGAGAATCGGGGACGGAGCTGCGAAAGTGGGGCGTGGGCGAGTTGTCCGCGCGTATCGAACGTGATTGGATTCGTTTTTTCAGATGAGGTTATCGAGACAAGCGTTCCTTCGGCGTCCGTTGCGCCACGGCGTCAAGAAACGGGGCATTTTGCCGGGATGCGCGGGCCATCCGACATCATTCCGGCCCGTCACGGTGTCGTCACGGCGCCATTGCGACGGCATGAAAGAGGCATGAGTATCAGGAATAGTCTGATTGTTCCACGTGAAACAATTTATAAAACGTCTTATGTTCCTGCGGGGATTTCCGGGCGGACAAGCCGCTTCAGCGCGCGCTGACGAACCGGACGTTCATTCCCTTCAGCCGTTTCCGCATGACCTCGAACGCCTGTGGGTTGTCGTCCACCAGGATGAACCGTCGGCCCGATTCGTGCGCGGCGACGCCGGCCGTGCCGCTGCCGGCGAAGAAGTCCAGGACCAGGTCGCCCGGGTTCGATGAGGCGAGGATCATCCGGCGCAGGATGCCGAGAGGCTTCTGCGTCGGGTAGCCGGTCTTCTCCTTGCCCGTCGGGCTGACGATCGTGTGCCACCAGGTGTCGGTCGGCAGCTTGCCCCGCCGCGCCTTCTCCTCGCCGACGAGCTCCGGCGCCATGTACCGGATTCGGTCCACGGCGTCGGCGTTGAATGTGTAATGCTCCGGGTCCTTCACGTAGAAGAGGATGTTGTCGTGCTTGGCCGGCCAGCGCCGTCGCGTGCGCGCCCCGTAATCGTAGGCCCAGACGATCTCGTTCAGGAAGCACTCGCGCCCGAAGACCTCGTCGAGCATCACCTTGGCGTAATGCGCCTCGCGGTAATTCAGGTGGACGTAGATCGAGCCGGCCGGCGCCAGGACGCGGCGCGCCTCGACCATCCTCGGCCGCAGGAACGCAATGTAGTCCTCGAACCGGTCCGCGAACGCGCGGCTGCCGAGCCGGGTGGTCCGATAGCGGCGCCCGCCGAAGCCGACGCGGTCGCCGTCCTCCGAGCGCACGGTTTTCAGTTGCAGGCGGCTCTGCCGGCCGCCGGTGTTGAACGGCGGGTCAACGTAGATGAGATGGACGGAGCCGGCCGCCAGCCGCTGAAGGATCGGCAGGTTGTCGCTGAGGTAGACGAGGTTTTTCCACTTCACAATCCGCACTCCCGCCTTCGCCCATTCGGCTGCGCTCAGGGCTGCGGCGGGCAAGCCGCGCCCCGTCGTTATAGTTTCCGGCTCTTCTCCAGCATGTCCTCGAGCTTGCTCACGACCTGCGATTCTTCCTTCTCAGTCAGCCCCAGGATCTCCTGCAGCGCGATGCCGATGTGCGGGATGTACTTGGTGATGTACTGGCGCTTGCGTTCCGCGTCGGCCTCGCGCCGGCGGTGGCGCACGAACATCCCCAGCTTCCGCCCGCACTCCTGCAGCGCCAGCTTGATCTCCTTGAGGATCTCCGGGTAGTGTGCGACGGCTTCCTTGCTCTCGGAAGTGAACGGGACCCAGACGCTGGCGATGTGCACGACGATGGCGAGCGGGCCGACGGGAAGCTGCCCCTGCGATTGCTGGATGCCGTAGTTGCGCCAGGCCGTGGTCGCGGCGGCGCGGGTGACGGCGCACGCGGACTGCTGGTAGAGCAGCGGCACGCGGTTGGCGAACCGGATGAGCCGGCACGCCTCCTCGGCCGGCAACTGCCCGCCGTACGCCAGGCCGGCCTCGACCTGGAACGGGTTGCCACGATAAACCGCCGGCGGCCGCGTGACGGTGTGATAGAAGTCCGCCTCGACGCCGCGCTTGAGGCCCTTGAGCAGCAGCTCCTCGCCGATCGGCACCACGCAGTCCATTGGCGGCTTCATCAGCTTCGTGGCCTGCAGCGCGGTGTAGAGCCGCTCGGCCTCGTCGCGGCCGACGCGCGCGGGCCGCGCGTTCGGGTTCACGTTCGCGCGCCGGCAGATGTCCGCCGCCACCGGGCTGCTCACGCGCGAGAAATCGGCATGGAGGAACGACGAGACGTGCGGCGAGCGCGTGGACTGGAGCATGCCGATCAGCATCCCCAGCTCGATGCCGTACGGGTGCGGCTTGATCTCGCGCGGCTCCGGCGGGAGCACGTTCGAGGAGCGCGCGAGGCGCAGCGGCTCGCCCTCCGGCGGCTCGAACACGATCGTCGCGTGCGGGTTGGCGATGGCCACCTGCTGCAGGTACTCCTCGACCGACTGGCGCCCGCGGGTGTAACGCGCCTCCAGCTCGATCTCCACGCGCGTGCCGTGCGGGCGGTCCCAGTCCACCTCTTCCTCTTTCACCACGGTCGGCTCGTTCTTCTTCGTATCGAGCAGCAGCTCGCAGCGATACGCCTTGCGGCGCGACGCCGCGCGCGAGATGATCCGCGTCGGTTTCCCCGTCGTGAGCTGGCCGTACATCCCGGCCGCGCTGATGCCGATGCCCTGCTGCCCGCGCGCCATGCGCATGCGGTGGAACTTCGAGCCGTAGAGCAGCTTGGCGAAAATCCTCGGCACCTGCGCGGGCATGATGCCGGGCCCGTTGTCCTCGATCGTCACGCGGAAGCGGTCCTCGACGCCGTCCGCCGGGGCGATCGCGATGCTCACCTCGGGCAGGATGCCGGCCTCTTCGCAGGCGTCGAGCGAGTTGTCCACCGCCTCCTTCACCGCCGTCAGCAGCGCCTTGCGCGGGTTGTCGAACCCGAGCAGGTGGCGGTTCTTCGTGAAGAACTCGCTGACCGAAATCTCGCGCTGCTGCTTGGCGAGCTGCTCGGCCGTGCGGCGGTGGGCGACGGGCGCCTCGGCGGGTTTCTCCGCAAGCACAGCCGGCGGCGGAACGGGCGCTTTGGCCGGCGATTTCGCGCGGCCCGGCGGCGGTGCGGACTTGTGCTTCGGACCGGGTTTCGCAGCGGAGCGCAACTTTTCCTTCCCGCCAGACGGAGGGCGGGCAGGCTCCTCGGGCCAAAGAATTCCCCGGCTGCGCGGTTTTGCGGCCTGCTTCTTGCTCAATGGATTTCTCACACGCGAGACGACGCGGTGGTCATATCGGATTGCCGCAGACGACGTTGCGGGCCATTCTAAAGCCGCGCCCTTTGCGAAGTCAAACCTGCGATAGAACGGACGGCCGCTTTCACCACGACGGCACGACGAGCACGACGGAACGGCGTTACAGGAACCTCCGTTTTGATGTTCGTTGCGCTTCGTTCGTCGTGCTCGTTGTGTCGTCGCGGTGGAACTCCATGTCGTCGTAGTGAACGTTCGTGTCGTCGCGGTGGGACCGGACTTGACACGCGGTCCGGACGGACCAATAATTAATGTAGAAAGGCGACGGACGCCATGGAAGACTCCGGCAGATACGCCGCGATCAACGCAACGCTCAGGCGGCTGGAGCAGTACGCGACGCTCCCGCCGTTCTGCCGGGCCTTCTACCGGCTCATCTACGAGCTGCTGGGCGACCCGGAGATAGACTCCGCCAAGCTCCGGCAAGCCTTCCACGTTTTCCTTCGCTGCGAGTGCCGAAGGCACCAGACCGTCTGCCGCATCGTGAGGGACGGCAATCTGGACCTTGAGAAGATCATCCGCTCGGGCCGCCAGACGCACGACCTGCTGGAGTGGCTGGCCCGCTCGCTGCGGCAGATGAAATGCGACGCGCCGCAGCAGGAGACGGTCCGCCAGTTGCTGCTCGCCGAGTGCGACTACCACCTTGGACACACGACCGAGGTCGTGCATGAGTTGCGGCGCGCGCTGCGGCTGGGGTGCGATCATCCGCTGGTCCATTTCGCGCTCGGGTACAACCTCTACACGGGCGCGGTGCAGAAATTCACGGCCGCGGGCGAACGCAAGGGGACCGTGGCGGTCAAGAACCCGGCGGCGTTCCAGAGCGCCTGCCGCCAGGCGATCTCCGCCTTCGAGCAGGGGCTCGGGGACGACGATTACGACGGGCAGATTTACTGGTGGATGGGGCTGATCTGGGAGATCCTCGGCGAGCGCCACTCCGCCTGCGGCGCGTTCCGGCGGGCGATGGAGACCGATCCGGACAATTTCTCCGAGCCGTCGAGCGAGAAGCTGCGGCTCCTCGAAGCGCAGCCGCCGCCGCTGCGCACCGCGGCAGAGATCGAGCGCCTCTCCAAACTCAGCCCGATCACCGAAGAGGAACTGCGCGCGACCCGCGAGATGCTCGCCGCCTGCGATTCCTTCCCGTCCGTCTTCTTTGAATGACCGTTCGCGGACAGCGTGAATATATTTGCGCGGCTTAACTCAAGCGCGCTGCATAGCCTGCGAGACGGGCGTCCGCCGCAACAGGTGAGTCAAGTTGCCATTCCACCCGGCGGGTGACCGATTCCAGCGCAGGCGCGGCGTAGACAAATCGCTCGTCATATTGACGGTAGAGCTTGCTGAAGAAATCCCTTAGGAGAAGAGGACTTTCAGCTTTCGGGAAGGCCCGCACGACTTGGCCTGCCGACGCTTTATCGGAACTCACCAAAGCCAGGGCAATCGCCTCATACTTCGTTGCGTCCGCGCGCACATCTTTGCGATCAGCCAGACGGGCCAGCACGTCATGGTAGCGGCTGATAGCTTCTGTTACGCTGCCATCGGCGTTTAGGGCCACGTCATTGGGTGGAGTACCCCGCTGCTGACGATTGGCCCTGATGACATGAAAAAAGCCGTAAACCAAAGCAGGATAAGCGATGTGAAGGTTCGTACAGTCTCCAACGGCCTCTTCCATGCGATTGGTCAGATTTCGAAATGCGTTGAGAGTGCCCTTCATAGAAACTGCGAGTACTGGGCCGATTCCCTCCTTGGTTACGACCACATCAACGGCCTTAGTCTTGAGGCCGCCGAGGATGGTGCGTTCGCCCGTCCCGCCTGCGGACGCGTTCCATTCAAGGCAGCGTCCTCCGCTCCGTGGAATTACAAGCAGTGGTGGACGAGGAGTAATCTCCTCAGGATGAAATCCGCCCTCAATCACCAGACGGCAACCGACATACCAATGAAGCGGGCGGATGTGAGCGGCACTTTGAGTTCCCCCTTCGCACAGGGCGAATGCTCGTAACGCGTCACTAAGGCTGAGCCATTGGCACTTCCTTGCCGCTTTAGCCACAATGCCTCCATCGTTGTAGAGTCCGTATGCCGGCTTCAATCAAGCCCATCTCCGCCGTAGAGTCGAATCTTTTTCGTGAGAGCACAAGACGGCCGGCTTCACGTGGCTCAAGTTTGAGCATTCCTCCGCCCAATGGATGGCCTTCGACCTCACAACTGAGGCGGGTCAAAGGCCGATCCCAAGCGCTTTGAAGTTCTGCCATCCGCACATAGGGGGCTAGGGTAATCATATGAACAGAGTTTGTACCCGCACATCCGGCTTGATTTGCCATCAAAGCCGGCCTCGACCCACTCATGTAAGAGAGGAACCCGTCGGGAATAGTCACGTCCGGCACTACGTACCAGGGCTCTCGGTGCCTGCACTTGTACGTTGCCCGCGCCTTGCGGCCCGCGTCGGATTCAAGGTAATT
Source organism: Candidatus Brocadiia bacterium (assembly GCA_050015075.1). Classification (GTDB taxonomy): domain Bacteria; phylum Planctomycetota; class Brocadiia; order CAIUPP01; family CAIUPP01; genus JBEKCB01. The sequence goes on along the minus strand of JBEKCB010000037.1, from coordinate 4,650 downwards.
GCGGAGCTGCGATGGAAGTTGATCAGTCCTGCGTATCCTCAACAGGAAATTCTGCTCGTCGCGGCGTCGCCACGCCTCGACCCGGTCAGGCGTGATGGCTGGCCTATCCAGCATGCGGCCGTTCCGTATCGTCGGTTGAAGAAAGGTTCCGGGAATTCGCCATTCTTTCGCGTGTGATGGACTCATGTGAAAAAACTTATTGTCTCCCGTGACATACCCAATGCCGACATGGGCAACGTCCCTCAGTCTTTGCGTGCCGACATCACCGACGGCTTGGCGATAAAGTTCGCGGACGTCGGCGGCCAACAGGAACGGCCGCAAGCGGCAGTTCCACATGCGCCATTCACTCATGCTTACACGGACGGAGACCTTGGGCGGCGCAGCCGCGTATTCAAAACGGCCTGTGGACGAAATCAGAAGTTGCTCCGTGCTGCCGCCAAACCCTGACGCCGAAAGCAGCCAACAGTCCTCTGAGAGGTCTTCGAACAACTTCTCCCGCACCGCAACCACGTGAACGCGTTTGAAATGTCCCGCTAGATACTCGATCAAAGGGCGCGAATATGGCGCGTGTCCGATTTCGGCCGGAACGACAAATGCCATCCTGCCGCCTGGCTTAAGGAGCGTTGCTGCGGCTACTATGAACGGCGCCCACGAAGAAGTCAGCGAAGAAAAACGGGCGCCATGACTGGCACAGAATGAGAGCGCCTCCTGTCGGACCGGCCCTGCGAAATTTTGATAGCGTATGAACGGCGGATTGCCTGCGGTGCACTCGAACCGTTCCCGCGTTTGCGCCGCCCACGCGAAAAAGTCCCCTTGATGAATCAGCGAACCGGGAACGCGTTGATGCACGAGGCTCGCTGCATCGGGATCCTGTTCTACTCCCACACTATTCGGATGCGGTGTCAGAAAGCGTCCGTCGCCGCATGCAGGGTCCAGCAAGCGGTCGGCCTGCCTCCACGTCACCCACCGGACAAGTGACTGAACTACGTGGTCCGGAGTATAGTATGCGCCCCGCTTTTTCCTGTTGCTGCCTTCCACGAATCCTCCGCGGTTTGTGTATTTGAAATGAATTATATCCTAGCTGTCTGACATAGGCAACAGGCACTGCCGCTATCACGATATATGCGGACAGCCCCTCATTGGGCTTGACGCGGGGCTGAGACAACAGTAATGTCCCGGCATGGCCACATTGCCGCGAAAAATGCCGGCTAACATCTACATCGGCGCCGCCGGGTGGTCTTATCCGGATTGGAAAGGCGTCGTTTATCCCTCGCAGCGGCTGCGCGGGAAATCGGAGCTGGCGTATCTGGCGGATTACCTCGACGCGGCCGAGATTAACACGAGTTTCTACCGCCCGCCGTCGGCGGCGATGGCGGAGCGATGGGTCAAGCAGGTCGCGGGCAAGCCGGGTTTCCTTTTCACGGCCAAGCTCTGGCAGCGCTTCACTCACGAGCGCGAACGGGCCTGGACGGCGCCGGAGGTGGAGCAGTTCAAGAGCGGCATCCGGCCGCTGCGCGAGGCGAACCGCTTCGGCGCGCTGCTGATGCAGTTCCCGTGGTCGTTCACCGCGGGCGAGCCGAGCCGCGACTGGCTCAGCCGGCTGTCCGAGGCGTTCGGCGAATTCCCCTGCGTGCTCGAGGTGCGCCACGCCTCGTGGGATTCGCCGGAGAGCCGCGAGTTCCTCCGCCGGGCCGGCCTGAACTTCTGCAACATTGACCAGCCGCATTCCCGCAGCTCGATCGGGCCGACCAGCTTCGCGACCGGGCCGATCGCGTACTATCGCTTCCACGGGCGCAACGCGCAGGCCTGGTTCGCCCGCGACGCCGGCCGCGACGAGCGCTACAACTATCTCTACACCGGCGACGAACTCGCGCCGTGGGCCGAAAATATCGCCGTCATGGCGAAGGAGGTGCAGAAGCTCTTCGTGATGAACAACAACCATTATCGCGGCCAGGCGGTGGTGAACGCGCTCCAGTTGAAGTCCGCCCTCAGCGGGGAAAAAGTCCGCGTCCCGGAGCTGTTGGCCGAGCAGTATCCGGTGCTGAAGGAGATCGCCGCGCCCTCGGAAGGAAGCGCCCGGCTGTTCTGAGGCCGCGGAATGTCGCTTGACCGGAAGACCGCGAGTATATACAATGTAATTACCTAGAGGCGAGGATGAGGCCAATGGCTACCCTGCTGAGAGCGCGCATAGTCCGAGTCGGAAACTCGCGGGGAATTCGCATCCCCAAGGTTGTCCTGGACCAATTGGACATCGGGCCGGAAGTCGAGATGGCCGTTCAATCGGACCGGCTGGTTATCCGCGCGGCGCGTCGAACGCGGGAAGGCTGGTCCAGGCGCTTTGCCGCGATGGCCGCCCAGCAGGACGATCGGCTGGTGCTGGAATCCACCAGCCGGTGGGATAAAAGCGAATGGCAGTGGTAGCCCGCCGGTTCGATGTTTTCCTGGTGAACCTCGACCCGACCGTCGGCAGCGAGGTCAGGAAGACCCGTCCGTGCCTGGTGATCTCGCCCGACGAGATGAACCGCCACATTGCCACGGTCATCGTGGCGCCCATGACGACCCGAGGGCGCGACTATCCCACGCGAGTCGCGTGCAGTTTTGCCGGCAAGGACGGCCAGATCGTTCTCGATCAGATTCGGACGATTGACAAAGCGCGCCTCGTGAAGCACCTGGGCCGAATGGGCGCCGCCACGCAGAAGCTGGTTCTGGCGGTCTTGGCTGAGATGTTTGCGGAATGACAAACAGATTGCCGAATGCCGATTGCCGATTGCCGAATGAACGAACGCCTGGCGCGCGGCAGGAGATGACGCTCCTCCAGCGCGAGGCGGACCGGATCGCCGTCCTCATCCTCTCGACAGACCTGCCGCAAATTGATATTGTGATCCAGGTGGAAAAGCTGCGCGAGCTGTGCGAGGAGCTTTTCCCCGGACGCGACGAGCTGTTCGAGATGATCTACGCCAGCCGGTTTGAGCGGCTGAGGGAACAGTTCGGCGAAGACCACCCCGATAACGACTGAGCGGCAACGCCGCGCGGCGGAGAAGATGGCGAAACTTTTTTCGAGCGAGGACAGGCAGAAGCTCATGGGCAAGCAGATGGTCGGCGCGCTGCGCGCCGGAGAGCCGGTGGACGCGGTGTTCCTCGTCGCCGAGTGCTCGCTGCGCTCCACGCGCGCCGGCGGCAGCTACCTGAACCTCACGTTGCAGGACCGCTCCGGGCAGATCGTCGGCCGCCTTTGGGACGCCACCGAGGCCTTCGCCGCGACGATTGCCGTGGACAGCTTCATCCACGTCAAGGGCAAAGTCGAGAGCTACCAGAACCAGCTCCAGGTCAACGCGCGCTCGATCACGCGCGCCGAGACCGAAGGGCTGCACCTCGGCGATTTCCTCCCGCAGAGCACGCGCGACCCGGCCGAGATGATGCGCGAGTTGGCGGCGATCCTCGCCCAGATCCAGGACGCCGACTACAAGGCGGTCGTGGACGCGTTCCTCTCCGACAAGGATTTCTGCGCCGCCTTCCGCACCGCGCCGGCGGCGGTGCAGAACCACCACGCCTACCTCGGCGGACTGCTCGAGCACACGCTCTCGATGGCCGAGATGGCGGTCAAGGTCCTCGAGCATTATCCCACGCTCCGGCGCGACCTGCTGCTCGCCAGCGTCTTCCTCCACGACATCGGCAAGACGCGCGAACTTTCCTGCAAGCGCACGTTCCGCTACACCGACGCCGGCAACCTGGTCGGCCACATCACCATCGGCGTCCTCATGCTCGAGGACCGCGTCCGCGCGCTCCCGAACCTGCCCGAGGAGAAGCTCAACCTGCTGCGGCACCTGATCCTGAGCCATCACGGCGAACTCGAGTTCGGCTCGCCCAAGCTGCCGATGGTCGCCGAGGCGGTGGCGCTGCACTACCTGGACAACCTCGACGCCAAGCTCAAGGACATCTCCGAGACCATCGCGGAGGACAAGAACGCGGACGCCGGCTGGACGGATTATTCTCAAAGCCTGAAGCGCCGTCTTTACAAGGGGTGACCGCCGCGGATGAAGATCTATCTCGCCGCGCCGCTGTTCAGCCAGATGGAGCGTCAATATAACCGCCGCCTGGCCGAGAAGCTCAAGGCGCTGCTGCCGCAGTGCGAGATCGTGCTGCCGCAGGACTTCCGCGCCGGGACCGCCTCGTTCAACGACCGGCGCCACCTGGCGTCGGTCTTCAAGCGCTGCATCGAGGATCTCTCCAGCGCCGACGTGGTGCTGGCGCTCATGGACGGCGCCGACGCGGACAGCGGCGTGGCCTTCGAAACCGGCTACGCGCGCGGCCTGGGCAAGCCGGTCCTGGGCGTCCGCACCGACTACCGCCAGTCGCAGGTCAAGGGCCTGAACCTGATGCTCGCCGCCGGCGCCAGCGAGATCCTCTGCCACTTCAGCTTCAACGAGCAACTCGACGACCTCGCCGGCCTGATCGTCGAGCACCTCGAACGCCTGGCGCGGAAGCCGCTTTGAAGCGCGCCGCGCGGCCCTCGCCGGCTCCCCATTTGGTAGTGTCAACTCTTGTGTGTAAATTGGAGTGAAGGGCATATCCTCTTTCCACTCAAGCGGCCGTGAGAGCGGCCTTGAACTCCGAGCAAGGTTTGCCGGCCCGTCTTTCATTGAGGAAGCG
>JBEKCB010000036.1:0-51728 GCA_050015075.1 Candidatus Brocadiia bacterium | reverse complement strand
AGATTTTCAGCGAGACCTACCACGTCGGCGAGCGGCTGCGCGCGCTGGTGCTCGAAGTCCGGGCGGTCGGCACGCGCGTGCGCGTCGTCCTCAGCCGCAGCCACCCGGAATTCGTCCGGCGGCTCTTTGAGCTCGAAGTGCCCGAAGTCGGCGAGGGACTCGTCGAGATCAAGGGCATCGCGCGCGAGGCCGGATACCGCACGAAGATCGCCGTGAACTCGTTGGATCCCCGCGTGGATTGCGTCGGCGCATGCGTCGGCGTTCAGGGCTCGCGGATCAAGAGCATCGTGGACGAACTCAACGGCGAGAAGATTGACATCGTTCGCTGGAGCGACCAGATGGATGGGCTGATCGCGAACACGCTCAAGCCGGCCGAGATCGAATCCATCAACCTCAACGCCGACCGCCGGCACGCGCTGGTGATCGTGCCGGAGGACCAGTTGTCGCTGGCCATCGGCAAACGAGGGCAGAACGTCCGTCTCGCGGCGAAGCTGACCGGCTGGGACATTGATATCAAGCCTTCTGCGGCGCCGAAGGCGGAAGCGCCCGAGGCCGCTGAGCAGCCGAAGACGGAGACCGCTGCGTCGCCGGAGGCCGTTGAAGAGCCGAAGATGGAACCCGTTGCGCCGTCCGAGACCGCCGAAGAGCCGAAGGCGGAGATCGTCGCGGCGGCCGAGGCCGCTGAAGAGCCGAAGGCGGAGACCGCTGCGCCGCCGGAGGCTGTTGAATCGCCGCCGGCGCCCGCTCCGGAGGCTCCGAGTGAACCGTCGAACGCAGCGCCGAACGCGCCGGCCGAACCGCCGGCCGCCGATTAGGAGATATGGCACGCGATGCGAGTGCATGAGTTGGCGAAGGAGTTAGACACAACCAGCCAGGAGTTGCTCAAGCTGTGCAGGCAACTCGGCATGAAGGCCGCGAATCGTCTCTCCGGCCTGAGCGCCGAAGAAGCCGCCACACTTCGCCAGAAGTTGCCCTCCGGCGCGAAGCAAACCCCGTCGGCTGCGCCCAAAGCGCCCAAGACCGCGAAGCCCGTCATCCAGAAGACGCCGCCCGCGCCTCAGAAACCTCAACCTCAACCGGCGCCCGCCGCCGCCAAGGCCGCGACTCCGCCGCTGGCGCCGCCGGCGCCTCCGGCCAAGTCGAGAGGCTCCGAAGGCTCCGAGGAGATGCGCTCCGCCGCCCGCAAGCGCCGCAAAGGCCGGGGCGGCTCGGCGGAAGAGGATGACCTGCTGCTGCCCGACACCGTCAAAGTCCTGGGCCGCTACATTCCGCCATCGTCCATACCGCGTTACCCGCGCCGAGGCATGCGCCGCCAGCATGCGCGCGCGCCGCGGCGCGCCTCCGCGAAGCCGCTGGCCGAGAAGGCGGCGATCCAGGAACTCCGCGCGCCGTTGTCCGTGAAGGATCTCTCCTCCGCGCTCGGCGTCAAGGCAAACCAGATTCTGCTGAAACTCATGGCGCACGGCGCGATGTTCACCGTGAATGTGCTGCTCAGCGCGGAGCAGATACGGCTGGTGCTCAGGGAACTCGGGCTGGACATCAACGTGCTCGACGCGGTGACGGCCGAGACGGCGGTGACCGACATCGAGCATGGAGTGGACCGGGCCGAGGACTTGCAGCCGCGCGTGCCGGTGGTGACGTTCCTCGGACACGTGGACCACGGCAAAACATCGCTGCTCGACCGCATCCGGAAGACCGACGTGGCCGCGCACGAATACGGCGGCATCACGCAGCATATCGGCGCGAACCGGGTGACGGTGGGCGGAAAGACGGTGGTCTTCCTCGATACGCCCGGCCACGAGGCCTTCACCGACATGCGCGCGCGCGGCGCGAACGTGACGGACATCGCGGTGCTCGTCGTCGCCGCCGACGACGGAGTGATGCCGCAGACCGAAGAGGCGATTGACCACGCGCGCGCGGCCAACGTGCCGATCGTCGTCGCGATCAACAAGTGCGACAAGCCCGAGGCCAATCCCACGCGCGTCCGCCAGGAACTGACCAAGCTGGGCCTGCAGCCGGAAGAGTGGGGCGGCGACACGGTCATGGTGGATGTCTCGGCGGTCACCGGCAAAGGCGTGGACGAACTGGTCGAAATGCTCGCGCTCGTCGCGGAACTCAAGGAACTGAAGGCGAACCCGAAGAAGCCGGCCCGCGCGACGGTGCTCGACGCGGCGATGTCCGGCAGCCGGGGCCCGGTCGCCACGGTGCTCGTGCAGGATGGCGCGCTCAAGGTCGGCGACGTGATCGTCTGCGGCGCCGCGTTCGGCCGCGTCAAGGCGCTGTACGACGACCGCGACCGCCCGCTGAAGGAAGCCGGCCCGTCGTGGCCGGTGGCGGTCATCGGGCTGACGGAGCTTCCGCAGGCCGGCGACCGGCTGATCGTGCTCGACGACCTCCAGAAGGCGCGCGAGATCGCCGAGGAACGCCGGCTCAAGGCCCGCGATGCGGTCATGACTCATCGCGAGCACGTCAGCCTCGAAAACCTGTTCACCTCCATCGAGGCGGGTCGCGTCCGCGAACTGCAATTGATCCTGAAGGGGGACGTCCGCGGGACCATTGACGCCCTGCAGAAAGTGCTCGGCAGCATCGTCTCGCCCGAGGTCCGGCTGCACATCCTGCGCGCGTCGGTCGGCGCCATTTCGACGAGCGACGTGCTGCTGGCGGACGCCTCGGACGCGCTGGTGGTGGGGCTGAATGTCGTCCCCGACACCGTCGCGCGGGCCCTGGCCGAGCAGAAGGGCGTCGCGATCCACACGTATAACGTGATCTACCGCGTCAAGGAGGAAATCGAGCGCGCCCTGTCCGGCATGCTCAAGCCGGAGGAACGCGAGACCATCGGCGGCCACGCGGAAGTGCGGAAGGTCTTCCGGATCAGCCGCGTCGGAAACATCGCCGGGTGCTACGTGCGCGACGGAACGGTGCTGCGCGCTCATCGCCTCCGCCTGGTGCGGGACGGGACGATCGTCTTCACCGGCCGCATCGCCTCGCTCCGCCGCGAGAAGGACGACATCCGGGAAGCCCGCGAAGGCTTCGAGTGCGGCATCCGCATCGAGGGCTACGACGACGTCAAGATCGGTGACGTGATCGAGACTTTCCAGATCGAGAAGATCGCGCGGACCCTCGGCTCGTCGCAGGGCGGCCCCGCCGCGCCCGCGAGTCCGGCTTAGCGGTATTGAAAGTCCATGGTGGTCGGCATCGTTTCCTTGCGGTTCGTCATCCCCGGCTCGCACTCTCTGAAGGACAAGCGCCGGTGCCTGCGGGGCGTCAAGGACCGGCTGCGCGCGCAGTTCAACGTCTCGATCGCCGAGGTGGGCGAGCAGGACGTGTGGCAGACCGCCGTGCTGGGACTGAGCGCCGTCGGGACGGACCGCGCGTACGTCGAGGGCTTGCTGGACCAGGCGATCCAGATGGTCCGCCGCCAGCGCGACGTGACGCTCGTCAGCGTTGAGAAGGAGTTCGTTTAGCGCCTATGCGAAGAAGACCCGAGCGACTGGCTGAACTGATTCGACGCGAGCTGGGCCGGATTCTGTCCGGCGGCCTGGGTGATCCGCGCATCGGGTTCGTGACGATCACGAACGTGGAGGTCTCGCCCGACCTGACGCTGGCGAAGGTCCACGTCTCGGTGCTGGACTCGCCGGTGAAGGAACGCACCACGCTGCAAGGGCTCAACAGCGCCAAGCGGCGCATCCGCGGCGAACTGGGCGACGTGCTGAACCTGCGGCGCATGCCCGAACTCGCGTTCTTCGCCGACCATGGCGTCAAGCAGAGCATCCGCATCAGCAGCATCCTGACGGACCTCGAACGCGAGCGCGCGAAGCTCGCGGCGGGCCAGGACCCGGAGCCCGGCGCTCCGCTGCATGCTGCGGGACAGGATGAAGCGGCCGCGCTGGACGATTCGGAGGAGCCTGAAAGCGATGAGGACTGAACACAGCCGACGTCTGGCGCACAAGGTCGTGACGGTCCTGCGGAAGGACTACGGCCGTCCCAGCGCGCATGTCACCCGCCCGGCGATGGAGGAGATGCTCGTCGGCATCCTGGCCGAAGGCGCCTCCGAGCGCAAGGGCGCCTCCGCGCTTTCGGCGATCTCGCGCTACTTCGTGGACTGGAACGAGGTGCGCGTCAGCGCGGCGTGCGAGATCGCCTCGGCCATGTCCGAACTGGCCGACGCCGTGGACAAGGCGGCGCTGGTCCGCTTTGTGCTGCAGCGGATCTACGACCTTTCGAACGAGATGACGCTCGACTTCCTCAAGGATAAGAGCCCCGCCGAGGCGGCCCGGTTGATCGAGGGCATGCCGGGTTTCCCGGAAGCCGCCCTCGCGCGCGCGACACTGCTGGTGCTGGGACACGACGCTTTTCCCCCGACGCCGCGCGTGGTGAAAGTCTGCCGGCGGCTGGCGCTGCTGCCGGACGGCCACGAGCCGGCGGCGCTGACGCATTTGATCCAGGGCATGGTCCCGAAGCAGGGTATGTTCGAATTCCATTGGCTGCTCAGCGAACATGCGAAGAACACCTGCCTGGCCGAGGAGCCCGCCTGCGGCGCCTGCGGGTTCCGGACCGACTGTCGGACCGGCCGCCGCGCCGCGGCTGCCGCCAAGCCCGCCCGAAAAAGAAAGAAGGTTTCCCGGTAATGCAACTGAAGTTCGGAATCCCCATCGGCAACCTCCAGGAAGCGACGCTGGAGATGATGCGCCGCGCCGGGTATAACGTCACCGTCCGGTCGCGCTCGTACTACCCGGAGATTGACGACCCGGAGATCGAAGCGCGTCTGCTCCGTCCGCAGGACATGTCGCGCTTCGTCGAGAAGGGCGTCGTGGACTGCGGCCTGACCGGGAACGACTGGGTGGCGGAGATGCGCTCGCGCGTGCACGTCGTGACGGAGCTGACCTACAGCAAGCAGTCGCTGACGCCGTTCCGGTGGGTGATCGCCGTGCCGGAGAATTCGCCCATCCGCGCCGTGAAAGACCTGCAGGGCAAGCGCATCTCGACCGAGCTGGTCAACGTGGCCTCGGAGTTCCTCAGCAAGGCCGGCGTCAAGGCCGAAGTCGAGTTCTCGCACGGCGCGACGGAATCCAAGGCGCCGGACCTGGTGGACGCGATCATGGACGGCACGGAGACCGGCGCGAGCCTGCGCGCGAACAAGATGCGGATCATCGAGACCGTGCTGGTCTCGCGCCCGCAGCTCATCGCCTCCGACGCCGCTTGGGCCGACCCGTGGAAGCGCGAGAAAATGGAGTCCATCGCGATTCTCCTCCAGGGCGCGCTGGCGGCGCGGTTCAAGGTCGGGCTGAAGATGAACGTCTCGGCGGAGAACCTCGACGCCGTGCTGAAGGCGCTCCCGGCGATGAAGAAGCCGACGATGTCCGGCCTGGCGAGCGGCGCCGGCTTCGCGCTCGAGACGATCGTGGACGAGAGCGTCGTCCGGAAGATCATCCCGGACCTGCGCCGCGCCGGCGCGGAAGCCATCGTCGAGTATCCGTTGAACAAAGTCATCCCGTAGCCTCGCTTCGCGCGGACGCGATGGGCGCCGGCGGGCTGTCGCCGCGCCGGGGCCGCGATGAATCAGCGGGACTGAAAAGGAGGAGCGGACATGTCCGGACATTCGCACTGGGCGACGATCCGACGCAAGAAGGGGGCGACCGACAGCAAGCGCGGGCAGCTCTTCAGCAAGCTGGCGCGCCAGATCACCATCGCCGCGCGGATGGGCGGCGGCGACCCGGAGACCAACATCGGGCTGAAGTACGCCATGGACAAGGCGCGCGAGTATTCCATGCCCAAGGACAACATCGAGCGCGCCATGAAAAAAGGCACGGGCGAACTCGGCGGCGCCGTGCTCGAGAGCGCGCAGTACGAGGCGATCGGTCCCGGCGGCGTCTTCATCCTCATCGAGGTCCTCACCGACAACCGCAACCGCACCTCCGCGGAAATCCGCAAGCTCCTCGAGATGCGCAACGCGCACCTCGGCAGCGTCGCCTGGGCCTTCGAGCAGAAAGGGCTGATCACCGTCCCCGCCGAAGGCGTCTCCGAGGACCAGTTGCTCGAGGTCGTCCTCGACGCCGGCGGCGAAGACATGCAGCGCACCGGCAACGTCTTCCAGGTCACCACCGCGCCGCTGGAGCTCTACCGCGTCAAGAAGGCGCTCGCCGACAAGGGCATCAAGGTCGAATCGGCCGAAGTGACGCAGATGCCGAAGAGTTCCGTGCCCGTGGACGCGGACCTCGGCAGGAAACTCATGGACCTCCTCGGCCAGATTGACGATCACGACGACGTGCAGAGCGTCTATTCGAATATGGAGCTGCCCGAAAGCCTGCTGGCCTCGATGGCCCAATAGAAAGGGAGCGCAGCCGTGGCCGAACCGCACCTGATCCGCATCGTGGATGTGACCAACCGGGACGGGGTTCAGACCTCGCGGCTGGGACTCGCCAAGCTCGAGAAGACGATCATCAACGTCCTCCTCAACGAGATGGGCGTCTACCGCAGCGAGTTCGGCTTCCCGTTCACCGCGCACGAGCAGCATTACCTCAACGCGAACCTGCAGCTCAAGGCCAAGGGCCTGCTCGACCCGATCGCCCTCTCGGGCTGGTGCACGGCGCGGCTCAAGGACGTCGAGCAGTCCTTCGAGTTCGTCCCCGGCCTCAAGCACATCTGCATCTCCATCTCCACCTCGCACCAGATGATCCACGGCAAGTTCGAGGGCAAAGTGGACCGCAAGGGCGTCATCCGGATGATGGAGGAGGCGGTCAAGGCGTGCTACGATCACGGCGCGGAGTGGGTCGGCGTGAACGCCGAGGACGCCTCGCGCACGGAGATGAACGAACTGATCGAGTACGCCGCGCGCGCGAAGGAGATCGGCGGCAAGAGCATCCGGTACTGCGATACGCTCGGCTACCACGACCCGTTCACGGTCTACGAGCGCTGCCGCAAGCTGGCTGAGACCGTCGGGCTGCCGATCGAGCTGCATTGCCACGACGACCTGGGCATGGCCGTCGCCGTCTCCACCGCCGGCGCGGTCGGCGCCGTGGACGGCGGCGTGGACGCGTACATCAACACCACGGTCAACGGCATGGGCGAGCGCGCCGGAAACGCCGACCTCATCAGCACCATTCTGGCGCTGCGCTACGCGAGCGGGTTCGCCGAGCGCAAGCTGCTCGACCCGCGCGTCAAGCTCTCCAAGGCGTGGGCGATCGCGAAGTACGGCGCGTACGCCTTCGGCGTGCCGATCCCGATCAACCAGCCGGGCGTCGGCGCGAACGCGTTCGCCCACGAGTCGGGCATCCACGCCGACGGCGCGCTGAAGGACAGCCGCAACTACGAACTCTACGATTACGAGGAACTCGGCCGCGGCGAGCCGGAGACCGTCGAGACCGGCCGGCTGATTACCGTCGGCGAATATAGCGGCATCAAGGGATTCCGCAACGTGTACGGCAAGCTGAAGATCGAGTTCAAGAACGAGGCCGAGGCGACGCGCATCCTCGAACTGGTGCGCTATGCGAACGTCCACACCCAGAAGCCGCTGACGCAGCACGAACTGCTCTTCGTCGCGAACTACCCCGACGAGGCGCGGCAGATCATGACGGTCACGCCGCCATGACCGGCGCAGGACCCGATGGCTGAGAACCTCATCCGAAAACCGACGCTCCAGGACGCGCCCGGCATCCAGAAGCTGATCCAGCACTATGCCGAGCGGAAGTTCCTTCTCCCGCGCACCGTCAGCCAGGTCGCCGAGAATCTGCGCGATTTCGTGATCTGCGAGAGGGACGGCCAGATCGTCGGCTGCGGCGCGCTGCACCTCTGGAGCGACCTGGCCGAGATCCGCTCCGTCGCCGTCGCGGAAGGCTCATGGCGGCTGGGCATCGGCACCACGCTCGTCAGCGCCTGCATCGCCGAGGCAAAGGTGCTCGGCGTGAAGACGATTTTCGTCCTCACCTACCAGCCCGATTTCTTCCAGCGGCTCGGCTTTCGCCGCATCGGCAAGGACAAGTTCCCGCACAAGATCTGGGTGGACTGCGCGAACTGTCCGCACTTCCCCAACTGCACGGAAGTCGCGCTGACGCTGGACATTGACGAGGGGCCCGCAAAGCAGTCCTGAGCCGGCGCCGCGCCCGGATCAATCCGCGTGGTTCATCAGCCGTTCCGCCGCCGCCGCGACATCCGCCGCTGAAATGCACTCCATGCACCGCACGTGGTCGCATCGGCGTTTCGTGCACGGGCTGCACGGCAGGTCCGCGCGGACGATTTCGGAGCGCGTGCCGTAGGGCGCGTAGATGGCGGGATCTTTCGGGCCGAGCATCGCGACGACCGGGCGCTTGAGCAGCGCGGCCAGGTGGAGCGGGCCGGTGTCCGCGCCGATCACGACCGACGCGCGCCGCAGGAGTTCGATGAGCTCGCCCAGGGTGAACTTCGGCGGCAGACGCGCCGCGCCGGACGAGGCGGCGACGACTTCCGCGGCAAGTTCCTCCTCGCCGGGGCCGTACGTCACCACGCAACGGGCGCCGATGTCGCGCTGGAGGCGCGCGGCCGTCTCGCCGAACCGCGCGGCGGGCCAGCGCTTGAACCGGCCGAACACGCTCGTGCCCGGGTGCAATACCGCCAGGGGCCCATCGCCCGGGAATGTCTGCACGAACTGCGCGACGCGCTCGACGTTCCGCTCGTCTTCGGCCAGGCTTACCGGCCGCAGCTTCAGCCCGGGCGCGACCGCTTGCGCCAGCGCCGCCGCCTTCTCCGCGCGCAGCAGCCTGGTCGAGGACGGCAACGCCCAGATATTGTTGAAGAGCCAGTTCATCTCGCGGCAGTGGCCGCGCGCGAAACCGATCCGGTCCCGCGCGCCGGAGAGCAGGACGAGGAATCCGCTCTTGAGGTTCCCCTGGAAGTCCATCGAGCAGAAATAACCCTGCGCGCGGATTTCCCGCCGGAGGCCCATCAGCTCCGCCCACAGCGCCGGCCAGCGCCACGGCCTGCGCAGCAGTTCGCCGAGCCGCCGGCGCGGAAAGAGGATGATCCGCTCCGCCACCCCGGCAAGCCGGACGAGTTCCGCCGCCGGCTCCTCCACCAGCCATGCGAAGCGCTCGCCCGGCAGGCTCTCCTTGAGCGCCTGCACCGCCGGCAGCGTGTTGGCCACGTCGCCGAGCGAACCGAGCCGGATGATCAGAATGCCGGCAGCAGCGTCATGGTCTTGGTCTGACACCGGGCGCGTCTTCAACGTTTGAACTGCGGCAGGTATGCTTTGTTCTTCTTGAACATGGCGTCCACCATCTTCCGTATCTCCGCCAGGGACAGGACGGCGGCGGTGAGCGGATCGTAGGCGATGGCATGGAAAACCATCTCGCGGTTGCCGGTGAGCGCCGCCTCGACCGTCATCTCCTCGGAGGCGATGCTGACGTTGTTGAGCGCAGCCAGTTGCGGCGGCAGGGCGCCGACATGGACGGGATTGAACCCGTTCCGGTCCGCGTAGACGGGCACCTCGACGCACGCGTCCTGCGGCAGGTTCGTGACGAGGCCGGCGTTCGGCACATTGCCGTTGAACAGGAACGGCCCGCCGCCGAGGTAGGCGTTGATGATGGAGGCGGCGTACTCGTGGCCGCGCTTCAGATTCAGCGGCGCCGGGTCCGCGATCCAGCTCTCGGCCTCGCGGTGCCAGGTCTTCTCGCGGTGCAGGTAGTCCTTCATGATGTAACCGTAAACGCCGGGATTCCAGCCCGTCCCGGTGGTGCAGTATTTGCGGATCAGGTCCGGCCGCTTGCGGAACCACCAACTGTATTCGGAGTTGTGCCCGCTCGATTCGGTGACGTAATAGCCCAGGTTCAGGAACATCTCGTTGCGGACCTGCTCCTCGTTGTAGATTTTGCGGCTGCCTTCAATGGCCTTGCGGATGAGCGGGATCGCGTCTTTGCGCTTCCAGTCGTAGCGGATGTACCACGCCTGGTGATTGATCCCGGCGCAGGTGTACGTAATCTCGTCCATCGGCGCGCCGATCCAGTGCGCGAGCATCATGGCCGTGCCCTGCACGCTGTGGCAGAGGCCGGTGATGCGCAGCGGACTGGTGCGCTGCATGGCGCGGCAGAGCATCGCCATGGGGTTCGTGTAGTTGAGCAGAATCGCGTTCGGGCAGAGGCGTTCCATGTCGCGGCAGATGTCGAGCATCACCGGGATGGTGCGCAGCGCGCGGAAGATGCCGGCGGGCCCGCGCGTGTCGCCGACATTGATATCGACGCCGAACTGCTTGGGGATTTCGATGTCATGCCGCCAGATATTGACCGGCGCGGACAGGATGGTGCAGAGGACGGCGTCGGCGCCCTTGAGCGCCTCCTTGCGGTCCTTGGTCGCGAGGATGGTCGCCGGATAGTTGCCCTCGCGGATGATGCGCGCGACGGAGCGGCGCGCGAAATCGAGCCGCTGGTCGTTGATGTCCATCAGCGCCAGCGTCGAGCCGCGCAGCGCAGGAAACGTCAGGACGTCCTTCACGAGCCCGCGGGTAAACCCGTAGCTTCCCGCGCCGATGAATGCGATCTTCGCCAACGGTTTCTCCTTCTTGTCCTGGTTCAGCGTGAAAGAAAACTGGAGTACGCCCGACCGCAGGGAGTTTACTTCGCGGCTTTCTCTCTGTCAATACGAGTCCCGCCCGGCGTGGCGTCATGGCGCGCGAGACTCTTTCAGCGGAGCCGGGTTCGGCGCCTTCGGCGGCGCGGCTTCCAGGGTGCGGTCCTCCTGGATTGTCTTGAGCAACTCCTGCGCCCGCTGCGCCTCCTTCGTTCCGCGCCAATACTTCATCAGGAGTTGGCAGAGGTCCTCGGCATAATCGTACCTCTTGTCCACCAGGGCCTTCCTGGCCCAGGCCATGATCACCGCCGGCGGGCGATGCTCCTGCTCTGGCGCCGCCACGGCGGCCGGTGGAGGCGGCGCCGGGCGCAACGTAATCCAGAGCACGATGCCCAGCGCGAGCAGCAGGAACCCGATCGCCCACGGGTTCCGCCAGAGCGGCGTCGCGGTCTGCCCGGTGATCGGCATGCGGTCGGCCGAAGCGATCGGCCCATGGCCGACGGCGCCGGCCTTGATGTGGTGCTCGACGCGCTCGATCTCGCGGATCAGTTCCGCCGCCGAGGCGAGCCGCTTCGACGTGTCGCGCTCGAGCAGGTGCATCACCAGCGCATCGAGGCTCTTCGGCAGCTCCGGTGTCCACGCGCTCGGCGGCTCGATCTGGTGCGTGCGGAGCTTCATGATGACTTCGGTCGGCGTCGTCCCGCTGATCGGCACGCGCGCCGTGAGGCACTGGTAGAGCACCACGCCGAGCGAGTAGAGGTCGCTGTGCGCGTCCACGTGGCGGCCCTGCGACTGTTCGGGCGACATGTACTCGACCGTGCCGAGCACGCTGAGCGTCTCGGTCATGCGCGTAGCGTCGAGGACCTTGGCGATGCCGAAATCCATCAGCTTCACGCCGCCGTCGGAGGTGATCATGATGTTGGCCGGCTTGATGTCGCGGTGGATGACGGCGCGCGCGTGGCTGTGCTGGAGCGCCTCGGCGCAGGCGCGGACGATGTGCAGCGCCTCGAGCGGAGGCATCCTCTCCTTGTTTTCGAGGATGGAATCCAGCCCCACGCCCTCGACGTACTCCATCGCGTAGTAATAAGCGCCTTCCCACTCGCCGTGGTCGTAGATGCGAACGATGTTCGGGTGATCGAGCCGTTGGAGCGTGAGCACCTCGCGCTTGAACCGCTGCAGGAAGTTCGGCGAGGCGGTCAACTGCTGCGGGAGCACCTTCACGGCGGTGTGGCGGCCGGTCTCGGGGTCGAGGCACTTGTAGACGATGCCCATCCCGCCTTGACCGAGCTTGGACTCGATGACGTATTTGCCGATCTTCTCCATCGCCGTTCCAATAGCGGCCGGGGAACGCGTGGGAGCGGGCGGCCGTGTCCAATCGAATATAAGCCGGGGCGGCAGGCGAGTCAAGGCGCGCGGCCGAGGCTCACCGAGCTTCGTCAGCCGGCTCCGCTTTGCGCGTGCGCGCGCGGTAGACGATTCGGATCGGGACTTCGGGGAACGGCAGGTGCCGGCGGAAGTCGTTGGCCAGGTATCGGGTGTACTGTGCGCTGATGAGCTGCGGGTGGCTGGCGAAGATCAGGAACGTCGGCGGGGCGACGGCGATCTGCGTGCCGTAGAAAAGCCGCGGGTGCTTCCCGTGGCTGCCTTCGGGCGCCTTCGCTTCCGCGGCTCGATGCAGGACGTCGTTCAGCTCGGGCGTTCCGATCTGCCGCCCGGCCTGTTTGAAGAGCGCCTGCGCCAGGTCGAGCGTGCGCTCGATGTTCGTGTTCTCCTTCGCCGAGATGAAACTTATCGGCGCAAACGACAGCCCGGTCAGATGCGCGCCGAGATACCGGACGTACTCCTCGGTGGTGAACTTGCCCGCGACGCGGTCCCACTTGTTGACCGTGATGACGCACGGCTTCGAGCTGTCCTCGATCGCCGTGGCGAGGCGCTTGTCCACGCGTGAGATTTCTGAGCTCGCGTCAATCATCAGCAAGGCCACGTTGCAGCGGCGGATGGCGCGGTACGCGCGGACGAGGCCGTAGAACTCGATCGAGTTGCCGCCCTTGCTGTGGCGCTTCAGCCCGGCGGTGTCCACGGCGACGAAGGTTTGGCCGTTGTGCTCGAAGCGCACGTCCACCGCGTCGCGCGTCGTGCCGGGGATGTCGCTGACGATCACGCGCTGCTCGCCGACGAGCGTATTGACGAGCGTGGATTTGCCGACGTTCTGCCGGCCCACGACGGCGAGTTTCAACACGGGCTCCGACGGGCGCGTGTGGGTCTCCGGCAGCCGGTTCGTGAGTTCGGTGAGCAGGTCGGTCCGGCCGGTCCCGTTGAGCGCGCTGATGAAGATCGGCGCGCCGAAGCCCAGCGTGTAGAACTCCGCCGCGGCCGCCTCGTGCTTCGGGTGCTCGACCTTGTTCGCCACGAGCATCACCGGCCGCCGCAGCCTGCGCAGGCGCGCGCCGATCTCCTCGTCGAGCGGCATCAGCCCCTGCTGAGCGTCCACCAGGAAGAGCACCACGTCGGCGCGCTCGAGCGCGCTGTCAATCTGCGATTCGACCTCGGCGGCCAGGTCGTCGGGAGTGCCGATGCCGCCGGTGTCCCAGAGCTCGAAGAGACGCTCATTGTGCTCGATAACCGCGCTGATCCGATCGCGCGTGACGCCGGCGGTCGGGTCCACGATGGCGATGCGCTGCCGGGCCAGGCAGTTCAGGAGCGACGACTTGCCGACGTTCGGCCGCCCGACGATGACGACCGACGGAATCGAGCCGTCGCCGCGGGCGATGGGGCCCAGGCTGGCGGGAAGAGCGATGTCGCGACGCGGCAATGTTTCCTCGGGAATAAGTCAGAAATGCGGGCGATGATTGATGAAGTGCTTCATCAATCATTATTCATCATTCAGACTTCGGTTGCTCTCCGGCGGCGGTCTCGGGCTTCGGCTCCGCCGGCGGTTCCGCCGGCGTCTCTTCTTCCGGCTCGGGCAGGAAGACCTCGTTCATGTCCGTGCCGTCCACGTCGCGGCGGAGGACGCTGTAGATGATCGTCATCGCGCTGATCTTGTAGCTGGCCCAGTAGCCGAGCACGAGGCCGACGACCGTGACGCGCACGACCTTTATCCACATCGCCGCCCAGAGTTGAGGGACCGTGGTTCCGTCCGCCGGAGCGCCCCATCGGAGGAAAAAGCCGATCCGCGCGAACCGGTATCCCATGCCCGCCGCGACGGCCTGTTCCGCGATGTAGAGCAGCAGGCCGGCGAACGCGGTGACGAAGAGCAGCACGGCCAGGCCGTACACGGCCGCGACGAGGACGCACCAGAGCGTCTTCCACGGGCGCGCGTAGAGATAATTGAACGCGCGGCTGATCGCGTCGAACGCGTCGGTGCCTTCCATGGCGATGGTCGGCCACATGAAGAGCGAGCCGAAGACCGTACCGATCAGCAGCAGGACGACGAGGAACGCGCTGACGGCGGCCAGCGCATAGAAGAGGCCCATGATGATCGGCCCGGCGCCGGGGATGCGGCCGACGACTCCGAGGAGCACGTTGCACAGCAGGAGGACGGCGACGAAGATCAGCGGCACGATGGGCGACCAGAAGAACGAGCCGAATTTGCCGGAGCTGAAGGCAATGGCCTGGCCGATCTGCGGGCGCTCGTCGTGAGCGAAATCGAGCGCGGCGATGCGCGCGATGGCGCCGCCGAAGAACGACCAGATGAAGAGCAGCACGATGCCGCCGGCCGCGAGGAAGGCCAGTTTCTGGAAGGCCATGCAGCACGTGGCCGGATCGCGCAGGGCGTGGACATTCGCGCAGCACTGCCCCGGCAGAGTGCGCAATATACTGCAGACGGTGGTAAAGGGATCCGCCAGCAGGCCGACCATGAGCCCTGGCGCGCCGGGCCACCAGTTGCCGGCCACCGAGAGGAAGCCGAGCACGACGAAGATGGTGGCGTACGCGCCGAGGGTCCCCAGGATGATCTTGCGCGCGTCGAGCGCAACGCGGAAGCCGCTGAAGATGTCGAGCCAGTTCTGTCTGTGTTTTCTCATGGCCGATTGCCTCCGGAAAGGACCAGCCCGAAAGGAGTCCTCATCCATCCGCCGGAGTATAGTGGCGCAGGGAGTGAGATGTCAAGCGAGTTGCCGGCGCTGCCCGGGCAGGATTGCAAGGCCGGGAGGACGCGGAATTGCGAGGCCGCAACCCTGTCGCTCCCGTGATCCTGCCTACTCGTTCTCCTTCTTGTCGGGGCTCGGCTCGCCGGGGATCCGGTGTTTTTCGTCGAGCCAGCCGCCGAGGTCCAGCAGTTTGCAGCGCTCGCTGCAGAAGGGAAAGTACGGCAGATCGGAGATCTTGCAGTACTGAAGAACCTTGCGGCATTGGCGGCAGGCGATTACGGGCATTTTCTATCGCCGAATGGTATCGTCCGTCATTTTTTGTTCTTCGCGCCCGTGTTCTTCGGGCACGAGTCGCATTTCTTCGTGTCGCACGCCGCGGGCGCCGCGCTCGCTTCGGCCTTGGACTTGTCGGCGCTGTACTGTTTCGAGCGATAGTCGGTCTGGTAGAAACCGGTGCCCTTGAAAATCAGCGCCCCGCCGGAGCCGATCAGGCGGCGGAGCTTGCGCTTGCGGCATTTCGGGCAGCTCTTCAGCGGCGCGTCGTTCATCTGCTGGAAATCCTCGAACCGGTGACCGCACGCATCGCATTCGTACTCATACGTCGGCATGGAATCCTCCTCCGTTGCAGGAAAGCGGAAAAACGCGTTATCCTTTGGCCGCGCTGACGCTGACGCGCGCCGGCCGCAGCACTCGGCCGTGCAGGCGGAACCCGCGCTGCAATTCCTCGACCACGCGGCCGGGCTCCATCTCGTCCGTCTGAACGACGGAGATCGCCTCGTGCCCGTTGCTGTCGAACGGCTCGCCGATCTTCGTCTCGATCGGCAGAATGCCATGGCGCGCGAGGACCATGTCCAGGTGCTTCTCAACGAGCTCCAGTCCGGCCGACACGGTCCCGTCCGGCTGATGCTCGCGCGCGGCCTTGATCGCGCGCCACAGGTCGTCGGCCACCAGCAGCAACTCGCGCGCGAAGGACTCGATGGCGTACGCCACCCGCTCATCAGCGCGGCGCTCCAGGCGTTTCTGCGAGTTGAGGTACTCGGCCGTAACGCGCTTGAGCCGGTCCATCAACTGGTCGTGGTCGGCCGCCTTCCGTCGCAATTCGGCCAGTTCTTCCGCCGTCGGCGCCGCGGGTTCTCCGTCCGTGGCCGACTTCGGCGCATCCGGTTGGGGTTGCGGATCTTTCGACTCATCAGTCATGTTTCATGCGCTCCATGTCAATCGTCCTCGTCCTCGTCCTCGTCGTCGTCCTCGGCCGCTCAGAACGGCGATTCGAGGGCGACGAGGAGGACGAGCACGATGGGTTGCGACCATCACTTCCCGGTCAGCCCTTCGAGATATTTCCTCGCCTTGTCGAAGAACGACTTCCGCTTCGGCGTGATGTTGGAATTCTCCGTCTCGGCGAAACGCTTGAGCAACTCCTCCTGCTCGCGGCTGAGCGAACGCGGGACCTCGATCACCACGCGCACCTCCTCGCCGCCGCGCGTCCGGCCGCTGTGGCTCGGGAAGCCCAGTCCGTGCAGGCGGAAGCTCCGCCCGCTTTGCGTGCCGTGCGGGATGTGGAGCGTCTGCGGGCCGTCGAGCGACGGCACCTCGATCGTCGCGCCCAGCGCCGCTTGCGTGAAACTGATCGGCACCTCGCAGATCACGTCGTCGCCGTCGCGCGAAAAAATCTCGTGCGGCTTCACGCGGATATCGCAGTACAGGTCGCCGCGATGACTGCTGTCGTCGCCCGGATCGCCGCCGCCGCGATAGGCGATCCGCTCGCCGTCGGCGACGCCGGGCGGAATCTGCAGCGGGATCTTCACCCGCGTCGGCTGCCGGCCGTTTCCGCGGCAGGCGGGGCATGGATCGCGCACCACCTGTCCCGTGCCGCGGCAATTCGCGCACGGGGCCGTCATCATGAAAAACCCGCGCCGGTGCTGCACCTCGCCGTGGCCATGGCAATACGGGCAGACCACCGGCCCGCTTCCGCGCTTGGCCCCGGTGCCGCCGCACTCGCCGCAGAGTTCGTTGCGGGTGATCTCGATCGTCTGCTCGACGCCGCGCGCGGCCTCCTCGAACGTCAGCTCCATCTGGATGCGCCGGTGCGTGCCCGGGCGCGGCCCGCGCCGGCCGCCGAACATCTCCTCGAAAAAAGCGCCGCCGAACAGGTCCGCAAAGTGGCTGAGGATATCGTCCACGCCGGTGTACTGCTGGCCGGGGTGCGCCGTCACGCCCTGGCGGCCGAACCGGTCGTATCGCGCGCGCTGCTCCGGGTCGCTGAGGATCTCGTACGCCTCGGCCGCCAGCTTGAACTTGCCCTCGGCCTCCTTATCGCCCGGATTGCGGTCAGGGTGGTGCTTCAGCGCCGCCTTGCGGAACGCCTTCTTCAGGTCATCCGCCGATGCGTCGCGCGGCACGCCCAGAATCTCGTAATAGTCCTGTTCAGCCATCAGCCTGGGTCAAGGTCGGGAAGTGAAAGTTCGGAAACCGGCGTTCGGCATTACGCTATCTATGTTACCAGCCGGCAGGGGAATCGGTCAACCGAGCCTGTGAGGCGGGTCCGTTCCGACAAGCGTCTCAGCAAGAACGTGCGGTACGCTCTTGACATGGCGGGTCTTGCGATGTACAAGTACGTCCGGTTCGTTGGAGAGATTTCGTGAATAACTCCCGCTTCCTTCGCCATCGTGTGAGCGACATGGCCGTCACGGTTTCCGTGACGTGCGCGGCCATTATGCCGCTCTATAATGGCCGGGGCAGCGGGTAGTCCACGGACTACAGCCCGATTCGAGTGTGAACCCGCTGCCTGACAAGGCGCGGGTTTCGTTGTTTAAGGGGAACCTGCAAGGGAGGCAGCCCATGAGCGAATGGCCGAAGCGCTTTTTCACGGACCTTTACGGGCGGGTGCTGGCCGCGCAGTTCACGCAGGAGCAGTCAGAGGAACAGGCCCGAGTCATAGCGCGCACGCTGCGCCTTCGAAAGGGAATGCGCGTTCTGGATATGCCCTGCGGCTTCGGACGGCTCACGCTTCCGCTGGCACGGCGCGGGCTTTCGATGACCGGCGTGGACCTGACCGAATCCTATATCCACAAGGCCCGGCGCAGCTCAGAGGCGGAGAGCCTGGACGTTCGCTTCCTCGTGCAGGACATGCGGCGGATCGAGTTCCACGAGGAGTTTGACGCGGCGTTCAACTGGTTCACCAGCTTTGGGTACTATTCCGACGAGGAGAACTTGCTCTGCCTGAAAAAGCTGTATGGAGCGCTCAGGCCCGGCGGCCGGTTGCTGATTGAGACGATGAACCGCTCGTGGATCTTGAGCCACTTCAGGCCTCGAGGGGAGCAAACTATCGGCGGAATTCGGACCGCGCAGAAGCTTCGTTACATTGCCGAACAGCGGCGTATCCGCGGCACTTGGACCCTGTGCTATCGTGGTAAGAGGGTGAGTCGCGCGAACTGTATCCGGATATACAACGGAACAGAGATGCGCCGGACACTCGAACAGGCGGGCTTCGCCGACATCCGCCTCTACGGCCACAATCGGCTGGACGATTCGCCGAGTCCGCACTTCACGCGCCATTCGAGGCGGCTGATGGCTGTGGCGCGCAGGCCGTGACCGACGGAGGACACTTTTTGAAGGAGGGTATCATCATGGCAGGGCTGACCAGGCAGCAAGATGCGTTCGGATGGGGAATCTACGATCATTTTCGAGGCCGACCCTCGCAGATAATCGTCGAGCGCGATGACGGATACATCGAGGGGCTGGGCTTGACGGGCTGTTTCGCGGAATCCGCGGCCTGTGCGGCATACGAAAAGAACGCCCTCGATCTGGCGTGCGGTCGGGTGCTGGACGTAGGCGCCGGAGCAGGCCGCGTGGCGTTGCATCTCCAGTCACACGGACTGGACGTTGTGGGAATAGACAATTCACCACTGGCGGCGAAAGTCTGCAAGGCACGCGGCGTCAAGAAGGTGAAGGTACTGCCTTTTAACCGGATCAGCTTGAAGCTCGGACTGTTCGACACCGTCGTCATGTACGGCAACAACTTCGGCCTCTTCGGCAGCTTCGCACGGGCGCGGCTTCTCCTGCGACGGTTGCATGTCATGACAACACCGAATGCCCGTATCCTCGGCGCCACGCTCGATCCGTATCAGACTTCGGATCCGAAGCATCTGGCCTATCATCGGCGCAACCGCGCCTGCGGGCGCATGGGCGGCCAGATTCGCCTTCGCGTTCGGTACAAGGATTATGCGACGCCGTGGTTCGACTACCTGCTCGTCTCGAAGAAGGAACTGACCGGAATTCTCAAAGGCACCGGCTGGCGCCTGGCGCGCTGCTTCGATGGCAGGAATGGGCGGTACGTGGCGGTGATCGAGAAAAGCGAAGGAGTTCGCGCGACACCAGGGACTTGAGCGGATCGAGCTGAACGTGTAGGCTGAGAGCGCGGAGGCGCGGCGCGCCATTAGAGCCTGGGGTTTCCAGATGCAGAGTGCCCGGATGGCGCTGGAATCGTAAAGTCCGTTCACGGTAAACCGCAGCTTGGGCCGGTCGTCCGTGACGCATCGGACCAGTCGTAGCCCATGGCGTCTCTCTGCGGCGCGGCTACTTGACGATTTTCCGGTACCGGTTTCTCCGGTTCTCGAACAGCCCCTTGCCGAATTCCTTCCGGCGCCAGGATTCGTATTGCTGGTAGGGGCCGGGGAAGAACCGCACGACGCCGTCGCCCTCGAAGGCCAGCGTGTGCGTACTGATGCGGTCGAGGAAGAACCGGTCGTGGCTGATGACCAGCGCGGAGCCGGCGTAGTTCTGGATCGCCTCCTCCAGCATCCGCAGCGTGTTGACGTCGAGGTCGTTCGTCGGCTCGTCCAGGAGCAGCACGTTGCCGCCGACCTTCAGAACCTTGGCCAGCCGGCAGCGGTTGCGCTCGCCGCCGGAAAGCTGGCGGACCAGCTTGCCCTGGTCCTGTCCCTTGAAGCCGAAGCGCGAGGCGTACACGCGCGCGGGGACCCGCTGCTTGCCCAGGACGATCTCCGACGCGCCGCCGCTGATCTCCATCAGCACGTCGTGCTCGCCCTCCAGTACCCCGTCCTGCTCGACGTACGCGAACTTCACCGTCGGGCCGACCTTGATCTCGCCGGCGTCCGGCTTCTCCTGTCCCAGGATCAGCTTGAGCAACGTCGTCTTGCCCGTGCCATTGGGCCCGACGATCCCGATGATGGCGCCTTTGGGCACTTGCAGGGCCAGGTCGTTGAACAGCGACTTGTCGCCGAACCGCTTGGAGACACCCTTGAGCTCGATCACCTGGTCGCCGAGTTCCGGGCCCGGGGCGATCTGGATGGACGAGGCGTCGTCGCGCACGGCGCCGGCTTCGCGCGCGACGATCTGCGCGTACTCCACCAGCCGAGCGCGCGTCAGGTCGCTGCGCTGCTTGCTGTTCATGCGGATCCAAGCCAGCTCGTGCTGCAAGGCGCGCACGCGCGGCGGCTCCTTCGCGCCTTTCTGGCGCTCCTCCGACACGATCCGGCCGAGCTTCTGCTCCAGCCAGCCGGTGTAGTTGCCCTCGTAAGGAATGCCGCGCCCGGCGTCGAGTTCCAGGATCCACTTCGTCACGTTGTTCAGGAAGTAGCGGTCGTGCGTGACGATGATCACCGTGCCGGGATACTCCTTGAGCTGCTCCTCGAGCCAGTCCACCGTCTCGGGGTCGAGGTGGTTGGTCGGCTCGTCGAGGAGGAGCAGGTCGGGCTTTTCGAGGATCGCCTTGCAGAGCGCCACGCGGCGCTTCTCGCCGCCGCTGAGCGTGCCGACCACGCGCTCGTCGTCGGGCAGGAACAGCGCGTCGGCGGCCTGCTTGAGCGTCCGGTCCAGGCTCCAGCCATCCACCGCGTCAATTTTGTCCTGCAGCTCGGCCATGCGGTCCATGGCCGCCTGCATCTGCTCCTCGGAAAGCGGTTTTGCCATGCGGTCGGCCACGGCATTGTAATCGTCAATCAGCTTCATGATCCCGCCGAACGCGCCCTCGAGCGTCTTGCGGACGGTCAGCGCCGGGTCGAGCAGCGGGTCCTGCAGAACGATCCCCGCCTTGTAGCCGCGCGTGATCTCCGCCTGGCCCTGGAAATCGCGGTCCAGGGCGGACATGATGCGCAGCACCGTGGACTTGCCGGAGCCGTTCTCGCCCACAATCCCGATCTTGGCGCCCGGGTAGAAGCAGAGGTTGATGTCCTTGAGTACCTGCCGCTGGCCGTAGTACTTGTTCAGGCCAAGCATCGTGAAGATGAATTGCTGACCCATGCGAAAAGGACTCCGTTGTTGCCATAAGACATTAGTGCGTAAGGTGTTGCGACAATCGAAAAGAATTTATCATAAAGCACGAAGGCGTAAGCTGTTGCGAGAAATTGGATTCGTTTTTTCAAATGGCTTTTCAGCCGCTATCTTCTTCCCCTCAAATATCTTGCGACTGCTCATGCGCGGCAAACCATCAAACAATGTAGTCTACCATAATATTTCTGATATTTCAAGTGACAAGTCGCACTTTTCACGACGAGGCATACACGCGGAAGTCGCAGCTCGCGCCGGGCAAGTCAGTTACGAGCTGCAAGGCCCGCGAAAAGATTTTGCATTTACCCGTCTTTTCAGCCCAGTTTACACGGAGCGGCGTTGCCGCGCCAGCAAGCCGCGGAGCG
The DNA here is from genome assembly GCA_050015075.1 of Candidatus Brocadiia bacterium. Classification (GTDB taxonomy): domain Bacteria; phylum Planctomycetota; class Brocadiia; order CAIUPP01; family CAIUPP01; genus JBEKCB01. Next base: position 30,451 of record JBEKCB010000036.1, on the reverse strand, counting down.
CCGGGCCGGGAAAGAGGTCACGTTCCTAACGCTCCTGACAACGCCGATAGGCGCGGATGAAGTGGGCGGTGTTCGAGGGGCTGCGACTATGAAGAAAGGATATCTGTCTCCGAATTCCGTTCAGTCGGCCTTGGTCGGTGCTTCACTTGCTGTGCTGCGCGGGCGTGGCTGGCGCGGGCGTGGCCGGCGCGGCAGTGGCCGGCGTATTGCCGGCAGCCGCGTGCTCTTCCGCGTACTGGCTTATGTAGCGCGTCCTCTCCGCGGGCGTCAGCAGCGACGAATCTTTCGTTATGCGCTTCCCGTCCGGACCTATGAAGCTGACCGCGTGATTCTGCCCTGCGAGGCGATTGGCAGCCTCATCCCGCAAGTAATTTAGGCGCGCATTCCTCCGCGCGACCGCCTCCTGAGCGTAAGGCGCATTCTCCTCCAGGTATTGCCTGATGTAGGCCGCCTTCTCCGCGGGCGTCAGCAGCGACGAATCTTTCGTTATGCGCTTTCCATCCGGGCCTGTGAAGCTGACCTCATGGTTCGGCCCATCGAGGGTCTTTCTAGCCTCTTCCATCCAGCGTCGGCGCTCTTCGGCCGCCACTCTCAACTCTACGTAATGATTAATATAGAGCGTCCGCTCTTCGGGCGTCAGCAGCGACGAATCTTTCGTTACGTTCGTCCCATCGGGCCCTGCGAAGCTGACCCTGTGATTCGGTCCATCGAGGTTCCTCACAGCCATTTCCCGCCAGTGTTCTTCGGACGCCTCCTTTGCCGCCGCGTACTGCTTTATGTAGAGCGCCCTCTCCTCGGGCGTCAGAGCCGACGAATCTTTTTTTATGGTCGTCCCGTCCGGTCCTGTGAAGCTGACCTCGTGATTCGGTCCGGCCAATCTCTGGCTGGCCTCATCCTGCGTGGAGTTCTTCGCAGCCTCAGCCTGCGCGTGCTCTTCGCCGCGCGCCGGCTCCTTAGCGGTCTCCCTCCAGATGGCCTCATGCACCTCGATGTAGTGCCTTACGTAGAGCGCACTTTCTTCGGGCGTCAGAGCCGACGATTCCTTCGTTACGGTCGTCCCGTCCGGCCCTACGAAACTGACCCTGTGACTCGGTCTATCGAGGTCCCTCATAGCCGCATCGCGCCAGCGATCTTCGCGCTCCTTCCGGGCCAAACGCTCCTGCTCCGCCGCCCCTTGAGCCGCCTTCCAAGCGTTCATGATTTCGGCCACCCGCCTGAAATCGCTCTCTTGCAGGGCTTTCCTCATAAGAGCAGCCCGGCTGACCGGATCCTCGGCATTCTTCTCCGCAAGCCAAGCCAGGAACAGGCGGTTGGCGTTGACCTCACGCCAGTCGGGGACCATGGCGCCCAGGGCCATCTCAAATAAAGCCTGCTCTTCGCGCGTGCGCAAGCCCAGGCTCTTTCGCGCTTCATCGGAGAGCGAGTTAAGGGCAACCCACTCCGCGCCCCCGGAATAACTCAGAAGCACCTTGTCGCCTTCGACCCTCAGGGCTTTCACGTCCGCGAATACCTTGCCGTCGCTCGTTGTGACAGATGCCACCGTCTGGTGAGCCTGAGCACCCGACACCGGCTCGGGTGTGTTCTGGCCGGCGACGGGCAGACATGACAGGGCGGCCAACCAGAGAGCGCCAAGGACGGCTCCCGCGTCCCACTTCCTCGTAGCGAAGCCCCGCGACTGCTCAGCTTTTATCTTCATTGGTTCCCGGCCTTTATGTTGAGGTATCCATGCCCGTCTTTTCAACGTCAACATAGTCCGGAATTCGAATGCAGCGCGCGCTTACGACCGTTCGGATTGTAACTATGCCTCCATCTTGCTGTCAATTACATTTGCATGAAATACTTCCGTAACGCAATTTGCCGAATTTTCGTGCTCCGAAGCATTGCGACGGACTATTCCCGGGACGTCTCGGAGCAAGCCCGGCTGCGGCGGGTGAACCTGTCAAATCGGCTTTCGGCAAACTCGGGCGGGGATGAGAAGCGGCACGATAGCAGGACATACCAAACATTTAGTCAGCAGCGTCGCTTGTGACGTGCCATGCGATTTAATTCCGGCCAGCCTCAGTCAGAGTTTTGGCCCCAATCTCGTTCCGTTCAAGGCTTCGCCGGCGGCGCGGGGTGCTGGTCCTGCCACCATTTCTGCCACTGGGTTTTGTCGGGGGAGAATTGCTGGCCGGTCATGCTCAGGAGGGCGGCGTGGGCGGCGAAGGCGATGCTCTCGTCGGGGTCGCTGAGCGCGGCGATGAAGATCGGAAGGGTGTCCTCGCCGCCGATTTTACGGATGGCGTAGATGGCTTCGAGGCGGACGTTCGCGTCCGGGTCGCGCCGGGCGATCGGGACGAGCGTCGCCAGCTCGGGCGGCCCGCCGAGATCGCCCAGCGTCCGCACGGCGTCGGCGCGGACGATCGGTTCCGGGTCGCTGCAGGCGGTTTCGAGCGCCGGGATTGCGCGCTTGTCGCCGAGCACCCGGAGCCCGACGGCCGCGGTGGCCCGCACGACTGCGATCGGTTCCTGTGACGGGTTCAGCATGAGTATGAACGCGTCGGCGGCTTTCGGATCGCCATAGCGGGCGAGGGAGACGATGCTCCAGCGCCGTATGAGCGGGCTGGGGCTGAGAAGGCCCTGGCCGGTGTAGAATTGGTCGTGGCCGGCAAAGATGTCGTGGAACTGCACGTGCAGCGGCGGCCCGTAAGTGGCGCAGCCCGCGAGGCCGGTCGCGAGGACGATGGCGCCGATGGCCAACCGGAGCGTCCGCATCACGGTGCGGTCCCTTCCTCGGGTTCGGAGAGGAACGTCATCAGCCCCTCGCTGATCGCCTGCGCGATGGCGGTGCGGTAGGCCTGCGTGTTGAGTTTGCGCTCCGACATGCGGTTGGAGAGGAAGTCCATCTCGATGAGGACCGCCGGGCAGTGCGTTTCGCGCAGGACGTGGATGCTGCGATAATCCTCGACCAGGCCGTTGTCGTGCTCGATGAGGCCGGTGACCGGGGCGAGTTCCCTCAGGACGCACCGGCCCGCCTCGATGCTTCGGGAGCGGTTGCTCTCGAAGGCCGCTTCGGTCACGGCGAGGAGCGCGGTATTGCCGACGGGCCCGTCGGCGCCGAAGAGCGCCGGCCTGATCTCATGGTCCTCGACGGCGGCCCTGGCGCGGTCCAGGATGGCCGGATGGCTGTCCAGGGCGCGGGCGGCGGGATAGTACGCCGTGGCGCCGCGCAGTTCCTTGCGCGCGTCCGCGTTGACGTGAATGCTGACGAACAGGTCCGGGTTCTCCCGGTTGGCGAGGTCGGCGCGTTCTTCAAGTGACGGGCGAACGTCGGTCGTGCGGGTGAAGATGACGGTGACGCCCTGGCTCCGAAGATGCGCGCCGACGGCGAGGGCGACTTCCAGCGCGATTTGCTTTTCGTTGAGGTTTCCCAAGCGGGCCGGTGTGCCGGTGTCGTCGCCGCCGTGGCCGGGATCTATTACAACCTTTCGGGCGCCCGACAGCGTCCTGGTCCGGCGCAACGGCGCCGTCAGCACCGGTTGCGGCGGCGTCGCGAGTGAGTCTGTCCGGGCGGGCGGTTCCGTTTTGCCGGTGATCAGGTCGGCGGCTTCCTCCGGCACCTCGAGGGTGGCGCCGTTCCAGCGCACGGGATGCGCCAGCGCGACGGAGACGCCGTTGATCGTGATGCTCTGCACGTCGGCGAAGAGGACGACCTTGATGTCCTTGCCCGTGAGCCTGCCGGCGTGGACGGCGCCGTCGGTCATGTCCTTGTACTGCAGGCCGAACTCCCGGGCGAGATCGAGGACGCTGACGTAGCCGGCCTCGGCGAACGCGGCCAGCGGCAGGCAGAGCGTCAACAGCAGAGGAAGAATGCGGAGCAAGTCCGGGCGGCGGGCGCTTCGCGTGAGCGGCATTCGGCGGATTCCTTTAGAGCGCGCTTTTCACTGCGCTTCGGCCATCTTCTCCAGGAGCGCGACGCGGTCCTCGATCGGCGGGTGCGTGCTGAACCATGAACCGGCGGTCCTGGCGTTGAACGGCGAGACGATGAACATGTGCGCCGTGGCCGGGCTGACCTCCGCCGGATGGAGTTCCACACCGTACTCGAGCCGCTGCAAGGCGCGCGCGAGCCAGAGCGGGTTCCGGGCGAGTTGGGCGCCGCGCGCGTCGGCAGCGTACTCGCGCGTGCGCGAGATCCAGAGCTGGATGAACAGGGCAACCAGCGGCGCGATGATCGAGATGACGATCAGGGCGATGGGGTTCCCGCGGTTGCGGCCTCGGCCGCCTCCGCCAAAAATGAGGCTCCAGCGGGCCATGGTCGCGAGGAAGGAAATCGCCACGGCGATCGTGGCGGCGACGGTGGAGATGAGGATGTCGCGGTGCTCCACGTGCGCCAGTTCGTGGCCGATGACCCCGGAAAGCTGGTCCTCCGAGAGCAGTTTCAGGATGCCGGTCGTGACGGCCACGGCGGCGTGTTTTGGATTGCGCCCGGTGGCGAAGGCATTCGGGTTCGGGCTGTCAATCACGTAGACCTTCGGCATCGGCAGGTTTGCGCGCTCGGCCAGGGTCCGCACGATCTCGTGCAGGCGGGGGGTCTGTTCGGCCGTGACCGGCTGCGCGTGGTACATCGCGAGGACGATCTTGTCGCTGAACCAGTACGTAATGCCGTTGAACGCCAGCGCGATCGCGAACGCGATGATCATTCCTTCCTGTCCGTCGAGCAGCCCGCCCACAAGCAGAAAGAGCAGGCAAATTGCGAACAACAAAATACCGGTCTTCAGTGCGCTCACGACAGCATCCTCCGTCAGAACTTCATGATTTCCTCTGACTTCCGTTCGACGACCGCGTCCGTCTTGCCCTCGGACTCCTTGGTGAGTTCCTGGAGGTCCTCGATGGCCTTGAACGACTGATCTTCCGAAATCTTGCTGTCTTCTTCGAGCTTCTCGATATCGCGCTTGGCGTCGCGGCGGATGTTCCGGATGGCCACCTTGGCCTGTTCGCCCATCTGCTTGACCTGGGAAGCGAGCTGCCGGCGCCGCTCTTCGCTCAGCGGCGGGATCGCGATGCGGATCAGCTTGCCGTCGGAGTTCGGGTTCACGCCCATGTCCGACTGCATGATGGCTTTCTCGATCGCCTTGAGCGCCGTCGGATCGAAGGGGCGGATGACGATCAGCGCCGGGTCGGGCGTGGCGATGTTCGCCATCTGGCCCAGCGGCGTCTGCGAGCCGTAGTACTCCACGCGGATGTGGTCCACCAGCGCGGCGCTGGCGCGGCCGGTGCGGATGGTCCGGAGCTGGTGCTCCAGCGCGCCCACCGCCTTCTCCATCTTGTCCGCCGCTTCCAGAAAGACGTCGTCCGCAGACATTTCACTTCTCCCCGATGTAAGTGCCCACGTTCCGGCCGGCGATCGCGAGCCGGATGTTATTGGGGACGCTCATGTTGAACACGATGATCGGCACGTTGCCCTCGCGGCAGAGCGTGATCGCCGTCGCGTCCATGATCTGAAGCTTGTCCTGGATCACCTGGTCGTACGTGAGGTGGAATAGGCGCTTCGCGTCCGGGTGCTTCTTCGGGTCGGCGCTGTAGACGCCGTCCACGTTCGTGGCTTTGAACAGAACGTCGGCGCCGATCTCGCGGGCGCGCAGCGCGGCCGCCGTGTCGGTGGTGAAATGCGGGCTGCCGGTGCCCGCGGCGAGAATGACCACGCGTCCCTTCTCCAGATGCCGGATGCAGCGCCGCCGGATGTAGGGCTCCGCGACCGCCTGCATCGGGAACGCGGTCTGCAGGCGCGTATCCACGCCGAGGTTCTCGAGGACGGCCTGCAGCGCCACGCCGTTGATGACCGTGGCGATCATGCCCATCATGTCGGCCGCCACCGGCGTGATCCCGGTGCCGCGCAGCAGCTTGCCGCGGACGATGTTGCCGCCGCCGATCACGACGGCGAGCTGGACTTTCGCGCGGTGGATAGCCGCGATCTGCTGCGCGATGAGGCGGAGGGACTCCAGTTGCAGGCAGTGGGCGGCTTCCCGGCCGAACGCCTCGCCGCTGAGCTTCAACAGGACACGGCGGTATTTGGGCCGAGCGGCCATGAGAATCAGATCTCCTCGCCCACTTCGAACCGCACGAAGCGCCGGACGACGATGTTCTCGCCGAGCTTCGCGTTCGCCGCCGCCACGCGGTCGCGCACGCTGTGCGCCGGCTCCTTGATGAACGGCTGTTCCATCAGGCAGACATTTTTGAAGAAGTCCTTGATCTTGCCCTCGGCGATTTTCTCGATCATCGCCGCCGGCTTGTCTTTGATCTGGGCGGTCAGGATTTCTTTCTCCTTGCGCACCAGGTCGGCCGGGACATTTTCCACCGCGACGTAGATCGGCCGCTGCGCGGCGATTTGCATACAGAGGTCCTTGAGGAGCTGCTCGAAATCCGCGCTCTTCGCGGCGAAGTCGGTCTCGCAGTTCAACTCGACGAGCACGCCGATTCTGCCGTTGGAGTGGACGTAGTGGCCGATGCGGCCCTCGCGCGTGGCGCGGCCGACGCGCAGTTCGGCCGACTTGAGGCCTTCCTTGCGCAGGAGTTCCACCGCCTTGGCGATGTCGCCGCCGGCTTCCGTCAGCGCGCGCTTGCAGTCCATCCAGCCCAGGCCGGTGAGTTCGCGAAGCTTCTTGACCAGTTCCGCCGATATCGCAGCCATATTCTTATCAGTTCCTTGAAACGAGGTTTCGATGATCCCTCAACCGGAAATTCTCGCCGTCACTTCGGCGGGGTCTGCTCGGCCGGTTGAGTCGCAGGCCGGACGGGCCTGGGCGCTTCGGGCGCCTTTTTTCTCTCCGCAGCAGCCGCAGCGGCCGCGACAGGGGCCACTTCGGTTTCGGTGCGCTGGATTCGCCGCTCCTTGCCGGCCAGAACCGCGTCGGCCAGGGTGCGCGCAAAGACCTCGATCGAACGCATCGCGTCGTCATTGCCGGGGATGAGGATGTCCGCGACGTCCGGGTCGCAATCCGTATCCGCCAGGCAGACCGTCGGGATGTTGAGCCGCTGCGCCTCGGCGACGGCGTTCTTCTCGCGGTGCGGATCAATCACAATCACCGCGCCGGGGAGCTGGCTCATCGTGCGGATGCCGTCGAGGTTGCGCTGGATCTTCGCCAGTTCCCGCTTCATCCGGGAACCTTCCTTCTTCGAATACTGGTCCATGGTCCCGCTCTGGAAGATGGCTTCCAGCTCGAGAAGCCGGTCGAGGCGCAGGCGAATCGTCCTGAAGTTCGTCAGCGTGCCGCCGAGCCAGCGCTCGATCACGAAAGGCATGCCGCAGCGGCCCGCCTGTTCCTGCACCACGCGGCGGGCCTGGCGCTTCGTCCCCACGAAGACCACCGATTTCCCGGAGGCCACCGTGTAGGTGACGAACTTCGAGGCGATGATCAGGCCGCGCAACGTCTCCCGCAAGTTGATGATGTGAATCAGGTTACGACGCCCGAAGATATACGGCTTCATCTTCGGGTTCCAGCGGCTGGCGTGATGGCCGTAGTGCATACCGGCGTCCAGCATTTCGAGGACGGATACAGTGGCCAAAGCTCTTCTCCTAAAAGGAATCCACCGCCCGGGATGTTGAGCTTTTCTGGACGTCCCACACCTGGGACGCGGAGGTATCCCGGCCGGCCGAATGCCGTGAAACAGGGCCAAATGCCAATGCGAATCCCTCCATTATATAGATTTGCCGCCCGCTGTCAAATCACCACCGCGCGAACTTACGTCGGTTCTCACCACGACGACACTACGAACACGACGAACATCACTGCATACTCCGCACTCCGCATTCCACACTCTACACTCCGCACTCCTATCCCGCCGTTATTGACAACCTCCCGCTCCGGTGATATTTTCGGGGCGCGTAAATCTCGAGCGATGCCGTTCCTGGGAGGATGAAACATGCCCGACCGCGTTTGTCCGGGAGACAAGGGGCCGATTTCCGACGCCATCTGCCGAGTGCGCCAGTTGCGCAATTATCATAAATGCCCGGAATGCGAGGCGCGCGACAAGGCGCTCCAGGGCAAGGTCCAGCGCATCGAGGACGACCCGCGCCACAAGATTTTCAAGGCGTACGACATCCGCGGCATTGTGCCGGATGAACTGGACGAAAAGCTGGCGGAGCTGATCGGCATGGCCGCCGGGCGGTTCCTGAACGCGCAGCGGCTGGTGGTCAGCCGCGACATGCGGACGTCCTCCGAGGCGCTCGCGCGCAGCCTGATCCGCGGCATCCTCACTTCCGGCTCGAACGTCCTGGACGTCGGCATGCTCTCCACCGACGCGAATTACTTCGCCATCGCTCACTATCGCGAAGGCGGCGGTATCCAGGTGACCGCCTCGCACAACCCGCCGCAATACAACGGCTTCAAGATCAGCCGCGAGCAGGCGATCGCGCTGAGCCACGACGGCGGGCTGGCGAACATCGAGCGCATCGCCCTCGGCCCGGCGCTGCGCCCGGCCGAGCACCGCGGCGCGGTCGAAGGGCGCGATATCATGGAGGACTGGAAGCGCCACGTCCTGGCGTTCTCCCGCCGCATGGAGCCGCTGAGCGTCGTCATTGACGCCGGCAACGGCATGGCCGGGAAGATGCTCCCGACGATCCTCGCCGAACTGCCCATCCGGGTCACCGACCTCTATTTCAAGCTGGACGGAACTTTCCCGAACCACGAGCCGAACCCGCTGAAGGCCGAGAACCTGCGCGATCTGCAGAAGACCGTCCTCGAGAAGGGCGCCGACCTCGGCGTGGCGTTCGACGGCGATGCGGACCGCGTCGTGTTCGTGGACGAAGAGGGCCAGCCCGTGTCTGGCGACCTGGTCACTGCGCTCCTGGCCGGGCATCTGCTCCAGATGCACCAGAAATCCTCCGTGGTTTACGACCTTCGGTCCAGCCGCGTCGTGCAGGAGGAAATCCGCAAACACGGCGGCACGCCCGTGCGCGAGCGCGTCGGCCACTCCTTCATGAAGGGCACCATGCGCCAGCGCAACGCCGTCCTCGGCGGCGAACTCAGCGGCCATTTCTACTGGCGCGAGAACTTCTACGCCGACAGCGGCGTCATCACGATGATCAACCTGCTGAACATCCTCTCTCGCGAACGGCGCCCCATCAGCGAACTGCTCAAGCCGCTGAAGCGCTATTCCAAAATCGAGGAGACCAACTTCGAAGTCGAGGACAAAGCCGGCAAAATCGCGGAACTCGCCGCCGCGTTCAAGGACGGCCGCCCGGACACCCTCGACGGCCTCAGCGTGGACTACGACGACTGGTGGTTCAACGTCCGCCCCAGCAACACCGAGCCGGTCCTGCGCCTGAACCTCGAAGCCAAGACTCCGGCGCTCATGGAGGAGAAGAAGGCGGCGGTCACTAAGATCATTAAAGGATAGAACTGGAGGAAACAATGTCTTTATCTAAGAACGTTTGTCTTGTCGTCGCAGCCGTTCTCTTTTGTACGTTGACTCAGAACGCTCGATCCGAGAAAACCGATACCATCACCCAATACGGGATTACATGGAAACTGAGTGAACCGGCAGAGGTTGGACGGTTTGTCACCGGGGACTATTATGTCGTGGGCGACTGCGAAGTGGTTTCAATCACTCCTCCGCCGGGAAACGGGCGGAATGGGTGCGAGTTGAACCCGCCGCTTAACGACAGTGCCAGCGGATATGACAACCGCGAAGAGGAGGACCGTTATGATCCCAAGATGTGCACTCCCTTGCCGATTCATATGAAACCGGGCGATGCGCTGATTTCCACGATCAGCACCACCGATGAGGAACTCGCGAAACTTTCGGCCTGGCTCCGAAGGAACGAGCACTACGGTTCCCCGGTCAAGAGCGCCTCTGTGCTCACTTGCCTTGCGGCGGCCGTGCCGGCGGACGCATTTCGTCCGTCCTATTGCGACAGAACGCAGAAAATCTACCTGGCGCGGAATCTGAAAAGGAACCTGTTGCCCAGTTTGCCTTACGGCAAGGATACTTTTGAGACCGATCAGGGTGTGCTGACGCTGAAGAATTTCGAAGATCACTACATCCGCGTCTGGCTTGATCTGGTTTTCTTTTCATTTGACGCGCCGAAGGATTATCAGCCGCAGTACGGACACGAGTTAGGCAGGGCCGCAGGCCTGGCGAGCTTGATCTTAATGACCGATCTGCCGCTGGAGAAAAAAGAGAAGCTCTTGATCGGTTTTGTGCAGAACGGAATTGATTTGTGGGGCATCGTGCGGGCCGGTTTTCATGGCTGGCAGGGTTTTGGAGGGCACGGGACAGGAAGGAAATGGCCGATTGTGTTTGCGGGGATCATGCTGGGCGATGAGGAGATGGCCTCACCCAACAAAACTTATACTGCAATCCAGTTCGGCGAGGATATGCAGACCTTGTTCAAGCGTTCCTGGACGGGCGCCGGGGTGGTTTATGCAGGGCATCAAGGTGTTGACAAGAACGGCCACGATATCAACACTAAGCAGCCTGGATGGGGCCAGTATGAACACCTGCAACCCAAGGACTGGGTGAGCAGCATGAACGAATCTTATCGTCGCGCCTCCACCAGCCATGGATGGGTGGGCGAAGCGTTGGCCGCAAGGCTGATGCATGCCGAAAAACACTGGGACCATGACGCGTTTTTCAGTTATGTGGATCGCTGGATGACGGAAGATGATACAGAAGCTCTGAAAATCATCAAGCAGCAGACAAACCTTGATTTTTCTTCGGACTGGGCAAGGCAGAAAGAGACCTGGGATCCATTCGTAAATGAAATGTGGCGGAAATACCGCAACAACATTCCACCGGGACCGAATGGAGAGAAAACCCCGCCGGCGGAGGTGACTTGGAAGTAGATTGTATCATTTGGGATTGGACATTCCTGAGACGCGCGACTCAGTTCACGTCTTGCCCCAAGCGGCGGACATGAGCGCCAGGCCGCTGCGGATGAACATGACCGCCAGCGCCGCCAGGATCAGCATGGCGAGCTTGCTGATGACGCGGGCGCCGGCGGCGCCGATCAGCCGCACGACAATGCCCGAGCACTGCAGGATGACGCCGGTCAACACGACGTTGCTGGCGATGGCGGCTATGGTGACGGCGTAGCCGTATCGGTTCAGCAGCACCTGAGAGGTCGCCAGCACCGCCGGTCCGACGATCATCGGGACCGCGAGCGGCACGACGCCGAGCGTTTCGTCGGTCGAGGAAAGCGTCCGACTCGGCTTGTCCGCGGCGAGCAGGTCGGCCAGCGCCAATACGAAAAGCAGCGCGCCGCCCGCAACGAGGAAGTCCGGAATCCCAACGCCCAGCCATTGCAGGACCGCTCGCCCGGCGAAAAGGAATGCGAGCGCGACGATCAGCGCGGTCGCGACGGAATGGATGATGATGCGCTGTCGTTTCGGCTCGGCGGTCCCCGACGTGAAGGCCACGAAGAACGGGATCAACCCGATCGGGTCCATCGAGACGAACATCGGCAGAAACGACTGCCAGAAGTCTTTCATTGCTCTCCTCTCGGCGGCGAGCGCCTCGCCTCCGCAGAATATTATCACCGCGTGCGCGGTGCGGAATCAACTCGCCCGCGCCGTTCGTTGACACTATCTTGGCATGCGCCTATAATCGCCGCGTCGGCCGGGCAATCCGAAAAACGAAGGAGTCTGCGTTCATGAGGGTCTTGTCGGGAATTCAGCCGTCGGGCGAGCTGCACCTGGGCAACTATTTCGGCGCGATCCGGCAGTACGTGCGCATGCAGAAAGAGCACGATTGCTTTTTCTTCGTCGCGAATTACCACGCGCTCACCAGCCTGCGCGAACCGGCCCGGCTGCGGAAGCTGAGCCTCTCCTGCGCGGCGGATTATCTTGCGCTCGGCCTCGATCCGGACCGCGCGACGATCTTCCTCCAGTCGGACTTGCCCGAGGTCACGGAACTGACCTGGCTGCTCGACACCGTCACGCCGATGGGCCTCCTTCAGCGGTGCCACGCGTACAAGGAAAAGATCGAGCAGGGCCTGCCGTCCGATCACGGGCTGTTCGCGTACCCGGTGCTGATGGCGGCGGACATCCTGATCCACCAGTCGCACCTCGTGCCGGTCGGCCAGGACCAGAAGCAGCACGTGGAGGTCTGCCGCGACATCGCGGAACGCTTCAACGGGATTTACGGCGAGGTGTTCCGCCTGCCGCAGCCGTACATCCTCAGCGAGTCCGCGATCGTGCCGGGCACCGACGGGCGCAAGATGTCCAAGAGCTACGGGAATACGCTCGGCCTCTTCGAGCCGGAGAAGTCGCTGAAGTCGAAGATCATGTCCATCCAGACCGATTCCACACCGGTCGAGGCGCCGAAGGATCCGGACAAGTGCAAGCTGTTCGCGCTGGTCAGCCTGCTGGCGTCGGCGGATGAGAAAGCGGAGATCGAGCGGCGTTACCGCGCCGGCGGGATCGGGTACGGCGAGGTGAAGAAACGCCTGCTCGCCCTGATGCTCGAGTATTTCCGCGAGGCGCGCGAGCGGCGCCAGGAGCTCGAAGAGGACCTGACGACGGTGCGGAAGGTGCTCGACCTCGGCGCGGAAAAAGCGCGCGCCAGCGGCCGCCCCACGCTCCAGGCTGCGCGAGAAGCGGTAGGGCTGTAAAAAATGCCGATTGCCCGTCCGCCTTCGCTAAAGCTACGGCGGACAAGTTGCCGAATGGGAATCCGGTGAAAACGCGCGATCAACGGAAGAGGCTCGAAGGCCGGCTCATCGTCGGACAGTCCGGCGGGTGCACGCATGTCATGAACGCCAGCCTCCGCGGGGTCGTTTCCGAGGCGCGGCGCTCGGCGCGCGTGACCGCCGTCTGGGGCGCGCGGCACGGCATCGAGGGCGTGCTCTCCGGCGACATCGTCAACCTCTCCGGCGAATCCGAAGGCTCTTTGCGCCGCGTCGGCCGCGCGCCCGCCGCCGCGCTGGGGTCCTGCCGTCGCAAGATCAACGATTCCGAGGCCGCAGCGGCCGTCGAGACTTTCCGAAAAAACAACGTCCGCTTCTTCATCTACATCGGCGGCAACGATTCAGCCGACACGGCGCACCGGCTGGCCCTCGCGGCCCGGCGGGCGGACTACCGGCTGAGCGTCCTCTGCGTTCCGAAGACCATTGATAACGACCTTCCTCTGACGGACCACTCGCCCGGCTACGGCAGCGCGGCCCGGTTCATCGCCTCCGTCGCAGCCGATGTCGGGATGGAAACCGAAGCGATGCGGACGAACGAGCCGGTCAAGATCATCGAGGTCAAAGGGCGCAACGCCGGCTGGCTCGCGGCCGCATCCGTCCTGGCGAAGCGTTCCAAGCGCGACGCGCCGCAACTCGTCTGGCCGCCGGAAATTCCTTTCTCCGAGGAGAAATTCCTGCGCCTCGTTCAACGGTCGCTTCGGGAGGTCGGCTATTGCCTTGCGGTCGTGGCCGAAACGGTCTGCGACGCGAAGGGCCGCCCGGTGGCCCTGCGCAGGCGCAAGCCGACGACGGACGCATTCGGCCATCCGCGGCTCGCCGGCGCGGCGGAGTATCTGTGTGAGCTGTTGAAGGAGAAGCTCGGCGTCCGCGCCCGCTATGACCTGCCCGGCAGCATCCAGCGGATGTCGAGCGCGCATTTCTCGGAGGTGGACTTGAGCGAAGCCCGCGCGTGCGGCGCGTGGGCGGTCCAGTTCGCGCTCCGCGGCGCATCCGACGGCATGGTCGTCATGCGCCGGAGCCGGGGCGGAAAATACGGCGTGGAATTCGGCTGCGCGCCGCTCGCAAAAATCGCCAACTCGGAGAAAAAACTCCCCGCAGGATTCTTCGACCGCCGCACCATGCTGCCCACGGCCGCCTTCCGCCGTTACGCTCTGCCGCTCGTCGGCGCCGGACTTCCCGACCACGCGCGCCTGCGCGGGAAACCGGTGCGTCTCCGGAAATAGCCCGCGCTTGCACTCACCACGACGAGCATGGCGAGAGTCAGTTGATGCCCGCCTCGGCGGCGAGTCAACCGCCGCGCTGGATGCGGCAGATGAAGCACTTCAGGTACGCGGTCTCCGCGCAGGAGGAGATGACCGGGTGGTCGGAGGCCTGGCCGCGGCGCTCGAGGACCTGGACCGTGACGCCGGCTTCGACGGCCGACTCGTTGACCATCTGAAGGAAGTCGCCGGGGCTGACGTGGCCGGAGCAGGAGCAGGTGACGAGGATGCCGTCCTCTTCCAGGAGCTGCATCGCGAGGAGGTTGAGGTCGCGGTAGGCGCGGAGCGCGCGCTCGACTCCGGGGCGGCTGCGGGCGAATTTCGGCGGGTCGAGGATCACCGCGCCGAATTTTCGGCCGGACTTCTTCAGCTCGCGGAGTTCGTCGGCGATCTGCGCGGGCCGGGCCTCGAACTGCGTCACGCCGTTGAGCTCAAAATTGCGGCGCGCCAGTTCCAGCGCCGGCGCCGACCGGTCCAGCGCCAGCACCGGCCCGCAGCCGCCCAGGACCGCGGCGGTGATCCCGAACGCGCCGGTGTAGCTGAAAGCGTCGAGCACACTCCTGCCCTTGAGGTGCGCAGCCGCGGCGGCGCGGTTCTCGCTCTGGTCGAGGAAGAACCCGGTCTTCTGCCCGCCGGCGATGTCCACCAGGAACTTCGTGCGGCGGATGGAGATCTCAACCGGTCCCTGCGGCGCGGGCCCGCGCCGGACGCCGCGGCCGGCGGGAATGCCTTCCTTCTCCGCCGATTCGTCGTCGCTTCGATCGTAGATTCCTTTCGGCGAGGCGATCTCCATGAGCAGGTCGAGCAGTTTCTCCTGGTGCGCGGCCATGCCGGCCGCCAGGAACTGCACGACGAGGAAATCCGCATATCGGTCCACGATCAGGCCGGGCAGCCCGTCCGATTCGGAGAAGACGAGCCGGTACGCATCGGCGATTTCCGGCAGCCGGAGCACGTCGCGCCGGAGCCGCAGCGCAGCCTCGAGCCGGCGGCGCCAGAAGACGTCATCCACCGCCTCGTCCGCGTTCCACGTGAGAAGCCGGACGAGGATCTGCGAGTCGGCGTTGTAGATTCCGCGCCCGATGAATGTCCCGTTTGCGTCGGCGACCGTGACGACGGCCCCTTTTTCAGGCGAGCCCTCGACGCGCGCGGCGGCGCCGGAGAAGACCCAGGGATGCCGCAGAAAAAACGGCTTCGCGCGGCGCGGGTTCAGGTACACGACCGGTCCGGATAATGGAGTCATGGCGGCTTCCGTTAAAGCAGGTTCACGTTCATCGCGTTCCGAGCAACCGCACGGCGACGAGGGCGATGACCTTGGCGAACGTCACCAGTTCCTCGATGTCCACGCTTTCATCCGCCTGGTGGGCCTGGTCCGAATCGCCCGGGGCGAAGCCGACCGCCATAATGCCGTGCGCGATAAGCTGCTTCGCGACGGTCGCCCCGCTCATTCCGGAGGGCCTCGGCGATTGCCCGGTCATCTCGCGCGCTGCGTCCTGGATGATGCGCACCAGCGGATTGTCGCCGGGCATTTCGGTCGGCGGCAGAGACGATTTCTCGTGAAGCTCGAAGCGCGCGTCCTTGATCTCGCGTTCCGCCTCGCGCATCAGCGAGGCCAGCCAGCCCTTCATCTGCTCGGCGCTCTGTCCGGGCAGGAAGCGGATATCCAGCACGGCGGAGGCGCGGCCGGGCACGATATTCGGCGCGGCGCCGCCGTTCATCATGCCCAGGTTGCAGGTGGGCGGGCTGAGCAGCGCATGTTGCGCCGCAGGAACGCCGCGGTCCCGGATTCGATTCAGCAGGCCGATGAGGTTCCAGAGCGCGTTGACGCCCTTCTCGGGCGTGGAGCCGTGCGCCTGGCGGCCGTGCGAAACGATCTCGACGAAGAGCAGCCCCTTTTCGGCCAGGTCAATCGTCTTCATGTTGCCGGCGACGTCCGGCACGATGGCGAAGTCGGCGGCGAGCTTGCCCTCGCGGAGCAGGTATTCGAGTCCGAGCGCGGAGCCCACCTCCTCATCCGCGACGCCGGCCAGGAGGACCGTGCCGCTCAGTTGAAAGCATGCCTTCAGGCAGGCGCCGGCGAGCGCGAGCGCGGCGGTGGGGCCTTTGTCGTCGGAAGCGCCGCGGCCGCACATCCGGCCGCCGCGGATGGTGGCGGCGAACGGCGGGACGGTCCAGCCGTCGCCGGCCGGGACCGTGTCGAGGTGTCCGGGCAGCAGCAGTGTTTTGCCGCCGGAGCCGACGCGGCCAATGAGGTTGACGCGGCCCGGCTTCGCCGCGAACGACTCGAATGGGATGCCGTGCCGGTTGAAGAACGCCTCGAGTTCCGCCGCGGCGGCCGACTCATTGCCGGGCGGGTTCTCGGTGCGCGCGGCGATCAGCCGGGAGAGCAAGTCCACCAGCTCCTGCCGGCGCGGCTCCATCCACTCGACGATCAGCTTCCGGGCGTCCATGGTTCACGCTCCATCGGTCATGCGGCGGTAAAGGTCGGCGATCGCCTCGGCCTGGCGCTCAATGTCGAACTTCTCTTTGGCTTTCAAGGCGGCGGCGCGGCCGAGCTTCTCGCGGAGGGCCCGGTTTCGCGCCAGACGCGTGATCGCTTCGGCGAGTTTCTCCACCGACTCGTCCACCACCAGCCCGCAACGGCCGTCCTCAACCAGTTCGGGCAGAAGGCCTGACCGGCCGGCGATCACCGGCTTGCCCATCGTCATCGCCTCGCGCGCGGCGGGGCAGGAGCCGTCCGAGCCGGAGCCGGGGAAAATCTCGAAGTCCATCGCCGCGATATGCTCGGCATAGTCAGCGGCGCGATACCCCGCGAAGACGGCGCGGTCGCCGATGCCCAGTTCGGGCGCGGCGCGCTGCGTCCCGCGGCCGATGACCAGCAGACGGAGCAACGGCTCCGCCTGCATCGCCTTCGCGAACGACTGCACGACCCACTCGAAACGCTGCCCGTTTTCCAAGTCCGACACGAACCCGGCGACGACGTGCTCGGGCGACAGCCCCAGCGCAGGCCGGATATCCGGGCGGCTCGCGGCCGGGTTGAAGCGCTCCAGGTCCACCGGCGCCTCGACGGCGATGGCGCGTGCCGGGTCCAGTTTGAAGGTGCGCACGTCCTCGTCGCGGCAGGAGGGCGCCAGCGCGACCCAGCCGTCCGTGTGGCCGCGAATGACCCGCCGGTTGTGCCACGTGGGCGGCAGCGGGGCGCCCAGGTGATTCGTCCGCACGACGGTGGGCAGGCTATTGGCCCTGCGGGCCGCGCGCGAGCCGATGTAATGGTCATACGCCGTGTGGACGTGCACGATCTGGACTTCTTCCCGCTCGAGGAATTCGGTCAGGCGATGGATGTCCGGGAGATTGATGAACGGATTGAAGGTCTTTTCCAGGCGGAAGTCCAGGATCGGGTCCACGTGGCGCTCGCGTGCGTTCTGTTCGATCAAATTCGGCTGGCCTTCGGGCGCGCGCGCGCACGCCAGGTCCACGACGTGCCCCTGCCGGCCGAGCTGCCGGCAGAGGTCCACGATGGAGGGGGCCGGCTCGACCCAGTTCCAGCCGCTGAAAAGATGGAGGACGCGCGGCCTGGGCGACATCACCGCGACCATACGCACCTCCTCGAGCGGGTGAGCCGCGCAACCTCGGCCATCGCGGAACGGTCCGCGAGCGAAGGCTCCCGCTCGGCGAGATGACGCAGAAAACGCGCCCGGTCGGTCCAGGAGACCTCAAGCGGAACGGAGGAGTTGAGTTGAGCCAGGTTGAGCAGTTTGTGCTCGCGGCGGATGCGGCGCGGGAAACGCACCGCGGCCAAGTCCAGCAGCGAGAACTCCCATGCGCCGCTTTCCATCTCCCGGACGAAGAGGTTGCTGGCCTTGAGATCGGTGTGGAAGATATGCAGCGAGTAACACTTGCCGAGAAAGTCCGCGCCGACGCGGAGGAAGGCGCGCCGGCGTTCCGTCGGCGTCGCCGGGCCCAGCGCGCCGCGCACATACTCCGCGAGGGACTTGAAGCCTTCCAGCACACGCATGACCAGGTAGCTGCTCGCGCCTTTCCCGATGATCAGTCCGAGCGTGTCGGGCACGCCGATACCCGTCGCGGCCAACCGGCGGGCGCCGCGCCAGGACACGATCGCAGGGCGGTGCCGGATCCAGCGCGGCAACAGGCGGTGCGATCCGGCGCGGACGAATTCCTTCACGCACAGCCGGTCCGCGCCGAGCGAGCCGTCCCACTCGATGAAGGTCACGTTCGTCTTAACGTCGCGCTTGACGACCTGGCCGCCTCGACCGGACATGACGCTCCGGTGCGCGCGGACCGCCTGCAACGCCTGAGCGGCCGACATGCCCCCGCGGATAAAAACGCGCCCTTCCGGCGTGCGCTCGGCCCGAATCCGGTCCGGCGCGCATGCCTCGGGCTCGCGCGGTGGCGCGGCGCCTCGTCGCGGTTCACTGGGGATGGAATGCACGGTCATCCGGTCGCACCATTCGTCAATGCCTGGAGCCGACAGCGGCGCCGGCCGCCTCACGGCGCGCTTTGGAATCGTAGCAGAAGGTCGGAGGGCAGTCAATTTCTTGACACGCCGCCGGCCCGCGATTTGAAGATTATGGAAATTCCGAGTAGTATTTCAGGTCAGGGCAGGGCGGACGCGGCATGGGAACTCCGATGAAAACGACGCGCGAGTTGACGCTCGAGCGCTACAGCGCGCACCTGGGGCGCAGGCCGGAGATGACGCCCCATATCATGCGGTCGCTGGAGCGGTGTCTTGCGGACTGGCTGCCGGCGGACCGGAATGCGCCGATTCTCGATGCGGGATGCGGCGAGGGGAATCTGCTGGCCTTCCTGCGCGCGAAGGGGTACGCGAACCTGAGCGGATTCGATCTCTCGCCCGAGTGCGTGCGGCTCTGTCGCGAGCGCGGGCTGGAGTTCGTCCAGACGCACGATGCCGAGGATGCGGCCCGGTTCGCGGGGCCGAAGGAGGGCTGGGCGGTCATTTTCTGCCTGGACCTGCTGGAGCATATTCCGCGAGAGCGCGCGGCGGGTTTTCTGGCGGAGCTGCGCTCGCGGCTCGCGAAGGGCGGTTGCCTGGTGGTTCAAACCGTGAACATGTCGTACCTGGGCGCCAATTCCGTGCTCTATGGCGACCTGACGCACGAGGCCGGCTACACCGAGGCCAGCCTGGCGAGCCTCCTGTCGGTCGCCGGGTTCGCCCGCGTGGAGATCCGCGCGCACTGGTACGCCACAACCTGGCGGGGCCGGGCGCGGGAGGTCTGCCTGCGGCTGCTTCACCGAGTGTTCTACTGGGTGGAAGGGCGCAACGCGCCGAGAATCGCCTCGAAGAATCTGCTGGCCCGGGCGTACGCGGCGGTTTAGGGCGTGACGCGCTTCGCCGCGCCCCGCATGGCTCGGTCAGGGCTGGGGCGCGTCATTTCCGGGGCACAATCGCATTCGAATCCGCGGCGCTGCGCGCGGCAGGGGTGTTCATAGCGCGGGCTTACCTCCACCGGCGTGAAGCAGGGAGTTTTGACTATGGACGTATCGCCTCAATTGCTCCTGTGGCCCTCATTAGGTGACCGCGCGCCTGCGCTAGTAAGGGCGCTGGCCCGGCGGATGGCGTTCGACCGGAGATTTTGCTCTGGTGCAGCCGTCATGCTAACATGATGAAATGTCAGGATTTCGCTCATAGAGGAGACGAATTTGGCCGATCAAGTTGCCCCTCCGAAACGAAAGTGGCGCTGGATCGTTTGGATCGCACTGCCGGTCTTGCTCTGCGTTTGCGGAGGAATTCTCGCCTTCCTGAAGTTTCACGCGCGGGACATGCGGTACTACAGGGACGGCGAGCTGTATCTCGAGAACGGGGATTCGGTTGAAGCGCTCCGCGAGTTCCGCGCTGCGGTGGCGCTTAATCCGAAGTTCCTGGAGGCGCAGGTCGGCATCGTGCAGGCGCTGATCATGCGCAAAGAATTCACCCGGGCGGTCTCGGAAGTGGATTCGGCCGTCAAGAACGGATTGCCGGAGAGCGATGCGGGGCTCCTGAAGGCCAAGATCTATGTCGCCCGCGCCGACCAGCGCCTGGCCGCGGCGGGCGAGATCCTCACCGTTGCAATCTGCGAAGAGGCCATCGCTGCCGACGTCGACCCGGCGATCGAACTGGCGACGCGGTGCGCGGATAAAGCCAAAGACCCTTCCGACGCTTATTCGCAACTGGGAGACATCTACGGGCTGAAGAGCCGCATCTCCGTGCGCGAATGGGAAATCCTCGTCAAGGAATACGACCGGACGCGAGAGCTTCAGCGGAACGAAGAGGCGACGGCGAAAGAGGCGGAAATCCTCGCTCTGCTACCGAAGGTGCGCTCAGTCCAAAATGAAGCTGTCGCAGCCTATTCCGAGGCGGTTCGGAGGGATCCGAATTCCAGCGCCCCCAGAGTGGGCATCGCGCGCTACGCCGTGGAGGCGTATCTGCCGAGGCCCCAGCAGGCCCGGGACATCCTTCAACCGCTTATGAACCGCAATCCCGTCCCGGCCGATGCGCTCCAGTTTATGGCCATCGCCGAATGGTACGCTGGCGACTATGACCGCGCGATCGAGCACGCCAACGCGCTGCTCCAACAGCGCGTGGACAGCCTTCCGGACCTGCTGATGAAAGCGGACATCCTCATTGATGCGGAGCGCTGGTCCGAGGCCGCCGACGTGGGGCGCAAGCTCTTGGAACTCGATCCGCAGGGCGGCAAGGCCGGTCTGGACATGGGCCGGATTCTGTTGCATGAGGACCAGCCCAACGAGGCGGTGAATCTGCTCCAGAACGTGTTCACCGATCCGAAGATGAAGTGGCCGCAGGCGCGCCTGTGCCTGGCGGAGGCGCTCATGAGGGTGGGCAACGTCCAGCAGGCGGTCGAGAACTACCGCAAGACCATCGAGGACCTCGACGGCGTTTTCGCCACCAACGTCCGTCAGCAGAGCGAACTTGTAGAGGCCCGGTATAAGTCCTGCCTGGCCCTGGGCGGCGCCGAGAAAGAGGTCGGCCAGCGGACCGCGCTCGACAATGCGGTGAAAGCGTTCGGCCTTTTCCCGGATCGCCCGGAAGCGTTCCAGCTCGCGCGGGAGCAGTACCAGGCGGCCGGGCTCGGGCTGGAGAAGATCGAGGATCTCATACTGCTGCACGCGGAGGCGATGATCGCCCGCGGCCAGAGCGACCGGGCGCTGAAACTCCTGCAGACCGAATACGTGGCGTTCAAGGTCGCGCCCGGGAAAGGCGCACGCATCCGCCTCTTTATCGCCCGGCTCCTCGCGCAAAACGGCTCGACTTCGGAAGCTGTCGCCATCTACGAGGATCTCCGGAAAGCGTATCCGAACACCGCGCTCTATGCGTACGAATTGGCGCGGTTGTACACGCAGCTCAAGCAGGACGCGCAGGCCAAGGCGGTCTATGAGTCTGTGCTGGCTTCCGAGCCTAACGACATGAAGGCCGTCTCCGGCCTCGTCGAGGTCCTGATCCGCATGAAGGACGTCGGCGGCGCCTCCGCCGTCCTGGACCGCGCGTCCGTCCAGGCCGGGTCGGAGCAGGTCTGGGCCGTGGTCCTGGACTCGTATCTGCGCGAGGGCCAGTTGGACCAGGCCGTCACGCTGGCGAAGTCGTACGTTGAGCGCAGCCCGTCGAATCCGGTGGCCCAGGTCGCCCTGGCCGAACTCCTGTGGAGGCGAGGCGACCTGAAAGGGGCGCGATCTGCGTTCGACGCGGCGCTCAACCTGGCGCCGGATTTCCCGCTTGCCCAGCGGCGCGCATATCTGGACCTCCAGGAGAACCGCACGTCCGACGCGGTGGCGCTTCTCCGAAAAGTCGTCGAAAAATCGCGGACGGACGAGATGCAGACGTTTCTGGCCGTCGCGCTTCAGGCCGACGGCAAGGTCCAGGAAGCCGGCGACATCCTGAAAGAAATCTCCACCAGCGCCCAGGGTCCATCGAGCCTCCTCGACTCGCCGCGCTGGTACTACGCGGTCCTGCGCGCCGGCGAGGCCGATCTTCAGACCGCAACCGCCTTGAGCGACCTGCTGGCCAAGGGCGACTTCGGGGCGCCGGAAGACCGCCTGGCGCTCTTGCAGGCCGTGGTCGCCGCGCCGGAGGCCGTGCGCCGCGAGGCGGCGGCGCGGCTGAATCTCCTGATGTTCCTCACCACTCTCGCGTTTCCGGACGCAGCGCTGCAGCAGGCAGACCTCGTCCGGAAGCTGCTGCCGGATGAGCCGCTTGCGGCCTGCTGGCAGGCCCAATTGCTCGACACCGCCGGAAATCATGAGGCCGCGATCGAGCAGTATCGCCAGATCATCGCCGGGCACCCGAAGTTCCTCAGGGCCAGGTCTCTTCTGGCGGAGAGCTACCAGCGCAATCACGAAGTCGAGAAAGCCGTCCAAGTCCTTGAGGATTCCTTGACCGTGGCCAAGGCGGACGATGCCGCGATGATTCAGTTGCTCCTGGGGAAAATCTACGAGGACCAAAACCGCCTTGAACCGGCCATCGCCAGCTATCAGGCGGCCATGACTCAGGACTCGGTCAAGGCCTATGCCCTCAATAACCTCGCTTTGCTGTACGCCCTCCGGCGCGACGACCTGGAGTCGGCCATGCCGCTCGCCGAACAGGCCGAGAAACTGGATCCCCGGCACCCGGCCATTCAGGATACGTGCGGCTGGATCCTCTACCTGAAGGGAAAGTATGACGAGGCGTTGCCCAAACTCGCCAAAGCGAAGACCGGCCTGCCGGATGAGCCCACGGTGCGATATCACCTGGGCAAGGCGCTCCTGAAGGTCGGCCGGCGCGACGAAGCCCGCGCGGAGCTGGAGCAGGCGCTGGCCATTTCGAAGGACTTCCCGGAAGCGGCCGACGCCGCCCTGGTGCTGCAGGGACTGTGACGCCTTGCGTTCCCGGCCGGCGCCGTGTCAATCCCGCGGCGGCGCGAAGCCACGGCGCACAGTGTATTCCGTGCAGTTCTTCGGCTGCATGAACTGGAGCAGGTAGTCCGGCCCGCCCGCCTTCGAGCCGGCGCCCGAAAGCCCGATGCCGCCGAACGGCTGCCGGTCCACCAGCGCGCCGGTGATCGGCCGGTTCGCATAGAGGTTGCCCGCGCGGCACTCGGACTTGAACCGCCGGAGGTGGTCCGGATTTCTGCTGTAAAGTCCGCCGGTCAGTCCGTAGCGCGGCTCGTTAGCGATGCCGATGGCCTGATCGAAATCCTCCGCCTCCATCACGCACAGCAAAGGCCCGAAAACCTCCTCAGTGGCCAGGCGCGAACCCGGAGCGACCTCCGCCAGGATCATCGGCCCGACGTAAAAACCTTCCGTCTCCGGCGTCGTCGCCTGGTACGCAATGCGCCCTGAATCGCGCGCGAGTTCCATGTACTTCCGCACTTTGCCCGCGGCCTCGTCGCTGATGAGCGGCCCCAGCGCGGCATGCGGGTCCTGCGCCGGGCCGATCGGCAGGCTCCGCGTCGCCTCGACCAGCCGCTCGAGAAAAACGGAATAGACCGCTCGGTGCACGATCACTCGCGAGCAGGCCGAGCATTTCTGCCCCTGATAACCGAAGGCGGAGACGACGACTCCGGGCACCGCCTGGTCGAGATCGGCGTCGCGGTCCACGATGATGGCGTTCTTCCCGCCCATTTCCGCGATCACGCGCTTGAGGTCGCGCTGCTTCGGCCCGACGCGCGCGGCCAGGCGCTGAATCCGCAGTCCGACGGCCAGCGAGCCGGTGAACGCGATGATCTGCACGCGCGGATGGCGCACCAGGAATTCGCCTGCGATTTCGCCGCGGCCCGGCAGGTACTGGATCACACCCGGCGGCGCGCCCGCCTCGTTCCAGATTTCCATCAGCTTCGCCGCGACGACGGAGGACTGCTCGGCCGGCTTCATGATGACGGCATTCCCGGCGACGGCGGCGGCGGAAGTCGCGCCGGTCAGAATGGCGAGCGGAAAATTCCACGGCGTGATCGCAACGGCCACGCCGCGCGGTTCGTAAAGGCACTCGTTGTCCTCGCCCGGCACGTCGCGCCGCCGCGGCGCCGCGAGCCGCGCCATTTCGCGCGCGTAATACTCGAGATGGTCAATCGCCTCGGCGACATCGGCATCCGCCTCGCGCCAGGACTTGGCCTCCTCGAGGATTTCCCACGCCGCCAGCTCGAAGCGCCTCCGCCGCATTAGAGCGGCGGAGCGAAGCAGCAGGGCGGCGCGCTCTCGCGGCGGCGTCCTCGACCACGCCGGAAACGCCCGCTCGGCGGCGCGGACCGCCTTCGCAGCGTCTTTGCGAGAGGCGCACGCCACGCGGCCGACGACTTCCGACTTGGCTGAGGGATTGACCGAGATCAACTCCTCGCCCGCCGATTCCGTATGGTCGCCGATCCAGAGTGGATAGAATCGGCACAATTCGCCGCGGACGCGCTCGATCGCGGCGCTCAGTTCGTCACGCGCGTCACGCCGGGAGAAATCGGAGACCGGCTCGTTCCGGAACGGCGCGTCGAGCCCGACGCGCTCAATCCGGCCCTGCGGCATCTCCGGCGGGCTCGGCGTCGCCAGCAGCCCGGCTGCCGGCAGCGGCGAGGCGGCCATCTGCTGCAGGAATCCCGCTTTGGAAGTGACTTCCAGGACGCGCCGGACAAGGTACGCCATGCCCGGAACTAGCGCGCCGAACGGACGGTACACGCGCATCCGGAAACCCATCTCAATCAGCGCGCGCCGCAACTCCGCTCCAAGGCCGTACAGCGTCTGGAACTCCACACAGTCGCGCGGCAATCCGAGCAGTTCCGCGACGGCCATCGCGCGCGCGGCGCTGCGCACATTGTGGCTGGCGATCGCCGGCCGGAGCGCCTCGTGGTGCTCCAGCAGGAACCGGATTCCGGCCTCGAACTCGCGGTCGGTCTCTTCCTTCGTCAGGTACACCGGCGACGGCCAGTTGCGGTACTGCGCCTGCTGCACCTCGTGGTCCCAGTACGCGCCCTTGACGAGGCGCACGTTGATCGGCGCGCCGCGCTTCTCCACCCACTCGGCCAGCGCAGCCAAGTCGGCGCGGTTCTCGCGGAGGTAGGTCTGGATCGTGATGCTCACGTCGGGCCAGTCGCGGAACTCCGGCTCCAGAAGCACCTTCTTGAAAACCTCAAGAGTCAGATCCTTGAGCGCGTATTGCTCCATGTCCACGTTGATCGCCGCGCCCTGCGCACGTGCGGCGGCCAGGAGCGCGCGCAGCCGCGGCGCGGCGCCCTCGGCGGAGCCGAGCGGGTCAATCGGGTCGAACCGGCTGTAGAGCGAGGAGAGCTTGATCGAGAGATTCAGCCGCGGGATGCGGCCGTGGCTGCATCGGTCCGCCGATGCGCGCTCCGGCTTGCCCGCCGGCGGTGTGGCGGGCCAGTCGGCCACCGCCGGTGCCGCGGCGCGGATGAGCTCCAGGTACGCGTCCCGGTACTGTTCCGCCTCGCGCTCGCTGGTCACCGCCTCGCCGAGGAGGTCGAGCGTGAACCCGAAGCGCGCGTGGCGCAGCCCGCGACATTGCTCCACGGCCTCAGCAATCGTCTCGCCCGCGACGAACCGGGCCTTGAGATTCTCGACGAGTGTACGGACCGCCTTCGGCAGGTCGTCGGTCTGCGCGCCCGCGCCGATGAGAATCCGCTTCGGGTCGCCGACGTAGGCCGCCAGGTATTCCATCAACTCCGCGTCGCTGCGAATGGCCGGAAAAACATCCACGAAGCGGAGGACGTCGGAGAGAAATCGCGGTCCGCCGCGGCTCCAGACCATGAGCGGATCGGCTTCCAGTTTCTCCCGATAATCCTTGGGCCTCGCAGCCTCGATTCGCTGCAGGAGTTCGCGGCCGATGCGGTCGGTGAGAACCTCGATGCTTCTCTCTTCAATCATCTGTCGTCTCCCGCCCAGAGGTCGAGCGCCCCAGCGCCCTTCAATCCGATTATAGGCCGTGCGCGCATGATCCTCAAGCGCCATATGCCGGTGATCGGGAAGTCCGTTCCTGGCTCTGGCAACCGCGTGGTCCTGTTGATACACTACCAAAGGGATCTGGTGTCCTCGCATGGGGCAACGCGGCGGACTTTTCGCTCGGAGGGCAATGGTGGCGCAGGAAATCGTCGAACTCAGGGGGCACCTGATTGACTCGCTCGTCCTGCCGCGCGTGCTGGACGTGATCATGTCGCGGAAGGCATGCTTCGAGATTCAGCAGATCAAGGTCGGCGCGCGGGCGCAGGACACGAGTTTCGCCCGCATCCTGATCGCGCACCGCGACCCGAAGATGCTGGAGACCATCCTGCACGCGGTGGGGCGCTACGGCGCTGAGCCGGTGGAGCGCCGAGAGGTCCGCCTGGAACGCGCAGCACAAAAAGGCATTTTCCCGAAGGGCTTCTACGCAACGACCAATCTCGATACCGAGGTTCGCCTGCGCGGGCGCTGGGTCGGCGTCAAGAATCCGGAAATGGACTGCGGCATCCGCATCGGCGCATCCGGACGCGCGGCCGAGACGATCAAGATGGCGGACGTGAGGCGCGGCGACCGGATCGTCGTCGGCGAGCAGGGCGTGCGCGTGATCCCGCTCGAAATGCGCCGCCGGCCGGAGGACTTCGAGTTCATGACCAGCGAGGTCTCGACCGAGAAGCCGAAAAGCGCGCTCATCCGGTCCGTCGCGAGGCTGATGAAACAGGAGCGCGCGGCCGGCCGGCCGATTCTCTGGGTCTGCGGGCCGGCCATCGTGCACTCGGGCGCGGGACCGCTGCTCGAGCGGCTCATCACGGCGGGCTACATGCAGAGGCTCTTCGCCGGCAACGCCCTCGCCGCGCACGACATCGAGTCCGCGCTGATGGGGACGTCGCTCGGCGTAGAGCTGCGCGAGGGCGCGCTCACGCGCTCCGGGCACGAGAACCATCTCCGCGCGATCAACACCATCCGCGCTGCCGGCGGAATCCGGCGCGCGGTGGAGAAGCGCATCCTGAAGAGCGGCATCATGCGCGCGTGCGTCAGGCAGGGAGTCGAGGTCGTCCTCGCCGGCTCGATCCGCGACGACGGGCCGCTGCCGGAAGTCATCTCCGACGTGACAAAAGCGCAGCGCGAGATGCGCCGCCGCACCCGCGATGTCCGGCTGGCGATCATGGTCGCCACGCTCCTTCACTCGGTGGCGACCGGCAACATGCTCCCCGCGCACACGCGCGTCGTCTGCGCGGACATCCAGCCGAGCGCCGTGACCAAGCTCATGGACCGCGGCACGTTCCAGACCATCGGCATCGTCACCGACGTGCAGCCGTTCCTGCGCGAGCTGTTGCTCGAGCTGAAGGTGAAACTGTGAGCCGCGATGAAAGCAAGCGCTCCTCCTCGTCGCGCCATCATTTCTTCATGTGCCGTCCGACCTTCTACGGCATCGCATACGTCATTAATCCGTGGATGGACCGCCGCCGCCAGCCGAACCGGCCGCTGGCGCTGAGGCAATGGCAGAGCCTGCGGAGGACCCTTCAGGAAGACCTCGGCGCGACGGTGCATTGCTGCCGGGCGCGGCCGGGGCTGCCGGACATGACGTTTACGGCCAACGCCGGGCTCGCGCATCGAGGCATTTTCATCCCCAGCCGGTTCCGATACCGCGAGCGCGCGGGCGAGGAGCCGCATTTCACGCGCTGGTTCCGCGCGCATGGGTATCGCGTCCTCGCGCTGCCCGCCGGGCATTCGTTCGAGGGCGCGGGCGACGCGCTCCTGATGGGTGATCGGTTGTTCGCGGGCTACCGGTTCCGCAGCGACATCCAGACTCACGCCGCCGCCGGGAGGGCGTTGGGCGTGCGCGTGCTCTCGCTCGAATTGGTCAACCCGTACTTCTATCATCTCGACACCTGCTTCATGCCGCTGTCGAAGGAATTGGCGCTGTACTACCCGGGCGCATTCGACGGCTACGGCCGGCGAGTCATCCGGGAGAACGTCGCCGACCTCTTGCCGGTGCGGCACGAGGAGGCGTACCAGTTCGCGTGCAATGCCGTCTCGGTCGGCCGAAAAGCGGTGATTTCGGCGCCGTGCCGATCCCTGGCGCGCGAGCTGAAGCGGCGCGGATTCACTGTTTTCCCGCTGGACCTGTCGGAGTTCCGCAAGGCCGGCGGCGCGGCGCGCTGCCTGACGCTCCAACTGACGTGACGACGCTTGGAGGGCGCCTGGATGCATGAGGACGATCGGGAACTCTCGCGCGGTTGGCGATACGGCGTGCTGTCGGTTATGGCCGCCGGGTTCGCCGTGCTGATCTGGATCGCCGTGAGGACGTACCAGATCGGCCCGCCGATCCCTGAAAAGGTCGTGGATGCCGGCGGAATCACGCTCTTTACCGGCGCGGATATCACCGCCGGCCAGCAGGTTTTCCTCAAACATGGGCTGATGGACAATGGCACGCTCTGGGGGCACGGAGCGTACATGGGGCCGGATTTTTCGGCGGCCTATCTGCATCAACTGGCGTTGGACGCGGACGACATCCTGGCGCAGCGGAACTTTCAACGTCCCGTCGCTGAACTCGCGCCGCCCGAGCGGGCCATGCTCACCGGGCAAGTCCGCGAGCTGTTGTCGCAGAACCGCTACGACGCGCGCACGCGGACGCTGGCGTTCACCGACGCGGAAGCGGCTTCCTTCCGCAAGCAGATCGGGCAATGGCGCGATTACTTCGCCGGCTCGCGCGCCAGCCGCGGACTGCCGGCCGGGACGATCTCGGATCCCGAAGAGCTTCGCCAACTCACCTCGTTCTTCTCCTGGGCCGCGTGGGCCGAGACGGCGCGCGTTCCCGGGAAGAGCTATTCCTACACGAATAATTTTCCCTATGAGCCGGCGATCGGCAACGGGCCGTCGTCCGAAGCCGTCCTCTGGAGCGCGCTGAGCCTGATCGCCCTGCTGGCCGGGACCGCGGCGGTGCTGTTCGCGTTCGGCCGGTTTGATTACCTGGGTTGGTCCGGCCGCAAGCCGCATATCCATCCGGAGTTGCTGCCCGGCGGCGCGAGCCGGACGCAGCGGGCGACGCTGAAGTATTTCGCCGTCGCCTCGCTGCTTTTCCTCGCGCAGGTGTTAGCGGGTGGCGCGCTGGCGCACTACCGCGTCGAGCCTCAGAGTTTCTACGGGTTCAATCTGCCGTCGTTCCTGCCGAGCAGCCTGCTGCGAACGTGGCATCTTCAGTTGGCCATCTTCTGGATCGCGACCTGTTACGTCGGCGGCGGGCTGTTCCTCGCCGCGGCGCTGGGAAAGCAGGAGCCGCGCGGCCAGATCGCCGGCATCCATTTCCTGTTTGTCGCGCTGGCGGTGGTGATTGCGGGCAGCCTGCTGGGAGAGGCGTTCGGGCTGAAGCAACTCCTCGGTAAAATGTGGTTCTGGTTCGGCAGCCAGGGCTGGGAATACCTCGAGATCGGCCGCGTGTGGCAGATTCTGCTCGTGGTCGGGCTCATCGTGTGGACGATCCTGCTCGTTCGCGCCGTCGGCCCGGCGCGCCGCGATCCCCCCGAGCGCGAAATCACCACCTTGTTCCTGCTCTCGGCCTTCGCGATCCCGTTCTTTTATCTGCCGGCATTTTTCTTCAACACCGCGAGCCACTTCACCGTGGCGGACACGTGGCGGTTCTGGATCATCCATCTCTGGGTTGAAGGGTTCTTCGAGCTGTTCGTGACGGTGATGGTGGCGGTGATGTTCTACAAGCTGAACATGGTCACGCGGAAGACGGCCACGCGCGTGATCTATCTCGACGCCATCCTGTTCCTCGGCGGCGGCATCATCGGCACAGGCCATCACTGGTACTGGACGGGCCAATCGGCCGCGTCGCTGGCGCTCTCCTCCACGTTCTCGGCGATGGAAGTGGTGCCGCTGATCCTGCTGACGCTGGACGCCTCGGACTTCATGCGGCTCATGCGATCGGAATGCGAAATCTGCGGACAGCGCATCGGCATCCCGCACAAGTGGACGTTCTATTTCCTGATCTCGGTCGGCGTGTGGAACTTCATCGGCGCGGGTGTGTTCGGCTTCCTGATCAACCTGCCGGTCGTGAGCTATTACGAGGTAGGCACGAACCTGACCCCGAACCACGCGCACGGCGCGCTGATGGGCGTCTTCGGAATGCTCGGCGTGGCGCTGCTGGTCTTCGTCCTGCGGCAGTCGGCGACGGAGGCCGACTGGCGGAAAGTCGAGAAGTACATCCGCGTTTCGTTCTGGGGCCTCAACATCGGCCTGGCGCTGATGGTCGCGTTGAGCCTGTTCCCCAGCGGTGTGCTCCAGTTCCTGGACTCGATCCGGAACGGATACTGGCACGCGCGCTCGCCGGCATTCCTGGACCAGCGCCACGTTCTCATCTTCGAGTGGCTGCGGATGCCGGCGGACCTGATCTTCATCGGCGCCGGCGTCGCGCCGCTGAGTCTCGCGACGCTATGGATCTGGCGGCGCGCTGCCGAACCGGGTAGTGTCAACTCTTGTGTGTAAATTGGAGTGAAGGGCATATCCTCTTTCCACTCAAGCGGCCGTGAGAGCGGCCTTGAACTCCGAGCAAGGTTTGCCGGCCCGTCTTTCATTGAGGAAGCGGAAG
>JBEKCB010000035.1:0-53226 GCA_050015075.1 Candidatus Brocadiia bacterium | reverse complement strand
GGGGGGGGGGGGGGGGGGGGGGGCGACGTACGTATCATGTTGGCACGGCGGCTATAAGGGCGGAACGTCGTCCGTATTGCATTTCCGCATCCCCAGAAGCAGCATCCCACGGATTGTGGCTCGCTGCCGCGACGCCACAATCAGTCCGCTCCTTGTAAACAGCCCAGCACCGAATAGCAGTCGCTTTTCGAGACGAAAATGTCACCCGTTTGTCAGTCCGTTCTGGTAAAGTATCGCCCGGGGCATGGCAGCATTCCGACGTTCATCAGGGGGGATGACGGGGTGCCAAGTGAACAGAAACAGAGTTGCGCCTTTCGCCCTCATGGCGACTGATGTTATCGCTTCAGGGGGTTTGATCCCACGCGAGGTGGAGGCATAGGCCGTGGGGAGCGTTTCATATTATGCGCGTCCGGGTCCGAGCGGAACCCTTGCCGACGGGCAACTGTTGAGAGACCACCTGGCGTGCGTTGGCGGGTTGGCGCAACGATTGGCCAGGGAATCCCAGCCTGTGCAACCGACAGACGTGGAGCCGTTGCGTGCGGAGCGGAACCGTTTCCACAGCGCCGCCCTCTGGGCTGGGCTATTGCACGATCTAGGCAAATACTCGGAGGACTTCCAGCGCCTTCTTCGCTCTCGTGCTGGAGGTGATCTTGCGGAGTATGCAAGAGTTGAGCACTCCGGTCAAGGCTCCGCATACGCGTTCAAACAAGATGCACTCGATATCGCGTTCGCGGTCGCGGGGCATCATAGTGGCCTGACATTGCCACGGGGTGGAGCGAGCAGCCTTCACGAGCGCGTCCAGCGGAACGCTCAAGCTGCTGAGACCCTGCTAAGGCTTGCCCGCTCTGACGGTAGTGTTGATGGCCTGCCTCGTCTGGACGGCGCTCCCCCACCGGTTCCTCGGGGGGTGGATCCGATTGCCTTCGACCTGATAGTACGCATGCTGGCAAGCTGCCTTGTGGACGCTGATCGGCTTGACGCAAGCAACTCAACACCTGATTCGGCTGTTCTTGCCGATGCAACGGAACGGCTGCAAAGGCTGCTTCGCTATGTGCAAAGCCTGCCGACGGACCGGATGACATGCGCAGTGCTGGAAGTGCGAAGGCAGGTCCTCGAACGCTGTCTGGACGCTGCTGTCTGGCCAGAGAAGTTGCTGTCGCTGACTGTGCCCACGGGAGGCGGCAAGACGCTGGCCTCCTTAGCCTTCGCCCTCCGCAGAGCGGCGCTTCACCCGGACCTGGTGCGACGCGTCATCGTTGTCGTGCCTTACCTATCAATCATCGAACAGAACGCACAGGTATATGCTCGATCCATGGGGGACAACAGCGTGGTCGAGCATCATTCCGGGGCCTTGGGTTGCTTGCGAGACAACGACTCGCCAAGCGAAGAAGAACGTCGCTGGCAGGCGGCTGTTGAGAATTGGAATGCCCCGGTCATTATGACGACTTCAGTGCGCTTCTTTGAAAGCCTCTTCTCGAATCGTCCTTCTGATCTCCGCCGACTCCACAACATCGCACGCTCTGTCGTTATTTTGGACGAGGTCCAAACCCTGCCTCGGCATCTCCTAGCTGCGATCCTCTCCATGATGCGCGCGCTGGCCGATGACTGGAGCACGACTTTCCTTCTCTGCACCGCCACGCAGCCCGCGTTTGAAAAACATTCTGAAGCCCCGCCCACGGACCCGCGCTGGCCCAAGGGCACAGTGCGTGAGATCGTTGCCGACCCGCCCGCGCTCTTTGCCCGTCTCCAGCGCGTCATGGTGTCATGGCCGAGCGACCGAGCCGGTTCCCGCCCTTGGACATGGGAACATTTGGCCCATCGCATCGCGGACGAATCTCGCGCCCTTTGCATTCTGAACCTCAAGGAACATGCCGCCATCGTCTTTGAGCAGTTGCGCCGGCATGGTGCCGTGGACCAGGATCACCTATGGCATCTGTCCGCTCGCATGTGTCCTCAGCATCGCTTGGACACCCTTCAGGCTGTGATGTCCGCCTTGGCGAAGCCGGGCGGGCCTTGTCGACTGGTGGCGACGCAAGTTGTCGAGGCCGGTGTGGACATTGACTTCCCTGTAGTTTTTCGCGCCCTGGGTCCGCTGGACAGTCTGGTGCAGGCCGCAGGCCGATGTGACCGTGAAGGGATTGCCACGGCGCAGGCCGGTAAACCGGCAGGCCGTGTGATTGTGTTCGAACCAGACCTGCCGCAGGGTGTCCCGTTTACGCCGCCAGGCGCCTACACTGAGGCCACAGATGTCACACGTGCTATGCTCTCCAATGACCGGTTGTCGCTCAATGATCCCGCGCTGATGCGAGGCTACTTCAATCGGTATTATCAGGCAGATTTGGACGAACGGGATGTTCAGCCGCTTCGTAGACAACTCAACTTTCCTGCCGTGGCGGACCGCTTTCGCTTGATTGATGACGCCACGGACGATGTCCTCGTCCCTTATGACGATGAAGCCCGCGCGCTACTCGCCAGACTCCGCAACGAGGGACATCCAAACATGCTGCTGCTGCGCCATCTTCAGCGTTATCGCGTTGGACTGCGACCTTGGGAGTTGCGGCGGGCGTTGACGACCGGTGCAGTTTACGAACTCACCCAGGGTTCCGGTGTCTGGATCGCCCAGGAAAACAGCTATGATCGGAAACTTGGATTAGCCTTGTCGCCGGCGGGGCCGTTGATGGTCTAGTTTTCGAGGAAAGGAGGCGCTGTTATGTCAGGCCGAGATTGCGTTCGTGTGCGGGTGGCCGGTCCGTACGCCTGTTTCAGCCGGCCGGAGATGAAGGTAGAGCGCGTCTCGTATGAGGTGATGACGCCCTCGGCGGCGCGCGGGTTGCTTGAAGCGATCCTCTGGCATCCCGAGATACGCTGGGTCGTGCGTCGCATTGAGGTGTTGAGACCGGTCCGCTTCGCCGCTGTGCGACGCAACGAGGTACAGAGCAAGATTGCCCCAAGAAGCGTCAACGGGTGGATCAGCGCCCCCTCAACCTACAAACCGTTTCCTGCTGGCGCTGGCAGCGAGGAGGCGACTCCGCGCAATACCCTGGCGCTGCGCGACGTGGCCTATGTCATCGAGGCCGAGCCACACGTCTATCAGCCGAACGGCCAGAACAGCCCGATCAAATACCGGGAAATGTTCCAGCGACGAGTCGAAAAAGGCCAGTGCTTTCACCGGCCGTACCTCGGCTGCCGCGAGTTCGCCTGCTCCTTCGCCCCGCCGGACGATTCGGAGCATCCGATCACTGAAACGCGCGATCTTGGGTTGATGCTGTACGACGTGACGTTCCGACCGGGCAACGTCGGCAATCAGCCGGTGTTCTTCGCCGCACGGTTGGAGACCGGCGTGCTCGACACGACCCCCGAACGCGTGTTGTCCGACCCGGTCCAGCGAGAGGAGGTGTTGCTATGCTCGTGCAAGCGTTAGCCGCCTACGCCGACACCTATCTTGCCGACGCGTTGGCCGACGCCGCGTTCGAGGAGAAACCCGTGCCTTACGCACTACAGGTGGACGAAGACGGCGCATTTGCCGGTATTCTTGAACGCCGCGAAGAAGTCACGGGGCGCAAGACGGGAAAGGCGAGAGGCCGTCCTCTCCGAGTCCCCAAGTCCCCCGTTGCCCGCAACACCGGTTTACGCCCCCAGCCCACGCAGGCGCTTCACGACCGGATGGTTCGGCGAGCCGATGATTTTGCCCTTGAAGGCGAGGTTAACCAGCGTTTGGAAATCCACGTCCGGCCAGACCGGGGGTGGAATTTCGCCCTGGGGTAGGGAGAGTTCGTAGGCGCCGAGTTCCATGTTGGAGGCGACGCGAATCCAGCGGCCAGCGTGCCCCTGCACGATCTCAAGCGCGCTCTGGTTCCAGGCGTTGGGGCGCTTATCGTCGTTGGGCAGGCGGACTGGCCAAAGGAAAACCGTCCCGCCGCGCGTCTGCGTCGTCACCAGCAGGCATGGCACCCATTCCGCGAGCAGGGTCTCCAACATGTTCGGCAGAACCAAGTATACCTCGTGGTCATCGTGGTTTTCGACTATGGCTGTCGCCAAGCGCCAGCCCTCGTCGGGTCGAACCCAGACCCATTCCTGTCGGTGGGGTTTCCTCACCGGCACCGTTTGAAGAACCTTCCTGACGCCGGCCATCTGGTTGAAGTTCTGCGGCAGTCGCAGCGCGTTTAAGTCCAGAGACCCGCCGGCGAGCGACTGGGCTTCAAGTCGTTCGTTACCGGCCCTTGATTCAGCTTCGTCGGCCGTGGGTTGGACTTCCTGCACCGTGACGGGCTGGACTCGTTGGTCGGTGATTGTGTTCAACGCAGCGGGTTCATCTCGCGCATCATCAGGGGGATTACTTTTCGACATGGCGCGCTCGCTCCACATTAGTTAATGATAGCTCTCGTGGACGCAGGAGCATCCTCCGTCCCGGTGCGACCGTGTCCATATCCATGTCCATGGGGGAGTCTCACGCCGTCGGGGACGAGCCGTGCTCTGCGTCTTGCACCTCCGTCACGGGTTCAGATGGCGCTTGCCGCCGACCGCCGGCCGGACGCGGGAAACGCACACCGCGCCGGCCTTGGTCCAGCAATCACGCACCTGCAGCCGCCCGGCCCCAGCTGAAACCAATCATCAATACGTCAGCTAGTTCAACATTGCTATAAATGTGCTCATCCGTGTTCGCGTCCCACAGGTAACAGCCGAGGTGGCCGAACAAGAGAGCCGCGACAGCGGGGAACGAAATGTACTCCGTGCCTTCAAAACGTTTGAGGAATTCTTGCCACGCAGCCCGCTGGGCGTCCGACGCCGTATGGAGGTCGAGAACCTCTTTGTCACCCCATTCAGTATCGCAAAGGGTATGGAATTCGCTGACTGCGCCAGTGTTATCGCTGTCGTCGTTGTCATCGTTGTCATCACTGTCGTCGCTGTCGTTGGAATCGATGACCAACACGACGCCCACCGGCTTGGCAGCGTCCGCCTCACGCCCGGTCAACGCGCGGAACCAGTCACGGTTAGAGCGCCTCTCCGATCTCGCGGACGGCTCGCCAGGAGCTTTCGCGGCAGCGCTCGACGCCAGCGAGTCTGCCACGGCAGCGGCCTGAACATCCACAGCCGCGCCCTGCCCGACGCCTGCCTCCGGAGCGGTGACGTGCCGCTCCGGTACGACCAGGTTCTCACTCATCCGACGCCCTCCTACAGGAATGCTCTCGGGGGCGGAATGAGGCGCTCGCCTCGTAACTCCACCCCCATACCCCTGGGGCAAAGTTCAAGGCGCGTTCAACATATATTTCAGCCAATGTTTACGCGGGTTTTCGCGGGGGCGTTTTTCATATGTAGCGGTTTTGCTGGGGTTTTTTCTCGGGGGACGAGCAAAGGCACGGACGCGGATTTTTTCCAAATTTTCACAAACCCCAATGATTACTGGGGTCTAATTTTTTGGAGAATTCCCTGTTGTGGGAGCTTTTCGTGTGATTTCGGGGCCGAAAACGGCCTCTAGAACGCCTCAACGGGCAGACTACCTCATGCCTTCGACCTGTGGGCGCGACTGGACGCGGCGGTGAAACGAGCACAAGACGCAGAACGGCGCAACGCCCTCGGTGGGCGTGACCATCGCGTGCGCCAGCGCCGCCAGGCAACCAGAAGGACCGCTGAGAAAAACACGTCGCGCGAACCCACACTGGCACCCTACGTCAAGAAGTGGTTCAAGATTCGGGCAACGCATAAGTTCGCGGCGACGGCAGGGCATACTTCAACGGCACCATCTATACCTCCCCGTCGTGGGCCGGCAAGGCGGCCATCGGGCGGCATGTTAATGGCTGGACGTTTTGGCAATTCAAAGATGCGGCCGGCGAGTGGGTTCAGCTTGACCACCTGCGACGAAAGTAGTTTCGTACGCGCGATGGGCGCCGAGTTTTCTCTCTCCGCGAAGTCGAACCGCTCGTTTTTTCTGCCCCAGCGCCGCCGGCGGAACCAGCCCCCTCGGCGAAACCACCACGTACCCCTCTACTCATCGCGGCTGAAAGCCCCGCACTGAGCGTTTCCGAGAATATTGAATTACAGACCTTCCCGATCTTTTGAGACCTCTTACGTAAAAAGGAAATGCAAGACGCGCCCGGAAGCTCCGCCTCTCGATCTGGCGCCGTGTTGCGGAAAATATGGTCTCCGCACGGTTCTTCGCACCGTTCCTCGCTCTCTCTTTCTCCCTCTCCGACAGGCTAAATATCCATATTCCTCCCAGCGTTCTTCCCGCGAAAGAGGTCGCTAAAGCGTCACTGGTATTCTGGGACCATCCTTGATGGGTCAACCGATACTTCCGGAGGGTAGACCGATGGTTCGTTACGCCGCGAAGCGGGCCAGGTCCTTGGCGGTGAACTCCACCTGTAGGCTACATGCCCGCCCGCCCCGACCATGTTGCATCAGAAGCCCTGTGCCGATGAGGCACAGGGCTTTCTTCATTTCTGCAAGCGGGTTACAATGCGTCCGTCAAAGCAGAACCGTTCAAACTTGCAGGGGAGGCAACCGGATTGACAAACGGAGACGCCGAAGTCAGAGATGTTGTCGACCTCCTCCGACGGTTCTATTCCACATATGGCGTTGCCGATGAGGGGCCGTCCGAGGGCTTCGACGCAGGTGTTCTCCCTGCAAATCTGATCGTCCCTGTTCAGGATATCAACGATCTGCACGCTGTTCTCGATGACTTAGAGGTGCGCAGGCAATTCGGGGTTTGCCGTGAGATTCTTGACGATCTCACAAGTCGCCTCACTTCAGAAGAATTGTTGCGAGAGTTAACTACTTCGCCAGCGGCGCGATTCGATGATTTCGATGACCTTGCAAACGGAGTTTTCTGGTTTAGTTTGGCGGCCTCGCTCGATCAGCGCCGGAACGGACTACCACGCACACCTTTCGACGCAGCGATGGACCTCCCGCTTCCGGTACGGGTTCGCATTACAATGGTGGGGTCCTTGGTGCTGCGACTCTACTTGGCGTTAGTTTACATGCGCGAGGGTCCTTTATCGAGCTTGATTGCGCAAGGTGCAGCGGCTCGCAAGCCGTGCTGTGGTCGCATCCGGAAACTCCTGAATGCTGATTATGTGCGCCGGATCAGGAATGCGCTTTCCCACGGTACGTTCTCCATGTCTATCGCGGGTATTGCTTTTCGTGATGACGAAGGCGGCGTGATTGTTGCAACTCCTGGATTTCTCAAGTGGCTCTGCGAATGGCTCATGATAATCCAACTACAAGCTCTTGCCGCGCGCAGTCGCGCGGAGGAGTTGCAGGACGAATTACCACCCCAGCTGGATGTTCGGCCCTGATGGCAGCAGGAATAGAGATACGAACGGCACAACGGTTGTGGCAGACGGTTCAAACTTGCGCCAGTTGCCCCGACCAGCTTGAAACGGCTTGCAACTCATTAGCTTGCAATCCGCCGCTGCCCCTCTACACCACTCGCCGCGCGGCGATACAGGCGGCGTAGTATCCGGCGCTGAATTTCGGGGTGCGCTTCTGGGTGGCGTAGTCCACGTAGTGGAAGCCGCACCGCTCGCTGTAGCCCACGCTCCATTCGAAGTTGTCCAGCAGCGACCAGATGAAGTAGCCCTTGAGCGGCAGTTTCTCCGCCACGGCCCGCGCCGCGGACTGGAGATGCAGGCGATAGTACAGGACGCGTTCCAGGTCCTGGACTTCGCCGTTGACCAACTGATCCTGCAAGGGGCAGCCGTTCTCGGTGATGTAGACCTTCTTATAGCCGTAGACCTGCACGGCGTGTCGCACGCCCCAGTAAATGGCCTGGGGAAGCATGTTAATGCCGCCGGCCTTGGGATAGCCTGCGGGCATTGCGATTTCGAGGAATCCATCGGCCGGCGTCGGGTCGAGGGCGAGGCTCGGAATCCCCAGGTTGCCTGGCGGGATGGCCTTCGCGCCGGGAGCTTCCGACGGCGGGCGGACGTAGGAGCCGCTGTAGATGTTCAGGCCGATGAAGTCGCACTGGGAGGAGATCAGTTCCATGTCGCCCGGTTCGACGGCCGGAGCATCGGCGCCGAGTCCGGCGATCCACTTCTCGGGGTAGCGGCCGAACGTGATGCTGTCGAGGATGGGGCCGTTGAAGTGGGCGAAGGCCTTGGCGGCGGCTTCGACATGGTCGGGCTTGCTGTCGCACAGGGGAACATAGCAGCGCGGGTTGATCGCGGTGCCGACCCGGCAGCCGCGCCGCCCGGACTCGCGGACGGCGCGGACGCCGTAGCCGTGGGCAAGCAGAACGTTGTGCTGGATGCGGTTGAGGCCGGCGCGGGTCTCGACAATGCCGGGCGCGTGACGGCCCCAGCCATAGCCGGCGACGATGACGGCGGGCATCTCGTTGATCGGCATCCAGTCCTTGACGCGGTCGCCCAGTCGTCGGACGACGGCTTCGGAGTATCGCCCGAAGGCCTCGCTTGTCTTGCGGCTGCGCCAGCCGCCGTACTTATCCTCCAGCGCCTGCGGCAGGTCCCAGTGATACAGCGTGGCGAAGGGCCGGATTCCGGCGGCCAGCAGCTTGTCCACGAAGCGCGAGTACCAGTCCAGGCCTTTGGGATTCACCGCGCCGTCGCCGTCGGGGACAACCCGCGGCCAGGCGATGCTGAACCGGTAGGCCTGAAGGCCCGTGTTCTTCATCAGGGCGATGTCTTCGTCAACGCGGTGGTAGCTGTCGCAGGCCACATCGCCGGTGTCGCCGTTCTTGATGGTCCCGCTCTTGTGGGAGAAGCGGTCCCAGATGGACTCTCCCCGGCCGTCCTCATGAACGGCGCCTTCGATCTGATAGGCCGCAGTGGCCGCGCCGAACAGGAAAGACTTGGGGAACTCGGTCTTCGGCATGCGTGACCTCCTACTCCGTGATCGTAAGGGGGAACTCTCGGAAGCCGTCCACGCCCGTCCAGCGGACCCGATAGTCGCCCTTCAGCGGCGTGTCCTTGTTGGAGGCCGGATCCCACGGGAGGATGAAGATGCCCGCGTGACCATCCAGGCCGCCGTCAATCTTGCCCTGATGGATGACCAGGATCTTCTCCTTGCCGTCCGCGCTGTAGAGGGCGATCTCGAAGGGGTCCTGCGGGGTGCGCGCCTTGCACAGGAGGATGGCCGAGTTGCCTTTCTTGACGATACTGGGCAGGACGGCAGCGACCGTCAGGCTCTTGCAGGAATGATAGTAGGGCCAGTCGAAAATTTTCGCATCCTTCTCGGCACAATAGAGGCGGTCGAAGGTGATGGGGCGATCGGCCGCCGGGCGGCGTCCGCGTCCGCCGCGGCCGCCCTCTAAATCCCGGATCTCCTGGCTGAACTGCGACAGGCCGGTCCAAAGCCGAGCGGCGGCGCTGTTGACCTCGGGCGGGAGCGGCTTGCCATCGGGCCCGAGCGGCATGGGGAGCTTCCAGTTGGAGTTCGAGTAGTGGGGGTTGGCCTTGTCGCCGTTCCACATGATCTTGAGATTGGTATTGATGAACCGCTCGATGTCGGTCTTGTCGAACACGACGCCGGTGTTGTAGGCCTCGACCATCTGGCCGACCTCGCCCGCGGCGTAGGGCCGGCCGGGGTGTACGTTCATCCAGTGGCGCGTGTCGTGCTTGGCCAGGTCCACGCTCTCGGGGCCGAAGGCTTCCCAGTAGTCCCAGTTGTAGTAGCTGAAGCCGGCTTCGTCCACGAGCTGGAAGCGGCTCTTGGTGAACGCGAAGATCTTGAAGGCGTGGTCGCGCCATTTGTCGTCGCCGGTGATGCGGTAGAGGCGAAGGGCGCAGACGCCCAGGCTGTTGTTCTTATTGAAGGGCAGGTTGATGCACGGCATCGTGTCCTTCTTCCAGACATCGGGATGGGCCTGCGTGCAGTTCATGTCCCAGGCGACGTAGCAACCCCAGGCGCGATCTTCCTTCCACGTGCCGCGCTTTTCCCACTTCTCGAACAGCTCGCGCCTGGCCAGGTCCACGTACTTCTGGGCGGCGTCGCCGTACTTCTTCTTCAGCTCGGGGTCTTTCAGGACGAGTTCGGAAAAACTCAGCATGTGGGCGACGATGATCGCATCGCCCACGTGCGTGTCCGCCCAGGTGCCGCGGTCGGTCTGGTCCTCGCCGACCCACCCCTTGTAGCCGTCAGGGCCGGCGCGCATCTTGCTGATGCAGTACTCGGAGACCTTCTGCGCGCCATCGAGCCACGCGGTGTCCTTCGTGCGCTGGTAGCCCGCCACGAAGCCGCCGGCGTAGTAGCTGACGTTCCAGCCGAACAGCTCGCCGGCGCCGTCCTTGGCGATGGTCGCAGTGGTTTCGCGGACGATCTGCTGGAAGAGGGCGTCCGGCGTGCGCTCTTCCTGCGCCAACGCCGCAGAACCCGTCCCGAGCACGGCCGCCAGCCCCGTCACCGCCGCCAAAGTCACGCCCACCGACCCCAGAGTCGTTTTCATGTGCCTGCGCTCCTATCCTGAATTGACCAAGCTCTCAGCGACCGATTCCGGTACTGTAACCTGCGCACCGTGCAATGTCCAGCAGCGCGTTTAAAGACGGAACTGAGTCAAGAGGAACCCCGTCCTTCATTGACAACCGCTTCGCGGCGTCGTACAAGACTACTACCTTCTGTTACCTGGAGCGAGGAGCCATGAACGCGAACTGCCTGGCCCTGAGCGCATGTGTTGTGTGGGCGTTGGCGGCAACGGCCGGCGCCGGCCAGGAGAGTGAGAACGTTGACCCGACCCGCGCGCCCTGGGCTGCGGCCCAAGCGCCCTGGGCGAGCCAGGCAAAGCCCGGCGACGTCGTCAAGGACCAAGTGGAACTGATCACCGACGGCCGCGATGCCTACACCGTCGTGCAGCGAGGCACGATAGATGGCCGGAGCTGCCGCTCTCCCATGGGCGTGGGCATGAACATGGAGGGCGCTCTGGAACAGACGTGGGAGTCGAACCGGGCCGTGCGCATAGAGAACGTCGGCGACACGAACGTGATCAACCCCTGGCTCTCCAACGGGCACAACGACTTCCGCACGGTGAAGCAGATCGTCGAGTCGGCCGTCAAGCCCGGCATGACCGACGCCGAGAAGGCGTGGGCCATCTGGTGGCAGGACTGCCGCCACCACTACCACGGCGATGCCCAAGGTGACGACGGCATGGACCCCGTGAGGATCTACAACGTCTACGGCTGCTACGAGTGCGGCTCGAATGCCACCGAGTTGGTCGCGCTCTGGCGCGAGGCCGGGCTGAAGGTCGCCCCCTCGGCCGGGACGCTCGGCCACACGACCTCGCGCGTCTTCTTCGACGGCGGCTGGCGCTACCTGGACGGCGACCAGCACTGTGTCTTCCTGCTGCGCGACAACGCGACGGTGGCCAACGACCAGGACCTGGTGCGCGACCATGACTTGGTGAAGCGCGCGCACACGGGCGGCATGTTGCTCGGCGATTACCGTCAGATCGACGAGAACTGGGCCGCCTGCTACGCGCACGAAGGCGTGGTCAGCGGCCCGCGCGACGGCAAGCACGGTACGACGATGGACATGGTGCTGCGCCCCGGGGAATCCTTCACCTGGCGCTGGGGCCATCTCAGCCCGCCCAGGTACCACGGCTCTTCCAGCCCCCGATACTTGAACACCCTCTGCAACGGGTTATGGGAATACCAGCCGGATTTCACGAAGGATATCTGGCGCCCCGGCGCGGAGAGCGCCGACGCCGTGCAGACTGCGCCGGAGGGCTTGGCCGCCGAGCCGGACAAGACCGGCACGATCGTCTGGCTGATGCGCAGCCCGTACCCCTTAGTGGGCGGCCGCTTCCAG
Source organism: Candidatus Brocadiia bacterium (assembly GCA_050015075.1). Classification (GTDB taxonomy): domain Bacteria; phylum Planctomycetota; class Brocadiia; order CAIUPP01; family CAIUPP01; genus JBEKCB01. The sequence continues at coordinate 41,472 of JBEKCB010000035.1, read as the reverse complement.
GCCCAGGGCTCGGGCGCAAAGTTCGAATTCTCCACGGACAACAAGAGATGGGCGGACGTCTCGAACGGCAGCCTCGACAATGTGTTACCGTGCGAAGGGGGACCGTGGTATGAATACCGCCTGCGCTGTCAACTGCAAGGCGATGCCCGGCTCAAGGCGCTGCGCATCGTCAACGACCTGGAGATGGCGCCGCTGGCCATGCCCGAAATGGGCGCCGGAGAGAACAAGTTCCTCTACACCGACGATTCCCCGAGCGGCCGCCGCGTGAGCATAACGCACGTGTGGGTCGAGCGCTCTTCCTCCAAGCCCCCGCCGGCGTCCGCCGCGGCTGTTTACCCCGCCGACGAGGGCCGGTCGGACGGCACGGACATCGTCTTCCGCTGGCAGCCTGCCACTGATCCGGACGGGCATGCCATCACGGACTACGAGTTCGTACTGTCCAGTTACGCGGACATCCGCTGGCCGCTCTCGACCAACTTCTACCGGCTCATCTCGCGGACCGGGGACAATGGCAAGGCGCAGTACACGCTGCGGTCCGCCGGCCTGCTGACGCCGGGCACGACTTACTACTGGCGCGTGCGGGCGAAGGACGCGGAGGGCGTCTGGGGACCCTGGAGCAGCAGGTGGAGCTTCACGGCAGACGGGCCGGCCTATCCGCTGGAGGTGACGATGGCCTATGATGCGGCCGCGCACCGGGGCGTACTGAACTGGAAGCCGAACCCCGTGGGCCGTCCGCCCGCCAAGTACCGCGTCTACGGGAGCGATGAGAAGGGCTTCTCGGTCAGCGACGCGCCCTGCGCCGTGCAGGTCGGCGCGAGCAAGGAAGTGAGATCGCCCTTCCCCGCGAACTTCATTACAGAGACCACTGCGACCGAGCTGCCCATCCTGGGTCCTGGCGTCAGCCTGCCGACGGCCAACAAGGCCTATTATCGCGTGGTGGCGGTTGACGCCCAGGGGAAGCGGAGCGGTCCTTCCGACTATGCCTCCGCGCCGCGTCCCATCATCTACAGCGCCCCGGCGACGACGGCCCGGGCAGGCGAGGCGTACCGTTATCAGGTCGGCGTCGTCCGCTCCATCGGCGATCTGAGGGACCGCCTGGCGCGCGGCGACTACGCGGCCGGCTACTGGGACGTCGAGCACCCCGCCTGCGCGCTGGAGAAAGGGCCGGCGTGGCTCAAGCTAGACGCCGCGACGGGGCTCCTGTCCGGCACACCGGACGCGGCGGGCCAGGCGGAGGTGGTCGTCACCGTGACCACCGACCGGGAGGTGCGCAACCTCGACCCGGCCAGTGCCGGCTGGGGCGCGGAAAAGGTCGTCAGCACCAGCACCGAGCGCGTGGGCAGCGACACGCAGCGGTTCACCATCAACGTGGCCAAGTAAGGGCAGGATCGGAAGGAGGCCGGCCTCCAGCGGCGAGCATTCGCAGGCGCCGTTTATTGCCCCGCACGCTGCTGATTGAGGGCGAGGAGAGATTCCAGAAGCTGTTCGTCGGTCAGAGTGAGACTCCAGCCGTAGGCGGCGAAGACGGCCTCGTCGAGCTTCTGGTGCGCCAGCTTGAGCCAGTCGGGGCGGGTGTTGTAGAGGTTCGTCAGCGTGCGCTTGGCGAGGAGCTTCGCGTTGGCTTCATCCTTCGGAACCAGCCGGCAGTAGCGCACGGTGCCGATGCCCTTGTCGTTCGGGTTCACCACATATCGCGCCCAGGGACCGTTGACCGAGCCTGGGAATTCCAGAATCTCCTCCTTCATCCAGTCAGCCGGATTGAGCCAGTTGTTGCGGAGCGCGTTCAGTTCCTTCGCCGCATCGGCGATGGCCTTCTCCTGGTCCGGTGTGGGCTTCGGCAGCGGGAAGGTCTCGAAGCAGGTGGTCGGCGTGTAGCGGGGCCGCGTCTCAAGCCGCGTTCCCAATTTCAGCGCCCACACCTCCTGCAGCCGCGAGTGCAGGACGCCGAAGAAGTAGTCGTCGGAACGGGCGAAGACGATGACCTGGCAGTCTGGTAGCGAAAAGGGTTCGAGCCACACGAACAGCCTGTGTTTGGAAACTCGGGCAGTGCACAGGAATCGCGGGAGTTTCTCTATAGCGTGGCGCATGTCAGGGCGCGGTCGCTGGTGAATCCACCATGATACCCCGGTACGGTCTCCGCTGCGTGCGGTCGCCCGCATCGGCTTCACATTCGTTTTTACGTATTCATAAGGAGCCTCATAAAACGCGGCGTCGTCCTCGGTGGTAGTGGGCGGAAAGTCCACGATCCAGATGTTCTGAGGTCGCCGCGTAACGTCCAAGCCATTCACCCAAGGTCGCACAACATCGCTGTTGGGGCTTGCGCGCGGGTTTGGCGACGAAAGCATTGCGAGAGCTTTTTCCTCCGCGATTTCGAAGGGGCCTACTTTGGTGTCGCCCATGAATCCGATATCGAGATTTGCAGCCTGACGTTTTGCCAGGCTGATGTCCGCTTGTGCAGAGAGGTTCGGGTTGATAGTGGTCACCTTCAGGCTATCAAGCGTCCGTACCTTTTCGTCGCCTGAGTCGAACCCGATCATGGAGATGTGAACATTCGCCCCGTCCAGGACCCACGCGCGGTCGCTCTCGGCGAAGAAAATGCCGCCGGTCATCTGGATGCGTTTGAGCACTTCCCGGTTTGCGCCGCCGCGGATGCCCTGCGTCGAGAGAAGGCCGGCGCGTTTGCACAGGCCCTTTTCGATCTGGCTCCGCGCCTTCTCAAACCAGTAGCAGCACAGGTCCGCCTCGGCGGGCACTCGTTCCCGCCAGAGCGCCAACATGCGGTCAACGTACTCGTCGCCCAGTTCCCGGCGCAGCATCTTCCCGCCCAAGAACGGTGGATTTCCGATGATGTAATCCACTTTCGGCCACTCCGGCTCCTTCGGAGTGTTCGGGTCGCGCAGGTCAATGATGGCGTCCATGCACTTGAAGTTGTCGAGCTTGCGAAGGACGGGTTCGCCGACGTTGCCGAGGCCGTTGTCGCGGACCCATTGCAGGTAGCCGATCCAGACGGTCATCTGTGCCAGCTCATAGGCGTAGGGGTTGATCTCAATGCCGTAGAGCTGCCACGGCCCGACCATCGGCAGGAACCCGCCCATGCCGTTGCGCGCGCCGTAGAGGACGACTTCCTTTTCCAGGTCCTTGAGCTTCTGTAGGGTGACGTAGAGAAAATTGCCCGATCCGCAGGCGGGGTCGAGCACCTTGAGGGAAGGCAGGCTCATGTGGAGAAACTGCCCGATCATCGCCTTGGCCTGCTTGGCGGCCTTGCTGCGAACCGCCGGCGAGAGCTTCTTCCCGGCATCCTCAGGCGCCGGGTCCTTCTTGCCGGTGGACAGGAGGTTGTCGCAGGTCTGCCGAATCTCCTGCCACTCCCGGCGCAGGGGCTGCATGACGACCGGCTCGACGAGGACTTCGATGTCCTCTCGGCTGGTGTAATGTGCGCCCAATTGCGAGCGTTTGTCCGGGTCCAGTCCGCGTTCGAACAGGGTGCCGAAGATGCTGGGGTCCACGGCGCTCCAGTCGAGGGTGGAAATCTCCGCGATCCGCTCGATCTCTTCGGCTTCCATGTCGAGCACGGTGGCGTCGGCGAAGAGGTTGCCGTTAAAGTGAAGAATCTTGTCGGCCCCGAAAAGACCGCCATCGGCCATCGCCTCGAAAAGTTGCGCGACGGTCTTGCGGAAGCGCGCCGGATCGCCCTCGGAGTTTTTCAGGACTTTGCTGAAAAGGCCCTTCGGCAACAATCCCACGTCTTCGGCGAAGAGGCAGAAAATCATCCGGTCCAGGAAGTGGGCCACGTCGAGCGCCGGCAGGCCGCGCTTGCGCATGGACTGGGCAATCTCCCCCAGGCGCCGCGCCGCCTCGGTGGTGATGGACTGGATCGTGACGCCCGGCTTGAGCTTTTCCGGCTCGAAAAAGACGTTGCGCAGCAGTGCCAGGCTCTCGGGTTTGGAGAGGTCGGCCAGCGCAATCTCGTGCGTCACCATGGGGGTGTTGGTGAAGTTCGTGCGGATGACGATCCGCTCCATGTCGCAGACGACGAGGAGAGGCGGGTTTTCCAGGTCCTCGCGGTAGGTCAGAAGCTGCTGGTACGCGGCGTCGAGGTTCTTGTGCCTGCCCTTGTACTCCCAGCCGAAACATCCCTTCTTCCAGACATCGGCAAAACCGTCGCCGCCGGTGTTCTTCTCCGCCCCGCGCTCGAAGGTGAAAAACTCGCCCTTCGGGTCCATTTCGGCCGGCTCCGGGTGGCCGAGGAGTCGGCAGAGGCCGCAGAAATGCTGCTGGCAACCGGAACGCTCAGTCAGGTCGGCTTTCTGCCAGATAGAGATGAACTCGGCGACCGTCATTCCGTTCCCTCTCCCTCACAGGAACGCCCTCCACGCGGCCGGCGACGGTTTAACATTTACCAGAAACCAGGCCGGATGGAAAGCCGAGCATGACGGTCTGGAACTCGATAACAGCATGACGAGCAGTCAGCTCAACCCTTCCGGAAGAAATGAGCGCAGAAAGAAACGGCCTACTGAAAGTCAACCGGCCGAAAGCCGGTGGGATTAGACCAGATGCACGGAACCTAAACTTGCGCCCTGCCGGACCGATAATCAAGGTGCCCAGTGATACTCTATCCAGAGGCCGGCGCCGGGAGGCAAAGCCATGTTGCGGACCTGCGGCAGGCGGCTGATCGTCGTGACGGCGAGCGTTACGGCGATGGCGTTGCTCGGGGCCGGAGCGGCCTCGGCGCAGGCCATTGGCGGCTCTCCTGCGGCGACAAACAGTCCGACGGCAACTACTACCGCGCCGGAGATCAAGCCTGGAGACCCGAGGGAAAAGGTAATCGAACTTCTTGGGCCGCCGCAGGGACAGGTCGGGTCGGCGCATCGTGAGACTCTGATCTATGAGCGCGCCGAGATTTGCCTCTCTGATGGGATAGTTTCTGAGGTGGACTTGCGGCCGGCAGGTATGAAAAGGATAGAGGATCAGGGCGCGAACCCGCAGCAGTTGCCGCCCGAGCCGGTTCGTCCGGAGCCGAAGCAGGGGCAACCGGCGCCGCTTGCGAAGATCCCCATGCGCATCCTCTATGCCGGGCATCCCGACTCGGATCGCGAGAAGGATTTCGTCGCCTTCCTGGGCAAGTATTTTACGCAAGTCGAGACCGGCGACCTGGCGACTTTCAGCGACAAGAGCGCCAACGGGTTCGACGTGGCGATCCTGGATTATGACGGCGGCGGCAAGGACGCCTTCAGCTTCCCGCGACCGAAGCTGCCGCAAAACTATGCCCGCGCGACCGTGACCGTTGGCGTGGCCGGGGCGATGATCTGCAGCCAGCTTCGACTCAAGACGGGGTATGAGTGAAACTGCATGAGCGACGCGGCTCAGTTTGAGCCGATCAATCATGAGGTGTTCCAGAAGCCCTTCCCCGTTCAGCCGGTCTTCGAGATGTGGCCGACCCCGAAAAACTACCGCCGCTCGCCGGCCGGCAGGGACCTGCCTGAGCAGATAAAAGTCTGGCGCGTGCAGGACAGCGGGAAGACTTTTGGCAGCGTGTTGTCCCGCGGCAGCGGTTACGCCAATTCGCCCGACACCGAAGTGCTGGCGCAAGGGTACAATACCGGCAAGCAGTTCGGCGACGTGGGCATCGGACGAGATGCGAACTTCCTGCAGTGGGGCTACTCGTCGCCACCCTCGCAGATGACCGCTGCGGGGCGCGCGCTCTTCCTGAACTGCATCTGCTACATTCGCGCGTTCGACGGCAAGACGCCGCCGGCTCGCCGCCCACACTGAATCGAAAGGCACGTCATATAGGGCTGCTGCGCGGGTGCAGCTGAACCGTTGCGCCGCCATCCACATAGACCGTCTGCCCGACGATGTATTCGGCCTGCGCGCTGGCCAGGAAGGCTACGCACGCTGCAATTTCCGCCGGAACTCCCCTGCGCCTCAATGGTACATGGGCGTGTGCGAGGTGGCTCGAAGGAATCTCTTTTTTGAAGACCGGGCCGCCCGTCGCAATCGCCCCGGGTGCGACGGCGTTCACTCGTATGCCGTGTTCCGCCAACTCGATGGCCGCCGCGCGCGTGAACCCGTCCATGCCCGATTTACTGGTGTCGTAAGGGACCATGTGGTAATGCGGGCGCAACCCGCCGATGGTGGATATGAAGATGATGCTCCCGGACTTGCGCGGGATCATCGTCTCGCACGCCTTCTTCGTCAGAAGAAAGGCGCTGTCGAGGTTGGTCGTCATGAACGCCCGCCACAAGTCCAGGTTGAGCGTTTGCAGCGGGCCGCCGCCCTTTCTGGCGGCATTGTGGACAAGCACGTCGAGCGATTCGCACACAACGTAGAGTTGCTCGAACAGGCGCTCGATCTGCTCCGGTTGCGACAGGTCCGCGACGAAGGGCACGGCCTCGCCTCCTTCGGCGCGCACCAACTCGGCGGTTTCTTGAATGGTCTTCTCGGTCCGGCCGCATAAGAACACGCGCATCCCTTCGGCGCCCAGGCGCAGGCAAATGCCGCGTCCGATGCCGCTGCCGCCGCCCGTTACGAGCGCGCTCTTGCCTTTGAGGTCGGGGTAACAGGGAGCCTGCGGAGGGCGAATGACGTCGGACAAGTGTGGCCTCTCCTACGGAAAACCGGGAAATCGAGATGCCCACCTCGATCCGGTATCGCACTGGGAACCGCCAGCCCGCCTCGCAAAAACCTCTCAGTTGCTCGTCGCATTAAACAATTCACGATGCGTCAAGTCAACCGGACCGGCGGCATCCCGAACCACCGTTACGGTCGTTGTGTCGCCCTCTTGCGGCTGTCTGTGGGTAAGTGTAAGATTTGTCGCAGCTCTCGTGGAAGACACCGAGGGAAAGCAGTAAGCGGTGACCAGCTCTATTCATCAGCCTGAACAGCCGGGCCTGCCAAAGCCGGAAGGAAACGCTGTATCCTTGCGCACTGGTTCTGACGATCGAGCGGGGTCTCAGATCTCCGACGTTCCCATCCGCATGGCGATTTTCACCGACCGGTCCCCTGTCGTGCATCCATATTTGGATTTATTGTTCGGGGCTCGGAAATGGGGCCGGCTTCAAGTCGAAGAGTGGCCCGGCGTTCGACCGCTATGGCTTATGCGCCGAGCCATTAGGGATGATATTCTTCACTTGGGCTGGCCGAGCTACCACTACGGAGGCGCCTCGCGCTGGCGTTTTCTGAAAAGCCTCGCGCGCTACTCCTTGTTCCTGCTGCTGGTTCGCCTGCGTCGAACAAAGATAGTGTGGATGGCGCACAACCTGTATCCCCACGATATGAAGTACCGGCGCCTTGAATGGCTGGGTCGTGTTGTCACCCTCGCTTTCGCAAACGCAGTCATTGCGCACGATCAACGGATGCTGGATGCCGTAAAACATGAATTCCGTTTGCGGCGCCCCGCCTACGTGGTTCCGCATATGAGCTACGTGGGCGTGTATCGGGATACCATCAGGAAGGACGACGCGCGCTTACGCCTGGGCATTCCTTCCGGGGCGTTCGTTTTTCTGGTCTTCGGGCTTATTCGTCCGTACAAAGGAATTGACACTGTGATCGCCGCCTTCAGGCGGATGAGGAGGCCCTCTGACCGACTCATCGTCGCCGGCTGGCCCTTCGACGAAGAGTATGCGCGGAGAATTCAGGAGTTGATCGCGGCTGACCCGCAAATAATATGTGACTTTCGCAAGATTCCTGAAGATGACCTGGCCACTCTCATGAAAGCGAGCGACGTAGTCGTCTCAGCCGGGAAAGGTCAATACACATCAGGCGCAACAATGATCGCGCTCTCATTCGGCCGGCCGGTAATTGCGTCGCGCAACTGCGCGCCCGCCTCAGTCAGCGACGGCTTTGCAGCGACCCTCTACGATCCTGCTGACGCGGAAGCGCTCCCTCGGGCAATGGCGGAGGCCCCTGCGAAGTTCAACGAGGACCGCAGCGCTGAAATCGCGCATTGCATGACTGAAGTTTCTCCTGACAAGGTTGCCCAACGCTTTGTGGAAGTGCTGCGAAAGATATGCGCCGGCCAGGGCGGCAGAAAGTCCTCGGACGCACACAGTCGGAAGGTTCGCGTCTCCAGAATATGAAATGGCAAATCTCAGATTATAGCGCGCTCCCTTGCCGCAGCCGTTCATCCTAAAGGCTGCCGTTCGTAAACCTTTCAGAACTTGCGCGGCGCTACTCTCTTCAAACTCTTGGCGACGGCGCAATACGGCACCTGCCACAGGTGGTCTGCCTGCCAGAAGTGCTGCAGCGCGCGGGGCAGCGTGAGGAAGTTGGCGACAACACTGCCCCGGCCGAGAGAGCGGCCGTAGGCCAGGTGTCGAAGGCACGCCTCAGGCAGGAATCCGAGCCTTCCCGGCCGGCGGATGCGGGCGCGGTATTCCAAGCGCTCGACAGGCCGCACCGAAAGCGATGCCAACTCCTGCATGGTTCCTGCCGGCAGGGGCGCGTTGAGATGGTCCCGCAAGTATTGCAGCGTTTCGCGCAGCGGCAGGACGATGCGCCGCTCGCGAGCCTGCGCGACGAGACGATGCCAGTCGAGTTCAGGCGACGTGCGCAGGATGACCATCGCATCGGCCACCCAGCGGATCGGCACGATCGCGTTCCACCGGGCGCCATGAACGCAGACGTGCAGCAACTGGTCCGCCGGGCAGAGCGCCCGCGTTTGCGCGCCGTGCACATCGAGGGGCGCTGACGCTTCCCAGAAGTCGTCGTCGGCCCGCGGGTAGCAACACTCGGTCAGCACATGCCAGTGCAGGTCGCACTCGCGGCGGGCGGCATCGGCGAAGGAAATGGAGTGGACCATTTGGAAGAAGCTCGCGCGTCCGCCCTCGGGCAGCGCCTGCTGCGGCTTCCAGCCCAGCCGCTCCAGCAGCGCGGTGGCCGCGGGCGCCGCTTCGGGGCGAACGAGGATGTCCAGGTCCTGCATCGGGCGCAGGCCGTGGTCGCGGTAGTGAAGCAGCGTTACCGCCGCGCCTTTGAGAACCATGGTGCCGATGCGCTCCTCGTGCAAGGCGTTGAGCAGCAATGCGAACCGTTCGAGCAGGTCCTGGTTCCTGCACCAGGCCATGCGATGAATGCCCTTCAGTTTGTTCATCAGCGGGTCGCTGATGCCTTGCGCCTTCAGATTGTGGTACAGCAGCGGCAGAAGGCGAAAGGAACCCGGATCAAGATGGTCCAGGTCGGCGCAAGCGCGCCACTGTCTCCATGCGCCGGCGGCCTCGGTTCCGGAAAGCAACGCGGCGCGCAGGAGCAACTCCTGCGTCGGTGTGGGCCGGAAATCGCCCGCCAAGGTGGGAGGACTCCCCATTTCTTCGCTTCCCCGAATGGCCGCCTACTCGTTGCCGCGAGGCCCATATTCGAACATCGTAAACATCTCCCGGTCCAGCGCTGAAGCAGGATGCCCGAATTCAGATTCCAACAAAGGCGTCAGCTCCTCCCGGTACACTCCTCCGGCCCTTCCCTTGGGCGCCAGCCCCCACACGGCGATGACCTTTTCCGGGCGGGACAGCCTCGTGCGACGGGCGGCCAGGACGGACAATAGCCGGTGATAGGTAACCTGATCCCGGAAAGTATTCAAGTCCGGGCGGAGGACCAGGAATACGGCAGCGGGCTTTCCGTCCTCATCCAAGGCGGCGAGCTTATCATGGATTTTGGACGCCAGTGCGTCGGGATCGTCGCCGATCGGAATCTCCATCGTCGCCCGCGCCGACAAGTCGGGAACGTAGAACCTGATCGGGATACCCGCATAAGAGGGATAGAAAACGACCAAGTCATTCGGCCGGCGCTGGGACGCCAACGCCGCACCGGCCTCTCTCCATCCCTCATGGGGCTTGTGAGCATCTACGGCGACCCACTTTGCCGTGAAGGCCAAAGCCAGCAGGACGAGAACGACTGTCGAGGCTGTTTTGAGCGGCGCCTCTCGAATCGTCACGATCTGCAAGGCGATGAACCCGATGAGCGGCACCATGCTCGGCAAGAGTATCCGGTCCCAGAAGATCGGTGTGTCCAGGATGGAATAGCCAATGATCTCCGCCCAATAGATGGCGGCAGCCACCAGGAAGGGGAAGGTGCGTCGCCAATCGCCGCGCGCGACCAGGACGGCAAGCCACGCGAGCAGCAGACACTTCGCAGAGAGCTCAACGCAGAAAGCCAGGGCGGGCATGCGGTCCTGGAAGGGCGTCGAAATCCACGACAACACCGCCACGCCAAAGAGAGATCGCGACATGGTTGCCACCAGCTCCATGGAAACCGGCGGCATCCACCACGTCCGCTTCACGTCACCAATCTTGTGGAGGTAAACAAACCAAATAAAGGCGAAGATCAGGCACGGCACGACGATGGCCAGAAGAGCGCCGCCCCAACGAACGGACTTCCGGTCCGGGGTCGTCAGCGCGATGAATACGCAGAGCGGCGGGATGAGCATGATCCCGGCCAGATGCGTGGAGACGGCCAGCGCCAGACTGAACGCGATGCCGACGTATCCGTACGCCTGCTCAGGCCGGCTGGCCACGCGTGAAGCGAAGAGGAAGGCCAGCGCCGTGGCAAACAGGAGGAGCGGGTAACCGTGTATCTCCTGCGAGTATCGAAGGAATATCGGCGTCGCCGCGGCGCAGATTCCCGCCAGGATGCCCGCCGCCCGCGAGTAGGATTTCATCCAGACCACCACCGCAGCCACCGTGCCGACGCCGAAGATCACCGCGGGGAGCCTCAAGAAGGCTTCGGAAGTCCCCATCCGGGACCACAGGTTCAGCAATACGAACATCAGCGGCGGCTGGGGATAGCCTCTCAGGGCGCGAAGTGTCCCCAAGACGCTCCTCCCGAGTATCCCGCGCAGCAATGCCGCCTCGTCAAGCCATATCCCCTTGCTCAAACCCATCAGGCGAATGCTGAGTGCGAACGCGACGATTCCCGCCATGACCCAGCAGCAAGCTTTGTCCCATTCGAGCCACCTGCGATGATCCATGACCTTTTCCATTCTCTCGGATCGCCTCTGCAATCCGCTCACGTCGGTCCTGGACAAGCCGCTCGGTCCCGGCGAATGTCCGCGGCGGGCACGCTCGCCATCACGGCGCCGCTTTCCGCCGGCGATCGAGGGCGCTCTTGACGATATGGACGTAGTCGGAATGGCTGGCGCGTTCTCGGAGGACGGAGTTCCCGCCGTGTACGCGGCGCCGCAGGGACACGTCGGACAGCATCACCTCGCGCAGGCCCGTGTCGCGCGCCAGCGCGTACCACTCGACGAATTCACCCACGCGTCGCTGGGCGGGAAAGGGCCCGACGCGAAGGAAGGACTCGCGGCGGATGAGCATCGCGCCGACGTGGTGCGCCCGCATGACGCCCCCGACGTTGCCCCATTTCGCCTTCTCGGCGGCGGTCAACTCCGGGCTGCAGAACTGTTCCACCTGGCCGAACACCATGTCGAGCGTCGGTTCTTTTTCAAAGGCCGACATCTGTCGGCTGAGCGTTTCAGGGGACCAGAGATCATCGGCGTCCAGAAAGGCCAGGAACGCCCCTTTGGCCAGTTCGACGCCCCGGTTACGCGCCGCGCCCGGACCGGCATTCGGCTGGGAATAGACCGCCGCCTGCGGCGCGGCGCGGCGCGCGGCCTGAACGCTGTCGTCGGTCGAGCCGTCGTCAATGACGATAATCTCATTCCGCGTCCAGGTTTGATCCAGGATGCTCTGCAGGGCTGTGGCGATATACTTCCCGCCGTTCCACACGGGGACGATGCAACTGACCAGGTTGCGGTTGGCCTCGTCGCAATCGGCGAAGCGAGGCACCGGGCAAACCTGGCCTCCTCCCGCCGCGCGGCGGCGGTCGAGCGACGCCTTGAGCACTTTGAGGAGGTTGTAGTCTCCCGTCGGCTCAGTGCGGGTCATGTTCTTCCCGTGCAATCGGTAGAGGAGTGTGACCTGGGGCAGAATCGTCATGCGCACAGCGAGCTCTCGCGCGCGGAGGAACCAATCGTGGTCCTCGCTGAACCGCAGGGTCGGGTTGAAGAGTCCGACCCTGTCGAACACCGTCCGCCGGTACAAGCCGCTGCCGAGGTGAACATTGACGAGGGTGTCATCCGGCCCTTCATATCGGAGGTCGGCCTTCGCCACACCCGGTTCGTGACGGTACTGAACCCGGCCCAGCACCACCTCCAGCAAGGGATCGGCCTCCAGCCGCGCTGCCTGCACCCTCAGTTTATCCATGGGCCAGAGATCGTCGGCGTCGAGGAACGCGATCCACTCCCCGCGCGCCTCGGCCAGGCCGCGGTTGCGCGCCGCGGCCGGGCCGGCATTGGCCTGCCGGACATAGCAGATGCCCTCGCCGAGTGATTGGATCGTTTCGGCGGTGTTGTCGGTCGAGCCGTCATCCACGATGACGATCTCGATGGGGCCGTATCCCTGAGCGCGGACGCTGGCGACCGCCTCGCGCAGAAATTGCGCCGCATTGTAAGCGGGGATAATGACGCTGACCAGCGGTTTGCCGGCGCTCATGACGGTCCCTCTTCGAGAAGCCTCCGGATGACCTGCGGTATCTGCTCCAAGTCCGTGCCGGCATCGAGAATATATCCCGGGACGCTCCTGGAAAGCAGGGATATTTTCCCGAAGGCGTCATGGCTGGCGCCGGGAAGATGTAGGATCGTGGTCGGGGCGAGGGCTTCGAGACAGGCGATAGGCGTGGCGCACCGAAGCGTCGTGTCGCGAAGGCCGGTGACGCGCGGGAGCAGGAGGGCGCGGATGGGAAAGCCCCGCGCCAACTGCGCGGGGCAGACGTCCTTCAGAAAGATCATCGCCTTCTCTTTTTCCAGGTTGTCGGGATTGCTCACGAACCGCCGTAGATGCGGGAAGCGGCGCAGGTTGTCCGGCGCGAGTTTGGCCGTGCCGTAGAGGCTATGGACCAGCGGCTCGGGCTCAACACGAGCGAGGACGTAGTCGTCCCCGGCGTACATCATCCCGGCATCGAGGCAGGCGAGCGTGGTCGTGGACTTCCCCGAACCGCTCTTGCCGGCGATCAGCGCTCCGCCCGACGGTCCGCCGACCGCGCCGGCGTGCATCAACTGCAGCGCCCGCCCCTGCGTCCACCAGTGCAGGATCGTGCGCATGGGGAAACTGCGCTCCCAGTACGGTATCTGGCCGGGCCTGGCCACCCAGTAGAGCGCGGTGCGCCTGCGCGCATCGAACATGTGGAGCGCGTTGACGCCGTGCTGATAGACGGTGCGGAAGCGCTCCGTATTGTAGCCGGCGATCTCGCCGCGCTGGCCGTAAGCCGTGGTCGGCCACGGCGGGGCCGGCATGCGTGTGTCCGTCGAGGCGCTGTCCCAGAAGCAGACCGTCAGCGCCGGCGCATCCGCAGGGCCGGCGGCCAGGTGCTCCAGGGCCGGCACGATCAGCGGTTGCAGCGCCGGACCGGCGAAGCGCAGCCTCACGGTCTCGCCGCCGATGGTGAACCAGCGCTCCGACGATCCCGCCCGCGCGCCCGCTTGCTCGAACGTGTCGCGAAGAGTCTCGAAGAATGACTCGGGAACGACGCTCGCAGCCGGAGCGGACGAGTATGGATCCGCGCGAAGGCCGGACATAGATCAGTTCCCGGGCGGCGGCTGGTGGGGCCAGCCGTTTTCGTCCACCTCGTGAATGGGATCCAGCAGGAGCAGGTCGGCCATGTCGCTGAACTTCTGGAGGACGGGCGGGTCAAAGGGCAGCCTCTGCGCGGCGGGCGCAGCCGCGGACGCCGCAGAGGCGGGAGCCGCCTCTTCATCCGGCACGATGAGACCTTCCTGACACAATTCCTTGACGAAGCGGAGGACTTCCTCCTCGACTTGGGCGCCGTCACAGGCATAGTCGCGGCGCAAGTCCTGCGCGATTTCCTGCGCCGTGATGCGCCGCTCGATGCTCGCCCACGCTCGCCCCGCCGACCGGTTCAGGCTGTAGTAGTTTCCGCTGTCCATATTGATGAGGACGACTTCGTCGTCGTAGGTCTCGTAGATGACCTTGGGAGTATTCGGCCTGTACCGAGGGCTTCCGTCAGGCATGCCGACCCCGCTGCAATCCAAGTTCAGTAATTCCGGATTTCCCGGATGACCGACGATTCGCGACCAGCGCAAACCCGCATGTGGGTATTCTACACCTTCCAGACACACAAGAACAAACGAAATGTTCATCCCAGCCAGGACATGCGGATATTCTGATACTTCAGTGAAAATAAGGCAAGCCTGGGAATCTGCCGCTCTCTCACCGCTTCCGCCCTCGTTCCTCAGCCGGGCAACATAGGGGACTTACGCAGTCGGCATAGTCAATCCGCCGGGGTTGAGCACGATGTTCATGGCAGGCCCTGGCCAGGCTCTAATACTGTTCCCTGTTTTGTACCCTGCCAGCTTGAAAATATGGCCGAATTAATGTATATAGACGTGGCAGGCTCTCGATGGAAGTCGAGACGTTGACGTAAGTTCTGACGTGTGATGAGACGCAGGGAATTGAGCGAAAGCCGCTCATAACCCAAAGGGCGCAGGTTCAAATCCTGCCGGCCAGGACGCATCTACGCTCCGGGAGCACTTCGAGCACACCCTGCGGCACACCCTGGCCAAGGACCGCTTCAGCTTCTCGGAACCAGGGAAAAAACGGAGGCGCATAACCATGCCACGATCATCCGCTCCGGTCGTTGACGCGCACTGCCACGTCGGCTCGTACTGCCTGGCCGAGGACCTTTTGAAAATGATGGACGCAGCCGGGGTGGACCGGGCGGTGATCTTCAACCATCCCTGGGCCTGGACCCTGCCGCGCAAGGACAATTACTACAATACCAACGACTACATCGCCGACATGCAGGCCAAGTACCCGGAACGCCTGACCGGGTTCGCGTGCATCAACCCGCGCTACACAGGCGACCTGGAGCTGGGCATCCCCAACATCTCCGTCCAGGAACTGGTGCGCTGCGTGGACGAGCTGGGGCTGCAGGGGCTGAAGCTCCATCCGGAGAACCACTGCTTCCCGATTGATTGCCTGGCCGGCAGCGAGTTCATGCGCACGCTCTCCCGACTGCAGAAAAAAAAGAAACGGAAGATCCCCATCCTGTCGCACGGCATGACCACCATCGGCTGCATGCCCGACCAGTTCGGCACGCTGGCGGCCGCGCATCCGGACGTGCCCATCATCATCGCCCACGGCGCGGGGTTCCAGAACCTTTATTTCCCGTCGTACGATCCGCTCAAACGCCACGCCAACCTGTACGCCGACACGGCCATGACCACCATTGACGACGCGCACCTGCGGGGCGTGGCGCGGAACGTGGGGGTGGAAAAGATCGTTTTCGGCTCGGACCACTTCTCGCGGGACCACGGCAACCTGTACGGAAATTTCTTCTACGTGCTGGAACGCGCCTTCCCGGACAAGAAGGAACGCGAGGCGATCCTGGGCGGCAACCTGGCCAGGATCATGAGATGGAAATGACCTGGGGCAACAAATACCATAAGGCGCGCACACCATCCCCTTAAGGGCCGCCGCCCCGCATTTAGAGCAAGCCAGGATTGAGCGGACGGCCGGGCTGAAACGCGAAGTTGGTTTGAGATGCTGCGGCTGACAGGCAAACCCCTTGACAATGCCATTTTTAGAACTTGCAGCGCCTGAAGCCCATACGTGACATAAAGCCGTGGCCGTCAGTGGAAGACAGAAGGATCCGCAGCGGGCCTGTTCCAACTGGCTTTCCCGCTACCGGCGCGAACTGAACCCAGATCTCGGCTGACGGTTCCACGCCTTCCGCGCCGTCGCGCGGCGTCGCGATCAGCAACACCGGCGGGAGCTTGTCCTCGACCTTGAGATATCGGTGGGCACCGCCTGCTCTACGGCCTCTCGTAGAACCACCCCACGGCCAGCCGCCTGTACTTCAGGTGCATGAGGAACTTCGTCGGAGAGAGCTTGTGCGCCTCCCAGTACGTCACGTGGACGTTGTCCTTGAAGAAGGTGATCGAGGGGTAGGTGTGGGTGAGTTTCGGCGGCCAGCCGTCCATCTCCTCCAGGTTGCGGAAGTGCCGCCACGTCTCGCCCTCGTCGCTGCTGACGGCCGCCGTCAGCGGCGTCCGCACGCGGTTGTTGTTCCATACGAGCAGCAGGTCGCCGGTCGAGGGGATTCGCTTGACCATGCAGGGCGAGTAGGCGGCGTTGGGACCGGCATCCGGCCGGCCGGCCATGTCCGGCGGCGCGGACTTATGCATCCGCCAGTTCACCCCGCCGTCCTCGCTCAGTGCGATGTGGATGTTGCCGCTGGTCGTTCGGATATACATGGCGACGCGGCCCCTCTTCAACTCCACCACCGTCGGCTCGGCGTAAGCGAGGGGCTTGGCAGCCGTGATGTTGCCTGCGCTCATTTGCCAGCTCCCGCCGTCGTCATCGGAGTACCAGACGGAGCACTCCGACTCCAGCCCTGACTCCAGCGGGTAGAGAATCCGCCCGGAAGACAACCGCACGAGCCTGTCGTTCGTGATGCACCAGTACCGGTCGCCGCGCGTGATGTCCTTGGGGGCGCTCCAGGTCTTCCCCTCGTCATCCGAGAACTTGACCATCGCGTGCAGGAGCGTCGGCTGGGCGTCCTTGCGGCCGAAGGCGAGCAGTATCCTGCCGCTCGGCAGTTGCAGCATCGAGGCCGACATGCAGTTGAGTCTGCCGATGTTCTCCTGGAGGACCTGCGGTTCGCTCCACGTCTCGCCCTCATCCTTCGACCACCGGCCTACGATCTGCGCCGGCGCCTCGTCCAGGTTCACTCCGCCGTAGAAGTCCGAGTACGCCGCGAGCAGCCGACCGTCCGGAAACGCCAGCAGCGACGCCTCCGTCTGCCTCGGCCGCTGCTCCGTCGCGCGGGACAGATACGTGTTGACTTCGGAAGTCCGCCGCTTCGCGCTCTTCTTGGCCATTTGCCTGTCCTCCTGAATGCGCTCAGTCCGCCGTCTTGAAGCGGGGCTTCCTGGCGGTAGCCAGAGGGGTCCCGGCCTTGTCCTTCACGGCCGTCGTGACCGAGATCTCATACTGCGTGCCCTTCTCCAACGGCTGGTCCGGGACAAAGGAGAACATCGTGCCGCCGTGGGACACCTTCCATGTCCCTTTGACTTCCTGAGCGTCGGATAACTTCACGACCCGGATGCCCTCGCCGGCGAGGATGGTCTTCTCGTCAACCACCGGCGCGAACTGGACCCAGATCTCGGCTGACGGCTCCACGCCTTCCGCGCCGTCGCGCGGCGTCGCGATCAGCACGACCGGCGGCAGCTTGTCCTCGACCTTGAGATATCGGTCGAAGAAATCGTTCACGAGCCGGTAGCGGTCCACGCCCAGCCTCTTGTCGTATCCCAGGGAGAGCGAATGCCCCAGGCCCTCCATGAAGAGGTAGACGTGGTTCACGTCCAGTTTGTCGAGCGCCTTGAGGAAGGCCGGAGTCCCTTCCTTCGTGATGACGTCGCGGTCGTTCGCCCCGCACGCCAGGATGGTGGGCACGTAATCGGGGGTGACGTACCGCCCGCACCACAGGCCCGCGCCCATCCCCTGCCAGCCGCAATGGATTCGCGACGGGTAGCCCTGCCACGGCTGGGGCTCGTACGTGCCGTCCGGGAACTTCCCGAGCCCCTCGATCTCATTGAACGTGTGCGCCTCCCTGGTGAGCGCGTTGTTGGGGTCGGACAGCCGCGTGACGGCGTACTGGCCCTTGGAGAGCCCCATCATTCCGACGTGGTCCGTGTTGATGTTGTACTGGTCGGCGTACTTGCAGAGGTACCGCATGGCGGCGGTATAGCAGGCCAAGCCGTTCCAGTGATCGAGAGTGAACGGGCCGATATCCCCGTAGTGCAACACGCAGGGGTTGAAGCAGTGGCCCATGACGACGTACACGTACCCGCGCATCTGGAACAGGTATCGGTGGTGCGTGTCGCGGCCGGCGTCCGTTTCCGAATACACGAAGGCGGGGCACTTCCTCTTTGCCTGAGAGGGATAGATGATGTCCATCTGGATTCGGTAATCGAAAGGCTTGCCGTCGCGGTCCACCATGTCGGAAGGCTTCCGGGCGGGCTTCATCCCGGGCACCTTCGGGACGATCTCCTCGTTGTAGGTCTTCATGATGTACTCGAGCGTGCCATAGACGCCGTGCTTGTCGATCTCCCAGTAGGTCAGGTCGGTGGCGACGCGGTATCCCTCCGGCAGGATGAAGCAGCGGGCGGCCTTGGGCTCCAGCTTGATAGCCCGAAGGACGGACGGCGTCTGATACCCGAATGCGGCCCGGTAGACCAGATTGATGTCGTCGTCAATAAAGGGGGAGACGGCGTTGGGCTCATCGCCGAAGTCCAGCGTCATGACGATGAACTTCTTCTCGATGTAATCCTTCAGGATGGAGAGATCGCCTTCCTGGCCGACCCGTTCCCAGGCCCGGTTCCTAACATAGATGATGACCTCCCGCGGCTCGGCGCCCGTGGTCTCGTCCGCGAAGTAGATGTTGATGGGGAAGTCCTTTTTGAGGGACGGGAAGTTGAACTGCATGGACTTCCTCAAGCGCGGCTTCAGCGCCGCCGCAAGCTCTTCCGAAGATGCCCGGGACTGTGGGGAGGCGCCGGATGCGCAGGATGCCAGGACGCTACCGAGAGTGAAAAGAGCAACGGAATAGAACGGCAAGTTTCTCATGGGTCTCCTAAGAAAATGCGCGCTCGGCGCGCATTTTCTATTGATGCACCAGCCGCGCAGCCGTCGGCGCGGCTAATGTGCTCTCCAACAGATTAAGGAAACACGATAACCGGGTGTCAGAGGAAACGCAATCGCTGCGCTGCCGTTTCACGTTCGGGCGCGAAACGACGAAGGGTGACAGTTGCAGATTGACACCGGCCATTTCGAGCGTACAATATCGTTCCTTGGGGCGCGCGGCGCTTGAGAGCGCGGGCCAATGGGAAACTCCGGCTCGCCGGTAAGGAGCACGACGCTGGACATGCAACCGATGGACACCCTGATCGCGGCGCTCCTGTCCGAGGACTGCCTCGAACAGGCCGACGCCGCCCGCTTCCTGGGAGAGATCGGCCGCCGCGAGGCCGTCCCGCCTCTGGTGAAGTATGTCGTGGAGTGTCGCAATTACGCCAAGGTGGCCGGCATAGAAGCGCTGGCTCGCATCCGTGACGCGAGCGCCTGCCCCGCCCTGCAGCGGCTGGTGGAGTGGCCCAACGTCCCCGACGACTGGTACTGGTACTGTCATCGGAGCGTGCGGGCCGCCGCGGCGGTAGCCCTGCTGACGCTCGGCGACGAGACGGGAGCCGCCTATCTCGCCGAACTGGCTGACAAGCAGGACGACGTCTTCTTCGCCTGGTTTGCCCCGGCCATTCTTCGCCTGCCGGAGAAGCCTCGCGCGG
Source organism: Candidatus Brocadiia bacterium (assembly GCA_050015075.1). GTDB lineage: Bacteria > Planctomycetota > Brocadiia > CAIUPP01 > CAIUPP01 > JBEKCB01. The sequence continues at coordinate 22,124 of JBEKCB010000035.1, read as the reverse complement.
CCAGGGAACTCAAGGGCCGCATCACGGCCCAGACCCTCGCTCAGGTCGGGCCCGGCACGACTCGCTTCACCAACCCATGCACCGCGGCCATGGTCGCCGAGGCGCTGGGCCTGCTGCCGCCCGCCGAGGCTCGGCCGAGACTGCGCGACATGGCCAGATCCGCCAGCCGCTACGTTCGCGGCCAGGCCGCCCTCAGCCTCCTGGCCCAGGCGGCGCCGGACGAGGACGTGCTCTTCGTCAAGGAGATGGCCAGGAAGGACCTGACGGATTTCGTGAAGATCAAGGCATCCCTGGCGCTGGCCCGGGCGGGGAAGATCGGCTGGATCCAGCCGATCGCCGCCGCGTGCGGGAAGCTTCGCAACCCGTTCGACCTGGCCGTCGCCCTGGAGTCGCTGGGAGCGGCCGGCCGGCGCGAGCACGCCCCGGTTGTCCGGAAACGCCTGGGACACTCCGACCCCTGCGTCCGCCAGGCGGCGATCGAGGCGATGGACCGGCTTGGCGGCGACACGAAGGCCGTCGCCAAGTGCGTGAAGGACCGCAATCCGCGGGTCCGATTGTCCGTGGCGAGGTACCTCGCCGTCCGAGAAGGAGCGCGCGCATGAAGCCCAAGGCCCTTGCAGAACTCGGTCAGCGGCGCGGTGCGGTCGGCTCCGCCGCAGGCCGATCGTCCGTGGACCGCGCGGGCGGCGCGCCCCAGGCACTCTTGATCGGCGTGGGGACGGCCGACATCTCCCCACCGCATCCGGAGCTTCTGACGCCGACGGGCATGGGCCGCCGCGTGCGGACTCGCGGCGTGCTGGACCCCCTGCGCGTGGAGGCGATGGCGATCTCCGCGGGCGGCGAGCTGGCCTTCGTCATGACGAGCGATCTCCGAACCATCCCGATGGAGCAGGGCGCCCCGGAAGAGAGCGGGCCCTCGGGCCACTCGGTCACTCCGCGGACCTTCCCGGCCGGCGGCGGCGGGGCGAAGGAGATTCAGCGGCAGATTGCCCGCCGTTGCGGCTGCCCGGAGCATCGGATCCTCCTCAGCGCGGTGCACAACCATTGCAGTTCGCCCGATGTGTACGACTCCTCGCCTCAGGCCAAGGCGGCCCTCCGCAAGGCGAACCAGAAGATCCTGGACGGCTTCGCGGAGGCCTGCGCGAAAGCCCAGGCCTTGCTCCGCCCCGCCGAGATCGCCGCCTCGACGGTCCACCTGGCCGAGCCCGTCGGCCTGAACCGCCGGATGCTCCTGTCCAACGGGACGTGCGTGAACTGCTGGGGCGCGGGGCCGATGATCCCCTTTGGCCACAAGGCGGTTGCCCCGGCCGGCCCGAACAGCACGCGGGTGGACATCCTCGCCGTTCGCGAGGTGGGGCAGAAGGCCCCCTTCGCCATCCTCACCAGCTACGCCACCCACCCGCACCTGTACGAGCTGCCCTACTTCAGCGGCGAATTCCCCGGGGCCCTCAAGCGGCGCATGGAGGCGGCCTGCCCCGGCGCCGTCGCCTTGCACGCCAACTCCACCGGCGGCGACAACGACCTGCACGGTGTCCACCCCATGCCTGACTACGAGCCGCAGCAGGTCGGCTGGTTCCGGGAGAGCGCCGAACTGCTGGGCGACCGGTTCATCCGCTCTGTCCTCCCGGCGATTCCGAAGGCCGGCTTCCGGCGCCCGGCGGAACTCCGCAGCGAGTACTACTCCTCCGAGGCGCAGGAGACCTCCGGCAGCTATCGCCTGACGATTCTCAACGCCATCGCCCTGGGCGACATCGCGTTCCTGTCCATGCCCGGGGAACTCTTCGTCTCGCTCGGCCTGGACCTGCTCGCGCGGAGCCCCTTCGCCCACACGTTTCTCATGGGTTACAACGGCTCGCGCGAGGGCTACGCCCCGCCGCCGCTCGCCTTCGAGCAGGGCTCGTATGAGGTGATGCGCGGCCCCGGACCGGAGAGCGACCCGCCGGGGGCGCCCCTGGGAAGCATCCGCGCCCGGCCGTGGACGGGGCAACGCATTATCGCCCGGTCGCTGGAGATCTTGGGGCGACTGAAGGAAGACCGCGGCAGATAGGCGACAGGGAACCTGCTGCGTGGCCAGTTTCGGCGGCCTCTGTTCGGCCTTGGCGATGTCCTTCTGCGGCTGATCAGAGAGTGTGAGCTTTTCCGGCTGGGAGAGGATATCTGCGGTCGCTCTGCTACTGCCCCCGCGCCTGGGCCCGGGTCCGCGCCAGGTGTTGTCGGGCCCTCAGTACCCCTCGAATTTGACCCACGCCACGATGCTCCAACGCCATTATAACGTCAGGCCGGAGGGCAGGTTTTTCTGGAACGTTGCCATCGGCCCTGTTACAAGCCTCGCCTAAGGTCATGGAACGCTTTTGAAGGCCGGCAGACCGCCAAAAACTACTTGACGGAGAGCAATTCGACCGTGTAATCTCAGGTTTGAAGGCCGACTGTCCTTGGGGGACGGTCAAATGGGAAATCTCGGTTTATAGAGGAGGAGTATCATGAAATCCGGGAGGCAGGACAAGGCGGAAGGCACGTTTCACAAAGTAAAGGGTAAGGTCAAAGAGATTGCCGGGGCACTCAGTGATAATCCAAAGTTGGAAGCCGAAGGCAGGGATGAAAAGAGAGCCGGCAAAATTCAGAAAAAGGTCGGTCAGGTCAAAAAGGTTTTCGGGAAGTAGTGAGAATGGCGCTCGTCGCCGGTGAATCGGGCGACTCAGCGACTCGTCGGCAATGAGCCGATACCGCGCCCGGTCGCCACGACACACTATTACTGACCACCGACCATCTTCAAGAAGCTCGTCGCCGTCAGAGGGGCACATCCCTCGAAGTGCTTGTTGATGCCGACGAAGGTTTTGTGTCCCAACCGCAGGTTCGCGCGAACGCTACCCGTATTCCCGCCCCTGACGCTCCGGTGTCGCACGTGAGTCTCAAGCTGCGAAAAATCTCCGCATATCCGCTCTTGATAATTTTGACTTTCCGAAGGAGCACATGGAAGAAAGTCGGAATGCTGCGGGACTATATTTGTAGGGAGATAAAAAGTGGAGCGCCTTACGAAGCTTCGCCGGGCGGTCCGGAGTTGAAGATCACGGGAGCGGCAGATTCGGGCGAACAGCTTGGGCGGATAACGTTGATAACCGGTCCCGGCGGTGAGCCACTGAATAACGAGGAGGGAGAACGATGAAACTTCGCTTGATTCGACGTCGCGCGGCACAGGGCTTTACGCTGATCGAGCTGCTGCTCGTGCTGGTGATCCTCACCGCGCTGGCGTCGGTGGTGGTGCCGCTGTACGCCCGTCGCGCAACGCAGGCCAAGTTCGTGCAGGCCACGACGGACATCTCACTATTAGGCACGGCGCTCAGCGCCTTCGAGGTGGACAACGGCCGCTACCCGACCTCCGCCGAAGGACTGGGCGCGCTGAGCGTCGCTCCCGGCGGACTGACCGGGTGGCATGGCCCTTACGTCCAGAAAGCCGTCCGGAATGACCCCTGGGGCAATCCTTACGTTTACGCCTGCCCCGGCACGCACAACACGGACGGCTTCGACCTCCATTCCTTCGGGCCGAGCGGCCAGGATGGCGCGGATGATAACATCACCAGTTGGACTTCGGAGTGAAACTCCGCGCGCGCAGAGTCCATTCGAGCGATACCTGAAATTCGGCTCCGGCCATGCCTTTGCGGCGAAGCACTTCTGGTGACGTCACCTGCAAGGCACAGGGCTTTCTTCATGCCAGACAGTGAGTTACAATTCGCCGGTTCGTGACGAACGGTTCGAACTTGCACGGGAGGAGAGCGGATTGGCGAACCATGTTGCGGTTTTCTGCCGACAAGTGCGGCAGCGATCAGACGAACACCGTAAGGCAGTGGAACGCCTCTCAGGGCTTCACGGCCAAATTGTCAGCATCCTTCGGCAGGAACTTGATTCGATGGTGCGGGTAATTTATCTGCTATCCATTTCGGATCGTCAGCGTCGGGATGAGTTGATCGAGGATTGCGTTGCAGGCCGCAAGTGGCGCGTAACCGACAAAGAAATGGTTGACTTGGCCAATGAGCTTCAATCCTGGACGCGATCAGTTTACCTTTTCGGTTGTTCATTCATCCATCTGTCACCTTACCATGATTACCGGGAACGTGATCCGATGGAAATGATTTCGGAAAAGGAACGCCGTGCGATTCTTGAGCACATGCGTTCCTACCACGGGGGTCCTGTTGGCGATCATCCGTCCTTCCAAGACCTGGCGCCCTATTTGCCTGCGGTCTTCGAGAAGATCTCCAGCAATCTGGATTGCTATATCAAGGATCTTGAAGAGGACCGTGACCTTGAAGTTTAGCCGGAATACGCGTCGAGGAACACGGCCAGAAACGGCACTATGACGGTGACGGACGGTCCAAACAAATGTGAGTTGCCCCGCCTTTGCTCTAACGAGCGCGAGGCGGGACAAGATCAAGTCCGCCCGGGAGAGACGTTGACTTCCACCCGCGCCTGCTTGAAGTCAGGCGCCAGGCGCCTATGGCATAGGGCGCAAGGGGCGAGAGTCTTAACCGCTGACCGAGCCACGTGCAGTGTGGCGTTACGGCGCGTCCGGATGTTTCCTGCAGGCGCAGAATCCACGCCTTGCCGTCGGCTGAGGTCGCGAGGGCAAGGAGTTTCAGGGACGCCGGCGACAAGGACGCCAATGATCCGCGGCGCGCCAGGGCGCCGGAATGGCTCGCGCACAGCAGCGTCACGGGAGGCTGCTCCAACTCGGCCGACAGTCTCGGCAGACTCCTGACGTCTCGTGTCAAGAGGAAGCGAAATCGCAGTTCCCCTGCGTCCACGGTCGGACGCCAAGGCTCTGCGTTCGCCGGAGAGGGAGCGTCGCTGGCATACCGGCTGGCCCGCGCCACGGTAACCCGCAGGGCGTTTTCTTTCAGGTCAAAGCAGTACAAAGCATCGCTGGCAAAGCCGAAGCTCCCGCGACGGCCGTCCGTGCGCACCCAGCGCCCGCCGGGCACTTCTCCGCAGGGACCGCGTTTGACCGTTCCCCCGGGCACTTCAAACTCGGCTCGGTCGGCGCCGGGCATGACAAGCTTCAGACGCGCGGCTCGCTCGTCCCAGAGCACGCGCGCGGCCACGTCCACCGCGTCGCGCTCGCGGCAGAGGCTCATGCAAAGGTCCAGCCGCGAGTTGCCTCCGCGCAGACGCACCCACAACATGGCGCGTTCGGGGCCGCCTTCCACCGTCCGCACGTCGGATATTTTCCAGGAGTGGAGCACGTTCGACAAATCCAGAGACTCCGGCTCTTCATTCATCGCGCCCCACGATCCGTAGCGGTCTTCCACGGTCACAGCCGTGAGCCCCGGCGACGCGAGCAGCGGCCCCGCTTTGTGCGTAATGGCAATTCCCCTGGCCCCTTTGCGCGCCTGAATGGTGTACAGGCCGTTGGTGATCACTCCGCGCTTCGGGGCCGACACGGCCGAGGCGATGCGCGGCGGACGGAAGCCTTCCTCATAACCCATTTCGACGACCGTCCAGCCCAGCGGCGGGATTTCCAGGCGCGCGACTGCGCGTTGGCGCCATGCCAGGTTCGCAAAAGCCTCGGACTCCGTGGCAACCCGTTGAAACTGCAGCGGCTTTCGGCTCGGTCCGAGAATCCGGACGGGCAACTCGCTGACCCGGCCCTGGTAACGCCAGATCGGCCGGTAGTCCAGGCTCGCCTCAAGTTCCACGTGCCCTCGGTACGGAACGGGATGAGGGTTCCAGACCAGGATCGGCACGCCACAGGGTTTGTCGCCTTGGGGACGGCGCACGCTGGTGTCAATACGGGCGGCTAACGCATTGAGCGCCTGGAGTTCCCGCTGCTGGCTGTCATGCCAGGCGCTGCCCAGCCAGGCCAACTGGTCGTCATAGGCGCGCTCGATGCTCGAGCCGGGCAGGATGTCGTGGAAGCTGTTGAAGAGCACCGCCTTCCATGCCGGGCGCGAATCGGAAGCCGCGGCGCCGGTAGCCGCCCGGATGACGGCGCCGGTGCGCTCCGCCGAGATCAGCTTCGATTCCGTCCTGCGGTACGCAAACTTGAATCGGGCGACCGAGGCATAGCAGCCGCGCAGGCAGAAATTCAGTTCCCCTCGATGGACCGGCAGGAAGCGCGGGCCCTTGCGGCCGATCTCCCGGCGCAAGGCGGCAAAGAAGCGGTGCAGGGTGGAGTGAACCAGGGGCACCTCGGGATGGGCCGCCGCCCAGGCGCGTATGTCCAGGAGGTGACGACGGCTGGGGCCTCCGCCGTGATTGCCCAGGCCGTAAAAGACGGCCACATTCTCCAGCCCCCACGTGTGCGCCTCGGCCAGGTATCCATCCAGACGCCGCTTCATCTCGTCGCGCTCGCAGCCATACCAGCCCACGGGAATGCGATAGGCCAAGACCCGCGCGCCGCTGCGTCCTTCCCACCAGAATGCCGGCTTGGGCAAGGGTCGCTGCGCCTGGGAGGGCCGCGAAAAGACGAACGAGTTCATCCCCGCGGTCTTGTAGATCTCGGGCCACCCTGCGCTGTGGCCGAAAGAATCGGGCGCCCACGCTACCGTGGGCCTCCGGCCGAGCGCTCGCCCAAAGTAGGATAAGCCTTCCTCGAAGTGGCGCAGCAGCAGCTCGGTCGCCGGCAGGTTGGTGTCCGGCTGGACGTACGTGCCGCCGACCACCTCCCACCGCCCTTCCTGCACCCGGCGGAGAATGCGCCGAAAGGTCTTCGGGTCGTAACGCTCGATGTGCTCGTAGATCGCCGCCTCGCCCCGGGAGAAGGTGAGTTCGGGAAACTCCTCCATGAGGTCCAGGACCGCCCGGCAGGTCGCGATGCCTTCGTTCAAACCCTCGCGCCAGTCCCATAGCCAGACGGGGTCGAGATGTGCGTTACCTATAAGATGGAAAGTGATCACGGCTCAATCCTGAGGCTGAATCCCCGCCGCTCATTGATCCACGAGGCGGCGACGAGGGCTGGTGCGTCCGGGATCCTGCTTCGGGCCCCGCGCCATCGCATGCGTCACCGCTGAGATTCCCATGCGGCTTGTCAGACAAGTTTGGCTTTGCGCAGGTTTTCGATTGTGATTTTCGCGCTTTCAAGAGGCGGGCGCTTGCACCTGTCCTGCTCGTAGATCATCCACTGGGCGCCGGCCTCCTGAGAGGCCTGAAAGACAGCGGCGAGGTCAATAAGTCCCGCACCGACCTCTGTGAAGCTGCCGTCGGCGGGGTCCATATCTTTGAGGTGAATCTGCGGCACGCGGGCCTTGCACTTCCGAATATACGCCGCCGGGTCCGCCCCGCCTTTCTTGATCCAGTACGTGTCCAGCTCGGCTTTGACCGTCTTCGGGTCCGTGGTGGCGTAGAGCATGTCGAGCGCGTACTGCCCATCTACCATCTGAAACTCCGGCGCGTGGTTGTGGTAGGTGAAGGCGACGCCGGCGGACTGCGCGACCCGGCCGGCCTGCTTGAGCTTCTCGATCGTTCCCTTCCAGTCCTTGGCGACCTCGCCGGCGCAACTCGTCGTAATGAACGGCGATTGCATGGCCTTGGCGTACTTGTAGGAATCGCTGCCTTCCGCCAGGAGTTCTGCGAGCGAGGTATGAATTCCGCAACACCGAAGGCCGAGTTGCTTCAGGAAGGCGGCCAGTGGCTCCGGCGTCATGCCGCCGTACTCCAGGGCGAACTCGACGCCCTGGTAGCCCAGCTTCGCCAAAGCCGTGAGTGTCCCCTTGAGGTCCTTCTTGCACTCGTCGCGTACGGTGAAGAGCTGAATGCCCAGCGGGAACTTCTTCATATGCGCAACCTCCTTGGACCGGAATTTCCTATATGACGTTCACGACCGCCGTGAACCTTTCCGCCGTAGTTTACCTTCCGCCAACGCAAAAGCAAGCGAAGCGGCCGCCCCAACAGACCAAGCCTTGTTCCGCAAGACTGTATCGGCAAGCGAGTTCGCGACTGGAAGATGCGCCTCGGCGCGCGTGAGGGAGCCGAGTCAGCTTTTTCGGCGTTTCGCGAAGCCGGACTCGCCGGCCGGAGCGGCGGCTGCATCGTACGGCTTGGAGAGGAGCCGGGCTTTCCGCTCAAACTCCATGGCCTTGGCTTTATCGCTGAAGACGCGGAAGGTGCAGTGCGGCTCAGTCCTCGACTCCATGTCCATGACGGCATAGAGGCCGGAGGCCTTCATGACAGGTTCCACCCAGCCCATGCAGTGGTCGCAATAAAACTCGCAGGGGCGGGCGTCGTTGTCGAGCACTTTAGAGAGGCTTGGGCAGCGGATCATGTGGAACTCGAAGTAGTCGCCGTGGTCCACCATGGAACTCTCGCAGTTCTCTTCGATCACGATCCGCTTCCAGTACTCCAGCGCCGCCTTGAGCCCGCCCGCGCGGAACCGGTCCGCAAGCTCGACCGACTGCAACCGTCCAAGCTCCCGCCAGTAGGCGACGAGGCATTCATGTCCCCTCGCTTCAAGCGCCTTGAAGACCTCGTTGTAGAATCGGACAAAATGGTCGCTCGGGATCATTTCTTCACCCTCCGTATCGTCTGAACGCACCGGCCGCCGCCCAGCACCTCGGTGACGATGTCGAACGGAGTGCCTTCGGCCAGGGCGGCGTTGATCACAACGGTCTGGCGGCAGAATGCGGGGTCAATTTCGATCCCGCGGGTCTGGAGATAGGCGATCGCCGGACACCGTTTGACCGTCATCCGGATTTCCTCGCCTTTCCGTTCAATGAGGTACTCGCCTTTCTCGCGGTCGAAGAAGTGGGACCAGTGCTCGACCAGTTGCTCCGGGTCGCCGCGCCGGAGATCGGCATGTATCGAGCGGTACACGTCCTGCGCAGTGCGGCGGAAGACCTCGTCGAGGAACTTCTCGCCGTATGTCTTTCGGAGGTAGGCAATGGTTCCGTTGGTCGTCCGATGGAAGTCCATGTGCACTTCACCGGTTTCCTTGTATCGCATCCTGGTTCTCCTTGCGTCCGGCTCACTCAGGCCGGATGTATGGGCGCTCGCGTTCGAGGGCGGCGTCAATGCGTTTTCGGTCCGCCGTCGTGATGGGATAATCCAAGTGCATGAATTCGGTTCTGAAGATGCCCAGACGGTGAAGGGCGTATTTCAAGCCGCCCATCCAGAGGCTGATATCCCTGGCGAAGAGGTCCCAGAGAAATTCATTGGAGCGCTTCTGCCAGGCGTCGGCGGCGGGACGATCGCCTGCGACCAGGGCGTCGAGTGCCTGCCGGATCAGCCCGCCGATGAGAATGCCCGTGCCGAGGAGGCACCCGTCGTACCCGGAGGCCGCGTAGTTGACCACGTCAAATTCGTCCCCCGTCTCCAGAAGAAGCGCGGGGCGCTTCGTCTTAAGCGCCACGAACGCTTTCCTGTACTCCGGCGTGGAGGAAGAATCCTTGATGTAGCTGACTTTCGGATGCGACGCGATCTCGGTCCACAGCGCCAGGTCGAGCACGGAATCGGCGGGCTGCTTGAGGACGTAGACGCCCACCGGCAGCGTCGCGGCTTCCATGGGTTCGGTGAAATAACGCCGGACGAATCCCTCCGTGGCGAAGCGCATGAGCCATGGCGGGGCGATGACCACCGAGTCAGCCCCGGCGTCCTCGGCTCGGGCGATGTTGTCGCGCACCCGCGCGGCGGAGGTGTCGGAAACCTGCACCGCAATGTGCAGCCGTTTCCCCGCCAGGCGCCGGGTTGCCCGGACGAGTTCGTCGCGCTGAGCGTTGAGCATCAGCGGCCCTTCGCCGCAACTGCCGGCCATGAAAAGGCCCGTGACGCCCAGGCGAAGGTGTTGGTCTATCACTTTATCCAGGGAAGCCAGGTCGAGCGCGCCGTCCGCCAGGAATGGAGTGGGCGTGGCGGACCAGATCGTTTTGTCCGCGGACTTCCTTTTCACGCCTGTCTTTTTCGCCATCAACGCCTCTCCTTCGGGATTATGGATCTTTGAAGCGTAAAGCCGCCTGCCCTTTGAGGAGTTCACCTGCCGTTGCGATCAGCAGGTCGGCCGTGTCTTCCGGCGGCCCGCCGCCGACCACCGGGAGCACCTCGTATCCGCCATGCGCGAAACATTCCCTGGGCGCCACGTATCCGCAGTCGCCGTTGGACAAGCTGACCACGAACGTCAACGGATACGGAGATGCCTTCCTGATCGCCATGCCGATTTCGGCGAAATTCTCCCCGGGCAGGAAAACCATCGCGACCTTGTCCGACAGCTTCAGCGCCGCGCAGTCGAACCGGCGCCCGGCCTCCGGCATCTGCTCCACGTAAGCTGCAAGCTGTTCCGCGAAAAACCGCTCCGCGCTCTGGTCTCCTCGGGCCAGGTCCTCGGCGGTGAGGTTCCCGGGCGCGACTTCCTTCGCTTCCCGCATCAAAGCGCGGGCGGCCTGCAGTTGGCCGTCCGCAAACCTTCGTTTGCCGATAATCACCGGCTTCACGCTGAGCGCCGGCTTATCGCAACGCACCGGCTGCAGCGCGCCCAGCAGGCGGCAGGCGATCTCGGCATATCCGCGGCCTATGTCGCGGGACGCCGCATAGCCGTACACCGGCCGGCTCGGGTCGTTGACGTCAATGTGGTTGATGTTTCCCGCCGGGCTGATCAGCGTCAGCACCGGGACCCTGCTTCCAAGGTGTTCCTGGACCGCACGTTCCAGGTGGCCCGGCCAGTCCGCTGAGACCCGGTCGCCGCCGGTCGTGTCGGCGTGGTTGCAGATGTTCACAATCAGCCCGGCGATCTTCCCGTTGCGTCCAAATTCCAGGACACCCACATGGCGGTCCACCGGACCTTCAGGCTTGATGACATCGGGGTTCATCTTGCCGGGATTGGTGACCACCTTCCCGTCCTTCATCCAGTAGCGGCGGTTGAAGGCGAAGGGATTCTCCTCCGCAACTCCGGCGGCGATCTCCGCCGGCGCCAGGTCGGCCAACGCTTCCCTTACTGCGGCCGAAGTCTCCTCAACGATGAAATCCAGGTAGGCCTCGTGGCGGCGGGCCATGTCGAAGATCTCGCCCACGTCCGGGCCGGTGTGCGTGTGCGTAGCGCACAGGGGAATCGTCTCCGCGAAAGGATATCTTTCCCGTTTCAGCGCCGCGCGCACTTTCGAAATGAGCAGGAGAGGCACGATCAGCAGATCGTACGAGATCAGCCCCACGACCGCGCCTCCGCACTCGATGAGCAACACCTTCACCTGCAGGTCGTCCAGAACGCCGGTGTTCGGCCGAGGATTGAAATATCCCGCCAGCGGGATTCCGCGTTTCGGATTGATCACGCGCCGGCCGAACCCCGCGCGGCACGGGCGGCTGTTCTCCGTCTTCGTTGCTCGTCCTCCCAAAGACGTTCCGCTTTCGAACATGAGATTATACGGTCGAATTGCCGCAGTCAAACAGGCTCTCCGCCGTCGGCTCGCGGCGAGGCTTGAATGCGCGCGGCATTACGGTAGAATCATCGGCGGAATCGGCTGCCGCCGGCCGCCGGCTCGGCACCGGGAATCCGACGAGAGAGGACATCGCATGGACGGTCCGCGAGCGTGCCGGGAGGACGAGTTCGGCGAGGCGATCTCCCTCGTCAACCTCGTGTTCAGGGCAGGGACAGGCCAGGACATTCGCAGCGATTATCCGCTGGTGTTCGACAAGTCGAATCTCCGGCACATGCGAATTATCAAGGTCGGCGGCAAGGTGGTCTCGGAGGTGCCGGTCTTCCTTCGGGAGGTCGTCGCCCACGGCGACCGGTTCACGATCGGCATCGTCAGTGCAACGGCCACGCACCCGGACTGCCGCGGAAAAGGATATGCGCTGGCCTGCCTTCAAGACTGCGTTCGAGTCATGGAGCAGGAAGATTGCCCGGTGTCCGTATTATGGACTTTGGAGCGGACCTTTCCGTTCTACCAGCACGCCGACTGGGAGGCGGTTGCCTCGCAGGGGCGGGTGTATGATCTGCGGCCCGAAGAGCGTGAACTGTTCGCGAAGAGGTCGTTCGCCGTGAGGCGGTACGAGGCGCAGGACACCGAAGCTTTGGCCGCCGTCATGAAAATCCACGACGCGGAGCGCTGCCGCATCGTTCGGACCTCCGCCGAGTACCGGGCGCTCTTTTCCCTTCCGCGGATCACTGCCTTTCTGGCGAACGAGGGACGAGAAACGGTCGCCTACCTCATGTTGGGCCAGGGGACGAACAAGCCGGGGATCATCGAAGGCGGCGGCAGCCCGGAAGCCCTGGAGCACCTCGTCCGGCACGTGCTCGAAGAGCGGCGCTCCGACAGCCCTGTTCAAGCTCTCGTCCCCTTGACGCAGACGAGCCTGGGAACGCTCCTCGCGGAAAGGATGAGCGGCGCAGGGCGGCCCATCGAGCAGGCGGCCGGGGTCGGCTACCAGATGATTCGCGTAAACAGCCTGGAGAAATTGCTTCGCGGAATCGCGAATCACCTGCGAAGAAGCTCGGCCGAGGTGAATGGGACTGTGCGTCTGGCGTGCAAGGAATCCGGCGAACAGGTCACCATAAAGTTTCGCGCGGGCGATGTGGAATTCTCGGACGAAGAGGCGGCGGAGCCGGTCATCCTGACGCGACGGGAGCTTGCGCGGTTGATCTTCGGGCCGCATCCTGCCGCGAAGGCGATTGAACTTCCAGGACAGGCCGGCGCGATCCTGCGGCACGTATTCCCATACTACTTTCCGGTTTGGGAACTCGACCACTCTTGAGATGCTCGCCGCCCAACCCGGCGGACTCACGGTCATTTCGCGCAGGCGTCGAGCACCTTCTTGATGCCCCGGGCGATAAGCTTCATGTGCTTCGGCTCGAGCCTCGGGTGGCACAGCGTGATGAACGTATTCTTCTGATACTCGACCGCGTTCGGGAGCGACAGGGTCTTGTACCTGGCCGCCTGCTTCGGGTCGGTATATTCCTTGCTGTGGAACGGGAAGTTGGCTTCGCCCTGGCCGATGTTTTCGCGGAAGACGTCTTCCTTGTAGCTCTGCGGCCAGAAAACCGGCCCGCAGGGCACGCCTTCGGCGCCGAGGGCCTTGACGAACCGGTCGAGGTCGCACGTGAGTTTCTTCATGTCGAGGATGATCGGGAACACGAAGAAGCAGCACTCCTTATCCCTGTTCTCGTACTCGACGTTCCTGATGCCGGGATAGCCGGCGAGTTCGCCGGCCAGGATGCGATGGTTGCGCTGGCGGCGCGGCTTGTTCCACTTCTCGAACCGGCCCAGCTCGTAGATCCCCAGGCAGCTCTGCATCTCCGTCATGCGGTAGTTCCAGCCGAGACGGCGATGGATGTACGGCAAATGCCGTTCGAGTTCCAGCAGGCTCATGCGCTTGGCGACATCATAGCCGTGGTCGCGGAAGCTGCGCATGATCCAGGCGGCGTCCTCATCATCGGTGACCGTCATGCCGCCCTCGCCGCCGGTCGTCCAGTGCTTGCTCTGGCAGAAGCTGAAGGCGCCGGCGTGGCCGATGGTGCCGACCTTCCTGCCCTTGTACGCGCCGCCGTGCGCCTCGGCGCAGTCCTCGATCACGATCAGTTTGTGCTTCCGGGCGATGGCCATGATCTCGTCCATGTCGCACACGCAGCCATAGAGATGAACGGGGATGATCGCCTTGGTGCGCCGAGTGAGGCACTTCACAATGGCCTTCGGATCAATGCAGTGATCGTCGGGCTTGACGTCGGCGAAGACCGGGATGGCGCCGGCCTGGAGGACGCACATGCTCGAGGCGATGAAGGTGTAGCTCGGGACGATGACTTCGTCGCCCGGCCCGACGCGGAAGCCGCCGAGGGCGATGTGCAGCGCCGCGGTGCCGGTGGCGGAAGAGACGGCGAACCGGGTCCCTTCCCATGCGGCGAACTTCTCTTCATACTCCATCCCATGCGAGCCGACCTTGCCGCCCTTGAGCTTGCCTTTGCGGTTGGTCCAGTAGTTCGGCGCATTCTCCCGCAGCGGGACCGTCGCGCGCCGGATGGCCTCTTCCGTGTAATGCGGCCAGCCCGGAAGCGGCGCGTGGATGGTCTTCTTTCCACCGTCAATCGCCAGGCTCTCGGTCATCGCCGGGCCTCCTGAAAAGGCTTCGAGGACAGCGCGAATTCGCGCAAAGCGGCGGCGCCGAACCGCGGCAGCCGCGTATTACATACCCTTGCGCAACCTTCGCCGTCAAGCGCTCGGAGGCTTGACGCGCCGGCTCCCCGGCTGTATATATCCAGCCGAAGGAAATTTCAGTCCGCCGAAAAGTTCCGGAACCTGTTGTCCTTTCCAAGCGAGGAACCCATGCGGCCGGAGGGAAAGATCGGCTGGGGTGTCCTGGGCGCGTGCGGGATCGCGAAACGACGAACGATTCCGGAAGGAATCATGGCCGCTTCCAACGCCCGGTTGGTGACGCTGATGGACGCGGACCAGGCCGGCGCGCAGGACGCGGCGACGAAGTTCGGCGCGAAGTGCTGCGCGACCGAGAGGGAATTGCTGCGCACGGCCGGCGTCCAGGCGGTCTACGTCGCGACGCCGAACTACCTGCACAAGAGACACGTCATCGCCGCGGCCAGGGCGGGCAGACACGTCCTGTGCGAGAAGCCGCTCGCTCTGAAGTCCCGCGATATCCTCAAGATGATCGCCGCCTGCAAGAAGGCCCGGGTGCTGCTCGGCGTCGGGTTCATGATGCGGTTCAATGTCTATCATCGCAAGATTCAGGAGATGATCCGCTCCGGCGCACTGGGCACGCCGGTGATGGCGCGCGGACAGATGACGTGCTGGTATCCGCCGATCCCGGGCGCGTGGCGCCAGGCGCCGGAACTCGGCGGCGGCGGCCCGTTGATGGATATGGGTTCGCACGTGGTGGACCTGATGGAGATGTTCTTCGGCCGCACGAAGAAGATCACCGCGCGCACGTTCAACCGCGTGCACCGATATCCGGTCGAGGACACCTGCGTCGCGCTGATCGAGTTCGAGAACGGCGCCGCCGGCGTGGTGGACGTGAGCTTCGCCATCCCGGACGAGGCGAGCGAGTTCGTCCTCGAGGTCTACGGCTCGCAGGGCTCGGTCAAAGGCAGGTACAGCCTCGGACAGGGACCGGGCGGTGACCTGCGCCAGTGCATCCTCGGCGCGGGCAAAGGCTATGACGCGCAACAGCAGGCGCAGGACCATGCTGCCTACCAGCCGATGGCGCTCGAACCGAAGAACACCTATCGCGGCGAAATCGAGGAGTTCTCCCAGGCGATCCTCGAAGGCCGGCCCGCGCCGGTGCCCGCCGAGGACGGCCTGTGGAACTGCATCGTCATGGAAGCCGCGTACAGGTCCGCGCGGACAGGCAAGATCGTCGAACCTCGAATGAAGTCTTGAACAAGCCGAGGTGCTTGAATCGCAAAAAGGCCCGCGCCAACGCGGAGACTCCGTATGCATCGAATTCTGATCGTCGGCGGCGGCAGCATCGGCGAACGGCATGTCCGGTGCTTCCTGAAGACCGGGCGCGCGGAAGTGGCGCTATGCGATAACCGGCCCGAACGGCTTCGGCAGCTTGCCGCGGCGTATCCGCTCATCGGCGTCTATGCGGACTTCGACCAGGTCATCCTGTCGGAGTTCGATGCAGCGGTGATCTGCGTCCCCGCCGACCTGCACGTGCCTTGGGCGAACAGAGTCGTTGAGGCCGGCGCGCACGTGCTGATCGAGAAGCCGCTTTCCCTTTCCCTCGACGGCTGCGACGACCTGGACCGGCTGGCGAAAAAGAAAGGGCGCGTCGTCGGCGTCGCGCACGTCCGGCGCGCCATGCCCGCGATGCGGGCCGTCAAGCGGGAACTCGACGCCGGGAAGATCGGCGAGGTGCTGGCCTGCTCCTGCATCGTCGGTTACGATCACCGGACCGCGCGCCCGGATTACCGCGACACCTACTGGGCCCATCGCGAGCAAGGAGGCGGCGCCATCTTCGACGTCTCCAGCCACGCCATCAACATGATCCAATGGTACCTGGGGCCGATCCGGAGCGTCATGGCCGTTTATGAACACCTGCAAATCGAAGGGACTGACGCGGAGGACACCCTCGCCTGCCTGCTGCGCTTCCGGAACAGTCCTGCGGTGGGCACGGTCCATGTCGTCGCGTGGCAGGCGCAGCGCACGGACCAGCTTATTCTCTCCGGGACGAAGGGCAGCATCCACTGCGACGGCTGGGAAGGCCGCGTCGGCGTCGCGCTGCGCGACGGCCGGTGGACCTGGACCGAGGGCCTTAAGGACAAGCCGGATTCCAAGGGGCAAACGGACGGCCCATTTATTCACGAGGCCAACAACTTCCTCGACGCGACGGAAGGGAAAGGCGAACTGCTGTGCCCGCTCTCCGAAGCGCGCCACACGATTGAGGTCTGCCTCGCCATCTCCGAAAGCGGACGGCGCCGCATGGAGGTCGCGGTCGAGGGTCGCGAGGACGTTTTGGGAGGGTGAAAGGAATGGAAAGAAAAACACGGAGGCGCACATGAGCGTGCTCGATAGCTTTTCGCTGAAGGGGCGCGTGGCGCTGGTGACCGGCGGCGCCGGGTTGTACGGCCGGCAAATCGTCGCGGCGCTCGCCGAGGCCGGCGCAAAGACTTTCATCGCCTCCCGCGACCTGGAGGCGTTGCAGAAGGTCGCCGGGCAGGAGCGGCGTCGCGGGCTCGATGTCGAGGCGCTGTCCTTCGATCAGTCGAGCGAAACGGCGATCCTCGCCCTGCGGGATACGATCTGCGACAAGGCCGGACGCGTTGATATTCTCGTGAACAACTCGGTCCTCCGGCCCATGAAATCCTGGTCGGACCCGGCCGCTCACTGGGAAAAAAGCCTGCAGGTGAACGCGACCGGACTCTTCCTGATCACGCGCGCCTTCGGCGACAAAATGGCCGAGGCCGGAGGCGGGAGCATCATCAATGTAGGTTCGATCTACGGCGTGGTCGGGCCGGACTTCTGGCTTTATGAGGAAGTCGGCTGGCCGCAGCCCCCGGACTACTGGTTCAACAAGGGCGGAATGCAGAACTTCACGCGCTTCGCCGCCGCCCATTACGGCCCGCGCGGAGTGCGGTGCAATGTCGTCAATCCCGGAGGCTACTTCAATAACCACGACGAACGCTTCCTCAAACGCTACGTCCAGCGCGTCTTCCTCGGCCGGATGGCCAATGACACGGACCTCAAGGGAATCATCGTATTCCTCGCCAGCGATGCCAGCGCCTACGTGACCGGCGCGGTGGTCGCCGTGGACGGCGGACTGACGGCCAAGTGAAACCGGGACGAGCAGGAAGGGAGCGATAGTGGGCGCACTGGTTCCCAAACCGGACAACATCCGACTGGCGATGTTGGGCATGACGGAGGGCAATGGGCATCCCTATTCCTGGAGCGCCATTTTCAACGGGTACGACCGCGACCTGATGACCCGCGAATGTCCCTTTGCGGCCATTCCTCAGTATCTGAACCGGCAGCCGCCGGACGCCCTGGGCATCCCCGGCGCGCAGGTCACGCACATCTGCTGCATCGGCGACGGCGGTTTCACCGCCGAGCATGCGGCCAGGTGCTCCCGGATTCCCAACGTGGTGAAGAAGCCCGCTGACGTCATCGGCGCGGTGGACGCGGTGCTCATCGCGACCGACAAGGGCTGGGAGCACGTCGAGCGAGCGCGGCCGTTCGTCGAGGCCGGCCTGCCGGTCTTCATTGACAAACCGCTCTGCGACAGCGAGCCGGACCTCAAGACCTTTCACCGCTGGGTCCGGGAGGGCCGCAACATCCTCACCTCCAGCGGCATGCGGTACGCGAAGGAATTCATGGCGGTCAAGAGCCGGCTGAGCGAAATCGGCGAGCCGCGCTTCCTGGTCAACACGACGCCGAAGTCCTGGGAGCGGTACGGCATTCACGCCGCGGAAGGGTTGTACCCGATCCTCGGACCCGGATATATTTCCGTCCGCAATACCGGCAGCAGCGACCGCAACATCGTCCACTGCAAGCACCGATGCGGCGCCGACGTGATTCTCGTCGCCAGCAAGGACATGTATGGGGGATTCTGCCGCTTGACGGCGATGGGCACCCGGAACACGCTGAACGCCGCCTGCGAGGACACCTTCTTCGCCTTCAAGGGACAGATGATGGCGTTCGTCAATTTCCTGCGCACCGGGAATCGCCCTTTCCCCTGGTCGGAAACGGTGGAGTTGATGAAAATTCTCATCGCCGGCATTCGCAGCCGTGACGAAGGCGGCCGAGAGGTTCTCCTGGATGAAATCCGGGAGGACTGACCTGCGCCGCCGCGCTCTCCCACGGGGCGCGGCTGAGATCATAAGAAGAGGAGGTTCGTCACGAAGATCACTCATTCACTTGAGCTTTACAAGCTGGCGGAAGAGCAGATCGCCGGCCAGACGCAACTGCTGAGCCGGCATCCGCGCCTGCATGCGTTCGGCGTCAGCCCGATCTACGCCGAGCGGGCCGAAGGATGCCGGTTCTGGGACGTTGACGGCAACGAGTTCATTGACATGGTCGGCGGGACGGGCGTGATCTTTCTGGGCTACTGTCACCCGGAGGTGGACGCGGCGGCCATCGCCCAGATTCACAAGGGCATCGCGTATGCCATCAACAGCCCCCGCGAACTGGAGCTGGCGGCGTTGCTGCGAGAGGCCGTTCCGTGCGCGGAGATGGTGCGCTACGCCAAGGGCGGCGGGGATGCCGATGCGATAGCGGTGCGCATCGCGCGCGCCTATACCGGGCGCGACAAGGTGCTCTTCTGCGGCTACCATGGCTGGTGCGACTGGTACCTTGCGGCGAACTTGTCCAATGAGGACAGCCTGTCCGCCCACCTCCTGCCCGGCGTGCCGGCCTCCGGCGTGCCGAAGGGGCTGACGGGCACGGCCATTCCCTTCGCCTACAATGACGTGAACGATCTCAAGACAAAGCTGGAGTCGAACCGGGGCGAGGTGGCTGCCGTGATGATGGAGGCGGCGCGCTTCGCGCAGCCGAACCCCGGCTACCTGGAAACGGTGCGCGAGCTGTGCACCGCTCACAGCGCGGTCCTGATCTTCGACGAGATCGTCACCGGCTTCCGCTACTCCCTCGGCGGCGCGCAGCAGTATTTCGGCGTCACGCCGGATATGGCGACGTTCGGTAAAGCCATCGGCAACGGCTACCCGATCGCCGCCGTCGTCGGGAAGAAAGACGTCATGCGCGCCGTGGAGTCCAGCTTCGTCAGCAGTTCCTACTGGAGCGAGCCGGCCAGCATGGCCGCCGCCATCGCCATCCAGAAGATCCTCCGCCGGGACAAGGTCATTGATCGCGTTTGGGATCTGGGCAAACGATATCAGGAGGGAATCCGGAAGATCGCGCGCGATTTCGGTCTTCCGCTGGCCGTTAAAGGCCGGCCGCCGGTGTTCTCGGCAGGCTTCGAGCTGCCGAACCCGGCGCCCTTCCAGACGCTGTTCACCCAGGAGATGGCGAAGCGGGGAGTCCACGCGATGAGCGGGGTTTATATCATGGCCGCGCACACGCCGGAAATCATTGACGAGGTGCTCCGCCGGTACGGCGAGGTTGCGCCGATCCTCAAGCAGGCGGTGCAGCGCGGCAGCGCGGAGGGCTTGCTGGAAGTGCCCGTGGCGAAGCCGCTGTTCCGGAGACGCCTGGTCTGAGGGGAGACGCCGATGGACAACCTGGCCATCCGGGAAGATGACCGCGCGATCTGGGAAGGCGAGTTGGCCGACTTCGTCCCCGGAACGATTTTTGACGCGCACGCGCACCTTTACGACACCGCGCTGATCCCGGAGGCGGACGTCAAGGCGCACGCCCTGTTCGCGCGGTTTCCGCGCGTGCGATTGGCGGACCTGGAACGCTACACCGCCGTGCTCTTTCCGGGCCGGCAAGTCCGGTATCTCACGACGTTCTTTCCCACGACGCACAGCAATTTCGAGGCGGAAGAGGAGTTCATGTCCGCCGAAGTGAAGGGCAAGGGCACTGCCCGCGCGCTCATGCTCGCCTGCCCGGATTGGAACGCCGCCGAGATCGAGCGCCGGGTGGACCGCGGCGGGTTCATCGGCTTCAAGCCGTACATGTGCCTCTCCCGCAGCGCGCGCCCCGCTGAGAGCACGGTGCCGGAGATGTTGCCGGAGCCGTACTGGAAGGTCGCCCACGAACGGGGGTTGCTCATATTGCTCCATCTGGGCCGGCACCGCGCGATGGCGGACCCGATTAACCAGCGCGACATCCGCCGGCTGGCCGAACGCTATCCCCGCGCCCGGTTGCAACTGGCCCACTGCGCCCGGTGCTTCACGCCGGAGATCGCCGAGGCAGGGCTGCCGACGGTCGCCGACCTGCCGAACGTCCACGTAGACACCTCGGCGGTGACGGAAACGGAGGTGTTCCACATCCTGCTGGACGTCTGGCCGATGGAGCGGATCATTTTCGGCACCGACAATGCGCCGGCCGGCCTGGCGCGCGGGCGGATTGCGACGTTCGGCCTGGGGTGGTATCACGTGGATGAGGACAATACCCAGGCGTTCGGCGCGCCGCACACGCCCGCCCGCCCGACGTTCCTGGCCTACGAGAACCTTCGGTGCCTCCGTTACGCGGCACGGCGCAAGGGTTGGGGAAAGTCGGAGCGCGAGGATTTCTTCCTGAAAAACGCGATGCGCATTTACGGCGACTTAGTCCAGGAAAGATGAACGAACCGGGAATTCCCGGATGGCCGGCGGTTCTCGTCCACAGGATCAGTGGCACTCCGCCACGAGCGGGCCGGCGAGCTCTTTCATGAAGAAGAGCTTGCCCGGCATCGTGGACATGTAGCTGGCCGGAATGCAGGGGACCGGCTCGTGATGCAGCGCAACCCACAGCGACAGTCCTTGCCACATCATTCCACGCCCGAATGTCCCGTCCGCGCCGCCGATGCAGTAGTCCGCCTGCAGGAAGAGGCCCGGGCCGATGGTGTTGGCGAACGCCGGGACGAGGGTCGTGCGACTCTTGAACGAGGTCAGGGCATTCTGCTCGATCGTCAGCGGGTGCAGTCGAGCGCCCAGGCGATGGGTCTGCTTCTTCCAGGCGGCCTCGCTCCGGAACTCCGCGGCAAAGTGCGGTTCCCAGAACGCGATGTGCAGCATACGGCCGATGCCGTAAACGACCACGAGCCTGGCGCCCTGGCTCTTCAGGTCGCGGATCTTGGCCGTGTACCCCGGCAGGGTGTTGCGCACCGCGAAGTTCCGCCGGCTCTTCGGAATGGTGAGCTTGCCGAGCGGACGATAAAACGTCTTTTCCATCGCATATTGAAATGCGCCCGGGTTGGTCGGCGGAAGCGTGTTGCCCCGGCGGTCGCTCCATTCGTCCATGTTGAACCCGTAGACGTGGTCGCAGGGAGTTTTCCACTCATTGAGGAAGGACACGATCCAGCGGTACATGCCCATCGGACCGACCGGCAGGATAAGGGCGAGCTTGCGCCCGGCCTTACGCGTCTTGCGGATCTCGTTGGCGATCTCGCGACCCATGAGCATATCGAAGTCGGCCAGCGACCTGCAGGGCACGGCCCGGTAGCGCCGGTTCCACCAAACTTCGCGTTGAGTGATGTCCGATGGCTTGCGCGAACAGAGGCGGTCGAATTTCGCCAGATCCCACCCTTTCGGGAAGAAGTTCTCCAGCAGCGAGCCCTTCAACGTCGAGATCAAGTTCAGTTCCATGATTCTTGCCTTGTGCAATGGACGATTCACCGGCCAGGGCCGACTTCCACGCGGCGGTCAGGCATCAGATGTCGTATTCTGATAGCTGGGGTCAACTCCGTCAAGCAATTCTCTGCGGGTCTGCCAGTCAAGAGCAGGTTCCAAGACGCCGGCCGCCGCTGAAACGGAACGAAAATTGTCCCGGGGCGTTTTTTGCAATCGTCTATCGCAGGTTAGGAAAAAATTGCGGAGTGGCAGGGCGGCGGTTCGTTACGCCGGGAACCGCCAGGTCCTTGGCGCTGAACTCCATCTGCGGGGTACATGGCCGACCGCCCCGACCATTTTTACCCCTGGTAGCTGCCGCAGCGGCGGCGACCTGGGTGAATTTAATGACGCCTCGCTCGGCGGCATAGGCGCCTCCAAGGCCGGAACGCCGCCGGGGGTAGTGTCAACTCTTGTGTGTAAATTGGAGTGAAGGGCATATCCTCTTTCCACTCAAGCGGCCGTGAGAGCGGCCTTGAACTCCGAGCAAGGTTTGCCGGCCCGTCTT
>JBEKCB010000034.1:0-58728 GCA_050015075.1 Candidatus Brocadiia bacterium | reverse complement strand
ATATCTATGCCCTGATCCAGTCGCTCCAGGAATTCGCCGGGGGAGGCTTGAGCGTTGAGATCCTGGCCGAGGAGATTGCCGCCGGGAAAACGCGCGTGGCCATCATCCGCGATGCGGAGTCGGGGAGGCTCGTCTCCTGCGCGTCCGTCGTGGCGGAGACGGACACGGCCGCGATGGTCATCCTGGTGGGCACCGACGAGCGGCACCGCCGAAAAGGCTATGCCAGCGCTTGTGTTTATTACCTCGTCCACGACCTGGAGCAGCGCGGCAAGTCGGCCTGCCTGTTCTTTCACAATCCCGAGGCGGGCGCGATCTACCATCGCCTGGGATTCGTCAATATCGGGATGTGGAAAATGCTCAAGTTTGGCGGGAGATGACCATGCGCAGAAGTGAACGAGAGATCACGGATCCTGCCGTGATGGAAGACGTCATGTTGAGGGCGACGGTCTGCCGTCTCGGACTGTGTGACGATGAGCAGCCCTACGTCGTCCCGATGAACTTCGGATACGAAAACCGGACGCTGTACTTCCACTCCGCGGCCGAAGGGCAGAAGCTCGACATCCTGCGCAGGAACAACCGCGTGTGTTTCCAAGTGGACACGGGCGTGGAGATCGTCGTCGGGGATACCGGCTGCAATTGCCGGACGAAGTACCGCAGCGTCATTGGCTTCGGCCGGGCGACCTTTATCGAGGATCCTGCGGAGAAGCGCCGGGCGCTCGCCGTGCTGATGCGGCACTACGGTTCGGGAACGTCCGTTTTTCCCGATGATGCCGTTGCCAAGACGTGCGTCTTCCGCGTTGACATCACCCGCATGACAGGGAAGCAAGCCTGATACGGATTCTGCTTGTGGGCTGCTGATCAGATACGACGGCCATCGCTGTGGGCGAGACGTCCTCGGCGGTGCGCGCGCGGCGGATTGGCGCGGTGATGCGATGGCCGGTGCGGCGAGCCATGACGCGCCGGCTCGACTCGGTCCAATTCGGCTTGTGCCTGGCGCGCCGGCGGCGATTCTACCCGCCAGGCCGTGCGGGGGCTTTGAGTTCTTTGCCGATGGCGTTCTCGTAGTAGCTGGAGTCGTGCTGCCGTTTCCAGCCATCGGTTGGGGGCATGCCTGGGGTGGCGCGGTACGTCTGCCACATCGCTATGTGCCAGCGATTCCATTCGCACGTGCCCTCGCGCGTCCAGTCCTGGTCATAGTTATGGCCGAGCGCGGCGAGGGTCTTGATGGCGGGCGCATCGTTCTCGAACATCCAGCGATCCACATAGTCCAGGAACGCGTCGTGGTTCCAGACTTTCTCGGCCCGGAGAAGGTGGATCGCGAGCGCCTGGCCGATCCAGGCGGCGCTGGTGTTGGCGCGGCGATAGGCTTCGCTGGTCCAGTTGCCGCCCACCCATTTCGCAGGTTGAATATGCTCGTAGGGGCCCCAGGCGTCGTTGGTGCGAGCGTAATTGCGGCCAATGCCGGTGGCTTCATCAATGCCGGAGTGGCCGGTGAAGACGACTTTGGCGCCGGTCCAGCAATCGCCATAGGCGGTCTGCTCATCCTCAGCGAAGTGCGCCTTGGGAAATGAATTGTGGATATGGGCGAGTTCGTCGTCGCCGAGGAGCAATCCGGCGAAGAAGATGGGGAGTTTGCATCCGCTGCCGTGTCCGCCCCAGCATTCCCAACCGGGATGTCCGGCGCGGATCATCCCGCCGAGGTCAATGCCAACCTGAACGAAGCTGATGAGCAGCGGCTCTTTCTGTTGCGGGGTGTACTTGCAGCAGAGGAGCAGGGCGCAGTTGCCGGAGCATTCGCCGATCTGCTGGCCGTAGCCGGGCATGTCGTCGTTGGGGATCTAGAAGCCGAAGAAGCAGGTATGGACCCACGGGCGCTGGGTGAGGCGAATGTATTTTTCGAGCTTGGGGAAGTCGCCTTGCGGGGCTACGGCAGGCAGCAATTTGCGCCCCAGGTTGCGGGCGAGATAGATTTTCTGAGTGCGGTCGCAGAACGCCGGGCGGAACGCGTCGGCCGGCTGCGGCTCGGCCACGCAGGTCAGCACCGCGGCGTCTCGGACGGGGCTGTTGTCTTCCTCGCCGCGGGTGATCGGCCGGCCCTGGACGGTATCGGCGACGGGGCGCATCGGCATGCTGATGGTCGAGACGAGCGAATCGCCCGGCTTCATCGCGACCGGAAGCTTCTGAATCAGCGACGGGTCGAACCAGTTCCGGATGCCGCTGTCGTAAGCGACTTTCATCTCCGCGGGCGGATTGAGCATGAAGCCGTTCCGCACGCGGTCCTTTTCCGGCTTTTCCTTATCCATGTGGTCGAGCTGCGCGGCGGGGATCTCGGCGCCGTAAAGCGGCCGCGGCGTGATCTCAGTGATCGCGACCGGCCCGACAACGTAAAAGTCGCCGTTGACGAATTGCCCGACTCGCGCCGGCTTATCGAACGTCCAGGTCATGCCGTATTGCGAGACGCCCGTCTTCAAGGGAAGATCGGCGAGCCTGGGCGTCGCCGGGGCGTTGTCATTCGTGTAGACGACCACCGGCGTTTCCTGGCTCCAACACGGAGTCGAAAGACACGCGGCTGCCACGACAGTGAGACCGAGCGTCAGAATTTTTCCGAGCATGTCACCTCTCCTCAATTCCCTGCCGGGCCGACAAGTCGGGATTTTCCATTGACCACCCCTCCGAGCACGGCCGGCTCCCAGAGTCGGAATCACCTCAGGGCGCTGACACCACCGCCTGCCTGAGCGCGCTTGACCTCGGCCTCGACTTCCTTCTGTGTGACCATGGTGGTATCGCCGGGCGTTTCCTGGACGCAGATACCATGGGCGGCGCCCCATTCGACGGCGTCGGCGAGTCCCTTGCCATTCAGCAGCGCGGCTGCGGCGCCGGAGGCGAAGGAGTCACCGCCGCCGGTGCGATCTGTGATCTCGATGTTCTCGCGCATGCTCGCCAGGTAGCGCTTGTCCTCTGCAACGTCGTAGAGCACCGCGCCCCAGTTGATGCGGTCGGCTGAGATGGCCGCTCGAAGTTGCGTGCCGATGATTTTCAGGTTCGGGTAGTCATGGGCCACCTTGCGGAGCATGTCGGTGTAGACGTCGAGCCACTTTTCAAAAGGGTCGCTCTTGGCGACCTTGACGGCGGTGTAGCCGAGGGCATCGTCAAAGTCATTCTGGTTGCCGACGAGAAAATCCACGTGGGGCACGATCTTGCGGTTAGCCTCGCGCGCGCGGTCCTTGTTCGGCTCGACCTTGGAACGATAGTTGAGGTCGAACGACCGAAATGCGCCGTGCCGGCCGGCTTCGGTCATGGCCTCGAGCGCCAGGGCGGAGGCGTTGGCGGAAAGGTTGTTGTAGATGCCGCCCGTGTTGAACCAGCGCACCCCCTGCTGGAAAAGCGCGCCCCAGTCCACGTCGCCGGGCTTGAGTTCGCGGACAGGCGTATGCGCGCGGTAGTATTCCGTCACCGAAGGGAGCACGCCCCTGCCGGCCCAGGTGAAGTTGATGCCGTTGTGGAGCGTTCCCTTACCGTCGGTGGAGAAACGCCCCTTGCCGTCGGTGGAAAACCATATGACATGGCGCGTGTCCACGCCGGCCTCGCGAAGCTGGCGTTCGATGTTGCGTCCGACGCTGTCATCCACCAGGGCCGTGACGATGGCCGTGCGCAGTCCGAAACAGGCGCTCAGGCCCTCCGCCACGTTCGTCTCGCCGCCGCCGTGGAAGACGCGCAACATCTGCGCCCGGCGCGCCGGGACATCGCCCGGATCCAGCCGCATCATGACCTCGCCCAATGACACCTCATCATACTTGCACTGGTCCGCCGACTTTATCTGGAACTTCGACATCGTTCTCTTCCTTTTCAAAGAATGGCCGGGGGCATGACCATCATGCAGAAAGCGTGAAACAGTCTATCAGGAGGAAGAATGTGACACAAGCACCTTGAGATTCGACGCGGGTTTTCTCAGGTGCGGGAGGAGTACGCGCCCAGACTGGCAGGCGCGGGATGCGTGTGGCTGCCCACGTCCAGGTGAGAATCAAATGATGCGGACAGCCTCAGGATGAGTGTTTTCTTCCCAATGATGAGACAAAGGAACAACAGCCGCGGCGGAGGGCGACAGCCGGCCTGGCAACGACGTTCCTGAAGATGTTCCGCACGGCCGTGTACGTGGAGAGGACACCTCGCAAGAGCTTCTGAAGGAGCGCGCATTGGGACTTCGACTTCTCACGCTGCAGTTCCTCGTTAATGGCACTCAGCCTGGATGCCAGCCGCGAGACTTGGTCTTGGCAATGCGCTCGTACTTCCTGAATGTAATTGCGGTGCCTGTGCGCCAATGCGTCAAGTTCCGCTGCATGACCGCTACGAACTGCGCTAAGCTCCTCCTCGTACTTTCGTGTTGTCTCATGCCGAGCCTCGTCCATGATTTTCTGGATCCCGGCTGATGTTCGAGACTGATCCTGTACAAAGGACGACGTCGAATCGCGAAAGGTGAAGCTCCCGTTCTCCAAGTTCTTTCTGAAGTACTGGTTTGCCGCGTTGATCTCCTTGAAAACCTCCGCCGCCTTTCGCTGAAGCCGGGAATCCGACCGATACCTGTCCGGATGCCATACGCGCGACATGTCCCGGTACGCCTCCTTCAACTCCTCCTCCGTGAAGGAATTCGGCAGACGGAGCAGGTCCAGATATCGGCGCTGAGCGGCGGCGTCAACCTCATCTCTCCACATGGCCTATCCCTTGAGGAGGTTGCGAAACCGGCTCTAATCCTTCAACTGTCTGACGTCCCCTCTCTTGAGCAGCGCAGCAGATTATCACCGGCACGCGCGCAATTTGCAAGAAAGACCCTGCCCGGGGTTCCGCCTGTCGTTGCGTGAATATCAGGGAGCGTTCGGCACGGTTCATCTTCGTAACCGAGGTCCGGATGGCGTTGACCTGCGAGCAGACCAGAGACCCCGACGGGAATCCGATTGACTTGCGAGATGAGCATAACGGGCACTTGATGTCGGCGACTTTGGGCGGTAAGGAGAAGCCGAAGCGGGCGGACTTGCAGCTTGCAGACCCTTGAATTGCCAGGGGCGGAAATGCGGAGATTCTTCGTCGAGCCGGCGGCCTCGCCCCGCAAGGAAAACTCCAGGCGCGAGGGATCCAGGCCGGATGTCCAACGCTCTCCCGCCGCGCGCACGGGTCCGGGTTGACTGGAGTGTTGCGCCGTGGTAGAAGCAGCCTCA
This sequence comes from Candidatus Brocadiia bacterium, assembly GCA_050015075.1. GTDB lineage: Bacteria > Planctomycetota > Brocadiia > CAIUPP01 > CAIUPP01 > JBEKCB01. The sequence continues at coordinate 53,518 of JBEKCB010000034.1, read as the reverse complement.
ACGCGCTGAGGGCAGTCCGGGATGGAAGGGAATTGCGGGAGCAGGCCGCGCGTCCCCGGCACTCCCGGTGGAGATCGGACTTCCAAGGAGACGATATGCCCCCGATCACGATCCGCGACATCCGCGTCATTCTGACCCAGCCGGGATCCGCTCAACTGATCGTGGTCAAGGTTGAGACGTCCGAGCCGGGTCTTTACGGCCTCGGCTGCGCGACGTTCACGCAGCGGCACACACCGGTCAAGGTCGCCGTCGAGGAGTTCCTTCGGCCCTTCCTGCGCGGGAAGGAGACGCAGCGGATCGAGGACCTCTGGCGCACGTCGTGGGTCAGCTCGTACTGGCGCAACGGGCCGGTGCTGAACAACGCCCTGTCGGGCGTGGACATGGCGCTGTGGGATATCAAGGCCAAGCTCGCGGGGATGCCGCTGTATGAACTGCTGGGCGGGAAATGCCGCGAGGGGGTGACGGTCTATCGCCATGCCGACGGCCGCGACGCGGCGCAAGTCGAGGAAAGAGCGCGCGCCTTCATCGAGCAGGGATATCGCGTCATCCGCTGCCAGATGGGCGGCTACCAGGGCGCGGCGCCGGCCCGCCGGAAGCCCGAAGGCGCGCTGCCCGGCGCTTATCACGATCCGGACGCCGCCGCCCGGAACATCCCCCGGCTGTTCGAACATCTCCGGAGCAAGCTCGGCTTCGAGGTCGAGCTGCTGCACGACATCCACGAACGCCTGCCCCCGTTCGAGGCGGTTCGTCTCGCCAAGGCGCTGGAGCCGTACCGGCTTTTCTTCCTGGAAGACGCTCTGCCGCCGGAGCAGATCGAGTGGTTCCGCGCGATTCGGCAACAGTGCGTCATGCCGCTGGCGATGGGCGAACTCTTCACCAACCCCTGCGAGTGGATGCCGCTCATCGAGGGCCGCCTGATTGACTTCATCCGCTGCCACGTCAGCGCCATCGGCGGAATCACCCCCGCGCGGAAACTGGCCGCGCTCTGCGAGGCGTTCGGAATCCGCACCGCGTGGCATGGGCCGCCGGATGTCTCGCCGGTCGGCCACGCAGCCAACGTTCACCTCGACATCAGCGCGCCGAACTTCGGCGTTCAGGAGTGGTCCGGGTTCACCGACGCCGAGCGCGAGGTCTTCCCCGGCTGTCCCGAGGTGCGCGACGGATACGCCTATCCCAATGACCGGCCGGGCCTCGGCATAGACCTGGACGAGGCCAAGGCGGCGAAATATCCCTGCGCCAACTCCCTTCCGCAGTGGACGCTCGCGCGCCTTCCCGACGGCTCGGCTGCGCTTCCATAGGAGAAGCCGCGCATGTCCGACGTCATTCGCCCTCCGCAGGGACCCTGTGACCCCGACCTCAAAGGCCAGAGCGCGCTCGTGACCGGCGGCGGCAGCGGCATCGGGCGCGGCATTTGCCTGCGCCTGGGCGCCGAGGGGATGCGCGTGTTCCTCTGCGGCCGGTCCGAGAAGGACCTTCAGGAAACGGCCGAGCTGGGGTGGGCGGGAGTCCCGGCGGAGATCGCCGCCTGCGTGGCCTTCCTGGCCGGCGCGCAGGCCGAATACATCGCCGGGCAGACGATCTGCGTGGACGCCGGCGCAACGACTCAACCGCACCCGCGCGGCGCGCCCCTGTGAGCCGAAGCTGTCGAGGGGCCCGAAAACGATAGGAGATCGCCTCCGTGAGTTCACCGCCGTTCACGTATCGCGTCACGGTCGGCTGGGTTCGAGACCTGGCTTCCGAGCCGATTCCCAATGAGGAGTGGCCCAGCATTCGCTGGGACGATCAGCTTTTCGCCGACCAGGTGCGCTTTCTTGACGTCCAGTCTGAACTCGGAATCGAATACAATCTCGTCTGGGGATTGTTCGTGGCGCGGTCATGGCCTGCGCCGTTGAAGAACGTTGTGGACGATTCGCGCGCCGCGCGGCTGCACGCCTTCGTGGAGGCCGCCCATGCGCGAGGGGTGAAGGTCCTCGCCGGTGCAGGCATCTACTCGTGGGGATTCGACGAAATCATCGCCAAGGCGCCCGGCGTCTCCGCGGGCCCGCGCCGCGTCATGTGCGGGTCCAGCCCGGCGGCCTGGGACTGGCAGCGACAGGTGCTGGATTTTATGATGGATCCCGCGTGGGGCCTGGACGGCCTGAGCATGCAATCGGCGGACGAGGGACGTTGCGAATGCGAGAAATGCCGGCCGCTCAGCCAGGCCGAGTATCATGCGGCCCTGCTGATCAAGTGCGCCGAGCACGTCCACGCCGGCCGGCCCGACTGGGTTGTGGGCCAGGCGGGCTGGGGAATGCGCCTGGAGAACGCGCAGGACCTGCCGCACCTCCGCCGCATCTCGAAAGCCGTGGACTACATGGTTGAGGTCGAGGAACGGTCGGCCCGTTCGCCCGGCCGGGACCGCGCTTCGCTGGTTCGGGAGATCGCCTGCGCGTTCGGTTCCGTGGGCGGCGTTTTCGTTGAGCCGCCGATGCATTGGGATCGTCTCCGGTGGTTCGCGCCGTGCGGGCTTTCTTCCGCGCGCGCGCTCAAGCGCCTGTATGAGGACGGCGGGCGCGCCTGCGAGTACTTCTATCGTCCGTTCGCGAACCCGGTTGAAGAACTGTCCTGGCGGACGGGCGCCCGCATTCTTTCCTCGCCGCAAGTGTCGGCCGAAGCCGCGCTGGCCGAGGCGCTCGCCTCAGTGTACGGCGTGAGCGGGAATCAACTGGACGGCCTTTCCGACTGGTTTGCGCGCGCGGAGGAGGCCTACTTCTCTCGTTCGAGCTTTCGCCTGGGAGATGGCCCGCTGTCGCTCGAACCGCTCGTGTGGCCCGAGAACCCGGCCGCGCCGGGCCCGCCCGTCTATCTGCTGAACCGCATGGCGCCGGCGGCGCGCGCGGACTACGCGCGGGATCTCGAACGGCTGCGAGCTGAGCTGGAGGCGATGAAGATACCCGACGATCGGTCGAAGCGCAAAACGCTGTTGTGCATCGCCGGCACGCTTCAGGACATCGGGAAGCCGGCCTGACTTTCCGAGGAGGCTTCCCTCGGGAGAACGCCATGGCAGAGACTCAATACGGCAGGGGCGGCAAGCACTGGTTCGTCGGGGACGGATTCATCTGGGACGATCAGCCGGCCGAGCATCGCGCCGCTTCCGGCAGGCCGCGGGAATGCTCCTCCGGGTTGTTCGTCTACAACCCCCAACGGAAGAAAGCCCGCGTGCAGGTGCGGTTCTACCACGTGGACCGGCCGCCCAGCGAAGTCGCCATGACGGTCGAACCTTCGGCGATCGGCGCGCTGGAACTGGCCGCATTGCCGGAGGTGCCTCACAAGCAGTCCTTCTGGATAGCGCTTCAGTCGAACGTCCCGGTGCTGCCCCAGGCGCTGCACCAGGATTTCACGTTCTGGGAGGAAGTGCCGGACGCCCTGGTCGCGGTCGCTCCGTACCCGGGTCCCTTGCACGATGAGACAAGCTGGGTTTTCCCGGACTGTTACCAGGGAAAGGATCCGAGTTGGTACGAGATCGAGACGCTTTCGATCCTGAATCCCGGGAACGCAGAGGTCAGCGTCCGCGTGCGCTACTTTCCGCGCGGACGGGCCCGAGGCGCGGAGGAAACGGTCGTCGTCCCGGCATGCCGGGTCAAGCAGATGAACCTGTGGGAACGCAGCCCACAGCTTACGGGGACGGATCGCGAACCGGTGATGAAGATCGAGGGCGACTATGTTATCCGGCTCAACGCCACCGGGCCGGTCATTCCTCAGCTCACGCGGCGCGCGCGATGGCGCGGATGGACGCCGGTCATCGGCACGCGCAGTGTTATAGGTTATCCGGTGCGGCGCCGCCTTTCGAAGCTCTGGTATTACCCGGGCGGCGCTATTCTCGAACGGGGTGTTCTCCCGCGCGCCAAGGCTGGCGACAGGGTCTGGGAGAGCAGCGATCTGACCTGGAACTTGCTCTTTGTCCACAACCCCCACGTCAGCCGCGACGCTCGCGTCACGCTCAGCTTCCACGGGCCGGACGGCCGGACGAGCGAATCGGCGCCGTACACCGTTCCGCCGCAGCAGTCGGTATGCCAGTGGCTTCACAGGCCGCCATGGCTCGGCCAACACACCTCGATCAACCAGCCTTTTGCGCTGACCGTGCGGGCGGATCACCCGGTAATCCCCGATGTGACGGGCGCGGAGTTCGAGATGTTCAGCCGCTGTTGCCCGGGCGCCATGTCCGGCGTCAATCTGTACCCGGGCCCGCTGAAGAATGAATGTGAATATTGGTTGGGCATCGGCCAGGCGGGCGGCGCGGATGATGTCCCCGCCGAATGGTCGCAGGCCTATCACCTGTTCAACCCGGCGAAACGGCCGGTGCGGGTGGTGCTCTCGGCCTATGGATTGGGCGGCGGCCGGCGGCTCTCGCGCGAAGTGGAGATCGCTCCGCAGGGCGTCCGGTGCGTCAGCGCATCCGAGTTCGACGGATTGCCCGTTGGCCGGCCGTTTGCCGCTCATGCGCAGGGCGACGGCCCCTTCTGTGCGCAGGTGTTCGTCAGGGCGTCCACGCGCGGGTTGCATCCGACGCGTTCGATGTATTCGATGATGGGACTGCCCATGCGCCTGGGGCGGCCCGCAGACATGTAACAAGGAGAACGGGTTGGCGGACTTCTCCATCGAGACCTATGACCGGCAGTTCCTGGAAGGAATGGCGCGCGTCTATAACGACGAGACCGCGTTCGAGCCGCATATCGCGCCGCTGACGGCGGAGCGGTTCATCCAGTTGGTCGAGAAGAAATCCTACTTTGATCCGGCGGGCCTTTTCATTGCGGTGCGCGCCGGGCGCGTCCTTGGCTGGGTTCATGCCTGCGTTACGCCCGGAACCGAACCGTGGAACGACCTGAACGCGAAGGTGGCGCGGATCCGGATGCTGATCTTCCCGCGCGAGAGCCTGCGCATAGGCGCCGCGCTGGTGCAGGAAGCTGCCGCCTGGCTTCGGCGCGCCGGGTTTCAGGAGATGGAGGCGATGCACCCGTACGCCGGCTATCCGTTCTATCGCGGTCTGTGGTTCGGCGGAGAGCCGATGTGTCCGGTCTCCCTTCCGCACGTTCACCTCGTTCTGGAAGTGGCCGGGTTCAAGAACACCCAGGAATCCATCTTCATGGTCGCGCGGATGCAGGACGCGCCCGAGGAAGCGCCGGCGCGGATCGCCGTTGAGTTTGAAGAGGACGCAGCCGGAACGAATCACGAGCCGATGCACGAATCCTGGAGCGGTTTCGAGCCCAGGGCGGCCCGCGCGAAGATCAACGGAGAGATCGTCGGCAGCATCGCCTGGGTGGTGCTGCCGCACCTCGATCGCCTCGGCTCGCCGGCCATGAACATCTTTGCGCTGAGCACGCGGGAAGACTGCCGCCGCCAGGGTATCGCCGCGGCGTTGGTCTCGCGCGCGATGCGGCAGGGTCATGGGCTCGGCTGCCGGGTCGTGTCGGTCGGAACGCAGCTCTGGAATGCCGCCGCGCACGCCAGCTACCTCAAGCTGGGCTTCACACCGTACTGCATACTGGTCGGGCGGCAGTTCCGGTCGCCGGCCAGAACGGAGTGAACGAGCGGCGCGCGGCGGCGAAGAGATAGCGCGGCGGGAAGCGCTCGCGGACCTGACAGCGCCCTCTTGAAAATCCGGGCGAGCGCTCGGCCGGAGGCCCGCACTGTACAAAGTACTGTACAAGAGGCGTTTTCGGCCAATGAAAAAGGGACTCGCGTGGCCGCAAGTCCCTTTCACAGATATGGCAGCGGGAGCAGATTCACCGCCCAGTTCACGATCAATAGAACGATCACGACTGCCGGAACCACCCGTTGCAAAGTGAGTAAGGAATGCGGGATCGGCCGTGACCGCCGCGCGATGCAGCAGATGCGGAAGATCGCCTGCCAACCGAAGACCCCATAGAGCACAATCCCCAGCCGGTGGTACCGCAGCGACTCGCCGATATGTCCGTGCGCGAGCAGTACAAAGGAACGAGTCAGCCCACAGCCGGGGCAATTCACTCCGAAAATCTCGCGGCAGGGACACATGGACGGAAGGTTGAAACCGAAGAGTGTCGGAGAGGCACTCACCTTCGGCTCGAACCGGACCACGAACGGCAGGATCAGAAAGGCCAGCAGGATGAGCAGGTAGGTCCAGTTTGTGCGCGCGTCGCAGGCCAGATCCGCTTCGGGGGGCAGAAGAAAACCGTAGGCGCGCCTGGCCGCAGTCGCCTCTGCGGACGTATGGGCTGACGCCGCCTGGCCTGACGCCCATTCAACCTCGGCGGTCAGGAGAGCGCGTGCGGCTGTTGGGCCTGGCCGGTGCATGCCGTGCAATGGTATTTCCTCCCGCCGTCAACCAGCGCTTTGGTGATGTGCTGGACGCAGGCGAGCCGCCCGCACGCGTCGCAGCGGACGAGGCATTCCGCGCAGGTTCCCAGCCCACAGACGTGGCATGGACCGGCGTGCTTTGAGCAGGCGATCCGGTTGCAGCAGTTGCACCGCACCAGGCAGCGGTGGCAAGCCGTGGCGCCGCAGAGCGCGCAACGCTCCTGAGGACATTTCAGGCAGAGCACGCTCTTGCAGACCGCACACTCCAGCGCGCAGTCGTCGCACGTGGTGTGCTGGTTGACGCAGACTTTCATCGGCGCCGCGCCGGCGGGCTTTCCGCAGTTAGCGCATTCGGAGCTGGTCACTACGGCGCCGTCCCGGCTGCGGGCGACGGCCTCGCCGACGGAAAGCAGCGCGGAGAAGTCACGCGTGTCGGTCGGGACGCTGGCTTTGTTCGCTTCGACCCAGCGGGCGGCCTCGCCGTTGAGCGGGCTCTTGACATTGTACGATTGAAACGCGACCATCTCGGCGATACGCACAATGAGAAACGGGAGCGATTCGCCCGCAGCCCAGTGGTCGCCGATGCAGATGGCGTGCGGAGCGATATTGGGATGGAAAGCAGGTGTGATCATCCGGCATTGCGGCGCCATACGCGGGTACGCCGCCGTGAGCGTGATCTCGGCGATAAAGCAGTTGTGGCTGCGGAGTGCGTGCGTCATCGGGTCTTGCTGCAGGCTCGTCACGAGGAACTCGATCTGGTATTTCTCCGGCGGCGTGCCACGGGCCTCTTTGACGCGGATGGGCGACTTGCCGCTGAACATCGTGCAGATCTTGTCGTAGTCAGCCTTCAGTCGGCGAAGTCGCATGGTGCTCATTACTGCGCCCCTTGCGGCGCCTCGGCGCCCTGCTGCAGGAAGCGGGCGGCGGCCTCTGCCGGCAGCGCTTCCAAGATGCTCTTCGTGGAGATGGCGAACGACATGCCCTCGCCGGTCGTGGTGTTTTCCGTCCACGTGTTCACCCCCAGCAGGGTGCCGCTCATGTCGTACAATCCGCCTCCGCTGCTGCCGGGACGGGTCGGCGCCTGGGTCTGGTACACGGAAATCGCGCGGTCTCCCGTGTTCTGGGAGCGCGTGGCGCAAATCACCCCTTCACTGTAGCTCCAGGAGAGGTTCAGAGGGTTCCCGATGACAAAGACGCGCTCGCTCTGCGCCGCAAGGTCCGAGGCGAGCTTCGCCGGTTCAATTCCCGTCAGCGTGAGCGCCTGGCACGAGAGGATGGCGATGTCCATTCCGCCCGGGGCCAGCCACTCCACGACGGCCCCGCTCCGCTCGCCGTTGTGGAACAGAACCTCGATACGTTTCAAAATGGCGCCCTCGTGCTCGATCGCATGGCGGTTGGTGAGGATAAACGCCCGCTGGCCGACGACCCTCAAGATGGTCCCCGAGCCGAAGAGCGTCGCGCTGGAGAGCCATCCGCCGCCTTGCGCCCGGACGACGACGTTCGCCCGCAGCGCGTTGGCCTTGATCGGATCAAGACGGCTGAGCGTCTCCTCGCTCGGCGCGCTGTTGGAGAAGTCAAGGACCGCGGCGGAGTCTCCGCGCGACCCCCTTTCCCGCAGCGCGAGGATGCCCACCGAGACGAGCATCACCGCGGCGGTGAAGCCGAGCGCGGTCCCGGCAAGCTTCAGTCCCTTGGCCCTCCCGCCCGTGTAAATGACCACGAGGCCGATGATGCCCGTGACGAGGGCGATCAGGGCCAGCGCGAACCCGCACACGGCGAGCGGCCAAGTCTCAGCGGCCACACCCCACACGGTCATCGCACTCAGAACGGCCAGGACCGAGGCTGCGACCGCCAGCCTGCTGAGGCGCTTCGGCTCTTCAGGGAGGTACATCCGCGCCAGCTCCTCGGTCCGCGCACGCGGCGGCATTGGCGGCACCACCACACGCTCGGCGTCGGAGGCGCTGATCACGAGATCGGCCTGGAGCCGGCCGAAGTCCGCACGCGCCCGCTTATCGCAATGGTACGACGAGCATCCGGCCTGCACCTGCCAGCACAACTCGTGGTGCAGTCCGCCGCACTGGTCGCACCGGATGATCCGCTGATTCTCCTCGATGAGCCGCTGGCATGCCGGGCACGTGTTGCCGGCCTGAAAGCTGCTCGCGACCATCGCTTCAGGTGTTTCAGCCATAACCCGCCGATTCAATCGAAAGCCACGAACAGGACGAGGAGCAAAACGAACAGGCCGCTGATCCCCAAGCCGATCCAGGCCAACGCGCGGATGGCCTGAGGCAGACGCCGGTACTCAATACCGTAAAAGCGCTTGCCGAAAACGAGCAGCGCGAACAGGATGACCGTTATGGGCGAGAGGAAGCCCGTGAGGGACGCGAGGAACAGGCCAATGACTTTGTTCCGCACTCGCAGGTGCTCCTGTCCCTCGTACTCCCGGCTGGCATACTGGTCGGCCGAGAGGATCTCGGACGTCCCGAAGCTCGCACCGCAGAACCGGCACTTGACCGCCTGAGCGCGGATCAGTTTCCTGCACGATGGACAGGGCTTCTCTTCGCCCCAGACGTTGCTCGCCAAGCCCGAGGCCGGTTCGGACTTCGCCGTTTGCGGGGCGCTTTTGCAACCGTACTGCGCGCAACCGCCGTTCTCGATCCAGCAGTCCTTATGAAACGGCAGCGTGCACGACGGACACTTCAGGATGCGCTCGCCCATGATGATCTGGCTTTGGCAAATCGAGCACATCTTGCCCGCCGTCGAAGACTCCGCCGCAAGCACATGGATGTCGGACTTCGCGTCAGCCTCGGCCATGGATTCTCTCCGGCGCACCTTCAGGCCGGGACCAGCTACCGCTTAGCCGCCGCCCTGATGATGTAAAAGATAATCCACATGATGATCGAAAGCAACAACAGCTTCCAGCCCTTCTTCTTGCCCTGAACGATATAGACAATGCCCACGATACAGCCGATGCCGGCGCACAGGATGCCCAGGAGGATTTCCCAAGCGTTGAGCTTCTCGTCCGAGGGAGTCCTTCCTTGGGCTTTCCCGCGGTCGGCTTCCGACTGGAATTCATTGCAGAATCGGCACTTCCGGGCGCCGACCTTGATCCGCTCGCCGCAGAACCGGCAGGGTGTCTCGTCGGCGGCCATGGGCGCGGCCGGAGGACTCTCCACGGGCGGTGCGGACACCAGTGAAAGTTCGCCGCCGACTTTCGTTTGCGGACAGGAGGGATTCGCGCAGCCGCCGACGGCGGTGTGACAGGCCTGATGCATACTGGAACCGCAAGCGCGACAGTTGAAGACATCGTCGCCCAATTCAAGCTGCGCGCCGCACCTCGAGCAGGCGCGTTGAGCGATCCTGCGGTTCGCCTTCATGAACTCCGGAAGATCGTCGGCGGGCGAGATGGGCGCGGCGGACGCCGCCGCGGGCGGCGGAGTTGCAGCAGCCGCCGGCCGCGCCGGAGGCGCTTCCACGGAAGGACCCGGCATCGGCTGCGCCGACGCGGCTTGCGCCGGCGCCTCTTCGCCGGCGATGAATACCTTCATGCATTGGGCGCACCGGCACTTCCGCCCGAGCAACTCGGGCGTGACCGCCAGCCTGGCACCGCAGTTCGGGCAGACCTGCGTCGTCCCTTTAGTGGTCCCTTCTCCCAAGCCGAGTCTCCCGGCGTCAGGCCTTACGATTTCTGTTTCTCATGATACTTCAGGACCGTCTGGCCGATCGTGACGACGTCACCCGGGCGAAGGACGTACTTGTCCACCCGGCGCCCGTTTACAAACGTCCCGCTCTTGCTGCCCTCATCTTGAAGCATGTACCGGTTGCCGGATTTGATGACGCTTGCGTGCAGAGGGTCTATCTCGGCGTCCTTGAAGAGGTAGATGTTGCGCTTGGGGGCCGAGCCGATGGTCATCGGGCTCTTGAAGATGCTGAACTGTTTGCCCGCCAGCGGGCCTTTGAGCATCAGGAACCAGGAGTCCTTGGAAATATTCTCGAACAACCCGACAAAGAGCCCGACGAGCAGCCCGATGGCCGTCATTCCGACCGCGCGGCTCGCGGCGGCGCTGCTTTGCGCGCTGAGCAGCCACCGTCCGATCGGGTCGAAGAGCAATCCGCCGAGCGTGCCGCCTACCAGCCCGCCGGCCAGTCCGTTCAAGATCAGTTTCTTGGACTTCAAGGCGACGCCCAGGCCGAGCCCGGCGCCCGCGCTGACGATCGCCCAGGCGAGCGCCCGCCCGCACATGGCCAGAAAGAATGCCCCGCCCCGCAGGTCGGCAAAGCGGACATAGCCTTTCCGGCCGGATATCGCGAGGGCGATATGTGAGAGGACGCCGAAACAGAGGTCCGCCAGGAGCGTTGTCACGATCGTTGCAAGGAGCCCCACGCCGACGCCGACGGCGCCACAGTAGAAGCAGTCCCGCCCGTTGTGGTTTGCCGCGCCGTATATCACGCCCATGGCCAACCCCATGAGCGCCGCCGCCAAACCGAACAGGAGATAGTCGCTGACGAAGGGAATCCCCGGGCCCGGCCCCTCGTTGTAGAACGGCTCGAAAACGCACCACGCCGAGAACGCCCCGAGCACGCAGGCCGTGGCGTAGTAGACGACCGGGTTCAGATAGAACGGCGTCTTCACGTCCTCGATGAATTGTCCCCCGGTTTGCGCGAGCGATTTCTCGAGGTTAATCACCTCGTCAATCTTCGGGTCGTTCAGTTCCTCGCGGGTGATCGTCACGTCAGCCATGTTCTGCCCTCACGGACTATCGTGCCGGGGTCCGTCGTCATCGCGCGGCCTCCGGCGTTGTGCTTGTCTTCCCTCGCGGCGCCTTTTCAGCGCCAGGCTTTCCCTCCGCGGCACCCGCTGGCGGCTTCGGCTCCGGATAGAAGAACTCGATGAGGCCGGGATACATCTGCTGGATTTGGGGCTTGGCCTCCGGACACAGAGTCAGCGACCGGTCGAGGCATATCTTGACCATCTGCTGGAGCTGCGGCGGGAATTTGGCCAAGTCGGTCGTTCCGGCTTCAGCGAAAAATGAGTTGATCCTTGTCAGGTAAAGATCTGCAAGGTACTCCTCGAGCACCGACTCGCGTTGCTCGGTCGCCTGGACGCTCTGCGCCAGGGTGCGCTTCCGCGCGGCCACGTCGGCCATATCGCTCCGGAATCGGGATCGGTCCAGTTGGTACGTGCCCTTGATCCCGGCAATCATTTTCTCGCAGCCCTGGAGCGCCTCGAGGGCCTCCTTCTCTTTGTGGTCCTTCAGCAGCCCCTCGATCTTGCCGAGGCGGTCTTCAACGTCCTCAAAGTCCTTGCCCGCGGACACGTTCATGGCGGCGTATTCCAGTATCGAGTAGACCTCCGACTGGATGGAATCCATCGCCGCGCGCTGGACTTCGGCCGCGGAGATGTAGCGGCCGGCGAGCCACCCGACCATGCAGCCGCACGCGATGCCGAGCAGCGTGCCGAGGCCCCAGCTCGGCCGGCCGCCTTGCCGGGCCGGCTCCGGTTCCCGCTCGGACTTCTGCGACGACCGAGCTTCAGGGTCGAACGGCTCCGCCTCGCCCGTCTGGAGCAGGACCTCGTCGTCGCCGATCCAGAGGCGCCTCAGCGGCACGGACTTCCCGTTCTTCCACGCAAAGCAACCGAGTTGCTGCTGTTTCGTCTCGATGACGATCGCCACCTGGTAGGGCTCGTTGAAGAAGTTCTCCTGGATGAACGTATCCATGCCGGAAAGGAACACGCCGAACCCGGGATGCGTGTGATACCAGCCCACGATGCGCTTTCCCGGGTGCTTCTGGTCCATGGCGGAATGAATGTGCGACCACGTCTCGTGCGTGAACGTCACCTGGGACCCGTAATTGTTCGCCGCCCGGCCCTCGATGACATCGGAGATCTCGACGAAGGCGCCCAGGTCGTCCTTGCAGATCTCGCCGACGAGAACGCCGCACAGTTCAACTTCGCTGGTCGTTGCGGCGTGGGCTTTCATCTTGTCGCCGGCGTTCCGGGTGAGATGGACGCGGTACTCGCCGGCGAGATTCACCGGGAACTTCGCCGCTTTGAGGTCCTTCATTTCGATGCGGCCGAAATCGGACTTCTTCGCGCCGGGGGTTGACTCGTTCTTCGTCAACTGGGGGACTCCTTGAGGTCCATGGGGCGCAGTTCGCCCAGAACGCGCTCGGCGTCGCCATCGAAAAGATAAGCGACCGACGCTTCGCCGCGCCGGGCAACGACCACGTCGAATTCGGGCAGGCCGATTTCCGAGAAGGTGCGGTCGCTCAACCCGGAATCGGGCGCGACGGTCAGGATCGTCTCCGGCGCGCGGGGGTCGCCGCAGTCCGGGCAGAGCGCTTCGGCCTCCGTCACCCGGCCCAGGGAACGGAAGAGGGTTTCGCGGCGATCGCACTTCGGACAGATCAGCGCGGCAACGACGTCGCGGCTGAGCCCGATCACCGCCTCCCCGCCCAAATCGCGGCGGGCCCTTTCCAGCAGGTCCCCCACCGTCACCGCGCCGACTCCATGGCCCAGCGGCTCCACGCGCTCCGCCGTGTCGTGCGCGCCGCAGTCCGGCTTTCGGGTGTATCGGACGAGGTATGCCTCGCCGCCGAGGCCCGAGAAGACGAACCCCTGCCCGCCGATCGGCTCCATGCCATGAAGGATTTTGACGGCCTCCTGCGTCTGAAAGCCCGCGATGATGCTGGCCGTCGTCGGAGTGGTGGGGACCTTTCCCTCAAGCATTTCGTCGCGCGTGAGGAGCGCGCAGGAGCGGCGCGCCTGCAGGAGCTTCCAGTCCAGCTCGCTCATCGTGCACTCATAGCACGGCCCGTCGCCGGGCAGGAATACCCGCGCCACGCCGTCGAGCGCCTCGATGGCGCCGTCAATCCACGGTTTCCCGGCGAACATCGCGCCGGAGTTGATGGCGACGCGAGCCTCGCGGTTGTCAAGCCCGCCGATGACCACGTCCGCCCAGAAATAGGCGCCGAGGCCGAGGTCGTGGACGATGTTCCCCACGAACGGTCGGGCGCGGATATCGGGATAAATGGCGCGCGCCGACTCGCAGGCCACCTCTGCTTTGCTTCGGCCGCGGTCCGACTCGCGGAACAGCACTGACCTGGACAAGTTCGACAGCTCGATGCGGTCCATGTCCACCACGAGGAGATTGCCGATCCCCAGCAAGCTGCAGTTCTTGACGATCTCATTCCCCAGCGCGCCGGCCCCGACGACCAGCACCCTCGCGTTGCGGAGGCGATCCTGGTCCCACCAGGAGATGAGTTCAAAGCGGCTGAACCGGCCGGATTCCTTCGACTCGCCTGAATCAATTCTCAGCATGGGCACCGGCGGTGATCTCCGGCTGGATGCGCAGCACATCGCCCTCTTTGACGCCGGAGGACTCCAGGCTGGCTTCGTCGAGCAACTGCTTTCCGCTGGCCTTGTGATGGAACTTGTAGCTCATGAGTTGCCCGTCGGGGCTATGCCGCGGCAGGTTCATCTTCTCGATCAGCAGCACCAGGATGCGGTTCACCGGCGCGTTCCGCGGGAGGCTGGCCACGGTCTTCTTGTTGCCCGTCGCGTCCCATACTTCGACCGTCATGTTATCCGAGTCGGTGCTCACGTTGGGCCCTCGCTAGGCTTCGGCGAATGCCGGAGCCGCCTTGTCCAGAGCGCCTTCGAAATCCGCCTCCGCCACGTACCATCGGTCGCCGCGCCGGAAAAGGCACTTTCGTATGGTCTTCTTTTCACGCTTCGTCACCACGGCAACGACGACCGCGCAGACGAGGAGGTTGATCAGGATGAGCAGGTACAGCCACTTGGAGAAACTGGTGAACTGGAATTCGGCCGTGACCCACGCCGTTCCGTCGGGAAGTTGCTTTTCGACCTTGACCTTCTTCAGGTAAACGGCCCGCTGATAGCCGCCCGGCCCCTTGAAAATCGTCCGGCAGTATTCCCGAAAGCTCGACCAGTCCGTGATCTTGCAATCGGGCGACTCAGACGGGATCTTCTCAAACTTCGGCGCGTGCGCCGATGAGCCGTTGCGCGCGGAGGGCGCCAGGCACGCAAAAGCTTTCAGGTGCCGGCCGGAGCGGCAGGAGAGGAAGTACCGCCGCATGGCTTGCTCGGGTTTCTGCGCATCGTGGATGTGCGAAGCGCGATAGTCGTTCGCCCACGAAATTGGAAAAGCGATGATGAAAATTAACCCGAAGATGATCCCCAAAACCACCAACGGCATCCCACTGTCTCTGTGCATCAAACCTCCGGCCACGATCGCAGCGACGGAGATTGCCAGAAGGATTCCGAGAACGATGCTCATTGTCGAGAAGAGCCGGCCGCGCAGAGCGTCGTCCGACGACAGGTTCTCCGGGTTCCGAACGTACTGGTCGAGCTGCGCGGATGCGGCCGCGAGCAACTGGGCGCCCTGCTCCGGCGTGAGCTTGCCGCCCAAAGACTCGCCGCAGAGCGGGCAGAAGACGGAGCCTTTCGGAATCGGTTCAGCGCAGAAGGGACAGGGGAAGTTTCCCGACGCGGCGGCAGCCGAAGCATTTGACGAGGGCGAACTGACCGCCGGCGGTTCCGGCGCGGCCGCTTCCGGAGTCGCCGTGAACACGGCATGGCACACCTGGCACTCCACCTGCCGATTCAGGAATTCGTCCTTGACGTTGAACACTTTGCCGCACTGACATTTGACCGCGAAGGACATGGCTGCCCCTTCAAATGGGTGCGAACCGCATACTGGAACGCGCGACGTTACAACATTGCCACCCGCCCTACGCCGCAGCGCCCGCCAGCGGAGAGTGATCTCCAAAGCCCTCGACAACGCGGGCATTATAGGGTGTGCTTCCGAAGCAAGTCAAGATAATAACCCGCGCGGCTTGAATGCGTGGAGCGGGAACCGGCGCAGCAAAAACGGCGCTGTCGCCGAGTGGTGTTGGGATTAATCCTGACGGGCAGAGCCTGAGTCCTGGCTCGGGCGATAGTCGGCTCAACACGCGTCGCCTTGGGCCAGGCGGCGGCCGAGAAAAAGTGGTCCGTGCCAGCGGCTTGGTGCTTGAGGACGAGATACGCCGCGCGGCATTGTGCTTTTTCTGGTGGCCTCTGCAGAAATTCGAGATGTACCGGAACACGCCCGCCGTGTCATTGTCCTGAAAGTTCGGCCATGTTGAACGGCGTGGGACGCGCGCATGTGCTCCGCAGGCGCACGTGCCGGTTCTGCTGCGACGCATCCTGCAAGGCATGCATAATGTCCAGCACATGGTAGGCCAGCTCGCCGCTGGCACGAGGCGCGCGTCCTGCGCGCATCGCCACGGCCATTTCCGCAATACCCAGGGCGCGGCCTTCGGCCGTGAAGCCATCGCCCATGGGAAGTTCGCTCTCGGAGCGGTCGCTCTTTCTCATCCGGGAAGCGGCGCTGTAGCCGTTCGCATCGCCCATGAGCAGGGAGGCCTTGACGCCGTGTATTTCAACGCGCGGCTGATAGCACGACACGTCGCCGGAAGCGGTGAAGACGGCGACGCAGCCGCCGGCAAAGTCCAGGACTCCGGCGATCGTCGTCGGGCGATCCACTCGGAAAGTTTTGCCTCCTTCCTTGGCGTCGGTCAATTCTTCAAACGGTTTTTGCGCCGAGCCGCTCACGCGGACCACCGGACCCAGGAGAGCGACAAGGGCCGTGAGATAATATGGCCCCATATCGAAGAGGGCTCCTCCGTACGCGTGGAGGTAGTGCTCGCGGCGCCCTGCCACGCCGATGAACCCGTTGGCGACCGTGGGTTTGCCGATTTCGTCGCCGTTGATGGCCCGGAGGCACGCCTGGGGGCCGGCGGAAAGAAATGTGTCGGCTGCCGCGCCGATCAGCAGTCCTTTGCTCTTTGCCGTCTGGAGGATATCCATCCCCTGGTCACGGGTCTGCGCCAGCGACTTTTCAGTGAACAAATGCTTGCCCGCTTTCAGAACCGCCATGGAAACGTCGTAGTGCGCAGGGAACGGCGTGAGATTGATCGCCAGTTCGATGTCTGAAGCGGCCAGCAACTCATCCGTGCTGCACACGCGCCCCACGCCGAACTCCGTGGCGCGCTTGGCGGCCAGTTCCCGGTCCAGGTCGGCGCATGCCACAACGTCGAGCACGGCGGAGAAATGGGTCTTCATGTTGCGCAGATAGGCCGGGCTGATCGCACCGCATCCGATTACGCCAACGCGCACCCTCTTCATGGAATCCTCTCCTTTTCTCGACGGTCCGCTAAGGGCCGTCCTTCCACTGTCCCTGATCGTCAACATACTCGGCCTGCATGGCCTTGAGTTCGGCAACCGAGACGGTCGGCCGGCCGTAGACGACCAACGGCGTGATGTGGTTGCGAAACCAGAACCGCTCCGCCGGCTCGACGTTCTCAGGCGCCTTGCTGTTGGTCCGAAAGAGACGCGACACCATCTGCGACCCCGGCGCCAGCCAGCGGTAGATCTCCCAGTTCCGCAGCCCGGACCAGAAGGCATAACTGCCGGTTTTGCCCTCCGCGTCGCCGTTGAGTTCGGTCTCGCTGTAGCCGCCGCTGAACGGCATGATCGCATCGCACTGGTGCTCGGCGAAAGTCCGGATGTCCGGCCCCATCTGCCGGCGGAGGAACTGCATGAGCTTCACGTCCTCCAGCGAGTCGCCGAAGCTGTCAAGGTAGAAGAGGGTGCAACCGCGGGCGATCATGTTCTTGAAACGATTCCAGAGCACCTGGCGGTGGCCTTCGTCGTCGGCGTTGATGTCAATGATCCCATCGGACTTCCAGCTCACGCGGACGGCCATATGACGCGGGCGAGCCGTGACACCCAGGCGGACGCCGGCCTCCTTGAACTGCCGGGCCAGCGCCGGCCACTGCGCCTCGACCTCCGGCGGAAGGATGTCGAAGTCGGGTCGGTACATGCCTCCGCGAGGCTCCTCGCCGCCCTGGCCCCAAAGGATCATTCCCTGGCCGCCGCCCTCGCGAAACTGCTTGAGCATGAACTCGCACAGGGCCTGGACTCCTTCGGGCAGGTCCAGCCGCGCCATTCCGTCATGGAAGCCGTAAGGATTCTTCTCGCTGACCGCCTGCATGCTCTTGTTGGCGTAAAACGAGGCGGCCCAGCGGTTGTCGGCCTTGTACTGCACCGGCCCGAACGTCCCCTGGAAGTGCTCTTTGTACGGGGCGAGCAGGTGCTTCCAGTCGCGATCGGGACTGACGCGGAGCTTCATCTCGTAGGTCCTGGCTCCGGCGGCCGGCGTCGGCGCGACCACGAAGTAGTTCAGATTCCGGCAGGGATCGGTCTCCTGGTGGGCCCAGTCGCCGTGGTCCCAGAGAATCAGCGTCCGCACCAGGCCGGTCCGGCTGGGCGAGACGCCGATCCCGACGGCCTCGTTGACGGCGTAGCTGCCGCCGATATTCGAGAAGCCGCTGGGATGGCACATGGCAATGCCGTGGCCGGGGAACTGGAAGTACGAGATATGCTGCGTGCACATGACGCCCGCCGGCGGCCGGCCGAAGTCGAATTTCAGGCCGTAAAAGCGGGCGACGGCCATCTCCTCCGCCGGGTTGGCGTTCTCCAGGCGGGCGGTCACGGTCACGTCTTCACCGTCGAACACGTAACTATAATCGGCGGTGATGTCCTGCATGACATGGCGCACGCGGGCGCGATTGCCGTCCAGGATCTCCAGGGACTTTTCGGTGATCTTGTCGGCGGCGACCCTGCCGTTGCCGTAGCGGAACCAGTCCTCGCCGCTGCCAGCCCGCCAGGCGCCCGTGGCGAGCTCGCGATCGGCATACCGGATGGACGACAGCCCCTCGGCCGTCACCACGAACGTCACGCCCTGGGGAGTCTTATATGTAAACGCCTTCGCCGCCGCGCTGGAATCGGCCGCGTCCGCGGCGGGCGCGTAGCCGCTGAACCCGGTCACGCTTGCCACGATCACCATGAGCGCTGTCCGGCGCAGTCCTCGGATGATGCTGCGTCCGGCGGCCTGTTCCGTGGTCAGCTTCAAGCCCGGCATCTGTGGCTCCTTGCGATCGGTCACGTTCGAGAACCTGCCGCAGTGCGCATGAAATGGGCGGTTGGTGTACCGAACTTCCTTCTCATTCCGGCGGTCCGTCCAGCGAGACCGCTTCCTGCGGTTTGGTGTTGACGGTGAGTTGGAAGATGTCCGGCCGGGCGTAGTGGCCGGCTACGTCGAGATCATACTTGCCCTGGGTGATCTCGGCGAGATCCAACTCCGCCATAAGCATGGCCGGGCGGTCGTAGACGGGCCCCGCGATCACCCGTCCGAGCGGACTTACGATGCAGCTCCCGCCCCGAATCATGACCGGGTCTGCATCGGCGCTCGGCGCCGGCTTGCACCAATCCGGGAAATCCGAGCGCCGGGCGAACTGGCAGCTCGAAAGCACATAGCACCGGCCCTCCAGCGCGATATGTCGCATTGTGGGTTGCCAGGTCTCACGGTCGTCCAGCGTGCAAGCGCAGTACAGTTGGATGTCTTGTCCGTACATGGCCATGCGCATCAACGGCATGTAGTTCTCCCAACAGATCACCGCTCCAATGCGGCCGACAGGCGTCGGGAAGACGCTCAGGGTCGAGCCATCGCCGAAGCCCCACACCAGCCGCTCCATAGCCGTCGGCATGACCTTCCTGCGTTTGCCCATCAGCTTGCCGTCGGCCCCGAAGAACAGGACGCAGCAGTATAGGGTGCCTGGCGTCTGCTCGATCACTCCTATCACCATGACCAGATGGTATTCCGCCGCCATTTTCCCGAGCGCGCCGGTCACCGGGCCGGGCACCTGGACGGCGCCGTCGTAGTACCTCTGAAAATCCCTCCGGCCTTCCATCGAGCGCATGCCCACCCGCGCGCCGAAGTCCATTCCCTTGGGATAGCCGCCGATGAACGCTTCCGGGAAAACCACCACTTGCGCGCCTTGTTTGCTGGCCTCGCGCAGGTGCTGTTCCACTTTCGCCAGCGTTGCCGGCGTGCTGAACTGCGGAGGCGCGTCCTGCACGACAGCCGCCTGTACGATGCTCATCTGCTGGCTCCTCGGGGAAAACGGTGACCGGGTCCACTCTGAAGTGCGCATGGATCAGCATTTCCTGGATGTCACGAGCCCTCCTGCAAGCACTCGCGGCGTTGATGGGCGGCACAGCCGCTCCGCAGCGAGGAGCTACTCCGCCGGCGTCAGCCTGATCAGGACCGCTCCGTGGGAGTTGATCGTCGCCCGGATCACGCCGTTGACGTTGCCGAGGTTCTTCTGACTCCACAAGTCGCGGGCCCGCAGCGTGCCGGGCATGCCGAGGCTGGGCAGCTTGTCGAAGTCCACGGTCTGGACTTGAGGCCCGCGATTGAAGAACCCCACGACCCTGGAACCGTCCTCCAGCTCCTTCAGGTAAACGTCCACCTCTCCGATCCTGTCCACGCGGACCGCCTGCTTCCCGAGAGCGTCCTGGTCCACCGCGAGGACCTCGTCGTTGGTCAGCAGGCTGAGCGTGAACGGGTCGAGCTTCTCCATGTCGCATCCGATCAACAGCGGCGCCGACTGCATGCACCACATGCTGATGTGCGTATACTGTTCATCGGCCGTCAGGCCGGTCATGTGCAGAGCCGGGCCCCAGCCGACGTAGCCGACCACCAGCATATCCGGATCGTTCCAGTGGCCCGGACCGGCGAACGGCGCCCAGCGGTCGCCGGAGAAGGCGATGCCGCTCACGACGCGCCACTGGTCGTTGATGTCGCCGGTGGTGCGCCAGCAGTTGGCCCATTTCGCCCAGTCGGCGGCGTGCTCGAACGGGGCGGCGTTGGACAGAGAGAAAACCGTGTCCCGCTTGCACGCCCGCAGCGCCTTGTTCATCTCGGATACGTGCTCGAGGTCATTGGGATTCCAGTCGTACTTGAGATAGTCGAATCCCCACGCCGCCCACTGCCTGGCATCGTTTTCAGCGAACGAGGTCGTCCCGAACCGCCAGTGCTTCCGGTCCGCCATCGTCCGGTCCCACGCGCCCGAGGGGTTGTCGCCGGACCCGCCGGGGAATCCCGCGTATGAAGTCATCCACGGCGTGGAGTAGATTCCCGCCTTCAGCCCGAGCTTGTGAATCTCGTCGCAGAGACCCTTCATGTCCGGGAACTTCTCGTTGCCTTGAAGTCCGTTGAACTCTCCGCCGCGCTTGCCCTGCCAGGTATCGTCAATATTGATGTACGTCCAACCGTGGTTGATCAGCCCGGTGGAGACCATCTGCCGGGCCGACTGCAGGACCTTGTCCTGATTGACCGATCCCGCCCAGCAGTTCCAACTGTTCCAGCCCATCGGCGGGGTCAGGCAGATCCGGTCGCCCGCGATGATCCGAAATTTCTTCTCCGCCGATCCCCTCGCGTTCCCGGCTTTCAGGACGACCTTGAACTCGCCCTTCCCGGCCAGTTCGCCGGTGATCCGCCCGGTCGCGGTGTCAACCGCCAGCCCCTGGGGCAAACCATCCGCGGCAAACTCCATCGGCCGGTCTCCGGTGGCTGGAATGGTGTACAGAAACGGCGATCCCGGGCGCACGCCGAACACCGCAGGACCATTGATCCGAGGCTCGGCCGGGGCAGGCGGAGTCAGGATATTCGCCGAATTATCCGCCGCGAAAGCGGACAGGCAGACGGCCAGCGCCCCAATCCCAATCGCCGCTGTTTTCATCATTCGACGTCCCCTTAGCAAATGAAACCCTGCTGTCATGTCCTGCAAATAACGTACGTGAGCTCACCATGTGTCATGCTGCTCGTAGTGTGCCCGTCAGGGCATACGACGTAGCGCCTTACGGCGCCACTACAAGCAGCGTATGAGATTCTTCGCTTCGCTCCTAAGAAAATGCGCGTTCGGCGCGCATTTTCTATTGATGCACCAGCCGCGCAGTCGTTGGCGCGGCTAATGTGCTCAGAATGACCGCGCAATATGCAACTTATTACAGGGACGCCATACTACCGTTTCCTCGTGTACTTCCTGATGTCGAGTGCGACCGCCGCGATGATGATGAGCCCCTTGGCGATCTGTTGCCAGTAGGCCGAAACGCCCAGGACGACGAGGCCGTTGTTGAGCACCTCGAAGATCAGCACGCCGGTGAGCACGCCGCCCGCGGTCCCGATGCCGCCGTTCGTCGAGACGCCTCCGATGACGCACGCCGCGATCGCGTCCAGTTCATACATGTTGCCGTAGTTGTTGGTGGCCCCGCCGGAACGCGCGGCCAGGAGCACTCCGCCGAGACCATAGAGGAGGCCGGCGATGACGTAGACCGATATGAGGGTTTTCTTCACGTCAACGCCCGAAACGATCGCGGCGTCGCAATTACCTCCGACCGCATATAGGTTCTTCCCGAGCCTCGTTTTGTTGAGCATGATCCAATAGAGACCTAAAACGGCGGCGGCGATCAGGATGATCGTCGGTATCGCGAAGCCATCCGTGAAACCCAGGGAGCCCGATCCGAGGTTCGTGAAATCCGCCCGCAGGCCGCCGAGCGGCTGCGCGCCCATCGGCGGCCGGTCCACGTAGAGCGACGCCGCGCCCCAGACGATGGTCATCGTCCCGAGGGTCGTGATGAACGGAGGAACTTTGAGGTGCGCCACGACGAAACCGTTGAACGCGCCGACGATCAGCCCGACGCTCAAGCCGGCGATGATCGGGACCAGCAGGGGCAGGTCGGGCAGATGCGGGTAGAGCTTGCTCGCGTAATCGGATCGCTGGATCAACGACGCCGAGATCACCGCCGCGAGGCCCACCGTCCGGCCGGCCGAGAGATCCACGCCCTTGCTGATGAGGATGCCGCTGGCGCCGAGGGCGATGATGGCGCGAACCGACGAAATTCTGAGGATGTTGCCGATATTCTCCAGGGTGAGGAAGCTCGGCTTCAGGATGCCGATGATGATGACGATGCCGAAAAGCACGAGGACGATCGCATTCCTGCTGGAGAACTCTCGCACCGAACGCGGCGTAATGCCGCCGAGCATGTCGGATGCGCTCTTGCCCATCGCCGTCCCCAATTTATGTGAACTGCGTCGCGAGCGTCATGATGCGCTCCTGCGTCGCCTCTTTGCCGTTCAGAATGCCGGTGACCCGGCCTTCGCACATGACCATGATGCGGTCGGACATGCCGATCAACTCCGGCATTTCCGAAGAGATCATGATGACGCTTTTCCCGCGTTTCGCAAGGTCGGCGATGATGGTGTAAATCTCGTATTTCGCGCCGACGTCGATGCCGCGGGTCGGCTCGTCGAGGATCAGTATTTCCGGTTCGGTCAGCAGCCAGCGCGCGACGATCACTTTCTGCTGGTTGCCTCCCGAGAGGCTTTCCATGGGCGTTGCGGAAGAAGGCGTTTTGACTCGGAGCATGGCGATGCTCTTGTTGACGTCCGATTCTCCCCGTCTTTTGTCCAGAAGCCGCGTTCCGCGGACATACTTGTCCAGATTGGCGATCAGGGTATTATCCAACACCGAAAGGACTGGGAATACTCCCGTCGCCCTGCGGTCTTCCGTAAGAAGGGCCATTCGGTTCTTTTTCGCCCGTATGGGATTATTGATCTCGACGCGCTTGCCCTCAATCCGGATATTCCCGGCGCGGATGTCTCTCAACCCGAAGATCGCCTCGACGAGTTCGGTGCGCTGGGCTCCTACGAGGCCGCTGACGCCGAAGATCTCGCCCCTTCGGAGGTCGAAGGATACTTCCCTGAACGATCTCTCGGCCGTCGAGGTCAGGTTCTCGACGCGCATGACGACTTCGCCGGGAACGTTCTCCCTCGGCGGGAAACGGTGCGTAAGGTCCCGGCCGACCATCCGGCTGATGATCAGGTCGGTCGTCAGGTCCTTCGCATCGCAGGTCCCGACATTCCTGCCGTCGCGCATGATCGTCACTTCATCCGCGATTTCGAGAATTTCTTCGATTTTATGCGAGATGTAGATGATCGCGACGCCTTCGCTTCTTAGTTTTCGGATGATCGCAAAAAGGCGCTGAACCTCGTTCTGAGTGAGGGAAGACGTAGGCTCGTCCATTATGATCACCTTCGAGTTGTACGATATCGCCTTGGCGATTTCCATCGCCTGGATTTGTGAAACGGACAAATCGAGCACCTTCGCGTCCGGGGCGATATCCAATTTCAAGTTTTCGAAGACCGCCTTCGTATCCGCGTACATTTTCTTATGGTCAACCAGCTTCACGACGCCGTAGTTTTTAAGAGGAAACCTTCCAAGCCACAGGTTTTCCATTACGTTTCGGAATGGAACGGGCAGCAGTTCCTGGTGAATCATGGATATCCCGGAGTCCAACGCCTGGCTCGCGGTATCGAAAGAAACGGGTTTCCCGTCCAGCACGATCTCTCCCTGGTCGGGAACGTAGATGCCGAACAGGCACTTCATCAACGTGGATTTTCCGGCGCCGTTCTCTCCCATGAGCGCATGGACCGACCCGGCGCGGACTTGAATCGAAACGTCATCGAGCGCTCTAACGCCCGGGAAGCTCTTGGAGATATGGCGCATCTCGAGGATGAATTCGCCGCTCGCCATGGCGTGGTCACGTCCCTCCATGAGACGTAAAAAAGGATGTACGTCGGAGCGTACACCCTTTGCTTAAGGAATCGAGCACCTCACATCCCGCGACGCGCTATTTCTTAAATTGTTTGAAATTGTCCCTCGTCACCTTTACGTACGGCACCCAGATGTACCTGCCGGCGGCCGAGACGTTGCCGTCCTGGTCCGCAAGCGGAGCCACGCTGGTCTTGACTTCTTTCGCGCCCGTGGCCAGGGCATAGGCCAGTTCATACGTGGCGAGTCCCTGCCGTTCGGCGTCGTTCAGGACGGTCCCGAGAAGCGTGCCCTGCTCGATGGCGTCGAGGGCCGGCGGCGTGGCGTCCACGCCGACGACCGGCATGAATCTGCCGCCCTTGAAATAACCGGCGGCCTTGAGGGCTTCGATGGCGCCCAGCGCCATGTCGTCGTTATTGGCGAACACGACTTCGATCCTGTCTTTGTAGGCGGTGAGGAAGGCGGCCATTTTTTCCTGGGCTCTGACGCGGTCCCACATCGCGGTATCTTCGGCGAGTTTTTCAACCTGGAGTCCGGCGGCTTCAACCGCTTTGATCGAGTACTCGGTGCGGAACTTCGCGTCGGTGTTGCTCGGATCGCCGATCAGCATGACGTACTGGATTTTTCCGTCCTTGTTGAGGTCGGCGGCGGGATGCGCTTTCCAATAATCCGCAATGATCTCGCCTTGATAGGTTCCGGACTGCTGGGCCTTCGCGCCGACATAGTACACCTTGTCCCACTTCGCCATATCCGCGGCGGCCGGCTCGCGGTTGAAAAGCACGAGAGGGACGTTTTTCGCTTTTGCCTTCTCGATGATGACCGACACGGCGGAAGGGTCCACCAGGTTGACGGCGAGGGCGGTGCAACCCTGGGCCAGGAACTGGTCAATCTGGTCATTCTGCTTCGGCTGATCGTACTGGCTGTCCTGCACGGAGAGTTCGATGTTGCCTTTCGCGGATGATTCGATCTTGTTGCGCACATAGGACATGAAGGTATCGTCGAATTTATAAATCGCGACGCCGATCTTCGGTTTCGCCGGGGATTTCTCGCAGCCGATGACGGCGAACATCAGTGCAAGCGCTGCGAGCGCGAGCCATCGCTCTTTCACGCGGATCCTCCTGTTTTCATCCTGAACGTTCACCGCGAACGTTTCAAAGATCAGAAGTTAACCGAAATCGTCAATTCATCATGAACCGGCCGAGGGGCTATTCTCACATGAATCGTATGCGTGCTTTCATCGTAGTCGGTTACATAGTCCGTCTCAGATTTCCCGTGGCTGACCGCGACATCGCGCGGTTTGGCGGTCTCGCGCAGTTCCACCAGGTAGGATCGCTTCTCGACCTGCCCCGCAAAACTGTCCTTCGACGGCGATATGATCACGGCCACCTTGTTGTTCGAGCGCCGATACGTCAAGACAGTCTGTGACGACTCTCCCCGTAAATATCTGCCCGTCACTCCATCGTCTTCGTACAGTGTCGTGCTGGCGCTCTGTCCATCGGTTCCCGGGTAGCAGCGGACCACCAGATTGGCGAGAGGAGCTGTGGTCATTCGCTGCGTATACGGCTGCAAGGGGACCGGCACACCTCCTCGGGCAAACAACGGGAACCGGTTGATGTCCGCCGAAACCGTTTCGGTCCGTTCCCCTGAGAAATGCCGGCCGGTGAACCAATCGTACCACTCGCCGGGCGGGAACCAGACGGTCTGCTGCGCGACTTTCTCCGGCCCCTGCCCGGGTGACGTGATCGGCGCCACCAGCAAGTTGTCGCCGAAAAAGTACTCCTGCGGATTGCGGTAGGCTTCTTCCCTGCCGGGGTACTCGATGTACATCGGCCGGTTGAGCGGCACGGACTCCGTGCAGCTTTCCCATGCGCTGGAATAAATATAGGGGAACAATTCGGAGCGCAGGTGAAAGCTGACGCGCATCGAGTCTTCCGCCTGCCGGCTGTACGTCCACGGACGGCGATCCATGTCCGCATTGCGAGTGGAATGCGAGCGCAGGGCGGCTGAGGTGGCGCCGAACTGGACCCACCGCACATAGCTTTCCTCGTTGCGCCCGCCCATGTGCCCGCCGATGTCGTGCGACCAGAAGAAGCACCCGACATTTCCGGCGGTCGAGGTGAACGGCACCTCGAACGTGAGCATATTCCAACCGGTGTCCGCGTCGCCGGAGAAATGGATCGGATGGCGATGGTCGCCCCACCCGGCCCAGCGGCTGAAACTTTGACCGCGCAAGTCGTTCCGGCTTGTGTGACGATAATAGTACTCATTCAACCAGGCCAGGTTGGTCAAATGCGGCAGACTGCGCGTGTTGGCATATTGCTGCCAGTCCAGCCACCAGAAATCCACGCCCTCCTTTTCCAATGGGTCGTGCGTGTAGTGAAAGAACGTGTCGAGGTACTCTTTGTTGCCGGCATCGAACGGCAACGTCTCCTTCGTGGAAGGGTCCGCTCCCATGGCTTTCATGAAAGCCCCGTACATCTGTTCGTGAGGCTGTACGCCGTCGGCCGGATGGTCGTTCAGCGTCACATGGAGCCCCTGCTGATGGAACCACTGGAGAAGCCCTTCCGGGTCCGGGATGAGTCCGCGGTCCCATGTGTAGCCGGTCCAGATCTGGCCCTTCCGGTCCGACCCGGGAAGGCGCGTGAGGTGCCAGTCCATATCCATGACGATGACATCGAGCGGGAAATCGTGCTGGCGGTACCCTGCTACAATTTCCCGAAAATCCTGCGACGTGTACGGCCAATACCGGGAGTACCATGCGCCGAGGACGTACTTTCGCGGGAGCGGCACCGCGCCGCCGATGCGCGTCAGCGCCCTCAATGCCGCCTTGTAATCGGTCCCATAGCCGAAAAGATACCAGTCCGTGCTTCCGTTTTCCGGGCGCTCCTGGACCCAATCGCTGGTCAGCAGAGGGGTTTGCGAATCATCCAGCAGGTACCAGCCGTCGCGCGACAACACGCCGTCGCCCAGGTCCACCGGGCCCTTCACGCCGTCCAGCGTGCGGATCGTCCCGCCCAGGTTTTCCCGGTTCTTCACGCCGGGCCGCCACTCTACCCAATCTTTGCCCCGCGCGATCTGCGCGCGCAGATTCTCCTGGTTGAACGGCTTGTTGTCAGAATGGTATCGCAGCCGGATTCTTCCCGTGTCAATGACCACATCGTCGCCTTCATGGATCAACTTGAAATCATTCCAGGCGGCGTCGCGTTCGACGGCGAACATGGACTTGTCATCCACGAACTTGCCGTCCTTAGCATATTCGATCCGGATGCACTCCGGCGCGATGACCGTAAACCGGGCGTCGCCGATCACCACCTTCGCATCCGGTTGTCCCGCATACGCCGCGGCTGCCGCAGCCAGAAGAGCGGCAATGAGAAGTTGCCTCATCATCCTGTCAACCCTTTGAAAAGGCCCTTTTGGCGTGCAGGTTGTGAAACGGCCTCTAGTTAACTTTGATGGTGTCCTTCAATTCAATCTCGCGCTCGGATACGCCGGCTTCGATGGTGAAACTCGCGCCGGAGTCCACGGTCCAATCCTTTTTGTCCGGGCTCCAGTAGGCGAACGCGCTCCGTGGCAGAGTGATTTCGACGCGCCTGGTCTGATCCGGATCGAGCATCACCTTGCGGAACCCCTTGAGTTCCCGCAACGGGCGCGGCACGGAGGGATTCTCCTGCCCCACGTAGATCTGCACCACTTCGGCTCCGGCGCGCCGGCCGGTGTTCCCGACATCCAGGGAAACTTTCACATCCGAGCCGGCTTTCTGAATCTTCAGATTGGAAAGCTGGAAGGTCGTGTAACTCAGGCCGTATCCGAATGGGAACAACGGATCTTTGTTCGCCTTATCGTACCCGCGATAACCGTAGAAGATGCCCTCGGTGTAGGGTTCGACCGGGTAACCGCCGCCGGGCGGCGTCGCTCCGGGATAATAGGCGAAGGCGGGGTTGTCCTCGAACGTCTTGTCGAACGTCGAGCAGAGCCGGCCGGACGGATTGACGTCGCCGAACAACACGTTTCCGATCGCGACGCCGCCTTCCTGGCCGAGGTACCACGCCTGGAGAATCGCAGCGACGCCGTCGCGCCAGCCGGTCATACCCACCGCCGCGCCGCTGTTGTTGACGACGATAGTGCGCGGATTCAAGGCAGCGACTCGGGACAGCAGGTATTGCTGGAGTCCGGGCAACTCGAACGGGCGGTCCCGGCCTTCGGACTCTGCGTTGCGGTTGAACCCAACGCAGACAATCGCTGCGTCAGCGGTTTTCACGGCGGACAGGTCCGGTATCGCCGACGCCGGCGGCTGGAGACCAGCCTTGATCATCAATCCGCCGCCGCCTCGTCCGCCGCGGCCTCGCGGATTGGCCAGGGCGCGATACTGGATCTGGACGGGCGTCGGCCGGTTCCCCTGCAGATGAACCATCTGGCCATTGGCGTTCTCGATGATCCGTCCATCAACTGTAATGACCGGCCTGCCTGCCACGCGGACCACCCAATCGCTTTCTTCGGCTGAAACCAGCACGCCGCTCCAGGTGAACGTGGCGTCGCGCCCGGCCGGAACGTCGAACGGCAATTGTCCGCGCTCCCAGGTCACATTGACCGAGGTCTGGACCGATGGAGGGATCGTCACCGAGGGGCCCTCGCCCGTCACCTCGACGGTGAGCGTCAGTCCGGGCGGGCCATCCGGAGCCGTGCGCGCGTTGGCGAACGTCGCGAACACGGCTTGATCGGCGTCCTCCGGCATCGGCAGGTGGATCACATTCACGTTGCTTCCTGCGGCTCGAATGATCCCCTGGAGATAATCGGCCTCGGGTATGCGCGCGTCGAACGGCGTCACCTGGCCGCTGCCGCCGCCGCCGATATTGATCGGAACGGCGCCGGGCGCAGATGAGGAATTGGGGCCCAGGACGACGATGGTTTTGACCTGGCTCCGGTCCAGCGGCAACGCGTCACGGTCGTTCTTCAGCAGCACAATGGATGCTTGCGCAACGTCCAACGCCACCTTGGCCGATCCCGGGGAATCCATCGGCAGAGCGGAATTCTTCTGCTCCCAGCCGGCATCGAGCCAGTCTGCGGCGGCGGCGGTGCGCAGGATGCGATGCACGGCTCCGTCCAGGTCCGATGGCTTGATCGTGCCGGCGGCCAGTGCGGCTTCAAGGTTCTTTGCCGAAAGGTTATCGCCTCGCGGCATTTCCAGATCGAGCCCCATGGCCAAGTCCGTCACCGAGTGCGACGCGCCCCAGTCGGACATCACCAAGCCCTTGAAACCCCACAGCTTCTTGAGCGTCTGGTTCAACAGCCAATCGTTATTGCTGGCGTAATGGTCGTTGAGGCGGTTATAGGAGCACATCACCGCGACGTTGCCGCCCTCGAGCGCCGCTTTCCTGAACGCGGGCAGATAAATCTCATGCAGCGTCCGTTCGTCCACCTGCGCGTCCACGGAGGATCGGTTGTTCTCCTGGTTGTTGGCGGCGAAATGCTTGATCGTGGGGACGACGCCTTGCGCCGCGCATGCTTTCACCCAGTTGGCCGCGATGACGGACGCCAGGTAAGGGTCCTCGCCGAAGTACTCGAAGTTGCGGCCGTTGACGGGCACGCGGCAGATATTAAGCCCGGGCCCGAGCTGGAAATGAGTTCCCCGCGCGCGCCCTTCCAGGCCGATCGCCCTGCCATAAGCCGCGGCCAGGTCAACGTCCCACGTCGCCGCCAGCGCGGCCCCCGCCGGAAACGCGCAGGCGCGCGGCGTCGGATCGCCGGGCCCGTTCCGAACGCCCTGCGGGCCATCGGACATGTAGAAGGCGCCGATTCCCAATCGGTCAATCGGATGCGTCATAAAACCGTCTCCGCTGACCAGTTGGATCTTCTCCTCCAGCGTCAACTGTTTCAGCAACCGGTCCGCACGTTGGTCCGGCGTTCCCCGGGTGTCCTGCGCTTTGACGACCGGTTCCGGCGCAGGCGATTGCGCCGGGCCGGATTGGCAAGCACTCAGGGCGCATACCGACAGTACCGCCAGAATTTTTCTCATCGTTCAGTTCATTCCTTCGGATGTCAGGCCGCGTCCAAGAGCTGGCGGAAATTGGGCACCGGCGCGCCCCGGTCCGATAGCCCATTCCCCGCCACACGGATGGCGGGCGAGTCCGGCGGCATCCTACGCCGCCTCCACGTTACCTGTCAAGGAGCGACAGGTCGCTCGTCTCCGCGAGAAGTACACGGGCGATCTGCGGCGCCGTCGGCCGAAAAACTTCTCCCGACAACGGTTCCGATGACCGAGCCGATAATCGCTCCGGCCACGAAATCCGAGAACCAATGGATGGTCATGGAGACTCCAACGCCGACGTAGAAAGCGTAGAGGATCGCCCCCAAGCCCAGCCACCGCCGTTTCGGACAGAGCATGAACACCGTCACCGCCATCGCGAAGGCGACCGTGGTATGCGACGACGGCCAGCCCCAGAAAACCCCGCCGCGCAGCAAGCCGAAGTGGAAGACATGACTGATGTCCGCGCCGACGCCGTGCGAAGGATGGGCGCGCCCCGTAACCGCCTTGTACGCGGCCGCGATCAGCAAGCCGAGGAGCGCGGCCTGACCGACGGCCCAGCCGATCACGATGGCCCGGGCATTTCCGGCGATGGCGCCGAGCGCAAAAAGAGCCAGCGGCAAGGCGAGCGGCAGCAGCATGCCGATGTGGACGGCGCGAAACATCCAGGAATGAAGCGTCGGATCGCGGGTGGCCAGAAAATAGCGCCAGTCCAAGCCGGACGTGACGAGGATGAAAGTGAGAACGATGGCGATGACGTGCCACACGATCATCCGGCCTTTAAAGCAGCCCACGAGGTTGCGGGGCAGCGTCACGAGAAATCGTTTCATGAAGTCGGATTCTCACCATAAAAAGAACGGCTGAGAGCCAGCGCGTTAGTGCGGCCTGCGCGCGAGAAACCAGAAATAGGGCATAAAAAGAAAAGTCGCCGCAGGCCGCTTCTCGACGGCCCGGTCCTCGACCGAGGCGAGGAACTTCCGCTCCTCTTCCGAGGCCGCCGATAGTTCATCCGGTTGGAAGAGCGAAGGGTGCACGCCCATGTCAACGTGAAACCCCTCGCGCGAGAGAATCTCCGGCAGCTTCCGCGCGATTTCGGGGTCCGCGCCGAGCGCGCGGAGCGCGGCGCTCATCCTCGGTCCCAGCCGGCTCGCTTCGGGATACTCGATCCGCCCGCCGAAATCCGGCTCAGCCGCCGCGATGAGTTCGCAGCCGGGCTCAAGGACGCGCGCGATTTCACGGACGAGCGCGCCGGGCTCGGCCGCCCAGAGGAAGAGCATCTGAGTGAACACCAGGTCGAAGCTCGCGTCCGGAAACGGAAGCGCCCCGCCGGCAGCGATCACCCGATCTGAGGCGGCGAATCGCCCGGGATGGAGATTGAGCGGCGCGGCCTCGATGTCCAGTCCGACCACCTGCCCCTTGCAGCGGCGCGCCAGTTCCTCGATGACCGCGCCGGTGCCGCAGCCGAGATCGAGCACGCGCCGTTTCCCCTCGATCGCCACCCGCCTCAGCAGGTTCGACCGCACTCCATAGAACCACGCGGCCTGGCGCCGGTACTGCTCGTCCAGCGTCTGAAGAGAGTCCTTCGGCGCGCTCGCTTCGCTCCCCACCGCTCGGATCTCCACCGCCGAGGACGATTCGGCGCTTTCGCTCGACCTAGTGTGCTGTCCTGGAAATGAGTTGCATAAAGTCTGGTCATTCCGAGCGGAGCGAGGAATCTCATACGCTGCGCGTCGGCAACGGCTTATGGTGTGAGATGCTTCGCTGCGCTCAACATGACGCGGGCTAGGCTTATGTATGTTATTTCCCGGACACTACACTAGCGCCCTCCGCCGGCGCACGCGCACGCGCAGGCGCAGCCGGCGCAGGCACAGGCACAGCCGCCGCCGAAACCGCCGCCGCCGCCTCCGCCGCTTTCGGCCGACTCCGCGATCTGGTTCAGGCTGTTCAGCGTGAAGTGGTCTACACCGGAAAGGTCCACTCCTTTGACCGGCGGCACGATACTCTGCGCCGAACGCGCCGCCGCCGGGGCCACCGACCGGTTCAAGTCTCGGTACCAGTTCTCGCTGTGGCCGTAGCCGGGCGCATAATACCAGCTCGGCCAATAGGACCAGCCGCGCGCTCGCTCCGCCTCCATTCGCCGCTCGTAGTCGTCCGACAGGGAGAGCCAGCTCAGCCGCTGGGCCGCCAGGTCATCCTTCTTCGTCGGGTCCGTCTCGGCGCTGATCTGCTCCCAGGCGCGCGCCGTGACGGCGCGATAATACGCGCGCGTCGCCTCGCGGTCGAAGCCGCTGATCTTATAGCTGACCGAGCCGACCATGTTTTTCAACGGCGCGCTGAAATCCTTCTCCGCCACTTCCGGCGGTGGCGCGCACAGGACATCCAGGAACCCGACCTCGTAGGGTTCCAGCATGGTGCGCTGTCCCTGCAACTGGACGATGTTGGGCTCCGGCCGCGTGCCGCGCAGTTCGACCTCCAGCGGCTCCGGCTTGACCGTGCGGATGATGCCTCGGCTGAACAGGCTCGTGAGGATCATGCCGAGCACCCGCTGCGGAGGCAGTTCGAGCAGGACGCCGGCCTCCGCGGGCGTCAAGCCGCGGCACACGCCGCCGCCTTCCACCTGCGCAACCGCCGGCAGGTAATGCGGCTTCGCGCGGTGCAGGGCAAAATACCACGCCGCGCCCATGATCGGGATCAACAGCCACAGGCACAGATGCAACGTCGGCGACTCAACCATCACAATGATGCACGCGCCGATGCAGAGGATCAGCACCGTGATCCCCGTGCCGCGCGTCACGAGCAGAAAAAAGATGCTGAACAGAACGAGGAATATCGCCCCGCCGATCTCCTGCGCCTCCGCCGATCCTTCCCACCAGAACCGGAACATCGTCCATAGGCCGCTCGACTCAACGCGCGCCATGACCGACCGTGGGAACGAGCAGCCGAACATCTTCGGCCCGGTGAACCGGTAATGCTCCTTCCAGGCCACGAAGGCCACGTTGTCCGGGTCCAGCGCGCCCTTCTTGAAGAACTGCGGCATGTTCGTCTGCCACACGACCTCGTCGGGGTGGACGCCCGGCGGAAACTTGACGATCAGGAGCAGGTCCGTCTCGCCCGTGACATATCGATCGCCGAACCAGGTCGGCGTAAAGCGCAGGGAGGCGCGGCCCTTGTCGCCGCGGTCCTCGTAGACCATGCCGGTGACGCGCGCGCGGCATTCGAACGTGCCGGCGCCGCCGGGCGGGATGGCATGTCCCTCCAGGTGGATTTCCGGTCCGGTCTCGATGGCGGTCGAGGGTTTCCATGAATTCAGCGGCTTGCCGTCAATGGAAGCGGTCAGGACCTCGTAGTCCTTCGTCGGCATGCCGACATCCACGATGTCAATCGGGTGCGCGGCCGGGTCGTTCTGGAACCTGAGGCGATAGTCAACGAGGATCGAAGCATCCGGCTGCACCGTCAGCACGACCTGTGCCTCGGGCACGCTGAACCGGTACTCCTGGGCCGGCGCGACCGCGGCGAGGAAACCGGCGCAGGCGAGCGCCGCCAGGATCGTCCATGGCCTCCGTTGATTCCGGCCCATGCGTTATCCTTCCGAAACGCGGTCCGTGCAGTGGATCATGTCATGTTCGCGGCTCAAGGGGCACCCGCTGCCGCAGATCGCGAAGTCCGGGCAAGTGCGGCAGTCGTCCGGCACGGCCAGTCGGTCGCGGATTTCCTTGAAGACCGGGCCTGACCAGATTTTCTTCCACGGGTCGGCGAGCATGTTTCCGGCGACGCGGTAACAGCTTTG
Source organism: Candidatus Brocadiia bacterium (assembly GCA_050015075.1). Taxonomy (GTDB): domain Bacteria; phylum Planctomycetota; class Brocadiia; order CAIUPP01; family CAIUPP01; genus JBEKCB01. The sequence goes on along the minus strand of JBEKCB010000034.1, from coordinate 19,874 downwards.
GCACGGCAGCACGTCGCCGTTCGGCTCGACGCAGATGTTGTACTCGGCGGCGGTGCAGCGTTTGAAGCCCAGGCCGAGCTGCGCAGGATTCAGGCGGCAGTACGGCGTCGGCGTATACCAGATGAATCGCATGCCCAGCGCGCGGGCCTTCCGGTTCACCAGCGGCAGCACGCGCGCCAGTTCCGGCATCGTCAGTCCCACGTCGCTGTTCTTTCCGCCGCCGGAGATGATGAGCGAGTTGCAGGCGAACGCCTTCACGCCGAGCCCGTGCAGAAACTCCACCGTCTGCTCGATCTGCGGCGCGTTCAGCCGCGTCAGCGTGGTGTTCGTCACGGTGTAGATGCCCTCGGAGAGCGCATTCTTCAGCCCCGCCAGCGTCTCGCCGTAGCCGGGCGCGCCGACCATTCGATTGTGAACGTCCTCGACGTGCGACTCGAGGGTGATCTGAACGTGGTCGAGTCCGGCGGCGACGAGACGGCGGGCGTAGTCGCGCTCGGAGAGGCGCCTGCCGTTCGTCAGGAGTCCGCTGACCTGCCCGAGGTCCCGCGCTTTCTCCACAAGCTCGACCAGGAAGTCGCAGAGCGTCGCCTCGCCGCCGGTGAAGCAGATGTGCGGGATGCCCGCATGCCAGAGCTTTTCGAGGACGGAGTTCCACTGCTCCCGCGAGAGCGATGGCATCTCGCGCGACCGTTCGACATAGCAGTGCGGACAGTGGTTCTGGCAGCGGTAGAGCAGGGCGAGGTCGGCGCGGTACGGCGCGGAGACTTTAATCGAGAACGGCTCGTTCTCTTTCGACGCCAGATCCTGCCACGGGCACTGCGCCTCGTGCCCGGCCGGGAAGAGAATCTGCCTGAGCTTCTCGTAGTCGCGCGCGACCTGTTCCGCTGTCGCGTCGCGGAACTGCTTGCGCAGCGCGCGCGTCGTCTGCTCGAGCGATTTTCCCTCGAGAATCGCGTGGGCGATCTCCATCGCCGAGTGGTTCAGCCGCACCGCCACCGTCGCGTCCACCAGCATCAGGCCGCTGCCGTCCTCCTCGACGCGGAGATGCACGCGCGAATGCCGGTCGGCTTGCGGGATCCGAAAATGGCGCATGCGCGCCCGAACCGGTCGGCTGGTCAGCCTGGGCCAGAGGATGTGCTGCCAGTGCATGGTCGTGATCCCCTCTCAAGTTCACGCCGCCCTGTTGCGCCGCCGTTTGCAGGAATCTACCACGAGGCCCCGACAACCGCAAGAAGGCCCGCCCGGGCGATTCCACGCATGGGGCGTGAAGTACGCGGCGGACCGGCCTCCGGCAAGTTGGCGCCACGGCCGGGGCTTGCTCGGTTCCGGGCAATTCCGCATCGCTCCTTCATTGGACCGTCAAGATGTAATTCAGCGCTTTATCGTCGCGCGTGCTGATTTTACCCGTGAGCACGCCGTCGGCGGCGGTCAATGTCCGCTGCCGGTCCGCAAGGGGCCGTCCGCAGACGTCCACCGGCAAGACCGTCCAGGTCCCGTTGTGCTCCGTCTTCAGAGAGAAGTCCACCGTGACCGGCTCCTCGATAATCGGAGGACCGCCGAGCACTTCCAGCCTGTATCTGCCCCTGCGTCCGGACGCGGGCTGGTCGCCGGGCATCACCGCCTCGATCGTCTGGCCGGTGTTGCGGTCGCGGCCGGCCAGAGTGAGGAGGATGCGCTGCGAGGTTTCGAGCGCACGATCGTCGAGACTGGCCATTCCGGCCACGCCGTAGGCTCGGCTGAGGTCCATCGTGAGCGGGCCGTTCTCGTGTTTGCCCTGGAGGGCGCCCATCAGGCAACGGGTCCTGGGCGTCTGCGCCTGCACGAACTCGCCGCGCGTGTTCCAGACGAGTTCGCCGGTCATGCTCGTGATCGTGCCGGCCTGCGCGTCGTGCCCGGCGTCATAGGTTTTCTGATCCCAGATGGCAGGATACTTTGCCGGGTCGAAGGAAAGCCGCACGCCGCCCACCAGCATGGAGTCCCAGGGCCCGGGCTGGCCGCCGAGGTACGGGAAGTAGCCGCCCCCGCGCCGCCCGCGCTCCTGCCGGCCGCGGAAGGGGTCGAACAGTTCGGCCTCGGTCAGCGCATCCTGGCGGATGATCGGGGCAGGACGCAGGTCGCCGCGCACGTACAGGAAATAAGCCAGCGGCTCAACGGCCATGCCGGCGGGCGATTCGAACATGCTGAAGGAATTGTCCTTCATGGGGAGGAATTCCGGCTCGTCGGCGTCGAAGCGATGATTGGCCGAGACGTTCTGAAGCGCGCCGTAGGCGGCCATGAATACCGCCGCCTCCGTGGTGTAATCGTTCGGGTAGCAGAAGTTCCACTCGGTGATGTTGAAGGGCTTGTCGGCGACGTGCTGGTAGCAGAGGAGCAGGAGATGGTCGTTGGGGTGGCGCTCGACCGGCTCGTTGGCCATTCGGAACTCTCCGCGCCTCAGCCCCGCCCCGCCGCCGAGCCAGTAGACGTGCTTGCCGGTGAAATCCAGCGCCGCCTCCGAAGCGGTCTGCATTTCCTGCAACGCGGCGGGGCCGTTCCAGGAGGTGCTCTGCACCAGCATCCGGCTGCCGGTTTCCCGGATGGCGCTGCGCACCTTTCCGAACCAGTCGGTCTCCAGCTTGTAGTAGAACCGCATCTCGTCGGCTCCGCGCTTGTGATCTTTCTCCTCCGCGCCGGCCACGCCCCTGGGTCCCATCAGAGCGACGCTGCCGTCGAAGAGCGATTCGTCGCCGCCGAGGGCCGTCCCCTGGCCGGGCGCCTGCCAGGCCTTCAGCAAGGCGGCGTCGTCCCCGTATTTCTCCGTCAGCCAGGCGTTGTATTTCTCCTGCAGCTCGCTGCGGTAGTACTCCGGCAGAAGCCGGGCGTCGCTCCAGTAGAGGCTGGTCTCGTTGACCACCATGTACATGTTGCAGGCGGGATCGTCGGCGTAGCGCAAGCCGGTATAGGGATTGACGTGGTCCAGGAACAGGCGGACGCTTTTCAGATAAAGCTCCTGGTGCTTATCGTCGAAGAAGTACGCGATGTTGTTGAGCCGCGGAATTTTCTCCGGAGTATGCACGCCGGTGGACGGGGACCAGTACGTGGCAAAATTGCCGGACAGGCGAACGTAGATGCCGGCCTTCTTCAATTCGGCGAAGTAGTTGTCGAACGTCCGCATGCGGTCCGGGTCGAGCTCAGGCAGGGTGTACGTTGAAGTCGTTCCGCTCGGGCTCGACGCCGACAGACTTCCCTCCTTCTTGAGGAGGCCCTCGCAGAGGGAGTGGAACCGCACCTCGTTGAAGCCGAACTTGCGCAGGATGTTCGCATAGGCCGCAGCCTTTTCGGGCGGGCAGGCGAATGCGTGCGTCGTGAGCCCCTTGAAGTGGATGGGCCGGCCCGGCGCCTTCTCGAACTCGAGGTTGTCGCCGTTGGCGACGATCCATCCCAGGCTGCCGGCCGGCTGCCGGAAAAATGTGAACGCATCTTCCCATGGCGCGGGCGTCATGCCGTCATCGTACTTATACTCCGGCGCAAACCAGCCCTCGGCGCCGTTGTCGTCCCAGAGCTGCCAATGCTCCTCTGGCGGCGGGCCCTCAGCGGCCGGCGCATTGGCACCCACGGTGAACAGCAGGAAGGCCGTCAGCAGCGCGCTTGCGGCAGACTGGAAGGACATTTTTTCCTCCTCGAAAAGTGATATCCGCCGGTGATCGGCGGTCAAAGCTCAAGGGTGCGCCTTGTCCGCATCCGCTGGAGCGCCCGGCTGACCCGGTTGACCGGCCGGCATCACCACCGACCGAAGCGCCTTCAGGTACTTGCCGTCGGGGTCGCCCTTGGTCGGGACCATGTACCCGCCTTCGCCTAATTCGTTCCACGCATAGATCAGAGCGATGCGCTCGGCGGTGGTCTCTTCGGGGTGTTCGTCCATCCACGCCATCGCATCGCGCAGGTGGATCGCGAACTGCTCCGGCGTGCGGTCCGGGTAGTACCATCCGGCATTCTGGTGCAGGCCCGTCGGATTCTCCCACGGCCGCTTGTCCCACCCGACTATGATCTCCGGCATGTACGGCTGCCCGCGGCTGCCGGCCCACGCCTCTCGGTTCGCGGCCGCCAGTTCCGCGTACTTGTGCTCCTCCGATCCGGCCGTGTACCCCGGTATCACGTTGTAATGCGTCCTGTGGGTGTAACCCATCTCCGGCGTCCCGCCCCCGCAACCGGCGATCGCCACGCCCGGCAGCCCCGCTTTTCGCGCCGCTTCCTGCAGGTACGCGAAGCCGTCCTTATCTCCGCCGCCGGGATTGAAAATGATCACCAGCGGCTTCCCGCCGACCGTGACGCACTGCGGGTGCTTCAGATAGCGCATCCAGAAGTCGGCGGCCTGCTTCCAATGCTCCGTCCCTTTGATCTCGAATCCATCGTGATTGGCCACCAGCAGGCAGAACTTCATGCGCCGGCTGTTTCTCGCCTTCAGGAACAGTTCCAGCCCGCTGTGCTTGGGGTCTTCCTCGATCGCCTTCTCGTTGATCGGCCCCCCGTTATCGTGCCAGTACCAGCAGAACGCAAAGAAGTCGAGGCCGTGGCCCGCCGCGAGATCTATTTGCCGCTCCATAATCGCCGGCGAATCATCCCGCCAGCCCCAGAGCGGCTCCCGCTGCGGGAACTCCTCGATCATCCTCCGGGTCAGCAGCGCAGGAGCGTTTCGAGCCCACGGTTGCCCGGCATCCTCAGCCGATCGGTTATGGCCCGCCCACCCGTCGAAATAGTAAGCGCCGATGGTCATCTTCTTCTCCTGTTCAGTCGCTTCCCTTGATTCTGCGCCGATCGCTGAAACCGCGGTGAGCAAGGCGAAGCAGGCCGTCACCGCGCGCACCGCCCATCCTTTGCACGGCAGCCACTGCTGCTGACTGTCGCCCGCGAAAATATTTTGCCGGCGATTTCCCATCTTACCGGTCCGCCTCTCGGCGGTTGTCAAATCCGCTGGCATTATCAACCAGCGATGGATTCAACTCGCTTCCATTTCACCCGTTTCCCGGCGGAGGAACAAAGCCTATTGCATTCGCCGCGTGGTGTCTTCGGCCTTTACGCCATCTTCCACGCCTTGAGACTTGCGTCGGCCACCAGCCGGTGGCCGGCGGCGTTCAGATGGGCTCCGTCGTCGGTGAGCAGCAGGCCGGTGTGGCCGGGGTGTTTCTGCCATTCCTGTTGAAACGCCACGTCCGCCGGCACAAGCCGGGCGCCCATTTCATCAGCGGCTTCGCGCGCGGCGAGGCGGTAGAGGCCGAAGGGTTCGCCGAATTCCGTCCACAGGCCGCCCTCATAGAACATCGGCGGGGTGATGCTGAACTTCTTAATCCCGTTCAACCGGCACATGTAGATGATCCAGACGAGGTTGCAGCGGTAAGCCTCGGGCGTGACGCGGGGTTCATCCGCCCATCGGCCGCGGCCGATGACGCCGTCGTTCGTTCCCAGAAAAATAGAAAGCGCATCGGGCTTCCGGGCGATCACGTCCTGTCTGAGTCGCACGAGCGTCTGCGGCGTCTTGTCGCCGCCCAGCCCGGCGTTGATCACGCGGATCTTCAGAGGCTTGAGCGCCTTCGCGAGGAGGGCCACGAAACCGTCCTTGGGGGCTGTCAGGCTGTCGCCGAGGCAGACCAGAGTTTCGTTCTTCTTCAGCCATGGCTTCTCATGGAGGGTGATCATTTTGCCTTTTTCCTTTTAACCGGGATTTCCCATTCGCCCTTCTTCCAAAAGACAGTCGGCTTTTGAACCGGAGATTATACGGTCAAGTTGGCGCTGTCAAGTTCCTCGCCAGTCCGCCGGTCTTGAGCAGAGTTCCAGGGCGCTGGGGATGGCTGAAGTGGAACCGAATGCACCTCCGCCTCTGCCGCCGTTCCGTCAGCGGCGTCACTTTGATTTACGCCAGGTCGCCTCAGAGAGAACGGGATGTTCAATCCGAGTTTATCCACCCCTGCCCCTCACCGGCCGCTTGACACGCTTGCCGAGGGTGTGTAAAACGTCGCCAGTTGTTGGAATCAGTTCCAGCTTTTCGTCTCACACTTTTCATCGTGAGAGAACGGAGAGACCAGATGAAACTGCTCATTACCGGCGCAACGGGCTTTCTGGGCGCGGGATTGGTCAAGGCGCTCGAATCGAAACACCAGTTGCGCCTGATGGACGTGGTCAAGCGCGACACACGCCACGAACTGATAGTCGGCGACGTCAGCGACCTTGCGGTCTGCCGTCGCGCGGTGGACGGCATGGACGCGCTGGTGATCGCGCACATGGCGCCGAATCGGCCGGAGGTGTACGGCACGCCGACGATTCCGTTCGACGCGAACGTGAAGGGAACCGCGAACCTGTTCGCGGCCGCCGCCGAGAAGAAGATTCGCCGGGTGGTCCTGATCTCCAGTGTTGGGGTGCTCGACGCGCAGCACGAGGCGGGCGAGTTCTTGCGTTCGGACATGCCGGCTCAGCCGACCAGCATGTACAGTCTGACGAAGACCTGCCAGGAGGTCATTGCCGAATACTACCATCGCACGCAGGGCATTGCCGTGGCGATGCTGCGGCCGGCGTATATTAACGATGCCGACACGCTGGTGGATAAGTATGGCGTGAAGCGGCCGAGCGTGAACTGGCAGTTCATTGACCGGCGCGACATCGGCGACGCCGCAGACTGCGCCCTGCGCCTGCCGGACCTGAGTTGCGAGGCTTTCTGGGTGCTCGGTCATCGCGACTGCGTGAACCACGCCGACATGGAACCCTCATATCGCCGCCTGGGCTGGAAGGCCGCGCACGATTTCAGCCAATACCCGGACGACGCCTGAGTATCGCCGCAACAACAATTGGAGATTAATTGATGGCAGCAGATTCCGCAGCCGTTTCAGGCGAACAGCCCGCGAAGAAGGCGTTTACAGCCAAGGCGCTCACGATCCACCTCTACAGCGTCGGGGCCATGACCGATATCTTGTTGTACATCCCGTTCGGCTTCCTCGTTATGCAGTTCTTCCCGCTGGAGTACAAGCTCAGCCCCATCTTGATCGGCTGGGCGCAAGCCTTGCCCCGGCTGATAGATGGCTTCCTGGATCCGGTTTGGGCCAACTGGTCCGACGCGTGCCGCAGCGGCATGGGCCGACGGCGCCCGTTCATCCTCGCCTCGACCTTGATCGGCGCGTTCGTCATCGCCGGGATGTGGTGGGCTTCCCCGCACTGGTCGCAGGCAGCGCTCTTCGTCTGGGTGCTCGTCGCGAACCTCGTGATCTTCTCCCTTTACGGCATTTTCGACACGACCCATCAGGCGCTCGGCTTCGAGCTTTCCGACGATTTCAATCAGCGCGCGCGCGTTCAGGCCATCCGGGGCTTCTACATGGGCCTCCCTGGGATGATCCCCCTTTACATGATTGCCATGTGGCTTGTCCACCCTGAGAGTAATACCCTCTCGATTGCCCAGTGGCTTGGCCAGCATAACAGCAAGGGCTGGCTCGACATGCCGGTCCGGGCGCTCGACTGGCTGGCTCAGTGGTTTGGCCTGCATGCGAGCTGGTTCGGCACCTCGATCAATGGGATCCGCTGGGTCGGGGGCGGGATGGCCGTGCTCGCACTCATCGCCGGGCTCGTGGTGGTGTTCGCCTGCCGCGAGCGATTCAAGTGGGCGGCGCAGAGCAGGCGAGGCAATATCTGGCATTCGCTCAAGGCGACACTCCGCGTGCGCGCCTTCGTCGTGGTCCTCCTCCTCCAGTTCGCCACGACTCTCGGCAACATGCTCTGGCAGCAGATCAGCTTCTTCATTCTCATCTTCAGCCTTTGCGCCGGCATGAAGGACCCCAAAATGGCTGTTGGGTTCTTGGGCGTACCAGGCAATTTTGTGGGCCTCGGCTGGGGGTTCGTCATGGTACTCATCGCCGCGCCCCTCTGCAAGCTCATCGGCAAGCGCACCGGCATCATTTTCAGCTACGGCATCGGCCTCCTCAATGCCCTCCTGCTTCCGTTCTTCATGCGTCCGGGCCAATATTGGCTTTACATGGGCTTCACGCTGGCATTCATTCCCCTGCAAGGCATTGGCGGAATTTTCTTGAACGCGATCATGCCGGACATCTGCGATATTGACGAGCTGCAATCCGGTGAACGCCACGAGGCGCTCTTTATCGCGGTGCTGAACTGGCTGAGCAAGTTCCAAAATTCCATCATCACCGTCATCGCCGGGTACCTCCTTGTCTGGATCGGGTTCGACGTGAAACTCGACGTCCAGCCGCCGGGAGTCGTGGAGAGCATGCGCTTCTGGGGGTTCGGGATGCTGATCCTCGGCGCGCTGCTGGCGTTCGTCATCTCCTTCTGGATGCCGATCACCGCCAAGAAGATGGCCGAGGTCCGCGCCAAGCTCGACGAGCGCCACCGCCTGGCCGCCGCGTCTGCTGCCGGGGCCGGTTCGGCTGAGAAATAGACCGATTTCACCGTTTAGTGCTGAATCTCCCTGATCAGGCGAAATGCCTCGATCACGTTTTCCACGGGGCAACCGGCCTGGATGTTGTGGACCGGGTTGGCCACATAGCCGCCGCCAGGGCTGAATATCTTCAGTCGAGACTCCACTTCCTGCGCCACGTCGGCCACCGTGCCGAAGGGAAGAGTCTTCTGCGTGTTCACCAGGCCGCCCCAGAAGACCAGCTTTTCTCCGTATCGCTTCTTCAGGCGCTCCGGCTCCATGTTCGCGGCCGAGCATTGCACCGGGTTGAGAATATCGAACCCCGCAGCGATGAGATCGGTGATCAGCGGCTCAATGGATCCGCAGGAGTGGCAGAAGCTTTTCCAGGCCGTATGACCGTGGATCCAGTCGTTGACCTTTCGGTGGAAGGGCTGGAAAAGGTCGCGGTAGGCGTCCGGTGAGATGAAGGGGGCGTTCTGCGTGCCGAAGTCGGCGCCGCTGACGAAAATGACCGCCACCTGATCCCCGACCGCCTGGTGAATGAGCGCCAGGTTCTTGAGCGCGATGTCGCATTGCCGGTGGAAAATCTCCCGGACGTGTTCGCGCCGCGCAATGGTGCTGATGTACCATTCCGCCACGTCCCGGATTCCCTTCGGGTTCTTGAGAAACGGAGCCGGCACCAGGGCAATGTCGCCGAAGGCCGTCCCGCCGAACGTGCCTACGAGCGCATAGGGCGTGTTGCGGTAGAGCGCAGCGGAAGTCGCGCGCAGGTGCTCCAGGTCCTCGTCGGCAACGGGCCCGAATTCCTCCAGGTTGTCCTCGACCTTGAGTGCAGCGTCATCAATGGGCGGTTGGCGGACAATGGCGTCGAAGTAGAACCCGCCCTTGGGCATGCGTCCGCTTGGAGGGACGCCGGCGTCTCCCTCCGGATAGAGCAGCAGGTCGCCGTTCGGCTCCGGAACAGTATTGAACTTGCCGGGCACGAGCACCGGTGTCCCGTCGAATGTCACCCAGGGTTTCCAGTCCCGGTTCTCGAAACCGAAGAGGTTCCTGCGCATCCCCAGACCCGCGAAGTCGCAGCCCAGCGCGACCTTGAGATCGTCGGCCACTTCGCCGAGCATTTGATAGGGCTCGACCACCTTGACCCGCTCGTCGGCCTTGCTCAGGCCCAGGCGGCGCCGCAGTGCGCTGACGATGCTCACGTGAGCGCCGGTGACCGCCGTGGCCCCCAGGTCTATCGGCGGCCGGTCAGGCTTCTGATGGTTCAGGGCCAGCTTCACCCGTGTGCGCGAATCCGTGCGTTGTCTCCGGAAAGAATTGTGACGGCTCTGCGCTTCCGGGCCGGTTCCACAAGCCGAAAACCATCCGAGAGACTGTCTACTGCAGCGAGCGCCAGTGGAAGTCAATGATACCGGCCGAGGCGTCTCTCCAGAATGGCCAATCGTGCTTGCCCGGGGCTTCAACGGACTTGCAGGCCACTCCCTGTTCCTTCAAAAACTTGGCCATCGCTCGGTTCGACTCCAGCAGCTGATCCTCCGTCCCGCAGGTCAAGTAGATCGGCGGCATCTTGGCGCCTTTCGCCACCTGGTCCTTGATCCCCGTGTAAAGGTCCAAAGCGAGGTAGCGTTCGGCATGCTCCTTGTAAGGACCGAGGATGGGCGACAGGAATTTCTCCGTCCCCTCATCAGGCGGGTTTAAGGGAAAGAAGGCGCCGCTGAGGGCGCTGACGGAGACGAATTCTCCGGGCCGGGCCAGCATATAATGCAGCACCCCGAAGCCGCCCATGGAAAAGCCCGTCAGCATCCGCTGCCTGGGGTTGACCCGGTAATGACGATCAATGCAGGGAATGAACTCGTCGAGGAAAAAAGTGGTGAAGAGGGATTTGACGCGAGTGGTGTCCTTCGGGTCTCTCCCTGCGACCAGGGGAACGGGCGAGTCTATGTACCACGACCACGCGTCGCCATCCATGCAGGTGACGATCATGGGCTTGTTCTTGAGCGCCTGGAGGAGCGGGAGCATCGCGCTGAAGCAGTCATAGGGCGCGGCGGCGCCGTGGAGCGTGTATAGGATGGGGTAACGCTTCTCCGGATGAGCCTTGTACTCCGGCGGCAGGACCACCAGAGCCTTGATCTCGCGTCCCATGGCGGGTGAGCGGACGCGGAACTTTTCGATGGTGCAGCCTTCGGGCGAGGCGCTGCTGGTTTCCATAATCCGATCGGTTGCGTCAGGCTGGCCGCGCGCCGCGGTGGCGTGCAGGCCAAGGGAGACGATGCCGGCGGTAAGAATCGTGAAAGCGGTTCGAGTTTTCATCGGTTACTCCTTCCTGGTGCTGTGCGGTGGTATTGTAGCTTCGAAACGGCTGCTGTCAACTCGATCTCCAACTGAAGTTTCCGTCCACCGGTATCTTGTGGTAGCATAAGGCGGTACCGTTCACGTTGGGGAAGCCGTGGAAAACGGCGAAGGGGCCGGCGAATGGCCAGGCACGTCAAACGCGCCGCAAGGCGTTCGGGGGCGGAATCTCCCGCCGCCGAGATCGCGCGGCTCAATGCCGAACTCGTGCAGGAGCGCGCGGCCAACGAGCGCTATCGGGTGGCTGCTCAGTCCGCGACGAATCTGATCTACGAGTGGGACCTGGCCAAGCGCGTGGATTGGTTCGGACAGGTGGACGAACTCCTCGGGTACAAGCCGAACAGGTTCCCGCGGACGATGGAAGCGTGGATGAGCCGGCTCCATCCGGAAGACCGCGAGCGCGTCCTGGCGGCGGTGGAGAAGAAGCTGAAGTCCGAGGAGCCCTATTGCCTGGAATGCCGCGTGAAGCGCAGGGACGGGACCTATCTCTACTGGCTCGACCGCGGCAGCGTGGTGTACGACGCCGCGGGCAAGCCGCGCAAGTGGATCGGCGCCGTGACGGACATCACCGAGCGCAAGCACGCGGAGAAGCAGGTGGAGGAAAGCGCCGACCGGCTCCGGCAGATGATGGACGGAACGGTCAAAGCGATCTCCTCCGCGCTGGAATTCCGCGATCCCTATACCGCCGGGCACGAGAAGCGCGTGGCGGTGCTTTCGTGCGCCATCGCGGCCGAAATGGGGCTGCCGGCCGACCAGGTTGAAGGAGTCCGCATCACCGGCTATATGCACGACCTCGGCAAGATCGCGATACCCGCCGAAATCCTGTTCAAGCCCGGAAGGCTCAGCGCCGACGAGTTCAGCATCGTCAAGACTCATCCTCAATTCGGCTACGACATCCTGAAGGAAATCAATTTCGTCTGGCCGGTCGCCCTCGCCACGCTGCAGCATCACGAGCGGCTGAACGGCTCGGGCTATCCGCAAGGCCTCAAGGGAGACGCCATCCTTCTGGAAGCGCGGATCCTCGCCGTGGCCGACGTGGTCGAGACGATGCTCTCCACCCGTCCTTACCGGCCGGCGGCCAGCTTGGAGACGACCCTCAAGGAAATATCCGCGAACAAGGGCATTCTCTTTGACGCGGCTGTTGTGGACGCCTGCGTGAGGATCTTCAAGGAACGGGGATTCCAATTCTAACGGCCAAGCCCATGGTGAAGCACGAGGCGCATAAAACGAGCTTGCCCTCGTTTCGCGTCATCACCCTCAATGCCGCGCACGGGCGCAAGCTGAGGAACTACCCGTGTTTCAGGCGCCGGACCGTCGAGAAGCATCTCTCCGAGATCGCCGCCGTGCTCAAGCGGGAACGGCCCGACGTGGTGGGGCTTCAGGAAGTTGACGGGAACTCGTGTCTGAGCGGGAATTTTGACCACGTCGAACGGCTCGCCGGGCTCGGCGACTATGCGCACTATTTCCTGGGCGAGCACGTGTCCATCGGAAAGATGCGGCGCATCGCCTACGGCACGGCGATTCTTTCCAGACTCCCGCTCAAGAATCTGAAATCCGTGACATTCGACCACCGATTTCCGAGCCTCACCAAGGGCTTTGTTATGGCCACGATCTCGCCGGCGGGCGCTCCGCATTTGGAAGTGGACATCGTTTCAGTCCACCTCGCGTGTCTGCGGCGGAAAGCGCGCCACAGACAGGTCGCGGCCATGGTGGAGCACCTGGGCGGGAGAAAAGTGCCGCTGGTCGTCCTGGGCGATTTGAACTGCCAGTGGGGCGGCGAAGACGATTCGCTCAGACGGCTCGCCTACGAGCTGAACCTGCAACCTCAAGCGCCCGACTCCAGCGAGCTGACCACTTTCCACCTCGGCAGGAAAAAGTGGCGCCTGGACTGGATCCTGGTTTCTCCGCAACTGCGGGTGAAGCGATACCAGGTCCTGCCGGACAAGGTGTCGGACCACTTTGCGGTGCTCGCGGACATCGAAGTCGTCCGGGCTCGATAAGCACAGCATTTCAGAAGTCCGTCTGGACTTCTGAAATGCGCTGTACGTCGCGGGAGGTTTGGAGGGCCGCGGAAGGCCCTCCAAGGGGTTACAGCGGAAAGACGCGACGGGAAGGAGCGTCTTGGAGCGCCATAGGGGTGAAGCCCCTGTGGAAGTGCGGCATTTCGCAAGTCCAGTCGGCCTTGCGAAATGCTGCACTAAAGCCGCGCCGGCCATGGCTGCCTGCGGAACATGATGCCCTATCTGATACTGCCGTACGAGATCGTCGAGTGGGGAATCCGGCTGGTGATGCTGGTGGTCGTGCCGTATCACCGCAAGCCGGTTTCGGCGCTGGCGTGGCTGGCGATTATCTTCTTTCTCCCGATTCCAGGGCTGATCCTTTTCTTTCTGATCGGCGACTACCGGATACCGCGCCGCCGCATTCAGCGTCACCGGGAATTGCTCCAGACGATCCAGTCCGCCCGGCGTCAGTCTGCGGCGCGTCCGCATATCGCCGGCGCGGAACTCGGCAAGGAATTGAGTTCCACGGTTGCCCTCGCCAAGAGCCTCGGCGATTTCCCGATCCTCGGCGGCAACGATTTCGAACTGCTCACGGAACCCGACGAAGTCATCGCCCGGATCATCGCCGATATTGACGCCGCCCGGCGCCACGTCCACATGCTTTTCTACATTTTTGCCGACGACGCGACCGGCCGTCGCGTAGCCGATGCGCTGGCCCGCGCGGTCCGTCGCGGCGTGACCTGCCGGGTGCTTGTGGACGCGGTGGGCTCGCATGGCATGTTGCGGAACCTGGGCCGCACGATGAAGGACAATGGCATTCTGGTGCGCGCGGCGATGCCCGTCGGCCTCTTCCGGCGCAGGATGGCCAGGATTGACTTGAGGAACCATAGGAAACTGGTGGTGATTGACGGCCGGCTCGGATACACCGGCTCGCAGAACATCGTCAATGCCGATTACGGACATCGCGGTGTGGCCTATACGGACCTGATGGTGCGGCTGGCCGGCCCGACCGTGCTGGAGCTTCAGGGCGTGTTTCTTTCCGACTGGCACTTCGAGACGCGCGAGGTTCTGGACGACGAGGACGTCTATCCGAAGCCAGCCGGCAAGGGACCGGGCCTCGTCCAGACGTTGCCCAGCGGTCCGAACTACCCCACCGACAATTACCAGCGCCTGCTGGTGGCGGCGCTCTACGATGCCCACGAACGGGTTGTTCTGACCACCCCCTATTTCGTGCCCGACGAGCCGTTCATGCAAGCGCTGGAGGTCGCCGTGCGGCGCGGAGTGAAGGTGGACCTGATTGTCCCCGGGCACTGCCATCAGATCCTGATTGGCGCCGCCTCGCGAGCGTACTACGACGACCTCATCGCTGTCGGAGTCAACGTGCACCTCTACAAGCCGGGGCTGCTTCACTCCAAGACAATGAGTATAGACCACGCCCTCGCCCTCATCGGCACGGGTAATTTCGATATCCGTTCCTTCACGCTGGACTTCGAGGTGAACCTGATCTGCTACGGCCGGGCGATGACCGACAGGTTGCGCGAAGTGCAAGACAAGTACCTGCGGGATTCTGTACCGCTCGATCCCCAGGCCTGGAAGCGTCGCCCGATGGTCCGCCGCTTGGGCCAGAACATGGCAAAGCTCTTCAGCCCGCTCCTTTGATCCGCCGAACAATTCCTTGACACGGGGCGACTTCTGTCGTTAGCATGTGCCGTTTGATCGGCGGCCGATTTCTCGACGCGGGCCATTTGGCAAATCCCGGCTCAACGGAGTCCGCAGTGGATATTTCGTGCATCATCCTGTTTCATGCAGAAGACTTGATTGCCCATCGAACGCTGCGCAGCATAGGCCGCGCGACGGATTACTGCGAAAAGAAATCCCTCCATGTGGAAAGAGTCTGTGTCCTCGACAATGCTGCGAGCTTGACACGGGACATCGTTCTGAAGTCCGCGCCTAACTTGGTCGTCGAAACGTCATTTGGCGATCCCGGGTTGGCGCGGAACGCAGGTGTGCAGCGGGCGTCGGGCGAATATGTGGCATTTGTGGACGGCGACGACTTCATTTCCGAGAATTGGCTTTATAACGCCTATCTGCAGATGGAGGCGACTTCGCGCGAGGTTGTCCTGCATCCGGAGGTGGTGCTTGCATTTGGAAGGATTCAGCGCTGCTGGCGCCACCTGAGTCAGGATTCACCTAAGTTCCACGTCGGCAACCTGCTGTGCTTCAACTATTGGAATTCTGCGGCGTTCCTCCGGCGTGAGACATGTGTCCGAATACCCTACGTGGCTGCGAGGGCCAGGAATGGGTTTGGATATGAAGACTGGCATTGGAATACGCTGGTGGTGGCGGATGGAGTCAAGCATGAGGTGGTGCCGTGTACCGCTCACTTCACTCGGATGAAAACCGCCGGCAGCCGTTGGTCTGAACACGATGCGGCGGCCGCCGTAATCCCGCGAAGTCCGCTCTTCAGCCAGATCAATGTTTTATATCCGCATCACGAGGCTGACGTTGCGCAGCGGCCCGCCGTGTCGCCGGAAGGCAACATTTCTCCACAGACTCATGCCTCAACCGAAACGCTGCACAGCAGCCTGCTTCGTCTGACCAGGGCATGTGCGCACAACATTAAGCTCGCGGCGCGTTCCTGTGTTAAGGCCCTCTATTACACTCTGGTCCGCCCGCTGATACTGCTCCTCCCTTCGCCGCTGCAAGCGCGGTGTTTGAGTTTGATCCATAGAGTCAAGCTGTTGCTCCTGGAAATGCTGGAGCCCAACTCGGGTTCCTTAGGAATGTGGCAGCAGCCGTCCCGCTGGTCCGCCCCCGACTGGCTGATCGAAGAACTCAAGGCATTATCGGAAATCGAGCCTGGGCTTTTTCCAGATCAGGCATTTCTCGGCACCGTTCCCTATTACAAAAACGTTATCCCGCTCCGCAAGGAGGTCCCGATTTTCGCGGGCGCGATGAAAGTCCTCGGTGCGAACCGTTACTCGCACGTGTTTCTGCTGCCATGGCTGCAACGCGGCGGGGCCGACATTGAAGCTCTGGATTTCATTCGTGCGCTGGTGGATGAATACCGCAAGAATGTCCTCGTCATTACAACGGAGAACACCGATTCCCCGTGGCTCCACAAATTGCCGGAGAACGTCGGGGCGCTCGAATTTGGAAAAGCGGCGCGACACCTCACGTTTGACGAACAACGATTTGTCCTGTTGCGGCTGCTTCTGCAGCTTGAGCCCGCGGTCATACACAACATAAATTCCCACTTGGGATGGTCAATATACGCCGCACATGGACGGTGCTTCTCGGAGTCCTCGCGCTTGTTCGCCTCGCTGTTTTGCGAGGACTACACGGCGGAGTTGAAACCATTTGGGTATGCCCACGGTTTCCTCTGTGATGCGTATTCTCACCTGAGCTGCGTCCTTTCAGACAACCACAGTTATCCGCGAACTCTGTGCGACATTTATGGGTTCCCTGAGAAACTCTTCAGGACCATATACGCCCCGACACCTGAAACGCGCAGGAGACGTTCACTGTCTTCGGGAAACTCCGGAAAAGTCCTTTGGGCTGGAAGGCTGGACCGCCAAAAACGGCCCGACCTTTTGCGTGCAATTGCACAAGCGCTGCCGCAACTTGAGTTTCACGTTTATGGCTCTCCCTTGCTGGATTCACACGACCGGGACCTTCGGGAGTTACGCAAATGCCGCAACGTTCTTCTCCATGGCGTTTTTGATGGATTCTCGTCGTTGCCGACGCAGGATTTTGACCTGCTTCTGTACACTTCACAATGGGACGGCCTGCCCAACGTGCTGCTGGCGGCAGCGGCATGCGGCTTGCCGGTTGTCGCGTCGAGCGTCGGCGGCGTTCCCGAGTTGATCAACAGAGAGACGGGATATCTTATTGAACCTTACGACGACGTTCCCAAGTTCGTCGCCGCCATCCTGCAACTGATGAGCAGACCGGAAGAGGCTGCCATGAAGGCCGAGCGGGCCAGGAGTCTTGTCAGCGAACGGCACTCGTGGGAGCATTTTCTGAAATCGGTCGCGGCGCTCGAGTTCTATCTGGGCGATACGAAGCAATAGCCGCCGCACTTTCACGGCGGCCTATCCCAGCGCCGTGAACGCACCCGCAAGCAGCCGCCGTTTCAAGTCCATATAGTAGCGGAAATTCTCCCAGGAGACATCCGGCGGCACGGTGTGATCTACGGTCGGGATGAAGCCGCCTTCTTCGATCAGCGGAATGAACTCGCGCAGGTGCGCGCGGATCGCTGCGGGGCCTTGCGCCAGGACGCGCTTGTCCACGCCGCCCCAGAGTCGCAGCCCCTTGCCGAAGCGCTTCCGCAGCGCCATTGGGCTGATCCCCGACGCCCGCTCGATCGGCCAGAGGGTGTCCACGCCGGCATCCATCCACAGGGCCACGATCGCCGTCGGGTCGCCGTCGGAATCCACGGCAATGTACCGGGTGCCGTGGCTGCGCAGGAAGGCGACTACCCGCTTGAGGTGCGGGAAGATGAACGTTCGGAAAGTCTCCGGGCTCAGGAGCGGGCCGTTCTTCATCGAAAGGTCTTCGTTGAAGACGAAGTAATCGGGGGCGATCTTTTCCAGCACCGGCCGGCTGGTCTCGATGATGAAGTCGGCGTAGAAGGCCATCATCTCGTGCATGAGGCCGGGGTGATCGTACCAGGCATAAGAGAGCGCTTCGGTGCCCAGGAACTCGCGGGCGCGCCAGTAGAAGCCGTTGGCGGCGCAGTTCTCTCCGAGCACCAGCGGACATTCCCGCCGGCGCCAGGCGGCGAGCTTCCGGGCGAGATCCGGCGGCCGGCGCTCGGGGACGCCGGCGACCAGGCGCGCCTTCACCGCCGGGAAATCCTCCGGCTGGGCGACGGGAAAGGAAAGGTACTGGTCCATGCACATGCGCACGTCGCCGACCGTGCCGGCCTTCAAGGCCTTCGTCACGATGCCGTTGGCGTTCCGGATGACTTCGTATTCCGGCGTTTCCTCCAGGACTTTGCGGGCGAATGACGGGATGAACCCGTAGTTGACGCGGATGTAGTCGCGCCGATCGAGCCCCAGCGCGGGTTCGTTGTAGAACCAGTTCCAATTGAATTCGCCGACCGCGCCGGGCGCTTCCGCATTCCACCGTTGCCGGGTCTGCGGCCACACGCCCAGTTCATGGTTCGGCCGCCGGTCGGACGAGCGATACTCCATGCAGTCTATGAAACGTTCAAGGTCGGTCTGCATGGTGCAGCATCCTATGCCGCCTCGAAGTGCGTGTCAAGGATCGGCAAATCGAGAGCGCTGCTTGACGGGCGTGACCTCACTCGTCACAATGCGCTGCTTGATGCCCGCCCGCTGTCAGGAGAAGAGACGTGAAGCTTGAAAAAGTCCTATCCGCGCTCCAGGAAATGGCCTCCCTTGAAGCGGTCCGGCCGGCCTGGGACGAGTCCATGAGCCTGCTGCCGGCGGGCCGGCCCTCGTTCCTGACTCCCGCCGAATTCAGTTCCTGCCGCGAGTGGAGCGGCTTCAGCAAATCCGTCGAGCCTGCCCTGGAAGACGCGGCGCGGCGGATTGCGGAGGACCCGGCTCTTCTGCGACTTGCCTGGCACGGCTACCGGCGGGCGTATTTCGGCGCGGATCCATCCTTCGCGGGATGGCCCAAGCTGGAGACGGCCCTCGGCGACGCCGGCGGCGTCTTCTACCTGCTCATCGCCCTGGGCATGATGCCGCTGATGCGCGAGTATCACCGCTCGATCGGCGTGCCCGAAGAGGTCACGCGGGAGACGTGCCGGCAGGTGCACTCCATGAGCGTTTACTACGCGCGCGCGAACCGCGGGCGGCTGGGACTGTTCGCGCGGCAGATCGGATGGCTGCGGAACTATATCCGGGAGAACCTCTATTTCCGCTTCGGCCGGCTCGAGTATTGGGCGCGGCCCAGCACCGCGCCGGTGCTGGTTTTCCGCCACCGCCGGTCGGGCGCCGTGGTTGCATTGGCCGAAGAGGGAATCGCGTTCGACCGGCAGGGATACGTGGCGAACGCCGAATCGGCCGAGACGCCGCCGGCGTGGAAATCCACGCTCGTCATCGCCGACTCCGCGGTGACCGGGTATCCCATCTCGCCCTCCGGCGTCGCCGAGCATCGGAAAGTGGAGCTGCCGCTCGCCGACTGGCAGCGCGTCCTGGCGCGCGGCGACCCGGTGCTCCAGATGCACATCCCCGCAGGCGACCGGTTCTCGCTCGACGAGTGCGCCGGGTCCATGCGGCGCGCGGTGGAGTTCTTCCGCCGGCATTTTCCCGGCCAGGCGCCGGCGGCGGTCGCCTGCCGCTCGTGGATGTTCAGCCCGCACCTCGAGGAAATTCTGCCGCCCTCCTCGAACCTCGTGCGCTGCCTGCGCGAATTCTACCTGTATCCCGTCGTGCCCTGGGGCGTCGAGAGCCTGTGGTTCGTCTTCCTGCAGGAGGAATTCAGTCTCGCGACGGCGCCGCGCGACACCAGCCTTCAGCGCGGCATCGCCGACTGGCTCGCCCGAGGGAACGCCTGGCATGACGGCGGCGTGTTCATCCTGGCGGACGATCTCGATCGCTTCGGCACGCAGCAGTACCGGCGCTCCTGGCCGCCGAAGGGAATGACGCAAGTCCACAGGCGAAAGGTCACCGCGGAGAACCCTTGACGCTCGCACCGCGCGGTGGTATACAGTGGCCGGCTGCTCGCGGCGCAACCGCGCTTTTCCCTTCAGAGAAAGTGGAGTGAACGCGATGAAAAAGAACAAGAAGCCGTTGCACATCGCCCTGGCGGGACTCGGCCGGATCGGCTGGCAGCAGCACGCGCGCGCGCTGGTCAAGCACCCCGATTTCCGGCTCGTCGCCGCGTGCGACATGGAGGCCGACCGGCGCGCGGAGGCGGAACGCGAGCTGAAATGCCGCGCCTTCGCCGATTACGCGCAGATGATCGAGCAGCCCGGCCTCGACGCCGTCGTCATCGCCACTCCCACGCATCTCCACAAACCGATGGCGGTGGCGGCGCTGCGGCGCGGACTGCACGTCATCATGGAAAAGCCCATGACGCGCGACGCGCGCGAAGCGGCGGCCGTCATCCGCGAGGCCAAAAAGCGCCGGCGCGTCCTGACCGTCTATCAGCCCGCGCTTTTT
>JBEKCB010000033.1:0-62564 GCA_050015075.1 Candidatus Brocadiia bacterium | reverse complement strand
ATTCTGCACAGGACGCATCGCCCCGACCCGCGATGCACGAGCCCGTCGTCGGCATACAAGGATGGATGCAGAGAAGAACATCTCGACGATTTATGTCGCATGTGGGCTCTAAAGATGTTCGAAAGGTCTGTAGTATATGGTGACAGGCATGCTGCGCGATCGTTGTTGCAGTGTGCGGGTCGCGGGACACGCCCATTGCCACCGGATGATTTGGGCAACCAATTGGCCGGTGAATTGTTTGCGCTGCCCACCGGGTTCAGCAGATTTGCGCAGAATTGGAACGTTATCGCCGAACTAGTCCAGGAGTTCGCACAGCAAGAGGTCGGAGCCCGCCGTGCAATGAAGTACTCGAGTGATGCTCTTTTCTCGTTCGCCAACCTGGTGCGGCGCAAGTGGGGCATGCGCCTTTCATGGCGAGGATTCGCCTCGAGCCTTCGCTTGGCGCCATTGGCCTGCGCCGGCGCCGCCGGACGTCTTGGAACTCAGGCCGTAGTCAGGCGGTTATCAAATAAATCACGTCGCGCCGCACGGAACACATCGGGTTGAACAGGGAAGATGGGAATTCCCGATTAATGACGCTGATGAGCCTATGGCGCAGAAGGGCATGGGCGCGGTGTATGCGCGAACGTCTTGCGGCACAACGCTCCGAGGCTCGATCACCAACGAAGAACGGCAACGGCTGATCGAGGCGTTCTATCGTCCACACCATGCGCGGCTTGAGGAGGTCGTGGCGAGAGGACTCCGGGAGCGAGGCAAAGCGCTCCTGGTCGACTGCCACAGCTTTCCGTCCAAGCCGCTGCCCTGGGACCAGGATCAAACGCCTGACCGCCCCGCCTTCTGCATCGGCACCGATGACCACTATACCCCGAAGGCGCTGGGCAACCTCGTGTACGCCACGCTGCAACGGAGCGGCTGTTCCGTGGAAGTCAACCGGCCCTACAGCGGCGTTCTCGTGCCGCCCAGTCGCTATCGCGCCGACAGGCGTGTCTGCCGCCAAAATGATCCAATATGTCTTGGTAGCTGTTGGATCTGTGCGCGACCGTTTTCTTTAGCATTTTGTGAAAACCAGACTTCGTGACCTCAAGCCCAAATACCTCTCGTGTTAAGACGCCAACATTCTCGCCAAATGTTTCGATTGAGGGTCTGTCCGCCACAGACGTCTTCCCCGACCGGCGCAAGAATCCAAACACATGATCGAGGCACCTCCTGTAAGCGAACTTTGCCCAGCCGCAACAGGCAATGGCGCGCCCGCTCCGTTGCCGCCCTCAAGCCGCGCGGATTATACCACGCCTCCCGCACGAGATTCAGCAACACCACGACCGCGATTCCTGACCTACGACCCCCTTGATCCGTAACTCGCCAAGGGAAGGCAATGTGAGAAGAGGTGTAATTACGAGGGAATTAGTGTCCCTTTTACGCAAGGAAGTTCCATCGTGGAACACCGTCACCGAACGAACGTCGCCGCCGGGTGCGTAGGTGATGTTCAGGAAGGCTGGCTCGCTCTGGAGGCTCTTCGCCAAGGCGGTAATGTTGGAAGCAGAGTCCACAATGAACATTGCCGAAAAGCAATCACGGCATTCCTGAAAGGCGGCAACCTTGGAGTTGTTGTGAATGCCAAGTATGACTTCATCGCGTATTCTCCAGTCTCAGGTCCCCGCGGTGCAACCGAGTGCTGTTGGCGCGGTTATGCACCTCGACGAAGGCGGCCACCTCCGCCATCGTGCGCTCGAACTCGGCTTCCTCCATGGCGTAGACGTAGTGCGAACAAAGCCTCTGGTTGCACTCCATGCTCCAATCAATCTCCGGACCGATCATTCCGCGCTCCGCCAGCTCATTGTACATGCGGCTCCCGGGAATGGGCGCAAACCGGGCCAGAGTGACGAACGGCGGGTTGATCTCCTTCACAAAGTCAATAGTCTGGCGCACCGTCTCCGGCGTCTCGTGAGGAGTCCCGATCAGAATATAGGCAGCCCAGTACATGCCCAGCCGGTCGAGAACCTGTGCGGCTCGTCGAACGGCGTCCAGCGATACATGCTTGTTCATGTGCTTGAGGATCTGCGGACTGCCGGACTCCACCCCCAGCCGCACGGTTACACATCCCGCATCGGCCATCTTCTCGGCCAGTTCGTCATCGAGGAGGTCCGCGCGCGTGAGGCATTCCCACTGAATTTGCGCGTCGCGCGACACGAGCCCGGAGCACAGGTCCAGCACGCGCTGGCGGTTCAGGGTAAAGGAGGCATCTCGGAAGGAGAAGTAGGTCGTGCCGTACCGTTCTTTCAGGCGCTCGATCTCCGCGATCACATTTGCGGCCGATCGGTACCGCACCTTGCGTCCCCAAACCGTTGCGACTCCGCAGAACGCGCATCCGTATGGACACCCTCGGGAGCTCATGATAGCCCCGAAGTCCACCGGGCGATAGGAGGTCATGTCCGTCAGGGCCTCGATGGCCGGAAACGGCAGGCGATCCAGATCGGCGATCGGCTCGCGATCCGCGCTATGTCGGATACCGCCCTCGGTGCGGGACGAGACCCCGGCGATGGCGCTCGGAGCAGCGTTGCGATCCCTTTCCAGATGTGCCACCAGTTCGGCGATCGTCGCTTCGCCTTCGCCGCGCACCGCGAAGTCAATGCTCGGATCGCGCAGGAACTGCTCGGGGAACACGGTCGGGTGGTCGCCGCCGACCACAACCGGCATGTCCGGCTCAACCCGCTTGCAGATCGCGGCCACGCGGCGGGCGCTCTCTGCTTTCACCGACAGCGCCGTGATGCCGATCAGGTCCGCTTTCCGGTCCCGGACCGTAGCCTCCACCTCCCGCCATACAGGGTGGCCTTCGTCCGCAAGCCCGCGCAGGTAGTCGCTGTGGCGGCAGGCCACTGCGGACCAGGGCAGCGTTTCCCCTTGCTCGAGGCATTCAGCATCGTATACCTCCACCTTGTGGCCCTTCTCAATCAGCACAGCGGCCATGGAGGTCAGCCCCATCGGGTAGTAGTAACGATTGAAATTCATGAAGCGATAGAACGGCGGGTCAATGAACAGGACTCTCATGGTGTCTTGTATCCCTGTTTGGTTCCCGCTTCTCGTCCCGAAAGTTCCTATTCGACCCGCAGGATGATTAGGCTGATGTCGTCGCAGCGATCTCCGTTACTGGCGATCATACAGTATTCACCGGGCGCCCAGCGCAGGCGATCCAGCACCGCCGGAGCGTCTCGGTCGGGATGCCGCAGATGCGGGGCCTTCGGATCATGAACTCCTCGAGTTCGGGGATGGTGGTAACCGTCTGGATGCCGTCGCGGTTCGGGCGTGAGTGGCTCTTCAGGTAGTCCTCTGCGATGCGTTCGGCTTCGTGCCGGGTCACGGGTGGCACAACCACTTCTTCCCTTTGCTCCGGTTACTGGGTCATTGCTTGGCGTATCAGAATATTCAGTGGTAAGTCCCTACACATTCCACTCCATCTGCACTTCATTGTACTTCCATGTCTTGAAATGCTGCCTTCGGTACAGCGCAATTAGTCTGGCGTTGCGCGCCGGGTCGTGGCTTGGCACCTTCACTCCACCGCGCTCATCATTCGGGATTTGCCATTTGGCCGTCCCTCCGGGGACGGCCGGCTCCCGCACGCGAGATTGTACGCCCGACGGGGCCGTTGTCAAGGCCGTTGCCGACAGTTTATCGGTCCTGGTGATTCCCCCGCGGCGTTGGGCAAGCCCGAATCCCGGCCAAACGAGACTGTCGAATTGCTTTTTGGCAGCAGGAAAGCATACCTCTCCCGGCTCATCGTGGTTAACCGCTTCTGCGCACCTCTGACACGGCGTTAGACTGGCACTGGGCATAACCGACCTATTCGGCGAAGGATCGTTGCGAAAAGGCGGCGCGGAATGGCGACCTCCGCCATCTGGAAGACCAGGTACCTGCCATGACGCGCCGATCTGGGCGAGTTTGCGATAGCTGCGCGCAAGGCCGAGGGGCGGCTCTAAAAGGGAGGATCAGCACCGGATGAGCATTGGACTGAGCACACAGACTTCGGGTGCAGCAGCACAGACAGTAACGCGTTACTGTCCATACCTCAACTTTGAGGTTCCAGGTTCCCGGGACACCATACATAATTATTGATACGGGCGGCAGCATTGGCGGGTACGCCGGGGACATAATGCCGGTTCTTTCTTGACTCCGGCGAGGAGTCACGGTACGGTCCACGCATGGGAAGAATCGCCAGAGTAGTCGTGCCGCAGAGTCCCCGGGCAGCATACGTAACTGCGGACCGGCAGGCGCAACCGCGCGCATACATGAGGAACTCGATCATGGCGAAGACCCGAAGGCGTTCCGCTTCGCAGCCCACGGGCAATGACGTTCCCCGATTCGGCATGTTCGAGGAGCGCTTCGAGCACTCCGGCGCGTACGCGAATCCCTACGCGCAGGCCGCAGCGACGGCCACTCTCCGCCGGCCCGACAAGAGAGAATGGACCATCCCTCTCTTCTGGGACGGCGGGAAGGCCTGGAAACTCCGCGTCAGCCCCGATCTGGAGGGAGACTGGTCTTACTCCATCCGCTCCGACGACGCCGGCCTGAACGGGCGCGGCGGCTCATTCCGGTGCGTCGCGTCCGGTCTGCGCGGAAGCATCCAGCCCATGAAGGGGCATCCTCTGCACTTCCAGTATCAGGACGGCACGCCGATGTGGTTCTTCGGCGAGAAGGCCTGGCGCGTGCTCCAGGCCGAGCCGGCCAAGAAGCTGAACCACGAGACGGCCATGCACCACGTGGACGTCCGCGCGGCACAGGGCTTCAATTACATGCACACCGAACTGGCCGGCACGGGCGGCGTCGAGGGCGGGGGCAACGAGGGCGGCGAGCTGTTCCTGGATGCCGCAAACGAGGTCATCAATCCCGCCTTCCTTCAGGAGGCGGATGCTCGTCTCCGCCACATCAACGACAAGGGCATGGTCTTCGGGCTGGTGGTTCTCTATGCCATGGGCAATCCCTACTGGAGATCGCTGCCGACCCACCAGGCCCGCCTGCGGTTCGCCCGATACGTCGTGGCCCGGTATGCGGCCTTCCATATCGTCTTCCATGTCACGGGCGAATGGCAGTACATGCTCGGCGAGGAGGAGTTCTTCCGCTCCATTGGCCGCGAGATCCGCCGAACGGACCCGCACGGCCGGATGATCGGGATACATCCCGGCCCCGGCCCTGTCGGCATCTCATCGCAGGAGTTCGCGGACGACGACTGGATGAGCTTCGGCGAGTACTCCCAGGCGTACTTCGCGTTCAGCAGGCAAGAGGCCCATGACGCCCACCGCAACGAGCTGCGGAAGTTCCTCAAGGACGCGCGCCGCCATGGCAAGCCGGTGGTCGCGGCCGAGTACGCCTACTATCTCCGCGACGCCGACGGGGATGGCATCGTGGACAAGGAACACTCCCACACCCGCACGTCCTTTCGCCGCGCATCCTGGGTCATCCCGATGGCCGGCGCCTACTTCGTCACCGGCTTCGGGAGCACCTATTTCGGCGGACGGCGGGAACCCGGTCCTTTCCTCGTGGACAACCCGCGATACGCGGACGCCCTGGCCGACCTGGACCGGCTGCACCGGTTCTTCACCTCGCTGCCCTGGTGGAAGCTGGAGCCCAGCGACGAGCGGGTCCGCGCCGATGGCGGGTACGCGTACTGCCTCTCCGACGGCAAGAGCATCTGCGTCATCTACCTGGCCGGCGCGCGAGGCGGCGATCTCGAACTCCCTCGCGGCCGGTTCGTCCTCAGCCGATTCAATCCGCGGACGGGAGAGACGGTGCAACTGCCTCCAGTGCGCGGAAGATCGGTGCGACTGGAGGCGCCTGACGACCAGGATTGGGTCTTCCGGGCCAGTTCCGTTCGCCCGGCCCGAGGATGAGCGGCGACGGGTAGTTCCGGGGACACCAAATTAACCATTTGTTTTTCCTGGTGTCCCCAGAGCCCAGAACCACGCTGTAAAAAACAGGGGCGGAAATAGTTATGTATGGCCTCCCCCCGAATTCAAAGAGTTTTTCGGGGGCAAACGGCCTTGACACGCCGGGAACAAAGGGTGTAGAGTTCTGGCAAATACAGCGTATGCTGTAATAGCGGGCCGGTTGATGCTCCCGATTCTGTTCAAGGGCGAAAACGGAAGGGAGTTACAGCGTGTCGGAAGATATGATTCTGGAAGTGCTCGCGGGCGAGCACAAGGGGCCAGAGATAACCATTCCTGCCGGCGGTGCGGTTTGGGGGCGCGGTTCGGACTGCGATATATCCCCTGACGAAGGCACGGTTTCCCAGCAGCATTGTCGGATTGTCCGGGAAAAGACCGAATGGGTCATCGAGGATCTCGATAGTGGCGGCGACGTCATCGTCAACGGTCAGAAGACGAGCAGCAGTCCTCTGAAGCACAGGGATGAACTGCGACTTTGCAATCTGTCTTTGAAGGCGATAACGGTTCCGCTGCCTATTCTGACTCCCCAGCTCACGCTAAGACGATCGAATCAGTGTCTCCTCGCGCAGTCCGCCAGGCGAACCCGATTCCACGGTAAAATCGGACACTCAGAGTGAAGAACGTAGAACCACATTCGCGACAAGCTCCAAGAACGGCAAGCGAATTGACAAAGGAACCTCTGCAATGGCGAGCGACGGCTATGAAGTGAAGAAAGGTATCATCGGAAAGCCGAAGGTAGCTTACCAGTGTGCCAAGTGTCACAACGACCTCGAATCTGACCTTACTGACGCCGGGAAAAAGGACACCTGCCCGCTCTGCAAGGCCGTTTTCATTGTGCCCGGTCAACGAGAATTGCAGGAAATGCAGGATGCGGCGAAGCAAGCGGAAGAGGAACGTTTGCAAGCTGCGGCAAGGCGACAGCTACGGGAAAAAACCCGTCAGCAGATGATTGCGGAAGAGGCTGCCCGAAGGAGCGAACAGATGGCCGCAGCGGAGACCCGGCGGCTTGAGGAGAAAAAAAGGCACGAGGATGAAACTTGTCGAAAGCAGCAGGCGCAATCGGAAAAGGACTTGAGCGGGGCACTGAACGCCGATCATGCCGGCATTGCAACCTCTCTTTCGCGCGCTTGCGGTAGAGTGTTTAAACCAGTGTTTTTCCTTGGGGAAATCTTTAGTGTCTTTATCATCGCAATTTGCTCTTTGGCTATAGCAGCGGTCTTGGTCTACCTTGTGTTTGTAATTCGTCCTGAAACGCAACCTGTGCCACCCGAACCCTCTCCCCAAGCAGAACAATGCCGACAGTATTTCATCGCCCTTCACACCCCTACTAACGATTCTGCACCCGCTAACAGACCACGGCAGCCGGCCGAAGGACGGCGAGCGAAGAAGGAAAACATCAAGCTGGCGATTGAGAATCTTCGGGCCAAGTATCATTCGCCAGATGAACGGTCCTTGGCCGACACTTTGACCGAGGAGATAGAGCGACTGCCACAACATCATGTTGACCGTGTGCTTTTGGGGCTTGACTCATTTCTAAATGAAACACTAAAGACATCTCTCGTGCATTCAGACAAGGAAGTGAATCTGTGGGACGCCATGGGGTGGTATGTTAGCGAGTATGTAGAAGGGCTTGACAATATAAATGCCGTCGAGAAAGAGAACCTTGTCGCGATGGAGGTTGCACGTGCTAAACGTCTCCAGGCGGCCGAGGTTGTTGGTGGAGCATTCCTTGTGCTAATGGGCTTCTTGATATTCCCATTGCTCCTGAGAATTGAGCGAAACACTCGGGCATTAGCTACTGATGTACAGAATAAGACAAAGTCGAAGGAGAGTTGACTATAGGGTCCTTTTAAGAAAGGCTACAGTATGGCGACTAAAGAACGGTTAGGGCGGGTGATGCGGCTCATCATTATCGGGGCGTTAGCAAGCGCCTTGCTCGCCGGATGTAATAGGTCAGAGATTGCGGCGCTCCATGAAAAAGTCGCAGCATTGGAGCAACTGGAGCAGGCGCTTGTCCTGGAACACCAAGAGACGGCTCAGGCACTTGAGGCGGAGCGGCAGGAGATGGGGCAACTGCGTAAGGACGCCGCGAGCAGTGTCCAATCGCAAATATGGGGGGGAGTCAGCACGCGGAAATTAGTTGTGATGGACAGCAAAGGTAAGACCGGTGCTGTACTTGAAGTAAATAATGACGGGCCCACATTGAGGTTGATGGACGCGAACGGTAAAGACCGCGCCATATTGGAAGTGGGGAAAGGCGGCCCGGTGCTGAGGTTGAAAGACGAGAGCGGCATGGGCGACGTTATGCTGGCTGCACAGAAGGACGAATCGGGACTTATTTTAGCCGACAAAAAGGGCATCGTCCGCGCCGTGTTGTCCATGGGCAAAGACGGACCGGTACTGGTCCTACGGGATGAAAATGGCAAAACGAGAGTCGCCCTTGCTGTATTGGAAAATGGGGCCGGGCTCGGTTTGTTCGATGAGAATGGCAGGGACCGTGCCGGGTTTGCTATGGACGAGAACGGTCCAAGAGTGAACTTGCGCGACGAGCAGGGCAATAACGTTTGGAAAACTCCGTAATGGTTTAGGGGCAACTTTAGAGGAGGACGAAGGATGAAAGTATTGGCAGGCGTTGTTGCACTGACATTTGCGGTCTGCGCATACGCTCAGGAGCCGGTATCTTTCACGACAACCGATGGTAAGACATTGACGAATGTTAAAATCCTAGGTCACGAGGGCGGCGATGTGTTCCTGCGTTATGCCGGTCCGGACGGAATGGGAATGGCGTGGTTCGACTTGGACACCATACCCGACAGTGCGCGACCGAGCCTTGGATTGCCGCTGAGCGGGGAACAGATGTCATTTGAGTCAGCTCTAGCGCATGTAGCTCAAAATGCGACGTTGCAGGCCGAAGCGAGCCTTGGCAACGACGCGCGGCAAAAACAGTGGCAGGATGAGGCTATAGCAAGTCTTGCTGGGCCAATTCACAAGGTTAGTTTTGTTGGAACAGACGGCGAGTCCGTAACGGAAGATTCATCGAGCCTGACTCCGGAGGAAATCGGACTTTACACCACACAGTACGTAGGGCAGCAAGCCGCTGCTTGGTCGAATGCGCCGACCTCACCATACTACTTGATGATGCTTAACGAACGCTGGCTGGAGGATGTGTTCAGGCGTGAATTGCGCGAGGAGCGTCGGCAAGCGGAAACGATGAAGCGACTTAATGGACCGGACCATGAGGTTACATTCATAGGACCGGACGGGAAACCTGTAACGAAACATTCTTCGCACTTGACAGCCGAGGAGAGGAACCTTTACACAAAACAGTACGCAGTGCAGCAAAGGGCCATCGAGCGGCAAAACCGTCCAATTCCGGCGTCGGTCAGCCAAGCCGAGATACTGCATCAACACAATACGGTAGGGCAAGGCGCGACATCACACCAACAGAATGCAGTGAAGCAACAGCAAGCACCTCCGCCGAGGCAGCAGGCGCCAGCGCCGTCGCAGGGGCCGAATGTCGATGCACTCAAACGGTCCGCGAAAGCGGGCAACAAGAGCGCCCAAGCACAATTGAAGTCTATGGGATTAAGTTGGTAATCTTTCGCACTTCCGGGATCACCATACTTGACTATTTCTTTACCAAAATACGTATGGTATCCCCTGAACCTGCGGAACCTGTTGAGGGTCACCGTTTCGGCGATTGAGTTTCTCCGAGCTTCGACTCGATACGCGCGAGGGGGGCCTCTATGTCTGCAACGCTCCCCGCGAGATCCTGACGCCGGCCGGAGCCAGCTCATCCCCTCCTGATGGCCAGCGCGATGTCCAGCCGGTGCGCCGGGGTGCGCACCGTGACCGTTCCTCCCCCATGCTTGATCCGCGACGCAGCGATCACCCGCGCGCTCGCCGGCTCGACCCAATCGAGACGCCAGTCGCCCGCGGGCAACTCGATCGTGAGTTCCTCAGAGTAGTCGCCCGGGATCGGCTCGTAACAGGAGCCGACCTGTATCTCCTTGATGTACCAGCCGGCGTACTTCGCGTGGTGGAGGTAACCTCGCGCAGGTCTTGCCACAACCGCTCACGGGTGCCATTCTTCCTTTAGCAAATGGAGGGCCGAACGAGATTGCGCGCGTCCCCGGAACTTCGGGGGCTACGATCTGCGGCGAAGGACGCCCCCTTTGACCAGGCTGATCAGGACTGCGACGACGAAAAAGAACATCCCGAGGACCATGGCAAAGATGCCTCGGGATTCTTCGATGGTTCTCGCTTTCTGCCAGAGGAGAACGATGAGGTGGAAGACGATCAGGCCGCAGGAGCGCACGCCGGCTTTGCTGAAACTCCGGTTGCGGGTGAGCCGCCAGTAGCCGAAGGCCGCGGCGGTCATGACGAGACTGTATCCGAGCGGGAACCATGGACGCTGAGCGTAGCCTTCCGTGGCGGCGAGCGGGAACACGAAAACGAGGGGCACCCAGATGGCGGCGGAGAAGCGCTGCAGGGCCTGCGCCTCTTTGTCGTGGAAGATGGCGCCGATGGCGAGGATGCCGATCAGAAATACGTGTATGGCGATGCCGGCGATCCAGTTGGCGGGAATCTTTCCGGTTCCGGCGCTGATCAGGGCGCATTCCAGGATCAGCAGCGCGAGCAGAGCGCGAGGGGCGCTCTTTTGCCGCCAGGATAGAACAAGCTCGACGGCCACGGCGGCCGCCAGCACCCAGAGGCTGGGGCGGACGAGTGTATCGCTATCGAGCGTGCGCGGGCCGACCGCGGAAGCGATGAGCAAAAGGGTGATGATTCCGGCCTCGGCGCCGCCGATGCGGCGGATCGCGGCGTAGACATAGAAGAGCAAAGCGCCGCCGATCGCCCACAGCACGGGCGTGCCGACCGTCCGGCGGATCGTCTCGAGAACATCGGCACAGACGCCGTAACGCTCGGCGCTGGAGAAGGAGAGAAGAACCGCGAGCAGCGGAAGCCACAGGGCAAGGGCGCGCAGTCGGGCATGTCCGCCGGCGCGGGCCATTTCCAGAATCAGGAGAGCCACGGCGAGGATGAAGGGGACCAGCGCATACGTGCCGAGCGGGCTGGCCATCCCTTCGATGGGCAGGAAGGAGAGGGTCAGGAAGTACTCGCGGGCGAACACGGCCAGCGCGAGGAGGAAGAAGAGCGAGAACGGGAAGTACGGCCAGCCCCAGGGAGTGCCGTTGTCCTGGATGTACTTCGGGCCGCGCCGGATGGCGGGCAACAGGGTGAGGAAGGCGAGCGCCTGGGCGAGCGGGAAGCCCAGGACCGCGAACGCAAGGCGCTTCGCGTCGGAAGGCGCAACGTATTCCTGATAGAACATTAAGCCCAGTGGATACAGGAAGAAGACAGCCATGATCGCCAGGAAGGCGGGATTGTACGCGCGCAGGCGGAGTTTCATGCCGAAAACAAGAGTCTGCGAGATGATGATGGCGGCGGCGAAGGCCGTCAGGACGAGCGGCGCGGCCATCTCGCGCGTGTGGCGGATGCCGAGTTCATCGAGGCTGACGGAAGTGGCCAGGGAGAGCAGAGGGACAAGGATCAGGATCGAGCGCGCGTCCTGCCAGACTTTGCCGAAGCGCACGATCAAAGGGGCGGTGATCGCCAGGATCGCGGTGTACGCGGACATGAGCCCGACAAGCCACCACCCGTTCGAGGCAACCCCGCTGGAGTTGAAGCGGATGGAAAAACCATAGAAGACGAGCGCGGCGCTGATCAGATAGAAGGGGTTATGGATCATCAGGAAGCGCGGCAGATGCCCTAATGCGATGCTCGCGGGCCGGCCGTTCGAAGGAAGTGCCTGGAGCGGCGGCGGGGGCGGCGCCGGCGCGGCGGGAGGAAGAGGTTGAAGTTGGGGTTCGCTTTGGGGTGCTGCTCCGGAGTCGGCGGGGTCGCCGGGACCGGCGTCTTGCGCCTCCATGCCCCTGCTCCCTCAGCATGGGAACGTTTTGCCGGGACTTTCCCATTGGGCCATCCTTCCGAGGACGGCCGACTTCCCGACGCAGTATTATAGCGCCTCAGAGGCCTCGGTCAAGTTCATTCCCCGGGATCAAGCCCGCCAGGGGCGGGTAAACCTGTCAAGTTGGAAACGGGACGATAGCGGGATATCCCAAACATCTATCCCGCCAGAGACGGGCAAGTCGGCGTCGTCGGTTTCGACGCGCCAGGCGATACCAATCGGAGCGGCCCCAGTCACAAGCGCGGCTTTCCCGTCGCCATGTACAGTCGGGGTCCGGCCGTTCCATCCCGCTTCCGATACTTGCGTCAGGTTGGTTTGGGTTGTCGCCGGCGATTGGATTCGTTTTTTCAAATGAGGTTGTCGAGGCGACTGTTTTTTTCGGGGTATTTTGCGGCTGCGTCGTGCGATGACGGCATTGGAGGGATGGCGTAGGCCATGTGGACTCATTCCGGCCCGTTTCGGCATCAATGTGGCGGCATGAAAGGGGGCATGATATAAGGAATACTCTGATTGTTCCACGTGAAACAATTTAGAAAAGGTCTTACCTGCGAACGAATCCGGGAGCCGGGACCGCGCGGGTCAGCCTTCGCCGTTTTGGCCGCCGGACGTGCCGTGCTGCGCGTCCCAGTCCTCGAGCGTGAAGAGGACCTCGCGCGCCTGGCTGCCTTTGTATTCGCCGACGATGCCCGCGGCGGCCATGAGGTCCACCAGCCGCGAGGCGCGGCCGTAGCCGATGCCGAGCTTGCGCTGCAGGAGCGAGACGGAGCCGCGCTGGCTCTCGAGGATGATGCGGACCGCGTCGTCGAAGAGCGGGTCCTGCGCGGCGCCTTCGCCTTCCTGGAGGCCCTGCGGGTTGGCGAGTTCGGCGTCGTAGTGCGGCTTGGCGCGCTGGGCGATGAGCGTGGTCACGCGCCGGATCTCCTCGTCGCTGGTGAACGCGCCCTGGCCGCGGATGAGCTTGGCGGAGCCGGGCGGCAGGAAGAGCATGTCGCCGCGGCCGAGGAGTTTCTCCGCGCCGTTGCGGTCGAGGATCGTGCGCGAGTCCACTTTGCTGGCGGTCTGGAACGCCAGCCGCGACGGCAGGTTCGCCTTGATCAGGCCGGTGACGACGTCCACGGACGGCCGTTGCGTGGCGACGATCAGGTGGATGCCCACCGCGCGCGACTTCTGCGCCAGCCGTGTGATCGTGTTCTCCACGTCCTTCGCCGAGACCATCATCAGGTCGGCCAGCTCGTCAATGATGATGATGATGTGCGGCAGGTGGAAGGCCACGCCTTCGAGATCGTCCTCGGGGCCGACGTCGAGCCGCTTGCGGATTTCCTTCTCGCCGAGCGCGTTATAGGCGCCGATATTCCGCACGCCGACGTTCGCCAGCAGCGAGTAGCGCTCGTCCATCTTGTGCGTGGCCCACTCGAGCACGGCGCTGGCCTTCTTCATGTCGGTCAGCACGGGCGTCATCAGGTGCGGGATGTCGCGGAAGGCGGAGAGTTCGACCATCTTCGGGTCAATCAGGATCAGCTTGACGTCCTCGGGCGACTGGGTCATCAGGAACGTCATGATGATGGAGTTCATGCAGACGGACTTGCCGGAGCCGGTGGCGCCGGCGATGAGGAGGTGCGGCATCTGCGCGAGGTCGGCGAGGAGCGGCTCGCCGCTGGCGTCCTTGCCCAGGAGGAGCGGGATCGTCATGCGCTTGCGCTGCATGATGCCGCTCTCGAAGAGTTCGCGGAGGCGGACGACCTGGCGGGTGTTGTTGGGCACTTCGATCCCGACGGTGGACTTGCCCGGGATCGGCGCGACGACGCGGACGCTCTGCGCCTTGAGCGCGCGCGCGATGTCGTCGGAGAGGCCTATGATCTTGCCGATCTTGATCCCGGCGGCGAGTTCCAGCTCGAACTGGGTGATGACCGGGCCGGGATCCACCTCGACGACCTGCGCGACGATGCCGAACTCCTCGAGCGTGCGTTCAAGCACCTCGCGCTTGCCCTCGACGTCCTCGTCGGGCGCGCTCGCGTCGGCCGGCTGCGGCGGATCGAGCACCTCCAGGCCGGGCATGCGGTAATCGCCGGCCGTCTCCGGCTCCTTGCGCGCGGCCTCCTTCGAGCGCGGCGGCTTTTCCGGCGCGGCCTGCGGGACGGGTTTCCGCGGCTCCTTTTCCCGGAGGACGACAGTCGGCGCTTCGGACGCCGGCGTGGGAAGCGGCTTGCCCGCCGAGCGCTCTTCGGAATCGGTCGCCGCAGGCTCAAGCGCAGGCGCCGTCTTCCGCTCCGCCAGGCGCTTGCGCAGCGACTCCTTCTGCTCGGCGATGCGCTCTTCGGCGGAGAGCTTGGAAGCGGTCGCTTCAGCGGAATTCTCCGCCGTCGTCGCGCCGGAGGACGCCGCGGCTCCGCCGTGCATCGTCACCATCTCGACGCCCTTCCGGCCGAGCCAGAGCACCCAGGCGTCCGCCGCCAGCAGCGCCCCGAGCACCAGGCCGGCCAGCGCGGCCACGTATCCGCCGAGCCCGAGCGGCTTGAGCAGAACCTCTGCGAGAAAGTGGCCGATAATTCCGCCCGCGCCTCCGGGCATGGCCTTCGGGTCGAAGATGCGGGAGGCCAACCCGCACCACGCCAGCAGGAAAAGGCCGGCGCCGAGCCCGCGTACGACGGGGTCGGTGACGGGCTGAGCGATGATCATCAGCCCGCCGACCACCGCTGTCGCGAAAACCAGCAGGATGGCGCCCATCCCGAAGAAAAACCAGAACAGCCATGCGAGGTGCGCGCCGACGGTGCCGCAGATGTTTTCGGGGGTCGTGTTGACCGGAGCGACCACAGGGTACGGATAATCGCTGCGGTTGTAACTGATAAAGCTCATGAGGAGGATCAGCGCCAGCGCGACGAGGGCAACGCCCAGTCCTCTGAGATAGATCTTGCGGCGGTCCATGGAAAAGCCTTATGTTCCAGTATGTCCGAACCCGCCGTCGCTGCGCGCGGTCTCGGGCAGGGAATCGGCGAGTTGCCATTCGGCTCGGGCGACGCGCTGGATGACCAGTTGCGCGATGCGCGCCCCGCGCTCGATGGTGAACGGCTGGCGGCCGATGTTGCCGAGGATAATCCCGACCTCGCCGCGATAATCGGCGTCAATCGTGCCGGGCGTATTGACCACGAAGACGCCGTTCTTGAGCGCCAGCCCGCTGCGCGGGCGCACCTGCGCCTCGTAGCCCGGCGGCACGGCGATGTAGATGCCCGTCGGGACCAGCCGCACCTCGCCGGGCTGAATCACCACCGGCGCCTCGACGGCGGCCCGGAGGTCCATTCCGCTCGCGTGCTCGCTCATGTAAGCCGGCAGCGCGATGTCCTCCGTCCCCGGCTTCCGCTTGATCGCGACTTGAATCCGGTCCTGCGCCGTCACGCGGTTTCCTCCAATCGCTCGAATCGCTTCCGCCGCCCTTTATAATCCGAACGCGGCTTCTCCGCAAGGGGAAAGAGCGGGACTCTACCGCGCGACGTTCGGGTAGAGCCTTGCCGCGACGATCACGAAAGCGCTCGTCGCGAGGAGCAGGACGGCCAAATCCAGCCCTACGCCGTAGCTGCTCGCCCCTCCGACCACCATCATCGCCCGCAGCGCGTCCACCTCGTACGTCAGCGGGTTGGCGTTCGAAATGACCTGCAGCCAATTGGGCATGATGGCGATGGGATAGATGGCGTTGCTGGCGAAGAACAGCGGCATGGTCAGGATCTGGCCGATCCCCATGAACCGCTCGCGCGTCTTGACGATGCAGGCGATGATCAGCGAAAGCGTGGAGAAGAACGCCGCGCCCAGCAGGACGGCGCATACGACGCCCAGCAGGTCCAGCGGGTTCCAGCGCAACTTGACTCCGAGCATGAACGCCAGCGCGTAGACGATGATCGCCTGCGACAGGGCGCGGACGCCCGCCGAGAGGGCTTTGCCCAGCACCAGCGCGGCGCGCGGAGTCGGGCTGACCAGGAACTTCTGAACGATCCCGAGGTCCCGCTCCCAGATGATCGCGATGCCGTAAAAGATCGCGATGAAGAGCACGCTCTGCGCCAGGATGCCCGGCGCCATGAAGTCCAGGTAGCGCAGGTCGCCGGTGGGAATCGCGCGGACGCGGCTGAACACCTGTCCGAACACCAGCAGCCACAGGGCCGGCTGCATGGCGCGCGTGATCAGCTCGGTCGGATCGTGGCGCAGCTTGCGCACTTCCAGCTCGGCGATGACGCCGGTCTTCCCCGCGAAACGCGCCACCGCGGCCAGCGGGTTCCATCCGGCGCGCGGCGCGGCTGCGCTAGCCGAGCCGCCGGGCGGTGCGCCGGGTCCTTGAGGTTTCACGATAGCTGCCTCCCGATTCCGATGCGACCGATGCGCCGGCATAGTGCGCGAAGACCTGCTCGAGCGTCGCGCCGTCTCCGCCGATTCCCTTCTTGAGTTCATCCGGCGAGCCGACCGCCCGCACGGTGCCCTGGTGCATGATGGCGACCCGGTCGCACAGGTCGTCGGCTTCATCCATGTAGTGCGTGGTCAGCAGGATCGTTGCGCCGAAGTCGGTCCGGAGCTGCCTCATGCGGTCCCACACCGCCTCGCGAGCCAGCGGGTCCAGGCCGATCGTCGGCTCATCCAGGAACAGCACCTTCGGCTCGTGAAGGATGGACTGGGCGATCTCCAGCCGCCGGATCATGCCGCCGGAATACGTGCGGACGAGCCGGTTCGCCGCCTCCGTGAGGCCTAGGAGTTGCAGCGCCCGTTGCACGCGCGGCTTGCGTTCGGCGCGCGGCAGGTCGTAGAGCTTGGTGAAGATCAGCAGGTTCTCGTAGCCGGTCAGAGTCCCGTCCGCTGAGAGCATCTGCGGCACGTAGCCGATGATGCGCCGGACGTCGCGCGCCCGCCGGACCACGTCCAGGCCGCCCACGCTCGCCTTGCCCGAAGTGGGCGGCAGCAGCGTCGTCAGCATCTTGATGAGCGTCGTCTTGCCCGCGCCGTTCGGCCCGAGCAAGCCGAACACCTCGCCGGCCTCCACGGCGAGCGATACGGCGTCCACGGCCTTCAGCGCGCCGAAGCAGCGCGTGAGCACTTCGGTCTTCAGAATGGACACGGCATCACCTCGCAGACCCGGCACGGCCTTCGGCGCCGGACGTGAAAAGGGGCCGCAGGAACGTTTTGCCGGTCAAGTATACGCCGCCGGCCGCGCCCGTCAAGTCGAAAAGCCGCCGCCGGCCGCGCGCCCGGCTGATCTTGCTTGCAAGGGAGGCGCATTCGAGGTATGAGTACCTTTTCAGATCAGGAGGGAAAGCAATGTTCGAGGAAGACCGCATTCAGACGTCCGCCGGCGAGTTGAAGATAACCTTCGTGGGGCACGGGACGCTGATCTTCACGTTCGCCGGCAAGGTGTTCCACGTGGACCCGTATTCGCGCCTGGCGGATTACGAGACGCTGCCGAAGGCGGACGCGATTCTGATCACGCACTCCCACGGCGACCACTTCGATCCGAAGGCCATCGCGGCGGCGCGCAAGGACGGGACGACGGTCGTGCTGACGGAGAAGGCTGCCGAGGAGATGCCGGGCGGAATCGTGATGAAGAACGGCGAGACGCGGACGGTCGCCGGAGTCAAGATCGAGGCTGTCCCGGCTTACAACGTCGCCCACAAGCGCCCGACCGGCGAGCCGTTCCATCCGCGCGGCGAGGGCAACGGCTACGTCCTGGCCTTCGGCGCAACGCGCGTGTACGTGGCCGGCGATACGGAGGACATTCCCGAGATGAAGGAGCTGAAGGGCATCGCCATCGCCTTCCTGCCGGTGAATCTGCCCTACACGATGTCGCCGGAGATGGCAGCGCACGCGGCGAAGGCCTTCCGGCCGAAGATGCTCTATCCCTATCACTACGGCGAGACCGATCTGAGTGAGTTGTCCCGGCTACTGGCCGGCGAGAAGGACATCGAGGTGCGCATTCGGCGGATGAAATAAGCGCGCCGCGAGCGCGCGCTCGAATTTCGCCTCTTGCGTTCGGCGGTCACAGCGCCAGCCGGACGGTCTTGATCTCGAATGGGCGGAAGTCCAGCCGGACGGCCTTCCCGCGCAGCGGCAACGCGCCGGTCCGGTTCTCCAGCAGATCCGTGGTCCATGCGCGCTTGACCGGCAAGGTCGTGGACAGGGCGCACGACGCGGTCACGCGCTTGGATTCGTAAAGGCGGACGATGATTTGCCCCGTGCCGTCCTCCGCCGGCTTAACGGACTCGATGACGACCGTCGGCGCATCCACCTGGAATAGCGACCGCGTCCCGGCGGCGCCTTCGGCGATGACGGCGGGATGGTTGAGGTCGTACGCTTCGCGCACGACGCCGCTCTCCGCCAGGCTGCCGTTCCAAACATAGAATGCATACGTGAACCGCTGCGGCCCCTGGTCGGCCTCCATGTCCGGCCCCTTGGGCGCGCGGAGGAGCGTCAGGGCGATGGTGTTGCCCAGGACGTTCAAGCCGTACTTGCAGTCGTTGAGCACCGCGAAACCGCGCCCTTCCTCGACCAGCGCCGACCATTTCTGGTTGGCGACCTCGAACCGGTCCGCGTCGTACTGCCGCGACCGGTGGTTCGGCCGGCGCAGGTGGCCGAACTGGATCTCGTGCACCGCTTCGTTGGCGTGACAGTCGGCCGCGAAGGCGACCTTGAGCAGCTTGTGGGTCTCGCGCCAGTCCACGAGCGTGTCGAAGTCCACGCGGCGGCTTCCGGCGCGGAGCGTCACGGTCTGCGTCATCGTCGAGTGGTTCAACCGGCGCGTGATCCTCAACTGCGCCATCAACGGCCCCTGGGCGAGCACCTGGACCTTCGCCGGCGCATCGAGCGCGACGGGCGTGAACTCGTAGGGCGAATCGAGGTCCCAGGCGTCGAACTGGAACGGCACGTCCTTGTACATCCGGAACGCGTTGCACGGCCCGGCGGCGATTTCGCGGTCGGCTTCGCGGTCGAAGATGCTCGTGATTTCGCCCCGGTCGTTGAAGCGCACACGCAGCATTTCGTTTTCAAGCTCGTGATTCCCCGCAAGGGCGGCCGAACCCAGGGCTGCCGGCGCGGTCACCGGCCGTGAAGCCGGCACGACGGTCGTCCAGCCGCAGGAAGGGACTATGACCTCGGCGTAGGTCGTCCCGGCGACGCGCTGCGTCCGCAGAGCCTGGCCCGATTCGTCGCCGGCGGCCTTCCAGCTCTTCGGCAGCGGCACGAACGCCGTGCGCGGCCAGTTGAGCGAATTGAACACAGTCAGCCCGCGGCCTTTGCGCGCCAGGGCGCGCATGGCGGCGGACGCGATCTCGCCGGCGCCGGCGATGATCTGCGCATGCGCTGCCTCCGCCTCCTCGTAAACGCGCCGGATGGAGGATCCGGGCAGGATGTCGTGGAACTGGTGCGTCAGCACCGAGCGCCAGAGCGCGGCCAGCTTCGCCCGAATTTTCTCCGCGGGAAATCCGGCGCCGGTCAGCGCCTGCGCGGCGGCGCTCCACAGTTCCGCCTCGCGCAGGGCGACTTCGCTCTTGCGGTTGCCGCGCTTGGTCCGCGCCTGCGAGGTGTAGGTGCCGCGATGCGCCTGAAAATACAGTTCGCCGACGTACCGCGCCGGCGGAATTCCCTGCCGCTCGATCTCCTTGAAGAACTCCAGCGGTCCGGCCAGCTTAACGCGCGGGCAGCCTTCGAGGTCCCCGGCGCGCCGGGCGAATTCGACGTGCTCGCGTGTCGGTCCGCCGCCGCCGTCGCCCCAGCCGAAGGACAGCATCAGCGTGGAAACGCCGTCCTTCTGCGCGCGCTGGTTCCATCGCTGCGTCAGCACCGCCGGGTCGGTCCTGCTGTTGTAGTCCACGAACAGGTGCGCCAGCACGGTCGAGCCGTCAATCCCTTCCCAGGTGAACGTGTTGTACGGGAATGGCTCGCCGCCGTGGTAGTTCCAGAAAATCTTGCTCGTGGAGAAATACGGGATGCCGCATCCGCGAAGGATCTGCGGCAGGGCGCCGGAGTAGCCGAAGACGTCCGGCAGCCAGAGGAGCCGGCTCTCGATGCCGAACTCCTCGCGGAAGAAACGCTTGCCGTACATGCACTGGCGCACGAGCGCCTCGCCGCCGCTGAGGTTCATGTCCGGCTCGACCCACATGCCGCCCTCGGCCACGATCCCGCCGGCCTTCACCGCGGCCTTCCAGCGCGCGTAGAGTTCCGGGTATCGCTGCTTGACGACCGAGTAGAGGTGCGGCTGGCTTTGCAGGAACTTGTAGCCGGGATATTCGGCGACCAGCGCCAACTGGTTGGCGAAGGTGCGGGCGGTCTTGCGCTCGGTCTCCTCCAGCGGCCAGAGCCAAGCGACGTCAATGTGACCGTGGCCGAAGCCGAAAAACGTCGGCGCGGTCGAGCCGTTGCGGCAGGCCAGCAGGGGCGCGAGCTTCCGGCGCGCGGCGTGGAAGGTGCGGCGCATCTCATCCGGCGGGGTCTCGAAGTCAACGATCGTCGTGAAATCGCGCAGGCCGGCGTCAATGTTCGCCACCCGCAGCGAATCCGCCGGCAGGGCATCGCGCAGCACGATCAGCGTCTGCGCGTCCAGCCACAGCGCCCAGGCGTCCTCGTCCCAGATGCCGAATGAGCTTTCGCCGACCGTCCGCTGGGTCGGCGGCGGCTCCGGCACGCTCACGCGTCCCGGCGGCAGCGGGCCGCAGTGGCAGGGCGTCGGCCCGTGGCCGGCATAGGACTCCATCAGAATCTCGAACCGGCCGCCGGCTCGCGCGCGGGTCGTCAGGGTGATGTTCGAGCGCGCGTCGCCGGAGATCGAGCCGACTTCGCGCCCGTTCACGATCACCAGCATCTCGCCGTCCGACCTGCCGCAAAACACCACGCGCCGCCCGGCTGCCTTGGCCGGAGTCCTCACCTGGCAGCGGAACCAGCCGTACTCCCATTTCGCGCCCCACTTCGTGCCGGACGGCATCGGCTTGAAACGCCCGCGCGCCGCCTGCTGCCGGGTCAACTGCTGCTGGGTCACGAATCCTTCCAGATCCACGCGGCCGAGGGGAATGTAGAAATGGTTCTTCAACTCATTCAGCCAGGTCTCGACCCGTTCGCGCCATTCCGACGTCAGGGACATGTTGATCCTCCCATCATGGCCAATTCGTATTGCGAGGGACGGCAGCTTCTGAACCTCAAACTATATGATGATCGAATTGCCGCCGTCAAGCGGCATCCCGCCCGATGCGGTCTCATATTCCTTGTCGGCGGCGCCAGCGGCACAGGGCCGAGGGGAAAGCGAAGCCGAGATCGGAGGACATAACTCTCAACGGCGCGCCGGCGGCGGCCATTTTCCGGAACGCCTGGACCCGCGAATTGTTCACGCACGTTTGCAGCGACGTGCCCGTGTGCTTCTGGAACAAACGCAAGAAATGATACTTGCTGTAGCCGGCGATGCGAGCCAGGCTCGCCAGGCGGCAGCCGCGGCCATGGCTCTCGTGGATGTGCCGCACGATGGTCTGGATGATGCTGGAATGGAAATCCTCCTTCGGGTGCGCCTGCGGCTTCTCGTAGCCCTTTTCCACCAGGCTGGTGACGAGCAGGGCCAGGGCGGCGGCGCAACGCCGGCGCACCGTCTCCGGCGGGGACGACGGCGCGTTCCCGGGGAACAGCACCTCCGCCGCCGAAAGCCCCAGCTCCGGCAGCGTATACCAGCGGTGCCACACCGACCGGTATTGGCTGCGACCTTTTCCCACGCGCAAGTAGCTGACGCTGCACCTGTCGGGCATAAAGTGAAACCAGAGGTGGTCGGCGGGTGGATGGGTCGGCGAGTACTGAAGGTCGTGCGGCTCCATCGCGTCAAAGAAGAATACCGTCCCCGGCCGGGCGGGATAGCTGCGGCCGCGGAGGCTCTGATATCCCGCGCCGCCGAGGACGACGAGCACCTCGCGGTTCGGATGGACGTCAACGTGGCGCCGGGCCCAGGTGTCGTGCTTGCAATGGCGCGCCTCGGGCACTTCCTCCGGAAGTCCGGAGGCGACGAATCGCCAATGCGCCACGTTTCTGAGGACGGCGAGTTTCCGGGCCGAGAAGAGATGGTTCTCCATGGGGCCTCTACCGCAACAAAAGATAACGGGGTCGCAATGTCAGATAATTGAACGCGCCTCGCTATTTTGTTAGAAAACAGGTATCCTGTCAATGCGGTCGGGGCGGCGTCTGCGGCGACGACCGTTGGGAACCTGCAAACGAAGGGAGCGGACCACGGCGCACTTGCGATTGTTCGATGCGAACGGCAGTTTCGGCAACCCCGCGACCAGCGCGCCGGATTGCGCCACAGCGGCGGTGCGCCTGGCGCACATGGACCGGTTGGGCATCGCCCGCTCGCTGGTCTGGAACGTGGAGGCCACGCAGGGCAACCCGCTGGCCGCCAACCGCCGCCTGCTCGACGAGATCGCGCACACGCCGGGCGCGGCCGGGCGCCTGGTCCCGGAGCTGGTGGTCTCCGGGTTGATCGCCTACGAGGGCGACGGCATCGAGCGCTTCGCCGCACAAATGAAGGAAGGCCGCACGCGCGCGCTGCGCTTCGTGAATGTCGGCAGCCGCCTGACCCTCGGCCAGTGCGCGCCGGTCGTGCAGGCCGTCCGGCATCTCA
Source organism: Candidatus Brocadiia bacterium (assembly GCA_050015075.1). Taxonomy (GTDB): domain Bacteria; phylum Planctomycetota; class Brocadiia; order CAIUPP01; family CAIUPP01; genus JBEKCB01. The sequence continues at coordinate 40,051 of JBEKCB010000033.1, read as the reverse complement.
AGCCCTTCATCCTGGTCAAGTGGGGCGAGACACCCGCGGCGGACATCGTGGACTTCGCGGCGCTTTTCCCCGATGTTCCGCTGATCCTCACCGACCTGATCTGGGTGTGCGGCATCGGCGCTTTCGACGCGATGCGCCAGCGGCCGAACGTGCTGATGGAAACCTCCTGGTGGCACACGTGGGAAGGCGTGGCGCACGCCGTGAAGCACTTCGGCGCCGAACGCGTCCTCTTCGGGACGGGATATCGCTGCCACAACAGCGCCGCCATCGCCGCGCTGGCCCGGGCGGAGATCACGCAGGAGCAGCGGGAACTGATCGCCCACGGCAACCTGGACCGCCTGACCGGCTCGGCAACCGAAGAGCGCGCGGCCGCCCGGCCATCCGGGGACCGCCTGTGGCAGCGCTGCCTCGCGGGCGAGCCGCTGGGAGTGGATACGCTGGATGCCCACGGCCACCTGGGGCCGTCGGCGGGTTACGTGCTGGAGAACCAGGACGAGCGCGCGCAGATTCCCGCCGTGTTGCGCGTGATGGACAAGGTCGGCGAGAGCATGATGATCTTCTCGGGCTTGCAGGCGCTGCACGGCTCGCCGGCGGAAGGAAACGACCTGGTGCGCGAACTGATCAAGCCGCACGCGGGCCGGTTCGCCATGTACGCGGCGTTCAATCCCATCTACGCGGCCGACCTCCTGCCGAGGCTCGACGGCTGGTTCGCCGACCCGCAGGTCGTCGGGTTCAAGCTGCTGTGCGGCTACTGGAGGGTGCCGGTCACCGACCCGCGGTTCGAGCCGATGTGGGAATACGCCGACCGCCACCGGCTGCCGGTGCTGATGCACTCGTGGAGCGGCGATATGGATTCGCCCGCCATGGCGCGCGGGATCGTCGGCCGGCACCGCAACCTGTCGCTGCTCCTGGGGCACTCCGGCGGAGGCGACGACGGCCGGGCCGAGGCGGAGGCGATGGCGGTGGAATTCCCCAACGTCTTCCTTGAAACGTGCGGCAGCTTCTGCACCACTCGGCGATGGGAGGATACGCTCAAGGCCGTTCCCGTCTCGAAGGTGGTCTACGGCACCGACGCCGCCGCTCACGACATTCACTGGGAACTGGGGCGCATTCTCTCGCTCGATGTTTCGGAAGAGGTCCTCGTGCCCATCCTGGGGCAGAACATGCGCCGCATTCTGGCGCGCCGGCAGTAGCTATTTTAGTGGGAAGGAGTCTGGACTATGTACCGCATCGGCAAGGAAGAGTTGGACGAGCTGAAGAAAGTGATTGACGCGAAAAAGCTGTTCATGGTGGGCGACCCGGCCACCGGCCATCAGCAGGAAGTCGTGCGCTTCGAGCACGAATGGGCGGCGAAGATCGGCGTGAAGCACGCCCTGTGCCTTTCCGGCGGCGGGACGGCGGGACTGGTCTGCGCCCTGGCTGCGCTCGGCATCGGCCCCGGCGACGAGGTCATCGTGCCGGCCTATACGTTCATGGCCACGGCCAGCGCGGTGCTCGTGGTGGGCGCCATCCCGGTCATCGCCGAGGTGGATGACACGTGCCTGCTCGACCCCGAAGATTTCGAGCGCAAGTGCGGCCCGAACGTCAAGGCCGTCATCCCCGTGCACATGGTCGGCATGCCGTGCGACATGGACAAGATCATGGCCATCGCGCGCAAGCACAAGGTCAAGGTGGTCGAAGACTCCTGCCAGTGCGACGGCGGCAGCTACAAGGGAAAGCGGACCGGCAGCATCGGCGACATGGGCGGCTTCAGCTTCAACGACTTCAAGATCATGTCCTGCGGCGAAGGCGGAGCGGTGGTGACCAACGACCGCGCCCTCTACGAGCGCGCGCTGGTTTACTCCGACAGCGGCGCGAACTTCCGTCCGTACGCCAAGGACCTGGCGATCGCGCCGTTCCTGGGATTCCAGTTCCGGCCTTCGGAGATCCAGGGCGCCATCCTGCGCATGCAGTTGCAGAGGCTCGAGGGCATCCTCACCGACCTGCGCCGCAACAAGACCAGGATCATGGCGGAACTGAAGGGCAAGCCGGGCATCAAGTTCATGCGGTCGAATGACCCGAAGGGCGACTGCGGCGTGACCGTCCCCTTCCAGTTCGAGACCAACGCCAAGGCCGTGGCCTTCTCCAAGTGCGAGGGCGTCGGCGGTGGGCTGCCCATCAACAGCGGCAAGCACGTGTACTACAACTGGGATCCGATCTTCCAGCACCGCGTCGGGCATCACCCGGAAATGAATCCCTACAACCATCCGAAGAACAAGGGATTGCGGACCGAATACACCAAGGACATGTGCCCCAAGACCGTGGACTGGCTGAGCCGGACGGTCTTCTGCGGCGTCAGCCCGGACTGGACCGAGAAGCAGCTCTCCGACCGGATTGCGGCCTTGGCCAAGGCAGGGAAAGCAGTCTAGCGCGGAGCAGAAGAAGTCGCCGCCGGCGTGGTCGGGAAATGCTCCGTGACGAGCAGTTCCCGACCCACGCCCGGCGCGGTTTGATTACGCGGACGAGGCGGGGTTGGTCGAGGCGCCGGGGTTCCACGGCCTGCTTCGCATGCCCTGATGGGCACACTGCAGTGGTTTCCCGGAAATAACTTACACAATTCCAGCCCGCGTCATGTCGCGCGCAGTACGCTGCGCGCTCTGGCTGCTCGTAGTGTGCCCGTCAGGGCATACGAAATAGCGCCTGACGGCGCCACTACAAGCGACGCATGAGATTCCTCGCCCCGCTCCTAAGAAAATGCGCGCTCGGCGCGCATTTTCTATTGATGCACCAGCCACGCAGCCGTCGGCGCGGCTAATGTGCCCGGAATGACCGCACATTATTTAAGTCATTTCGGCTAGGCGGCGCTACGGGCGGGTCTGCGCCTGACTCGCGGCCTGGAGCAGGGACTTGGCCTTGCCGGCCAGTTCGTCGAGGTTCACGGGCTTCTGCAGGAAATCCGAGACCGGCAGGAAGCTGTTGTCGGTGTCGAGCGTGTCCAGGCGCGTCCCGAGCTTCTCGTTGACCCCGGTCAGCATCAGGATGGGAATCCGGTTGAGGTCGCGGCTCTTGCACATGGCGCGCGCCAGCTCGAACCCGGCGAAGTTGTCTTCGGGAAACATGACATCGAGGATCACCAGGTCGGGGCGGCGGACCTGCATCGCCGTCATCGCGGCGGAAGTCTCCGTTTGGGTCGCCACCTCGTGTCCTTCCGCGCGCAGGACAATGGCCGCCGCGACGGCGAATTCTTCATCATCATCCACGATCATCACGTAGGCCATCGGAGCATTCTCCTCTTCGCCACGCCCGGAAAAAACCTCGGCGCGCGCAGTTTACATTTGTGCCACGTCGTGGTATATTAACACAAGCACGGCACGCGGTCAAGGTGCACTCCGATCAGGACAATCCCGCGATATTCAGCCTGAATGTGGAGAATGTTGTGAAAAATGCGCGGCTCGCGCCCCGCCGTGCAGTCCAGCGCCGTCGTCGCCGGTGTTAATCCATCGGAAGAGCACAGGTCCCCGCTATGAGTGAATTCGGCTTCGGCCTCGTGAACGTGGTGATGTTCCTGCTGCTCGCGCTGCTTTTCGTGTTCGGCACGCTCCTCTTCGGCCGGTTCGTCCGGCCCCGGCGGCCCGCGGCCGAGAAGAACTCGGTCTATGAATGCGGCGAAAGGCCGATCGGGAAAGCCTGGTTCAACTTCAACCCGCGATTTTACATCGTCGCGCTGATCTTCGTCGCGTTCGACGTCGAGATCGCCTTCACCTTCCCCGTCGCGGCGGTGTTCTCCGCGTGGGTTCAATCGGGCAGGGCGATGTTCGCTTACGCGGAGCTGGCGGGGTTCCTGCTCATCCTCATCGTCGGGCTGGCGTACGTGTGGCGGAAAGGGGACCTCGACTGGCTGAAGCGACTGGACCACGACATCGAAGTCATCGAGGCTGAGAGAGAACATGGAATACCTGCTGACAAACACTGAGTGGTTTCTGAATTGGGGCAGGAAGTCCTCGATCTGGTACCTGCTCTTCGCCTCCGCGTGCTGCGGCATCGAGCTGATGCAGGCCGGCGGCCCGCGGACGGACCTGGACCGCTTCGGCGCGGTTCCGCGCGCGACTCCCCGCCAGGCGGATTTGCTGATCGTGGCCGGCACCATCACGTACAAGATGGCCGAGCGCGTCCGGCTGCTGTACGAGCAAATGGCCGAGCCGCGGTACGTGATCGCCATGGGAAGTTGCGCGAATTGCGGCGGACTGTTCCAGGGAAGCTACTCGGTGCTGAAAGGCGTTGACAAGATCGTGCCGGTGGATATTTACCTGCCCGGCTGCCCTCCGCGGCCCGAGGCGCTGGCGGACGCGATCCTCAAGCTCCAGCAGAAGATGTCGGCGGAGAAGTGGCTCCGGAACCTGAGGGCGTAGGAAATGACGTTCAACGAGCTTTCGGAAAGATTGCGAACGAAATTCGGCGACGCCGCGGCGCCGTCGGCCGAGGGCGCGCCCCAGGCGGTGACGGTCCCGGGTCCGGCCATCGAGCAGGTGGCGAGATTCTGCAAGGAGGACCCGGAACTCGACCTCAACGCCCTGTCGTGCCTGGCGGGAGTGGACCGGAAAGACAGGATCGAACTGGTCTACCACCTGCTCTCGTACCGGAAAGGGCACGAGCTGGTCCTGAAAGCGGCCCTGGACCGCGCCAAGCCCGAGATCCCCACCGTCGAAAGCGTCTGGAAAACGGCGAACTGGCATGAGAGGGAATGCTTCGACCTGCTCGGCGTGAATTTCCTCGGGCATTCGGACCTGCGGCGGATATTGCTCCCGGACGACTGGGTCGGCTATCCGCTGAGGAAAGATTACGTGGCCCCGACGGAATACCACGGGATGAGCAGCACGCGCGTCAATCCGCTGCAGCAGCCGGACGCGCCGGCGGACGGGAAGCGCTCCGAGCTGAAAGACCTGTCGCAGCTCAAATCGCTCTACGGGCCGGTCGCGGGCGAGATGATCGTCAACATGGGGCCGCAGCATCCTTCGACGCACGGCGTGCTCAACTTCCTCCTGGTCACCGACGGCGAGGTGATGCACAAGGCGGTGCCGCATATCGGCTACCTTCATCGCGGCATGGAAAAGATGGCCGAGAGCATCTCTTACCCGGGATACATGCCGTTCACGGACCGCCTGGATTACCTGGCGGCCATGTCGGCGAACCAGGGCTACGCGATGGCGGTCGAAAAGCTCCTCGGCTGCGCGGTGCCGCCGCGCGGCGAGTACCTGCGCGTGCTGGCCTGCGAGTTGAACCGCATCGCCAGCCACCTGGTGGCCACCGGGAGCATGGCGATGGACATCGGCGCGTTCACGCCGTTCCTTCACTGGCTGAGGGAACGCGAGTATATCAATGACATCATGGAGGAGCTCAGTGGCTCCAGGCTGACCTATAATTACATGCGGATCGGCGGCGTGGCGCATGACCTGCCGGAGGGCATGGCCGACAAGATTCTGCGGTGGATGGATCACTTCGAGCCGATCATCGGGGAGTTCGACCGGCTGATTTCCAACAACGAGATCTTCGTGCAGCGGCTGGCGAACGTGGCCGTGGTCAGCGCGGAGGACGCGGTTGATTTCGGCCTCGTCGGGCCGAACCTGCGCGCCAGCGCGGTGCCGTGGGACCTGCGGCGCAACATGCCGTACTCGGCGTACGCGGACTTCCAATTCGACATCCCGCTCGGCCAGGGGTTCCGCGGGACCGCCGGCGACTGCTATGACCGCTTCGTGGTCCGCGTGCTGGAGATGCGCGAGTCCTGCCGGATCCTCCGGCAGGCGCTGGCCAAAATGCCGGCGGGCGATATCAGGACCAAGCTGCCCAAGAGGATCAAGGTGCCGCCGGGAGAAACCTACGCGCGCGTCGAGGCGCCGCGCGGCGAAATGGGCTTCTATCTGATCAGCGACGGACAGGAAACGCCCTATCGGCTCAAGGTCCGCACGGGCTCATTCACGGCGATGTCCATCATCGAGAAACTTTCCCACGGCGTGATGATCGCGGACCTCGTCGCCATCATCGGAAGCCTGGACGTCGTTGCGCCGGAGGTGGACCGGTAACCATGTGGCCTTTGGCGAAATACGTGCTGGAGAATTACCTGCCCCGCGCGTCGAGCGCGACGGGCCAGGTGGTGGTCTATCTCATTTTCGCGCTCGCGGGCGCCGGGATTCTCCTGGGATTCGCGTCCGCCTTCGCGGGCGTGTCGAGCTTCGTGGAACGCCGGGTCGCCGCGCGCATGATGAGCCGCGTCGGTCCGAACCGCGTCGGCCCGCAGGGGCTTCTCCAGTTCATGGCCGACGGCCTGAAACTGGTGCTCAAGGAGGACCTGATTCCCGTCGGAGCGAACCGGCTCCTTTTCCGCATCGCGCCGTACTTCGTCTTCGCGGGCATGTTCGGCACCTTCGTGGCGCTGCCGTTCAGCGCGCGCCTGGTGGCGGCGAACCTGGACGTCGGCATCCTTTATATCCTTTCCATCACGGCGCTCGTCGTCGTCGGGATCATTCTGGGCGGATGGTCGTCCAACTCCAAGTGGTCGCTCTTCGGCGGGCTGCGCTCGGCTGCGCAGATCATCTCGTATGAAATTCCCGCGGGGCTGGCGGTGCTGGTCGTCGTCCTTCACGCGGGCGGTTTGTCCACCCAGCGGATCATCGAGGCGCAGGGCGGAATGCCCTGGAACTGGTTCATCTTCTACAGCCCCTTCTCCCTGATCGCATTTCCGGTCTACTTCACGGCGGCGCTTGCGGAAGGGAACCGGACCCCGTTCGATCTCCCGGAGGCCGAAAGCGAGCTGGTCGCCGGTTACAGCACCGAGTATTCGGGCTTCCGCTTCGTCGTGTTCTTCTTCGCGGAATGGGCGAACCTCTGGATCATGAGCGCCATCGCCGTCCTCTGTTTCTTCGGCGGCTGGCGGATACCGTTCGTGTCGGTGGCGGCGACCTATTCGACGTGGTACTTGATCCTGCTGGGGCTGGCGATCTTCTGCTTCAAGACGCTCACCCTGGTCCTTGTGGTGATCCAGCTTCGCTGGACGCTTCCCCGGCTGCGCGTTGACCAGATGATGAGCATGTGCTGGAAGTACCTGATTCCGATCGCGTTCGTATGTATCCTGGGCACGATGACGTGGATCGTCTTCGTCGGCCAGGACACGATGCCGGGAACAGCGGCGCGGTTCGTCCTTTTCGCGGCCGGCGCGGCCATCGCGGTCCGCCAGATCGTGCGGACGTGGTTCAACTACAGGGCCGACCGCGCCACTTACACGAAGCTGACCGGGCAACCATTGTGGTACCCGCCGTACCGGCTGCCATAGGTGAGGACAGTGAGCCGATATTTCAAGAACATCTCCAACAGCGTGCTCTCGATCCTCGAGGGCATGACCGTGACGCTGAGCTGGATGTTCCGCCGCCCCTACACGGTGCAGTGGCCCGATAAGATCGAGAAGAGCATCGAGGACACGCTGCCGGAGCGGTATCGCGGCCTGCTGGAAGTCGAGACCAGCCTTTGCATCGGCTGCATGGCGTGCATGAAGGAGTGCCCGATCGAGTGCATCGCGGTCTCGATCGAGAGAGATGCCGTGACCAAGGAGCGCCGCATCACGCAGTTCGATATTGACGCGAGCAAGTGCATGGTCTGCGGTCTCTGCGTGGAGGCGTGCCCGACCGGCGGCCTCCGGCACACGACCCAGTTCGCCGCCGCCGACGGAGACATCCGCAACCTCGTCCTGCGGTACATCGAGAAGGGCTCGCCGGTTGCGCCTCACGCGCCGAAGGGACCCGCGCCGGTGGTGCGGCCGAGGGGAAGCATCGTCGCGGCGAAAATCAAGAACGGCTTTTCGGCGCGCTCGGCCGGCCAGGCGGCGGAGAAGCCATGACATACGCCATTATGTTTTACGCCCTGTGCGCGTTGATCCTGGTCAGCTCGGCGGCTGTCGCGCTGTCCACGAACATCATCTATTCCGCGTTCTCGCTCCTCTTCGCCTTCATGGGAGTGGGCTTGATCTACGCGATGCTTTCGGCGGACTTCCTGGCCGTCACGCAGCTCATCCTCTACGTCGGCGGCATCCTGGTCCTTATCCTGTTCGCCGTCATGCTGACGTTCCAGATCGAGGAAACCAAGCGGTCCAACCAGTCGTTTTCGCGCGGGCTCGCGCTGCTGACGGCCGCGGGGCTGTTCGCTCTTCTGACAGCGGCGGTCCTGCTCGCCCCCTGGAAGCCGCATGCCGGCGAGCCGCCCTTCGGGCCGACGACCGCGGAGATCGGGAACAGCCTCCTGGGAGCGTACCGGTTGCCTTTCGAAGTCGTCTCCGTGCTTCTGGTCGTGGGGATGGTCGGCGCGGTGGTCGTGGCGCGCAAAGAAACCCGGGAGAGATGACATGCACATCGGCTTGACTCATTTCCTGGTCCTCTCGGCCGCGATGTTCTGCATGGGAGTGCTGTGCCTCCTGAGCCGCAGGAACGCGATCGGCCTTTTGATGGGCATCGAGCTGATCGTCAACGCGGCGAACATCAACCTGGTCGCGTTCTCGCATTACTTCGGCAACGCGGTGGCCGGCCAGATTTTCGCCCTGTTCGGCATCGTCCTGGCGGCGGTCGGGGTCACGGTGGCGCTGGCCATCGTGCTCGCGCTGTATCGCACATTCCATAAGAGCATTGAAGTTGATTCCGCGTCAACGCTACGGGGTTGAACATGGTTGATTTCTGGTGGCTTGCAGTGATTCCGCTGGCCCCGCTGCTGGGCGCGGTCTACAACGGCCTGCTGGGCAGCCGCATGCAGGCGCGGTTCGGCAAGCCGGCCGTGCACATACCGGCGATTGCCCTGCCGGCGATATCGTTCGCCGTCACGGTCGCCGCTTTCGCGAAGATGGTCTCGCTGCCCGCCGAGGAGCGGAGCCTTTTCGTCCACCTCTGGAACTGGCTGCCGGTCGGCGGACTGGACGCCGGCCTGGCGTTCATCATGGACCCGTTGACGCTGGTCATGTGCTTCGTGGTGACGTTCGTGGGCACGCTGATCCACGTCTACTCGATCGGCTATATGCACGACGAGCCGGGCTACTGGCGCTTTTTCTCCTACCTGAACCTTTTCATGTTCTCGATGCTCGTGCTGGTCCTCGGGGACAATTTCGTGCTGATGTTCGTCGGCTGGGAAGGCGTCGGCCTCTGCTCCTACCTGCTGATCAGCTTCTGGTACAAGGAGCACAAGAACGCGGTCGCGGGCATGAAGGCATTCGTCGTCAACCGGATCGGCGATTTCGGCTTCATGCTCGGCGTGTTCCTGCTGTTCTGGGGAATGCAGGGCGACTGGACGCAGGGCCGGTTCCAGCCGCAAGCGCCGGCCGCCTCGCCCGCCGCTGCTTCGGCTCAGCAGGCGGCGGTCGCCGCCCCGGCGCCGGCGGTCGGCCTGACCTTCCGGAACGTCAAGGAAAGACTGACCGATCCGGCCTTCCGCGAGGCGTTCATCCAGAAGAAGGTCTTCGGAATCAGCCTGGTGGCATTGATCGGGACGCTGCTTTTCGTCGGCGCGATGGGTAAGTCGGCGCAGCTTCCTTTATATGTGTGGCTGCCGGACGCCATGGCCGGCCCGACGCCGGTCAGCGCGCTGATCCACGCGGCCACGATGGTGACCGCCGGCGTTTACATGGTCGCGCGGCTGAACTTCATTTTCGCCCTGAGCCCCTTCGTGATGACCTGGATCGCCGTGATCGGGGTGCTGACCGCGGTCTTCGCCGCGACCATCGGCTTCTTTCAGCACGACATCAAAAAAGTGCTGGCCTACTCGACGATCAGCCAGCTCGGCTTCATGTTCATCGCGGTGGGCGTCGGCGCGTACGGGGTGGGAATTTTCCACCTGATGACCCACGCGTTTTTCAAGGCCTGCCTGTTCCTCGGCGCGGGCAGTGTGATTGTGGGCTGCCACCACGAGCAGGACATGCGAAAGATGGGCGGCCTGAAGAAGCTGATGCCCGTTACGGCGGCGACGTACTTCATCGCCTGCTGCGCCATCGCCGGCTTCCCGCTGACCTCCGGGTTCTTCTCCAAGGACGAGATTCTGTGGAAGGCGTTCAACGCGGGGAACCTGATTCTTCCCGGCGGCGGCATCGCCGTCTGGGCCCTCGGCGCGCTGGCGGCCGTCGGCACTTCCTTCTACATGTTCCGCTCCTATTACATGACCTTCAGCGGCGAGTACCGCGGCGCCGACCGCGCCCATGACCGCGAGACCGGCGCCCACGCCGAGCATCATCACGCGCCGAAGGAATCGCCCCGCAGCATGACGGCCGTGCTCATTGCGCTCGCGGCGCTGTCGCTGCTCGGCGGGCTCGCGGGATTGCCGCACCTCTGGCATCTGCCGAACTACCTGGATCAGTGGCTCGAACCGGTCTTTGCGGGGACGGCCGGGCTGATCCGCGACGCGGGACACGGCGCTTCCGCCGAGTGGGCGTTGATGGCGCTCTCGATCGCGCTGGCGCTCACCGGCTGGCAACTGGCCCGGTGGCTGTATCGCGACAACAAGAGCCCGGTCCCGCAGAAGCTCTACGCCAGCCGCACGGCCTGGGTGCACGGAATCCACACCCTGGTCTACAACAAGTATTACGTGGATGAGATCTACAACGCCACCGTGATCAACGCGGTCATGCTGGGGCGGCTCGCCCTGGACTGGTTCGACCGGACCGTCGTGGACGGGCTGGTCAACGTCACCCGCCCGATCGTCCTGGGCCTGGCCTGGCTGCACGGCAAGACGGACAGCCAGGTGGTGGACGGCGCCGTCAACGGGACCGCTTCGATGATCTCCGACGCCGGCGGCGTGCTGTGCCTCTTGCAGACCGGAAACATTCGGACCTATTTGTACGTGGCCATGGCCGGCGGAATCATCCTGATCCTGGCCAGCTACGTGCTCTTCTAACGGAGGAGATTGGGTTTCGCTATGGACTACCCAACGACGTCAACGCTGCTCTCATGGATGGTCTTCATGCCGCTGATCGGCGCGGCGCTTATCCTGGTGCTGGCCTGCGTGAAGCAGGCGGTCAACGGGTCGAAGGAGTTCCTCGACAACGCCAGCCGCGCGGTCGGCCTGGCGACCTGCGCCATCGTGTTGCTCCTCGGGTGCTTCCTGTGGAAGAACTTCGACGGCGCCTCGACGAAGCTGCAGTTCGTCCACCACTTCGTCTGGATGCGGCAGTTCAACATCGAGTTCTTCCTGGGCGTTGACGGCATCTCCATCACCATGGTGCTGCTCACCGCGCTGATCTCGCTCGTGGCGATGGTCGCTTCGCTGCCATGGTGGGGAAAGGTGGACAGCCACCATTTCAGCCAGCGGAAAGTCCCCGGCTACATGGTCATGTTCCTGCTCCTCGAGACCGGCATGCTGGGCACCTTCTGCGCGATGGACTTCTTCATGTTCTACATCTTCTGGGAACTCATGCTCCTGCCGATGTACTTCCTGATCGGCATCTGGGGCGGCCCGCGCAAGGAATACGCCGCGATCAAGTTCTTCCTCTACACGCTCGCCGGCTCGGTGCTGATGCTCCTGTGCATGATCGGCCTCTACTACACCTCCGGGCCGAGCGTGCTGGCGGACGGGACCGCGACCCCGCACACCTTCAACATCATGGCGCTTTCGTCCATGGGCCAGGCCGGCCTGTTCGCCAAGGCGGCGCCGATCCTGGGCATCGCGTTCTCGAAGATCATCTTCGTGGGCCTGTTCATCGGCTTCGCCATCAAGGTCCCGATGTTCCCGTTCCATACGTGGCTGCCCGATGCGCACGTTGAGGCGCCGACCCCGATCTCCGTCATCCTCGCGGGCATCCTGCTGAAGACCGGCGCGTACGGGATGATCCGCTTCAATTTCCAGATCCTGCCCGAGGCGGCCCTCTGGGCGGCCACGGCCATCGGCGCGTTCGGGACGATCAACATCGTGTACGGCGCCTTCGTGTGCCTGGCGCAGCGCGACCTGAAGAAGATGATCGCGTACTCCTCGATCAGCCACATGGGGTTCGTGCTCCTGGGGCTTGCGGCGATGACGCCGCAGGGCATCACCGGCGCCGTGTTCCAGATGGTCAGCCACGGGCTGATCTCGCCGATGCTGTTCCTCATCGCCGGCGTCATTTACGACCGCGCCCACACGCGCGAGATCGCCGGCTTCGGCGGCCTGGCCCAGAACATGCCCGAGTACTCCGGCATCACCGGCCTGGCCTTCATGGCCAGCCTGGGACTGCCCGGCCTGGCCGGCTTCATCGGCGAGTTCCTGGTATTCGTCGGCGCGTTCGTGCAGTTCCGCATCATGACCATCCTCTCCGCGACGGCGGTCATCATCACGGCGGCGTACTACCTTTGGACGATGCAGCGGATGTTCCTCGGCCAGCTCAACGAGAAATGGAAATCGCTCCTGGATATTAACTGGCGCGAGCGGTTCACGCTGTACCCGCTGGCCGCGATGGTCATCTTCTTCGGCTTTTATCCGGTCCCGATCTTCGACCTGATGAACAAATCGCTCCACAGCCTGATGGCCATCGTGCGAGTGACGCCCCCGATGGGATCTTGAGGTGAACGGATGTCGAGTCTCCACGACCTGAAACTGTTTCTGCCCGAGGCGATCCTGATCTGCGGGGTCCTCCTCGTCCTCTGCGCCGACCTGTTCGCGATGAACGTCCCGGCGCTCAGGCGGAAGTTGGCGCTCGGGATCACCCTGGCGGCGTTCGCCCTGGCGGCGCTGGCGCTCTGGAGCGTTCATCCCGGAGCGGCCGGCGCCGTGTCCCTCTTCTCGGGCATGGTCGTCGTGGACTCGTTCTCCATCTACTTCAAGTGGCTGTTCCTGGCGGCGGGCGCCGTGGTGGCGATCCTGTCGTACTCGTCGCTGGAGGTGGAGCGCCCGCAGGAAGGCGAATTCTTCGCGCTGCTGCTGGCGCTCACCGTCGGCATGTTCCTGCTCGCGAGCGCGACGCATTGCCTGATGATCGTCCTCTCCATCGAGTTCCTCTCGATCTGCTCCTACGTCCTGACCGCGTTCAAACGGAACGAGCCGAACTCCACGGAGGCGGCGCTCAAGTACGTCGTGTATGGCGCGCTGGCCTCCGGGATCATGCTGTTCGGCTTCTCGTATCTCTATGGTCTGACCGGGCAACTGGACATCCGGGAGATCGGCAAGGCGATGGCGGGGCTGCTGGCGAGCGGAGGGCCGGCCTCGAACAAGCTGATCTGCTCCATCGCGCTCGTCATGGTGTTCGCCGGGTTCGCCTACAAGATCGCGGCGGTGCCGTTTCACATGTGGTGCCCGGACGTATACCAGGGCGCGCCGACGCCCGTGACGGCGCTGCTCTCCGTCGGCCCGAAGGCCGCCGGGTTCGCGGTGCTCATCCGCTTTTTCACCACCGTCGTCGGCACGGCCGCAGTCCCGTGGCCCGCCTTGTTCGGACTGGCGGCCGCAGCCACCATGACCCTGGGCAACCTCGCCGCGATCCGGCAGCAGAACGTGAAGCGCCTTCTCGCCTATTCGAGCATCGCCCATGCCGGCTACATGCTCATGGGACTCTCCGTGTTTACGCCGCAGGGGGTGGACGCCGTCATGCTCTATCTCGGCGTCTACCTGCTGATGAACCTGGGCGCCTTCCTCGTCGTGATGGCCGTCCGGGACAGCACCGGGCGCGAAGACATCAACGGCTATCGCGGCCTCTCGCAGACCCGCCCGCTGCTGGCCGTAACGATGGCGATCTTTCTTTTCTCGCTCGCCGGCGTTCCGCCGCTGGGCGGGTTCGTAGCGAAATTTTATATCTTCGCTGCGGTGCTTCAGAAGGCGGGACCCTGGTACGACGTGCTCGCCCTGGTCGGCGTCATCAACGCCGCCATTTCGCTGTACTACTATGCGAGGATCGTCCGGGTGATGTTCTTGACCGACGCGGAAGCGGGCGCCGCCGCGCACAGACCCGTGGCGCTGCCGTACTGCGCCGTGATGCTGATTCTCGCCGTTCCGGTATTGATCCTGGGCGTCTACTGGGGCCCGCTGCAGACGTTCGCCGCAAACTCGGCGCTCGTGCTGAACTACTGAGTAGCGTAAGCGGATAAAACAAAATAGCCGCAAAGAGGCGCAAGAGGCGCGGCGCAACTACAGGAAGTTTGCCTTATCTCTTGCGCCTCTTCGCGGCAAAACCGGCGTTCATTCCGCTCTTATTCAACGAATCTCCGCCAGCGCAGCCCCATTCGCCGCGATCGTCCGGTCAATATCTTCCTCCGTGTGCGCGGCGCTGATGAAGAAGGCCTCGAACTGGCTTGGCGGCAGATAGATTCCGGCCGCGAGCATCGCGCTGAAGTACGCGGCGAACTGCTGCGTGTCGCACGATGCCGCATCGCGCATGGATTTCACGGGCCGGTCGGTGAAGAACAGCGTGGCCATGGATCCCACGCGTTGGAACCGCCCGGGGAACGCGAGTCGCGCCAGGTTTCCCCGAATGCCCGCCTCCAGGCGCGCGCTGAGAGTCTCCAACCGATCGTAGACCGCGCCGTTCAGGCCGCGCAGTGTGGCGATCCCCGCCGCGACGGCCACCGGGTTGCCCGAGAGCGTCCCGGCCTGGTAGACCGGCCCCGACGGCGCGAGCAATTTCATGATGTCCGCCCGCCCGCCGACCGCTCCGATGGGAAGTCCGCCGCCGACGATTTTCCCGAGCGTGGTCAGGTCGGGCGTAATCCCGTAGAGCGCCTGGGCCGAGCCGGGGCGAATCCGGAAGCCGGTCATCACCTCGTCGAGAATCAGCAGCGCGCCATGGGCCGTGCACAGCTCGCGCAGGCCCTGTAGAAAACCCGGCTCCGGCGGGATCACGCCGGCGTTCCCGCAGATCGGCTCGACGATGACGGCGGCGACCTCGTCCGGGCTCTCCGAAAAAACCTCGCGGACCGCGTCCAGGTCGTTGAACTCGACCGCCGTCGTCTGAGCGGCGACCGCGGCCGGGACGCCCGGGCTCGTCGGCACGCCCAGCGTGGCCGCGCCGGATCCCGCCTTGACCAGGAACGCGTCGGAATGGCCGTGATAGCAGCCGGAGAACTTGATGACCTTCTCGCGCCGGGTGAAGCCCCGCGCGACCCGCAGCGCCGTCATGGTCGCCTCGGTGCCGGAACTCACCAGCCGGACCATCTCGATCGAAGGGATTCGCTCGACGATCATCTTCGCGAGCATGACCTCGCCCGCCGTCGGCGCGCCGAAGCTGAGGCCGCGCCGAGCCGCGTCGCAGACCGCGGTCACCGTCTCGGCATGCGCGTGCCCCAGGATGAGCGGGCCCCACGAGCCGACGTAGTCAATGTAGGAGTTTCCCTCGACATCCCAAATGCGCGCGCCCGCCCCGCGGGCGATGAATCGCGGACTTCCGCCCACCGATCCGAACGCGCGGACCGGCGAGTTCACGCCGCCCGGGATGATCTTCACGGCTTCGGCGAACAGATCGCGGCTCGAGATCGAAGTCATCTTTTTTGGCCTTCAGGAAGGACGCTCGGGACCTCGGCGAAGTACTCGAAGGACTTCTTCTTGAATTCGGCGGTTGAGAAAAGGATGTCGTAGTCCGCCAGCCCCAGGTCACGCGCCGCGCGGGCGACGAACTCCCGCACCTCGTCGTCCGACCGGCCGTGGACCATGGCGAAAAGATCGTAGGGCCAATCGGCCAATCTCGGGCGCCGGTAGCAGTGCGATATTTCCTCGTACTCCGCCAGGCGCTTGCCCGCAGCGTCCACGCGCGAGTCCGGGACCTGGAACACCGCCATCCCGTTGGCCGAGTAGCCCAGCCTGTGATGAGCGACGACCGCGCCGAAACGGCGGATCACTCCCGCCGCCCGCCACGCGCGTATCTGCTCCAGCAAATCGTGCCCGCTGGTGCCCGCCTGCGACGCCAGTTCCGCGAAAGGCGCCTGCGCAATGGGCAAATCTCCCGCCAGCAGCCGCACCAGCCGCTTCTGATCGTCCGTCAAAGCAACGGCATCCGCGCTCGTTTCGGCGTTCGGCGCCGGATGAGACGGCCGTTGGTCGCCCGCCCGGAACGTGGCCTGAATCTTGTACATCGCCAGCGCGGGCAGGCTGTGGAACTCACCGATTCCGGCCCGCGCCCGCAAGCCGGCCAGTATGCGCTCGATCTCCGCCTCCGACTCCGCCGTCAACGTGAACCAGAGGTTGTACGAATGCCGCCGGCCGTAATTGTGCGTGACCGCCGGGACCTCGCTGACCATGGCGGCGACTTCGGCCAGCCGGTCCGGCGGAATCCGCGCCGCCACCAGCGTCGAGACGTATCCCAGTCGGCGCGTGTCGAAGACCGCTCCCAGCCGGCGGATGACGCCCTCGGAGCGCATGCGCCGGACGCGCGCGATCAAATCCTCCGCGCCGGCGCCGAGTGCGGCGGCCAGCGCCTCGAACGGCCGCTCGACCAGCGGGAAATCCGCCTGGATCGCCGCAAGAAGTTTCTCATCGAGCGGATCGAGTTTCGCCCGGACCCGCTTCAACGAGTGCGGCTGGTGCTTGCAGAACGGCTCCTCGGCGAGGTAGTCGCCCGTGACCGCGTGCGCGCGCGCGCGGCATCCGCCGCAGACCTTCCGGAATTCGCAGCCGCCGCAGCGGCCTCGATACGAGTCCACGTCGCGCACCGCGGTAAAGAGCGCGGAGGTTCTCCAGATCTTCGCGAAATCGAAATTCTCGCGCCGCAAATCTCCAGCCTCGAGGTCCAGGAACCCGCAGATTTGGACTTTTCCGCGATGCGAGATGAAGGCGAACGCCTTGCCGCCCAGGCAGCCGCCGGGCGCGTGCGTATCCGGCGATGCCGCGCCGTGCATCTGCCGGACGATCCGCTGGTAGTGCGGCGCGCAGGTGACGCGGATCGGCATGGCCGGGTTTTTCGCCTGCGACGCGAGCCACTGGAGGACCTGCTCGTACTCCTCGGGCGACAGCTCCTGGTCCCGCAGGTCGCTCCCGCGGCCGGTGGGCACGAGCAGGAACGGATTGAAGAGCACCGCGCGCAGCCGGATCGCGAGGTCGAGGATCGCGGGCAATTCGGCCAGGTTGTGCTTGCTCACCGTGGTGTTGATCTGGAACTCCAGCCCGCCGCGCCGGGCCGCTTCGATGCCGTGCAGGACGGACTCGAACGCGCCGGGAATGCCGCGGAACTCGTCGTGCGACGCCGCCGTCGCGCCATCGAGCGAGAGCGAAATGCGCTGGATTCCCGACCGGCGGATCTTCGCGACGGTCTCGTCGTTCAGCAGGGGGCCGCACGGCGCCATCACCACCGTCAGGCCCAGTCCGTGCGCGTAGGCGGCGATGTCGTAAATGTCCGCACGCAGCATCGGCTCGCCGCCGGTGAGGATGATCGTCGGCCGGGCGAAGGAAGCGACGTTGTCCAGGAGCGCGCGGCATTCCGCGAGGGTGAATTCGCCGGAGTACGCTTCCTGCCGTGCCGCCGCGCGGCAGTGCTTGCAGTTCAAGAGGCACGAGCGCGTGACCTCCCAGGCGATGAGCCTCGGGAGAGGCGCGCCGGTGGCGGAAGGCGGATGAGCGCCGTGATTCATGCCCCGATTTCCTCGTCGGTCAAGTAGCAGGCCGGGTCGGGCGCCCACAGGTCGCCGGTGGCCGCCTCGGCGCGGACGCGGAAATTGCCGGCGCAGAGGTCCAGGTATCGGCAGCGCGCGCAGCGGCCGGTCACGTGGCTGCGCCGGTCTCGGAGTTTCGCCAGGAGCGGGTTCGAGAGGTCGGTCCAGATCTCCGAGAACTTGCGCTCGCGGACGTTCCCCAGCGTCACGTGCCGCCAGAACTGGTCGAGGTGGACCGAGCCGTCCCAGCTCACGCAGCCGATGCCGGTGCCGGAGGAATTGCCGCCGTTCATCAGCAGCAGTTCGCGCACGGTCTCGGCGCGCGGGTTGCCCTCGCGCAACATGCGCAGGTAGAGATGGACGCCGTCCGCGTGGTTGTCCACCGTCAGCACCTCGGTCGGAATGCCCTGGCGGTGCAGCTCCGCCGTGCGGTCAATGATCAAGTCCACGACCTTGCGCGCGGCGGCGGGATCGAGATCCTCGGCCATGAGCGCCGCGCCGCGGCCGGCATAGACGAGGTGGTAGAAGCAAATCCTCGGCACGTGCTCCTCGCGAACGAGGTCGAAGAGCGCCGGGATATCGGCCGCGTTGCTGCGGGTGATCGTGAAGCGCAGCCCGACTTTCACTCCGGCCTTCAGGCAGTTGCGGAGTCCCTGCAGCGCGCGGTCGTACGCGCCTTCCACGCCGCGGAACAGGTCATTGGTGGGGCGCATGCCGTCGAGCGAGATGCCCACGTAGCTCAGGCCGATTTCTTTCAGCCGCGCGGCCTTCGCCTCGTCAATCAGCGTGCCGTTGGTGGAGATGACGGCCCGGAGGCCGAGCTGCACCGCGCGCGAGACCAGGTCCAGCAGGTCGGGACGCGTCAGCGGTTCGCCGCCTGAGAACAGCACGACCGGCGCGCCGAACCGGGCCAGGTCCTCCAGCAGGGCGAATCCCTCGTCGGTCGTCATTTCCGCTTCGTAATGCTGGTCCGCCGAACGCGAATAGCAGTGCCGGCAGCGGAGGTTGCACCGCCGCGTGCAGTTCCAGACGACCACCGGCTTCTTGTCGCGCGAGAACTGCAAGAGGTGGCTGGGAAGTTTCTTCGACTCCGCGCCGTAACGCAGGACGTCCGAAGGCTCGACGGTTCCGCAATAGAGCTTCGAGATACCGATCATGAAAGCGTCTTCCTAATGAGCCGTTTCCGACTGGACGATCACATTGAGCAGGCCCGGAATGGTATGCTCCTTCGCCTCGACGATGGCGGTCAGGCCGCACTCGCGCAGCGTGGCGGAAGTCACCGGCCCGATGCTGGCGATCCTGGGGCGGCCGGCGATCAGCGCCTGGAGCCCGACGGCGGAGCAGAAGTACCGGACCGTCGAGGAACTCGTGAAGGTCAACCAATGGACCTCACCGCGCAGGAGCAGGTCCCTGACCTGTGCGGCGTTCGAGACATCCGGCAAGGTTCGATAGGCGACCACCTCGGTGACCACGGCGCCGCATTCCCGCAGGGCATCGGTCAGTTCCGGCGGAGCGATGTCCGACCGCGGGCACAGCACGCGCCGGCCCTTGAGATCGCCCGCCGAGGCGAGCGCCGCGACGACGGCAGCCGTAGTGAATGTGCCGGGCTGCATGTCCGCGCGAATGCCGTGTTGCGCCAACCGTTCCGCCGTCGCAGGACCGATCGCCGCGACTCGGCTCGGCGCCAGCGCGCGCGCGTCCAAACCGGCCCGGCTCAACGCGTCGAACACGGCGTCCACCGCATGGACGCTGGTGAACGCGATCCAGTCGAATTTCTCGCCCGCCCGCGCGACGCTCTCATTGAGCGGACCCGGATCCAGCGGCGGCTCGATGCGGAGCGTCGGCACCTCGACCACCTCCGCACCCTGTTCTTCGAGCAGCGCGGCGAACTCCGAGGCCTGCGCGCGCGCGCGCGTCACCACGATGCGCCGGCCGAAGAGCGGCCGCCGCTCGAACCAGTTGAGCTTCTCCCGCAGCGCGACCACTCGCCCGATCACGATCATCACCGGCGGCTCGAGCCCGGCCGACTGCGCCGCGGCGGCGAGCGTCTCAACTGTGGCGGTGACGACTTTCTGAGAGGGCGTCGCGCCCCAGCGGATCGCCGCGGCGGGAGTCTGCGGATCGAGGCCCTCCGCGACCAGCCGTTCGCAAATCGGGCTGAGGTTCTCCGTGCCCATGTAGAACGAGAGCGTGCCTTTCCACTTCGCCAGCGCGCTCCAGTCCAGCGAGCTTTCCTCCTTGTCCGGCGACTCGTGCCCGGTGAGCAGGCCCACGCCGCTGGCCAGTTGCCGGTGGGTGACCGGGATTCCCGCGTAAGCGGGCGCCGCAATGCCGGCTGTAACACCGGGGACCACCTCGAAGAGGATGCCGGCGTCGCAGAGCGCCAAGGCCTCCTCGCCGCCGCGCCCGAAGACGAAGGGATCTCCGCCCTTCAGCCGCGCGACCGTGGCGCCGGTCCCCGCGCGCTCGACCAGCAGGCGGTTGATTTCCTCCTGGCTCAACGTATGCGCGCCGGCGCGCTTGCCGACATAGACGCGCTCCGCGTTGGCGGGCGCGTGCTCCAGCAGGCGCGGCGAGACGAGGTGGTCGTACACCACCACGTCGGCGCGCGCCAGCAGGGCTTTGCCGCGCAACGTCAGCAGCCCCGGATCGCCGGGGCCGGCTCCGATGAGATAAACGCGCCCCGCGCTCATGGTCCTTCCCTCAGCGTAGTCGCGGACTTGGAGGCGATCTCCCGCAGGATTTCTTCCGCTCCTTCCGCGCGCAATCGTTCCGCAAGACGCTCACCGAGCGCGACGGCATCGCTCTCGCTTTTCGGAGCGGCGCTCTCAACCGTCCGCTGGATCAGGCGCGATCCGTCCAGCCTGGCCACCATGCCGGTCAGCGCCAGCTTTTCCTGTCCGGCCGGCGACCGGCCGTAAGCGCCGATCGGCGCCAGGCAGCCGCCGCCGAGCGCGGCCAGGAACGCGCGCTCCGCCGTCGTAGCCAGGCGCGTGGCGCGGTCGTCGAGCGCGCGGCAGAACTCCGCCACGCGCGCGTCGTCGGCGCGGACCTCGACCGCCATTGCGCCCTGGCCGCAGGCGGGCAGAAAGTCGGCGGGATCGAGCCGCTCCGTGATCCGGTCGGACAGATCCAGCCGAGCCAGTCCCGCGCAGGCGAGGAGCATGGCGCTTGCGTCGGACTGGTCGAATTTGTCCAGCCGGGTCTGCACGTTGCCTCGCATCTGCGCGACCTTCAGGTCGGGGCGGCGGTGCAGCAGTTGCGCCTGGCGGCGCAGCGAGCCGGTCAGGACCTTCGCGCCGGCGGGGAGTTGCGTCAGGCTTCGCCCGTCGCGCGCGACGAGCGCGTCGGCCGGGTCCTCGCGCTTGAGGACGGCCGCCAGGCGAAGGCCGTCGGCGAGCTGAGTCGGCAGGTCTTTGAGGCTGTGCACCGCCACGTCCACCTGGCGTTTCAGCAGCGCGTTCTCGATCTCTTTTGTGAAGACGCCCATGCCGCCGATCTTCGCGAGCGGCGGCTCCAGCAGCACGTCGCCCGTGGTGCGGATGACCTCGAGGCGAACCTCCAGGCCCGGATGCGCTTCGAGGAGCGCGCGGCGCACGTGGTCCGCCTGCCACATCGCCAGCGGCGAACCGCGAGTGCCGATTACACAGACTTCCATTATCCTACCTCGCGACGAAACGCCTTCGGCGGCGAGCGGCGCTGCCGCGTTGGCGTCACGAAAAGTGATCCCGCTGCACCGGGCAGGCGACAGAACTGCGATTCAGAGGTCTTCCGGCGTCCGCGTTCGACACGGAGAAGCGATCAAGCCCATAAATCTATTATCCCACAAAGTAGCAGTGTTTTCAATGTTTTTCTTCGAGTCTCCGCATCGGCTGCGAACCGCGAAAGGCCGCTATTTCAGTGCCTGGATCACGGAATCCATTCCCTGGCCCCTGTGCAGGAAAGAAGGCTTGTGGAAGCCGGCGGCACGCAGGTCCTCGCTCAGTTCGCGGAACGTGAAGGTCCCGCCTTTGGGCGTATTGACCAGCATGTTGATCGCGAACATGGCGCCGCTGGCGGGCGCGGTGCGGGACTCGCGCATGACGATGTCCCGGATGAGCACTCGGCCGCCGGCGGCGAGGGCCGCATGCGTCTTTCGGAACAGTTCGCGGGTCTCCGCGCGCGAGTACATGTGCACGATGGCGCTGATCCATGCCAGGTCGGCGCCGCGTGGAAGCGCGCGGGGCGTGTCCAGGTCGCCCACCACAAAGCGGACGCGTTCCTGCAGCCCAGCGGCGGCGACGTGCTTTCGCGCAATCGGCATCGTATGCGGCAGGTCGAACAGTGTCGCGCTCGCCCGCGGCGCGGCGCGCAGGAAGGCGATGGTCCAGGTCGCGGGTCCTCCGCCGATATCCAGCAGATGCCGGAACGGCGGCGGGCCGATGCGCTTGACCAATTGCGGGGCCAATGAACGGGAGACGTCGTCCATGGCCTCGATGAATGCGGCCTGGTCGGCGGCGCCGCCGCGGATGCTCGGCTCGTCTTTGGCCAGGCGGCCGGTCTTGACGACGCGGGCCAGTTGAGCCCAGCTTCGCAGACAATTGGCCTGGTGCCGCACGATTGCCAGCGCGCGATGCGAGCCCGTTTCAGTGAGCACGTCGGCGACGCCGGCGGCCAGGGAATACCGGCCGCCCCGCACGGTCAGAAGTCCCATGCTTGCCAGGGCGTCCGCCAGCATCCTCATCGCGCGAGTGTTCGACTTGAGACGCTTCGCCAGCGCCTGCGCCGTCAGGGGCGTAGCGGCCAGGGCGTCGAACAAGCCCAGTTCCGCGCCGGCCATCAGCACGCACGCCGGTTGAAATGCGCTACCGATTGCAGCCACTTTTTCAGCGGTCCATTTCA
Organism: Candidatus Brocadiia bacterium; assembly: GCA_050015075.1. Taxonomy (GTDB): domain Bacteria; phylum Planctomycetota; class Brocadiia; order CAIUPP01; family CAIUPP01; genus JBEKCB01. The sequence goes on along the minus strand of JBEKCB010000033.1, from coordinate 17,636 downwards.
TCCTGGTCATGGCGACTCCTCATCCGTGGAAACAGGGGCCAAACTCCTTGCAACTTCAGCGCGCAACGCCGGCTTCGCCGATGAGCTTCGGCCGGCGCTTGCACATCCCGCGAAGCACGGCGCCGGCCACCCGCAAGCCGCGCCGCAGTCCGCTCGTCTCGGCGAGCAGGTGCTGGAACGTCCCCTCGCCGGAAACGCAGCAATACATGGCGGTCCGGAGAGCGGCATCGCGATGCGCCTGGCGAATCAGGTCGTCTATCGCGCCGGCGCCGCGCGCGACGCGGACCAGCTTGCGGACGATCCGCCCGTAGAAAATGTCGTCCGTCAGGTGCTGGCATTCGGCGTAGAAGTGGCGCATGGCGTCCGCGCCGACGCCGCAGTCCAGGATCGTTGTAGCGGCCAGGTAGCCGGTCTGGCAGGCCGTGGTCACGCCTTTTCCCTTGAACGGCCGCACCAGGCCGGCCGCATCGCCGATCGTCAGGTAGCGCTCGCCGTGAATATGATGCGCCAGCGACGTGGGGAACCGGCCCTTGTGGTACTCGGGCGGCCGCTCTTCGCATTCCTCCGGGCGCACGATCTCGCGCACCGGTTCCCATTGCAGCAGCCGGTCCATCATCTCCGTCCGCAGCTTGCGGCCGGCCACCACCAGGGTCAGGTGGTTGCCCTTGGGAATGATGGCGGCGAACTCTACGCCGTCGAAGGGCGGCAGAAAGGCGTACACCGTCCCGCCGTGGCGGGCCATCTGCTCGATGGGCGGGTGAAGTTTCGTGACGAGCGTCTCGATGCAGTGCGGCGCTCGATAGGGCGTGGCGCGGCCGAACGCCGCCGCCGTGCCGCCGTCCAGGCCGAACGCCCCGACGACGGCGTCGGCCATCTGGGTGCCGCTGTCGGTGAAGATGCGCACGCCGCGGGCGTTGATCTCGAGGTCCTGGACCCGGGCGTGGACGATCCGGACTCCCCGCCGCAACACCTCGCCGGCGAGGTAGCGGTCGAACTGCACGCGGCGCAGCGCCAGCGAAGGCTGGCCTTCGCCCGGCAGGGAAATCGTCTCGCGGTCGCCGCGGAAGAGATAGCCGGTGATCTCGCGCTGGACCAGGTGCGACGGGAACTTCACGCCGAGCTGCTGCTCCATCACCTCGACGATCGGCGGCGAGAGCAGGCCCGCGCACTGGTTGTACTGCAGTTCACCATCCAGGTCCTTGGCCTCATACAGGAGCACGTTCACGTCAATCTGGCGCTTGGCCGCCAGATGCTTGAGGGAGATCGCGCAGGAAGCGCCGGCCGGCCCGCCGCCGATGATGGCCACGGTCTCGCCGCCGCGGAGCGGCCCGAGCCGCGTCGGCGCAGGACTCGCCGGCCGGATGGGGCGCGCCAGCGCCGCCGCGCGCCGCGCCAGCAGCCGCACGGCTGACTTGGCCAACTCGAGGCTGAACGCCGGCGACGCGGCCGCATGGAGCATCTCGCGGTAAGGCCGGTCGCCGGTGATCATATTCCAATTGACCAGGTGGAAAGTTCTCGCCGCCCGGTCCGCCGGCGCGCGGATGCAGGCGCCCAGGTATACGGAGGAAAGGAAGTCGCTGCGCGTGAAGAAATCGGACGCGGAGGCCAGCAGGCGTCCGGAGACGTTGTCGCGCGCAATCTGCCGTCGGGCCGGCAGCCAGAAATGCCGCCGCAGCGCGTCCGCCGAGACGCCGTGATCCAGCGCCGCGCGGGCCGCCAGCGTGGCAGTGACGAAGGCGGAGCCGATGCCGTTTTTGTAGTAGCGGCTCACGGCGGCGTCGCCGATGACGACCAGGCGGTCAGCCACCGGCCCGGACGCGTGGCGGACCGGCATCAGCGGGAAACACTGGCAACCGCGCCCGGCGTATTCCCATCCCTGAGGCATTTCCGCGCGCAGTTCCGGGTGGCGCACGAAGGACCGGAGGTCGTCGGGCGCCAGGTCGCCGTATCCGATCAGCGTCAGCGTGATGAACCCGCGCTTGGGCACCAGCGCCACGTAGCGGATGCGCTCCAGTCCCAGCGCGAACAGAAGGATGTCGCCGCCGAAGCGAGCGTCAATGAAATCGTTCGGCAGCGGGATTTCGGCCTGGCAGGCGCGGTGGGAGACGGGGCGGCGATAGCCGAATTTCATCGCCTCCAACCGGGCCGGCAGGGTGGAGTTGACTCCGCAGGCGACGACGATGAGGTCGGTCTCCAGCGGCTCCGCAACGCTGTCGCTTCGGAACCGGACCACCGCGCGGCCGGAGCGGCTCGACGGCAGGCCCACGCTCGCGACGCGGTGCGGGATGAAATGCGCGCCCAGCTTCAGGGCGTGCTGGAGCAGGAGTTCGTCGAAGCTCATCTCAGCATGAGCGCTTCCCGCGGGCGGGCCGTTGCCGCGATACACCGTGGCGATCGGGCCGTGCGCGGCGGCCCGCGACATGCGGAGTTCCCCGGCCCGCGTGCGGAAGCGATACCCTTCGATCAGGCGCTGCGTGTATGCCGGAGGGAGTTCGACGCCCATGTCCGCCAGGTCGTGGAGCAGGTCCGAGCAGATGACGCCGGCGCAGAGGTTGCATCCGCGCGGCCCTTCGCGCAGGAATTGCTTCTCGTCGAAGAGGGTGACGTCGAGGGCGAGGCTGCGCTCATGAGCCCAACGGAGAAGTTGAGAGGCGAAGATCGAACCGGACGGCCCGGCCCCGACGACCGAGACGCGCGAGCCATCGCGCAACCGCATATCGTCGTCACGGCCGAACATGGCCTCGACCTCTCGCGCGCCGGTGACCCGGCGCTCAGGGCACGACTATGGAAGAGGGCGCCGCGCGAGCCTGCACGCTCCCGAGGTCACATCCCAGGTTCGAGCAGGCCCTTCATCACCTGGCACTGGAGGCAGCGTTCGCGCTTGGCCGCCCAGGCCCCTAACGGCTTTCCGTGGCAGAGCGTTCCGGTGATGTACCAGCAGAATCCAGGCAGTTTGAGCTTGGCCGACGGGCAGAGCCGGCGAGTCTCCAGGGAGCAGTTGTTCAGCCGCCAGCAGCGCGGGACCTTCCGCAGGTCGGGATGGCGGCGCAGGATCGCTTGCAGAAGGACTTGTTGCTCCACGTGGGGCGGCGTCTTGCGCCATCCCTGTTCGTAGCTCTGGATGGCTTTGGTCGAAACGCCGAGCACTTCGGCCATCTCTCGCTGGGAGTGGCCGAGTTCCTCGCGCAAGGTCTTGACAGTAGGAACGATCATAACGCGGTATTGTACCACAATGTGGCTGAGGCGTCAATCGCCGCCCTCTTTCACCCGCGAAGATCGTTCTGTATCCTGCGCCGCACCCTGGCCCAGGACTTGGTTGTAAGGAAGCTCTCTCCCATGTTCTCGACCATCCGCGCGAATTTGGCCATTGGCGTTGCGAACGAGATCGTGGAGGCCGGGACAAAGGGGCGGGCTGATATGTCGAACATTCCGATGACCGAGCGGGGCGGGTTGCGGTCCTTCTCGAGATAGGGATACAGCGTGATCGCGCCGCATCCGGCGCCGAAAGGGGCGATGACGGCATAGGGATCCGTCTCATCGAAATTCGCGAGTGTGAAAAGCCCGGAGAGGACATCCGGAATGGCGAAGAAGATCACCACGGCGACCGGGTCGCTTTCCTCCAGCTTGTCCCACCGCTTGAAGACGGCGTATTTCGCGGGCGCGTCGAACGACGCCTGGTTCGCCATGGCCTGCCGGACGATCTGGGGCGATTTCTTGTAGCGCTCGCCGATGACCTTGCCGGGTATCCCGCAGGAGAGGAAATACTCGAAATCGGGAATCACCTCTTTCCGGAAGCCGAGATACCTCTTACCGCCGAAGCAACTGACGGAATCGCCGCTGACGCAAAGGGGCCGCCCTTTCCGGACCTGCCCTAACTGGCCGATCAGGCAGGCATGCCCGATGGTGGGGCGAAGGTGCCGGGCACACGCTTCGTCCTTCGTGTAGTAGAAGCCGATGGGGAGTTCCGCCTCGCCGAAGTACTTCGCCCAGAGAGTGATGAACCGGTCCCTGAATTGCGCGTCCATAGCCTCAACCCCTTATTCGGAAACCGCCGCGCTTTGGTCGAGCGCCAATTCCGCCGCCGCCGCGGCGGGTTCGTTCGGCGCATGATGCGCGAACAACGGCAGGTAGCGCGCCGCCAGGCCGAAAAGCACCACGCCTAGAGAGACCAGGCTGAGCGTGACCGCGACCTCCTGCCATGAGGGCACGTAAACATTGTCAGCCGAGGGGAGCATGGCAAACCAGGCGACGTCCAGACGGTTCATAATAATCGCCGCCACCACCGAGGCCGCGGCCCAAAACACCGTGCGCGGCTGGCGCTTCCAATGCGGGTGCAACAGGATGAACGTCGGGATCAGGAGCAAGGCCATCTCCAGCAGGAAAGTGACCGTCTGGAACGGCCGCGGCAACAGGTACACCCACGCGCCGCGCACGGTCATGTCTATGACGCGGATGGTCAGCAGCAGAATGATGACCAGCGGGATGGCGCGCGCGAGCGCCAGGACGATCGGCGTTTCCAGGCTCCGTTGAAACGCCTTGGCGGAAAGGTTGGATTCGACAATGGTCATAGCCAGGCCCACGGCCACGGCGCTGATGAGGAAGTACAGCGGCAGCAGGGGCGAATAGGAGATCGGCCACATCTTCTCGGGCACGATCAGGAACAACGCGCCCAGCGAAGACTGGTGCAGCGTGGAAAGAATGCACCCGGCGATCACCGCGGGAATGGTGACCGAGTGGACGATCCGCAGCAGCCGGTGCCAGCGGAATTTCTCGAGCAGCAGCGGCAGGAACTCCACGGTCAGCACCATGTTGTACAAGCTGACGCACCAGCCGAGCTCGAACATCACGGAGCGGTGCTGCCAGTAGATCATCGGGTGCCAGATATTGTACGGCCGGCCCAGGTCCATGAGCAGTCCGCCCAGCACCATCAGGTAGCCGAGATAGGCGGTGAGGATTGCGGGGCGCAGGATGGGATAGAACTTCTTCAGCCCGAAGATGTACACCGCTCCGGCGGTCAGGAACCCGCCCGCCGCCAGGGCGACTCCGCAGAGCATGTCGAACGCAATCCAGATCCCCCACGGAAACGTGTCCGAGAGATTCGTCATTGCGCCGAGGCCGCCGGTGAACCGGGTCACGAACGCGATGCCGCCGAACGCCCACAGGATCGGCAGCACCACCCACCAGATCAGGCGGATCGAGACCTTCTGCGGTACTTTCCGCCCGGCCAGCAGCCAGCACGCGGCCACGCCCATCACCGCCGCCGCCAGCGCGACGGCAACCTGGAGCACGATCGCCAAATAGGCCGATTCAATCATGGGATGCCTTCCTTCCGTGCAGCCGATAGACCCCGGCCAGGACAATCCCCAATGTCACGACCACCACCGGCACTCTCGTCAGCGAGGCCCACGTCAGCGACGGCAGGGCGACCTCCGGCAGATCAACGCGGAACCCAAGCTGCTCCATCGGCACGTCCGAGAGATAAATCCAGGAGGTGCCGGCGACGACCTTGTCGCCGTAGATGGAAACGTACCGGCCGGGGTTCACCCGCATCCGCGCCTGCGCCTCGCGCAGCATGTTCGTCCGCGTCCCGAACTTCAGAGTGCCGGTCGGACACGCCATCACGCAGGCGGGGTTGGTTCCGGACGCCACGCGGTCGTCGCAGAAATCGCACTTGCCGACGCGCGGCGTCAGCCCCTCGTTCCATTCGTAGCGGGGGACCTTGAACGGGCAGGCGATCATGCAGTACCGGCAGCCGATGCAACGCGATGCGGTATAGACCACCGCACCGCGCGGAGTCTTGTGCAGGGCCGCCACCGGGCAGGCCGAGACGCACGCGGCATCCACGCAGTGCATGCACTGCCTTTTGACCGGGAATATGGTCTTGGACGCCGGCGCGCCCTGGACTTCGCGGAAATCCACGAACGTCCAGGAGGTGAATGAAAGGCGGCCTTCGCCGGGGCCGTAGCCCACTCGGCTGACCGGCAGGGGCGGCCGTTTCTGGCGCACGCGGCAGGCGTTCTCGCAGGCGCGGCAGCCGATGCAGCGGGTCAAGTCAACCAGGACACTGGACTGGGGTGAGTCCGGGTTCTCCGGCGTTTCGCCGGCCCAGCCGGTGCGGTTCATCAGAAGCGCCGCCCCCAATCCCGCGGCTCCGAGCCCGAGAAAACTTCGGCGGGAAATCCCGCCCGTGCCCGGACCGTCAGGCGTTTCGCTCATTTGGGCGGCTCCTCTTTTGAGCTTTTTCTGTGGAAGTGGTGCATGGCGGCGTAGCCGATGACCACGCCCAAACCGAAGACCAGCACGACCACGACAGAGAAGACTGAGCGGTCGGTCCGAAGCTCCGCGCGCAGTTGGTCAATCTCATGCTGCTGTTGCTCGACCTGCTTCTGGAGCGCCTGCGGACTGACCTCCTTGAGGCGCTCGACTTCACCCTCCAGGTCGGCCAGGTTGCTGCGCGTATGGACCATTTCGCGGTGGCATCGGGCGCAGGTCTCGGCGCCGACGCTGAAGGTGTGGCCGCGCACGCCGGTCCCTTTGATCTTCAGGCCTGCGCCCATCACCTCGGGCATGTGGCAGGTGATGCATTGCACGCCTTTCAGGTGATGCGTGGCGTGCGAGTAGTCCTTCAATCGTTCGGTATGGCACGTGCCGCACATCTGGTCGGGATCTTCTTTGCGGAGGTTCATCTGGTGCATCTTGTGGCAGTCGAAGCAGCGGATGTTCTTCTGGCCGTGCGAACTGATGCGCCATTCCCCGAAAGTCACGCTGTGGCAGGGCTGGCAGACCTCGGAGGTCACCGGCAGGAGCTTCTTGACCTTGTCGGGATGGTCCTCAGTCACCGGCCCGTGACAGGACTGGCAACTCACGCCGGCGTGCGAAAAGCCGCCGCTCTTGCGATCGTACTGGCTCGTGTGGCAGACGAGGCATTCCCATTTGCGGCCCTCGCGCTCCCACTCGCCGAGGTAGCGCTCGTTGATGGCATGCGCATGCGGCGATTCCATCCACTCCTTCGTCTCTTGCTCGTGGCACGTGCCGCAGGTGTCGGACTCTTTCTGCTCCGCTGGGGCCCGTGCGCCCGATACGCTCGCGGTTCCCGCCGGCGTGGCGGCTGCGGACTCGATTGATGGAAGCGGTGTGCTGGCCGGAAGGCTTGAGGTAACCGCAGGGGAAGAGTTCTCGGATTCCTGCGGCTCCGCTGCGGCCCCTGCCGGGACGCCCTGCGCGAGCATGGCCAGCGCAGCGGCGACGATCAGGCGGTTAAGGCTCTTCATGTGAGATTTCACCCAAGGAGTTATGAACCGACCCCTGAACCGCGTATCCAAAGCCTGCGGGTTCCCTTCTTCAGTTCGCGCACGGTGAAAATGACGCAATGGGCGATCGGATCCACTTTCTCCGCGATCTGGCGCGCGGTCTCCTCGCACGCCGCCCGGTTCGGACCGTGGATCGTGGAGAAGATCGCGTAGGGCCAGTCGTCGGAGACCGGGCGCCGGTAACAGTGCGTCACCGCCGAGAACCCGGCGATGGCGCGACCGGCTTCGTCCTCGTGGCCGACGGGCACCTGCCAGACGCACAGGGCATTCGCCCGGAAACCGAGCTGGCCGTGATTGACCAATGCGCTGATTCTCCGGAAACAGCCGCACTGGATGAGTTCCCTCGCCGTGGCCAGGAAGGTCTCGACCGGCAGCCCCGCGCGCTCCGCCAGCGCGTCATAAGGCTCAAGACCGTCCGGGAGGTCCCCTTGAAGGAGATCGAGCACCTTCTCCTGCGTCTCCGTCAATTTGACCGGACCTGGCTTCGATCCGGGCGCCGGCGGCGCGCCTTGCGCATCCGTGAGCGGTGGACCGGCGGCTTCCGCCCGCGTCCCGCGCGGAGCGGCCTGGGGCTGTCCGCAGTCCAGTCGCACGTTGATCTTGTAGGTTTTCGAGGAAGGCAGGTCGAGGAGTTCCGTGATCCGGGTGACGCGCTTGAGTTGCGACACCGTCGCGGCGAGTTCTTCGCGCGACTTCGCCGTCAGCGTGAGCCACATGTTGTATTCGTGCTCGCGCAGGCAATTGTGCGTGACGTTCGGCAGCGCGTAGACCACCGCGTCCACCTCGTTGACGCGCTCGGGCGGCACCTTCATCGCCACGAGCGTGGCGGCCAGGCCGAGACGCCGCGGGTTAATGACGCCGCCGATGCGCCGGATGACCCCGCGTTGCCGAAGAGAGAAGATGCGCCGGTCCGCGTCCTCCGGGGAAAGACCGGTCCGCCGGGCGACCTCGGCGTACGGTGATCGGCACAGCGGGAACTCATCCTGCAGCAGTTGCAGGATCCGGCACTCACTGTCGGGCAGGTTGCACTTGCCCGCGCGGTCGCCGCAGTCCACGGCCGGAGCGGCCGGCGTCCCCGCGGCGAGCGGGCCGGGCTTTGCGACCCCGCGAGGGTGCGCCGCTTTCTTGCCGAGCAGCCAGGAGGGGTTCATGGGATATTCGTCGGGATCGAAAATCGTCCAGTAAAAATGCCACACCAGAATGGCCAGGGCGGCCAGCGTGGCTTCGTAGTAATGGATCACCTGCGCCACGTCGTGCCACACTTTCGGCAGCGTGGCCAGCACGGTTGCAGTGAAGATCAGCATCACGCCGGTGACGATCATCACCACGGAGCCCCAGATCAAGGCCCAGTATTCGGCCTTTTCCGCGTAGTTCCAGCGGCGGTGCGGCGGCGCCGCCGTGCGCAGGCCGAGATTGTAAGTCAACTGGGCGAAGGCATCCCTGAGATCGTCCCGGACAAACCACAGCGCCCGGAAGTGCTCGCGGCCGCGACGGGTTCCGACGAGCGCGATCACGTGCCCCAGGAAGAAACCGGCGAACGTCCAGCCGCAGATTCGATGGACGATGCCGCGCACGGAGCTGCCGTCGGGCAGAATGCGGAACGGCCAGCTCCAGAACGCGTCCGGGAATCTGTGCGCGAAGCCGGTGTAGACCAGCAGAATGAACAGCCCCACCAGCAGGTAGTGCTGGAAGGCCATCCAGGGAGTCAGGCGCGGTTCGCCCTCGCTGTTCCGGACGGCGCGGATGTGCGTACGGGTTTTGCGGAGATAGTCGAGCAGATTGAACGACGCCATCCCGCCGATGGTCATCGTAATCAGGGCGATATAGAACCAGGATATGAAATTCACGATCCACGGTTTTCCCACTGCCGCGCCGAGCGGCGCGTGAATACGGAAGAACTCCGCGCTGAGCCGGGTGCCGATGCCGGGATGGCACTTGCCGCAGGTTTCCGGCAGATTCTGGGGATTGATCGTGGAGCGGGCATCGCTGGCGGGCAGAATATCGTGTATGCCGTGACAGGAAGCGCAATTGGCCGCAGTGATGTTGCCGCCCTGCAAGGCCAGGCCGTGGAAGCTCTGCACGTAGGTCGAAAACACATTCGGCGGCAATCGGTACTGCGTGATGATCCGCTGCGCGGCATGGCACTGGCCGCAGGTTTCTGGGATGTTGGCCGGCGCCACGCGGGACGTGGCCAGCTTGACCGCGGTGATCGTGTGCTCGCCATGACAGTCGGTGCAGACGGGCGCGTCGCGCACTCCGGCCTTGACCGCGGTGCCGTGAACGCTGACGCTGTAAGTCTGCTCGACGTTTTCATGACATTTGCCGCAGGTGTCGGGCACATTCTGCCAGTAGAGCTTGGACAAGGGGTTCGTGGACCGGTGGAGGTTGTGCGAGCCGTGACAGTCGGTGCAGACGGCGGCGTTGACTTCGCCCTTCTGGAGCAAGGCAATGCCATGGACGCTGTTGTCGTAGCTGAGGACAGGGGAACGCTGCCGGAGATTGAACTTCTCCATCTCGGGCACGTTGCTGTGGCACCGTCCGCAAGTCTGCGGCAGGTTGGTTCGATACACCGGCGACTGGGGGTCGCGGTGGTTCAGCAAATAGTGGTTGCTGCCGTGGCAATCTTTGCAGGAGGCCGCTTCCTGCACGCCCGTGTGAACCGCCTGGCCATGGTCGCTTTTTAGATAAATCTCCGTTTCCACGCGGTGGCATTGCGCGCAGGATACAGACTTCGCGACGAAGTTGTCGGGATGAGGCGCCTCAGTGATATCCGAGTGGCAACTGGTGCAGAGGTTCTTGCCGTGGATGGTGGCCTTGAATTTCGCCTCGTCCACGAACAGGGAGATAGTCTTGCCGGAACGGTCCTTCTTAACCAGCGACTGGTCGCTGTGGCATGTGAGGCAGTCGGCATTGTCAATGGCCGCGGCAGTCCGGGCGGTGAGACAGATCAGGGCGATCAATATCGGCAGCGTTGCGTGTCGAAGCACAGTGAACCTCATCCGGTGGCTTAACATGTTATTCGGTAAGCACTAGCGTAGTGCTGATCGGGCAATAGTTATTCCTTCTCAACTTTGCGAAAAGCGCCCAAGATACACTGCATCAAATGCTATGATCGCAAGCGGCGTGCCAAGCCGGAACCGGATGCTGCACACCGAAGAACTTGAGCGAGCCGCTCGTGCATGGGAAACACTCAGCCGCGAAGAACATGTGACCGGAACTCTGACGCCGACAGCCGTTGAAGAACGAGCCGGCTACTCCGAGGGCGACAGCTTCTCAACCGGCGGCGTTCTCAGTTCTGGGAATTCAGCCTCAACACCTTGCCATACATGGGAATACAGCCTGTCCCGCCATTGTCGGCTCACCGGACGCTAAGCAGCACTCCCGGCAACACTTTACGAAAATTCTATACGGTATTCGAAATTGGGCATAAGACGTGCTGTACTATCAGTTATTGCAAAGCGTCGGCATTGGAAAGCGATGGCGTAATCGGGTACAATAAGCCCGACTTGGATGGCGCAGCAGGGCGAAATAAATCTAGCATGGTTAAGGGAGGAGCGATGGGCAAGCGACAGGGAATCGGGTTCGCCGGAGTTGGTCTGTCTGTGATTCTGGGTCTGGCCGTCAGCGCCGCGGTTGCGCAGGCCGAAGCGGCCGCGCCCCAGCACGCCTATATCGGCGTCGCGGGCTGTCGCATGTGCCACAGCACGAAGAAACAGGGCGAGCAGGTGGTCATCTGGAAAGCGAGCAAGCACGCAACGGCATACGAGACGCTCAAGACGCCGGAAGCCCTGAAGATGGGAACGGACCGCGGTCTCAAGAAGGCCCCGGTGGAAAGCCCCGAGTGCCTGCGCTGCCACGCGACCGGATGGGACCTCTCCGATGCTCAGAAAGCCGACTTCCTGAAGCCCGCGTTCAAGGTCGAGGACGGCGTTCAGTGCGAAACCTGCCATGGCGCGGGAAATGATTACAAGTCGTTGAGCGTCATGAAGGACCGTGCGCTTGCCCTCAAAGCGGGCTTGATGATCGGCGACGAAAAACTCTGCGTCACCTGTCACAACGATCAGTCGCCCGCTTGGAAGCCGGACCGGTTCACCACCAAGGACGGCAAGAAGGTCGGCTTCGACTACGACGCCTGCTGGGATAAGATCAAGCATACGGTTCCGAAAGCGGCGGCCGAGTGAGCCAGGCCGCACCGTGACCTCAGGCATTGCGGTCATCACAGATTCTTTGTCGAATTCCGGTATCGTTAACTCATGAGACGGATACTGCGCGTTGCGGGAATCCATGTTCCCGTCGGAACCGGCCAACCCTTGCTCCTGCAGAGGCGGTTCTTCTATTGCCTGGCCGCGGCGGCCTTTCTGGCCGTCGCCGGCTCCGGTGGAATGTTGCTGCTCAGCGGCCACTCCACGTTCTGTAGAAGCTGCCACATCATGGAGCCCTATTACCAGTCCTGGAAAACCTCCCCGCACGGCCAGCGCGGCGTGGAATGCCTGAAGTGTCACGCCGCGTCAGGCATCAAGTCCATCTTGAAAGTGAAGTTCCAGGCGCTCCGCCAGGTAGCCTCGTACGTCACCGGCACGTACGGCACGCGGCTGCACGCGGAGATTCCCGACGCCGCCTGCCTCCGGCCGGGTTGCCACGAAAAACGGCTCCTGGAAGGCCAGGGCCAGGTGGAATTCACCGGCCTCCAGGGACAATTACAGGTCCCCGTCCGCTTCGATCATAAGCCGCATCTGACGGAGACCCGCCGCGGCAAGCAGCTCCGCTGCCAGACCTGCCATTCGCAGATCGTCCAGGTCCTCCAGGGCGGGCATCTCACCGTGACGGAATCGGTTTGCTTCACCTGCCATTTCAAGGGCTACCGCTACGACGACCCCGTCGCCGCAGCCAGCCCGACGGCCAACTGCACTCTCTGCCACGCCGCGCCGTCGAAGCCGGTCAAGCTGGCGACCGGCGACACGTTCTCGCACAAGGACTACATTGACCGCGCGCAGGTCCAGTGCATGATGTGCCACGCCGACTGCCTGCAGGGCACCGGAAGCGTCCCCGGCCAGGTGTGCATGGCCTGCCACTCCAAAACCGAGGACCTGCAAAAACGCGGCGACCCCGCGTTCCTGCACCAGACGCACGTGACCGACCACCACGTGGAATGCTTCTACTGCCACTCCGAAATCCGCCATGGAAAGGACGTCGTGCATGGCGGCGAAGACATCTCCTGCACCCAGTGCCACACCGACCGGCACGCCCAGGTCGCCACGCTGTATCGCGGCCAGGGAGCGCACGACGTCAAGGGCAAGCCCAGCGTCATGTGGGCGGCTTCCGTCCAGTGCATCGCCTGCCACAGGACGCCGGCCGCCGGCGGCAAAGTCTCGCCCGAGGGCCTCGGCGAAGCCACCGGCGCCGCTTGCGCCGCTTGCCATGGCGACGCGGTGGACGGTATGATAGCCACATGGAAAGACGATGCGGCCAAGAGCGTCGGCCAGGCGCAGAAGGCAGTTGAAGCGGCCGCCGCCCGTCTCGCGGCGCTGCCCGATTCCCCTGAAAAGCAGGCCGGCGCCAAGGTTCTCGCCGAGGCGCGCGAGGACCTGAAGTTCGTCATGGCCGCCAATCCCGTTCATAACCCGGAGTACGCTTCCGGCATTCTGGAGAATGTCTGCTCCAAGGCCGCGCAAGTGGCCCAGGCGCACGCTCAGAAATGAAGACCCCCGACGAAACCGCCCGGCCTTCCTCGCCTGCCGCCGACCCCGGCTGGGTTCGGCGCGTCATCCGAGGCCTCAAGTCCATCCGTTTCGCCATCGTCCTCATGGCGCTTATCGCCGCGGCATCCATCGTCGGCACGCTCATCGAGCAGGGGCTCTACCTGCCCGAGGCGGCCATCGCCCGTTACGGCCGCGTCGTCGGCTCGCTCATCGTCTTGCTCGGGCTGAATCATCTCTACGTCACGTGGTGGTTCCTGGGCCTTCTGGGGCTGCTGGCGCTCAGCGTCGCCGCCTGCACCTTCTCGGGCGTACGGTTCACCCTTCGCAAGAGCTTCTCGTTGATCACCCATGCGAGCATCCTGCTCATCGTCGCCGGCGCCATCCTGCGCGGCATCGCGGGCGTGGACGGCATGCTCACGATCGAGAAGGGAAAGACGATCGGCGACTTCGAAGTCGAAGACGCCGCCGCCCGGACCCCGCTCGGATTCCAAGTGCGGCTGGACGACTTCGTCGTCCGGTACTATGACGATGCGCACGATGCGCTGGAAGTCCGCCTGGAGGGAACAGCGCAGGCCCGCTCCATCCCGCGCGAAGTCGGCAAGGTGGTCCAGTTGCGCGCCGATGGGACCTCCGTCGAGGTGCTGAGGTATTTCCCCGATTTCAAGATGGACGAGAACAGCAAGTTCTACTCCGCCTCCAACGAGCCGCTCAACCCGGCCGTCGAGGTCCGGTTCACCGGCCCCGCCGGGGAATCCACGCAGTGGCTTTTCTCGAAGTACCCCGATCTCGAAGGCCACGGTAAAGTCCCTGCAGGCATCAAGATCAAATACGTCTGGCACGCGCCCACGGTCAAGGCTTTCGAGAGCCACGTCACGATCCTGGACGCGGGCGGAAAAGAGGTCCAGAACGCCGTCATCCTCGTCAACTCGCCGCTCAAGGTCGGCCCTTATACGTTCTACCAGGTCTCGTACGACCCGGAGACCCTGGCCAGCACGCTGGAGGTGACGCGCGATCCGGGCGTGCCGCTGGTCTTCGCCGGGTTCCTCCTCCTGCCGATCGGCGTAGCGCTCGCGTTCTATGCGAAGCCGCTCTTGAACCGAAAGGGGCGTGCCGATGCATGAGCAGTTGTGGACGATGTCCTTCGTCATCTTCCTGGCCGCGGTGCTGCTGAACGCGCTGCAGGCGGTCCTGGCGCTGGTCATGAGGAAGGCCGACCGCGGCGCCGATTCGGCCGGCTGGCTCCGCTGGATGCGCGGGGCGGGCAACGTCCTGATCGCACTCGGCATGGTCGGCCTGACCGCGACGATTATCGCCGAGTGGCGGGCGATCGGCTATCCGCCGTTCTCGAACGTCCCCGAATCCATGCTCTGGATGGCGTGGGGCTTCTGCGCGGTGTACTTCGTCTCGCGCATCTTCGTGGGCTTCACCGGGATGGAGCTGGGCGCGTCGCTGGGCGCGGTGGGAATCCTGGCGGTCTCGACGCTCTTCGCGCAGGGCGCGCACCCGCTGATGCCGGCGCTGCAGAGCAAGTGGCTGGTCTTCCACGTCTTCACGTGCATGGTCTCGTACGGCGCGTTCTTCGCGGCGTTCTGCACGGCCATCCTGTGGCTGGCGATCTGGCGGCAGCGCGAGTCGCAGAAAGTCCTGGACGTGCTCGCTTACCAGTTAATGGCGTTCGGCTTCCTGGCGCTGACGGTCGGTATCATCTCCGGCTCCGTGTGGGCGAAGCAGGCGTGGGGCCGTTACTGGGGCTGGGATCCGAAGGAGACGTGGTCGCTGATCACGTGGTTCGTGTACGGCATCTATCTGCACTTCCGCATGGCCGGCTCGCAGTTCGGCGTCAAGCGCGAGAACCTCCCGCGCTTGAACGCCATCTTTGCCATCGCCGGCTTCGTGTTCGTTGCCTTCACCTACTTCGGCGTGAGCTACCTGCTCGTCAGCCTGCATTCCTACGCCACGAACTGACCCGCGCGGCGGACTTCTCTCTTCGCTCTTCCCGGGATCAGGGGTAACAGGTTCACTTCCTGTCTCCTCAGCCAGTCACGGATGAACGACCAACGCTCAACATCGAACGCCCAACGTCCAAGTACGGCCAGCGACATACTGAACCTCGATGATTGCACATCCATGGGCGTTGGACGTTGGATGTTGGGTGTTCGAAGTTCCTCCGTAGTGGCATCTCCCGAATTCCCGGTTTGAGTCCAGGATGGCCAGCCATGAACGAACCAACGCCCAACATCCAACGCCGAACGCCCAACGTCCAATTCCGCCGGCTCCGGGCGCGGAAATAATTGGGCGTTGGAAGTTCGATGTTGCGCGTTCGATGTGGATCCGTTTACGGTCTTCGCGGGCATCGGGCTGGGGATCGTCTGCTTCGTGGTCGTCGCGGCGCTCGGCTGCATCGTTTACGAGGTCGTGAAGGCGCACGGCAACATTTCCACGGCGCTTGCGGACGCGAAGGCGGATCTGGCGAAGGCCGAGGCGACCGTTGAGAGCCTGGTCACTGCTGCGAAGAAGGCAGTGTAGCGACAATGGGGCGGGCCGGACTGAAAGGTTCGGCCGGTTCCTTCTTCATGCTGCATCTTCAGGCGAAGCGTGCTTGACATCGCGTAGAATGGTTGGGAGAATGCCTGCACTGGGCGGACGAGGGGGGCTGAATAGGCGAGGAAGGCTATCCGGCAAATTCCGAGAGAGACGGTCAAATTTGCAAACTCCGATGAAATGAGAGAATTCGGAGGCATCATCGATTGAGAAAACGATTGGCGGCGGCACTTGGGCTTATTCTCACCATCGGGACGGCCGGTTGCGGTCTTCGAATGATCTCGCCAATGTCCCGGATTGACCGAAACACGATTCCGGAGATGACCGAGAGCAATACTCCAGTACACATAGATGGTGAGAAGTTGCAGTTCACTGTCGACGCTACGATTGAGACTCCAGGTGATGTGAGGTCAGCTACGCTGCCTTACGATCCGATGCTTTGGCGTTGCTGCGGCTTGCTCTTTGTGGTTGCCGATAAGGCGATGGGCGATTGCGACAGGGTTTTCATTGATACGGGGATGGTGGGCGGCGCCGCTTTGTGCCTTGTTACGCCCGACATCGTCGCCCGCCGGAAACTGCCGACGCGTTGGGGACTCCCTTACAATAGTAGCAAGCCGGTAGCGTTGCTTGGACTTGCTTATGTTGACCGCCTCAATGTCGGCGGGCTTACGATTCGACGCTTCCAGGCCGTCATCGTTGATCAAGGCTGGCAATACCGAATCTTGGGACTGCCTGTCTGGCAGAGTACATATTGGTGCTTGGGCGCAAGGTTTCTGCGTGCGGCACATTTCCTCCGTTTCGACAACGCGGCTCGCAAACTGACCTTCGAAGGTAAGGAGTCCTTCGCGCCGGATTTGACGCGACGCTGGGTAAGCTACCAGTTCGTCATGCGCGATGACGATGGTGCCTATCTGCGGTTGCCTGTCGCCGGAAAAGAGATCGAAGTACTGTTCGATTCCGGGTGGGGACGAAAACTGACGCTCAGTCAGGCAGACTGGGATTCCATCAAGAGCAGCGTTGAGGTCAGCAGCCACGCTGCCGATAAGATTTTCACATGGGGCGGCAACGAGACAGTCGACAACTACAAGGTCAAGAACCTGCCGATAGGAGACACGACTTTGGGCAACACAATCATCCAAGTCTGTAGCCGCGAACAGGCATCCGTAATCGGCTTAGCGTTTTTCGATGACGCAGTCGTTGTTCTTGACTACGAGAAATCGAAACTATGGATTGGAACGCGCCGCGACACTGATTGATAGGTAGGGGAAACGGTTTAGCTTCCTCGAGAGGCTGCCAGGCCTTAGAATCGTCCGGCTTAAACCTGTCAGCACCGCCATTGACGTAGCGAGTTAACGGCAAACCTTCCGGGAGTTGCCCGTCAAAAAGTGCGTAAGCCGCTGTTCTGTAAGAGGATACGCCCACGCGCACCCCTTGCGCGCCTAATTGGAAAGAGGAGCCGGAGCGGTTTGTCGTAGGTACGAGATGGCCAGCGATCCGGCGATCCACCAGCGATCCCCTGCGGAGGGAAATCGCTGCCTGTTCCCCCAGGAATACACAAAAAAAGAAGCGCTCCCGAAAAGAAGCGCTTCTTTCGAACACGGCAACGAAAAGACGGCGCGTATCGCCGGACTACCGATTCTTCCGCCTTGCGACCTTCGCAACAAGCCCGGCCAGCCCGAGTCCGAGGAGCGACAACGTCGCCGGCTCAGGGGTAAGAGTTACGTCCCCGTCAAGCTGCGCGATCACCTCGACTTCGGCCGGGCCGCTCAAGGGGTCCGGGTTCGAGAGGCCGACACCGGGGACGAAGGTCATGGGCGCCGTCCCGAACGTGTAGCCGGGCAGCTCCGGAAAGGTGCCGTTCGACGAGAGGTCGAACGTTTCATCCAAGCTGGGCATGACAAAGTCGCCATTGTCGGTGTAGTCGCTGAGCCACTGGGTCAGGTCTATGTTCACGTACAGAGGCGTACTCGGCGGGTCACCCGTCATCGCGAACATCGGCGCATTAAACTCATTGCCATCGTCCATGAACAGTTCGAGCGCGCTTTCCAGGTTCAGCTCATCATTGGACGTTCCATTCACGGCGCCC
>JBEKCB010000032.1:0-62806 GCA_050015075.1 Candidatus Brocadiia bacterium | reverse complement strand
TTATGTTGGCGGTATTTCCAAAAGGATTAAGGAGCGACCATTTGAAATCCGGGCCTGGAGCGACAATGACTCTGCCGGTGACAAGCCGGCCCGAGAGGATCACTTGCGTCGGCCGGGCATCCGGTACCGCGCTGGGAGGCACCCAGACCGTGGTCCGCACTATGGCCATTGTACCGCCGACCGTTTCCTGTGCGGCCTGACCCTCGAGGATCCCGGGAGCTGCCGCCGGCTGTACCAGGTTGTTGAACTGGAACGTGACCGGCGCGCCACCGGGTGGTGTTATCACTGAGGTCATGTCATTCCCGGGCGCGCCCGCCGCGTTAGTTAAAGTTGAGATCCAATTGACGCCGGCGGTGACGGGGCTGGCGCCCGGCGCCGTGGTCAGGTAATAGTAGTAGGTTCGGCCGGCGAAAACGGTGGGCCCATCCAACCCGCCAAACCGCAGGACGAACCCGACTGCGTGCGCGGTTGAGGCGGTTGACAGGATAAGCGCTGCGGCAGCGAATGTGCGGCACAACACTGCACGAGATTTGAAGATCCCCATCTGCGGCTCCTCCGTTGGGGCAATAGCGGGAGTGATTCCCGTTTGCCTATGCCTTGCACCCTGTTCAGCGACAGCCGGCACCCAACTGACCCACTTGGCAGTCCCCATGTACTGCTAGCTTAGGCAGGCCGCAATTATTATGCCAAAATGCAGCGCATTTGAAGCCGCCGATGTAACAGCTTAGGGTTGGCCACGTAAGGACATCTTAGAAGGCTTGTTGGGATCCAGAACAGTGTCCGTAGTGTGGAATTCTCCAAACACTGAGCGCGAAATGACCTTCTGGAAAATCAACACTGGCCCCGTGTTGGCAAAATGAACGCCAGAGTTCTCCCTGAATCCCACCTTGCGGTATTTCGGGGATCGCCTGCTCAAGGTGACCGGAGGTCTTCTCTTTAACCCGCGTCGCGTGAACTTCGCAAATCGGCATTCTCGTCCATCCATTCCCCGACCCAGAGGAACCTCTCCAGAGGCGTCGGCAACCCGTCCGCGCCGAGCCAGAGGAGCAGGTTCGCGCGGCGGATGCGCGGCGTGTAAAGCCGATCCAACTCCGCCCGTATCTCCTCGCACGTGACGCCCGGCTTCTGGAAGACGTTCGGGTTGAAGATTCCGCCGAAGAGCACCGCCTCCTCGCCGAGAGTATCCAGGGCAACGTCGAACGTTGTATCGCCCACCGTCGGCGGTGTGGTCGCGTTGTAACCGTCGCAGCCGGTGCGGCGTACGATCGGCAGCAGGTTTCGCAGCAGGCCGCACATGTGCAGGACCACCTTCTTTCCGCGCCGGTGCATGATGGCGCAGTAATCGCGGATCTGCGGCAGGCTGTGGCGCTCATAGATGGCCGGACTGGTCAGGGTCGAGCTGGTATTCTCGACCGGGATGACCGCTTCGGCGGGGGTACGGCGCGCGACGATTTCATACTCCTGCTTGCGCCGTTCGTGCATGACGCCGAGCAGCGCCTCCATCTCCTCCGGCGCGTCTTGCAGAAGGTAGTAAAAGTTCGCCGCACCCATGTCCACCTCGATCAACTGCTGGACAGGTGAAGGATCGAGTGTTGGCAGGTACATGCCGTAGTCGCCGATGAGCGCCTCGGCGCGACGGAAACTCTCCTCATGTCCGGGGACTTCCTCATAGCGCATGTGCTCCCACATGCTCCGCAACACGCGCATATCTCCGAGCGTTTCGACCGACGACTTGACCGGATGGCCGTTGCGCGAGGCCGAAACCAGTGTGCCCCAGGGAGTCTTGTTGGTCACCACAACCGTGCCGTCGAGCTGCTCCGTGCGCTCGATGGTCCTTTCCGGCCAGACGGGGCGCGCCGGCAGCGGCGCCCGGAACTCTTCCGACAGACCGTACCCGCCGAACTGCATCACGTCGCACCCGATTCGCCGGTAGAATTCCCAGGGCGTCATCGCCCGTTCCGGCTCGGGCATGAGCGACATCGTCTGGCTGTCAACCAGTGTGGCCCAGGAGAGCCGATCAACCGGCTTGCGGTTGAGAATGCTGTGAAGGCGCTCGCGTCCATTCATAAAGTCTCCTTCGCGCGCATGATCGGAAAGAGGAGCCGGAACGGTTTGTCGTAGGTACGGCATGGCCAGCCAGTTGCAAAGCCAAATATCATCCGCTCGCCCGCGCGCGCGCCACTGCGGCCTGGCCCAGGGCGATGCAGCCGTCGTTCGGGGGGACCAGTTGGTAGGTCAGGACGCGGAAGTCTTTGCGCTCCAGCTCGCGGACGGTCCGCTCGAAAAGCAGCTTGTTCTGAAAGACCCCGCCGGAAAGCGCGACGGAGGAAATGTTCTCCGCTTCGCGGATTCGCTCGCACGTTTCTATTACGCCGTTGCACAGGCCGTTGTGGAACTCCGCCGAGATCGTCTCAGCCGGAACATTGTCGCGCAGGCGCTCGACAGCCGAGTGTATGTACGAGCGCGGGTCGAGCAGGAACACGCCGTTTTCCCGGCGGATCTCCTGCGGCAGAGCGCTCATTACGTCTTCTGCCGCCGCGGCCTCCAGCTCCATCGGCGCCTGGCCTTCGTGCGTGTTACGGTCGCAGATGCCGAGCAGCGAGGCGACCGCGTCGAACAGCCGTCCCGTGCTCGTGGTGAAAGGCGTATTGACACGGCGTTCGATCATCTGAATGACCACGCGCGCGCGGCCCATCTCCATTCGCTTTACGAACGGGATGTCGAGATTCGCCCATTCCGGTCCGAACGCAGCGTGGAGATACGCGACGGCGGTACGCCACGGTTCGGCGATCGCCGCGTCGCCGCCGGGAAGCGGCATCGGCGCCAGGTGCCCGACGCGGCGAAAATCCCGCAGGTCCGCGATGAGGAACTCGCCGCCCCAGATGGTCCCGTCCGTGCCGAAGCCGGTCCCGTCGAGCGCAAGGCCGAGAACCGGCCCTTCCTCGCCATGCTCCGCCAGCACCGCGGCGATATGCGCGTGGTGATGCTGGACGCCGACCAGCGGCAGGCCCGTCAGCTCCAGTGCGTAGCGCGTCGAGAAGTAGTCCGGGTGCAGGTCGTGCGCCACGATCTCCGGCTCGATCTCCAGAATCCGGCGGAGGTGCGCCACGGTCTCCTCGAAGAAGTCGAGCGCCTGTGCGTTTTTCAGGTCACCGAGGTGCTGGCCGAGGAAGGCGTTGCGCCCTTTCGTCAGGCAGATGGCGCCTTTGAGCTCCGCGCCGACGGCGAGAACTTTCGGCCCGTCGCGCTTGAGGGCGATCGGCAGCGGGACGTATCCGCGCGCCCGGCGCAGGAGGCGTTCGCGGCCGGCCATGACGCGCGCGATGGAATCGTCGCTCCGCGCGCAGATGTCGCGGTTGTGCACCAGGAACGCATCGGCGATGCCGCGCAGCCGCTCGATCGCTTCCGTGTTCGAGATGCAGAGCGGCTCGTCGCTGACGTTGGCGCTGGTCATGACGAGCGCCGTGAAGCCCTCCGCCAGCAGCAGATGCTGAATCGGCGTACACGGGAGCATGACGCCGTAGCTCCGGTTGCGCGGCGCGACGGAAGGCGCCAGGCGTTCCGGCTCGCGCTTGCGCAGCAGGACAATCGGCCTGCGGAAACTGAGGAGAAGTTCGCGCTCCGCTTCGCCGGCCTCGGCGTACTGCATGACGGTTTCGATGTCGTTCGACATCACCGCGAACGGTTTTTCCTCGCGTCGCTTGCGCCGGCGGAGTTCGCGAACGGCCTCTTCATTCGTGGCGTCGCAGGCGAGATGGAATCCGCCGAGTCCCTTGATCGCGAGGATTTCGCCCCGCTTCAGCCGCGCGGCCGCCTCGCGGATCAGGTCGGGCGCATCCAGCGGGCGTCCGGCCGGGTCCTGGAGTTGGACCGCCGGTCCGCAGGCCGGGCACGCGACCGGCTGGGCATGGAATCGGCGGTCGGCCGGATCGTGGTATTCCCGGCTGCACGCCGCGCACATCGGGAAATCCTTCATCGTCGTATTCGGCCGGTCGTACGGGACGTCCGTGACGATGGTGTAGCGCGGGCCGCAGTTGGTGCAGTTGATGAAGGGATACCGGAACCGGCGGTCGGCGGGATCGAAAAGTTCCTTCAGGCAGTCGGCGCAGACGTTCGTGTCGGGCGAAATGAGCGCGCTGCGTTCGGCGCCGGCGCGGCTCTCGCGGATGATGAACGACGTCTCGCCGGACGACGGGACGAAGCTCTGCGCAAGGTCGGCGATTCGGGCGAGCGGAGGCAGCTCGGTCTGAAGGTCATGGACGAAACGGTTGATCGCTTCCCACGGCCCTTCGACTTCGATCTTGACCCCTTCCGCGTCGTTCAGCACCCATCCGGCGAGCCCGTGTCGCGCGGCAAGCTGGTAAACGAACGGCCTGAACCCGACGCCCTGAACCACGCCGGCGACCGCGAGACGTTTCCGGACGCGTTCCGAAGGTTCCAATCAGTCCTCGAGATTCAGGCGGCGCAGTTCCTCCGGCGCGAGTTGGACCTCCAGCCCCTGCAAGGCGACGCGGGTTTCGTTGAGCGTCCGCGGGCCGATCAGCGGGAAGGTCGGGAACGGCTGGCAGAGCACGTAGGCGAGGGCGATGTTGATCGGCTGAACGCCGCGCTTCGCGGCCATTTCCTTGGCGCGCGCCAGGCGCCGGAAGTTGTCCTCGCTGTACCAGCAGCGGACCAATTCCGGGTCCGAGCGGTTCTCCGGGCTCGCGGCGCCCGCGAAAAAGCCGCGCGCCTGGCTCGACCAGGACATGAGCGTCATCTGCGTGCGGCGGAACCACTCGCGCGAGCGCGCGTCGGACGAGGAGAGGCATCCCTTCCACGGCGCCTCGATCATCCGCGCGAGACTGAAGTTGTTGCTGACCATCGCAAGGCCGGCCAGTTTGTGCGAGCGGGCGTATTCGTTCGCGGCCTCGACGCGCTCGAGGCTCCAGTTCGACCCGCCGAAGACACGTATCCGCCCGGCGCGCTGGTGCTCGTTCATGACATCCACGAATTCGCCGACCGGGATCTCCGTATTGTCGCGGTGCATCATGTAGATGTCGAGGTAGTCCGTTTGAAGGCGCTCCAGGCTCTGCATGAGTTGCGCGGTGAGGTCCTTCGGGTTGCAGGACGGCGTGTGCGCGCCCTTGTCAATGAGGATGACCTGGCGGCGGATGTTCCGGTCCTTGACCCAATGCCCGAGGACTTTTTCGCACGCTCCGGCGCCGTAGATCCAGGCGGTGTCGAAGCAATTCCCGCCGGACTCGAAGAAATCGTCGAACATCACCTGCGCCATCGGCAGAGTCGTCTGGTTGTCCGCGCCCATGACCAGCCGCGAGACGGGCGCTTCGATCCCCGGTATCCGGCCGAATTTCATCCGGTGGTCCTTCCGCACGGCCAGCGGCCGCCGATGGACCGGCAGCCGATTCGCCCCGGGTTTCTCCGCATCGTAGACGACGCCGACGGCCTGCCGCCAGCGATCCAGCGATTTCATGTTGCCGAGGCTGTCTTCCCAGGTCATCGCCGGCGACGGCGCCTGCCGCTCGGCGATGTGATCCGCGACCGTATCGGCCTCGATCGAGTAGAGCGGCAGCGGGCACTCCACCGCGATCTCCTGCGGCTCGGCCTGGCCGCGTTTCCGGAGGAGGATGCGCGTCGTGCCGCCGTTGCGCGCAGGCACGAAGGGATCGGGCAGGAAAATGCTCCCTTCCGATCCGTCAATGCGGACGACGTTTTCCTGCGTCACGCGCACGCCGGTCGAAAGCTCCGCGACGATGCCGCCGGGAAACTTCAGCGAGGCGATGGCCCACTCATCCGCACCGGTGACCGCGTTGAGTTTGCCGCAGCCGGTCAGCTCGACCGGCTCCGCGAAGTCCTTCCCCAGCGCGGCGCCCGCGACGAGCCGCGCGATCGAAACGCAGTAGCAGCCGACGTCGAGGATTCCGCCGCCGCCCAGGGAGTTCTTGAGCAGGCGAGCTTCCTCATTCGATGGGCCGGCGAAGCTGAACGTAGCGTGGATGACGCACACATCGCCGATCGCCTTGGAGCGGATCAACTCGACGAGCCGCGCCGTCTGCGGGTGGCAGCGGTACATGAACGCCTCCATGAGGAAGACATCATGACGCCGCGCGGCCTCGATGGAGGCCATCGCTTCGGGGTAGTTCAGCGCGAGCGGTTTCTCGCAGAGGATGTGCTTTCCGGCTTCCGCGGCCTTGATCGTCCATTCCGCGTGCACCGGATGCGGCGTCGCGATATATACCGCCTGGACTTGCGGGTCGGCGAGCAGTTCCTCGTAGCTGCCATGCCGGCGCGCGATGCCGAACTGCGCGCCGAACGCCTCGGCCGTTTCCTTCGAGCGGCTGCCGACGCCGACGAGGCGCCCCTTCTCGGACTCCGCCACTGCCTTGGCGAAGGTGCGCGCGATGGCGCCGGTTCCCAGAATGCCCCAGGCCAGGCGATCTTTCATTGAAGCCCTCTCCCTGTGTGTGTTACCGCGTTGAACTCGCACTCTCCGGCGCCTTGCCGGTGATTTGCTCCGGCGTCGGCAGTTCCGCGACGTCCCAGCCGCCGCCCAACGCGACGATGAGCTGGACGCTGGAGGTCATCTGCTGGGACCGGATGGTAACGGCAGTCTGCTGGTTAGTCAAGAGAGCGAGTTGCGCGGTGATGACGTTGAGGTAGCTGTCTATCCCGAGTTCATACCGGTGCGTGGCAAGCGCCAGGGTGCGCGCGGCCGACTGGACTGCGGCATCCTCCTGACTCAGCTGCTTCGAGAGGATGCGCAGCGCCGCCAGGCTGTCCTCGACTTCCTGGAAGGCCGTCAGCACCGTCTGGCGGTAGGTGGCGACAGTGGCAGAATATTGCGCCCGACTCTGTTCTACAACGGCGCTTCGCAGGCCGGCGTCGAAGATCGTCTCGGTCAGCCCTGCGCCGACGGACCAGAGTTTGATCGGATCTTTGATGAGGTCCCCGATCGGGTCGCCGCTTTCCAATCCCGCCGAACCGGTCAGCGTCAGCGTCGGAAAGAAGGCCGCTTTCGCGATGCCGATCTGCTCGTTCGCGGCGGCGACGTTGCGCTCCGATGCGGCGACGTCCGGGCGCCGCTCGAGAAGTTGCGACGGAATGCCGACAGGAATCGCCGGGGGGGTTGCCTTGAAAGGCTCGACCGCGATCGAAAACGACGACGCCGGTTTGCCGATCAGCAGAGCGATCGCGTGCTCGAGCTGGGCGCGCGCGATCCCGAGGCCGGTGGTCTGCGCCTGCACGGTTCTTAACAGAGTTTCAGCCTGCGAGACGTCTTCGTCCGAAGCGATGCCGGCGGCGTACTGGACCTTGAGCAGATCCAGGTTCTTCTGATCGGCGGCCACCGTATCGGTGTTCACCTGAATCAGCATATCCTGCGCGCGAAGTTGATAATAATCAGCGGCGAGGTCCGCCTGCGAGGTCAGCAGCAGCCCTTCAAGCGTGGCTGCACTCGCCTGGGCCGCGAAGGTATTCGCATTCACGTTGTTGCGGATATTGCCCCACAGGTCCGGCACCCACGAGGCGTCGAACGGCAGCAGGTAGATGCTCCAGTTTTGTTCCGCCCTGGCGGCCGACGGCGGCGGCGTGCCGGACTCATACGCGCGGGTTGCGGAAGGCGCCGTCGTGAGCACCGGGTAATAAGCCGCGCGGGCCTCCTTGACCACGGCGCGCGCCGCCAGGAAATTGGCGAACGCAGCGGCGATGTTCTGGTTCGAGACGCTCACCTGCTCCTCGAGCGCGTTCAATTGCGGGTCGCCGAAGATCTCCCACCAGTTGCCGCGGCGCGCGTCGTCTTTCGGCTGCGCCGGCTTCCAGTCGGCGGCTTCCTTGAACGCGTCCGGCGTCTCCACGGACGGCTTCTGATATTTCGGGGCGAAATTGCACCCGCCGATCCACAGCGCAAGAGCCGCCGCCCAAACGGCGATGATCGAGAATCTCGGGTTCATGTGTTTACTTCAACCTCCTGTGAGACCTCGCGCACGGGTTTTCCGTGCACCCGCTTCCACCAGACGGCGACGCGGTCCAGATAGAGATAGACGACCGGCGTCGTGTAAAGGGTCAACACCTGGCTCACCGCCAGCCCGCCGACGATGGCGATTCCAAGCGGCCGGCGCAACTCCGAGCCGGTGCCCAACCCCACGACGAGCGGCATGGCGCCGAGCATTGCGGCCATCGTGGTCATCAGGATGGGCCGAAACCGCAGTAAACAGGCCTGGAAGGTGGCGTCCTTCGAACTCTTGCCCTCATTGCGCTCCGCATCCAGCGCGAAGTCAATCATCAGGATCGCATTCTTCTTGACGATGCCGATGAGCAGGATGATCCCGATGAGCGCGATAATGCTGAGGTCCGTACGACAGAGCATCAGCGCCAGCACCGCGCCGAGACCCGCCGACGGCAGCGTGGAAAGAATCGTGATCGGGTGAATGTAGCTTTCGTAAAGGACGCCCAGCACAATGTAGACGGCCACCACCGCGATGGCGATCAGCCAGGGTTCGGTGGACAGGGACGCCGTGAAGGCCTGGAACGTGCCCGAGAAGTCGCCGCGAATGCTCGCCGGCATGCCGGCATCCTGCTTCATCTTGTTGACCTCATCGCGGGCGTCGCTGAGCGCCATGCCGGGCGCCAAGTTGAACGACACCGTCACCGAGGGAAACTGTCCCTGGTGGTTCACCGCGATGGGCGCCGTGCCGGCCTCGAAATGCGTCATCGCGCTCAAAGGAACCTGCCCGCTGGTCCCGGTCGGGAGATAAACGTAGTTCAGCCCTTCCGGGCTCTGCCAGTATTTGGGCGCGACCTCCATGACGACGTGGTACTGGTTCAGCGCCGTGTACATCGTCGAGACCTGCTCCTGCCCGAAGGCGCCGTAAAGGGTGGAGTCCAGCACCTGCGGCGTGATTCCCATCCGCATGGCCGTCGCCCGGTCGTAATCGAGGTGCGCCTGAAGTCCGTCGTTGCGCTGATCGCTGTTCACGTCGGTCAGTCCGTGGAGTTTCTTCATCTTCGCGAGTATGATCGGCCCCCACGTGACCAGGTCCTGCAGGTTATCGCACCAGACGGTGTACTGGTACTGCGCCGGGCTCGACCGGCCGCCGATCCGCAGGTCCTGGCTGGCCTGGAGGTACATCGTTACTCCAGCCACTTTCGAAGCCGGGCGGCGCAGCCGGGCGATGACCTGGTCGGCGGTTGCGTTGCGCCGGTTGCCCGGCTTCAATGCGATGAACAGACTTCCGGTGTCCGTGCCCGTACCGCCGCCGGTGAAGGCGACGACATTGTCCACGGCCGGGTCCGCCTTGACGATGTCCACGATGCGCAGCATCGCCGCCTGCATCGCCTGGAACGAACTGTTCTGCGTGCCCAGCACGCGGCCGAACACAACGCCCGTATCCTGCTGCGGGAAAAAGCCCCTGGGTATGGTGATGAACAGGTACACATTGAACGCGATCGTCACGATCAGCGTGCTGAGCGTGAGGAAAGGATGCCGCAGCACCCAGGACAGGCTGCGCTCATAGACGCTCAGCATCCCGGCGAGCACCCTGCCGGTGGCGCGGTAGAATTTCCCTTCGTCCTCCTTGCGGTGGTGCCTCAGAAGCCGCGAGCACATCATCGGCGTGGTGGTCAGCGAGACGCCGAGCGAAACGATGATGGCCACCGAGAGCGTGACCGCGAACTCGCGGAACAGCCGCCCGACGATGCCGCCCATCAGCAGGATCGGCGTGAAGACCGTCACGAGCGACAGGCTGATGGAGACGACCGTGAACCCGATTTCGCGCGCGCCCCGCAAGGCTGCGTCCATCGGCGCCATGCCCTGTTCGAGGTGGCGCGTGATGTTCTCGATCACCACGATCGCGTCGTCCACGACGAACCCCGTCGAGATCGTCATCGCCATCAGCGAGAGATTGTCGAGGCTGTAATGACAAAGGTACATGACGCCGAACGTGCCGATCAGCGAGACCGGGACCGCCACGCCTGGAATCAGCGTCGCGCGCACGTTGCGGAGAAAGAGGAAGACCACCAGGATCACCAGCGAGACCGAGATGGCCAGCGTGATCTCCACGTCGCGGACCGACGCCCGGATCGTGGTCGTCCGGTCCATCATGACCGCCAGGTCAATCGCCTGCGGGATGGACGCTCTCAGCGCCGGCAGCGCGGCAGTGATGCGGTCCACGGCGTCAATCACGTTCGCCTGCGGCTGCTTGAAGATCACCAGGAGCACGCTGGGCTTGCCGTTGGCGAAGCCAGCCGCCCGCACGTCTTCCACCGAGTCCACGACGCTGGCGAAGTCCGAAAGCTTGACGGCGTTGCCGTTCTGGTAGCCAACGATCAGCGGCTGGTAGTCCGCCGCCTGGAGCAACTGATCGTTGACAGTGATGTCCGCGGTGGTCGCATCGTCCGAGACCTGGCCCTTGGGCGCGTTGGCGTTCTGCCGGCTCAGTACGTTGGCGACGTCCCGCAGGCCGAGCCCGTAGCCGTTCAACTGCGTCGGGTTGACTTCCACGCGAACTCCGGGAAGCGAGCCGCCGCCGACGATGACCTGGCCGACGCCGTCGATCTGCGAAAGCCTCTGCATGAGAATCGTGGACGCCGCATCGTACAGGCGCCCGCGGCCGTAGACGTCGGAGGTCAGCGCCAAGATCATGATCGGCGCGTCGGACGGGTTCACCTTTCGCCACGTCGGCTTGCTCGGCAGGTTGGAAGGCAAATACGCGCTGGCGGCGTTGATAGCGGCCTGCACATCGCGAGCGGCGCCGTCAATGTTCCGGTCCAGGGCGAACTGCAGGGTGATGCCGGTCGAGCCCAGCGTGCTCGTGGAGGTCATTTCGGTCACGCTGGAGATGCGGCCGAACTGGCGTTCCAGCGGCGTGGCGACCGACGAAGCCATGATCTCCGGGCTGGCGCCCGGCAGGCTCGCGCCGACGGAAATGGTTGGAAAATCCACCTGCGGCAGCGGCGACACGGGCAGCATCAGGAACGCGATCGCCCCGCCGAGCGCGATGGCCGCCGTCAGCAGCGTCGTGGCCACCGGCCGATGGATGAATGGCGAGGAAAGGCTCATGGCTGCTTCACCGGATCCGGATCTCCGTTCGTTTCGATGGCGTGCGTCGCCGTCAGCTTCCCGCCGATCCGGTCGAAGAAAATGTAGATCACCGGCGTCGTGTACAGGGTGAGCAACTGGCTCAGGAGCAGCCCGCCCACGATGGCGATGCCGAGCGGCCGCCGCAGCTCAGCGCCCACGCCGCCGCCGAGCGCCAGCGGCAGCCCGCCCAGCAGCGCGGTCATCGTCGTCATCAGGATCGGGCGCAACCGAAGCAGGCAGGCCTGGTAGATCGCGTCCGTCGAGGTCTTCTTTTCCTTGCGCTGCGCGTCGAGCGCGAAGTCAATCATCATAATCGCGTTCTTCTGCACGATGCCGATCAGCAGGATGATGCCGATGATCGCCACCACGCTCAATTCCGACCCGCAGATCAGCAGCGCCAGCAGCGCGCCGACGCCGGCCGACGGCAGCGTCGAGAGGATCGTGACCGGGTGGATGTAGCTTTCGTACAGGACTCCGAGCACGAGGTAGACCGTCACGATGGCGGCCAGGATCAGGAGAGGCTCGTTCGTCAGCGACGCCTGGAAAGACTTGGCCGTGCCCTGGAACGATGCCTGAATGGACAGCGGCATCTGGATTTGCTGCCGCGTCTGCTCGATCGCTGCCGCCGCCTCGCCCAGCGACGTCCCGGCCGGCAAATTGTAGGAGATGGTGACGCACGGGAATTGGCCCTGATGGTTGACCGACAGGGGCCCCGTTTGCATTTCAAAATGGCTGAACGCGCTGAGCGGCACCGCGCCGCCGGTCGTCGAAGGGACGTAGATGTCCTGCAATTTGGACGGGTTCTTCTGGAAGTCCGGCAGCGTTTCCAGGACCAGGTGGTACTGGTTCAGTTGGGTGAACAACGTCAGGATCTGCCGCTGGCCGAAGGCATCGTAGAGCGTGTTGTCCACCGCCTGCGGCGTAATCCCCAGCCGCGAAGCCGTCTGGCGGTCCACGACCAGCGACGCCTGCAGGCCGCCGGGCTGCTCATCGGTCGCCAGGTCGCGAAGCTGCGGCAACGCCCTGAGCTTGTCCATGAACTTCATGGTCCAGGTGTGGAGCTCCGCCAGGTCGGGACCTTCGAGTGTATATTGGTACTGCGTCCGGCTGACGCGGTCTTCCACGGTCAGGTCCTGGATCGGCTGCATGTACAGCGTGATGCCCTCGACCTTCGCCAGCTCCGGCTCGAGGCGGTGCATCACGTCCGTGGCGCTGATCTTGCGCTCGTCGAGCGGCTTGAGATTGATGAGGACGCGCCCGCTGTTCAACGTGGTGTTGACGCCGTCCACGCCGATGAACGTGGAAAGGCTCTCGACCGCCGGATCCTTGAGGATGACCTCGGCGAGCGCCTGCTGCCGGCGCGCCATCGCCGGGAATGAAATCGTCTGAGGCGCCTCGGAGATGGCTTGAATGACGCCCGTGTCCTGCACCGGGAAGAACCCTTTCGGCACGATGATATACAGCACGACGGTCAGGAGCAGCGTCGCCGCGGCCACGATCAGGACGGTCGGCTGGTGCTTCAGGACCGCCCGGAGCGTCCGGCCGTAAAACCGGATGACGGCCTCGAAAAAGCTCTCCGATTTACGGTAGAACCATCCCTCGGCCGACTCGGTTCTCGGGCGCAGCAGCAGCGAGCACATCATCGGCGTCAGCGTCAGCGAGACCACGGCGGAAATCAGGATGGTCACGCAAAGGGTGATCGCGAATTCGCGGAACAGCCGCCCGACGATGTCGCCCATGAACAGCACCGGGATCAGCACCGCGATGAGCGACACGGTCAGCGACATGATGGTGAACCCGATCTGCTCGGCCCCTTTCAACGCCGCCTGCAGCGGCTGATCGCCCTGCTCGATGTAGCGGACGATGTTCTCGATCATCACGATCGCATCGTCCACCACAAAGCCGGTCGAGATCGTCAGCGCCATGAGCGTCAGGTTGTTCAGACTGTAGCCGAGCAGATACATCAAAGCGAAGGTGCCGATCAGCGAAAGCGGCACCGCCACGCTGGGGATGACCGTCGCCGACAGCGTCCGCAGGAAAAGGAAAATCACCAGCACGACGAGCGCCACGGTGAGCATGAGCTCGAACTCGACATCGCGGACCGAGGCGCGGATGGTCGTGGTACGGTCGGTCAGAATGGAAACGTGGACGGAACCCGGCAGCGTCAACTGCAGTTGCGGCAGGCGCGCGCGGACGCGGTTCACGACCTCGATGATGTTCGCGCCGGGCTGGCGCTGGATGTTGACGATCACCGCCGGCGTTTGGTTCATCCACGCGGCCTGCTTGACGTTTTCGACATCATCCACGATCGTGGCCACGTCCGAGAGCATCACCGGCGCGCCGTTCCGGAACGCGATCGGGATGGCGCGGTACTCCGCGCTCGTCAGCAACTGGTCGTTCGCGCCGATGAGGTAGGACTGCTGCGGTCCGTCGAAATTGCCGACGGCCTGGTTCAGGCTCGTCGCCTGGAGCGCCGCCCGCAGGTCCTCGAGGCTGACTCCGTAGGCCAGCAGCGCGGTGGGGTTCGCCTGGATCCGCACCGCGGGCTTCTGGCCGCCTGCGATGGTCACCAGGCCGATGCCCGGCAACTGCGCGATCTTCTGCACCAGCCGCGTGTCGGCCAGGTCCTCCACCTGCGAGAGTGGAATCGCGTCCGACGTCAGCGCCAGCGTCAGCACCGGCGCATCGGCAGGGTTCGATTTGCTGTAGATCGGCGGCGACGGAAGGTTCGAGGGCAGGTACGTCGTAGCCGCGTTGATCGCCGCCTGGACCTGCTGCTCCGCGACGTCAATGTCCATGAAGAGCGAGAACTGCATGATGATGACCGAGCTGCCGGTGGAGCTGGTCGAGGTCATCTGGTTCAGCCCCGGCACCTGCCCGAACTGCCGCTCCAGCGGCGCGGTGACGGCGGAGGCCATCACGTCCGGGCTTGCCCCAGGATAGAACGTCACCACCTGGATCGTCGGGTAATCCACTTCCGGCAGCGCCGAGACAGGCAATTGGTTGTAGGCCACCAGCCCGGCGAGGAGGATTGCGGCCATCAGCAACGACGTGGCGACCGGCCGCAGAATGAATGGGCGCGACGGGCTCATGGTTTCTGGCCCTTGGAAGATTTCGTGTCGTGGGGAGTTCCCTCGTCCGCTCCGTTGGACGCCTTGCGCTCGGTGACCGCCATGCCTTCCTGGAGCCGGTTGAAGTTATCCGCCGCGATGGTCTCGTCCGGCTCCACTCCCGTCACCGACGCCGTGCCGCCTTCGGTGATTCCAACTTTCACCGGCCGCATCTCGAGGGTGTTGTCCGGTTTCACCACATAAACGAACGCGCCGTTGCCGCCGCGCTGGATCGTCCCGTCCGGGACGAGCGTGACGTCGCTCAGCGTATTGACCAGCAGCCGCGCATTCACGAACTGGTTGGGAAAGAGCATATCGTCCTTGTTGTCGAACTGCGCTTTCAGTCGGATCGTGCCGGTAGTGGTGTCAATCTGGCTGTCCAGCGCCAGGAGCGTCCCCGTCGCGATCTTCTTCTTCTGGGCGCGGTCCCACGCCTCGACCGTCAGCACATGTCCCTGCCGCAACTGCTCCTGGATCGCCGGCAGGTAATCCTCGGCGACGCTGAAAATGACGGTGATCGGCTGAAGCTGCGTGATCACGACCATGCCGGTGGTACCGGCCGCATGGACAATGTTTCCGACGTCAACCAGCCGAAGCCCGACCAGCCCGGCCACGGGCGCCTGGATGCTGCAATAATCCACCTGTGTCTGCGCGCTGGCCACCTGGCCTTCGTCGAACTTGACCGTGCCTTCCAACTGGCGGACGAGCGACGCCTGATCGTCGAATTGCTGTTTGGGAATCGCCTTCTGTGTGTACGCCTCCTCGTATCGCGCCTGGTTGATCTTCGCTTCCGCCAGCGTCTCCCGATCATGCTGGAGCTGCCCTTGCGCCGTCGTCAGTTGAGCATCGTACGGCCTGGAGTCAATTTGCAGCAGCACAAAGCCTTGGGGGACGATCTGCCCTTCCGTGTAATTCACCTTCGTGATCTGCCCGTCCACGCGGCTGAGGATGGTCACCGTCGCCAACGGCGTCACGGTGCCCAGCCCGTTGACATAGACCGGGATCGCGCCCTTCTGCGCCTTGGCCAGCGCGATCTCGACCGGCGCAGGCGCGTGCGGTATGACGGGAGGCGTCCGAAGGCGCAAGTACACGAGCAAACCGATTCCCAGAACGACGGCGAGCACGATCACAACCCACGGCCAGCTCCGGCCTGTCCTTTCGGGCGGTTGATCATCAGGCGCGACGGGAAAGATAAGGCGAGCTTCCTCATTCGGCTTGTCCTCGGGCATTGGGTCCTTCTCCGTCAAAAGGCTGAAAGGACGGCGACCGCCGCAGGCTGCGGCACGGCGCTCCTTCAGGCGTCCCGCCGGAATACGAGCTTTCCCTGCTCACATTTCAATATGCGGGAAAATAGTTCGTTCGCTAACTAATGAGATGATACACCGGTCTACTACTTTTGTCAAGGTAATCAAGCAATCAGGACCGGATGATCGGTTTCGCCGCGAGCTGAAGAGGTGCCCTGCCTGGCGAACCGGGAAAGACAGATGGCCGCGCCCGAAGCGCGGCCATCTAGCCTATCTATTTATCTTGTATGAAGTTAGATGGGATTACAGCTTGAGCAGCCGACGCTTTCCTTTTCGCTGCCGGCGCGCCAGAGCGGCGTTGATGGCCTTCAGGTATGCAAGCGCGGACGCCTGGATGATATCGGTGCTGATGGCGCGCGCCGTCACGCGCTGGCCCTGGCATTCTACCTCGACCGACACTTCGCCCTGCGCGTCCATGCCCATCGTCACCGCCCGGATGCGGTAGTCCTTCAGCCGCGCGGCCACGCCCGTCAGCCGCTCGATGGCGCGATATACCGCATCCACCGGCCCGTCGCCGGTGGCGGCGTCCTCGAGCAGTTTGTCCTTCGGCCCTCGCAACCGCAGCGTCGCCGTGGGGATCGCATGCGTCCCGGCGCTCACGTGCAGCGACTCGATCCGATAGACCTCCGTCACCTGCGCGAACTCGTCCTCCAGGATCGCCTCGATGTCCTCGTCGTAGACCACCTTCTTCTTGTCGGCCAGCGTCTTGAACCGCTCGAACATGAGCTGCAACTGCTGATCCGTCAGCTTGAACCCGAGTTCGCGGGCGCGGACGCGCAGCGCGTGCCGGCCGGAGTGTTTGCCCAGCACCAGGTGGCTGCGCGACAAGCCGATGTCCTCGGGCCGCATGATCTCGTAGGTCGTGCGCTCCTTCAAGACGCCGTCCTGGTGGATACCGGCTTCGTGCGCGAACGCGTTTTCGCCGACGATCGCCTTGTTGCGCTGCACCTGCATGCCGGTGAGCGTGCTCACCATGCGGCTCGTGGCCAGCAGGCGGCGGGTGGCGATTCCCGTCACGGCCTGGAAGAGGTCGCGGCGCGTCTTGATGGCCATCACGATCTCCTCGAGCGCGGCATTGCCCGCGCGTTCTCCCAGGCCGTTGACCGTGCACTCAACCTGGTCCGCTCCGGCCTGCACGGCGGCCAGCGAGTTCGCTACCGCCAGCCCCAGGTCGTTGTGGCAATGCACGCTGATCGTCGCGGCGTGGATGTTCGGCACGTGCTTGCGCAGGTGCCGGATCAACTCCGAGAAATGCTCCGGCATCGCGTAGCCGACGGTGTCGGGAATGTTCACCGTCGTCGCGCCGGCCTCGATCACCGCCGTCACGACCTCGGCCAGGAACTGCGGCTCCGTGCGCGAAGCGTCCTCCGGCGAGAACTCCACGTCCGGGCAATGCCGCTTGGCCTGCCGGACGCTGGCGGCGGCGATGCGCTGAATCTCCGGCTTGGCCTTGTGCAGCTTGTACTTGCGATGGATTTCGCTGGTGGCGCAGAAGAGGTGGATGCGCGGGTGCGCCGCCTTGCGCAGCGCCTGCCAGGCGCGCTCGATGTCCGCCTCCACGGTCCGGGCCAGCCCGCAAATGACCGGGCCGCGCACCGATTCGGAGACCGCCTGCACCGCCTCGAAATCGCCGGCCGACGTGATGGGAAAACCGGCTTCGATCACGTCCACCTTGAGCAGCTCGAGCTGCCGGGCGATCTGCAGTTTCTCTTTCAGGTTCAAGCTCGCGCCCGGGGACTGCTCGCCGTCTCTCAGGGTCGTATCGAAGATCATGATGCGCCGCATGGTTTTCCCTCCTTGCCCTCAGACAGGAACGCCGGAGTTCCGGCTCCGGCGTTCCGCTCGTCCATGCCTGTCAAACCCTTTCGGGGGTCGTTTTCATTTCCCGCGTTTCGCGGCTTTGCGGCCCGGCGCCTTCTTCCAATTCTCCGGCCGCAGCGAGCGGACCGCTGCGCCGGCGCGCCACATCTCGGAGTCGTGGATGACCTTCAACTCCTTCCCCAGCTCCTGGCGATAATCCGCCCGGCTGTTCTTGTCGAGCACGATGGCGGTCTCTTTGCCGCTCTTGACGCGGTTGTAGAGGTCGCGGAAAACCGGCTCGACGGCCTTGCGGAACTTCGGCGCCCAGTCGAGCGCGCCGCGCTGCGCCGTGGCGCTGGTATTAGCGAACATCCAGTCCATCCCGTTCTCGCCGACCAGCCGGATGAGGCTCTGCGTCAGCTCCTCGACCGTCTCGTTGAATGCCTCGCTCGGCTCGTGGCCGTGCTTGCGCAGCTCGTTGTACTGCGCTTCCATCACTCCCGCAAGGCAGCCCATGAGCACGCCGCGCTCGCCGGTGAGGTCGCTGTATACTTCCTTCTCGAAGCTCGTCGGGAACAGGAAGCCCGACCCGATCGCGATGCCCAGTGCCAGGGTCCGGTCGAGAGCGCGGCCGGTGGCATCCTGGTGGACGGCGAAGGAGCTGTTGATGCCGCTCCCGTCGAGGAAGTTCCGCCGCACGCTGGTGCCGGAACCCTTCGGCGCGACCAGGATCACGTCAATGTCCTTCGGCGGGATCACCTTCGTCTGCTTCTTATAGACGATGGAGAACCCGTGCGAGAAATAGAGCGCCTTGCCGGCGGTCATGAAGGGCTTGATGTTCGGCCACAGCATCATCTGCGCGGCGTCGGAGACCAGGTACTGGACGATGGTCCCGCGCTCGGCGGCCGCCTCGATGTCGAAGAGCGTCTTGCCCGGTTTCCAGCCGTCCTTCAGGGCCTTGTCCCAATAGAACTTGTCGGTCTTGCGCTGGCCGATGATGACCGGGATGCCGTTATCGCGCATATTCAGCGACTGCGCCGGCCCCTGCACGCCATAGCCGAGCACGGCGATCACTTCGTCCTTGAGCACTTTCCGCGCCTTCGCCAGCGGGAACTCTTCCCGCGTGACGACCGTTTCCTCCACGCCGCCGAAATTCATCCTCGCCATGAGCGCAACCTCCTAAACCTTGAAAGCCTCGGGAACGCCTCCCGATTCAAAAAGCAGTTTTGCACTGCAAAAGCCGTTGCCGCGCCTGGCTCGCCGGTTCACTTCTGCTCGCCGCGCGCCAGGGCGACGAGTCCGGTGCGGACCAGTTCGCGGATGCCGTAAGGGCGCACCACCTCCACGAACGCGTCCACCTTGGCCTCCGGGCCCGAAAGCTCGACGACCATGTCCGTCGAGGAGATGTCCACGACATTGCCGCGGAAAATCTCGATGAGCGAAACGATCTCCGAGCGCTTCGCCGGCGGCGCGAACACCTTCACGAGCGCCAGGTCGCGTTGCACGATGTCGCGGCCGGAGTAGTCCGACACCTTCAGCACGTCAATGACCTTGCCGAGCTGCTTGCGCACCTGTTCGAGGACGGCCTCGTCCCCTTCGACGACGATGGTCATCCGCGACACGCCCGGGTTCTCCGTGCGGCCGACGGTCAACGAGTCAATGTTGAATCCGCGGCTGCTGAAAAGGCCGGCGACGTGCGCCAGGACGCCCGATTTGTTCTCCACCAGCGCGCTGATGACGTGCCGCATGTTCAGTTCCTCACCGCTCTCCATGTCATTCCCGCTTCCGCGGGAATGACGGATAGACAACAGCTCCGCCCACGCGCCGATTACGCCAATCCGCCCATCATGCGATTGATCGCCTCGCCGGCCGGCACGATCGGAAACACGTTTTCCTCCGGCGCGACGACGACATCCAGGAAAACCGGCCCTTCCGTTCGAATCATCTCCTCGAGCGCGCGGTGGACGTCTTTCGGGTCCGTCACGCGCAGCCCGCGCGCGCCGTACGCCTCGGCCACCTTGACGAAATCAGGGTTGTCCATATGGCTGTGGCTGTACCGTTTATTGTAGAAAAGCTCCTGCCACTGCCGCACCAGGCCCAGGTAGCCGTTGTTCAGGATCAGCACCTTCACCGGCAGCTTGTGCTGCACGACGGTCGCCAGTTCCTGGATGTTCATCTGGATCGAGCCGTCGCCGGCGATGTCAATCACCAGCCGGTCCGGCCAGGCGGCCTGCGCGCCGAGCGCCGCCGGGAAGCCGAAGCCCATCGTCCCGAGTCCGCCGGAGGTCAGCAGCGTCCTGGGCTTCCGGAACGTGTACCAGAGCGCGGTCCACATCTGGTTCTGGCCGACCTCGGTGGTGATGATCGTGTCCTCGGGGACCATCCGGCAGAGTTCTTGGATGACCGCCTGCGGCTTGATCGCATCGCCGCCGTTGTAGCTGAGCGGATGATTCTGCTTCCATCCGGCGATCTGCGCGTGCCACGCCTCGCGTGCGCCGTGACGCACGTGCGGGAGCAACTCGCGCAGAATCTGCGCGGCGTCGCCGACGACGGGGATATCCACGTGGACCGTCTTGCTGATCGAACTGGGATCCACGTCAATGTGGACGACCTTGGCTGAGGGCGCAAAGGCGTCAATCCGGCCGGTGACGCGGTCGTCGAACCGCGCGCCGACGGCGAAGACCAGGTCCGATTCGGTGACGGCGTAGTTCGCCGCCGGCGTGCCATGCATGCCGAGCATGCCCAGCGACAGGCCGTGGTCGCCCGGGAAGGCGCCCAATCCCATCAGCGTCATGGTCACCGGCGCGTTCGCCGTCTCGGCCAACTGGCGCAGTTCCTCGGAGGCGTTCGAGAGGATAACCCCTCCGCCGACGAAAAGCACCGGCTTCTGCGCCTCGTTCAGCGCCGCGGCCGCGAGGCGGATCTGGCGCGGGTGCCCTTCCGTGCGCGGCTTATAGCCGGGCAGCCGGATGCGCTTGTCCGGTTCGCCCTCCAGTTCGGCCATGGTGATATCCACCGGCACATCTATGACCACCGGCCCCGGCCGGCCGGTCCGCGCGATGTAGAATGCCTCCTTGATCGTGCGCGCCAGGTCGCGGATGTCCTTGACCAGGTAATTGTGCTTCGTGATCGAGCGCGTGATGCCCGTCGTGTCCGCTTCCTGGAACGCGTCGTTCCCGATCAAGTGCGTCTTCACCTGGCCGGTGATCGCGATGACCGGGATCGAGTCCATGTTGGCCGTGGCGATGCCGGTCGTGAGGTTCGTCGCACCCGGGCCGGAGGTGGCGATGCAGACGCCCACGCGGCCGGTCGCGCGGGCATAGCCGTCGGCGGCGTGCGCCGCGGCCTGCTCGTGGCGGACCAGCACGAACCGTATCGGCGCGTCGTACAGCGCGTCGAACAGAGGAAGGACCGCGCCGCCCGGATAGCCGAAAATGACTTCCGTCCCTTCCTCGACCAGCGTCTCGACCAGAATCCGCGAACCTTTGGTTGCCATCCGAATGTCCTCCGGCTCATTCCACGGCCCCTCGGAACCGCAGGAATGAGCGCCTATTTCTATCATCTCCACTCGATGAGCGTCAAGCTCAAACGCCCTCGCCGCCGCCGACCGCTCCTGTTCCACGCCTGAGAACAACAAAAAAACCCGCTGCCTTTCATCG
The DNA here is from genome assembly GCA_050015075.1 of Candidatus Brocadiia bacterium. Taxonomy (GTDB): domain Bacteria; phylum Planctomycetota; class Brocadiia; order CAIUPP01; family CAIUPP01; genus JBEKCB01. The sequence continues at coordinate 41,856 of JBEKCB010000032.1, read as the reverse complement.
GCAGCGGGTTTTGGTTTTCGACGTTCTGTACGGCCGAACTACCCTCACCCGCCGCTCGAAGCAAGTACGAGCACTACCAGTGCCGTCCCGGTAACCGGGGCGGCGCAGGTAAGCCGCACAATACTCGGAGTCAGACAGGTTCGGGACATCGCTCTCTCTCTTAACACACTGGCCGAAGTATATCCAATCTTTCTCCCCTTGTCAACTTCAGATCGAGGAAAGAATCACATTTCAATTCTGAGCAATCCGGCCCCGGATTTGATAAACTCATAAACTGCGATGAAACTGACTCTGAAATCCGTTTGGGCGGAACTTCGGTACGGACGCTTCTGGGGGCGCATCATGGCCTATCTCATCATCTTCATCCTCGCCTACGTCCTCTGGTGCGTTCTTCTTTACTCGTGGCAGGACCGCCTGGTGTGGCCCGCGGAGCTCTCGCAGGCGCAGTCGGCCAGGCCGAAGAACGCGGAAGCCGTCTCGCTCCCGATTGAGCGCGGCGGCGCTGTGGAAGCCTGGTTCTTCCCCGCGAAGCCCGACGAAAGCGGGAAGCCGGCGCCCGTGGTCATGTATTTCCACGGGAACGCGGAACTGATTGACCAGCAGGACCGCATCATCGAGGGATACGCCAAGCTCGGCCTTTCGGTTTTCCTGCCGGAGTATCGCGGCTACGGACGCTCGGCGGGGAAGCCCTCGGAGAAGGAGATCGCGGCCGACATGATCCGCTTCTATGACCGGCTCATCCGGCGCCCCGACGTGGATCCTTCGCGGATCGTGCTCCACGGGCGCTCCGTCGGCGGCGGCGTAGCCGCGGACCTGGCGATGCGACGCACGCCGGCGGCGCTGATTCTCGAATCCACGTTCTCGAGCCTCGCAGCCATGGCGCTTAAGTTCGGCGCGCCGCCCTTCCTGCTCAAGCACCCCTTCCGCACCGACCGTGTGGTCGAGGGGCTGGATGTGCCGATGCTGATCTTCCACGGCACGCGCGACACGGTGGTGCCGGTATCGAACGGGCGGCGGCTGCACAAACTGGCGCGGGGCTCCACGTATGTCGAATACAATTCGGAGCACAACGATTTTCCCGGCGAGGGCAACGAGGAAGCTTACTGGCGCGAGATTCAGGCGTTCCTCATCCGCCCCGGGGTGCTGAGCGCCCCCAAACCGGCTCCGGCCGCCCCGCAGCCTCCTCCGGCGCCTTGAGGAACTCCGCGTGACGCCCGGATGTCACCTGTGGATCCGCACGTAGATCGTCCGCGCCATCCCTTCATCCACGGCGAACTCGCTTTCGCCCAGCGCGAAGACGTACGCCGGGAACTTGCGGATCAGGCTCACCGACACGCCCGGCACCGCGCCGATGGACATCAGCTCCTGCATCCGCGAGTCCTCGCCGGTGAGCAGGTACGCCACGCGTCCGCCCTCGCCGGGCTCGAGGTCGGCCAGCGAGGCGATGAGTTTTTCCCCTCCGCGCCGGCGCACGCGGCAGCATTCGCCCTCGGGAATCGGCTTGCCGTGCGGGCAGGCCGAGGGATGGCCGAGGAGCTGGCAGACCTTATCCTCCAGGCCGGCATAGAGGATGTGCTCGAGCCGGCAACTGGCCTCGTCGAGCGCGGTGTCGCGCACATCCAGCACGTCGGCCATGAGCCGCTCGGCCAGACGATGGCGGCGGATCGCGCCGGCCGCCTCGCGCAGGCCGCGTTCGGTCAGCCGCGCCTCGCCGTCCGCCACGCTCACGATGCCCATCTGCGAGAGTTCGTCGAATGCCGGCGACTTCTCCAGCGCCGAGAGCAAGGTCGGCGACTCGCCCTCTTCCTTCCGCAGCCAGAGCGTTTCGAGAATCTCCTGCGCGCTATCGCTCAGCGACATCTTTGCGCCTCCTGTTTTTCAGCCAGCGGATCCAGCGCGGCTCCGGCAGCGATTCAAAGCCGCAGCGCGGACACCGGACCATGCGGCACCCGCTCATCGGGCAACTGCGGCAGGCCTTCTCGGCCGCCGCCTCGTCGAATTCCATTCCGCAGTATCCGCAGCGGGTCATAACACGATCCTCAGCGCGTGCAACAGCGCATTCAACCCCACCCCGATCGCAAACGAGAAGACCAGGATAAACGCCGAGATGCCGACGCCCCATTTGATGCCGCGCTCTTTGACGTTGATGACAAACTGCGCGATGCAGGGCAGGAACAGCGTCAGCGTCACCGCCGCGACGGTCAGTTGCACGCCGGTCAGCACGCCCTGCTTCTGCAGATCGTAAAGCCCGGCCGCGCCGTAATCCCTGCGGAAGAACCCGAAGATGAATATCTTCGCGCTCTCCGGCGGCAGGCCGAGCCAGCGGACCGGCTGCTCCAGCGCCTTCTGGGTCAGGTCGAAAAGGCCCGTCAGCCGGCCCAGCCAGATCAGGACGCTGGCCAGGATGAACAGCGGGATGACCTCCTTGAAATACCACACGATGCGCGTGTACGTCTTCACGAAAATGTTCTCGATGCGCGGCAGCCTCAGCGGCGGCAGCTCCATGTAGAAGCGCGGCGGGTCGCCCGGGAGCAGCCGCGCGCACAGGAAGCCGATGAGCAGAAAGACGAGCACGAGCACGCCGGCCCAGATCGCCAGGGCGGCCGAGTTGCCGTGCAGCAATGCGAAGATCAGGCCCAGCTGCGCCGAACACGGGACGGCCAGCGCCAGGAGCACCGTAGCGATGATCCGCTCGCGGACCGTCGGCAGCGTGCGCGTCACCACGGTCGCCATCGTGTCGCAGCCCAGGCCGAGCACCATCGGGATGACGCCGCGCCCGCTCAGCCCGATCTTCTTGAAAACCCGGTCAATCAGCATCGCCAGCCGCGGCAGATAGCCGGTGTCCTCCATCACAGAGAAAAACAGGAAGAAAAATCCGACGATCGGCAGGATGATCGCCACGCCGTAGCGGAGTCCCAGCGTGATCACGCCGTATTCCCCGGCGAGCAAGTCCCGGACCGGGCTCCACGGCACGAAGCGTCCGCAGAGCGCTTCCACCGCCGGATTGAGGTACCGTCCGAAGACCGTGTTTTCCAGGAAGTCCACCGCGACCCCGGCGCCGAATTGCCCGACAAACTTGTAGAGCCCGACGTAGAGCACCAGCAGCAATATCGGGAAGCCGGTCCAGGGGTTGATGAGAACGGCGCTCAGCCGCTCCGCGAATGACTGCGGGCGCTTCGGCGCGAACTTCATGACCCTCGCCGCCAGGTGCGACGCCTGCCGCTGGCGTTCCGTGGCGATCAGGTATCGCAACGGCTGCGAATACCCGCGTTGACACTCGGCGACGGTCGCTTCCACCGCCGCGGCGGCCTCCGCGCTCAGCCGGCTGCGCGTATCCGCGTCTCCCTGCAGCAGCAACAGCGCCTCTCCGCGCGCGCCGGGCCGCCCTTCCGCGGCCAGTTGACGCTCAATCGCTCCCAGGGCGGATTCAATCCGGCGACTGTATTTCATCACGCGGAACTCGCCCGCAGGCGAGCACCGGCCGATCGCCTCCCGCAATTCGCCGATTCCGCGGCTCGTCGTCGAGACCGTGGCTACGACCGGAATTCCCAGCAATTTGCTGAGCCGCGCCGCGTCAATCTGGATCCCGCGTTTCTCCGCTTCGTCCATGATGTTGAGGACGAGGATCAGCGGCAGCCCGGCCTCGCGGAGCTGAAGCGTGAACGCCAGCATCCGCTCCAGGTTCTTCGCGTCCACCACCTGCAGCACCGCGTTCGGCTTCTCCGCGAACAAGACCATCGCTCGGCCGACGCGCTCTTCCTCAGAATTCGGCAGCAGCGAGTACATGCCCGGCGTGTCGGCGACTTCCCATTCCTGGTCGCCGATCTGGGCTTTGCCTTGGGTGATCTCGACGGTCGTTCCGGGGTAGTTCGAGACGACGGCATAAGCGCCGGTGAGCCGGTTGAAGAGCAGGCTCTTCCCGACGTTCGGGCTGCCGACGAGGACGACCAGCCGGCGCGCCGTAGCGGCCGGTTCAGGGCTCGGAGGGCGGTTCGTGACCGACGCGTGAGTCGTACTGCTCTCCACGGCTTCTCCTTCTGCGAGGTTCAGGCCTTGCCTGCGACTTCAGCCGGTTCGGTACGGACGCAGCGGCGGCATTCCTCCGAATCCGCGCCGTGCCCGCATTCGTCTTTGAAACCGCGCTTCCAGCAACCGGCGGCCCCGGGACAGCTTTCGAGGAACCGGAGGAACCTGACGAGGTTCTCCAGCACCTGCGGCTCGATGGCATGCTCCATGTGGCACGCGTTCCGGCCGGCGGCGGCCGGGTCCACCGACAGGACCCGCACGAGGAACTGCGTCAGCGCCTCGTGCCGGCGCACCAGTTCGCGGGCGGCCTTCTGGCCGCGCGGCGTGAGCGTGATCAGGCCGTACGGCTCATAGTTGATCAGCTCCTTCTCCGTCAGCGATTTCAGCGCGCCGGTGACGGAGGACATCTGGACGTCCATCCGCTCTGCGATGTCTCGCACTCGCGCCACCGGCCCCGTTTTCACGAGGTGGTAGATGCACTCGAGATAGTCGCCGAGGCTCTCGCTCAGCGGCGCCGCTCTGGCCATGGTTCCTCCTTCGGTCCGGTAATGTTTGCCTTCCCTAACATCGTAAGGACTGGCAAACATTTTGTCAAGCCTTGCACTGCGCCGGCCGGGCGGCTAGAATACGCGGTCGGGCACGTCTCTTTCTTGGAGGATACAGATGAAGAAAGCGAAGGTCTTTTTCGCGCCCGTGGCGGACGCGGAGAGCCTGGAATCCCAGGCCGAAAAAGCGGTGCAGCTCGCGGAAGCGGCGCAGTTCGCGAAAATCATCCAGAAAGGCCGTCCCTGCGCGCTCAAGACGCACTTCGGCGAAGGCCAGGGCATCGGCTACATCCAGCCGCCGATCTGCGCCGCCGTCGCCGACTGGGTCCGCCGCGCCGGCGGCCAGCCGTTCCTGACCGACACGAACACGCTCTACCGGGGCCATCGCAGCAACGCGGTGGACCACCTTTTGCAGGCGGAGGAGCACGGCTTCACGTTCGAGGCGGTGCGCACGCACGTCATCATCGCCGACGGGCTTCACGGGGCGGACCAGGTCACCGTGCCGATCGCGGGCGGCCGGCGCTTCAAGGAAGTCCGCATCGCTTCCGCCCTGCACCAGGCCCCCAGCGCGGTGGTGCTGACGCACGTGAAGGGCCACCTGGCGACAGGCTTCGGCGGGAGCATCAAGAACGTCGGCATGGGCTGCGCCGCGCGCGCCGGAAAGCTCGCCCAGCACCAGGGCGGCCATCCGAAGTTCGACGAGAAGAAGTGCAAGTCGTGCGGCACCTGCGTGCGGTGGTGCCCGACCGACGCGCTGTCGCTGAGGGGAAAACTCGAACGCGTGGCGCTCGAGCCTGAAAAGTGCATCGGCTGCGGCGAGTGCCTGGCGCTCTGCCCGTTCGACGCCATCGGGTTCGACTGGTCAACGCTCGGGCCGGAGCTGATCGAGAAAGTCTGCGAGCACGTGCTCGGCTTCCTCCAGAACAAGGCCGGCCGCGTCGGCTACCTGAATTTCATCACACACGTCACCAAGAACTGCGATTGCATGGGGAACAAGCAGAAGGCGGAGCGGCCGAACATCGGCATCGTCGCCTCGACGGACATCGTGGCGGCGGACAAGGCCGCCGCAGACCTGACGCGGGAGCGCTACGGCGAGGACATCTGGGCGAAATGGTGGCCCGAGTCCAATTACACGAGCCAGTTCGAATATGCCGAGAAGCTCGGCATCGGGACGCGCGACTACGAGCTCAAGGAAATCTAGCCCGGTCTATTCCTCGTGGTGCGTGTATTGGAACCGGCCGGCCTTCTGCGCCTTTTCGTACTGCGCAGGCAGATGCTCGCGGACCTGTTCGGCCATCTCGCGGTCGGAGATGTTCGTGATGCGGCCTTCCTTCTCGTACTGGTCCGCCACCCACCGCATGATTTTGACGATGTGGGTTTTCTTGATCCGCTCCTCGCCGACCAGGCCGAGGAAATTGTTGACCCACAGGTACACGCCGTCGGCGCCGGATTTGTCGGTGATGACGATCTCCGGCGGGCGCTTCAGGAGTTTCTCGGTATCGAAGATGTTGTAGATGCGCTCGTCGCGCGCGAGCCCGTCGGCATGGATGCCGGCGCGCGTCTTGTGGAAGTCGTCGCCGACGAACGGATAGCGCACGGAGATGCGCGTTCCGATGGAGCGGTAGAACTGCGCGATCTCGGTGATGATCGTCGTATCAATCCCGCACATGTCGCCCTTCAGGCCGATGTATTCCATCAGCGCGCCTTCGAGCGGCGGGTTGCCGGTGCGCTCGCCGATGCCGATCAGCGTGCAGTTGAGCGCGTCGCAGCCGTAGAGCCAGGCGGTCGCGCCGTTGATCAGCGCCTTGTGGAAATCGTTGTGGCCGTGCCACTCGAGCTGGTCGCCCGGCACGCCCGCCTTGTGGATCATTGCGAGGACCAGTTTCGGCACGCTCCGCGGCAGGGCCGCGCCCGGATACGAGACGCCGAATCCCATCGTGTCGCAGAGCCGGATCTTGACCTTGAGGGAATCCTCCACCTGCTCCGAAATGCGCATCAACTCCTCGACGTACGGAATCACGAATCCTTCGATGTCGGCGCGCGTGACGTCTTCGAGATGGCACCGCGGCCGGATGCCCTGGTCGAGCGCGGCCTTCACGATGCCCGTATAGCGGTCGAGCGCCTTGCGCCGGTCGAGCCGCAGCTTCATGAAGATGTGGTAGTCGGAGCACGAGGTGAGCAGCCCCGTCTCTTTCAGGCCCATCTTCCGGACCAGGCCCAGGTCGCCCGGGTCCGCGCGAATCCAGCCGGTGATTTCCGGATAGCGGTATCCTCGGTCGAGGCACTTCTGCACCGCCTCCTGGTCCTTGGCGCTGTAGAGGAAGAACTCGGTCTGCCGGATGACGCCCCGCGGCCCGCTCAGCCGGGAGATCAGGTCGAAGAGTTCCAGAATCTGCTTGACGGTGTACGGCGGCCGGGCCTGCTGGCCGTCGCGGAACGTCGTATCGGTGATGCGAATGTCGCGCGCCTTCAGGTCGGCCGGATGGATGACGTACGATTTGCCGTCCAACTCCGCGTGGATCGGATCGTCGAAGACGATGTGCGGCGGCATGGTGTGCGGGAAGACGTCCGCGAGGAGTACCGGCGCAGAAACCTCCTTGATCTTGCTCATCGGCCTTCGTTCCTTCAGAATGGGGCAAGTGAAAGCGACGGGCGTCCGGGCGACCGGCCGGACGACTCGCGACATTATAACAAGGGTGCCGGCTCGTCTCAACAGTGCTTCGCCGAGTGAAAGGTTAAACCAATCACCGCTTGACATCGCCCGCCGCCTGACGGAAAATACCCGCCACCCAATCGCACGAGGAGGAAGAACATGGGCAAGCTGTGGGATAAAGGATACGAGCTCAACAAGGTCGTCGAGCGCTTCACGGTCGGCGATGATTACAAGCTGGACCTGGAGCTGGTCCGCTGGGACTGCGCCGGCTCGATCGCCCATGCGGCGATGCTCGCGAAGATCGGCATCCTGACGCACGACGAGTACGAGCGCCTTCAGAAGCGCCTCGTGGAGATCGTGGCGCTGCACGCGCGCGACGAGTTCACGATTCTCCCGGCCGAGGAGGACGTCCACACCGCCGTCGAGGGCGACCTGACGAAACGCCTGGGCGACGTCGGCAAGAAGCTCCACACGGCGCGCTCGCGCAACGACCAGGTCCTCCTCGACCTGCGCCTCTACATGCGCGACAAGCTGCTGACGCTCTTCGAGCTCGCCTGCGACATGGGCGGCTTGCTCGCGGACTTCGCCGAGAAGCACAAGGAGGTGCCGATCGTCGGCCGCACGCACTATCAGCGCGCGATGCCCAGTTCCGTCGGGCTCTGGGCCGGCGCCATCGCCGAATCGCTGCTGGACGACCTGGCGCTCCTCCGCGCGGCGTACCAGGTCGCCGACCAGTGCCCGCTCGGCTCCGCCGCGAGCTACGGAGTCAACCTCGACATTGACCGCCAGATGGTCTCAGACCTGCTCGGGTTCGCGCGCGTGCAGAACAACGCCCTCTACGCCAACAACTCGCGCGGCAAGGTCGAAGCCATCGCGCTCTCCGCGCTCTCGCAGATCATGCTCGACCTCAGCAAAATGGCCAACGACATCATTTTCTGGTCCATGCCGGAATTCGGATACTTCGTTCTGCCGCAGGACCTCTGCGGCGGCAGCAGCCTGATGCCGCAGAAGCGCAACCCGGCGCTCTTCGAGCTCACCCGCGCGAAGACCGCCGTCGTGATCGCCTGCCACTTGCAGGTGATGGAGATCATCCGCCCGCTGATCAGCGGCTACCACCGCGACTTCCAGGAGACGAAGCGGCCGCTGATGACCGGAGTGGAGATCACGCAGGCTGCGTTGCAGGTCTGCGGGCTCGGCCTGTCGAAGCTCTCGGTGGACGAGAAGCGCTGCATCGCTGCCTTCACGCCGGAGGTCTTCTCCACCGACCGCGTGCTGGACATGGTCAAAGGCGGCGCGCCTTTCCGCGACGCTTACCAGCAGGTGGCGCGCTCGCTCGAGAAGACGGCGATGGAGGACCCGCGCGCGAACATCCGCAAGAAGACCCATCTCGGCGCGACGGGAAACCTGGGGCTGGACCTCGCGCGCAAGCGCCTCGGCGATGAGCGCGGCTGGCTGAACCAGGCGCGCGCGGCCTGGGTCCCCGCCATCGAAAAGCTGCTCAAGTAGGCCGTCTCGATGCCGCGCCCTTGCGGGCCGCTTCACTTCGCCGCGATCCGGTCTCGCAATTTCACGATCTGCGCCGACCAGGGATCTTTTGGCGGACAAAGCGCCGCGGCCTCGTCCAGCGCCGCGAGCGCCTCCGGCTTCTGCCCCGACCGCGCCAGGAGTATGGCCAGCCTGCAGCGCGGTTCCATGCGCTTCGGGTCGCCCTTCACCGCCGCGGTGAGTTCGCTGATGGCGCGAGGCAGGTTCCGGTCGGAAGCCTGGAGCAGCAACTCCGCGTAAAGCATTCTTGAGTCGGCATCGTACGGGTTCTGCCGGATGCAGCGCTCGATCCAGTCCACGGCTTTCTTAAGGTCGGACGTCGCCGCCGGCCGGTCAACGGGCCCGAGTTTCCTGGCTCGGTTCAGATACAACGTGGCGACGATCCGGCGAACGGGCCAGTAACCGGGAGCGACATGCTCGACCTCCTCGTATTCGGCGATGGCGGCGCTGTCCTTCCCTGAACGCCAGTCGAGATCCGCGCGACTTGTCAACGCGATCAGGTAGTCCCGTCCGTATCGGGAGAATCGCGCCGCCTCGATGTCATTCCGCGTGACCTCCTCCGCTCCCATTCGAGGCTCGCGCGACGGGCCGGTCAGCAGCCATTCCGCCCGGGCGCCGCTGTATACGACGCCCACCGCCGCCGCGATGACCATCACCGACGCGGTGGCGAAGAGGAGCGACGTATCCACCCGGCTGCCGAGGCGCATGCCGGCCGGCGCGGGGCCTTCGGATCGTCCGGAGGCGATCATGATGCCGAGCAGCGTCCAGTATGCCGCCGCCGACGCCCAGTACCGCAGCGAGATCTGGACCAGCCCATTCGTGAACATCGCCAGGAACCCGCCGAATACCGCCCATGCCGCAATCCGCAGCGCCGTGTCCTCCGCCTGTGCTTTCCGCAGATGCCCGCGGACGGCGAAGAAATGTCCGGCCAGGTACAGCCCCAGCGCGATGAGGCCGCCTTCGACCGCAACCAGGAGCAGTTCATTGTGGGGATAGATCGTGATGTTGCCCAGCAAGCCGCGCTCCATCGCCGCGATCGGCTTGTAATCCGAGTAATGGAGCAGGAACATGCCGCTGCCCCAGCCGAAGACCGGGCGATCGGCGATCATGCGCAGCGCGCCCTGCCACATGAACCAGCGCGTGGCCTGGTTCGGCGATCGCATCAGTCGCACGTGCAAGCCCGGCAGCCAGCTCAGGCAGATGAACCCCGCAACGGCGAGTCCGACGAACCCGGCCAACAGGCCGTATCGCGCGCGGGACGAAAGCTGCGCGGCGATGACGCACGCCAGGCCGACGACCAGCCCGAGCAGCCCGCCCCACTCCTGGCAGAGCGCGAATACGCCCAGGAGCAGCAGAAGGCACGGCCACAGCGCCGCGGGCGGCAGCGCCAGCGCCTCGCCGCGCTTCGCCGGGCGGGTGATGAGCGGCGTCAGGAGATCGGCCAGCCCCAGCACGAGCGCCGGAAGGAGAAACGTCGCGAGAAAAGCCCGGTGGCCTTGCACCGCCTCCAGCAAAGAGCCCCGTTGCCAGAGAATCGAAAAGAAGTTTCTGAAGCCGTGAACTTGCCCAATCCACTTGTCGCCCGACAGCAGAACATGCAGCAGGCCGGCCAGCGCAGCCAGCGTTCCGGCGGCGAACATCGCTCGCAGGATCAGTCGAGTGTGCCGGCGGCCGGAGAGCAGATGTCCCAGCCCCAGCGCCCAGGCCACGCCGAAAAACATGGGCAGGCTGCCGATGGCGGCGAGCCGTGGCTGCGGCGCCCAGGCGCTGCTCGCCACCGAGAACGCCGCGTACGCGCAGAACAGGCACGCCGCGGGCCGGAGCGCGCGCCACGTACCCACCGGCAACCGCCGCGGCCATGCCCAGATGAGGAACAAGGCCAGCGCGCCGCACTGGAAGATTACGGCCTCCAGGTAGATATCAAAGGCGAAGCCGTGCCACTTTGCGACGGAGACCCCCATCAGCACCGCCGAGGCGAGCGCTGCGGCGATCCACCCGCGCCGGCCGGAGGCGGCCGGCTCGGCAAGGGCTTTCCCAAGCTTGGCGCTTCGCGAAGACAACGGGCCGCGCTCCTCCAATCGTCACCCCGGAACCGCCGCAGATTCTAGATACCGCGCCGGCCGATTGCAATTCATTCCGGCGCTCTTGACCGCGTTCGCACGCCGGATTATGATTGCGACAGTCGAGCCCGTTCGGACCCCGCCGGAAAGGTCCGTTCCCTTATTGCAAGGAGGCGTTTATGCGGTCGAGACTCATCCTGCCCGTCGCGCTCATCGGCGCCGCACTGTCATTCGGAAGTCTTTCTTCAGCAGCGGAAGAGAAAAGCATGGCCAATCCCATCGTCGTCATGGAGACGTCCGAAGGCACGATCAAGATTGAACTCTGGCCCGCGCAGGCGCCGAAAACGGTCGAGAACTTCCTGTCGTATGTGGACGAGAAATTCTATGACGACACGATCTTCCATCGCGTCATCGAGAAATTCATGATCCAGGGCGGCGGCTTCACGGCCGACATGGTCCAGAAAAAGACGCACCCGTCCATCAAGAACGAAGCCAGCGCCGACGTGAAGAATGTCCGCGGCACCATCGCCATGGCTCGAACCGGCGTCGTGGACAGCGCCACGGCGCAGTTCTTCATCAACACGGTGGACAACGCGTTCCTCAATCACGCCGGTGAGACGCCGAGGACTTTCGGCTACGCGGTCTTCGGCAAGGTCATTGGCGGCATGGATGTCGTTGACAAGATAGCCAAAGTCCAGACCGGTCAAGGCGACGTTCCGGTCAAGGTGGTTCTCATCAAGAGCATCCGGCGCGCCGAGCCGGCGAAGTAGCTGCGCGTGATGTGCCGCTCGCAGTGTGCCCGTCAGGGCATTTACTATTGACATTCGCATAAGGAAAGGAATTCTCTCGCTAAGACGCCAGGAACGCAAAGAAGGTAAGACAACCTGATTATGCTGTTCCTGGCGCTCTTTGCGTCTTTGCGAGAGACCTTTCCTTATTCTTGCACGAAGATCAATAAGCAGCGCCTGAGGGCGCCACTACAAGCAACTGCAAGTCCCGTTTCACGGATTTTCCCCCATTTCCCGCTTGACATCCGCCCTGATTATGGTATCATGGTACTGCGATACCACATTTCGGGAAAGGTGAAGGTCCATGGCGACTATCCTGAAAATTTCCGACGCGGCGTCGCTGGCGCTGCACACGATGGTGTTCCTGGCGGACCGTCGCGAGCGGCCGCTGACGACGAAGGAGATCGCCTCGACGTTCAAGGTCTCCGAGGCGCACCTGGCGAAGGTGCTCCAGAGGCTGGCGAAGGCCGGGCTGGTGCTGTCCGCGCCGGGACCTCACGGCGGCTTCCATCTCCGCGACGGCGCGGAGCGGACGACGCTGCTGCAGGTCTATGAGGCGATCGAAGGTCCGATGAGTTCGACCCACTGCCTGCTCGGCGTGCCGGTGTGCGGCGGCAAGAAGTGCGTTCTCGGGCAACTGGTCTGCAGCCTGAATGAGCAGGTCAGGAAACATTTTTCCAAAACGCGACTGAGCGACGCCAAGGCCGCTTTCGCGGGATTAGGTCGAGGGTGATGCTGTGAAGCGAAAGATTGTGAAGATCGACGAAGAGAAATGCAGCGGTTGCGGCCAGTGCGCGACCGCCTGCGCCGAGGGCGCGATCAGGATTGCGGACGGCAAAGCGCGCCTGGTCAGCGAGAGCTACTGCGACGGCCTCGGCGCGTGCCTGGGAGAGTGCCCGGAGGGCGCGATCGCGATTGAGGAACGCGAGGCGGACGAATTCGACGAGAAGGCGGTCGAGGCCGCGCGTGGCTCGCCGGCCACGGACGATCCGGGTCCGCACGCCTGCCCGGGAAGCGCCATGCGCCAGTTGAAGCCTCACCGCGCCGCCGGAACCGAAAGCGAGATGCCTGCGGGCGAGTCGGAACTGCGCCACTGGCCGGTGCAGCTCAAGCTGGTCGCGGCGAGCGCGCCGTTCCTGAAGGGCGCGGACCTGCTCCTGGCGGCGGACTGCGTGCCGTTCGCCATGGCGGACTTCCATTCGAAATTCCTCCGAGGCCGGTCCGTGGTCATCGGCTGCCCCAAGCTGGACGACCCGGCGATCTACGTCGAGAAATTGACGGAGATCTTCAAGCGTTCCGGCATCCGGAGCGTCACCGTGCTCCACATGGAAGTCCCCTGCTGCTTCGGGCTGAAGCGGATCGCTGAGGTGGCGCTGGAAGCCTCGGGCAACCACTATCCGATGCGTGACGTCACGGTCAGTATCGAAGGTAAGGTTGTCGAAGCGCATTGGTCGGAGCGGATGACATGATTTCTGCGGCGCTGAAAAGGAGCCTCAACGATCTCCACGCGCAATATAACCGGCGCGGAATGATCCATCCGGACCCGCTGGAATTCCTGTGGGATTACCCCGATCCGCGCGACCGCGAGGTCGTGGCGCTGGTCGCTTCGTCGCTGGCGTACGGGCGCGTCGCGCAGATTCTCAAGAGCGTCCACAGCGTGCTGGACCGCATGGGCGCGCCGGCGCGTTTTCTGAAACGCTCCTCGGAAAGCACGTTGCTCAGGACCTTCGGCGGCTTCCGGCACCGGTTCACGACCGGTGAAGAGATGGCCGCCCTGCTCTACGGCGCGAAGCGGGCATCCGAGCGGCACGGATCGCTGCTCGCCTGTTTCGAGGCGGGGCTCGGCGACTCCGACGAGACGGTCCTCGGCGCGCTTTCCGCATTCGTCGCGCAGATTTCCGAGCCGTCCGGCGACGCGTGCGGCAGCCTGCTGGCCTCGCCGGCGGACGGCAGCGCGTGCAAACGCCTCAACCTTTTCCTGCGCTGGCTGGTGCGGCGCGACGCGGTGGACCCGGGCGGATGGGAATCGGTCGGCGCCGCGCGGCTGATCATCCCGCTGGACGTGCATATCCATCGCATCTGCCGGACGCTCCGCCTCACCCGCCGAAACGCGGCGGACATGCGGACGGCGGTTGAGATCACCAAAGCATTCCGGCTCATTTGTCCCGAGGACCCGATTCGATACGATTTCTCGCTAAGCCGGCTCGGCATCCGAAAGGACGCGGACCCGGCGGAGTTCTTCAACTGTAGCCGCGTCGCCGGGGCGGCGCGCGGATAGTTCAAGGAGAATCACATGGGCACAGTGCAATGTCCCGGGCAGGATATGAGGTTCTGGAAGCCGGAGGATATCTTCGAGGCGCCCTGCCCTCACTGCGGCGCGCGGATGGAATTCTGGAAGGACGACGTCCGGCGCCAGTGCAAGGGGTGCGGAGAGATGGCGCCGAACCCGAGGCTGGACCTCGGTTGCGCCTCATGGTGCAAGTACGCGGACAAGTGCCTCGGCATCGCGCCGGGGACGGGCAAACCGGCGGCCGCACCCGAGTCGGGCGCCGGCCCGGCCGCGAAGAAACAGGGCTGATCTGGAAAGGGGCAAACGCATGGCGCAGAAAAAATCCCGGCGCGGGGCCGGGAAAAGGAAACTGGCGGCCGCGAAAGCGCACACTCTGGCGGAGTTGATCTTGTACGCGCCGGGGTCCGTCGTCAGCCGCACCCTCGCGGAGAACGCCGCCGGCACGGTGACGCTCTTCGCGTTCGACGCGGGGCAAGGCCTGAGCGAGCATTCCGCGCCCTATGACGCGCTCGTCCAAGTCCTCGATGGCGAGGCGCAACTGGCGATCGGCGGCAAAGCGGTGCTTGCGCGCGCGGGGCAACTGGTCGTCATGCCGGCGAACGTCCCGCACGCGGTCCAAGCGGTGAAAAAGTTCAAGATGCTCCTGACGATGCTGCGGGCCGGGTAAGTATTCCAGCGAATTGGGGTTCCGTTTTTTCAGAAGGGAGAAACTGCAATGTTCTGTTATCAGTGCGAGCAGACGGCGAAAGGGGTCGGGTGCACGGTGAGCGGCGTGTGCGGGAAGAATCCCGAGGTCGCAGGCTTGCAGGATCTGCTGGTGCACGCGTGCAAGGGCCTTTCCATGTACGCGGCGCGGGCGCGGAAACTGGGCGTGAAGGACCATGAGGCGGACGTCTTCACGATCGAGGCGGTCTTCGCGACGCTGACCAACGTCAATTTCGACCCGGCCGCCCTGCGCCGCATGGTCGCCAAGGCCGCCAAGGTACGCGCGCGCGTGAAGGCGGAATACGAAAACGCCTGCAAGGCCGCGGGCAAGACGCCCGAGGCGCTCTCCGGTCCGGCGACGTGGCAGCCGGCGGCCGACCCGCAGAGCCTGGACCGTCAGGCCGAGGAGATTGCCATCCTGCGCCGCAAGCAGTCGCTCGGCGACGACGTCACCGGCCTGCAGGAACTCATCGTTTACGGCCTGAAAGGCGTCGCGGCGTACGCGGACCACGCGCAGATCCTCGGGCAGGAAAGCGACGAGGTGTACTCGTTCTTCCACGAGACGCTCTCCTGGCTGAGCACGAACCCGACGGACATCGGCGCGCTTCTCGGCAAGGCATTGCAGGTCGGCGAGATCAACCTCAAGGTCATGGGCCTGCTCGACGCGGCGAACACCGGCGCGTACGGCCATCCGGTCCCGACCGCGGTGCGCGTCCGGCCGGTCAAGGGCAAGGCGATCGTCGTCTCCGGGCACGACCTCAAGGATCTGGAGGAGCTGCTCAAGCAGACCGATGGAAAAGGGATCAACGTCTACACGCACGGCGAGATGCTCCCGGCGCACGGCTATCCGGGCCTGAAGAAGTACAAGCACCTCGTCGGGAATTACGGCGGCGCGTGGCAGGAGCAGCAGAAGGAATTCTCCGAATTCCCCGGCGCAATCCTCATGACCACCAACTGCCTCATGAAGCCGCAGAAGGCGTACGAGGACCGGCTGTTCACCGCGGGCGTGGTCGGCTGGCCCGGTGTGGCGCACATCGCCGGCCGGGACTTCCAGCCGGTCATCCAGGCGGCGCTGGCGGAGGACGGGTTCGCGGCCGACGCGCCGGAGAAGACCATCCTGACCGGCTTCGGCCACGAGGCGGTCATGAGCGTGGCCGGCAAGGTGATCGAGGCGGTGAAGAGCGGCGCCATCCGCCGGTTCTTCCTCATCGGCGGCTGCGACGGCGCCAAGCCCGGCCGCAACTACTACACCGACTTCGCCCAAGCCGTGCCGAAGGACTGCGTCATCCTCACGCTCGCGTGCGGCAAGTACCGATTCAACAAGCTGGACTTCGGCGATATCGGCGGGATTCCGCGCCTGCTCGACGTCGGGCAATGCAACGACGCCTACTCCGCCGTGCAGATCGCCGTGGCGCTCGCCGGTGCGTTCAAATGCGGCGTCAACGACTTGCCGCTTTCGATGATCCTCTCCTGGTACGAGCAGAAGGCGTGCGCGATCCTCCTGACGCTGCTGCACCTGGGGATCAAGAACATGCGGCTCGGCCCGACGCTGCCGGCGTTCGTCACGCCCGCCGCGCTCAAGGTCCTCTCGGAGAAATTCAACATCATGCCGATCAGCACGCCACAGGAAGACTTGAAGATGATCTTGAAGTAACCGGCGGTTCTTTGTATGCTCAAGGGGTCGGCCCGGCGGGCCGGAAACTCTTGGCCGGAGAGGAGACGATGAAAAAGTACATCTGCGACGTGTGCGGTTACATCTACGATCCGGCGAAGGGCGACCCGGAAAACGATATCCCGCCGGGCACCGCGTTCGAGAAGCTTCCCGACGATTGGACCTGCCCCGAATGCGGCGTGCCGAAGAGCCAGTTCTCGGTTTTGGGCTGATGAGGACTGAATATACAAGGATTCACCACGACGACACGACGGTCACGACGAGCGGAGTTGAAATGGATTGACACTCCCGGCCGTTCGTCGTGCTCGTCGTGTCGCCGTGGTGAGAATCAGTGTTTCGTTTCTTATGGAGAAAGAGATGCAGGCACCGGAGAAGAAGCAGCTCAAGGAGCAGACGGCCATCTGGATGGACCACGCCGGCGCGCACGACGAGATCGGCAAGGTTTACCACGATCTCGGCGAATGGGCGGCGCGGAACAAGGTCAAGCTCGCCGGCCCCGGCTTCACCGTCTTCCTCAGCCCGCCGAGCGAATTCGATCCGTCCTCGGCGCTGTTCGAGGTCTGCATGCCGGTCGCCGCGGCGACCAAGGGCGATGCGAAAGTCCGCGTGAAGAAAATCCCCGCCATGACCGTGGCCGCCGCGCAGGTCAAAGGCCCGTACAAACAGATCCCCGCGCATTACACCGAGATGCTCGCCTGGCTGGATGCCGAAGGCTGGGACGTAGTCGGCCCGCCGCGCGAAGTCTACCTCAAGCGCCCCGACCCCAAGGGCAAAGGCGACCCGAAGGAATTCGTCACCGAGATCCAGTTCCCGATCAAGGCGTGAGACGGCGCGGGTTGCCTAAGTCGCCTGATTAACGCACCTGTGAGGGGTTGTGAAACCGGCGCAAGTCTGAGGCACGTCATTCCCTCGCAGGCGGGAATCCAAGTATTTCTCTTCGGCACTGGCTTCCCGCATTCGCGGGAATAACAAACAGGGTTGCTTAGCATCTAGTTTTCCGCCAGCAGTTCCTCGTCGTTCTCCAGCAGCCGTTTCAACTCGCCGAGAAACTTCGCGGCGGTGACGCCGTCAATGATTCGGTGGTCGCAGGAGAGCGTCAGTTTCATCACGCGGCCGACCTCGATCTTGTCCCCCTTCACGACCGGCGCGGCGAGCGCGGAGGCTACGGCCAGCGTGATGGCGGACGGCGGGTTGATGATCGGCTCGAATTGCTCCACGTCGAACATGCCCAGGCTGCTGACGGTGAAGGTCGGATGGCGGCGCTCCTCCGGCGACAGCTTTCCCGACCGCGCCTTCTCGACCAGCGCGCGGGTGCGCTCGACGATTTGCTCGAGCGAAAGCGCCTGCGCGTTCCGAATAACCGCGACGGTGAGCCCTTCGTCGGTGTCCACGGCCAGGCCCAGATTGATCCCCTTCCACTTGATGATCCTGCCGCGGTCATAGCTCCGGTTGGCCTCGGGATGCAATTTCAGCGCCTTCAGGGCGGCGAGCATGACGAGATGCGTGATCGTCGCGCCGTATTTCTGCTTGAGTTCCTCTTTCCGGGCGAAGAGGCGCGTGACGTCTATGCTGCGCGTGATGTAGAAGTGCGGGATGACGTGCTTGGCGGCGGTCACGCGGCGCGCCTGCGTCTTCAGCCGGTACGCGGCCTCGACGACTTCGGCCTCATCCTCGGTCACGTCAATGGCCGGCAGTTCCTCGTCGGGCGACGGCTTGATCGCAGGACGGGTTTCCGCCGGCGGTGGTTCAGCCGCCTGACGCACCGGCGCAGCGGAGGGTTTCTCCGCCGGCGACGCGCGACCCGGCGAGAGCGCCTCGATATCCTGCGCGATGATCCGTCCGCCGGGGCCGGTGCCTTTGACCTGGCCCAGGTCAATTCCTTTTTCCTGCGCCAGCTTGCGCGCGCGAGGCGAAGCGGCGGCTCGCGGCTCGGCGCCTGGCGTCGCCGGAGCAGGCTGCGGCGCGGGCGCTTTCGGAGCTGCCGGGACTTTTTCCTTCGGTGCGGGCTTTTGCGGGGGCAGTTCGGCGGTTGCCGTCACCGGAGCAGGTTGCGGCGCGGGCGCTTTCGGAGCCTGCGGGGCTTTCTCCTTCGGTGCGGCCTTCTGCTCGGGCGGTTCAGCGGTTGCCCGCTGTTTTTCCGGCTCGGCGCCCTTCGCTTCCGCGTCAATATAGCCGATGACCTCGCCGACGGGCACTTCGCTCCCGTCGCCGTGGACGATCTTCGACAGAACACCGCTGTGGAAGCACTCCAGTTCCATCGTCGCTTTGTCCGACTCGACCTCGGCCAGCACGTCGCCCTCGCGGACGCGGGCGCCGGGCTTGACCTTCCACGCGATGATCTTGCCCTCCTGCATGCTGTCGGAAAGCTTCGGCATCGTGATTTCGTACATGGGCGGCTCTCTCAACTCTTCTCAGATCTTCGTGCCTTGGTGACTTAGTGGTTCAAACAGAGAACATCTTTTTAACGGCGCGGATGACGTCTTCCGCGTGCGGGATGCACGCCTGCTCCAGTTCGCGCGCGTACGGCAGCGGCACGTCGGCGCCTGAAACTCGCCCCACCGGCGCGTCGAGTTCGTCGAAGACCTGCTCGCAGATGTTCGCGGCCACCTCCGCGCCGATGCCGCAATGCGGCGGCGGCTCCTCGACCACCACCGCGCGGTGAGTCCGCGCGACGGACTCGGTCACCGTCTTGACGTCCCACGGCCGAAGCGTCCGCAGGTCAATCACCTCCGCCTCGATCTTCTCCTGCGCGAGCTGCTCGGCCGCCTGGAGCGCGACGTGCGTCATCGCGCCATAGCCGATGAGCGTGACGTCCCGCCCTTCTCGCAGCACGGCCGCCTGGCCGATCACCGCCGCGTCGAGGCCGTCGGGCACTTCGCCCTGGAGATTGTACAGTCCCTCGTGTTCGAGGAAGATCACCGGGTTATCGTCGCGGACGGCGGCCTTGAGCAGCGCCTTCGCGTCGGCGGGCGTGGCGGGATAGACGACTTTCAGGCCCGGCGTATGGACGAAGTGGACCTCCAGGCTGTGCGAGTGCTGGCTGCCGAGTTGGTGCCCGCCGCCGCCCGGCATGCGGATGGTGATCGGCAGCTTGACCTGTCCGCCGAACATGTAGCGCATGAGCGCCATGTGATTCAGGATCTGGTCCATCGCCAGGTAGGCGAAATTGACGGTCATCAGCTCGGGCACCGGGCGCATTCCGTCCATCGCCAGCCCGATCGCCATGCCGACGATGGCCGCTTCCGAGATCGGCGTGTCGAAAACGCGCTTCGCGCCGAACTCCTTCAGCAGCCCGCGGGTGACCTTGAACGATCCCTCGTAAAGCGCCACGTCCTCGCCGAAGACGATGACGGACGGATCGCGCTTCATCTCCTCGAAGAGCGCCTGGTTGATCGCGTCGCGGTAACTGATGATCGCCATGCCCGCTCCCAAAGCCGTCCTTTTTCTCCGCTACGTCATCTCCACGTACAGATCGTCGTACAACTTCTCCACCGGCAGCTCCGAGCCGGCCTCGGCGAACGCGACCGCCTCGTCGAGCAGCTTGCGGACCTTGTCATCCACCTCCTTGAACTCCTCCTCGGTCGCCTCGAAGTCGTGCCGGATGGCCTCCTTGAGCCTGGGGATCGGGTCGCGCTTCTTCCAGAGCGCCACCTCTTCGGGCGACCGGTAGGTGGCCGGGTCGGACATGGAATGTCCGCGGTAGCGGTAGCATTTCGCCTCGATGAAACTAGGCCCGCGGCCGGCTCGCGCGTGGGCGATAGCGCGCTCGGCCACGGAATGCATCTTGAAGAAATCCATCCCGTTGACTACGGCGGTCGGCATATTGTAGGCGCGAGCCTTCTGCGCGAGCGACTTCTCGGCGCTGGCCCGGCTGACGCTCGTGCCGATGGCGTAGACGTTGTTCTCGCAGACCCAGACGATGGGCAACTGGTAGAGCGAGGACATGTTGAGCGCCTCATGATAAACGCCCTGGTTGGTCGCGCCGTCGCCGAAAAAGCACAGCACCACGCGGTTCTCCTGCTTGTTCCTGACGGAGAGCGCGAGGCCGACGGCGATCGGACACATCCCTGCGACGATGGCGTAGCCGCCGAAGAAATTGATGTCCCGGTCGAAGAGGTGCATCGAGCCGCCCTTGCCCTTGCAGCAGCCGTCGGCGTGGCCGAAGAGTTCCGCCATCGCCCTCTTCGGATCGCCGCCCCGGATGAGGAAGTAAGCGTGGTCGCGGTAGGAGCCGATCACGTAATCTTCGTTCCGCAGGTGCACCAGCGCGCCGACGGCCACCGCCTCCTCGCCCGAGTACAGATGGCAGAACCCGCCGATGCGGCCCTTCGTGTATTGCTCGGCGACGCGCGTCTCGAAGCTGCGCGCGAGCTGCATCCGGTAGTAGGCGTCCATCAATTCGCGCTTGTTCATGCGATATCCCGATGATCCTGCCTGCCCTGAGCAACGCCGAAGGGCCGCCCTGAGCAACGCCGAAGGGCCGCCCTCGCGGCGCTGCCCGGCCCTGAAAAAGATCGTAGCACGGGAACGGTGCGCAAACAAGCCCGCGCCGTCCGCTTGAAGTCGCGCGCAAATCCATGTATGTTGTGTGTTGGGGAGATTGAAACTTCTTGTGGGGGAACCCGATGAGCACGGAACTGAAGAAAGGCGTCCACTGGGTCGGCGTCGTGGACTGGGGCATCCGCCATTTCCACGGCTACGAGCTGAGCACGCATCGCGGCACGACGTACAATGCGTACCTGATCGTGGACGACAAGGTCGCGCTCGTGGACACGGTCTGGGGACCGTTCCAGGATGAATTCATCGAGAACCTCCGCGCGGTCATTGATCCGGCCAGGATCGATTTCATCGTGGCCAACCATTCCGAGCCGGACCATTCCGGCAGCCTGCCGGCCTTGATGCGGCTCTGCCCGCAGGCCACCGTGGTCGTCTCGAAGCGCGGCGCCGAAAGCCTGCCGGGACATTATCACCAGCGCTGGAAGCTCAAGCCGGTCCAGACCGGCGAAAGCATCCGCCTGGGCCACGACGAACTCGTCTTCATCGAGGCGGCGATGCTCCACTGGCCCGACAGTATGTTCACCTATCTCACCGGGCGGAACATCCTCATGCCGAACGACGCCTTCGGCCAGCATTACGCGACGGCGTTCCGGTTCAACGACCAGGTCAACGATGCGGAACTCCACCAGGAGGCGATCAAGTACTACGCCAACATTCTCACGCCGTTCAGCAAGCTCGTGACGAAGAAGATCGAGGAAGTCCTCGAGCTGGACCTGCGGATCGATATGATCGCACCGAGCCACGGCGTCATCTGGCGGAAGGACCCGGTGCAGATCGTCCGCAAGTACCAGGAATGGGCCGCGCAGAAACCGGAGCCGTCGGCGGTGGTGCTCTACGACACGATGTGGGAGGCGACGCGCCGGATGGCCGAAGCGATCGGCGTAGGACTCGCCGCCGAAGGCGTGCCGTTCAAGCTCTTCCACATGGCCGTCTCGGACCGCAACGACGTGCTGACGGAAGTCTTCAAGGCCAAGGCGGTCATCATCGGATCGCCGACGCTGAACAACGGCCTGCTGCCGGCGATCACGCCGATCCTGGAGGACCTCAAGGGCCTCAAGTTCCAGAACAAGATCGGCGCGGCGTTCGGCTCATACGGCTGGAGCGGCGAATCGGTCAAGCAGATCGAGGCGCACCTGGCGGCGTGCAACATCCCGCTCGCCGCCGAAGGCGTCAGCGCCAAATGGCAGCCGACCGCCGCCGATCTCCTGAACTGCGAAACCCTCGGCCGCAAAGTGGCCGCGGCCGTCAAGGCCGAATGAGTCAACGGTTCGCTATAAAGTACACGAGACTCAGGGAACTCCGAGGAGATACGCGATTAGAAGAATGAGTTGGGTATGGTATCCCCAGAACTCCGGGGCTGTTGAAAAGGCCGTCGGGCGAGGGCGCCGGACCTGCAACGGAGCGAGATTTCCTGCAAAACTGTATTATTAAAACAGACGCGCCGCGCGCTGTCTCTCAGGAAGACACCGCGCGGCGCGAACGCGAATCAATTGAATCCCGACTCCGGCTAATTGCCGTTACGCCTCCGCATCCGTCGCCCGATCAGACCGGCCAGGCCGATGCCGAGCAACGTCACAGTCGCCGGCTCCGGGACTCCTCCCGAAGGAGGCGGCGCCGGAGCAACGAATCCTTGCACTTCGTACACCTGGTTGCCACCGCCGAACGTCGAGAATAAGAAGTCGCCCGTTTCCGGATCGAGGAAGGCCCCTTCCGCGCCCGACAGTCCCGTGATGAAGTCCACGTTGGTGCCGACGATCGGGTCGCCGTTCGCATCTACCTGCCACGCCTGCACAGCACCCGCGCCGTACTCGGACAGCAGAATGCTTGACGTTGAAAAGTCGGTCGAACCTGATGGCACGTAAAGGACGCCCTCAGGGCCGCCGGTGATGGAAACCGTCGTCGTGGGCGCGCTGAGATTGTACGTTCCCGACCCATCCGAAGTGAAGGGAACATTGTACCAGACGTTCCCGTTGTAAGAGACCACTTTCAGGTCACCCGCGCCCGGTTGGCCGGCCGGCACGAATAGCAAGCTGCCGACCGAACTCGCAATCCCGAGCGGAGTCAGAGCCACTTGCTTGTCCGGCGACGTGCTGCCAGGCTTGATTTCGCCGATGCTGTTGTCAGAATAGCTCGTGTAGAACAGGTCGCCGTTCGGCGCATAGTCCAATCCGCCGTCAATCCCGCCCGAGGTGATGCCCGGCGCCGTCGAATACTGCGTCGCGGTGCCCGAGAACCCGGTGATATGGTTTCCCGCGCCGCGCACAACACTGATCGAATCAATCGTGCCGCTCGTTGTATTGGCGCTGCCGCCAATCAACAGCGTGTTGAGATCGCCGGACAGGAGAGTCAGTCCCCCGTAAGGCGTCGAAAGTCCCGGCACTGCTCCCAGGTCAAGCAGAGTGTAATCCGCGCTGTAAGGCGACGAGAGCGTCGGAACACCCAGCGCCGTTCGAGTCTGGACAACTCCAATCAGCGCCGCGACGGCCAGCAGCCATACCCCGTACCTGCGAATTCCCCGCATTTCACTCATGCCCCCCCCCTCCTGAAAAGAAACCGCCCCAATGCGCCTGCATAAAGAGCCTCCGTTGAACGGCACGGCAAATATCATTCCACTTGTAACTAAAACGCGCACAAATCGTATCCGGTCCCGCCGGTCCGTAACCTGTTACCACGAAGGCGTTTAGTTCCAGCGTCTGAATATCCGTTTCGAGGTTTTCGTTGACGACGATGGCATAACGTCGTGCGAGTGTTTAACGGCGTCAACACGTGTTGCCGAGCTTGGACAGATTCGGGGTATTGGGCCAGACCTCGTTTTCCCAGTGATTCGATGCGCATCGTCATGACCTGCTGCGCCGGATCATCACGGCGACCGGGTTCGACAGGAATGAGAACTTGGTCATATCGGTCACTGGGAAAACCAAGACCACTCGGGATTCTCACCGCAGTCAGACGCTTGCGGGCCGCGCATCGGCGTGTCGTTTTCCAGAACAGCCGAGAAGCTGATTGACACCGGACAATTCGAGAGTACAATCTCCTGCTTGCAACTCGACTGTCCTTTGGCGGACAGCCCAATGGGAAATTCCGGCTTGCAAGAGCCGAACGTGCTTGCGAAGGCCTGTGCTTGGACGGTGGTTCTCGCCGCGCTCGGCTGCGCCGTTTGGGCGCGAAGCGCTCCCGCGGCGGAAGCGCTGCCGGGCGGCGTTGAGGTCACGCTCAAGGGCAGCCTGGTCTGCAACGGCGCCTGCATCGCCGATCCCAAGCCCGACGATCATCTCCTGGTCCTCTATGCCATTGACGGCACGCCGGAAGTCCGGGCCGAGGTGGAGAAAATCATGGCCAAATTCTACCCGGACAAGGGCCTCGACGCCGATGCCGCGCAAGAGCTGATGGACCAGTTCACCGCTCGGTTGAAGTACTACATCCCTCGCGACAGCCCCGCCCTGAAGGACGACAAGAACCGCCCGCCGAACCATTACTGCATGCCCGCCACAGCCAGCGCCGTGACCGGCGTCGTCGCCCTGAAGGACGGCAAGCGGTGGCTCACCGCCGCCCGGATCGAGCCGGCCCACCTCAAGTACCCGGACAGAATGCTCGCGCCGGACGTTCCTTTCGTCCGGCCCGGCCGCGAGCCGCTGATCCTCCGCATCACCGACAGGCTGACGCTGAAGTGCGTGTGCATCCCGCCCGGGAAATTTCTGATGGGCACGCCGTTCTACATGTGGCCGTATTTCGTGGAAGAGTATCCGCACGCCGTGACGCTGACGCGCCCGTTCTACATGGCCGAAATTCCGGTGACGCAAGAAATATACCAGGCGGTCATGGGCGTCAATCCCAGCACGGTCAAGGACCCGCAGCTTCCGGTCCAGGATCCGCGTTTCGCCGACATCGAGGAATTCTGCAAGCGGCTCTCGGAGAAAAACTCGCGGAAGGTCCGCCTGCCGACCGACGCCGAGTGGGAATACGTCGCCCGCGTCGGCACCTCAAACCCCGGCTTCCAGGAGAAGTACAAGGACCAGTTCAGCGGCGGCGACGGCGGTTTCAAGGCGCCGCTGACGGTAAAATCGCGGCAGCCGAATGCCTGGGGGCTGTACGACATGCCCAGTTGCTGGTGGGAAATCACCGGCGACCGCGGCATGTACAACGCGCGCCACAGCGAAACGGACCCGTATTACCCGCCGCCCGCCGGCGACGCCGCCCAGGTCCAGCGCAGCGGCCGGGGCATTCTCCAGCCGCAATGGTCCATCGGCACGCATGAGTTCATCACGGAGAAGGGCTACGCCGGCCAGAAATTCCGCGTCGTCGTCGAAGCCGAGCCGGCGGCGTCGCCGCGTTGACCGGCGATTCGTCGGCGATCTCTCCAGCGCCGTCCCAGCGCGGAATCCGCTTCAACCACGGCCGGCCACATCGGCCATTCGGCAAACACCTCAGCTCAATTATTCTCGTCAGGCGCGCGAGGGGCGCGTGGGCATGTCGTTTTCCAGGAGAGCCGGGGAACCTCTTGACCGCTACGAATTTGAGCGTAAAATCTATATTCAGCAAGCCGATGACGGACGGGAATTGGGCCTGGGTGCAGATATCGAAGGACACATTCCCCCAGATCGTAGGGAAGCCCAGGTATCTGGAGGACAAGAAGACCTGTGGGGTGGACGTCAAGCTTGAGCCGAAGAAGACGTACGTTATCTGGCTCAACTCCCCGCCATACACCAGCTTCACGGACACCGACGGGCACAAGGCTGTTCCGTATCTTCTGGTCTTCCAGACCCGGTAGGATCAGGAGATAACAGCGGAAGTTCTCTCTCTTTTGCCTCTTCGAGGCGATCATCAGGACGGCGACGTTCGACGGGAGCGAGGGCGTGCCCAAATAGGTCCCACGATAAACCACTTCGGCTTCTCGTTCCAGTCAGGCGCGCGAGGAACGCGCGCGGGCGTATCCTATTACAGAATATCGGCTTACGCATATTTTGACGGACAATTCCCCGAAGATTTGTATCAGGCATTATGCAGCCCTTGCAACCGCGTCTTTGACCGACACATTTCTTCCAATCAAACGCGCGAGGGCAACTCCTGGGCGTGCCGCTTTCCTGAAGGCCGTGAAACCGCTTGACACCGAGCGCCTTCAGCGTACAATCTGATTTTCGAATGCAGACTGTACTTTCGAGAACGGTCAAATGGCAAATCCCGGCTGAAACATGAACGATACAGGACCGAGCAACCATCTCGCATCGAATGAAGTCCTCCATGGACGGAAGGTCTATCTCAGGCTTCCACATCTCGATGAGCTATCCTTCATCCGCGCGCTCTGGGGCGATCTGGAGACCATGGCCTTGGTTGGCGGCCCCGTGGAGTTCCCTGAGCCGAAGGCAAGAGAGTGGTTCACACATATGGTAGCACCCGGCGGCCCGGCAAACTGCTACTGCCTCATCTTCACTCAGGATCATACACCCATCGGAGAGATTAGCTTTCATCGGTGGGATTCGAAGGAACGATCTGCCGTTCTGAATGTCAAGGTTGTTGCCACGCAGCGTGGTCACGGTTATGCGAAAGATGCAATTCTGGCGCTGCTCGCATTTTTCTTTGGTCGAGTTGGAGGGCGCCTGATGACCGACGATGTTGCCGTCGACAATCTGCTTGGACAGCACCTGCTCCGCTCGCTTGGGTTCGACCGGGACGACACTGCGACGGACGTATGCAGGATGGTCATGACCAGACAGATGCATGCCATAAGATACAGTGCTGCCAGCGGCGCTTGAATC
This sequence comes from Candidatus Brocadiia bacterium, assembly GCA_050015075.1. Classification (GTDB taxonomy): domain Bacteria; phylum Planctomycetota; class Brocadiia; order CAIUPP01; family CAIUPP01; genus JBEKCB01. Next base: position 15,262 of record JBEKCB010000032.1, on the reverse strand, counting down.
GTGGCAGGCGAAGAATAGCACGCGGCCGGCCGACAACGCCTTTGAGGCGAGGTTCGGCTGAAGCAAACCCTTGGCCAAATAGGTCGGTTGACAAACCGCTCCGGCTTATTGTTCCCATTTGGCGCACAAAGGACGCGCGTGGGCGTATCGTTTTCCAGAACAACCGAAAAAGCAATTGACTGCAGGCACTCTAAGCGTAGAATTTCATGTTTGCGTGCGGATTGTCCTCGGAAGGACGGTCAAATGGGAAACCCAGATTAATTATGTATGGTGAGAGCATGGTGTCCCCTGAATACACGCAGTTCCGAGCAGGCCAAAGCGACCCTGAGTACCACACTATACGCCTCGCCGAGCTACTCATGGAATACACGGGTGAGGACGAGCCGTTCGTCCAGGAAACTTGCAATGCCCTTGGGGCGGCGCTTAAGTCTCTGTGTGAATACTTCGGCCTGACGGAGGCGTTTCCTCCGGTGCGGTTAATCCTGACACCCAACCGCCCAGAGTTCGACCGGTGTGTGCGCGAGGTGCTCCAAATAGAGATTGAGGTGCCGTCGCGTCCCTCGCGCATAGCTCTACCCCAGCGCACCGATCTGGTCGTCCTGTCGCCTCGCGTGTGGGAGAAGGACTACAACACCTATTCGCCGGAAGACTACCGCCGGCTGATCGCCCACGAGGCCACCCATATCGTTGAGGAGTACCTCTCTCCCAACTGCGAGGCGGTGCGCCGGTGGTGGAGCGAGGGGCTTGCGATGTACCTGTCCGACCATTGGCGCGACTCGCCGGAATTGGAGGAGGTTCGTCGTTGCGTTGCCGCCAATCACGTTCCCGCGCTCGTTGAAATTGATGTGGTGCCCGATGGCGATGGTCCGTTGCCGCGCAAGGCCGTAAAGGATGCATATGTCTGGGGCTGGACGCTGGTGATGTTCATGGGGTCCTATTATGGACGCGATACCATCCGGCGCATAGTGTCAACATGCGCTGATGGCGACGTATTCCGGACGGCAGGGATAGACCAGAAGGACTTCGAGCCGGCTTGGAGGATCTGGCTTTCTGGCGCCGGGGAGATCCTTGCCGAGAATGTGAAAAGAGGTTGTGATCCCTGAGTTCCGGGAAGCATGACCTGCCTTGGCGTCGGTTGCCACGACCATCTCAAAGGCCAGGTTTGACCGGAATGAGAAACTGAGCATCTAGGACTCGAACCTGGAATCCCAAGCCGGGAGATCGCGGAACGCCCGAATCCATGTTCAGGGCAAGGGCGGTCCCTTGCCGCAGCCGTCCGTCCTGAAGACTGCCTTTCGCGCGCCGGTCCCGTCGAGACGTTGCGATTCGGGTTGCCTTCGCGTTAGAATTACAGCATGAAAATAAAATTGAAATATGGCTTTCGCGGGCTGAACGTCAACCTGCCGGAGACGCCCGGCTTCGTCGGCGTGCTGGAACCCGAAAAGGCGCCCGTGCTCCGCAACCCCAGGGCGTCCATCGGCAAAATGCTGCGCGAGCCGATCGGCTCGCTGCCGCTGTCGGAGATCGCCGCCGGCAGGAAGACCGCCTGCATCGTCGTCAGCGACATCACGCGGCCGGTGCCGAACGCCACGCTGCTGCCGCCGATACTGAAGGTGCTCGAGGAGGCCGGCATCGCTCGGGAGAAAGTCCTCCTCCTGATCGCGACGGGCACCCATCGCCCGAACGAGGGCGCCGAGGCCGTCCATTTGCTCGGCGAGGAAATCGTTCGCGATTACCGCGTCGTCAACCACTTCTGCAAGCGCGAGGCGGACATGGCCTTCGTCGGCAAGATCGGCGACGGCGTGCCGGTGTACGTCAACCGGCAGTACCTCGACGCCGACCTGAAAATCCTGACCGGGTTCATCGAGCCGCACATGTGGGCGGGTTTCTCCGGCGGCCGCAAGGCGATCCTGCCGGGCATTTCCTCCATCGAGACCGTCAAGTACATGCACGGCCCGGAAATGGTCGCGCACGGGAAGGTCGCCTACGGCGTCCTCGAAGGCAATCCGTTCCACGAGGCCGCGCTCGAGATCATGAACCGCACCGGCGCGGACTTCATGGTGAACGTGACGCTGAGCCTGTCGAAGAAGATCACCGGCATTTTCGCCGGGCATCCCGTCGAGGCGCACCGCCGCGGCTGCGAGTTCCTCGCCGCGCAGTGCATCCGGACGCTCGACGAGCCGCTCGATTTCATCGTCACCACGAACGCCGGCGCGCCGGCCGACTGCAACCTCTACCAGACCGTCAAGAGCATGGTCGCTGCAACACCCGGCCTCAAGACCGGCGGCATCGTCCTCACCGCCTCGGCCTGCTACGAAGGCGTCGGCAATCCCGAGTGCGAGGAAGTTTTCAACATGGTGGACACGCCCGCGCGGTTCCTCCAGCGGCTGATGGACAAGGAGTTCTTCATCCCGGACCAGTGGTGCGCGCAGGAGGTGTACCAGGTCATGCGCCGGAATCCGACCTGGATTTACACCGACGGCGTTCCCAGGGAAAAACTGGAGCGCTATCATTTCCGCTGCGTGGAATCCGTCGAAAAAGGCGTCGCCGAACTGCTCGCCCGGTTCGGAGAGAAGCGCGCGCGCTGGGCTGTCGTCCCGGACGGGCCGATGCTCATCCTCCGCACCCGCGGCAGCGCGACGTACGGGCATAAATAAAAATTGGAAAATTTATTCGCACAAGGGCAGTTTACGCTTGACAGATCAGAAATATTATGTTATAAGATAAATGTCGCAAGATGCTGAAGGGTAAGAGGATAGGACGCGCAAGGGGCATTTGAAAAAACGAACCCAGCGCGTTGTAACATGCAGTAGCAGCGCGGCTTATGACAAAACCACCGGACGGGTCTAATGCACGTCATTATCCCGATCAAGCAGGTCCCGGAAACCAGCAAGGTCAAGATGGACCCGGAGACCGGCACGATGATCCGCGAAGGCGTCGAGAGCATCATCAACCCGCTTGACCTCTACGCCATCGAGACAGGAATCCAGCTCGCCGAGTCCGGAGGCACGACGACCGTGCTCTCGATGGGTCCCGCGAAGGCGGAGGATGCGCTGCGCGAGGCCGTCGCGATGGGCTGCACTAACGGCGTGCTGCTCTCCCATCGCGCGTTCGCCGGGTCCGACACGTGGGCGACGTCGTATGCGCTTTCGAAAGCGATCTCCCGAATCGGCCCGTATGACCTCATCCTCTGCGGCGAGCGCGCCACCGACGGCGACACCGGCCAGGTCGGGCCGGGCATCGCCGCGTGGCTCGACATCCCCGTCGCGACGTACGTCAGCGCCATCCTGGAATGGCGCGGCAGCTCCGTCGTGGTGAAACGCCTGGTCGAAGACGGATACGAGACGCTCGAAATCCAGACGCCCTGCCTTCTCACCGTCGTCAAGGAAATCGCGTACCCGCGGATGCCGACCCTGCGCGGCAAACAGCGCGCCCGCAAGGTTGCGATCCCGGTCTGGGGACCGGATGAGATCGGCGCCGCGCCGGAGTCCATCGGGCTCAAAGGCTCGCCCACGCGCGTGGTGAAGATCGAGTCGCCTCGCGTCGCCCGCGACGGCGAAATCCGCGCGCCGAAAGATCCGGCCGACCTCGAAAAGGCCGTGGACGGGCTCGTCGCGTACCTCGAAAAATTGGATTTGCTCGCCCGCGAAAACGCGAAAGCGCGAAAGACGGAAACGGACGGAACGGCATGAACGCTTCCGCAGCGAAGCCCTCGGACGTCCGCCCGGAGCGCAACAAGGAGTTCAAGGGCGTCTGGATCCTCGGTGAGCAGAGGTCTGCCGCCGTCCAGCCGATCTCGTATGAACTCCTCGCGCGCGGGCGCGGGCTGGCCGACCGCCTCGGCGTCCCGCTCTCGGCGGTGATGCTCGGAAAAACCGGCGAAGCGGGCTTGCAGGAACTGATCGCCCGAGGCGCCGACCAGGTGATCGTGGTCGAATCGCCCGCGCTGGAGCACTTCCTGCCCGAGCCTTACGCGCGCGCGCTCGAACACCTCATCCGCAAGCACAAGCCGGAGATCCTCATCGCGGGCGCGACCACGACGGGTCGCACGCTGATGCCGCTCGTCGCGGTGAAGTGCCGTGCGGGACTGACGGCCGATTGCACGCACCTGGAGATCGAGACCGACACCGGCAACTTGCTCCAGGTCCGCCCCGCCATCGGCGGCAACATCATGGCGACCATCAAGTCGCCCTCGCACCGGCCGCAGATGGCCACGGTCCGGCCGCGCTCCATGAAGGCGGCCGCGCGCGACGAATCCCGCTGCGGCAAGGTGATCCGCGAGTCCGTCCCGGCGGAGCTCCTGGCGAGCCGCGTGCGCCGGCTGAGCTTCGAGCCGGCCGCGGCCGACAGCGCGAATATCCAGGAGGCCGAAGTCGTCGTCTCGGGCGGACGCGGGCTGAAGCAGCGCGAGAACTTCGATTTGATCTACCAGCTCGCCGCCCTGCTGAACGCCGGCGTCGGCGCCTCGCGCGATGCGGTGGACCGCGCCTGGATCAGCTATCCGCACCAGGTCGGGCTGAGCGGCAAAACGGTTTCGCCGAAGCTGTATCTCTGCGCCGGCATCTCCGGCTCCATCCAGCACCTCGCCGGAATCAAGACCGCCGAGCACATCATCGCGATCAACAGCAACCCGGACGCGCAGATTCTCAAAGTGGCCGATTACGGCATCGTCGCGGACCTCTTCGAAGTCCTGCCGATGCTGATTCGGAAGATTGAAGAACGACGACGAAAAAGCGCGGTGATTGGGAAATTGGGAGATTAGGTCATTGGGCCTTAGCAAGCATGCGTCGCCCAATTTCCTAATCACCTAATCACCTAATTTCCTTTCTTGGTAAAAACGTGTCGAAGTACAATCGAGTAACGCCGGAGATCGTTGCGCAGCTTCGGGAGATCGTCGGCCCGCGGTTCGTCATCCACGGCGATGCCGAGCAGCTCGAGCCATTCTCTCACGACGAAGTCGCCGAGAAGCAGTATCACGCCATGCCCGAGGCGGTCGTGCGGCCGCGGACTGCCGAAGAAATCGCGGCGATCATGAAGCTCGCCAACCGCGCGCGCATCCCGGTCACGCCGCGCGGCGGCGGAACGGGGCTCTCCGGCGGCGCCGTGCCGGTCTGCGGCGGCATCGTCCTGGCGCTCGACCGGATGAACAGCATCCTCGAAATTGACACGGCCAACATGGTCGTCGTCGTCGAGCCGGGCGTCGTCACCAACGACATTGACTCCGCGGTCAAGGAGTACGGGCTGTTCTTCGCCGGCTATCCGATGAGCCTGCAGAGCTGCTTCATCGGCGGCAACGTCGCCGAGAACGCCGGCGGCGGCAAGGCGGTCAAGTACGGCGTCACCGGCCGGTACGTGCTGGGCCTGCAGGTCGTCACGCCCGAGGGCGAGATCGCCGAATTCGGCGGCAAGCTCGTCAAGAACGTCACCGGCTACGACATGGTCGGCCTGATGGTCGGCTCCGAGGGCACGCTCGGCATCGTCACGAGAATCATCCTCAAACTGATCCCGCGCCCGACGCGCGTCGTGGACCTGCTCGTGCTCTTCCGCGACGCCGAGAGTGCCATCCGCATGGTGCCGACGATCATCACCCGCGCGCGCGTGGTACCGACGGCGATCGAATTCATGGACAAACGCTCCGCCCGCGCCTCATGCGAGTACCTCAACGAGCGGATCCCGTACGAGCAGGCGGAGGCGATGCTGCTCATCGAGCTCGACGGCAACAGCCGCGCGCAGCTCGAGGAGGAATACGAGGCCACCGGCGAACTCTGCCTGCAGAACGGCGCCATCGAGGTCTACGTCGCGGACAACGCCACCACGCAGGAGCGCATCTGGAGCGTCCGGCGGAACATCGCCGAGGCGTTCATGGTCATCAGCCCGCACCAGAGCCTCGAGGACATCTGCGTGCCGGTGGCGAGCATCCCGAAGATCATCCCGGAACTGGACCGACTCTCCAGGAAATACGACATCCAGATTCCCTGTTACGGACACGCCGGCGACGGGAACCTGCACGTCACCCCCGTCAAGAACCCGGCGCACAGCCTGGAACAGTGGCACGAAATGCTGCCGCGCATCCTGGCCGACCTGTACCAGGTCACGAAAGACTTAGGCGGCGTCATCAGCGGCGAGCACGGCATCGGCCACAAGCGCAAGCAATATATGCGGTACTCCGTCAGCGAAGTCTCGCTCGACCTGATGAAGCGCCTGAAGAAGGCGCTTGACCCGAACGACATACTTAACCCGGGGAAGATTTTCGAGTGAGTGCGGCGGCGTGGACTTTTGCGCCCGGAACGCCATTCAAGCGCGCTACAATAGGTGACTGGGGGCTGTCGAAAAAGCGTGCTCGTCATTCCCGCGAATGCGGGAATCCAGAACCCTCCTTCGGCAGGCAAGCCGCACGTCGAACGCCTGGATTCCCGCCTGCGCGGGAATGACGTAGCGGAGACCCGTGGCGAATATGATTCGCCAATCGCTCATCCGCAACCGAGTATTACGGGCTTGCACGCTGACCGAGCCGGACTTTGCAGCCCACTCGGAACGTGTCATCGGGCGGTTTCTCGCCACGCCAAACGAGGCAAAACTCGGAGACCTGAAAACGCAGCGGCTTCCAGTTTGTTTGGAGGGTTTCGCGCAGCTTGGACATGATCGGCTCGCCGCGCGCCTGGCCTACGCTCAGGTGGGGTGTGAAGCCGGCGGCGAAAAGCGCGACGTCGTCGCAGTCGGGCGTGGCGAGCACCAACGCGGCCTGCAATGCGGTCAGCGGTTCCGCCGGTTTCACTTCCAGCCACAGCGTGAAGCTGTCGCGGCCGTGATCGAAGAAGCGGAATTCCGCCAGCTCGATCTCGAAGGGCTTGATGTCGGCGCACGCTTTCTCGAAGAGTGGCGCGAGCGACTCGAATTCCTCCACGGGCCGGAACGGAAAGGCCAGCGTGATGTGCGGCATCCAGCGCGCGAAATGTCGGTCGTACCGCGCCCGCATCGCCTGGATCGGCCGCCAGATTTCATTCGGTGGAATAATCACTGCCGCCGCGCAAACCGTCTTCGTTAGGGTCGTCATTTTATCTCCTGTCTCCTAGGGAAATTGGGAGATTAGGTAATTGGGAGATTAAACGCCGCAATTGTCCCAATCACCCAATGTCCCAATAACCCAATCTCCCAATTACCTCAGTCCATACTTCTGCATCCGATATAGCAGCACGTGCCGGCTGATGCCGAGCAGTTGCGCGGCGCGCGTCTGGTTGTTGCCGGCCTTCGCCAGCGCCATCTGGATGAGGACTTTCTCATTGTCCTCGAGGTTGATGCCCTCGTCGGGGAACTCGCTGCCCGCGAGGACCGGCTTGGGCGAGGGCGCGGCGAGTTCCGGCGGAAGGTCTTCGGCGGTGATCTCGCCGGGGTTGCGCTGGAGGACGAGGGCGCGCTGGATCGCGTTCTCGAGTTGGCGCACGTTGCCGGGCCAGTGGCCGCGCGAGAGAACCTCCGACGCCTCGGGCGAGACCTTGCACTGTGGCTGGCCGAACTTCTCGAGGAAGTGCCGGACGAGCAGGGGAATGTCGTCGCGCCGGTCGCGCAGCGGCGGCAGGGAGATCGTCACGACGTTGAGGCGATAGAAGATGTCCTCGCGGAGGTCCCCTTCCGCGACGGCCGTCTCCAGCGACCGGTTGGTCGCGGCGATGACGCGGACGTCCAGCGGAACCGGCGTCTCGGCGCCGAGCGGCGCCACGACGCGGTCCTGCAGGACGCGCAGCAGCTTGACCTGCGCCTCCGGAGGAAGCTCGACGATCTCGTCGAGAAAGATCGTGCCCTGGTCGGCCTGCTCGAACTGCCCGGCGCGGTCATGCGTTGCGCCGGTGAACGCGCCCTTGCGCGCGCCGAACAGCTCGCTCTCGACGAGGTCCTTCGGGATCGCGCCGCAGTTGACGGGCACGAACGGTCCGGCGGCGCGCGCGCTGTTGTAATGGATCGCCCGCGCAACCAACTCCTTGCCGGTGCCCGACTCGCCCTCGAGGAGCACGGTCACGTCGCGGCCGGCCACGCGCGCGACCACCTCGTTGACGCGCTTCATCGCCGCCGAGTCGCCGAGGATGTTGCCGAGCCGGTGCCGCTCCTGGAGTTCGCGGCGCAGCCGGACGTTTTCCTCGGTCAGCGCGCCGTAGTCGAGCGCCTTGGCGACGACGAGCGCGAGTTCCTCGTTGCTGATCGGCTTGGTGACGTAATGGAAGGCGCCGTCGCGCATCGCCTGGACGGCGGTCTCGATCGTGCCGAAGGCGGTGATGACGATGACCGGGACGCGCGGCGCTTCACGCTTGACGGCGCGCAGCAGCTCGAGTCCGCCGACGCGCGGCAGCGTCATGTCCGTCACCACCAGGTCCGGCGGTTCCTCGCGGAAGAGCCGCAGCGCCTGCTCGCCGTCGCCGGCGGCGCGGACGGCGTAGCCTTTCTCCGCGAGCTGGAACTCCATCACCCGCCGCAGGCTTGCATCGTCTTCGACCAGCAGGATTGTCTTTTTCATTTTGCCGGGATTTCCAAAGTGAACTCGGCCCCTTGGCCGGGCTCGGACCGCAGGCGGATTTCGCCGCCGAGGCCGTGCGCGATGCGCCGCGCGATGGCCAGCCCGAGGCCGGTGCCGCCGGGCTTGGTGGTGAAGAACGGCTTGAACATCTGCGCCTGGACTTCGGCCGGGATGCCCGGGCCGGTGTCGCGGACCGTCAGCGCCACGGAACCGGGCGCCGGGTTCCGCGCCGAGAGCGTGACGGCGCCGCCGGCCGGCATCGCCTGCACCGCGTTGAGGATCAGGTTGAGCAGGATGTGCTCGATGAGCAGCGGGTCCGTCTCGATCCGAAGCCCGGCCGGGACTTCCTGCACGATGGAGACGGAGTGCTGTTGCGCTTCGCGGGCGACGAGCCGCACGACGCGATGGGCGATTTCGCCGAGGTCCGTTTCCCGGACCTCCGACTTCCGGCCGCGCGCGAAGCTGAGGATGTTCTGCACGGCCTGGTTGAGGCGGGCGGTCTCCTTGCGGAGGATATCGCTGAACTCCGCGCGCACCTCGGGCGCGACGCCCTCGCGCCCGACGATCTCCGCCGCGCCGGAAATACCGCCGAGCGGATTGCGGATTTCGTGGGCGATGCTTGCGGTCAGCTCTCCCAGCGCCGCGAGACGCTCCGACCGCCGCAATTGTTCCGAGACTTCGAGAAGCTCCTCGGTCTGCCGCTGAAGGGTTTGATACGACGCCTCCAGTTCGCGCCGCAGCGAGGCCTGCTCTTCGGCCAGGCGCTCCGCGCGCTTCCGCGCCCGCACCTGCGCCTGCGACAGCAGGCCCGTGACGAGGGCGATGCCGTTGTAAAGCACGATGTCGAGCGTGTACCCCAGGTTCATCGAAAGGAAATGCCCGCCGAAGTGCCGCTGCACGTGCACAAGATAGAGCGCACTCGTGACCACCGAAGTCACCAGCCCGCCTCTCACGCCGAACCACAGCGCGGCGAGAATGATCGGCACGTAGGTCACCTTGAAGAGGAACTCGTGCCAGGTCGTCTCGGTATGGGAGATCGTGAAGTGGCCGATGGTGCAAAGGAGCAGCAGCGCGACGACGCAGATGACGCGTTTAATCACGTTGTGCTCCGCCCTGCTATTGCCGATAAGACGCCAGCTTCGCGTGCTCGTCGAGCATCGCCATGAAATTGTCGTACTTGGACCCGACGGCGATGGAGTGGCTCGTGCCGAGGATGAAGCCGCCGCCGGGTTTGGCGAACTTCATCGCCCTGCGGACCGACTGGCGCACCTGCTCCGCTGTGCCGCCGACCATTTCTTCCACCGGCACGCCGCCCCACAGGGCGATTTTTCGCCCGTACTGCTTCTTGACCTCGGCGATGTCCATGTCCGCCGTCGGCTGGATGGACTGGTAGCAGTCGTAGCCGATCTCGACGAACATGTCCAGCAGTTTCCAGTTGTTCCCGCACGCGTGCTTGATGACGCGCTTGCCGTAGTCCTTGTGGATGGACTCGACGTGGCGGCGGATCCAGGGCATGAAAATCTCGCGGAACATGATCGGGTTGAAGAACGGCCCGGTCTTGAACGCCCAGTCCTGGCCCCAGATGATGCCGTCATGGTCGGGCTGGATGAAGTTCTTATCGTTGAGCGTGGCGTCGCGGTAGGCGCTTTCGGCGGCGGCGCGGACCGTGTCGGGATTCGTGAGCAGCTCCATCAGTCCGCGGGTCATGTCGCCCAGCAAGACCACGCCCGTCTCGCCGGCGTTCGGCCCGGCGATGAATTTTTTCCCCTTGAACCGGTCGGTCACCGCGCGCAGGACTCGCATCGAGGCCGCGTTCATCCGCCGCTCTTCCGGCGCGCGGAGAAACTCCTCGACGGTGAAAACCCTGGCTGCCGTCACCGGGTCCTCGACGACGGTGACGTCGCCGGTCGCGTCCGAGTACTTGTAAACGCGTTCGTATTTGTCCTTCCAGGTCGTGGCGTCAATTCTCCGCGGCGGCACATCGTCCGTCGGTTCGGGGATCCACCAGGTGGCCATCGCGAAGACGAGGATGTCGAGGTCGAGCTTCTCGTGCATCGCGATGTGGTCGGCGATGTAGCTTTGCTCGACCTCGTCGTACCGCCTCTCCCAGAACGCGATCTGCGACTTCGCCTTGGCGCGCAGGTACGTTTCGTGGCCGAGGAGTTTTTCGACGGTGTCGAAATCAACCGCGAATTCCCCGATCGGGACGCGGTCGGGAATCTCGCCTTTGAGCGCCGCGTGCACGCGCTGATTGGAATTCATTCGCTCGTTTCCTCAAGTCGTCGGGCGTTCTGCGGTGGAGGCCGTCTTTCGCCGGCTGAGCCACCGCGCCCGCCAGACCCTGACCAGCCAGGCGACCATCGCCACGAGGCACACCACGGCGAGGAACTTCAGCCGGTAGTGCTTGAACATCGGCAGCACGGCGTATCCGAAAAGATACCCCGCCGACGCGAACGTGGCCGCCCAGACGGCCGCTCCGACGGCGTTCAACGGCGCGTAGAGCCAGATGGGCATGCGCGTCATCCCCAGCGTGAACGACGTGATCGTGCGGAGCCCGTACATGAACCGGAAGATCAGCACCAGCAGTATCCTGTGCCGCTGCACCAGCCGCAGCACTTTCTCCAGGCGCTCGCGCTGGTTCGCGAACTTGGAGAGGATCCACTGGCCCTTGTATCGCCCGATGAAGAAGTGGAGTTGATCGCCCGCCATGCCGCCCGCGAGCGCGCTGAGTATGACGTAGGGCAACTCCAGCAGTCCCTGCCCCGCGAGCGCTCCGGCGACGATCAGGATCGTTTCGCCTTCCAGAAACGTCCCGATGAGCAGCGCCCAGTAGCCGTACGTCTGGATCAGGTCCTTGGTGTGCTCCACGAAGAACTTTCCTTCATGCCGCTGTGACCACGCGCACCGCCGGCGAGGACGCGAATTGCGGAACCCGAGAACGGGCCCACGCCGCGCCGGACTCTGAAAGCGCTTGTCATCGGCCTGACAGCATACCTGAGATCATGTGGAAGTTCCAGAGCTTTGCGGCGCGATGCGCTCCCGCCGCCCTGCGCGGTGTTCACGATTCGAACGGATGCGCCTGCGCGAAATCCGGCGCGTAGTGGCCCGCGCTCGTCAGCTCCTGCGTCCAGCCGCGGCAGAACCCCAGCCGCTCCAGTTCGGCGACGACCTCCGCGTACTCCTCGGGCCGAAGCCGGCGTCCGAAGTCCGGATCGCCGGCGACCTCCGGCGTCGTCTGGTACTGCGCCAGCAGCGATACGTGGACAGCGGGCGAAAGCGCCTCCGCGATGAAGCGCAGGCAGCGCTTGCTGTCTTCGACCTGCCCGGGCAGCACGAGGTGGCGGACGATCAGCCCCGACTCCGCGCACCCGTCGGCATCCAGCATGAGATACGAGCCCTTCTGCCGGTACATCTCGCGCAGCGCGGCGCCGGCGACTTCGGGGTAGTCCGCTGCGTCGGAGAACCGCCCCGCCAGGAGCGGGTCCATGTACTTCAGGTCGGGCAGGTAAACATCCACCTGGCCTTCGAGCGAGCGGAGAACCGCGGCCTTGTCGTACGCGTTCGTGTTCATCACGAAGACCGGCCGCGGCCCGCGGTTCTCGAGCGCCCCGATGAGCGCTTTCATCTGCGGGATGCAGTGCGAGGGCGAGACGAAGCCGACGTGCCTTGTCCCGGCTTCGAGCAGGCGCTCGACCCGCGCGACGACTTCCTCGAATTGCAGGCAGTGCTCGATGATTTCGCCGCGGTTCCGGCTGATCTGCCGGTTCTGGCAATAGCGGCATTGCAGGTTGCAGCGGGTGAAGAAGATATTGCAGATGCCGCGCTCTCCGCCCAGTACCGGCTCCTCGCCGCGATGAACGCAGATCGCGCCGATGCAGAAACCGGCCCCGGTCCGGCAGTAGCCCAGCTCGCCGTCCAACCGCCGCGCATGGCATTCCCGAGGGCAGCAGACGCAGTCGCGCAACTCTTCGAGTGGAATCACGTTTTCATTTTCCCTTGCGACTCTTCCGCCGCCGCTTGTTCGAGCTTGCGTGTGGCCCGCGTGTAATACAGCCAAAGGCCGCCCTGGAAGAGCACCGTGCCGGCGATCACCAACGGGTACAGGATGTGGATGACCCGAACAATCAGTTTCTTCAAGTCGTTCGGATCCATGGCCTGGCGTAGATCGGACAAATGCATCATGATTTCATTCGGATCAAGCAGCAGCAACTGACTCACGGAGTAGAGTATGACCGCCACCAGAAGCAATAGTTGGCTCCCCGCGAGCCAGCGCCCGGCCTCCGGCCGATTCTGCTTCAGCCGGCGTCGTCCGCTCAGTTCCATGCAACCTGACGCCAGCGCCGCCAAGCAGACCAATATCCCCGCCACGCTGAACTCCAAGAGCGAACCCGCAAGGCACAATCCGCCCAGCACGACCACGCTCCAGCCATTGCGTCCTGCGACCTTGGCGATCCGCGCGCGCTTTTTTTCGATGTCCATGGGCCGACTCCTGAGATTCTCCATGATTATACACGCCTCGCGCTCGCGCGGCCAATACAGCGGTTTGTAGTGTGCCCGTAAGGGCATACGGAATAGCGCCTGACGGCGCCACTACGAACAAGGAATCGCGCCGATGGGGCTTGCAGTTTCGACCGGGAACGATAAGATAGTGCAGTCCGCCGGTCATCAGCGGCCGGTATTCATCGAACCTCGAAAGGAAGACTGTCATGCGCGCGATCAAAGGATTGTCCGCGGCCATCGCGGTGCTGATGCTGTGCTCGGCGGCGCTGGGCCAGCCGAAAGCCCCGCCCGAGAAGCCCGCGCCGAAGCTCGACCCGAAGGCGACCGAGGTCATCCGGCAGATGTGCGACTACTTCAAGGTCGCCCAGGAGCTGAGCGTGGACATCTCGTACACGCTGACGGAAACGGCGGGTGCGAAGAAGAGCGAAAGGACCAGCACGGTCCACATGACGGTGCGCCGACCCAACTTTGTTTACGTCTCGTGGGAACTGGGCGGCGCGCAGACCGTGCCGATCAGCGGCACGCTGGTGTGCGACGGAAAGAATCTGTACGTGTCCATTCCGCTCCTCAAGCAGTACACGGCCGGCAAAGCTCCTGAGGATCTCGGCGCGGTGTTCAGTTCCAAAGACGCGATTCCTCTCGTCGCCGCGGTCCCGCTCTTCCTGGACAATCTGCTGGTGAGCAACCCGTACGAAACCATCATGGATGGGGTGCTCGGCACGAGCTACGCCGGAACCGAGGAGGTCGCCGGCGCCCAGTACCGCCGCGTGAAATTCGTGCAGGAGGATTCCGACGTGGAAGCCTGGGTCGCCGCAGGCGACAAGCCGCTGATCCTCAAAGCGATGGTGGACGCGACGAGGTCGCTCAAACACATGGAAGCCGTGCCGGCCGATGCGCAGATGATGCTGGCGATCCGCTTCGACAAGTGGGCGATGAACCCGGAGGTGCCGGACGAACGCTTCAAGTTCGTTCCGCCCGAGGGCTCGCAGAAAGTGGCCAGCTTCTCCGAGCCGGATGAAGCCCACACGATTCCGGCCGGTACGCCGGCGCCCGACTTCAAGCTGCCGCTGCTCGGCGGCGGCCAGATGACGCTTTCGCAGCACAAGGGCAAAGAGATTGTCATCCTGGACTTCTGGGCCTCGTGGTGCCCGCCGTGCCGGACATCCATGCCGATCATCGAGGAAATCGCCGCGGCCTACAAGGACAAAGGCGTTGTCCTCTACGCCGTAAACCAGGATGAGGACGCCGCGACCATCCAGAAGTTCCTGGCCGCGCAGAAATTGAACGTTACCGTGGCGCTTGACAAGGGCGGCGCCGTCGGCGATCAGTATGGCGCCGTGTATATCCCGCTGACGGTCATCGTCGGGAAAGACGGGCTCGTCCAGGCCGTCCACGGCGGCCTGAGGGCCGGAATGAAGAAGAGCCTCACCGACGAACTGGACGCGCTGGTCGCGGGAAAAAGCCTGACCGGCGAGAAAAAGTAGCGGCGTGACTCTTTCGCGTTTTCGCGGCCCGAGAAGCGCTCAGGAAGCGCCCGATGACGGACCCGATTAAACCTCAGAACGGCGTCGTCGAGACCGAGCACCTGGCCCGGCTGGCGCTCGTCAGTTTTCTCGTCACCTTCCTGGGCGCGCGGCTTGTCGTTTTCCTCATCATGTCCCGGCGGCTGCCGGACATGTTCCTGCACGTCGGCGGCGCTCACGTCCACCATCTCAACTACGGTATTTTCCTGCTGTCCATGACCGGCGCATTCCTGCTCTTCGCGCGGCCGGCGGGAGCGGCCCTGAGAATCGCAGCGGTCCTGTACGCCCTCGCGCTGGGGTTGACCTTCGACGAGTACGGCATGTGGCTGAACCTGGGCGGCGGCTACTGGCAGCGCGCAAGCCTGGATGCCACCATCACGGTCGCGGCGTTCCTCACGCTCATCGCCTGCGCGCCCGCACTGCGGCACTGGAAAAGCCATCATTACATCTTCGCCGGCGTCATCGTGCTGCTCATCATTTTCTTTTTCGTCGTGATGGGCGTCGCCATTTCGCACGCGCACAGGCGGTTCGGGCCGAGCCTGGAACTCCTCGAGATGTACGGGCCGCCGTAGTGCAGGGTCCGGGAAACAACGCACATAAGTCCAGCCGTCGTCATGCTGCTATGAGGCCATTCCTCAAGTGAGACGTTCGGAGAACCTGTGAAATCGAGTTCCGGCTGCTATTCGTGCTCTAAGGCACCCGTTCTGGTATCCGACGTATTCGCATCGGAGCG
>JBEKCB010000031.1:0-63073 GCA_050015075.1 Candidatus Brocadiia bacterium | reverse complement strand
TTCCTCGTCGGCCGGCCGGCCGGCGAAGGGGGATTCGCAACCGTGCACGTCGGGCGGCAGTTGAGCACGGGGCGGCAGGTGGCGGTCAAAATCCTCCACGACGGCACGCCGGAGGACATCAAGCTGCGCTTCCAGCAGGAGGCGGCCTACCTGTCGCGGTTCAGCCATCCCCATATCGTCGGGGTCTACGCCTACGGCGAGGAGACCTGGCGGGCGCCGAGGAGCTTCAGCCTCAGCGGGGAATCCTGGTTCGAGCAGTTCAGCAAGAGCGCGCCGGTCAAGACGTTCATCGCACTGGAATGGATCGAGGGCGAGACGCTCGAGAGCCTCTATCAGAAGCGGCTGGAGCAACCGGTGGCGCTGGAGCAGCAGATGGGGTGGTTCATGCAGGCCGCCAACGCGCTCTCGGCGGTGCACGGCACGGGGCTGATCCACCGGGACATCAAGCCGGGGAACCTGATGGTGACGAGCGAGGGAGCGATCAAGCTGATGGACTTCGGGATCGCGCGGACGCAGTCGGAGGAGCGGACGATCCAGACGACGACGGGGAAGATGTTCGGGACGCCGGCGTACATGTCGCCGGAGCAGATCCGGGCGGCGGACGCGGAGGCGGAAGTGGGGCCTGGGACGGACATCTACTCCCTGTGCGCCACGTTTTACGAATTGTGCACGGGGACGAGGCTGTACCATCACGACCGTGAGAGCGCGGAGACGGTGCGTACGCAGAAGCTGGCGGGACGGATGCCGGAATCGCCGAGGAAGCAGGTCAAAGGACTGCCGTGGGAAGTGGAGACGATCCTGCTGGGCGGACTGGAGCCGGAGCTGTCGGACCGGTACCACACGGTGGCGGAGGTGGAGCGCGACGTGCGGCACTTCCTGGCGGACGAGCCGATCGAGCACAAGCGGCCGTCGGCGATGCGGCGCGTGCGACTGGCGTACCGGCGGAATCGAACGGTCTCCAACCTGGTGGCGTGCTTTCTGATACTGGCCGTTGCGGGCACCGTCTTCTACGTCCACCGGATCAAGGCCGAACAGGCAAGGACGGAAGAAAAGCGGATTGAGGCAGAACATCAGCGTGAATTGGTCCAGCAAAAGGAGATCGCGGCGCACGAATCCGCCAGCGCGTCCGATTTTTCGGTCGCCGATCTCAAGATGAGGCAAGGCAACGCGGGCGGTGCGCTGCCCTGGCTTGCCGGCGCGCTGCGGCAGAACCCGCGGAATGAAGCGGCCACGGCCCTGGCCGTTTCGATTTTGCGCGCCGATCCGCTCCTGCCGATCGAGTTGCATCACGACGCTCCCGTCGTCTCCGCGAGATTCAGCGCCGACAGCCGGCGCGTCGTAACCGCTTCAACCAATATTCTGCAGCTATGGGACAGCCGAACCGGCGAACCCATCGGCGCGCCCATCGGCGCCGGAGCGACCATCAGCCATGTGGCCTTCACTCCCGATGACAAGTGGCTGATGACAGTTCAGGCGCCGGCCGGTCAGCTCTCGACATACCATCTCTGGGATCCGCAGACCGGCCAGCCGGCCCGGAACGCAGGCGGCAGCCCGCCTCTGGAACACCTCAGCCCCGATGGCCGCCGGGCTCTGACGATTTCGCCGGCGGGCGCGCAGGTTTGGGACGTGAGCACAGGCAAGCCGGTCGGCCCGCCCATCCCGGCCGGCGCGCCGGCCAAAGACCTGCGTTTCTTCTCAGGCGGTTTCAGCCCGGACGGCAAGCGGCTCGTGCTCCTGCACGACAACAAGGCGCAGGTGTGGGAGACGGATACCGGCCAAGCCGTCGGAACGCCGATCGAATTAGCCGACCGGGCCCATCAAACGCAATTCAGCGCGGACGGAAAGCGCTTGCTGATCGTATTCGGCGGTGACAACGATATTGTCCAGGTTTGGGATGTGGATACCGGGCTGGCCATCGGCACCGCCATCTCGTACGTGGACTTGATCCATTTCGCCGAATTCAGCCCCACCGGCAAGGAGTTCGTGACCGTATTCGGAGGGCAGTACGAGAGAGGCGCCTTGTCGGCGAAAGTGGAGGCGCAGGTCTGGGACGTGAAAACGGGCAACCCTGTCGGCCAGCCCATGAGGCATGAAGGCATGATCAATTCGGCGGAGTTCAGCCCTGACGGGAGCTGCCTTTTGACCGCCTCGGACGACAAGACCGCCTGCCTGTGGGACGCGCGCAGCGGCGAACCGGTGGGTTTCGCGATGCAGCATGCCGACCGGGTGAATTCCGCGCACTTCAGCCCGGACGGAAAGTGGATCGTGACGGCCTCGGCCGATAATACGGCGCGCCTCTGGTCCGTTCAAACGCGCCGTTTCGGCGGCGAAGCGCTCCGATACGACCGGGCGGTCCTATTTGCGAGCTTCAGCCCCGACGGCCAACGGATTGCGACCGGATGGTCGGATAACACGGTCAGGATCTGGGAGACCCGGACCGGGAAGCTGGTGGCGCATTCCACCGCGCTCACAGGCCCGGTCGAATCCGCGGTCTTCAGTCCCGACGGCGGCCGTGTGCTGAGCACATCGTTCGATCATACAGCGCAGGTCTGGGAGGCGCAGACGGGTCAGCCGATCGGCAAACCGCTGCGGCATGGAGATTCGATCACCTCCGCGGGTTTCAGCTCGGATGGAAGCCGCGTGCTGACCGCTTCGCGGGATAGCACGGCCCAGGTCTGGAATGCGGCGACCGGCGATCCCGCCGGCCCGCCCATGCGATGTCGCCTCTGGGTCAACTGCGCCGAGTTCAGTCCCGACGGCAAACAGGTTGTGACCGCGAGCGGCGATGGATTCATCCGTATCTGGGACGTCCAGACGGCTCAACTTGCCGTGAAGGAAATGCATCTCTCCGATTATCCCGACTATCCGCTTGAGGCGAAGTTCAGTCCGGACGGGCAATGGGTTGTGGCGGTGTCGGACTTCCAGGTCGCCCGAATTTGGGATGCCCGCTCCGGGCAGCCGCTGGGCGGTCCGATCCGAAGCGGAGACCTCATTCATTCGGCGGAGTTCACTCGCGACGGAAAGGGACTGATGACCATCGCCGGCGCAACGGTCCAGGTTTGGGATATTCGCACCGGCCAGCCGCTCACCGAACCGATGCGGCACGATAACATGGTCGCCTTCGCCGCCTTCAGCGGAGACGGCCGATGGATCACCACCGTGGCACGCGATGGCATCGCGCAGATTTGGGACGCGCAGACGGGAAAAGCCGTCAGCCAACCCGCGGTTTTCGGGAGAGAGCGCGTGCTGCGTCCGGTCATGACGGCCGCTTCCAGTTCCGATGCAAGATGGATATTCACCAATTATGTGGTCGGCCAAAATGCGTGTCTTTGGGACGCGCTGACGGTCGCTGCGGAAGCGCCGTCGTGGCTGGCGGATTTGGCCGAGGCGGTGTCCGGCCTCGAACTCACGCCCCAAGGAGCGCTGGAACCGGCCCAGCGCGACCCCAAGTCCGTGCGTCAAGCCCTGCAAGATCTCGCCGGCGCCGACGATCTTTCCCGCTTTGGACGGTGGTATGTCGCCGATGCCGCCACGCGCGCTATTTCTCCGCGTTCTTCCGTCACGGCGCCGGAATTTGTGGAACAACGCCTGAAGGAGAACACGGCTGCTTCCGTAGAGGACGCCTGGGAGGTTGATCCCGGCAATCCTCTCATTATGGCGTCGCTGGCAAAGTTCGAGGCGGACAAGGACAAGGCCTTGTTCCTCTGCCGCCATGCCCTCCAACGCGCCCAGATCGAAGGTCCGCCGGAGAAAATCGAGCGCGTGCGTTCCATTGCCAAATCTATTTTCCCCGAGTTGCCGGAGTTCGACGGCGCGCCGCATGTTCCATCGCCGGATACTCAGTGACAGGGATGGGAACTGAACGGGACAAATGGGATATAGAGAACCGGGGTTGCCGCCGGCGGCGCCACGATGATGACGCAACAACTCTCAAAGCGGCGGGCCCCTTGAACCCGGCAAGCCCGCCCCGGACCGCGCCGCCCTCAAAAAGCCTCTTTTTCCTGTTCGCTCTTCGGGACGAGGCCCATCAGGTACTCGACTAAGTCGTTCAACTCGCCTTCGGCGATCCGGCTGCGCCACGCCGGCATGTACAGCGGCGGTTGCGGGCCTTTCGGATCCAACCTCGGGATTTCCTTCTGGCCGCCGAGGATGCGCTTCCTCAATTCGTCCTTCGTGTACCCTTCGGCGACGAACTTCAGGCCAGGCACTTGCTGGGCGGTCTTGGCGTTGGGATTGCGGATGCCGGTGTTGGCGTCTTGACCGTGGCAGCCGGTGCAACCGTATTTCACGAACACTTCCCGGCCGCGTTCGACCGGCGTCATCAGCGCGGGAATCTTCAGGGAGCCGATCATGCTCGATGCGGTATTCGTGAGCAGGAAGTCGGTCAGCGACCGGATCTCCTGTTCGGTGAAGCTGAACCGCGGCATGACGCTGCCCGGCGTCACGGCCTGCGGGTTGCGAAAATGGGCGATGATCCACTCCGCATCGTGGCGCTTGCCGACTTCGTCGAGCGGCGGGCCGACCGTTCCTCCCTTGCCGCCGATGCTGTGGCAGCCGATGCAGCCTTTCTCGGCGAACAACCGGCGGCCGGCCTCGAGGCCGGGAAGGGTCTTCATCGAGACGTAATAGTCGCTCATCGGCTCGCCGGTCAGGCTGAGCATGTACAGGGTCAGCGCTTCCAGGTCGTCATCGCTGACGGTGACCGGCGGCATCGCTGACCCGGCCGTGACGGCGGCGGGGGCCTTGAAATGTTTGGCGAGCCACTCGGGACTGCGGGTGTCTCCGACCGTATCCAGATCCGGACCGATCGCGCCGCCGACGCCATGAAGTTTGTGGCAGCCGATGCAGCCGAGCTCGTTAAACAGGCCTTGGCCGCGCGCCAACTGCGGCGCGCCGGGCACGTCGCTGGGCAGATGGCATTTGGCGCAGGCCGACTCGATGTACTTCATCGGCAGCATCGGGCGGTCCCAGTGCGCGACCTGGCCGTGAGCCGCCTCGCGGGTCGTGGCGCGGCCCTGGCCCTGGTGGCAGATGGTGCAACCGAACTTTTCGAAGGGATGCCGGTCGTGGTTGAGATGGTACGCCAGCGGCTGCGGCAAACCGGCGTAGCTGGCGTCATCCACCACCAGGTGGCAGGTCTCGCAACGATCCACGCGGTTGAGTCCCGGCAGAAGAGTCTGCCGGATCTCCACCGGGATGCGCGCCGCCGCGGCCTTCTGAGCCGGCGTCGTCGCGCGGGCCCGTTCCTGTTGGACGTACGCGTGCTGCCATTCTTTCCATTCCCGAAACTGGTCCTTGTAAAACGCCACAATGACCAGGGCGCCGACCAGCAGCCCCAGCGCCGTGAACCATGGATATAAACTTCGCGGAGAAGGTTCGATCAAGGCCGGCGCTCCTCCGTCACGACGTGGGGCTTCCACGGCGCCTGCAACGCCCAGTTCGGTCCGCGGAACCAGCATCCGATCGCCGTCAGCGTCAGCATCGTCGCCAGGCACACGGTGAAAATCGCGATCGCCACCTTCCGCTCTCCCGAGAACCACACGCCGACGCCCCTGGGCTTGCGATCGAGGTACGGCAGCACCACCAGGGCCGTGACGATCAGCCCCGGAACCACGACGCCGCCCCAGAAGGCCGAGTGCGACACCAGCTCCTGCAGGCCCAGAAAATACCAGGGCGCCTTGGCGGGGTTCGGCGGGTACACCGCGTTGGCAATCTCTTCCAGCGGCGCGTTCCAGAGAATCGCCGGCACCAGCACCAGGGCGAAGACGAACAGAAAGAGGAGTATCTCGCGGAACAGCAGGTGCGGCCAGGTGAAGACGAGGTCGTCGAGCGGCACGCCGACTTTCGGCGTCGTCCCGCGCGCCAGTTCCATTAAGCCGTAAGTCTTGGTTTGCGGCAGCGCCGTCGCGGGCATCTGCTCCGGCGCCGGCTCCGGCTCTTCGGGCCGCGCCAGGCCGCCGTCCGTCCGCACCCGCCACAGGTGAATCGCGATCAACAGGGCCATCGCGGCCGGCAGCGCGACCACGTGCAGCACGTAGAACCGGATCAGCGCGGCCTGCCCGACGGTGTGGCCGCCG
This sequence comes from Candidatus Brocadiia bacterium, assembly GCA_050015075.1. Taxonomy (GTDB): domain Bacteria; phylum Planctomycetota; class Brocadiia; order CAIUPP01; family CAIUPP01; genus JBEKCB01. The sequence goes on along the minus strand of JBEKCB010000031.1, from coordinate 56,996 downwards.
AGCAGGATGAACTTCATTTTTTCGCCCACCAGCGGCGCGTACCCGGCGATGCTGGTGCCGACGGTGATCGCCCAGTACGCCAACTGGTCCCACGGCAACAGGTAGCCGGTGAAGGACAGCCCCAGCGTCAGCAGAAACAGCGCCAGGCCGACCACCCAGTTGAACTCGCGCGGCGGCTTGTACGCGGCCGTGTAGAACACCCGGCACATGTGCAGCCCGACGAAGACGACCATCAGGTGCGCCGCCCAGGAGTGGATGTTGCGCACCACCTGCCCGGCCGTGACGACGAATTCGAGGTCCTTCATGGACTGATACGCCTGGTCGGTCGCCGGGACGTAGTAGAACATCAGCAGCGCGCCGGTCACCGCCAGGATGATGAACAGGTAGAGCGAAATCAGGCCCAGGCCGAGCGTCGTGCCGAACTTCAACGTCCGCGCGTGGACTTTCGCCGGGTGGATGTGGAGCACGAAACTCGACACCGCCGCCCGCATCCGGTCCAGATTGCTCGCCGGCAGTCCCACGCGGAAGATCGAGCGGCCGATCCGCGAAGAGCAGAAGAGATTCCAAAGTCGTTTAGGCATATCAGACCACCAGCGCCTGGGTTGGGGGCACCTGCTGCGAGGCGTCAATCACCAGCCGGCCGTCGCGGCTCAGAGACACGGCAGGGCAGGGCAGTGGTTTCGGTGCCGGGCCGCTGATGACGGCGCCGTTTTCGTCGAACTGACTGCCGTGGCACGGGCAATGGAAGCCTTTGCCGTCGGCGCTGGGATTGACGGTGCATCCGAGATGCGTGCACACCGCCGATATCGCGCGCAATTGGTCGCCGTTGCGGATCAGGAATGTGCGGATTTCGGGGAGGAACGTTATGCCCTCGGGATAATCGTCCGGCTTGAGCGCCTTGTAGCGCTGGTCCGGCTCGTACAGCACGTTCGGGACCAGGAACCGCGCCCCCGCGGCGGCCGAGGCCCCCGTCGCAAACAGCGCGGCGCCCCAGCCGAAGGTCAGCTTGACGAAATCGCGCCGGTTCAGCTTGCCGTCGGCGGGTTGGCTCATGATCCCTCGACTCGGGCGGCAAGCGTTTCCACGCGCTCCATCGTAATCGCGCCCGACGGACAGCGCTGGGCGCACAGGCCGCAGCGGATGCAGCGGGTTTCGTCCTTGATGATCGCGCCCTGCTCGCCCCGAGCGGGGACGCGGCCATACCGCGCGACGAACGCCGCCTGGAGTTTTTCGTCGCCGCGCAGATCGGCGACGTCCACGAGCTGCAGGCAGGACTCGGGGCAAATATCGGCGCAGCCGCCGCACAGAACGCACTTGTCGCCGTCGAACACCGGGCTGATGTGGCATTTCAGGCAGCGCACGGATTGCTCGACGGCGGCCGGTTCCGGGAAAACTTTCTCCACTTCCGCAATGCCGATGCGCCGGTCCAACGGCAGCATCGGCGGCAGCCGGCGCGCCAGCTTTTCGTAATCCTGCGCCATTCGGTACTGCTCGGTGTTGAAAACCGTCACGCGGACTTCCTGCCGCGCATCCGGCTCGCGGCCCGTCAAGAATTTCGCAATCGCCCGCGCCGCGCGCTGGCCCTCGGCGACGGCGGTGATGATGATGCGCGGGCCGAAAGCGACGTCGCCGCCGGCGAAAACGTCCGGCCGCGACGTGGCCAGCGTTTCGGGGTCCGTCTGCAGGGCGCCGCGAGGCGTCAGTTTCAGGTTGTCCTCGGGCCGCAGCCAGGAAAGGTCCGCCGCCTGGCCGATGGCCAGCACGACGGTGTCGCAGGCAACCGATTCCTCGCTGCCGGCGATGAACTGCGGATTGAACCGGTGGTCCTCGTCAAACACGCGGCTGGCGCGGATCAACTGGATGCCGGTGACTTTGCCGTCGGCGCCGAGAATCTTCTTCGGGCCCCATCGCGTGTGGAGGTGGATGCCTTCGCGCTCGGCCTCCTCGATCTCCTCGCGGGCGGCGGGAATCTCGTCGAGGTTCTCGAGGCAGTACATGTGCACCTCGGGAACGCCCTTGCGGATCGCTTCGCGCGCCACGTCGAGGGCCAGCCGCACCTCATCGGGCGGCTCGTGCTCGCGCGCGGTCAATTCCTCCAGCGCCGCCGCCGCGGAACGGAGCGCCGCGCGCAGTTCGGCTTCGCTCATGTGGGCGAAACGCTCGGCCTGGCGGACCACGGAGCGGGCCGCGTCGAACGCCACGTTCCCGCCGCCGATGACCACCACCCTGCGGCCGAGCGTGACGCGAAATCCGAAGTTGATGTTCAGCAGGAACTCAATGGCCCGCAGCACGCCGTCGAGCTGCACGCCTTCGATGGCGAGCTCGCGGCTCTTGTGCGCGCCGATGCCCAGGAAGATCGCCTCGTAGCCCTGCCGCCGGAGGTCGGCCAGCAGGACATCGCGGCCGAGCCGCTGGTTGCAGCGGATTTCCACGCCGAGGGATTCGATGGCTTGAATTTCCGCCCGGACGATCTCGCGCGGCAGGCGGTACTCCGGCACGCCGAGCACGAGCATGCCGCCGGAAATGGGCTGCGCCTCGAACACCGTCGCGGAGAACCCGAGCAGCGCCAGTTCGTGAGCGCACGACAGGCCCGCCGGTCCCGCGCCGACCACCGCGACCTTGCGACGTTCGCCGACGCGCCGCCGGTTCGGCTCGCGCGCCTGCGGATATACGCGGCCCAGATCGAAATGGGCCGACTCGACGCCGAAGCGCTCGCAGACGAACCGCTTCAACGCGCGGATGGAAATGGCCGCATCCAGCGCGCTGCGCCGGCATTTGGCTTCGCACGGCGCCGCGCAGACCCGGCCGCAGATGGAGGCGAATGGGTTGGGCGTGCGGGCCAGAATGTAGGCGTCCTCGTACCGCCCCTCGGCGATGGCCTGGACGTAGCCGCCCGCGTCGGTGCGGACCGGGCACCCCTCGCGGCAGAGGACCTGCCGCTCAAAGTAACCCGCGGTCGGGATCTCGACGGGGTAAGTTTTCGGCATCGCCGCGCTCCATTCGCCGTTGCTGCACCTTACTTGCTGTCGTACTTCGCGTGGATTTCCGCGATCTTCGCTTCCGCGGCGGTCTTTTCTTCGGGGGTCGCCTTGGCCAGCTTCTCGTCCACCATCGCCTTCTTGCGCACGCTGGAGTCATACACCAGGAAGTCGAAAATCTTCTTGCCTTCGCTGCTGCCGATGCCCGAGCCTGGCTTGTGCATCATCCGCTTCACGTAGCGCTCCCACTCGGCCGGGAGCGCGTAGTCGGAGTTGATCGGGCGGCTGAGCTTGTGGCACTGCGTGCACTTTTCGGCGAAGACCTGGTAGTTGTCCTGGATGCCCTGCGGATACTTTGAGACGTCCACCGTCGCCGGCCCCTTTTCGAAACGCTCGACCCGGGCCTTGGTCTCAGCGTCGAGCGGCTCGTCTGCGGGCGCCAGGGCCGGCGCGCTCAAACTCAACGCGATGGCGCAAAGAAGTAGGGGCGGCAGTACCGATTTCATGCGCATGTTTCTTGCCTCGCTTCCATTAGAACCCGTAGGTGAGCTGGAAGATCAACTGGTTGGCCGAAGGAATCACCGCCTGACTGTTGCCGTTGATGATTTCGTAATCGCCGATGAAATGCAGCGTGTTCGTAAGGTAGTAGACATAACCGAATGAGTACCGCTCGGTTCTCATTCCAAGCCCGTCTCTGATCTCGTCATAACGGCTGACCAACTCGACGTCGTTGATCAACGGGAGGTCCAGATCCAGGCCCGCCAGCTTGTAACCCAGTTGCGCCCACCAGCCATGCGGGTAAATGTGCCCGAGGTCTGAGGTCTCCGCCCAGGTATTGACGTACTCGCCCTTGGCTTCGAAGTAAGGGCCGAGGTGCAGAGCGGCATCGCCTACGGCGGCGGCCCACGACTCGTTATTTGCGTTGTTCCAAACGCCGTCCTGGCCTGAAACTCCGAGTTCCAGGTCGTAATGATCATGCCCTTTCCAGGGCAGGAACCATCCGACGCGGCCGCCGGCGCTGGGCGAAGCGTGCAAATTCGCAAACTTGCCGTTGTTCGTAATCCCAACATTGCCCGTGAGGTCAAGCGAGCCGGCGGGAGCGCCGGTGGATACACTCGAACTCGGTCCGTCAACGACATAAGCGGCATAGGCGAGCGTCTGTCCTGACGCGTCCAACGGCACAGCCCCGCGCACCTGTGCGCCCGCGCCGGCGCCCGGCAGTATGAAGTCACGCACGAACGGGTCGTCCGGAAACTTATTCAGCCAGCCCGCGTTCCGCTCGGCGTAAGTGCCCAGGGGCAGCAGCATGTAGCCGGACACCAGCGTCGCGTACTGATTGAGCAGGTAATCCAACTGGGCGAAACTTAGGGTGAGCGATGTCGAAGCGCCGGGGGTATTATTATCCTGCGGATTATCCACCAGGTTGATGTCGAACCCGGCCTCAAACAGCACCTTGTCAGAGGCCCGGAGCAGGAAGATCGGCGCAAAATCGAACAGCGCGAATCCGCCATGCTGCCCCTGGACCTTCGCGAACTGGGTCTCCGCGTCGCCCACAATCATAAAGTCCTGCAGCGCGAACGGCCCGCTGGGTGGGGCGGCAACCTGCTGGCTCAACTTGTCCACGGCGCTCTTCAGCGAATTGAACTGCTCGCCGGTGACCGCTTCGCCGGACGGCTGCGCCTTCGAAGCCGCGGATAACTGTTCCTCCAATTTCTGGATCTTTTGCCGATCTTCGGCCCGCTGCTTCTGGTCTTCCGCGTGCTGCTTCAGGAGTTCCTGCTGCTGCTGGGTCAACTGCTGAACGGCCTCCTTCAGCGCCTTGAACTCGTCATCGGACACCTCCGCAGCCGCGGGCTGGGGAAGAATGACTGCCAGGATGCAGACGGCGGCCGCCGCTTCAAGGATCAGGGAGCGAGTCATCATAAGCCAAGCTCCTCAAAATTACCTGCCGCTGTCTTCTTGAAGATACTTGAGGACCGCCTTCGCCTGGTCTGGAGGGAGATTCGCCCGTACCTGCATGTGCAGCATGATCGTCTTCCATTGCCCCGCCGTACGCTCCGTCGCATAGCGTTCCGGATGGCAGCGGCCGCAATTAATGGCATACAGGTCCTGGCCGGTGAGTTTCTGCTCCGCCGCCGGTTTGGACGGCGCATGGGTCGCGCAGGAGACCATCGCCGTCGCAAGGAGAGCCGCCGCCAGTCCAACGCCGAGCTGCAGGAACGGCCACCGTGAACTGAATTGGCTCATGATTTTCCTCGAGCTAGTGGTTGCACTGTTCCACGCGCGCGGTTGCGGCTTTCTCGGACGCAGCCTCCTGCCGTTTGCCCTTCCGGTTTGCCCATCGCCCCGACTGCGTACCACAGTGTGGCACAATGTAGCACAGCATAGCATCTCATTTCTTCTACCACGAGCGAGGGGTGCTGTCAAGCCCCGGAAGTGCTAAAAGCCTGTGCTGGAAAGCGGTCCAACCCGGTGCGCAATTCGCGGTGCGCTGCGGCGCATTCGACCTGCTCGCGATTGATGCAGGGGTTGGAAGGCGAGCCCCTCGCGAACGATGTGGCCGCCCGCGCCACCTTACTCTGGCCGCAGGAAGCGCGTGAGTAAGTAGGGATTAGTTGCCGCTGCCGCCATTGAGGCTGACGCGTCTACGCGTTTCGGAAGTCCATGACCGTTTCCCGATAGGCTTCGGGCAGGCCGATGTCGAACCGCCGGCCCTGGACGACGATTCCCGTGAATCCATCTTCCTGTCGCAGCCTGTCCAGGCAGGATGTCAGTTGAAACTCCCCGCGCTCGCGGACGTTGTTGCGGATGTTTTCTTCGAGGATTTCGAAGAGCCTCGGCTTGAGCACGTACTGCCCGAAGACGGTGAGAAAATGCCCGCTTTCGATCCCGTCCACGGCCAGGTGCGTCTGCGCGTATTCCAGGCTGGGCTTCTCCGCAAATTCCGTAACGGAGAGGGTGGAGTTCTCGGTCTGCCAAATGCCCCCGACGCAGCCGAAGTGGCCGATCTCCGCGCCGCGCGTGATCTTCAGCCCGACGACACTTTGTCCGAGGCGCTCATACGCGTCCAGAACCTGCCGCGCGCACGGCGTCTCCGTGGTCGAGGCGTAGAGGTGGTCGCCGAGCATGAGGAGGAACGGCTCGTCCCCGACCCACTCGCGGGCGCAGAAGACCGCGTGCCCGAAGCCCTCCTGCGCGGTCTGCGCGACGAGCGTGATGCGATGGCCGATTTCCGCCAGGTACCCGCAGTATTCCTGGTTCTCGCGGGAGAGCCTGTTGAAATTCTCGATGCGCGGCGGATTGTTGAAGAAATCCTCGAAGAATTCGCGGTCCTCCGGCTGGACGATAAGGCAAAGCTCCTCGATTCCCGACGCGATCGCTTCCTCGATGATCGCCAGGATCGCGGGCTTGGCGCGGCCGTCGCGGTCAATGACGGGAAATAATTCTTTTTTGACGGCCTTGGACGCGGGGAACAGGCGCGTGCCGAACCCCGCGGCCGGAATGACGGCCTTGCGGACCTTCGGGCCGGAGGCCAGGACGAGTTTCAGGCAGGACAGGCGCAGGTCCCGCTCGAGGATCTCCACGACTTTCAGCTGGCTCTCCTCATCCTTGACGATGAACTGCGCGGAGCCGTCGCCTTGCGAGCCGACGCCCTTGCCGCCGAGAACGTGCGGCTGAATCGGCGGGTAGCTCAGGACTTTGTGCAGCGCCGGCGCGGTGAGTTCGGACGGGCATGCGGGCTGGAGATGCTTGTCGAATTCCGCCTGCGCCTTGCGCATCAATTCGCCGATCCGCGCGGCATCGCCCTTCTCCAGCGCCCGGCAGGCTTCGTGCGTGATCTCCGCGCTGACCGCGCCGAGGTAATTCTGCACGCCTCGCTGCAGTTCGCCCTCCGCGAACGGATAACAACGGTTCAGCTTCGAGAGGATCTCCTTGGTGTCCTTCCCCGCGCCGAGGTCGGTAATGACGAAGTACAGGTTGCGCGGGACCTTGAGTTCCTCGACGTCAATGCGGTCGCCGTCGAAGGTCATCAGGATCGGGCGTCCGCCGTAGGCGCAGCCCTGGTCCATCCGGCCGCAGCGCGACGGAGTGGTGATCTCGCCGGAGTAAGCGAACTCCATTTCGCCGCGCACGGTCATCTTCAGGTCATAAATGCGGTTGAAGGCGCGCGCAATGAGAACGCAGAAGGCGGCGCTGGAGGAAAGCCCCTTCTTCACGGGCAGGTCCGTCAGGTAATTGTCAATCTCCAATCCGCGCACGCGGTAGTGAGTGAGGATCTGGTACGCGACGCCGGCGGCATAGCTGAAGATGCCGCCGCGCTCGGCCTCCGCGAGAAGCGCTTCGCGCACCATCGGAATCTCGAACGATCCCTCGCGCGCGCCGTCCGAAAGCGTGGACCGGATGACCAGTTTGGTCGGGTGGGGCTTCACTTCGGCGTACACGCCCTGGTTCGTTCCGGCGATGAGCGTATAGCCCTTGCCCAGGTCGGCGTTGATGCGGCGATAACCGCCGGCCCAGTCCGTGTGCTCGCCGAACAGGCAAATGCGTCCTGGCACAAACAGCTTCATGCAATCACCCAAGCTCCTCCGCACGACGATCAGCCGTCAAATGTCGTATTCTGGTTAACAGAATTCCACTTGTCAAGTAAGCTGCTGGTGGAGAACTGCTTCCGGGCAGGTTTCCAAGCCTTCGGCGTGGCCGGAGCGGGGCCGAAAGCCGCCGTCCGATCGTCTTTGGGCGACGCGAGCATACATCTTTCCTCTCGGCCGTCACGTCTGAGGGGCTCTGGTCACTACAGCGCCGTGACGACGCGGCGCTTCTGAATGTGCTTACTTCTGCGGCTTGACGACGCGCCGCTTGCAGTGTAAACTTAAGGTGTACATTCTGGAGGAACCCGCATGGGACCCGTAAGCCTGAAGGAAGCGCGAAAACGCCTGGGCGCCTTGGTGCGCGCGGCTGCACGCGGTGAATCCGTGGTCATCACCCTGCGCGGCAAGGAGACCGCTTGCATTGGTCCGGTTGAACGGAAGCAGCTCAGACGTTTGCCCGACCTCACGGAATTCCGCAAGTCCATCAAACTGAAAGGCAAGCCGCTTAGTGAAACCGTGATCGAAATGCGCCGCGAGGAGCGATTCTGATGCGTTACCTCGACACCAGCGTCCTGGTGGCCTTGTATCTCCCCGAACCGATGAACTCGAAGGTTCAAAAACTCTGTTCCGGGTCGGATACGGTCGCAATCAGCGGCCTGTCGGAGATCGAATTCTATTCCGCGCTCGCGCGACGTATTCGCATGAATGAACTCACGAAGGACGATGCGCTGAAAGTCCTTTCGCTATTCAAAGCTCACGTCGGCGGCAGTTTTTACCGAATGATTGCCATTGAGCAACGCGACTATATGCTGGCCCGCGATTGGCTGGCCACGTTCCATACTCCGCTGCGGACGCTCGATGCTCTTCACCTGGCCATAGCCTTCTCCAACGGCCTTACGGTTGCGACCGCAGACAAGGTGTTCGCCGCATCGGCGAGACATTTTGACGTCAAACACGAACTCATATCCTGAATGGCGCTGCACTTTTATGGGCCGCCGGCCTCGTCGCCGCTTCGCCTTGCACGTTACGGCGGTTGTCGCGTCTGGGCGACTTGGAGACACACAGGCGGAAGAGGGCGACCGACTACAGGTGATGCATGGCGCAAGAACGGGGGCGCAGGCGGAAAGCGGCCAGACTGCGTGTAGACTTAGTCATCCTCCTGCCGGCCTAAGGTTTTGGTAATCCTTAGCCGACATGCCGGCCAGCCTCTTCACGAATGAGGCCATCAGCCACCTGTCTTTTTCCGGAAGGCTCGCCTCGAAGGCCGGCATGCCCGTGTCTTTGATCCCATTTGTGATAATCCAGTAGATCTCGGCCATGCTCAGGTCGCCGGTCGCTTTCGAGAGTTCCGGCGCGGACGGATAAAGCCCCTTGCCGATTCCCGTGGCCTCGACGCCCGGCGCTCCGTGACACATGACGCACAGGTTATCGTCGAATTCCTGAAAGCCCGCCCTTCCAGTCGCCTTCAGCGCCGCCTCCGGAGGAATTAGCCGAGCTGCGCGCACCTCGACGGAACGGTCCATCGTCGTGCCGAGGACCCACTCGACCGGTTTGGAATGCGGCGAGGTGGCCGCCACGTTGTACGCGCCGGTCGCGATGACGATGAGCGCACCGGCCGCCGACAGGACGGCTGCCGCGCCCAGGGTAATCGCCACGGTCGTCCCGGTCTTCATACGCAACCCCGTTTCAGGCAGGCGCCCCCGCGTCACTTGACGTCCGTCTCGCTTGTCCAAGTGCCGTGGATATTACAGCGCTCGAAAGCCACGATCTTGTCCGGCAGGGTCTTCAGCTCGAACGTCGCGATGGGCGCCGGATCGGTGGCCACGAAGTCCTTCCTACCCAGTACGTTACCCTTGCCGTCCTCGATCCTGATCCACATGATGTAGTGAGGGACTTCCGCATTCATCGGGTGGTTGTCAACCTTGACCGTGACTTTCAGCCCGTCGCCTGCCTTTTCACAGGTGATCTGCGGCAGGTGGGCTTTCGCCACATTGGCATTCCAGGGGCCGAAGAAGTCCTTCGAATAGACCTTCGCCTGCGCGGATTCCGCTGCTGCCGCCGTTGAGCCGTGCCCACTGTCGCCGCATCCTGCGCCGGCAATCGGCAGGACCGCCGCCACCAAAACAATCAACGCCGCGTGAGTGAAATGCCCGGCCATTGCATGCCTCCTTTTGCCCCATGCCCTGCACATGCCCCTGCGCCCGCTGATTTCATTGGAGCATCATGCGGCCGCAGAGTCAAGCCCGCGGACGGGCAAATCGCAAGGCCGCAATCCTGGGCGATGGCCGCTACGGCGCGCGCCTTCAGCCGGGCGAGAGAGATGCAGACGCCTTGCGAAATCAACGGGCGACTCTCGTGCTCCGGTGAACTCCGAGGATAAGGAACGCGAGAATTGTTGTTGACGGCGGCCGCCACGGCAGGTAGCTTGAATGTGGTGGCTGCGGGCGCAATCCCGACATTGGCCGTGGCGTCGCTCGTGCTGTTCATTCTCGCAGCCCTCGGCGGACACTTGGTCTTCCATTTCGGCATAGGCCAAAACGACGCGCCGCCTAAAGCGGACCCGGGAGAATAAAATGTCAGAGACGCAGAATACCCGCTCGCCTGTTCCACCCTTCAATCAGGCAAGCGCAACGCAGAAAGTGCGCATGGCCGAGGACGCCTGGAACACGCGCGACCCGGTCAGGGTTTCTCTGGCCTACACCGTGGACAGCGCCTGGCGCAATCGCGCCGAGTTTATCTCCGGGCGCGAGGCCATTGTGCAGTTCCTCACCCGCAAGTGGGCGAAAGAGCTGGATTATCGGCTGATCAAAGAGCTATGGGCTTTTCATGAAGCGCGCATCTCGGTGCGTTTCGCCTATGAATGGCACGACGACTCGGGCAACTGGTTCCGCTCCTATGGCAATGAGAATTGGGAGTTCGACGATCACGGACTCATGCGCCGCCGCATCGCCAGCATCAACGATCTGCCGATCAAGGAGTCGGACCGCAAATACCGTTGGCCGCTGGGCCGCCAGCCCGACGATCATCCCGGGCTGTCCGATTTGGGCCTCTGAAGGAGCGACTATGACGCCGACTGAAATCCTGAAGCACGAACACCAGATCATCCTCCTGGTGCTGAAAGGCGCCGAGCGCGAAGGGACCGCCGCTCGAAAAAAAGGCGCCTGTGACGCGCAGACGGTCGAGAAGATGGCCGACTTCTTCAAGATGTTTGTGGACCGCTGCCATCACGCGAAGGAGGAGCGGCATCTCTTCCCGGCGCTGGAGAGACACGGCGTGCCGAGGGAGGGCGGCCCGATCGGCGTGATGCTGTCCGAGCACGACGCGGGCCGAGGTCAGGTCCGGGCCATCGCCGCCGCGCTGCCCGGCCTCAAGGCGGGCCGCCGCGACGCCGCCGCAGCAGCGGCAGACGCGCTTCTGGCGTACGCGGCGTTGCTTCGCGCGCACATTGAGAAGGAAGAAGGCGTTCTCTTCGCAATAGCCGACCGCCTGCTCACCCCCAAAGAGTGCCGGGACATGGTGAAGGCGTTCGACCGGGTGGAGGCCGAAGAGATCGGCGAAGGCGTTCACGAGAAGTACCACCAACTCGCGTACGAACTGGCCGGGCATTGAGACGGTGGCAGTCCGTCCACGGATTAAGGCGCCCATCGCCTGCCCGGCTTGGGAAGGCGTGACGGTGTGTCGGGGCTGGAGGCTGAGTGCGCCCGCGCTGCATCGGAGTTTGCCCTATGCGAAGAACGGGGAGGCGCCCGATTGATCAGCGCCGTCGGCTTGATACAATGCCGAATGTGGGGCGAGAACTGGACGTCAGGGAATGCGGGATGATGTGCGGGGGCAAACCCAGACGGCCGGATCGAAGTAAGGCGGTTCGACGTGAAAGCGTCGAGCCGTCTTCTTTTTAACGGGCGTTTGCCATACGGACGTCCTCCCGCGGCGGTCAGGCATCAAGGAGCAAATATGTTGAAGTTGATTGTCGCCGTGAAGAGAAGGCAGGGCATGAGCGTTGAGGAATTCCACAACCACTGGAGCACCGTCCACGCCAACTTGATAAAGACTACACCCGTATGCCGGCGCTACATCCGCAAGTACGTCCAATGCCACACCGTGCCAGAGGAATACGTCTCCGGCGACGCGCCCTATGATGGCACGGCGGAGGTCTGGTTTGACAGCGTCGCAGATAAAGAGGCATTCTTCCAGCACCCGGAGTACCTGGCGAAAATACGGCCCGACGAACTGCTCTTTGCCGACTTGGAAAAAACAAAGTTTTTCGTCACCCGTGAGGAACGCATCTTGCCGTAAAAGGCGTTTGACGAACGCACTGGAAGGACAGGTTCCGCCCGACATGCTTACCCGCTGGGAACTGCTGCTTGTAATATTGGTGATTAACGTCCCCTTCGGCTTCTGGAGAGCCGGGGTTAGGAAGTTTTCGCTTTCCTGGTTTTTGGCCGTGCATGTCCCGGTGATCATCGGCATCGGTCTGCGCATTCTGTCTAAGCTGGGCTGGAGTCTCGCCACCTTTCCGGCGCTGGTCGGCGCTTTCTTCCTGGGGCAGTTCCTGGGCGGGAAGCTCCGCCGGTTGTGGAAAGGAGCGAGGGACGCAAGGGGATCCGCACCTTGAATCGGCCTGACCGGATCACCCGTCGCGCGGCTTGTTTTCGGCGTGCGGCCGTGATAGGTTGAATTGTTGAGCGGGGACTCGCGCGCAGGCGCTCTTCCTGGTGGGCCAGGACGGGAGCGGTAAACCGCCCCTCTCAGCGACGAACGGATGGCCCCTCTTCGCCCCTCGGAAAACGAATTGGAGGAGGACGCGATGTCCGGCGACCACGGGACCAACGCACAGGAAATTGACGCCACGCTGTTCATGCAGCCGAGGCGGATTTCTGAAGAGCAAATGCGGAAATTCGAGGGCTATGCGGCCGAGATACTCGCCGCCCTGGGCATGAACCTGAATACCCCTTCGACCGCAGAGACGCCGCACCGGTTTCTCCGGGCGCTCTATGACGCGACCGAGGGCTATGAGGGCGATCCGAAGCTGATCAAGGCGTTCGACACGGAATGCCGGGGCGGCTCGGACTGCCAGTTGAGCCAGGTGGTCGAAGGGCCGATCCCGTTTATCGCCCTGTGCGAGCACCACGCATTGCCGTTCTACGGCCAGGCGTATGTCGGGTACATCCCTCACGAGCACATTATCGGGATATCCAAGCTGACCCGTCTCGTGCGGATATTCGCGAGGAGGTTCGCCGTTCAGGAGAGAATCGGCCAGCAGATTGCAGACACCCTCAAAACCATGATGCAGCCGCACGGCGTTGCGGTTTACCTGGAAGCGCACCATCTTTGCGTGGAGATGCGGGGAGTCCGGGAAATGACTCCTACCACGCGCACGACGAACTGGCGCGGGGAATATGAAAAGAACCCGGCCCTGCGCGAGGAGTTCCTCGTGGCGTGCCGGCTGACGCGGTGACGGACCAGGCTTCCCGTCGCCCGGCGACGGGACGCCGAATTGGAAGGGGCCTGCCATGACGGAGCACGCGTGTGATTACCTGATCGTCGGCGGAGGATTGGCGGGCGCATCGGCCGTCGAGGGAATCCGCGAGCGCGACGCGAAGCGCTCCGTCGCGATCATCGGCGCGGAGGAACATCTGCCTTACGACCGGCCGCCGCTCTCCAAGAAGCTCTGGTTCGGAAAGAAGCAGGTCAAGGACATTTTCCTTCACGACCGCGCTTTCTATGATCGAAACGGCGTCACGTTGTTCGCGGGCAGGCGCGTCGTGGCGCTGGACGTGAAGAGCAAAACGGTCGCCGACAGCAATGGGGACCGCCACCGGTTCGAGAAACTGCTCCTGGCGACCGGCGCCACGCCGCAACTCCTCCCGATTCCCGGCGGCGACCTGCCCGGAATCTGCTACTATCGAACCCTTGACGACTATCAGCGCATGAGACTGGAGGCGGCGGAAGGCAAGTCGGCGGTGATCATCGGCGGCGGGTTTATCGGATCGGAAATGGCCGCCGCACTCTGCATCAACAAGTTGAAAGTCACCATGATTTACCCCTCCGGTCATCTCTGCGGCCGGGTGTTTCCGGAGGACCTGGGACTGGCCATGGAGCGTCTCTTTCAGAGCCGAGGCATCCGAATTCTCAAAGGGCAGAAGCCTGCGTCCTTTGAGCGGAAGGGTTCGCAGTTCGTCGTCCAGACCGGCGGCGGGAAGGTCGAGTCCGACCTGTTGATTGTCGGCGTCGGCGTCAAACCCGCCGTCGAACTGGCCGAACGTGCCGGCCTGGCCACGGGCGACGGCATCCTCGTCAACGAGTATCTCCAGACCGCTCATCCGGACATCCATGCCGCCGGCGACAACGCCCGGTTCCCGTATCAGGCGCTCGGGCAACAGGCGCGCATGGAGCACTGGGACAATGCCCTTAACCAGGGCAAACATGCCGGGCGAAATATGGCCGGCGCGCACGACGCCTTCACCTACATGCCGTACTTCTTCTCCGATCTCTTCGAGTTCGGGTACGAAGCCGTCGGCGAGGTCAACTCGCGGATGGAGACCCGCGCGGATTGGCAGAAGCCCTTCGACACCGGCACCATTTATTACCTGCGCGACGGCAAGATTCGCGGAGCCATGATGTGCAACGTCTGGGAAAAGGTGGAGGCGGCGCGCGCCTTGATCCGCCGCGGGGCCGGCGCGGACGAGCGTCTGGCCTGAGCGTGTCTCGGCGGTCCGCGCGGCGCAGTTAATAAAGGAGAGGAGGCCGTCATGGCTCTTTCGGATCAGACCTGCAAACCTCCCAAGGCCGGAGATACACCCCTCTCACCGGCGCAGGCGGAGGAGATGATCCGCGGCGTGCCCAACTGGTCGCTGGAAGGCGCGGCGATCAAGAGGGAGTTCCAATTCAAGGACTTCCGCGAGGCGATGTCTTTCGTGAACAAGGCGGCCGATATCGCCGAGGGCCAGGGGCATCATCCGGATATTTTCATCTCGTACAAGACCGTCCGGCTCGTCCTCACGACGCACAAAATCGGCGGGTTGTCCCAGAACGACTTCATTATGGCTGCGAGGATCAATCAGTTGACGGCAGGCGCATCGTCCGGCAAGGCGAATCGTTGATGAGCAAGGACCGGCTCAACGGGAAGACGGCTCTGGTGACGGGCGCGGCGAAGCGGCTCGGTCGCGAGATCGCGCTGGCCTTGGCGGATGCCGGGGCGAACGTGATCGTTCACTATCGGGAGTCAGTCGAGGAGGCGGGAAAACTTCGCACGGAACTCGTCGCACGCGGCGTGAAAGCGTGGCTCGTCAAGGCGGATTTTGACGACGCCGAGGCGCCGGCGCGGCTGATTCCGGACGCGCTCGCTGCGGCCGGATCGCTGGACATCCTGGTGAACAGCGCGTCGCTCTTCCTTCCCAGCACGATTCAGGATATGGACTTCGCGGGGCTGACGCGCCTCATGCAGGTCAACGCGTGGGCGCCGCTGGCGCTTAGCAGGGAATTCGCCCGCCGGGTCGGCCGCCCATTCGAGTTGCCTCAGGGCGGCCCTGAGCATGGTCGAACGGGCCGCGGGAGAATCGTCAACATGCTCGATTCCCGGATTGCCGGGTTGGATATGTCCCATGTCGCCTACATCCTCAGCAAGCGGGCGCTCGCGGCTTTGACGGAGATGATGGCCGTCGAATTCGCGCCGGGCATCGCGGTGAACGGCGTCGCTCCCGGGCTGATCCTTCCGCCGCCGGGGAAGGATGAGGCTTACCTTGACGAGCTTGCGAAGGGCCTTCCTCTCAAGCGGCACGGAAATCCGGGCGATATCGCCGACGCGGTGATGTATCTGCTCAGGAGCGACTTTGTGACCGGCCAGGTCATCTTTGTGGACGGAGGCCGGCGCCTTTTGGAGCTGGACCGTGGACCGGATCATCATTACTGATCTTCGCGCCCGCTGCATTGTCGGGGTGAACGAAGACGAGCGGCGCGAGAAGCAGGACGTGACGATCAACCTTTCCGTTTACGCCGACTTCAGAACGCCCGGACGAACGGACAGGTTCGAAGACGCCGTAGACTATCGCGGCATCAAGAAGCGTGTGCTGGCGCTCGTCGAGGATTCGAAATACTTCCTGCTCGAAGCGCTGGCGGAGGCGATTGCGAACGTCTGCCTGGCGACGCCCGGCGTCGTTAAAGTCCAGGTGCGAGTGGACAAGCCTTCGGCGCTCCGCTTTGCCCGGAGCGTGGGCGTTGAGATCATGCGCGAGCGAGAGACGTGACCAGGAGTGAGCCGGGTAAGGCGCACGACATGACGCGAGCGTTCGTGGCGGTCGGATCGAACATCAAACCCAGCCTGAATGTGCGCGCCGCCCTGCGCGCGCTGGCCTTGCGCGCGCCCATCGTCGCGATTTCCACCGTCTACCGCACCGAACCGGAAGGCCGGCCCGGCCAGCCTTCGTTCTACAACTGCGTCGTGGAAATCCGGACGGAGATGCGCCCGCAGAAATTGAAATCCCAGGTACTCCGGCGCATTGAGGCCGACCTCGGAAGGCGGCGGACTGCAGACAAGTATGCCCCGCGGACCATTGACCTCGATTTGATCCTTTACGGCAACCTGGTCATGGACACCCGAGAGCTTGTGCTTCCGGACCCTCAGATCGCGCGCCGGCCCTTCCTGGCCGTTCCCATGAGCGAGTTGGCGCCGGACCTGAAGCTGCCGGGGACCACCGCGAAGATGGCGGAGTTGGCCGCGAAGCTGCCTGTGGACGGGATGCGTCCGCTCGCCGCCTACACAGGACGCCTGAGAACGGAAATCAATGGTTCGATCCAGACCCAGTGCGAGAAAGAATGAGGCGCCATGGATGTTCCACCGGCCATTGTTGTGATTTTCGGCGGTACGGGTGACTTGACCTGGCGCAAGTTAGTGCCGTCCTTGTTCGACCTGCACCGGGACGGGCGGATGCCGAAACAGTTTGCGATCATCGGCGTGGGTCGTTCCCCGTTCCGCGACGCGAAGCTGCGCGAACGCTACCTCGCCGGCGTGAAGCGGTTCTCGCGGAAAGGGAAGGTGAAAAGCACGGACTGGAACGACTTCGCCGAGCACGTCACCTATCAACAGGGAGATTACAGCGACCCTGCAACGTACTCCAATCTGGAAAAGAGATGCGCGAAACTGGAGAAAGACTGGAAGATGAAGGCCACCCGCATTTTTCACATGGCAACGCCGCCGGTTTTGTTCGGAGTGATCCCGAAAATGCTGGCAACTGCGGGGCTGAATCGGGATCGCGCGCGCGCCCGGATTGTGGTGGAGAAGCCGATCGGCCATGACCTGGACTCCGCGCGGAAGCTGAATCGAACGCTCACGGAGAGTTTCCACGAATCTCAGATTTTCCGCATCGATCACTACCTGGGCAAAGAGACGGTGCAGAACATCCTGGCCTTCCGCTTCGCCAATCCGCTCTTCGAGCCGATTTGGAACCGGCGTTACGTGGATTACGTGACTATCACCGTGGCCGAACAGGTGGGCGTCGAGGAACGCGGCGGCTATTACGACCACGCGGGCGCCCTGCGCGACATGGTGCAGAGTCACCTCATGCAACTCCTCTGTCTCGTGGCCATGGAACCGATGGTCTCGTTCAATGCCGACGAGATTCGCAATAAGAAAGTGGACGTTCTTCACGCCGTGTGCCCCATCCGCGCCGGCGCGGTGCGTGATTGCGCTGTGCGCGGGCAGTACGGCATCGGCCGTCTCGATGGCAAGCCCGTTCGCGGTTATCGCCGGGAGGACGATATTTCGCCTCAATCACAAACGGAAACCTTTGCGGCCCTGAAGTTATTCATAGACAACTGGCGCTGGCAGGGCGTTCCATTCTATCTCCGCACGGGCAAGCGCCTGCCCCGGCAAGTCTCGGAAATTGCCGTCCAGTTCCGCGCGGCGCCGCATCAGTCCTTCCCGCCCGAGGCCGGCCGTGACTGGCACCCATCGTGCCTTGTCCTGGCGATCCAACCCGAGGAAGGCATTACGTTATGCTTTCAGGCCAAGTACCCGGGGCCCAGGATGCTGTTGCGCCCGGTGGAGATGCGGTTCGGTTATGAGGAGAGCTTCGGGGTCCCGTCGCCCGACGCCTACGAGACTTTGCTCCGGGATGTGATGGACAATGATCCGACACTCTTTGTGCGCGAGGACCAGGTCGAGGCGGCATGGCGACTCTTGATGCCGGTGCTTGAGGTATGGGCGAACAGTCGTCCGCGCGGTTTCCCCAATTACGCAGCCGGCAGTTCGGGCCCGAAGGCGGCCGACGAGTTGCTCGCGCGCGAGGGGCACGCATGGAGGCCGATCGCGTGAGAATTCCGGTCATCGTCGCCGGCGGCACGCGCGCAGGCCCATGAAAAAGATAACCCGCACAGGAGAGGTCACATGAGTCCATCCCAACCGGCGGCCGCATTCGGCGCTCCGGGAATCGAACCTCGCTGGACGTCCAGCGCCAAGAACGGGCTCGGCACGGCCTATCATACGAGCTGCCGGCTCTGGTTCACGCTCAGCCACGGCATCGTGAACGAAATCTACTACCCCTCCGTGGACCAACCGAACACGCGCGATTTTCAATTCCTCATCAGTGACGGGGCCACGTTTTGCCACGAGGAGAAGCGCGACCTGAATCACCGGATCGAATACCCGGAACGCGATTGTCTCTTGTACCGCCTCACCAATTCCGATCGCGGCGGACGCTATCGGCTGATCAAGCACGTCCTCGCCGATCCGCACCGGTCGGTGCTGCTCGTGTACACCAAAGTCGAAGTGCCCGATAAATCATTGCGCGGCAAACTGCGTCTCTACGCGCTGCTCGCCCCGCACATTGCGCGTTATGGCGCGGGCAACTCCGGCTGCTGTCCCGAAATCGGCGGCAACAAACTGCTTCATGCCGTCCGGGAAAACGTTCATCTCGTCATGGGATGCAGCAGCGGGTTCTTGCGGCGATCCGTCGGTTATGTCGGCGCCAGCGACGGTTGGCAGGATGTGATGAAGCATTTCAAGATGGACTGGGAATTCCCTGCCGCAGAGGACGGCAACATCGCGCTGACCGGCGAAATCGCCCTTCAGGACGCCGATGAATTCACGATCGCAATTGCTCTTGGCCAGAGCCAGCAGAGCACGGCGGCCAAGTTGCTGCAATCGCTGGCGGAGCCGTTCGACACGCATCGCAAAACCTATGTCCGCCAGTGGCAGCGCACGATGGTCAACCCGAAATATGATTTCGTCCATGTCACGTCGGACGGGGGTCGCGCGTATCGGCTGAGCCGCTGCATCCTGCTCGCCCATGAGGACAAAACGTTTCAAGGCGCGCTGGTGTCGTCCATGAGCATCCCCTGGGGCGAGACGAAGGACGACAACGACCTGGGCGGTTACCATCTGGTCTGGACACGCGACCTGGTGCAGAGCGCGACCGCACTCCTGGCGACAGGCCAGACAGGGACTCCTTTGCGCGCGTTGATCTGGCTCGCGGCCATTCAGCGGCCGGACGGCAGATTCCCGCAGAATAGCTGGATCAACGGGAAGGCGTACTGGTCCGGAGTGCAACTCGATGAAATCGCCGCGCCCATCCTGCTGGCGTGGCGCTTCCGAAGCGAAGGCGCCTCGATGGGGCGGTTCGATCCGTGCGTCATGATCTTCCGCGCCGCCGGGTATCTCATCCGGCATGGGCCGGTCACCGCACAGGAACGCTGGGAGGAAAACGCCGGCTATTCGCCCTCGACGCTGGCCACGGTGATTGCCAGCCTGGTGTGCGCCGCGGAGTTCGCCAGAAAGTGCGATGACGCGAGCACGATGAATTTCATCCTGGAGTACGCGGACTGGCTGGCCGCGCATGTTGAGGAATGGACCGTCACGACCTGCGGTGAGGTCGTCGAAGGCTTGCGCCGCCACTACATTCGGATCAATCCCACGGATCCGGTAACGCCCGATCCGCACGCCGATCCGAACACAACGGTGCTCGCCGTCGCCAACGGCAACGGCCTCCATCCGGCAAGGAACATCGTCGGCGGTGACTTCCTGCACCTGGTGCGGCTGGGCATCCGTGCGGTGGACGATCCCATCGTGCGCGATTCGGTCGCCGTCATTGACCGCGTGCTCAAGCGCAACTTGCCGCAAGGTCCGTGCTGGCGCCGCTACAATCACGACGGTTATGGGCAAAAGGACGACGGCGGCGCGTTCGACGGGACGGGCGTCGGCCGCGCCTGGCCGATTTTGACTGGCGAGCGCGGCCATTACGAGATCGCCGCCGGACGCGGTCCGATGCCGTTCATCTCGGCGATGGAAAAATTCGCCAACGAAGGCGGCATGATCAGCGAGCAGTTGTGGGACGCCGACGACCTGCCGAAGAAAGGCACGAAGCGCGGCCGGCCGACGGGCGCGGCCATGCCGTTGTGCTGGTCGCACGCTGAATACGTCACGCTCGTGCGCAGTGCTCACGACGGCGTCTGTTTTGATCGAGTCGAGCCGGCGTTCCAGCGATACGTCGTCCACCCGGCGCAGAGCCGACATGAAATCTGGCTCTTCCGCCACCGGCTTCGCCGAATGCCGCGCGGAAAAACCTTGCGCATCATCGTTGCGGCAGAGGCGACGGTTGTCTGGTCCGCCGATCATTGGGCGAGCACCCGCAGGGTGGATTCCGCCAATAACAGCATCCTGGGCCTGTGGTTTGCGGATCTTCCCACGGAGAGCTGTCCCGGCGATTCGGTGATCGAGTTCACGTTTTTCTGGAAAGAAGCTCAGCGCTGGGAAGGCCGGAATTATTCGGTTGTTGTCAGCGGGCCCAGATAGTGGTGCGGCGGTGATCCGAAAAAGCGTCAGAAAAATGAGCGCGCCCAGGTCCAACGGCAGGCCAGCCGCTCGTGTAAAAAAGAGAAAGCCGAGGCCGGAACCTTCGCCGATGGTCCTGACGATCGGGCATTCCACGCGCACGCTTGAGGACTTCATCGGCCTGCTTCGGGCACACGCCATATCGCTTGTCGCAGACGTGCGAACGGTGCCACGCTCCCGGCACAACCCGCAGTTTGATAAGACTGCGCTGCCGAGTTCGTTGAAGAAGGCTGGCGTGGAATACATTCACATGCCGGGACTCGGTGGACTGCGTCACACCCGAAGCGATTCGCCCAACACGGGCTGGCGAAATGCCTCTTTTCGAGGTTTTGCGGATTACATGCAGACGCCGGAATTCAAGAAAAGTCTCGATGAATTGATCCAGTTGGCGGGCCGGGACCGGATCGCATTGATGTGCGCCGAAGCGGTGCCGTGGCGCTGTCATCGCTCGCTCATCGCGGATGCCTTGCTGGTTCGTGGAATCCGCGTGGAGGATATCATGAGTCCCACCCGCCGCCAGGTTCACACTTTGACGCCGTTTGCCAAAGCTCGCGGCACGACGATCACCTATCCCGCCGAGGCGGAACGATTGACCCCAGCCGGGAAACGAACTGTCGCCGGCGCCGTTCACCATCGTTTGCGCGAAAAACCCGCGGAATAATGCTTGACAGGCGGCCATTCTTATACTACAATTCCCACCAGCTTAGTCATATAAGAAAGACCGGCGATGAAACTCACCTTTCGCAGCGAATACGCTCTGCTCGCTCTGGTTTATCTGAGCCGCCACAACACGGATGGTTTTGTCTCGGTCGAGACGATCGCCCAGGCCCAGGACATTCCGCGCAAATTCCTCGAGCAGATTCTGCTCGCTCTCAAGCGCGCGAAGTACCTGCGCAGTTGCAAAGGGCAGCACGGCGGCTATCGGCTGGCCAAGCACGCCGACAAAATCACGCTGGCCGAAGTCATCCGCCTGTTCGACGGAGCGCTCGCGCCGACGGAGTCGGTCAGCCAGTACTTTTACGAGTCCACGCCGATCGAAAAGGAAGAGAGCCTTGTCCGCGTGTTCAAGCAGATTCGCGATTACGTGGCGGATAAGCTGGAAAGCACAACGCTGGCCGACGTGTCCTAGGCGGCTTTTTTGGGCTTGATATGTGACTCGTCTCATCGGGTAAGGAGACTAATGTGATCGAGGCCATTACGATTCTCGGCGGCCACGGCAAGTCCGGCGAGCCGGAAGCCGTGCAGCGCATTGACCTGCGGATGGGCGACGTGGTCAGCATCGTCGGGCCGACCGGCTCCGGCAAGACCACGCTCATCAACGACATCGAGCTGTTCGCCGACGCCAACACGCCGACGGGCCGGCGCATCCTCATCAACGGCGTGCGGCCGCCCGCCGAGTATCGCGACGACCCGGCCCGCAATCCCATCGCCCTGATTACGCAGCACACGACGTTTCTCTCCGACCTGCCGGTCCGGGAATTCCTGATGACCCACGCGCGCATCCGCAGCAGCGCCGGCTCGCAAATCGAAGGGATGCTGGAGCGCACGCTGGGCTTCGCCAACCAGTTAACGGGCGAGCCGATCCTCGTGGACAGCCGCATGACGGAGCTTTCCGGCGGCCAGACGCGCGCGCTCCTCATCGCCGACGCGACGATCATCTGCAACACGCCCATCGTGCTGCTGGACGAGGTGGAAAACGCCGGCATCCATCGCACGCGGGCGCTGGAGCTGCTCCGCGAGTACCGCAAGATCTTCATCTTCGTCACGCACGATCCGCGCATCGCGCTGCTTTCGGACTATCGCATCGTGATGCAGGGCGGCACGGTCACCAAGGTTCTGCACACCGACGCGGAAGAGCGCGAGTTCTCGGTAAAGGTGAGCCACCTGGACGACCTGCTCTCCCGTTTGCGCAACACCATTCGGTCCGGCGCGCGGTTGACGGCGCGCGAGATGGAGGGTTGGGCATGAAACTCGTCATCTGCGCCGGGCCGGCCACGACCGGCAAGACCTCCGTGTTGCGGCACATGATCCGCAAGCTCCTGCAGGGCGGCCTGCGCGCCGCCTTTCTCAAGATTGACGTGCAATTCGCCGAAGAGGACGAACAGCTCGCCGAGGAGTTCGGCATCCCCACGCGCAAGGTCTATTCGGGCGAACTGTGCCCCGACCACTGCAACGTGATGGTGCTGGGCGATGCGCTCAACTGGGCGCGCAAAGCGGACTGCGGCGTGCTGTTCGTCGAGACGGCCGGGCTGTGCCTGCGCTGCTCGCCCTACGTGGACGGCGGACTGGGGATGGTGGTCCTGGAGGCGACGAGCGGGATGAACCTGCCGCTCAAGGTCGGGCCGATGCTCTCGCTGGCCGACGTGGCCGTCGTCACCAAAATAGACCGCGTCTCGCAGGCGGAACGCGAAGTGTTCCGCGCCCGCATCCAGGACGTCGCGCCATCGGTCCGGATCCGCGAGGTGAACGCGCTGTACGGCATCGGGATTGATCCGCTGGTCGAGCACGTCCACGCCACGCCCGACGCCGGCGAGCATCTGCTGTTGCGCGGCAATCCGCCCGTCGGCACCTGCACGATCTGCGTGGGCAAAAAGGAAGTCGGCTGGCAATCGCACTTCGGCGTGGTGCGGCCGCTGGAAAACCAGATTTTCTATCGGGGCGAGTGAGATGCCCGAACGGGTTTACCTGGACAACGCCGCGACGACGCCGCTCGACCCGCGCGTCGCCCAGGCCATGCGGCCCTGGCTTGGCGAGCGATTCGGCAATGCCTCCAGTTGGCACTGGGCCGGGCGGCAGGCGAACGAAGCGGTGGAGCACGCGCGCCGGCAGGTTGCTCATTTGCTGCACGCCGCGCCCGGCGAGATTGTGTTCACCGCCAGCGGGACCGAGGCCGACAACATGGCGCTCGTCGGTACGGCCGAGACCTTGGGCGAGCGTGGCTGCCACATCGTCACCAGCGCCATCGAGCACCCGGCCATCCTGGAGACCTGCCGCTACCTCCGGCGGCGCGGTGTCGAAACCACTTATCTGCCTGTGGGCGCGGATGGGATCGTGGATCCGGCCGCGCTGGTCGGCGCGCTGCGTCCGAACACTCGGCTGGTCTCGATCATGGCTGCGAACAACGTCGTCGGGACGCTTCAGCCGATCACCGAGTTGGGGCGAATCGCGCACGAGCACGGCGCGCTCTTCCACACCGACGCCGTGCAGGCCGCGGGTAAATTGCCGCTGGACGCGCAGGCTCAGCCGCTGGACTTGCTCTCGCTTTCGGCGCACAAACTTCACGGCCCGCAAGGCGTCGGGGCGCTTTATGTGCGCAAGGGCGTCCGGCTGGAGCCGCTCGTTCACGGCGGCGGGCAGGAGGGCGGCTTGCGCTCCGCCACTCACAACGTGGCCGGCATCGTCGGGCTGGGGAAGGCCGCCGAGATCGCCCGCGCAGAAATGTCCGGCGAGGCGGCCCGGCTGGTGAATCTGCGCGACCGCATCATCGAAGCCGTCACCGTCCTGATCCCCAACGCTTACCTCATCGGCCATCGGTTTCAGCGGTTGCCGGGGCACATCTGCCTGGGGTTCGCGGGGCAGGAAGGCGAAGCGATCCGGCTGCTCCTGGCGCTGGACGAGGCGAAGATCGCGGTCTCGACGGGGAGCGCGTGCAGCGCACATCATGCGGGTGAACCCTCGTACGTCTTGCTGGCGATGGGGTTTGACCCGGTTCGGGCGCGCGGCTCGCTGCGCGTGACGTTGGGCCGCTTCACCACCGAGGCGGAAGTGGAGCGGTTATTGCAAGTTCTTCCGCAGGCCGTGGCGGCATTGCGGCCTGCCATGACCCGCGTGCCTGTGCCTGCATAGCGCAAGGATTTTCCAGGGCGCGGGTTCCATGGACGCGTGCGGTTGATAAAGAGGAGCACAGCATGAGCGTGACTGTGAAGGATTTGCCGGGACTGGATTGCGGAGTGTGCGGATTTCGCACCTGTTCGGCATTCGCCGATCGGCTGGTCAGCGAGCCGGACTTGATCAAGCGCTGCATTCAACTCTCGAGCGAACGTTCTCCCACGCAGCCGAAAGCTGCGGCGGGAGCGGCGACGGCTGAGCCGCTCACGCTTCCGTCCTGTGGCGCTTGCGCCAACGGCCCGGCCGCAACCGGCGAGCCCTCGGCGGCCTGGCGAGACAGCCTCGGCCGCGAGTTCGACTTCTACCTGGAGCACTTCCCCGAAGAACCCGGTCCGCGCGAGATCATCCTGCCGCACAATCCGCTGATCACGCGCGAGATGGACATCCAGCCCGGCGACACGCTGATCGGCCGGCCGCTGGGGATGTCGTGCGGCTGCCCCATCACGCACTGCGGCGTGGCCATGCAAGTGGACCCTCGCACAGGCGTAATCGTGTGGTGCGTGACCGGCCCGCTGCGCCCGCGCCAGCACGGCTTCAAAGACCTGGGATATTACATCGCCGAGGGATACGAAGGGTTGATCCAGCGCGCCCGCTGCGACATCAGGATCGGGATGCGCTATTATTTTCAGCCGACGATGTGCATGCTGCAGTGGCGGCACAGCGGGCTGGTGAATTACCTGAATCGCACGCCGACTGCATTGCAGGTCCGCGTGGAAGGCTTGTGGATCGGCTAAGTCAGGCCGCGTTTCGCCGCGAGGCCCGCTGAGATGATCAGCGGGCCTTGTGCTTTTCAGGTCTCCCGCGCGCTGCCTTCGCGTCCGTCGCCCGCCAAGGGCATTGACCGCGACCTGCGCGAACCATTATAAGGAAATTCGAGATCAAAGACGCTGCGGGAAGAGGCCAGGCGCATGGGCAAGATTTCTCGTCGGTCGGCGGCCATGACGGGCGGTATCGCGATCCTGTCCCTTCTATCGCTGATGCCGCGGTCGACGGCGCTGGCCGGCGCGCCCGGTTCCCCGGATAATCCTCCGCTTCCTCTCGATGCCCCCGCGGAACCGGATGTCGCGCCGGCCGCCTCGGGCTTTGAGAATAACCTGACCGGCGGCTGGTGGGGCCAGCGGCAGCGGTTGCAGGACGCCGGAATCACCATCGGCGCCACCCTCACGCTGGAAGGGTTCAACAACTTCCGGGGCGGCCTGGCCACCGCTCCTGCCGTCGGGGCGGCCACGTCCGATTTTAACCTGGCGGTGGACACCGACAAACTGCTTCACTGGCGCGGCGGAGAGTTCTATGCGGACCTCGAGGACCACGCCGGCAGAAACCCGACCACCGTCCTGGTGGGCGATCTCCAGGTGTTCGACAAGCAGAACTCATCGCAGTATCTGCAAATCTTCGAGATCTGGTATCAACAAAAGCTGCTGGATGACAAGATTCGCATCAAGATCGGAAAGGTGGACGCCAACACCGAGTTCAGCGTCATTGACAACGGCCTGCCATTCCTCAATAGTTCAGCCCAGGTCAGCCCGACGATCTTCGTGTTTCCCACCACGCCCGATCCGATGCCCTCAGTCAATGTCTTCTTTGCGCCCAATGAATTCTGGTATGCCGGTTTCGGCGCGTATTATGCCAACCGCTCGGACCGATTCGGCGAGTTGGCGGACAATCCCGCCAGTGTTCAGCGCACCGAGGGCGGCACATTCCTGATCGGCGAGACCGGCTTGAAATGGCATGCCGCGCCTTTATTCGCGGCGGGAGGCAATCTGAAGGCGGGCGCCTGGGAACATTCCGGAACGTTCACGCGCCTCGACGGCTCGGAGCAGCAAGGCGCGTACGGCGGCTACGCAATTCTGGACCAGACCCTCTGGCAGCCCCAAGGAGAGCCCGACAACGGCCGGGGCGTGCGGACCTTCCTCGAATATGGAGGCACGCAGGAAGACATCAACGCCATTGACCGTCATTTCGGCGGCGGCGTCACCTGGACCGGGCCGATCGGCGCCCGGCCGGGCGACATCATCGGCGTCAGCCCTCAATACGCGCACATCAGTTCCCAGGCCGGGCTGGCGCATCCCTATGAACTCGCGCTGGAGACGTTCTATCAATGGCAGTTGACCCACTGGGCTTTCATCCAGCCGGACGTCCAATACATCGTTCACCCGGGCGGCGCGCATCCCAACGCCCTGGTGGGCACGCTGCGGCTTCAGATCACTTTCTGATGAATTCGGCCACGGCTGCGCCGCGAATTATTTTCTTGACAGCGGCCGCGACCGGGATTACCATGGCCTCGGCGCAAGGGGCGCCTCCTGGTCTGCGGAAAGGGCCGAGCCCACCTGAGCGAGAAAACCTGGCGAACCTTCTTTTCCGCCTGAACTTGCAGACCGCGGGCGAACGTGGAAAGAAGGCGCCGCATGAGCCTCTCGCTGCCTGACCGCCCCAACCTCGATCAGCTCCGCAAGCAAGCCAAGGACCTGCTCAAAGCTCACAAGCAGGGCGATGTCTCGGCCTGCCGCGTCCTGCGGCATCTCAGCCGCTTCGCCGCCTCCTCCGATCAGGACATCCTGAAAGCCAAGGTCACCCTCGCAGAAGCGCAGCATGCGCTGGCCCAAGAGTACGGTTTTAAGAACTGGGCGGCGCTGGTGCGCTACATCAGGGACAGTGCGCGGCCGGGCCAGGGATGGAGATATCTGGAGAGGCGCTGGGTGACGAACGTCGTGCAGAGCACTATGCGCATAAGCCCATATCGTGTGCCAACGCAGGGGAAGGAATCGGAAGCAGGCTGCAAGTGCCGGTTATGTGATAGTCCCGGGACGATCCATGTCACAGACAAGACCGAAGCAGGGATGGTCGAGCGGCACTATTGCGTCAAGCATGCCGTCGAGGAGAAAATCCTTGGCTGGATGAGCAGCCGGAGTCTCCTTTACCCTGTGAAGTACACGATTGCCGTCCCGCTCACGCAAGACCAGGTCGAGCGGCAGGAAACCGTGCCGATCACTCTGCCGGATGGTGAGGTAATAAAGATGCGCTTTCCTCGCAATTCCATGGACGGGATGCTGGTAAGGGTCGGGCCGAAGCCCGGCGCTGCCGAGAAGTACTGTGTTTGCTTCGTGCTGCAGATCATTCCTTCTGCGCAACGTTGACGGGGGCAGCCGCCGCGCTTGTCAACTCTTGCAGCGTCCGGTAAAGTGAGACGGGAGTTCCGGGGCGCGATGGCAAGACGCGGGAGAAAACGATGGCCGCGGGCGAACGGGTGATCGTCCACGTGGACATGGACGCCTTCTTCGCGGCCATCGAGCAGCGCGACAATCCCGAACTGCGCGGCAAGCCGGTCATCGTCGGCGCGGACCCGAAGGGCGGCAAGGGGCGCGGCGTCGCCGCCACCTGTTCCTACGAGGCGCGCAAGTTCGGCGTCCACAGCGCCATGCCGATCAGCCAGGCTTGGCGGCTCTGCCCGCAGGGATGTTTCGTCCCGCCTCGCATGGAGGCGTACGAGGAGGCATCGCGCCGGGTCCTCAAGCTGCTGGAGGAATTCACGCCGGACATCGAACAGACGGGGCTGGACGAATGCTTTCTCGATGTCACCCGCTCGCTGCATCTCTTCGGCTCGAAGCGCGCGCTGGCGGAGCGGATTCAGCAGCGCATTACGGAGGAAACGCAACTGACCGCCTCCATCGGCATCGCGCCGAACAAGATGGTGGCCAAGATCGCCTCCGACAGGAAGAAGCCGCGCGGGATCGTCATCGTCGAGCCGGGCCAGGCCGAATCCTTCCTGCGCCCGCTGCCGATGGGCCGCCTTTGGGGCGTCGGTGAGAAGACGAAAGAAATCCTGGCCCGCAAAGGTTTCGCCACCGTCGGCGATATCGCCGAGTGCGACCCGGCCGAATTGACTCGCGAGTTCGGCAAGATGGGGCAGGAACTCTGGGAGCATGCGCACGGCATGGACGACCGGCCCGTGGATGCGACGGAGGATGTGAAGTCCATCGGCAACGAGTGCACCTTCGAGGAGGACACCGGCGACGAAAAACTGCTCATGTCCACGCTGATGCAGCTTTGCGAAAGCGTCGCCGCGCGGCTGCGCGGAGCGGAGACTGCCGCGCGACGAAAAGGAGCGCGTCCGAGGCAGGGCCGCACCATCACGACCAAGATTCGCCTGGAAGGCTTTCTCACGTACACCCGCGCGAAGACGGTGGAGGAACCGGTGGATTTCGCCCCGGCGATCTATGCCGTCGCCTGGGCGAACTTCGAGCGCATCGCGCGCCAGGGGAAGAAGGTCCGTCTCATCGGCGTGAGCGTCTCCGGCTTCGAGCCGCCCGGGCCGAAGCAGCGCACGCTGTTCGACAAGCCCCGGGAAAATCCCCGGTCCGAGAAACAAAAGCGGCTCAGCCAGGCCATAGACCGCGCCCGCGGCCGGTTCGGCGACGAGGCGTTGCGGCAGGCCAGAAGCCTGCCTCCGAACGCCGATCGCGCCGAAGATTCGGATGGACACCGGCGCGCGCCTTGATTCCGCGCAAAGGGGCAGGAGCGCCGCGCCGCAGGACAAGAATTGCGTCAAGGGACAGGCGCCGTGTAAACTGGAAGGATGTCAGCATCAATCCCCATGAACGAACAGAGGCGCGACCTGACGCAGGGCTCGCTGCCGCGCACGCTGATCTCGATGGCCTTGCCCATCCTGGCCGGCATGACCCTGAACAGCCTGTACAGCCTCGTGGACGCCTTCTGGCTGGGCAAGCTGCGGGTGGGCGCGCGGGAAGCGCTCGCGGCGGTCGGCCCGACCGCCGCCTTGACCTTCATCGTCGTCGCCTTTGGAACCGGGTTCGGCAGCGGCGGCACGGCGCTGGTCGCGCAGCACACCGGCGCGAAACGCCCTCGCGACGCGGACAAGGCCGCCGGGCAGACGATGCTCCTGCTCACCCTCGTGACCACGGCCATGGCCGTGCTGATGTTCATCTTCGCGCCGCAAGTGCTCAGCCTTCTGCAGACCCCGCCCGAGGTCAAGCCGCAGGCGCTCGCCTTCCTGCGCATCCTCCTGCTCGGCATGCCCTTCATTGCGGTCAACATCGCGTATGGCTCGGCATTGCGTGCGCTCGGCGACACGCTCACCATGGTGATCGTGGGCCTCTGCACGAACGTTCTGAACTTCGGCCTGTCGCCGCTGCTCATCTTCGGTTGGGGTCCCGTGCCGGCGATGGGCATTCGCGGAGCGGCGACCGTCAGCGCATTTTCGGAGGTGATGACGGCGGTCTGTTCCGTGATCCTGCTGAGCCGCGGCCGCTCGGGCCTGCGTCTCACGCTGGCGGACTTCCGCCCGAACAAAGCCATCATCCGGCAGATTTTCCGCATCGGCACGCCGGCGGGCGTCAGCATGTGCAGCAACTCGCTGGGGTTCCTGGCGTTGCAGGCCATGATCAACTCCCTGGGCGCCACGGTCATGGGCGCCTTCACGGTCGGCTCGCGCATCACCGAGGTCTGCGGCATCCCGGCCGCGGCCCTCGCGATGTCCACCGCGCCGGTGGTCGGCCAGGCGCTCGGCGCGGGAAAGCCGGCCCTGGCGCGGCGCGCCGTGCGGACGAGCGTCATGCTGTTCTCCTTCGGCATGCTCGTGCCCTATCTGCTGATCATGATGGAGGGCCACATCGTCGCGCGCGCGTTCACGCGGGATGCGGGCGTGATCGCCGAGGCGGGACGTTTCTTCCTCATCGTGCCCGCGTCGAACTACTTCTTCAACGTGCTCATGGTGCTCATGTCCGCGTTTTACGGCTCCGGGCATACGAAGCCGGTCATGATCATCTCGCTCCTGCGGCAGTGGGGCCTGCGCGTGCCCATGGCGCTGGTCCTCGGCTTCCTGGTCGGCTGGGGCAGCATGGGCATCTACGGCGGGCTGGCGGCCGCGAACGTCATCGCCGCCTTCGTGACGTGGAAGGTCTTCAGCACGGGAACGTGGATGCACGCGGTCGTTCCCTTGCGCGCCGAAGCGCCGGACTCGGCGGCGGCAACTCCGGAGACCGCGGAACCATGACGAGGGATAGGATCGGCGGTCCTTCCCACACCGATTTTATTGAGGAGACAGTCTGATGGCTCTATGGACGTCCATCAAGTTGAAGGGCAAGTCCCAGGTCATTCCGCCCGTCTGCCCGAACTGCATGGCGCCGGCGACGGTGTCCTTCCGGTACGGTTACAAGGGCTTGAAGGGCTGGCTGACGCGGACGACGTACTACCAGAGCTTCAACTATTGCGCTCCCTGCCACAAGCAGGCCGACAGCGCGCTGGGGCTGCTCGGCTGGGCGATCGCGTTCGCGATCCTGGGATTCTTCGTGTTCATCGGTTTCCTGGTGCTCTCCGTTCAACTGTCGGACCCGTACCGGGACCCGGCGACGCACAAGGCTTCGGACCTGATGACGGCGCTCTGTATGGCCGGTTCGGTCCTCGCAGCCGCGGTCATCTCCGGCGCCTTGTGGTACCTGGTGCGGACGATCAAGCGAAAGCGCCATCCGCTGAAGCCCGAGCAGGCGGTCTGGGGACCGGCGGCCTATTACACCGGTTCGGGCGTGCTGGACGTGCAGTCGTTTTCGTCATATAAAGCGGCGCGGCGCGAATGGCTGGCGGAGCTGGTCAAGGCGAACCCCGCGCAGGTGGACGACGACACGTACGTGAGCTACGTGGGCGCGTCCAAGCCCCAGGCCGCCGGCGCGCGGCCGTTCGGCGGCGGCTAAGGAGGCGGTATGCAGGTCTGTCATCAGCACCTTCCGGCCGAGGCGTGCGAGCGCCTGGCGGCGGCGCAGCGCCAGGGCGGCTTCGGGCGCGGGAGCTTCTTCCTTTCCCGGTTGAGGCGATGGCCGTTGTGGATGGGGCTGATCGTGCTGGCCGTGGCCGGAGTTTGCCTGGCCATGGCCGTCTCGATGCGCCACGATCCGACGTTGAGCCGGTGGTGGTACTGCTTGATCCCGGCCGCGTTGGGGTTGCTGGGAGTGACTTACGGGCTCGTCGCGCTGGCGGAGTTCTTCCGCTCGCGGCGCGGGGAACTGAAGCCGTTCCTGCTCGTCACGCCCGGCAACCTGGTGGAATGCCGCGGCAGCCATCGGCCGCTCGCCGTCCACCGCCTGGCGGACGCGACGGAATTCCACAAAGTCGAGCAATTCAACCGCGCCCAGTGGACCGGCATGTCGTACAGTTTTGTGTTCGGAGGAACCAAGGAGTCGGCGCAGTTCGTATTGAAGGACCGGCAGCAGATCGCGGCGCTTGACGAAGTGCTGTCGCTGGCGCAGGCCAAAGGCAGGGGCCAGCCGTTGCCCGACTGGCCCGGCGCGCGCGAGCCCGACCTGCAAATCCCCGCGCCTGAAACCCCGCCGCGGAAGAATTTTCTGGACCAGGTCCTCGACCCGGCCTCGCCCTTGTGGATCGCCGTGGCGGCGCTGCTCCTCGCGGTCCTTATCCTCTTGATCTTCACGCGATAAGCAGCAGAGCGGAATCCCGCAGGAACATAAGATGTTTTATAAATTGTTTCACGTGAAACAATCAGACTATTCATGATATGCATGCCTCTTTCATGCCGCCGCAATGGCGCCATGACGAGGCCGCGACGGGCCGGAATGATGTCGAACTGGCCGCGCGTGCCGGTAAAATGCCCCATCGCATGACGCCGTCACCGGCAGGAGGCTGAAGGGACGCTCGGCTGGACAAACCCATCTGAAAAAACGAATCCAATCAAGTGCGACACCGGCCGAGAAACTCCTTGACAGCGGGCAATTCGGATGTACAATCTCATGTTCAAACGCCGGCCGTCCTCTGGAGAACAGTCAAGTGGGAAATGCCGATCCAGGGAGCCGGCGCTCCTCGGCCGGACGGTTAACCGACCGTTCCGTCCGCGACTACGGCGCGTGCAGCGCCGCGTTTGATCGGAAAGGGGTTTCCGGTGACCGCGCGATTTGAAGCCGCCGCAATTCTTGCCCTGTCTGTCGTCGCTTTCGCGTTCGCTGACAACGCCGCGCCGGAGGCTTCCGACCAGATTCGGCTGAAGTCGGGCCGCATGATCATGGCCAGGATCCAGGCCATGGCCGGCGATTCTCTGCTCTGCATTTCCGGCGATGAAACTCAACGCGTGAAAGTGGAGTCCATCGCCAAGCTGCAGTGCGAGAACAGCAACTCCCAGTTCTGGAAACAACTCGTCAACTCCGCCCTCAAATGCGGAAACGGAACGCTGGCCTTCGACGGGGCCGTCTCCGGCCGCAGCCTCGACGCGGCCGATTCCTGGTTCAATTCCGTTCTCGGATATCCCGGCTTTTCGCAGGCCGCCCTGGACCTGGCCAAGGCGAATAAGGCTCTCGCAGACCTCAACAAGAGCAAGGCTGCGGCCAAGGCGAGATGCGACAGCCTCATGGGTGGCGCGCAAACCACCATCAACTCGGCCGGCGACTCATCGGTCACCGCCAACCGGACTACCCAGATCACCCGTCCGCCGGACAACTCCAAGACGATCGTCCAGGGAGCGCAACGGACCGCGACCGGCTCAAGCTCGACCGTCATCACCGACAATCAAGGCGTGATGTCCAAAGAGTCTGCGGACGCGTGGGCTCAATTGAGGAAGCTTGAGGCCCAGGCCGATCAGGCCGCCACGGACTGCGCCCGGCTGGAAGGCGAACTCAGCGACATGTGCTTTGCGATGTGGAAACAGATCGGCATAACCGTCGCCGCTCAACCCGCCGCGGCCGAGCCGGCCGTCGCGCAGCCTCCCGCTGCGCCGGACGCCGAGCCTGCCGTTCGCTTGAGCGCCGTACCGTTCGACGCCCAGCGCAGCCGCACCGTCGGCGTCGCGCTGCAGTACGGGCTAGGCTGGAAAAACCTGCGGCAGACGGTTGAAGCCGTGAATTTCACCTGGAAACCCAATGACGGTCCGATTGATAAGCAGTTCCTGTCCGGCATCGGCGTTCTCATCATAACCGACGGAGAGCCTTCCCAATTCACCAGAGAGGAGGTCGAGCTGGTGCGGGACTTCGTATCCACAGGAGGCGGTTGCCTCTGTGCGGGGCAGGCATGGTCCTTTGCCGCCAAGACAAAGACCGTTGAGAGCTATCCGCTCAATGCCATCGGCCGGGCGCTGGGCTTCAACATCACCGGAAGGAACATCGGCGCGGCCGATCCCTTGTCGGCGGATCCCGAACTCTTCGGCGGAATCAAAGCGTTCAAGCGCGAGAGCTGGTGGCCCTCTCAGGTCAAGCCTTTAAGAGTTGGCGTAACGACCGCGCTCCGCGATTCCAACGGGCTGAGCATAGTCCTGCGAGGCGGGCTCGGCGCCGGGCGATTTGTCGTGGCGGGAAACAGCGGCTTATTCCAGGAAAACCCGGAGGCCTTCAAGGCCGCCCTGCAATTCCTTTCACCCAAACCCGCGAAACAGTAGTCGCGCGCGCCTCACGGTGATTCTATCTGCGTCTCGGACGTTCGGGGAAACTGAAAACTGGGGACAGGTGGGCTGTTGAAAAACGCTCCTTGTCATTCCCGCGAAGGCGGGAATCCAGTCTCGCGCGCTGAGACCCTGGATTCCCGCCGTTCGACCCTGAGCTCACGGCCGAAGGGCTTGCGCGGGAATGACTGAGCTGAGATGCGCATCGGAGTTGGCGCGTCCGACACCTTTTTCAACGGTCACCCAGTCCCCGGTTTTCCTATCTTCCTCCAGTAAGACGAGAAACCCTTGACGCCAAGCAGTTTGAGCGTACAATGGGCGTGAGCCAGCGGTTCGCCGAAGATAAGCAAATGGAAAAGCAGCAATTCATGCCACCGCAATCGCTCAGAAACGAGGGAAATAAATGGGATTGTGATCCTATTTTCCCAGCGCTCACCCGAGCGCTCAGGAATAAGGCGAGTGAAAGATGATGTTTGAGATATCCCTACAGATGAGGGCACAACTTTCTTTAGCGGCCAACAACGCTTCAGAAGCAGCAAAGCGATTCAGTCTTTTTGATGCTGACGTAGAAGGCGCAGCGACCTCCTTTCGGCTATATGAAGAGCTTCTCGCGACAAATAATCCAGAAAATAACAAGGCGATGATTTATCACGCATCCTGTTTTGTTTGCGCGGTACGCCGCGCTGGAAGGCTTCTCGAGTCCCTTTCGAAAAACAGGAGCTGCTTTAAGCGGCCAGTATCTGACGTTATTAAGATAGAGTGGAGCAAGAAGAGAGCCTTTTTGGGGTCGTTCGTAAAGCCGAGGAATGCCATAGAGCACATTGACCGTGAGGCGAGCGATAAAACGAAGTGGGCATTCTTTAATCTTCACGATGACCGTTTTCTGATGGTAGTCAATGGAGTTTTCGCTGAGGTAACCCGAAACTCTCTGGAAAACCTCTTTTCAGCACGCGACGCCATAGCCGAAGCTATAATTAAGGAGTATCCCAACCCAGCTTTGGATACGTACGATTGGTACACAAGATATACTTACGGCGGTGCTGGGGAAGCGGCCAACGGTTCGCAAACGCAGCAGCAATCCATGCAGGCTCGAGTTTTGGAGAAGCTGAAGGGAGCGAAGATAACCTGCATCAAGGGCAACGCGGAGGTAATTCTCGCCGACGAACCTGAACCGTATCGCTTCGAGGGGATTAATACAATGAATGAACTTTACATGCGCCTTGATGAAGCGATCCAGGCGCGTGCCGCGAGTAGGATAACACGCTCCACCAACGAAAAGAATGGAAAGCTGAAAGGCGCTGCATCCTCCTAGTTCAGGATAAACGGGCACATGGGGCTGTTGAAAAAGTGCCTCTGTTTTCTTAGGTTAGGCTGCGCGTTGGGGAAACGTGGGACACAATACCAGTTATTTTCCTCCTTTTCGAACATTCCATGGTACGCCGCCAATGATGTGTGGTCAAGGGGATTAACATATCATGTCCCAGAATACGCTCCGGCTGCGTTCGGAGTTGGCCCAGCTCGTTGCGGCCGGCCGGCTACGTTCGCGCGGCTTCGAGGATGCTGAAGCCCGCGGCGGTGCGGAGGACTCTTGCCAGGGCGAAACCCGACGCGTTCAGCAAGGCGCGGTGGTCGGCCTCGCTGCGTTCCCGGCCGCCGGTGAGCGCGAGCATTTGCAGGTCCACGACGATGGCCGCCGGGTCATCGGCTGCGCGCTCGGGCAGCAGGCGTTCGATGATGAGAAGCCTGCCTTGAGCGGAGAGCGCCTGGCGGCAATTCCGCAGCAGCGCTGCGGCCCGCTCGTCGTCCCAGTCGTGAAGGACGCTCTTGAGGATGAGGGCGTCGGCGCCGCCGGGCAGGTGATCGAAAAAGTCGCCTTCGACGACCCGGCATCGCTCGGAGACGCCGGCCGCCTGGAACTGGGCGCGGGCGGCGGCGGCGACGGGCGGGCGCTCGAACAGGGTCGCATTGAGATGAGGATGCGCCTGAAGCAGCGCTGCGAGCAGCGCGCCCTGGCCGCCTCCCACATCCGTCACGGAGCGGAATGCCGAGAAATCGTACGCGGCGAGAATCGCCGGGGCGACGCGCGCCGCGCCCAGCGCCAGGCCTTTGTTGAAGTGGTCATTCAGCTCGGGATGTTTCGCGCGGTGCTCCAGGGTGTTCATGCCGAAGCAGTGGCGGAATGCCGGCTCGCCGGTCATTACGGTGTAGAGCAGGTTTCCCCATGCCGGCGCGTATTCCTCGCCCGTCAGCAGCGCCAGGCCGCGAGCGGCGGCGGGCGAGTCGGAGCGGAGTTCCGCGCCCAGGGCGGTCAGCGCGAAGCGCCCGTCCGGCGCTTCGGAGCACACGCCCAGGGTTACCAGGCCTCTCAGCACGCGGTGGAGTGAAGGGGCATGCGCGCCCAGCGCCTGGGCGAGTTGCGCGCTGGTTCTCGGCCCGTTCCCCAGGTGATCGGCAAGCCGGAGCCTGGCCGCAAGGCAGATCAGCGCGGTGTGCTGATAACCGTTGATCAGGGTTTGAATTCCTTGCGGGCTGCGGGGCGGATCGGCGCGGCTGCCGGCCAGCGCTCTCGCGGCGGCGCGGATGCGTCCGGCCATGGCGCTGAGGTAATGAGTCATGAGCGTGGTCCTGCCTCGCCTGAAGGATCATTTCGCCAGGAGCGACCAGATGCCGTCGGCCAGGTCTCCGACGGTGCGCGCCGTCGCCTCCGGCGTGCCGGGCCCGGCGGGAGTGCGATTCGCGTCGAGGATGACCGCCTTTCCGCCGTGCATGACGTAATCTATCTTGCCGTAGTCGAGAGCGAGACGGCGGCGCAGGGCGATCACTTCATCCGGGACGGGAAGGCCTTCGTCCACCGTCGCGCAGGCGGCCCGTTTCAGGAAAGGGACCGAGCCCGCGACGCGGGTGCTCCGCGCGCGGTCGCCGAGGAACAGGTAGTGCCGCATGAAGTACCTGGCGCCTTCGCGCTCGGGGAGAAAGCGTTCGACGACGAGCGCGCGGTTTCTGAACACGCCCTTGGGAACCTCGGCCGGCGACGGGTAGACGGGATATTCGCGCAGTACGCGCAGCCGCGCCCAGGGCCCGCCGCACAGCGGCTGGAGGAGCGGCTCCAGGAGCGCCTCGGCGCGCGCCAGAGAGGGATGCCGCCAGCGGAAGAGCCAGTCTTCCGGCAGCCCGCCGGAGTTGGCGTCGGTCTTCACCATGACCGGTCCATGGTAGCCGTCGCCGCGGGAGAGCAGTTGGGCGCTGACCCGGCGCTTGGAAATGTCCGCCACGCCGCGGCCGGCGGCGCCGGGAAAAGCGCGGACGTACTCGACATATTCCCGAGGCGTGCGGGTCAGGTCAATGTGCGGGATCAGCAGGTCCGCATCGCACGGCTCCCGGACGCCGTAGAGGCACGAGGCGCGCAGACCCTGCTTGTTCCACACCTCCGCCAGCGAGTCTATCAGGTAGGTGTGGCTTCGGCGGCGGTAGCACTCATGCATCAGGATGGCGATGCTTTTCAAGGCTGCGCCCTCACGTGCCGGGTTCGCGGTCGCTGCGCTGCAATACGACGGTGGGGCACTGTTCGCCGAGTTCATACGAAGGCGTCTTCACGGCCCGGAGCCTGAATCCGCCGGGCGCGCGGCAGAACAGATCGCAGACCTCGCGGACTGAAGCGAAGGAATATCGGGCCTCCGATTCGCGGTAGGTGTTGATCGCCAGCGTGTGCTCCGGCGTCCAATCGAGGCGCGCCGCCAGCGCCGCCAGGTCCGGCGCCGCCTGGTGGAGCGTCTGCCACACCGTGCCGAGACGGACGCCCTGCGACGCATTTTCCATCAGGGACATGCCCAGCCGCAGTTTCAGGATATTCAGGCTGGACACCTTCCCGCCGAGCAGGTCGCGCAGAACCGCCTCCGGCGACTCCCGCTGCGCAGGCGGAACGTAAAGGCGCAGGATACAGAGTCCCTCGGCCGAGAGAAGGTCGCGCAGGATGCGGACGAGGCGTCGCTGCCCTTGCGGATAAGAAATCAGATGCAGGCCGCCATCGCAGAGCGCGATATCCCGCGACGCGCGCGGCAGGGAAATCGAGAGCCAGTCCGCGCACCGGACGGCCGCCGCAGGTCCGGGCCAGACCCGATCAATCATCGCCTGCGCGCGGTCCACGGCGAGGACGTCGGTCCCCTGCGGCCAGGGAAGGCGGTACAATTCCGGGGTGACGCCGAGCAACAGCACGCGCGGCGCGCCATGGCAGCGCACCCAATCCGCCACGGCTTCGCGGCAAAACGCGATATCCTCGCTCACGGGCCGCAGCGGCGGACCGATTTGCGGCCACACCCGGGCCATCTCAGGCCAGTGTCCCGCCTCGCCGCTGACAGTCGTCACGCAGCTCCCTCGGTTCGCTGAACTTCCGCCGAATCTCTTACCGGAACCAGCCCTGGTTCTTCTGGCGCTTGGCCAGGCGGACGTATTTGTCCAGCGCCTTGATGCTCGCGGCGAGCGGCTTGACCTGCGCGTCGAAGAACTTCTGGCCGCGCGCTTTGGAGGTGCAGCGCGTCGGCGCGACGTGATGGCGCATGTCCTGGTAGAAGAAGCCGGTCACGCCCTTGAAGCCCATCTGGTACGCCAGGAGCGGCGGCGCGGGGTCGTCGTGGGCCAGCTCTTTCTCCGAATAAAGCTTCGACTTTCCCAGCACGTCCAGCGCGGCGAGCATCAGCGAAACTTCCTTGCCGCCGGCCCATTTGCCGGCGAACAACGCCGCGGCCTCGGGCGACTGCACACGCCAGGGATTGATGAATTGCGCCGGGACGCCGTGGACCTCGTAGAGCCGCCGCACGCAGAGGAACATCATGTCGTCGTTGGGGCCGTGGACGCTCACCACCGCGATCCGGCGAAATCCCGTTTTCCAGGCCTTCACCGCGATCAGCGTCACCAGCTCCATGAACTTTTCCGGCGGCACGGAGACGGTGCCGGCGAAGCCCTCGGTCGCGCCGGCCCAGGAATAGGCCACGTCGGGGAAGACGATGCCGTCGGTCTCGGCCGCCAGCCGCATGCAGAAGGCGCGCGCGATCATCGTATCCGTGCCGATGGGCATGTGCGGACCGTGCATCTCCACGGACCCGGCCGGGATCAGCGCGGTCCGGCCGCCGCGCTTGAGATACGCCTCTACCTCGGTCGTCGTCAGCTCGTCCAGGAACAGGCTCCGCAGTTTCGCCTTCGATTTCGCCATCGCGTTCCCCTCGAAAACAAAATCCTGTCATTGTCACCGCGGGCATGATACATCAATCGCACTTCCGGCTCAAACCCGTCGCTCGTAGTGTGCCCGTCAGGGCATACGAAGTAGCGCCTTACGGCGCCACTACAAGCAACGGGCGTTATCGCAGGCCGAGAAGGATGATGACGACGAGGTCTATGACGAAGAGTCCGACGATGGCGGCATCGAGGATGAGCAATGCGCGGCTGGTGCTGTCCTGCTGGAGCATGGTGTAGAGGCCGTCCAGGGCGCGCAGTTTCTGACTGACCATGTTCTCCCATTCCGCGAGATGGAAGCGCTCGGCGCAGCCCATGTAGATCCGCGCCAGGTGCCATTCCCCGAAGAACTTCGTGATGTTCGAAATCTCATCGGAGACCTTGGTCATGTCCATGCGGATTTCCCGCAGTTCCCTCAAGACGCGCTGCCGCTCCCCAAAGGCATAGGAAGGCGCGGCGCGCTCCACGTCGGCATATGCCTTGTCGAGCACGGAATCGAGCTTCTGGTCGTAGACGCGCAGTTCCTCCAATTGCAGGTTCGCCATCTCGATCACGTAGAGCGTGTCGTTGTAGTCCTCCGGCGCGTCAATCAGCAGGGCGGCGTCCCAGTCAATGACCGCCAGGTCGCGCTGATAGTAGGAATACCAGCACTTCGCCGTGTCCTGGACCTCCTGCTGGCTCAAGCGGGTGGGCTCCGGTTCGCCGACGAGGAGCGCGGCGACCGCGCGCTCGTGTTTTCGCAGCCAGGCCGCGCAATCGGAGTCTCCGCCCGCTTCCGCCGGGAACGGCGTGCTGATGCAGAAGACCGTGTATCTCTCCGGCGGCGGCAATTCGGGGACCGGCGTGTCGAGCCCCGGCTTGACCTTCTCGAAGACCTGCCGCGCGATGCCGATGACGCGCTGCTCCAGCGCGCCGCCATCCGTGAAGAGCAGGTTGCGATGCGCCTGCAGGTCCGCGATGTGCTCGCAGGCGACGGGCAGGCGGACCTTGATGGACATGGCGCCGACCGCGAACAGCTTGACCGAGGCGAACAGCGTCACGGGCCCATGCGGGCCTTCGGCCGGCATGGCTTCGTCGCGGATGGCAATGGGGCGGTACATTGGAAAACCGGGCGGAGCGTCCTTGAGGTGGCCGAGCCGGACCTGCTCCGCAGTCCCGGTCACCAGGGCCTCGATCCGCGGAAGATCGGCCTCCTGGGCGATGTCGAACGCGTACAGGCAGATGATTTCTGCGTTCATGGCTGGCCCCTTCGCTCCTGCGCGACCTTGAATCGCCGTCTATGCGCTGCCGTTCGCGGGGATTTCTTTATCAAATCACAAACCTGCCCGCCGCGCAACCTCATCGCGATTCGAGCCGGCCCAGGAGCCGCAGCAGGCCGTCGAGCGTGGTCATCGGGTGCGGCGGACAGCCGGGGATATAGAGGTCCACGGGCAGCAGTTCGGTGGCGCCGTTGTGGACTTCGGGGCGGCCGATGTACGGCCCGCCGGAGATGGCGCACGCGCCGGCGGCGATGACGAGCTTCGGCGGCGGCAGCGCCTCGTACGTCTTGCGCAGCGCCAGCAGCATGTTCGCGGTGACCGGGCCGGTGATGAGCAGCCCGTCGGCGTGGCGCGGCGAGGCGACGAACTGGATGCCGAACCGGCCCATGTCGAAGACCACCGTGCCCAGCACGTTCATGTCCGCCTCGCAGCCGTTGCAGCCGCCGGCGCTGACCTGGCGCAACTTCAGCGAGCGCCCGAACAGCCGCCGCGCCTTGTCATCGAGCGCGCGCGCGAGGCGGTATTCTCCCTCGGAGTATAGCAGGTCGCCCCGTCCGCGCGCGGCCATGCGGTACTCCTGCGTGAACCGCAGCGCGCCATGCGGGCACGCCTGGACGCAGTCGGCGCAGAACAGGCAGCGGCCAAGGTCTATGCGCGGGCCGGCCGCGGTCCGCTCGATCGCGCCGGTCGGGCAGGACTCGACGCAGCAGCGGCAATCGTCGGTGCACCGCGAGCGCTCGATCTCGGGCCGTCCGCGGAAACGGTCCGGCATGACCGGCTCGCGCCCCGGCCAGCGGATCGTCCGGTGCTTCTGCCGAATACGCGCCATCAGGGCTTTCAGCATGCGTTATCTCGCAGAAGAAGACAGGGGAAATCAGGAGGTTGGGAAATTGAGAGATTGGGCGTACGGAAGGCCGCCGGGCTCAACATCTCAATCTCCCAATCACCCAATCACCCAATCTCCCATCCTTCACAAATCATGCCCGCAGTACGAAAGGTTAAAGCTCTTGTTGCAGAGCGGGAAATCGGAAATCTGCTGGCCGCGCAGCGCCAGCGCCAGGCCCATCCAGTTATGGAACGACGGGTCGGTGACTTTGTAGCGCGCGAAGCGGCCGCGCGCGTCGGTGATGGCGACATGGCAGATTTCGCCGCGCCAGCCTTCGGTCATCGAGACGACGAACCGGTCCGGCGCCGGCGGGCCGACGGGCGAGCGGATCAGGCCTTCGGGCAGCGATTCGAGCTGCGCCAGGATGAAATCGGCCGAGCGTTGGATTTCCAGCCAGCGGACATACGCGCGCGCGAACACGTCGCCGTCGTGCCAGCAGGAGATCGGGATGTGCGTGAAGCGCCAGATGCCGGCGGGCAGCTCGAAGCGCACGTCGCGGTTCAGCCCGCTCGCACGCGCCGCCGGGCCGACCAGGCCGAGTTCCACGGCGGCTTCCTTCGAAACCGGGCCGGCGTCCTCGAACCGCGCCAGGACCGACGGCGTGTTCCAGAGCAGGTCCGCGGCGTTGCGGATGTCGGCCAG
Organism: Candidatus Brocadiia bacterium; assembly: GCA_050015075.1. Classification (GTDB taxonomy): domain Bacteria; phylum Planctomycetota; class Brocadiia; order CAIUPP01; family CAIUPP01; genus JBEKCB01. The sequence goes on along the minus strand of JBEKCB010000031.1, from coordinate 15,314 downwards.
CGCTTTCTGCAGGCGCTCGCGCAGCTCGGCGGCGCGCGCGGGTTCGAGGTCGAACGCCGCGCCGCCGGGGACCAGCCACGACCGGCCGAAGCGGTTGCCGCAGGCGAGCGCGGTCAGGTTCAGCACGTCGCCGCGCAGCCGGCCGCAGTAGGAAGCGGTGGGCAGATAGCCGATGTCGCCGGCGAGCGCGCCGAGGTCGCCGGTGTGGTTCGCGATCCGCTCGAGTTCGAGCGCGATCCCGCGGAGCACTTCGGCGCGCGCGGGCGGCGTGGCGCGGGCCAGCGACTCGACCGCCTGCGCGTAAGCCGTCGCGTGGCCGATCGTCGTGTCGCCGGCGAGCGTTTCCATGAAGTGCGGCGTCCGCCGGTCCGGCCCGCCGACGAGCGCGCGCTCGACGCCGCGATGCTGGTAGCCGAGCGAAATCTCCAGGTGGAACACGTCCTCGCCGTGGCACTGAAAGCGGAAATGCCCCGGCTCGATCACGCCCGCGTGGACCGGGCCGACGGCTACCTCGTGGACTTCCTCGCCCTCGACGCGGAAGAAATCCGTCACGCCCGGGAGAATCTCCTCGTCCGGCTTGCGGCCCCACGCGTCGCAGCCGGGGCGGTACGAGCGATGGAACCGGATCGGCTTCAGCCACGGATGGCCTTCGGGCCGCACGCCCCATTGCTCGGCGATCTCGCGCTCGAACCAGTGCGCCTGCGTGCAGTCGGGCGTCAAGGCGGAATAGCTCGCCCCCGCGTCGGCCGACAGCGCCGAAAGCGTGGCGCCCTCGTGGCCGGTGAGCACCGCATACAGGCGCACGCCGCTTCCGTGCGGCTGTCCGAAGAGCGAGACGATGCGCGCGCCGGATTGCGTCGCGCCCAGGATCGAGTCGCGGAACTCGGCCATGCCGACGATGGGCAGTTCGGCCAGGGGAACCGCGCGGCCGTTCTGGAGCAGGAGCATGGAACTCATGGCCGGCCTCCGACGATGGCGGCAGCCTGGACGATGGCGTCGCGCAGGAAAGCCGGCATCCAGAGACCCAGCGCGAGCAGCGCGGCCATCGGCGCGAAAGCCAGGACGGCCTCGAGCGCGTCCGCCCGCTCCTCTTTCACTCCTTCAGCCGGCGCGCCCCACGACATCGAGACGGCGTGCTTGAGCGCGCCGACGAACACCACGCCGACGCCGAACAGGAAAAGTCCCATGGTCCACCACGCGCCGCCGGCGGCCGCCGCGGACACGATCTGCAACTCGCTCATGAAGATCGCGAACGGCGCGACTCCGATCAGGCAGAGAAGGCTCAGGAGCAGCCCTTTGCCCCAGACCGGCGCCGCCCTCAGCGCCCCGCTGATCCGGTCCATGTCATGCGTGCCGTACATCTGTCCCAGGCGGCCGGCGCTGAAGAAGGCGAGTGTCTTGGCGAGCGAATGGTTGAGCATGTGGAAGAGCGCGCCCAGCGCGCCCGCGCCTCCCAGCCCCATGCCGAGCGCCACGATGCCGATGTGTTCCACGCTGCTGTACGCGAGAAGCCGTTTCACGTCGCGCTGGAAGTAGATGAACGCCGCCGCGGTGAGGATCGAGACCGCGCCGAAGAGCGCCAGCAGCCGCAGGCTCCAGCCGGAATAGTTCGTCGCGCGCTCGACCAGCGGCACGTAGCGCAGGATGCAGTACAGCGCGGCGTTCAGGAGGAAGCCGCTGAAGAGCGCCGAGACAGGCGAGGGCGCCTGGCTGTGCGCGTCGGGCAGCCAACTGTGCATCGGCGCGAGTCCCGCCTTCGTGCCGTAGCCGACCAGCAGGAACAGGAAGCCCGCCTTGAGCAGCACCGGGTTGAGCGCGCCGGAGGCGGCGTAGAGCTTCGTCCAGAGCAGCGCATCGGCCGCGGGCAGTTGCCGCGCGGTCGAGGCGCCCACCAGCAGCGTGCCCATGAACGCAAACGCCACGCCGACCGAGCAGATGATGATGTACTTCCACATCGCTTCGAGCGAAGCGGGCGACCGGTGCAGGCAGATGAGGAACGCCGTGACGAGCGTCGTGGCCTCGATGCCGACCCACATGATGCCGAGGTTGTTCGAGATCAGCACCAGCGTCATGGCGGCCAGCGCGCCGAACCACAGCGCTCCGAAGCGCCGCGCCAGCCGGGGCGTGAACTCGCCCGTCTGCGCTTCGCGGCGGAAGTAGCTGAGCGTGTAAAGCGAGCTGAGCGAAAAGACGGCCATCATGATCATGAGGTGATACGCCGAAAGCGCGTCGAGGAAGAACCATTCGCCGGGCGAGACGAGCCCGCCGCACGCGAGCGCCCGCGCCGCCGCGCAGAAGGCGAGCACGGCGCTGCCGAGCACCCCGGCGCAGACCAGCAGCAGGACGGCGCGCGGCGTGCGCAGGAGCAGGCAGATCCCGCTTCCCGCGGCCGGGATCAGCAGCAGCGCCCAGAATATCGCGGAAGAGGTCACACCTCAGCCTTTCAAGGTATCCAACTGGTCCGCGTCCACGTGGTCGAACTCGCGGCTGATGTGATAGATCGCGATGCCCATCACGAACACCGCGACGAAGGCGTCGAGCAGAACCCCCAGTTCGACCAGTACCGGCACCTCGCCCAGGATCACCATGGCGAAGGCATAAATGCCGTTCTCCAGGATGATGTAGCCAAGGATCTGGCTCAGCGCGGTGCGGCGGCTGATGATGACGAAGAGGCCGACGAAGATCATGAACAGCGCCACGGGCACGGCGAGCGTCGGATGCACCGGGCCGGGCAGCGGCAGCCGCGCACCCAGCCACACCGAAACGCCCAGCGAAACCAGCCCGACCACCACCGACCAGATGTAGCCGACGTACGGCTCCACCTCGCGGCGGACTTCCGCCTGGCGCATCGCGCGCAGCAGCAGCCACGGAAACACGACGCCCTTCAGGCCCATCGTGCCCGCGGTCAACGCGATCATCCTCAGCGGCAGCACGCTCGGCCCGGCCATCAGCGGCAGCGTGCCGAGCGCCACGCCCTGCAGCGCGATGACGCGGATGCAGGTGTTCAGCCGGCTCGAGCCGAGCACCACGAGGTTCGTCAGGATCAGCGCCACCATGACAACGTCTATCCAGCCGCTCATGCTCACCTCAACAGAAGGACCAGCGCCAGCCCGGAGAGCACCGTCGCGCCGACGAGCATCTGCGGCACGCGCAGCAGCCGCAGGCGCGCCATGACGGATTCAATGACGCCGACGAGCACGGCCAGCGCGAACATGCCGCCGAGCGCCGCGCCGAGGTCCAGCGCCGCGTCGCCGGTCCGCACCGGCGCAACGACGCCGATGAGCACCGCGCCGAGGATCCACATCTTCAGCGCCGCGCCGTACAGGATGTACGCGAAGTCCGGGCCGCTGTGATCGAGGACCATGACTTCGTGGATCATCGTCAGTTCCAGGTGCGTGTTCGGATCGTCCACCGGGATGCGCGCGTTCTCGGCCAGGAAGACCACCAGCAGCGCCGCCGCGACGAGCCCGAGCGCCGCGCCCGCGTGCTGCCAGGCCGCCGGCGTGACGCGGGCCAGCATTTCGCTCAGCGAAAGCTCGCCCACTGAAAGGCAGCCGGTCAGCCGCGCCACCGCGGCCAGCCCGAGCAGCAGCGCCGGCTCGGCGAGCGCGGAGAACTGCGCCTCGCGGCTGGCACCCATGCCCTCGAACGCCGAGCCGGTGTCGAGCGCGGCCAGGATCGTGAAGAAGCGCATCAGCCCGAGCAGGTACGCCAGCGCGATTAAGTCGCACGGGAAGTTCACCACCGCGCGCTGCCCGCCGAACGGCGTCAGCGCCAGCGCGGCCATCGCCGCCGCCAGTCCCACGACCGGCCCGGCGCGGAAGATCCACGATGTCGTGCGGCTGTACACCGATCCCTTCCGCAGCAGCTTGAAGAGGTCGGCGTACAGTTGCAGCAGCGGCGGGCCGGTCCGCCCGGCGAAGAACGACTTGGTGCGGACGATGACGCCGAGCATCAGCGGCGCCAGGAGCAGCGCGAGCAGCGGATGGATCAGTTGGATCGCGCTCATGACAGCCACCCCAGGTACCAGATCAACAGCGCGACGAGCGTCAGCGCTACGTAGAGCACGTACAATTGCACGCGCCCGTGCTGGAGCCGGCGCGGGTGCGCCATAAGCCAGGCGATGCCGGCGAAAACGGGCCGGAAGCAGCGCTCGGTGAACATGTCGGGCGTTTCGCTGTGGAATTCGCACGCCTGCGTCGGCAGCACGCCCTGCGGCGGCGTGAATTCCCGGCGCGTACCGAGGAAAACCCGGAACAGGTCCGTCAGCGGCTGTGCGAACGACGAGGCGGTGTACTGCATCCGCGCCGTCGGCCGGGCGTAGCCGCAGTCCCACGTGCCCGTCCGCGCCGGGGCATCGCGACCCGCGAGCCGGAATCGAATCAACGCGAGCAGCGCCGCCAGGAAAAGAAATCCGGCGGCGCAGAGGACGATGCCCGACAGCGGCAGGGCGGCGGCGCTCAACAGGCGGGCCGTCTCGACGGGCGGCGTGGCCACGATGCAGCCAACGGCCGGCGCCATCGCCCGGACGACTTGCGGCGCGCAAAGGCCGATCGCCAGGCAGGCGGCGGCCAGGAGCAGCATCGGCAGCCGCATGGCCGGCCCGGCCTCGTGCGCGTGAAGGGCATGTTCGCTCCGCGGCTCGCCCAGGAAGATGATGCCGAACGCCTTGGCGAAGCAGGCCAGCGCCAGCCCGCCGATCAGCGCCAGGGCCAGGATCGCGAAGATCGAGGCGACGGCGTTCGCGCCGTTCAGCGCCGCGCCGCCGTGGAACGCGCCGAGGTAAATCAGGAATTCGCTCACGAACCCGTTCAGCGGCGGCAGGCCGGAGATGGCCGCTGCGCCGACCAGGAACGCCGCGCCCGTCCAGGGCATCCGCTTGAGCAGCCCGCCGAGATGGTCTATCTCGCGCGTGCCCGTCGCGTGCTGCACCGCGCCCGCGCCGAGGAACAGCAGCCCCTTGAACACCGCGTGATTGACGACGTGCAGCAGCGCGCCGGCGAACCCGATCACCGCCAGCGCCGGCATCTCCGCGCTCACGCCGATCAGCCCGATGCCCATCCCGAGCGCGATGATCCCGATGTTCTCCACGCTGTGGTACGCCAGCAGCCGCTTGACGTCGTGCTGCGCCAGCGCGAAGAGCACGCCGAGCACGCCCGAGGTCAGCCCGATTCCCACCAGCAGCCAGCCCCACCACTCCGCCGGCGCGCCGAGGAGCGTGACCGCGCGGAGGATGCCGTAGATGCCCGTCTTGATCATCACGCCCGACATGACCGCCGAGACGTGGCTCGGCGCGGCCGGGTGCGCTTCCGGCAGCCAGACGTGGAGCGGCATGAAGCCGGCCTTCGTCCCGAACCCGATGACCGCGAAGAGGAAGAGCAGGCCCGCCCGCGCGCCCGAGACGCCGCCGATCCGGTCGAAGTCGAACGACCCGGCGCGCGTGCCCAGGATCAGAAAGAACGCCACGATGAACGCCGTCCCGAGATGCGAGGCGATCAGGTAGGTCCACGCCGCATCGCGCACTTCCCTGCGGTCGTGCTCGAACGCGACGAGGAAGAACGACGAGAGCGCCATGACTTCCCACGCGACGAGGAACAGCACGCCGTCCGCCGCGACGATGACCAGCGCCATGCTCGCGATGAGCAGGTTGTAGCAGAACCACGAGAAGCCCTGCGATCTCAGCGGAAGCGAGCCGCGGAGGTATTCCGCGCCGTACACCGCCGCGACTCCGGACAAGCCCAGCACCGGAAGCAGGAAGAGCGCGGAGAGCGCGTCGAGCTGCAGGTGAAATCCGCCCAGCGGCACGGCCCACGGAAGGCGCAGCGATTCCGCGCCGCCCGCGAGCAGCGCCCGCAAGGCGCCGGCGAACGCAACGCCGCACCCGATCAGCGCGCCGCCCGCGCCGATGAGCGATGCCGCGTCCGCGCGCCGGTTCGCGGCCAGCGCCGCGCCGCCGCCGAGGATCACAATCGCGAGTCCGATGAGGAGCAAGGACATGGGCTAGTCGTCCTTGCCCGGGGCCGGCGGCTTCGGCAGGCCGGCTTCGGCGTTCGCGGCCGCATCGAGGATCTCCTCGGACGCGGCGTGCCGAAGGACGGCGGATTTGAAGCGCGGGTCGCGCAAGGCGAAGCTCAGCAACGAGAGCAGATGCAGGTGCGCGCGGATGGTCGGGCTGACGAGCGTGAAGAGCACGCTTACCGGCTGACCGTCGAGCGAGCCGAAGTCCACCGGATGCGCCAGGAAGCAGAGCATCACGGCGGGCTGCTCGGTGGAGAGCACGATCGGATTGCGCACGTGCGGGACCGCGATGCCGTCGCCGACGGCGGTCGAACCGGCCATCTCGCGCGCGAGGAGAAGCTGGAAGAACGACTCGCGGTCCGTCTCCGTCGGCAGCGGCAGCAGGCGCACGACGGCGCGCAGGACGGAGGATTTCTCCTCGCCGCCGAGGCCGTAGTGCACGCCGCCGAGTTCGAGCGCCGCTCTGAGGGAAGGCTGCGGGCTGTCGCCGTTTCCGGTCCCGGCCAGCAACTCCGGCGAGAGATGCATCTTCCTCGCCGAGGCCCACTCGAGCAGTTCCACGGAGTTGAACCGGTACTGGTCGTTGATGTGGTGGACCGGGATGGCGCTTTGGTCAATCCAGCGGTATATCGTTTTCTCGCTCACGTTCAACGCGCGAGCGACGCGCTTTACGGACAGATGCATCGGAAACTCCAGTTCCAGACACGAAAAACATCTATTCTGACAATTATTGTAGGAAAATGCAATCCAATGCGGGACTGTGGCGGACAACACTGTCCATAAAGTGGGCGTCGGGAGGCGATTTGTGAGGCTGGCAACTGCGGGGTATAACGCGCTAACGCGAAGTAACGTAACGGTTTGCGATGTTACCGGCTCGGGATCATCATGCGCGGTTAACGAATCTCTTTTCTCAGGATTTCGACTTGCTGACGCAGCGTCCTCTTGGCCGTGAGCATTTCCATCTGCATCTCAACGATCCGCTTTCCCTCTCGGACGAGCACTTCGAGTTGGTCGGCGCTTGCCGGTTTTGTCACGTAAGCGTTCGCGCCGGCGTTCATGCCTATTACGAGATTCTTGTCGGCCTCTTTGCCCGTAAGCAGGATAATGTACGGACGCACCTCGGTCTCGAGGCGCCGCACCTTCCGGCACACCTCGACGCCGTCCATGCCGGGCATCATCCAGTCCAGGATCACCAGCGAGGGCGCGTCCGGGGCTTGCAGGGCCTCCCATGCCTCGGCGCCATTGCGCGTGACGACAACCTCGTAGCCCAATTCGCGGAGTGTCATTTCAATGATTTCGCTGGAAACCGGGTCATCCTCGGCGATCAGGATGCGCATGGAGTCCCTTTCTCTGCAATCTCCCCGGAGCATTCACGATTTAGTTATCGGCCGGGAGCGCGGCGGGGTTAAGTGAACGATGGGGAAATTCCGTTAGTGAGGCCGTGCGTCGGGATGCGAAATCCGGTTCTTCTCCTTACCTGTGTTGCTCAAATGCCGATGACTTACATGAGGAAAATCATGGCCATGGTCGCGATGGATGCCGGGCGATCATTGCCGCAGGGCGCCTGCGCACCGGATCAGCCAAGGCGAGGAGAGCGACGTGGAGAACCAGGCCCGCATACGCACGGCTCAATCGGCCGCAACTGACGCGCGCGAGGCCGTGCGCGAGTTTCACGCCCAGGTGTCGCAGCCGGATATGGCGCTGGTGATGTTCTTCTGCTCGAGCCAGTACAACCTCGAGGCGCTCGCGGAGGAAATGAGGCGTTTGTTCGCCGGGGTTCAAGTCGTTGGCTGCACCACGGCGGGCGAGATTGGCCCCGCAGGTTGTCGCGACCACAGCATTTCCGGGGCGAGCTTTCCTGCCGGCAGCTTTGCCGCCGCGAGCGGCCGTATTGACGGCTTGCAGCAATTCGAGGCCGTCCAGGGCCAGTCCCTGGTGCAGGCTCTGCTGCAGGAGCTGGAAAAACGGGCGCCCGGCGCCGACGCGAAGAGCAGTTTCGCATTTCTGCTCATAGACGGCTTGTCTATGCGCGAGGAGCCGGTCACGAGCGTCTTGCAGAATGCCTTGGGAAAGCTCCCGCTGGTGGGCGGTTCGGCGGGTGACGGCCTGAATTTCGGCGCGACGCACGTGTATTGCGACGGCAGCTTTCACGCGGACAGCGCCGTCCTGGTCCTGATCACGACGCCCTTGCCCTTCAGGATATTCAAAACACAGCACTTCCTTCCAACGGAACGGCGCGTCGTGGTCACAGCGGCCGATGCCGAGCATCGGATCGTCCGGGAGATCAACGGCCGCCCGGCTGCCGAGGATTATGCCCGGCTGACCGGAACGAGTATGGAGAACCTGGACCCTATGCGTTTCGCGGCGTCGCCGGTGGTGGTCTTGATTGAGGGTGCGAACTACGTGCGCTCCATCCAGAAGGCCAACCCCGACGGCAGCCTGACCTTCTTCTGCGCCATTGAGGAGGGCGTGGTCCTGCGCGCGGGACGCGGTGTTGACCTGGAGGAGAACCTGGAGCAGGCCATGGCCGGGATACGGGCCGCCGTCGGCCCGCCCCAACTCATTCTCGGCTGCGACTGCATCCTGCGCAAGCTGGAAATGGTTCAGCGCGGGATCGTCGCTCGCGTCGAAGCCGCTTTCCGCGACAACAACCTCATCGGCTTCAATACCTACGGCGAGCAATACCACGGCATTCATGTCAATCAGACGCTGACCGGCGTCGCTATCGGTTGCACGCCGATGGAAGGCACCCATGGGTGAGTCCGCGCCTGCTTCCGTCCCCGATCAGCCGGACTGGCCGTCCGAGGTCGCCCGGCTCAACAAGATCATCGAAGCGCTGATGGATCGCGCGGAGGGCAGCACCAGCGCCCACGTATCCGATTTCAGCCTGTTCCAGACCACGGTCATTCTGGAAGAGCGTGTGCGCGACCGCACTGCGGAACTGGAAGCAGTGCTGCGCGAGAACGAGAGAATCAACCGGGTCGCGCACGAACAAGCCGAACGCGCCGCGCGCAGCGAGGCCGCCGCCGTGGCCGCCAGCACCGCCAAGGCGCGGTTCCTGGCGAACATGAGCCATGAAATCCGCACGCCCATGAACGGCGTCATCGGCATGCTCCACCTGCTCCGAAGCACGCCGCTGGAAAAGAAGCAGGAGCGTTTCGTCACGACGGCGCTGACCGCCGCGGATACCCTGCTGGCGATCATCAACGACATCCTCGACTTCTCCAAGATCGAAGCCGGAAAACTGCAGGTTGAGCAGGTGGATTTCGACCTTCTCGATACCGTCGAAAGCGTCACGCAGGTGTTTGCGGACAGCGCCCGGCGCAAAGGCATCGAGCTGGCCTGCCGGGTGGCGCCGACTCTCTCGACGCGCCTCCGCGGCGACCCGACGCGCATTGCGCAGATCCTGGCGAACTTCACGAGCAACGCCATCAAGTTCACGGAGAAGGGGGAAGTCATCATTACGGCCTCGACGGAAGACAAGGGACCCTCCGAGGTGGCGGTGCGCATCGCCGTGCGCGACACGGGCGTCGGCATCTCCAGCGAGGAGCAGGCGCGGCTGTTCCAGCCCTTCATCCAGGGAGATAGTTCCACCACCCGCAAGTATGGCGGAACCGGGCTGGGCCTGGCCATCTGCAAGCAACTGGTGGATCTCATGGGCGGCGTCATCGGCGTGGACAGCGCTCCAGGCCATGGGGCCACTTTCTGGTTCACCGCGGTACTGAAGAAGCAAACGGGAGTGGAACCCGCATCCTCGCGGAAACCGAAGGCCTTGCATTCCCTGCCGGTCCTCATCGTTGACGACAACGAGACCAACCGTGAAATCCTCCGTGAGCAGGTCTCATCCTGGGGCTGCAAAGTTCAAGACGCCGCTGATGCCGAAAGCGCGCTGGCCCTCATGCGCAAGGCCGCCCGGACGACCAGGCCGATCGCCGTGGCCATCACGGACCGCAACATGCCCGGCATGGGCGGTCTGGAACTGGCCTTAGCCGTCAAGGCGGACCCGCGGCTTCGCAAAACCGTGGTCGTCATGCTCAGCTCCGCCGGCGACGACGAACCGAAGAAGATACGGCAGGCGGGAGTCGCCGTCTTTCTGACCAAGCCGGTCCGCCAGTCGGAGCTGTTCGACGCCATCGTCAAATCCCTGGGCGGCGCGCCGACAGAGGCGCCGCCGGCCCCGGTTCCGGAACCGGCTCGGGTGGAACCGGTTTCAACGCCCGATGCCCGGATTCTCGTGGCCGAGGACAACGAGATCAACCGCGAGGTCGCCGTGGAGATCCTGCGCCTGCTCGGACACGAATGCGACTGCGCCGCGAACGGGAAGGAAGCGGTCAGCGCGGCGGCGCAGAAAGACTATGACCTGATCCTGATGGACTGCCAGATGCCGGTGATGGACGGCTTCGCAGCCACCGCCGGCATCCGCGCGCATGAGGCGGCGCGGCCGCAGCCGCGCGGAGGGAGCGCGCACACGCCGATCGTCGCCCTGACGGCGAACGCGATGCAGGGCGACCGGGAACGCTGCCTGGCCGCGGGAATGGACGATTACCTGACCAAGCCCCTGGTCATGGAGGAGGTGGCGCGGGTCATTCAAGCGTATGTCGGCAAGTCGCGGCGGGTTCCGACAAGCCCGCCGGACAGACCGGCAAAAGCTCCGGGCGGCGCGCCGTCCGCAACGCCGGTCGAGCAGCCCCGAACCGCAGGCGAACCGGTCCTGGACCACGCCGACCTCCTGAAGCGCTGCAGCGGCAATGCCGCGTTTGCGCTGAAGATCATCGCCAAGTACCGCACCTGCACCCGCAGCGACTCCCGCGAGATGGAACAGGCGTTCGACGAAGGCAAGGACCAGCAACTGGCCGCGCTCGCCCACCGCGTGAAGGGCGCAAGCCTCAGCGTCTCGGCGGTCGCCGTCGCCAAAGCCGCCGCAGGGATCGAAGCCGCCGCCCAGTCCGGCAACATGCCCGAGGCGGGCGTCCGGCTGAAACAGTTCCGGGAGGAAATCGGGCGCTTCGAGGAAATCGCAGCCCGGCTTCTGGCCGACGCCCAGGGACCGATACCCGGCCAGGAGCGGAAGAACTGACCCGCCGCTCATAGATGTGCCCATCGGGTCGTATCGCTTGTTGCTCGAAGGCATGTCAAGTGTTACACTCCGAGTGGCAGGCGTGGAGCCGTAACAAGGCAACTTTCATTCAGAGGGGTGGATGATGAAAAGGTTTTTGGTCTGCGCGGTGGGAATGCTTTCAGCGGTCACGCTGGTCGCCGCCACCGGATGCATCGCGGTCGTTTTCGCAGCCGGAGCTGCGGTGGGCGTCTCGGGCGCCGTCTGGGTCCACGGAGAGTTGAGGACCTCGCTGGCCGGGTCGCTTCCCCGCGTGCGCGATGCGGCGACGGCGACGCTGCAGAAAATGGGCAACGGCGTCTCCACCGAAGGGACCGGCGACATCGAAAGCACGTTGACATCCTACGCGCAGGATGGCCGCAAGATCAGCATCGAGCTGAAATCGCTTTCCGCTGGAGTGACCGAGATTCACGTCCGCGTCGGGTTCTGGGGCGACCGCGATATCTCGCAGAAGATTCTGCAGGACGTTGACAAGCGGCTCGGGAACACGTCCGGCATGGCGCAGCCTGAGCCGGCGTGGCGCGCCGCGTCCTGATCCGGTTTCGAAGATGCCCCTTTGACACAGGCTTGGAGGTTGGCTACGCTTATGTCGCGGTGGGTCATCCCTGAGGCTCGCGCTCATGCTCGATTCTCACAATATCGCGGCACGGGGAACTTCTTCAGCAAAAGGGATTCAGCATGAGTAACAGACGGAACGGACGAGTAACGTCCTGGGCTCGCCGGTGCGCGCTGGTGCTGTGCATCGCGGGCTTGCCGGCGCTTTGCGGATGCGTGGTTCTCGGCGTCGGCGTGGTAGCCGGAGCGGTCGTGGCCGGCGGGGCGATAGTTTATGTCAAGGGCAATTTGACGCAGCCTATTTACTCCCCCGAAATCAAGGTCCATGCCGCCGCCGTCAAAGCGCTGAACGATCTCAAGCTTCCGGTCATCCTGGACAAGACCGACGCCAATGTGACAACGCTGGAGTCCGAATTCGCCGACGGCAAGCGCCTCAGGATCAAGCTCACAGCGGTCAATCCTCAGAGCACGGATGTCTGCATCCGGGTCGGGTTCTGGGGCGAAGAACCACGGTCAAGGGATGTCCTCGAGAGGATTCAGAGCCACCTGTGAGCGTGGAGTAAGAATCGGAAAGAATCACCCGCGCCCTTCGGCCGTTGCGGCTTCGGAACGGACGAAGGGCGCGCGCTTTTCCTAACGGTCAATCAGGCCGTCCATCAGTGTCACGGCGTCGCCGGGAGGACTGGGGCGACCGGCGCGAAATCATCGGCGGTCTCGCCGGCTTTCCAGATCGGAGCGCCCTGCTTGTCGCTCAGGACCACCGAATCAGGCGCGCGTTTCTCAAGCTTGCCTTCGGACGGAACCTCCGTTTCACCCAGCACCGCGCGCCGGGCTGCGGTTTCTTTGTCGAACAGAATTATGGATGGCCAGCCGAGTTTATTCACGCCCAAATCAACCACACTTTTGTGCGGCGCCAAGCCTCGAACGATGAGGTGATTGTCCCCATTGCCGATGCGGATTTCGATTTGAGGAGACGCGCCTCCGGCTGGGCTTCCGGTTTGAGCCTCGGCGGCGCCTCGGTCGGAAAGGGCAAGCCCCCAACCGGAGTCAATTTGCCCGATCTCCGCTCTAAAGCGTCCTTGCGGGTCGTTCAATTGGATTCCCTCAGCCTGAATAACCTTGGGCGCGACCGGCGGGCGGCTGAGCGTTACGGCGCATACAATGGCGATGACCGCGCACACCAGCGCTGCGGCGGCCAGCGCTGCGGTCCATTTCACCCCACCACTTCGTTTCTCCAATTCCAGGATACGCTTCTCAAGCGCTTCGGTCTTCTCGTCTCTCGCCGGCGCACCGGCTTTCTCCTCGGCTTTCGCCGGCGTTGCGGCCTTCTCAGGCGTCCTGCTCGGCGCGGCGGCTTTCTCGGGCGCGGCGGCTTTCTGCTGAGTGGCGGTCTTTTCAACGGGCTTTTCGGGTGCGCCAGGTTGCTCTGCCATTGCCGGTTCCTTTTTCAAAGAGATCGGTTAGTCAGGAATGCGCTCCTACTTCCCGGACGGGCCGTCTTCGGCCATGCGCAGATGAGATTGCTCGGGCGATGGTGCGCCCGCTTTCGCCGGGGCTGGTTCACGCCGGGCGGGCGGTTGAGCTGCGGAAGAATGTTCGCCTTGTCCGAAGAGCGCCTGTCGCACACGGGCCAGCGTCTTCGGGTGCGCTTCGATCAGGTCGAAGCCGGCAATCAGGTCCGCGGGGAAAAACCTTTGCATCTTCTTCGCGTCCGGGAGCAGGTTTCCCGCCTGGTCGCAAGCAAATCCCTCGACCTCGATAACCTCCGGCGAGGCCGCATTGGGGTGAGCGCGCAGCGCGCACGGGTCCGACTCCGTGCCGGAAGACTTTCCGACGAGCATCCGTGTCCCGTCCTTGAACGAGAAGACGATCCTCAATGTAGGGAAGGCATGCAACTCCTCAGACAACATAGCGGCGGCGTCGAAGATTCTCATGTCCGTTCCTCCTTGCTGACCGTGAGCGACATCGGGTCCCTCGCCGACTTCCGGCGGGTCACCAGGAAAAAGCCGGTCCGGCCGCCGGCGTCGCCGAGAGTTTTTTGATGGCTTCCCGGAACTGCGAAATCTCGCCGGAGCGAATCGTGACCACGGTCGCCCCCTGAGCATCCGTGAGCGCCAGGTCGGAGGAGGCCGTGCGGATGACGCCGCCGACCTTGTGTCCGGCTTCATCGAATACCTGCAACTCTTTTTCGGAAACCCTGACAAAGCGGATTTTTTCCAGCACCTTGCCATCGCGCGAAACAGTCAGCGCGGCCTCGCTTCCGTCTGCGGAAGGCTCCAGCGCGGCGATCGTCCCGTCCGGAAGGGTTTGGGTGGACACCGTCATTTTTTCGCCGGTCCAGAACTCGATCAGGTTCAGCACGATGACATCGCCCAGGAGCCCGACCCAATAGACGGGGATAATAATGAACACCCAGAAGATGATCGAGTGGACAAGGTCGGAGTGCGTGACCTCGCCGTTGAACTGGTAGATGATGTGCGTCAGCGGGAACGATCCACAGCATCCTGTGGCCAGCGGCAGCAGGGCGATGAGCACGACGCAGGCCACAAGCCTGATCAGCCGTGGACTGAACATTCCTACGGAACGACGCCCCGAGTTGCTCACGACCCTGTCCCCCAAAGTTCGCCCCGGAATGCAGGAAACCGCCCGCCTTCCGATGCCCTAAGCCGGAGGCGGCCCTTTGCCGCGAACCAGCCAGCCGATCATCAGCAGCAGGAAGACCACGATGAATACGAAGAACAAGATTCGAGCGATGTCCGTCGCGGCGGCGGCAATGCCGCCGAATCCGAAGATGGCCGCGATGATTGCGACGATGAAGAAGATCGCCGCCCAATGGAGAAGGCGCATAAGAGTCTCCTCAGTTAAGCCGGCTTCGCGGCGGTGCGCGCCTTGGCGCCTCCCGCTGCCTCGCCCTGGTCGAGCACATCCGCCGGCTTCGGAGACCCCTGGCCGACCGCTGAGGGAACGACGCCGCTCATGGTCAGTTGGTCCGGGCTCCTCATGCGCCGGCGCGCTTCCTCGCGCGTGATGATTCCCTGCAGGCAGAGCTGCTTGAGGCTCGAGTCCATCGTGCACATCCCTTCGCTCGCGTGCGTCTCCAGGACCGTATAGATGTTGTGGGTTTTCCCCTCGCGGATCAAGTTTGCGGAGGCGGCGTTGTTGCGCAGCAGCTCGACGGCCAGGACGCGGCCGTGCCCATCCGCCCGCGGCACCAGCCGCTGGGCGATCACCGCCAGGAGGGTCAGCGCCAACTGCGACCGCACCTGGGACTGCTGGTGCGGCGGGAAAACGTCCACGAGCCGGTCAATGGATTGCATCGCGTCGTTCGTGTGAAGCGTGGTGATGACCAGGTGGCCGGTCTCCGCGGCCGTCAACGCGGTGGAAATGGTCTCTAGGTCGCGGATTTCGCCGATCAGGATCACGTCGGGCGCCTGCCGCAGCACGTGGCGCAGCGCCGACGCGAAGCTCTTCGTATCGAGGCCGACTTCCCGCTGTTCGATCACGGAAGTCTTGCTCTTGTGAATGAACTCGAGCGGGTCTTCCACCGTCACGATATGCGCGCGGCGCCGTTCATTGATGATGTCAATCATCGCCGCCTGCGTGGTGGACTTGCCGTGGCCGGTCG
>JBEKCB010000030.1:0-63865 GCA_050015075.1 Candidatus Brocadiia bacterium | reverse complement strand
CCTCCAGCGTCTTTCTCAACACATGCTGCACGGGCGTGTCCTCCCAAAAGTGTCCTTGAATCCAACCGGAGGATACGCCCTTTTCTTTCTCCCGACAATTTACACACGATAGGGTACACTACCGCCGAACCGCCGCAACTTGACACTGCCGCAGAGCCGCGCTAAGGTAGCGGCATCGGGGTTTTGGGGGGCGTCGCAGCCGAGAGCCTTCATCGCGGATTTGTCGAAGCTGAGACACAAGGGCAAATCGGGAGCGCGTGATGCCGAAGATGTCGCGGCGCGAGTTCCTCTTGCTGGCCGCCGGGGCGAGTGTGGCGGCCGCGTCGGAACGCGGAACGAAAGACGCGGACAAACTCATCCCATACGTCGTCCCGCCTGATGAAATCCGCCCGGGCACCTGGACCGTTTACGCCACCACCTGCCGCGAATGTCCCGCCGGTTGCGGCATGCACGTGCGCGTGACCGAAGGCCGGCCGATCAAGGCCGAGGGCAATCCGGACCATCCGATCAATCGCGGCGGACTCTGCGCGCGCGGGCAGTCCTGCGTGCAGGGCTTGTACGATCCGGACCGGTTGAAGGGCGTAATGCGCGGCGACCGGCGCGGCCACCTCGAACCTTCAAGCTGGGATGCGGCGAGTTCGGAAATCGGCGAGTGGCTCAGACAGGCCGGTGGAAAAATCGCGGTGCTCAGCGACTTGCAGACCGGTGCTCTGGCGGAGTTGATGGAGCGATTCGCCGCGGCGTTCGGATCGTCGCGCGTGCTCTTCTACGAGCCGTTCAATTACGAACCCCTGCGCGCCGCGCACGACGCGCTGTTCGGCCTTCCCATCGTGCCATCCTACGACCTTGAATCCAGTGAGTTCATTATCAGCTTCGGCGCTGATTTCCTGGAGACCTGGATTTCGCCGGTCGAATACGCACGTCAGTTCGCCCAGATGCACAATCTGCGCGACGGAAAAATCGGCCGGATGGCCTATATCGGGCCGCGATTCTCCATGACGGCGGCGAACGCGGACGATTTCCTGATGGTCCCGGCCGGAACCGAGCATGAAGTGGCGCTGGCGATGCTGCAGGCCATGCTGGACGAAGGTCGGGCGCAAGGCGACGTGGCAGCGATTCGGAAGATCGTGGACGGACTTCCGAAGCCGCGCCTGCCCGACGGCGTCTCGATGGATCGCGTCCGGGAACTGGCGCGGACTTTCGCTCAGGCGAACGGCAGTGTTGCGCTGGCCGCGCCGGTCGGCGCGTCCGGCGCCCAGGCGACGGAGACTGCGCGCGCCGCTGCGCTGCTCAACTGCGCGACGGGCCGAATCGGCAAGACGGTGGACTTCTCCCGCGCGCACGCGCTCGGCCGCTCGGCGACGAACGAACAAGCGCGCAAGTTCGTTTCCGAACTCACGGCCAACGACGTGCTCATCGTGCACAATAGCAATCCGGTCTATAGTCTCAGCGGCGCCAGCGAACACATCCGTCGCGCCGGCATAGTGGTTTACCTGGGCACGATGCCGGACGAGACCGCTGAGTTGGCCTCGTGGGTGCTGCCGGTTGATTCTCCTTTGGAATCGTGGGGAGATTACGAGCCGCAGGCGGGAATCCACGGATTGATTCAGCCGATGATTCAGCGGCTGCACGACAGCCGGCCGGCGGGCGACGTGCTGCTGTCGTTGGCGGGCGGGGCCGGGAAGTCAATCTCTCGGACTGAAGGCGGGCAGCCGGTCGCCGCGTTCGAGGGCTGGCTCCATGAGCGATGGCGAGAGTTGCTCCAGGGCGACGGATCGTGGAACGAATCGTTGCGCGCCGGCGGCACGTGGCGCAAGCCGGACATCCTCCGCATGGAACTGAGTCAGAGTTTCTCCGGTAAAGGATCGCCTGACCTCTCAATTTTCCAATCATCTCCGTCCCAGGTCAGGTTGTGGACATGGGCGTCGCCCATGTTGCACGACGGCCGCGTGTCCAATCGCGGCTGGCTTCAGGAGGCGCAAGACCCGACGACTTCGATTGTCTGGGCAAGCTGGGTGGACGTGCATCCGAAGAAGGCGCTGGCGCTTGGTCTTGCGAACGGCGATATCGTCGAACTGGGTATCGAGACCGCTAGCATCGAAGCGCCGGTCCGGATCACCGAGGACGTGGATGAGAATACGGTATCAATCGCTTTCGGACAGGGCCACACGGCGCTGGGGCGAAACGCGAAAGGGCGCGGCGCGAATCCGTTTCTGTTGAACGGCGGCGACGCAGCCGGGTTCGTGGGGCTTCGCAAGACCGGCCGGCGAGCCGAAATCGCGTTTGCTTGCGCGACGGAGGATCAGCAGCGCCGCGAGATCATGCAATGGGCGGCGCTCTCCAAGCTGCGGACGATGCGCGAGGGCGACGGCGAAAACCTGACCCTGCCGCTGCCGGAAGGGTACGACGCTCAACGCGATGTCTACGCGCCGCACGAATACAAGGAGCACCGCTGGGCGATGGCGATTGACTTGGCGCGGTGCATCGGCTGCGGCGCATGCGCGGTGGCCTGCTACGCGGAGAACAACGTGCCCGTGGTCGGCGAGGAACAGGTCCGCCGCGGCCGGCAGATGGCCTGGCTGCGCATCATCCCGTACCGCGACGACGAGAATCCCCGGCGGCTGGGATTCCTGCCGCTGCTCTGCCAGCAGTGCGACGCCGCGCCGTGCGAGCCGGTCTGCCCGGTGTACGCCTCCGTCCACAACGAGGAAGGGCTCAATTCCCAAGTATACAACCGCTGCATCGGCACGCGCTATTGCTCGAACAACTGCCCGTACAAAGTCCGGCGGTTCAACTGGCTCAACTGGAAGTGGGAGAAGCCGCTGGAGTGGCAGCTCAACCCGGACGTCAGCGTTCGCTCGCGCGGCGTGATGGAGAAATGCACGTTCTGCATCCAGCGGATCCGCGAGGTCGAATTGCAGGCCAAGCGCGAGGGGCGCAAGGTGCGCGATGGCGAGATTCGGCCGGCCTGCGCGCAGTCGTGCCCGACGCGCGCGTTCGTCTTTGGGGATTTGCTGGACCGGAAGTCGGAGGTGTCCAGGCTGACCCGCGGCGACCCGCGGCGGTATCACGTGCTCGAAGAGCTGAACACGAAGCCGGCCGTAACGTACCTGAAACGGATCAACGCGGACGCTTAGCGGCCGGGCCGCCGCCGGACGCGCAACAGGAGACGCCGTTTGGCCACGCTCACATTCGGCCAGATTACCGAGACGGTGCTGGAGCCGCTGAAGCCGCCGCGCCGGCTGTATTACGGCGTGCTGGCCGTGCTGGCCTTCGTCATCGCGTGGGGCGCCACCTGCTGGGTTTACCAGGTCAAGATGGGCATGGGCGTGACCGGGCTGAGCATCCCGGTCGGCTGGGCGGTGTACATCACGAACTTCGTCTTCTGGATCGGGATCGGCCACGCGGGCACGCTGATCTCGGCGATCCTGCACCTGGTCCGCGCGCGCTGGCGCACGGCGATCTCGCGCTCGGCCGAGGCGATGACCATCTTCGCCGTGATGACCGCCGGGCTCTTCCCGCTGATCCATCTCGGGCGGGTCTGGGTGTTCTATTTCATCATCCCGTATCCGTCGGAGCGGCAGCTCTGGCCGAACTTCATCAGCCCGCTGGTCTGGGACGTGTGCGCGGTGAGCACCTACCTGACCGTCAGCATCATCTTCTGGTACGTCGGCATCATCCCGGACCTGGCGGCGGCGCGCGACCGATGGGAGTTGACGGCCGGTGCGGACCATCCGCGCACGCGGCTCTACCGCGCGTCCGCGCTCGGATGGAGCGGCAGCGGAAACCAGTGGCGGCATCACGGCCGCGGCTACCTCTTCTTCGCCGCGCTGGCGACGCCGCTGGTGATCTCGGTCCATTCGGTGGTCTCCTGGGATTTTGCGATGGCCAACCTGCCCGGCTGGCACACGACGATTTTCGCCCCGTACTTCGTCGCCGGCGCGATCCACTCCGGCCTGGCGATGGTCCTGACGCTGCTGATCCCGATGCGCCGGCTGCTCCGGCTGGATCGCGTCATGACCGTGGACCACTTCGAGGCGGTCGCGCTGACGATGGTCGTCACCGCGCTCATCGTCGGTTATGCCTACGTGATCGAGCCGTTCATGTCCTGGTATTCCGGCGACCTGTACGAGCGGCAGTTCGCCTTCTGGCGGGCCACCGGCTGGATAGCGCCGCTGTTCTGGGCGCTGCCGATCTGCAACGTCCTTGCGCCGCTCGCGTTCCTGTGGAAGCGCCTGCGGCGGAGCATCCCGGCGCTGCTGGTCGTCTCGATCCTCGTCAACATCGGCATGTGGCTCGAACGGCTGGTGATCATCGCCGGCTCGACCTCGCACGACTTCCTGCCGCACAACTGGCACGCGTATGCGCCGCGGCCGGTGGAGATCTCCATCACCCTCGGCTCGTTCGCGTTCTTCCTCTTCTGTTTTTTCATTTTCACCCGGGTAGCGCCGACGATCTCGATCAGCGACGTCAAGGAGGACCAGGCGGACGGAATCGAGCGGTACACCGAACTCGAGACCGACGCGCGGCCGGTGAAGCGGCTGGACCGTGCCGGGCCGGGAGTGCTGGCGGTCTTCGAGCAGCGCGCGCCGCTGCTGGAAGCGCTGGCGAAGGCGCGCGAATCGGGCTTCGACCAGGTCGAGACCTATTCGCCCATCCGGCTGCGCGAGGCGGAGAAGATCATGGGTCGCGGGCCGAGCCCGGTGCGATACTGCACGCTCGCCGGCGCGTTGTGCGGCCTGGCCGGCGGGTTCGCGCTGGCGATCGGCGCGGCGTTGGTCAACGGGCTGATCGTCGGCGCGAAGCATCCCGTTTCGCTCATCCCATACTGCATCATCGGGTTCGAAGGCCTAATCCTGCTCGGGACGATCGGGAACCTGATCGGCGTGCTTTCATACACGCGCCTGGGCCGGAGCCAATTACCGCGGGCATACGACCGGCGCTTTTCGCAGGACCGTTACGGCCTGTTCGTGGCGTGCGGGCCGGAGCGAATGGCCGCGGCGCGGGCGATTTTGTCCGGGGTGCAGGCCGAGGAGATTCGCGAGGTTCGATGAAACCGGAAGCGGCGACATGGCGAACTTGAGCGCGGAGGCAGGCGGCGCGCGGTCGGCCCGGCTAGTTCTCTGGGCGGCCATATTCGTGGCCGGCTTGGCGGGCTGGATCGTCTGCGCGGCGACCGCCGACGCCGAGCGGGCCTGGCGGGCGCTGCTCATTAACTTCATCTACTTCACGCCGCTCGCGGCGGGAATGGTGGTCTGGCCGGCCGCCGTGATGGGCTCGCGCGGGCGATGGGCGAGGACGATCGAGCAGCCCGCGCTGGCCGGCGTCGCATTCGCCCCAGTCTCGTTGCTCACGTTCGCGGCGCTCTGGTTCGGCAGGGCGCACTGGGCCGGCTGGATGCGGTACAAGCACCTGCCGAATGCGGCATGGCTCAACACCCCGTTTCTGTTCGCCCGCGACGGCGCGGCGCTGGTGGTCCTGTGGGCCCTGGCGGCGTGGTTTGTGGCGCGGAGGCAGCGCGCGCGCCCAGTCGCGCTGGCGTGCTGCGTCGCGTTCGCGTATTGCGTCGTCTTCACACTGGTCGGCTTCGACATGGTCATGGCGCTCGACCCGCACTGGTTCAGCACGCTGTTCGGCGGCTACTTCTTCGTCTCGGGCCTTTATGCGGCGCTGGCCGCGTGGACGCTGATCGTGGCGCTGCGCTTCGAAGCCCCGGACAAGGAGCGGCTGCACGACCTGGGGAAGCTGATGGTCGCGTTCAGCCTGCTGACGGTGTACATGATGTTCTCTCAGCTTCTGCCGCTGTGGTATGAGAACTTTCCGAACGAGGTCCGCTACGTCGTGCCGCGCCTGCAATTCGAGCGCTGGGGCTGGGTGAGCGCGGCGTTGCTGGCGGTGGTCTATCTCGGCCCGCTGGCGATTCTGCTGACGCGCTGGTCGAAGCGGACGCCGAAATTCCTCGGCGCGTTCGCGCTGGCGGTGCTGGTCGGGTTATGGGTGGAGCGCTGGTGGCTGGTGACGCCGACGCTCGGCGGCGAGCTGGTCATCGGCTGGACCGAGGCGTTCATCACGGCGGCTTTCGCGGCGGCGCTGGCGCTCGGGATCGAGTGCTTCCTGCGGAGCGCGCCGCCGGTCGTGAGCGAGATCGAAGAGCCCGCTCCGGCGGAGGAGACAGCATGACGGACCTTTCCAGCCAGGTTCGAAGCCGCTGGCGGAAACTGCGGCGGACGGAACTTATCCTGGCAGCGGCGGCGGTCCTGTCCGTCGCGGCGGCGGCGTGGGGTTACTTTTTATACTATCCCAGGAAGATCGGCCCGGAGCAGCCGATCCATTTCAGCCATCGGCTCCACGCGGGGACCAAGCAGATCAGTTGCTTCTTCTGCCATCCGGGCGCGATGAATACCCCGCGCTCCGGCGTGCCGCCGCTCGAGACGTGCCTGCTCTGCCACAGCCGAATCATCGTAGACCACCCGGAAATCGTCAAGCTTCGCGCTTACTATGACGCGGGCAAGCCGGTAAAATGGGCGCGGGTGAACGATCTGCCGGATTTCGTATATTTCGATCACTCCGCGCACGTCCGCGCGGGCTTCGACTGCGGCCGCTGTCACGGCGACGTGGCCGGCATGGACCGCGTGTGGCTGGTGCATGACTTCCAGATGGGATTCTGCGTACAATGCCACCGCGATAACGGTTTTTCGCACGATTGCCTGATCTGTCACCGGTAGAGGAAGGTGCGCGCGCGATGCCGGATTTCACACGCAAGACGAACAGCGCGGCGGTGGCGTTCATGATCGCGGGCTCGGCGTGGCTCCTCGTCGGCACGCTCTACGGGCTCATTGCGGCGATTCACCTGGCGGCGCCGGAGTTCTTCAACAACATCTTCTTTCTCGTTTTCGGACGCACGCGCCCGATGCACGTCAACACCGTCCTCTTCGGCTTCGTGTGCTCGACGCTGCTCGGCTGCGCGCTGTACATCGTCCCGGCGCTGCTGCGGACGCCGCTCTGGTCGGAGCGGCTCGGCTGGTTCAGCTTCTGCTTTTGGACGCTGGCAGTGCTCTGCGGACCGGTGGCTTTCGCTTACGGCATCTCGCAGGGACGCGAGTACGCGGAGTACCCATGGCCCTTGAAAATGTGCATCGTGCTGGCGCTCGTGGGTCTGGTGGTCAACCTGGTCATGACCGTCGCGAACCGGCGGGAGAACACGCTCTACGTCTCGGTCTGGTATGTCCTCGGTGCGGTGCTCTGGACCGCGTGCGTATACCCGATCGGCAATGTCATGTGGCATCCGGCCACCGGCGCTGTGCCCGGCCTGATGGATTCCATCATCCTGTGGTTCTACGGGCACAACATCGTCGGGCTGCTGCTGACGCCGCTGGCGCTGGCGGTGGCCTACTATACGATCCCGCGCGTGACGAAGACGCCGCTCTATTCGCACACGCTTTCGCTGCTCGGTTTCTGGATCCTGATCGCCCTCTACGCGCACATCGGCGGCCATCACATCCTCCAGGCGCCGATCCCCAACTGGCTGAAGGCGATTTCGACCGTGGACTCGATGGCGATGATCCTGCCCGTCGCCATCGTGCTCGTGAACTTGTGGATGACCGCGCGCGGGCGGGAGGGCCTCCTGTGGTCCGACCCGGCAGGGCGGTTCGTCATCGCCGGCACGATCTGGTACCTGATCGTATGCACGCAGGGGCCGCTGCAGTCGCTGCCGAGCGTCCAGAAGATCACGCATTTCACCAACTGGGTGATCGGGCACTCGCACATCGCCGTGCTCGGGTTCGCCGGGTTCCTGGCGCTCGGCGGCATGTGGCATGTGCTGCCGCTCGCGACGGGACGGCGGCTCTACTCGAGCCGGCTCGTCCATCTTCAATTCGCGCTGATCCTGTTCGGGCTCGTGGGGTTCTTCGCCGTGCTGACCACGGCCGGGCTGATCCAGGGCTCCGCGTGGTACCAGGGCGAAGGCGTTTATAAGACCCTGCCGCAGATTGCGATCTTCATGGTGCTCCGGGCGCTGCTGGGCCTGTTCATCATCGCCGGCGCGGTGATCGGACTGTGCAACGCGGTCCTGACCGTGAGGCGCGGCGAACCGTTCGTGGCCTCGATGCCGGAGGGCGGTGCAAAATCATGAAGATGACTCCCGCGCTCGTCGTGATCGGCAGCCTGATGGTGTTCTGGTGTTCGGTCATCATCGCCATCGTCCTTCCCGCCATGACCATCAACGAGAGACCGTCCGAACTCTGGCGGCCATGGAGCGCGAAGGAAGCCGCCGGCCACGATCTTTACGTCCGGAACGGGTGCAGCTACTGCCATTCGCAGTATGTCCGCGTGGTGGATTCCGACCTCGGCTCCGAGCGCATCGCGCAGAAGGGCGATTACGTCGGCTACACGCCCGCGATCCTCGGCACCGAGCGCGTCGGGCCCGACCTCTCCGAGGCCGGCGGCGAGCATCCCGACGATTGGCAGATCGCGCATTTCACGAACCCGCGCTACACGCGGCCGATGTCGCTCATGCCGTCGTGGGAATTTCTCGGCCCGGAGGCCATCGGCGAACTCGTCGCCTATGTTCAGTCGCTCGGCGGCCAGGACGCCGACCGGCGCGTGAAGCGGCAGATGGCGGAATGGAAACCGCCGGCGCTGGCGGCCTATGACGCGGGACCGGAGAAGAACGTCGCATGGCTCCACGACCACGTGCCGGCGGTCTGGCGGGCGATGCCGAATCCGTACCCGGCCACCGAGGCGGACCTCGCGCGCGGACACCGCATCTACCAGCAGTTCTGCATCAACTGTCACGGTCCCGTCGGCGACGGCGAAGGGCCGGCGAAGAAATACCTCCATCCGCCGCCGTTGAACTTCACCACGCTGCGCGGGCGCCTGGTGGACGGAAAGTACATCGGCGGCATTTT
The DNA here is from genome assembly GCA_050015075.1 of Candidatus Brocadiia bacterium. GTDB lineage: Bacteria > Planctomycetota > Brocadiia > CAIUPP01 > CAIUPP01 > JBEKCB01. Next base: position 54,959 of record JBEKCB010000030.1, on the reverse strand, counting down.
CTATTACCAGATCATGAACGGCATTACCGGGACCGCGATGCCGTATTTCAAGCGCGAACTCGAGTCGGAGAAAATCTGGGACGTGGCAAACTACGTGGCCGTGACGTTCCTGGGCTACACGGACGCCACCATCGAGCCGCGCGGCATCCCGGCGGCATACGAACCGGAGTGGAAGAACACCTATCGCCCGCCGGACAAGTCCGGCGCGCCGGCTTCGACAGGGGGGCCATGACCGTGGAGACTCTCAGTGCAACCGCGTTGCTCATCCTCTTTGTCACGATGACGAGCGTGGCGCTGGCGGCGATGGCGGCGGCGCTCGTCTGGGCGGCGCGGTCGAAGCAGTTCTCCAACCAGGACGAAGCGCGGTATCTGCCGCTGAAGAGCGGAATTCCCGAACCCGCGGAGCGCCGGGAGCATCGAGCGGCGGAGGCGCATCATGCTGCACCTTGACGTCCTTCAGAACCAATGGCTGATCTTCGCGCTCGTCGGCGGCGCGGCGATCGTGTTCGCCATGATCCTCCTGTTCACGGCGCTCTGGCGGCCGCGCGAGGAGGAAGAAGCGGCGGCGGAAGGCGCGGAACCGGCTCGGCGCTCCTTCATGCCGTGGGTGCTCATCCTGTTATTCGGGGCCACGGGGGTCTTCATGGTCGCGTACACGGTCCGCGCGGCCCTGCGGCCGCCGAACTGGTGAGCCGCGGCGCAACGCTCTCGGAGAGGGTATGAAAGAGTACGAGGAAGACCGCGAGATCAGCCCGACGTGGAGTTGGGCCCTCATGTTGCTCCTGTGCGCCTTCATCCTCGCGTGGGGGTTCGCGATTCACGCGCTGGTCAAGGACGGGCCGCGCGACTGGAACTACGGGACGCTCCCCGACGCGCCGAGCCAGTCCATCTATTCGACTGAAGAGGCTTCCGAGAAGGCGCTCCCGCCCCGGCAGGTGGCGCCGTTGCCGGAAGCGAAGCCCCGAAAGCCCGCGCCGGACGATGTCGAAGGACGGCAACCGAAATGAAGAAGTGGATCGCACTTTTCATCGTCCTGGGCATGGCGATCCTCGGCGTGTTCACCAGCCTGATCATGATCGGGCCTGAAATGAAGTCGCAGCCGAACATCCGCGCCTACCAGGCCGGCTTCCCGTTGCCCCCGGCCGGCGTCGTCCCGGTTGGACCGACGGCGGGCATTCCGTCACCTGAGACGCAGAACCCGCTCCGCGCGACTCCGGAGAACCTCGCCCGTGGAAGAACCTACTACGAGTACTATTGTCTTCCCTGCCACGGCGACGCCGCGGATGGGAACGGCCCGGTCGGCCAGAGCTTCCTGCCGCACCCGAAGGACCTGCGCTCCTGCCGCGGCTGCCACGGCGAAACCGCGGACGCGAGCGCGCAGGCCGGCCAGAGTTCCCCGGCGGCGGACATGTCCTCGAAGAAGGTCCGGATTCTCAAAGACGGCGAACTCCTTCGCGTCATCCTCACCGGCGTCGGGCATCAGCCCGCGATCGAACCGCCCGCCGGGATGCCCGTTTTGGAGTACACCGTTCTTCCCGAGCACCGCTGGTATCTCCTCCTCTACATCCGAAGCCTGGTCTGCGGTGGAGAAAAAACCGGGCCGTAGGCCGACGATCATTTCTCGGGGAAGGATTGGATTCTCGCCGAGTTGCTGAGGACCGTCAGGCTCGAGACCACCATGGCGACGGCGGCGAGCAGCGGGTGCAGCCGGCCGGCCGCGGCGGCGGCCAGCGCGATGGCGTTATAGCCGAACGCCCAGGCCAGGTTCTGCACGATGATCCGCCGGGTTCGCCGGCTCAGGGCAATCAGCCACGGCACCCGGTCGAGCCGGTCTGACAGCAGCACCACGTTGCCGGCCTGCCGCGCGAGGTCAGTCCCGGCGCCGAGCGCGATCCCGACATCCGCCGCGGCAAGCGCCGGCGCGTCGTTGATTCCATCGCCGACCATGGCCACGGCTCTTTCCGCGCTCGAAGCGGCGCGGACCGCCTCGATTTTCTGCTGCGGCAAGCGGGGCGCTTCAACCCGCTCGATTCCCAATTCCCGCGCCACGGATTCCGCCGCCTCGGCGCGATCTCCGGAGAGCAGGACAGTCGCGATTCCAGCCTCGTGCAGACGCCGGATCGCCTCAGCGGCGTCCGGGCGAATGCGGTCGGACAGCACCAGCCGGCCGCGGACTTTTCCGCCCCAGGCGACGTAGATCAGCGATAATCCCGTGGACTCGGCGTTTTGGGCGGTCTCCGCCACAGGCCCGGCAAACCGCTCCGCGCCGGCCCGCACTTCGCGCGTCTCGCCGCGCCACGTGACGCGCCCCTGTGCGCCGAGGCCCGGGATCATCCGGAAATCCGAGACCGTGCCCATGTCGAGCCCGCGCTCCTTCGCCGCGGCGAGGACCGCCCGCGCGACCGCGTGCTCGCTGCCGGATTCCAGCGCCGCCAGCCATGCGAGAAGTTCATTCTCGCCGATCTCCGGATCGAGCCGCTCGATTCGGCGGACCGCCGGCTGAAGCAAGGTGACCGTGCCGGTCTTGTCCAGAAAGACCGTGCGGACCTGGCCGATGCGTTCGAGCACGTCGCCGCCGCGGACCAGCACGCCCGACCGCGCGGCGCGGCCGATGGCAAACGAGATGGCCAGCGGCGCCGCGATCCCCAGCGCGCACGGGCAGGCGACCACCAGCACGGCGAGCGCGGCGAATCCGCCTTTCGCCGGGCCGTCAGTCAGCGTCCAGAACAGCCCGGCCGCGACCGCCAGCAGCAGCACCGCCGGGACGAAAACCGCGGCGATGCGCTCGGCAACGCGCTCCGACGGCGCGCCGCTCGCCCGCGCCTCCTCAACCATGGCGATGATGCGGCGCAGCAGCAGGTCCTCGCCGACGCGTTCCGCCCGGACGACCAACCCGTCGCTGCCGTTGACGGTGCCCGCGATCACTTCGTCGCCCGCTCCGCAGGCGCGCGGCTGCAGCTCGCCGGTGAATGCCGCCTGCTCGATGATCGTGCGTCCCTCGAGAATGCGGCCGTCCACCGGGATCCGTTCGCCGGGGCGGATGCGGACGCGGTCGCCGACGCGCAAATCGCCGAGGGGCACTTCGCGCGGGCCGTTGGGCTCGATCTTCAAGGCCGTGCGCGGCAGCAGGGTTTCAAGGCTGCGGACGAGCTGCGCCGTGCGGGACTTCGCCGTTCCTTCGATGAGTTTGCCGAACGTTACGAGCGTGGGCAGCACGGTCGCGGTATCGAAGTAGACGTTTCCGGCCCCGCGGACGGTATGGTAGGCGCTGGCGCCGAATGCCGCGAAGGAACCGACGGCGATGAGCGTGTCGAGGCTCAGCCGCCGCCGCGCGATTTCGCCCAGGGCGCCCGTCGCGAACGGATAGCCGAGGATCGCCATCGCGGGCGTGGACAGGGCGAGGAGGATCCAGCGGAAGGCGGGTTCGCTCTGCGGCTCGACGCTGCCGGTATAGAGCAGCAGCGAGATCATCATCACGTTCATCGCCAGCAGCGCGCCGACGCTCAGCCGAAGCACATTCCAGGCATGCGGACCCTGCTCGTCCGGCGCGCCGACGATGCGGCTGACGAGGTAACAGCCGTAGCAGCAGAACAGGTCGTCGCCCCGCACCGTGCCGGACGCGACGACGGGCAAGCCGCACTGTTTGCAGACGAGTCGCGGCATTCAATCCGACCTAGTGTTTAGTTGCGTGAATTGGCGTACCAATTTACGCAACTAAACACGGCCCAACGGAACCTATAACTCGATATAACGACGCGGCTTATTGCGGTCATGGTTCCTTGCGGAAATAGGACGCCTATTTCCGCAAGGAAGCACTGGGCTGTGGACAGTCGGCGCATGGACACGGGTCCGCGGCGGTCTGTCGAACCGGCGAGGGCGGGCATCCCAGGATGCGATGGAACGCCTCGGTCCCGCGCAGGCCGGTGGCCAGTCCGAGCAGGATCAGGATGACGCCGGGCGCGACCGTTCCCCATCGGCGGAGCCGCTGAGTGACCACGTGCCCGGACATGCCCAGCAGCAGCAGCGACCATGCCGTGCCGACGCCCAGCGCGGCCATCGTGGCCATCCCCGTCGCCACCGAGCCGCTCTGAACGGAGAGCGCGAGAAATCCCACGACCACCGGGCAGGGCAGGAAGCCGGTCGCCAGGCCCAGCGTCAGCGCGCCGCCCGCCGTCGGCTGGAGGAGAAATCGGCGGAAGACAGAGGGCAGAATACCCTCCGCGCCGTCTGCGGACGCGCTCGGCGACGCCTTGCGGCGCCACGGCAGCAGGTTCAGCATGCGCGCGCCCATGAAGATCAGCAAGGCGCCTGCCGCATAGGTCAGGCCTTCCTGAATCCGCGGGATGATCGCGACGCCGCTCAACCATCGTCCGAAAAATCCCGCCACGGCGCCGAGGAAAATGTAGGTGAACGTTTTTCCGCCCAGCCAGAGCAGTTGCCGGCCGAGCGTCTCCCAGCGGTTCGGCGCGTGAGAGAGGTGGAGCGCGAACCCGCCGCACATGCCCAGGCAGTGCGCGAACGCCGCTGCGCCGCCGGCCAGTCCGATCCAGATATAGTTCATAGTGCCCACACCCACTTATAAACCTCCAGGAACTCTCGCGCAAGCGCAGCGCCCCGGGCAGGACGAATATTGGCGCGGGGAGAACACGTTTGACGGCGATGTCGTGGCGTGCTATCCTCCTTTCTCCCAAGCCCCGATACGAAGCTGCCTGCTGCATTCGCGGGCTGAGAGACGCCCGGGGAAATTACTTCAAGGAGAGACTGCGATGAAGGTCATGCGCTGGAGCTCTTTCTGCCTGGTTGTGTTGTCGGCGATCTTGTTGGTCGGGCGCGAGGCGCGAGCGTCCGTTTACGTGGTGGACCAGGCGGCGCCCGGCGCGGCGGATACGAACGCCGGCACGGAAGAGAGTCCCTTCAAGACGGTCCAGCGCGCGGCCGACGTGGTCAAGCCGGGCGACACCGTTTACGTCATGGCAGGCCGGTACGAAGAGCGGGTCAAGGTCCAGACCAGCGGCGAGGAGGGAAAGCCGATCACGTTCCAGGCGATGCCGCGGCGGTGGGCCCGCGTGCACGGATTCGATCTGGCGGCGAGTTACATTCGCGTCGTCGGCTTCGAGATCACCGCGCCGGAGGCCGTCGTGGCAGTGGAGGTGGACGGGAGTTACTGCGAGGTGCTGGACAACTACATCCATGAGATGATGCAGGGCGTCGGCACCCGTGGCGAGTACTCCGCGGTCGCTCACAACCGAGTCGCGTATAACAAGGTCTATCACAGCGAATACGGCTTCGTGATTCAGGGAAATGACTGGCTGGTGGAGAACAACGAGGTGGAACGGCTGTTCATGTACGCGGCGGGCAGATGGTTCGACGACTGCGACTACTCGCGTTTCTGGGGCGACGGGTTGATCGAGCGATACAACTATTACCACGGGACCCGGCAGAGTGAGATCAACACCGCCCACACGGACTGCATTCAGACTTGGCTCGGCGGCGACAGCGCGTGGTCGAAGCACGTGACTCTCGAGTACAACGCCTTCTTCGATTTCCATCAGGGCTGCATGGTGGACAGCGCCCCGAACATCGGCGGTGTGCGGTACTGGACGTTCCGGCACAACATCTATTCCACAAACTGGGCGCCCGAGTTCCTGAGAGGAGGCTGGGGTCCGGATATCTGCCAGACGCTCGACGTAACGATCGAGAACTGCACCATCTGCTCGGTGAACTGGTCCTGCATCGGCCTGCGCGGCAAGGAATCCACTAACGGCCAGATCCGCGACAACATCCTCTGCGACGCGGAGAGGGCCGTCCTGGACGGCGACGAGAGCTTCAGCCACGCCAACCCGGTCATCGAGTACAACCTGACGCACAATACCCGTGCGCTCGACGGCGCGACGAACATCAACGGCAAGGACCCGCTCTTCGTGGATCCGGACAGCCGGAATTTCCGCCTGCGCAAAGGCAGCCCGGCCATTGGAGCGGGCAAGGACGGCGTGACGGTCGGGGCGATGGAATGGCCCAACGTCTGGTACGTGGACCCGCGTCATCCATCTGCCTCGGACCATCCGGGCTGGGGCTATCCGGGCGTGCCGCTGGCGACGCTGGAGAGGGCGTGCGCGCTCGCGCAGCCGGGCGAGACGATCGTGCTGCGCGGCGGCGTGTACCGCGAGATGCTTCGCCCCGCCTGCGACGGCGTGACGATCAAGGCGATGGAGGGTGAGAAGGTGACGATCAGCGGCGCGAACGTGGTCACGAATTGGATGCGCGACGAGGGCGGCGGCTGGTCCACGTATGCGCTCCGCGCGCCGAGGAAAATGCTCCGCGACGGCCAGCCGTGGACCGACTTCACTTATATCAAAACCGGAAACGCCGGCCGGATTCTCTTGAAGACCGGAGGCGACCCGCGGCTGCACCTCTTCGAGACGGTGGTGCGGCGAAGCGCGATCAACCTCGATGGCCGTAAGGATGTGAAAGTCGAGGGCATCACGGTGGTTGATACTCTGGGCGAAGCGACGCCCGCCGCGGAGTAGGCCGAAGGATCCGATCTCTGACACGCGCCGCGCGAGCGGCCATTGAACAACAGGAGGAGGAAGCATGAAGAAGATGATTGGACTATGCGTTGCCGGACTAGTGCTGACGGCGACTCTCTGTCAGGCGCAGACAGCGCCGGACCCGGCCGCCCTGGGGATGACGCTCACGAAGATGAACGAGGCAAAGCGAAAAGTGTGGCTCTCACGCTGGGACCAGGAGATCTCCGGCGAATCCAAGGGCTACCGGACATGCGATAGTGCAATGGGCGAGGACATCGCCTGGACGGTGTCGCCCATGGTGGACGGCTTCTACAACGGTTACATGGCCACGAAGAATACCAAGTATGTGGACATGCTGGTGGACTGGACGGACTCCCTCATCAAGCGGGCCGTGAAGGAGCCTGACGGCTACGTCGGCTGGCCCTCGAAAGCCGCGGCCGGCACTGCGGTGGACAACTTGGACGACTTCAACGCCGACAGCTTCCTCAGCGACGCGATGGTGTTCCGCCCGATCGTCCTGATGGCCGGCGAGATGGTCAAGAACCCCGCGCTGAAGGAGAAGTACGGCGCGAAAGGCGAGAGCTACCTGAAGCTTGCCGATCAGATTTACGCCAAGTGGGTGAAGCGCGGCGGGTGGCGGGAGACCAAGGACGGCGGGATGATCTCCGTGACCCTGCCGTACGGGATGGACCCGACCCACCAGAAGTGGATTGATTTCGACACCCGGAACTCACCGGGACACGGATTCTCGCACCCGGACAACAAGTCCAACGAGGTCGCCCGCTGGATGCTCGCGATGTGGGATGTGACGGGCAAGCCGGAATACAAGGAACGCGCGGAAAAGTGGTTCAAGCTGATGAAGAGCCGGATGACACTCAAGAGCGACGGCACTTACGAGATTTGGAACTACTGGCAACCGGCCGGTCCGTGGGATTACAAGGCCGACGGCAGCCCCAAGCACTGGGTGGGCGTCCATCCCCACGGCGGGTATTACTGGGTTGATACCCGGGCCATCGTCGCCGCCTATGAGCATGGCCTGATCTTCACCAAGGCGGAGATTGATCACCTGATCGCCACGGCCAAGACCACTTGGATGGACGGTGATCCCGGCAGCCCGGCGGCCGGAATGGAGATCTCGGTGCAGCCGGCCACGGGCATGGCGAAAGAGATCTACGCTTGCTTCCGGAATTCGAAGACCGCGGAGCCGACCTCGGCGGGCGCCGGCGCCTTGAACGGCACGGTTGTCAGCGCGAAGTGGGACACGAAAACGAACAAGGGCACGATTGTTATCCATCCAAAAGACGCGCAGGCTAATGTGACAGTCAGCACAGAAAAGAGCACGAAGGTGCAGGTCCTGCGCATGTGGTCCGCGCTGGCGCCTTTTGATGTCGAGATTCAGAAGGCGTTTGAGGCAACCGAGGAACCGGATAGCTGGGGCGGGCTGGGCGAGGTGCCGTACTATCTCATGCTCCAGTCGAAGTTTGCGCGGTGAGCAGGGGCTTTGCCGTAGAATGAAACGCGGAGGAATCACCACGGGCGGCCCCAGGGCCGCCCGTGCTGTCGAGCGGCATGGCAGAGACACCGCCTTACAGACGAATTGACGCGGCGCAGCTCGAGGAGCTGCAGCAGTTGGAGCATCCGGCGCTGCGCATTCGCTGGTGGATCGTACTGCCGTTTGCGATCCTCTTGTCCGGCGCGCAGGCCGCGCTGGCCTTGGCACCCAGGGCGCTCCCGTACGCCGAGGGCGCAATGATATCACAATCGTATCACGGGCCGTCGGAAGGGCCGGGGACGAAAACAGCATGAGTCGTAAGTTCAACTCATGCTGTTGGTTGCTTGGCGCGCCAGGGAGGAGTCGAACCCCCGACCGGCGGATTAGAAATCCGCTGCTCTATCCTGCTGAGCTACTGGCGCGAAAATGCTGTTTTGTCGATTTCGGATTGCCGAGTGCTGAAATACGAGCGGCGCTCCAGGTTATGCGTTGCTCCTGGATCTGAAAAATTCGTCGTAGACGGCATTGATGGCGCGGGCTGCGTCGTTCTCCTTGATGCCGATGATCATGCTGATCTCGGAGGGGCCCTGGATGAGCATTTCGATGTTGATGCCGGTCCGCGCCAGCGCACCGGTGACGCGGCTGGCGATGCCCACGGTCTTCCGCATGCCGATGCCGACGATGCTGAGAAGCGAGAGGTCGTACTCGACTGAAATCGCATCCGCGCCGAGTTCCCGCCGAACGCGCTCCTCGATCCGCGCCACGGTACGCTCGCTCAGTTGGCTCTGCCGCAGCACGATGGTGATGCTGTCCACTCCCGACGGGGCGTGATCGAACGAAAGGTCTTCCTCCTCGAGGATCTGGAGCAATTTTCGCCCGAATCCTTTTTCGCGGTTCATCAGGTACTTGGCAACGTCGATTGCGCAGAACCCGCCGTCGCAGGCGACTCCGGTCACGCGACCGGCTTCGCCTTCCGCGGAGCGGCTGACCCAGGTTCCGGGATGCTCGGGGCGGTTCGTGTTGAGGATGTGGATCGGGATGGCCGCCTCGAGGACGGGCAGCATGGCCTCGTCGTGGAAGACGGAGAACCCGCCGTAGGAAAGCTCCCGCAGTTCCTGGTAGGTGAGCTTCTCGATGGAGACGGGATTCTTGACGATGCGCGGGTCGGCCGCGGCGACGCCGTTCACGTCCGTGAAGTTCTCGTACGCCTCGGCCTGAACAGCGGCGGCGAGGATGGCGCCGGTGAGGTCCGACCCGCCGCGTGTGAAGGTCACAATGTGGCCGTCGCGCGAGTGCCCGAAGAAGCCGGGGAAGACGATGATCCGTTTGGAATCCCGGAGTTGCGCGAGGCGGGAATAGGATTCCTCAAGGACCTGAGCGGAGCCGTATTCCTCGGAGACGATCAGGCCGGCTTCCTCGGGCGAGACGTATTCCGCGTCCAGGCCGGTGTGGCGCAGGAAGGCGGTCATGAGCTGCGCGCAATAAGCCTCGCCGGCGGCTTTGACGGCATCCTCGAACCGTTTCCGGTGCACCACGTCGCGTTCAAGCCGGAAGCAGAGGTCCATTCGGAACGCCTTCGCCAGTTCGGGCGGCAGTTCGAGTTCCTCGGCAATGGCCTGGTAGCGGGCGATCACGCGCGAGACTTCGCCGCCGGCGTCACGGCCGCTGAGCCTGAGGCACGCGCACTGGATTAGAAGGTCGGTGATTTTAACGTCCTCGCGGGAACGCTTGCCGGGCGCGGAGACGACGATGATCCGGCGCTGCGGATCGGAGACGATGAGTTCCCGGACTTTCCGGAACTGTTTGGCGTCGGCGAGAGACGTTCCGCCGAACTTAGCAACTTTCATTATCGCATACCTCTGGCATTCGGCAATCTTCATTCAGCAATCGGAAACAGGGCCCGTTGCACTCCACCATGATCGGGCGATAAAACGCCTGTTCCATTGCAGACTGGAATACGCCCGGGTTGGCCGGCGGAAGCGTGTTGCGCGCGCCGCACCCGAAGAAGGCGCACACAGTCGAGATCAGGATAACGATACGACCCGCGGAGCGCAAGTCTTGCTCAAGCGGGCCACGGCGGATTCGCGTTCAGAGGCCGATCAGAGCACCGGCATGTCGGAGGAGATCATCCGCTCTTCGCGCGTGAGCCCGTGGATGGCCGTGAGCAGGGCGATATCGTCCCCGGTCTGCTCGACCTTGCGCCGCCCGAACATGCGCTTCTGGGTGACGATGGCCTGTTCGAGCGGGACTTCGGTGACCTGGCCGAAGGACTTCGCGTAGTTGCAGAAGCTCGGGACGTTCTGCCCGACGTAGCCGTAGAGCATGCTCGACGCGCCGATGATCTTGCCGGTGAAGATGCTCGTGTTGATGGCGCTCTTGCTGTAGTCGCCGATGACGCAGCCCAGGAATTGCATGCCGGTGTCGAGGCGGCGGCCGCGGTGTTCGATGCGGACTTCGCCGTACGTGTTTTTCAGGTCGCTGTTGCTGGTGCCCGCGCCGAGGTTCACCCATGACCCGACGTAGCTGTGGCCGAGGAACCCGTGATGCTGCTTGTTCGTGTACGGCTCGATGACGGACGCTTCGACTTCGCCGCCGATCTTGCAGGTATGCCCGATGGAAACGAACTCCTTGACGGAGGCCCGCTCGATGATCCGGGAGCCGGGAGCGACATAGAGCGGACCGCGGAAGCAGACGAAGTCCATCACCTGCACTCCGTCGTCAAGGACGATCGGGCCTTCGTCGGAATGAAAGACGGCCGTCGGCGCGATGGTGACGCCTTCTCCGGCGAACACGCCAGGCTGAACCGCATGGAACCGCCCGGCGGATATTCGTCGCTCGATGTTCGCCGGGAACAGTTCGCCGAGGTACTTGACCACGTGGAACGTGTAATCCAGCGTCTGAAACGGCGATGGCTTGCGCAGCGGCAGGCCAAGGCCGAGGAGCCACGGCGTCACGCTGTCCGCGGTGAGGTTCGCCGGTATCTTTGCGGCAGGGGAGACGAGCGCCGCGGCGACGCGCTGGCCGACGGCGCAGAGGAAAGGCTGCGCTTCCGAGAGCATCCGGCTCAAAGGTTCCGCATATCGGACATCCGGGACGACCGAGGCGTTGAGGAACAGAGTGGGGCCGTCGCCCGGTGGCGTTGGCTGGAAAGAATGCGCCGCGGTCTTTTGCAGGTAGTTGCGCACGATATACCCGATGCGGTCCGAGGCGAGCCGGGCGACTTCGTGCAAGTTCCAGGCGGCGCACGTGACCGCAAAGGCAGCTCGGGTCAGGACGATCGGCCGCATGTCGTCGAGAAAATGGTCTTCGAAAAGGATCAGGTTTCCGGCCATGTTCGGTTCACTCCACCGTGACACTTTTCGCCAGGTTCCGGGGGCGATCCACGTCGCAGCCTCTTCGGACGGCGATGTGATAGGCCAGCAGTTGCAGCGGGATTACCGCCAGGATCGGGACCAGCGGGTCCAGCGTCGAGGGCACGAAGATCGTGCGCTCGGCCAGTTGCGGCAACTCCATATCGCCTTCGCGCGCTATGGCGATGATGCGCCCGCTGCGTGCGCGGATTTCCTGCACGTTGCTCATCATCTTCGAAAGGACCGCGGACTGCGCGGCGAGGACGACTGTTGGCATCCGCCGGTCCACCAGCGCGATCGGGCCGTGCTTGAGCTCTGCGGCCGGGATGCCTTCGGCATGGACGTAGGAGATCTCTTTGAGCTTCAGCGCGCCTTCGAGCGCTACGGGATATTCATAGAGCCGGCCGACGTAGAGGAAATTCGGGCAGTCGGCATACTCCGCGGCGATTTCGCGAATCTGCGCGTCGCACGCCAGGACGGCGCGAGCCTGGTCGGGCAGCCTCTCGATGGCGTCCAGAATCTGGATTCCCTCCGCCAGCGACATGCCGCGCAGGCGGCCCATGTGAATTGCCAGCAGCGCCAGCACGGCGATCTGACCGGTAAATGCCTTGGTGGAGGCGACTCCAATCTCCGGCCCGGCGTGGATGTAAATTCCCTGGCCGCACAAGCGGGCGATCGTGGAACCGACGACGTTGCAGATGCCGATCGCCGAGGCGCCGCGCAGCATCGCCTCGCGGACGCCGGCGAGCGTGTCGGCCGTCTCGCCGGACTGGCTGATGGCGATCACCATCGTGCCCGGCTCCACCACGGGATTGGCGTAGCGGAACTCCGCCGCGTAGCTGACCTCCGTCGGCATGCGGGCGAGGTTCTCCAGAAGGTATTTCCCGACCAGGCCTGCATGCCACGAAGTGCCGCAGGCGAGGATGTGGCAGCGCTTCGCCTTCCGCAGCAACTTCTCGTCCACGCCGCCCAGCTTCGCGCTGCCTTCGGAGTGAACGATGCGGCCGCGGAACGCGTTGTGGATGGTCTCGGGCTGCTCGAAGATTTCCTTGACCATGAAATGCGCGTAGCCGCCGCGCTCGATGGCTGGGAGGTCGAAGGCGATTTGCTGGACGGTCTTGGCGATAGGCGTCGAGTTCAGGTCATGCGTCTTGAACCCGTCGGCGCGCAGGGCGGCCGCTTCGCCGTCTTCGAGGTAAACCACGCGCCGCGTGTGCGCCACGAGCGCCGACGGATCGCTCGCGACCATCATTTCATCCTTGCCGAGACCCAGCACCATCGGGCTGCCGTGCCGCGCGGCCAGGATGAGGCCGGCTTGGCGCGCCGAGATCGCGGCGATGCCGTACGTGCCTTCCAGCAGTTTCAGCGCGCCGAGGAAGGCGGACTGGAAGTCGTTTTCCTCCTTGAGCAGTTCCTCGATAAGGTGCGCGATGACCTCGGTATCGGTCTGGCTGCGGAACTTGTGGCCGTGGGATTCCAGCTCGGCGCGGAGAGCTGAATAATTCTCGATGATGCCGTTATGCACGATGGCGAGCGTACCGTCGCAGTCCGTGTGCGGGTGCGCGTTTTCAACCGTCGGAGCGCCGTGCGTCGCCCAGCGCGTATGGGCGATTCCGCCCCAACAGGGCTGAAGACCGGCATCCAGCTTCGGCGGCTCGGCGCCGGTGATGCGGCCGACCTGGCGGAAAACCTGAAGCCGGTCGCCGCAGGCCATCGCCATGCCCCAGGAATCGTATCCGCGATATTCGAGCCGCTTCAGGCTTTCGAGCAGCAAGCCGGTGCTCGCGCGCGGGCCGACGTATCCGAATATTCCGCACATGAAAGAGTTTTATCTGAAAAAGGAATGCTCGGTCGCCCCAGACGCGTCAGCGTCACTTCAGCTCGACGGACCAGTACGCCTGGTCGAGGAAGGTCTTCCAGGAACGGTAGCGCCCCGACCGGAGTTTGAGATGAATCACCGGGCTGCGCTTCGGCTCCTGCGGCAGACGAATCAGCTTCATGTGAGCCTGGCGCGGAGTCCGCCCGCCTTTGCGTTTGTTGCACTCCGTGCAGGCGCAGACCAGGTTCGCCCAGTTCGTCGGGCCGCCCTGAGAACGCGGAATGACGTGGTCCAGGCTCAATTCGCCGCTGGGAAACCGGTGCCCGCAATACTGGCACCGATTCTCGTCGCGCGCGAACAGGTTGCGGCGGTTGAACTGCATCCGTTGCCGCGGCAGCTTGTCGTAGCCGAGCAGCCGGATCACGCGCGGCACCCGGATCTCGAACGAGACGGTCCGGATCCAGTCGTAGGCCTCATCGCTCTCCGTAAAGAATTCGCGATACTGCGAGACCTCGCGCCAGCTCTCGAAGTCGAATGACTCGTATCGGTCCTCGGTGACATGGACGACCTCGGCGATTTCCTTGCACAGCAGCGAGAACGCACGACGGGCAGGGATTACATGCAGCGCCATGAAATAGCGGTTCAGGACCAGCACACTGGACTCAAGCGCAGACGAGTCTTCCACGGTCTTGATCCGAATCCACGTCCAACAGCGAAACCGAAAGAGGTCCGGTGCGGAAAGACTTATTATAGTCGCCGAGGCAGAAGGCTTCAAGGCGGATTCGAGAACTATCGTTCGAAAGGTTTTGACGAGCGCGCAACCGCGAAATTGAGGTCATGCGAACCATCCCTGAGCGTGGACAAGGAATCGCGAAGCATGAAACGACCAGCGGCGAGACCTTGAAGCCGGAATAACGAGTGATGCTGAGACTCGCTTAGTGCCGGCGCAGACATTTCCGTAACGTCTGATAATATATCTTATGTTACCTTTACCATCCCGCCATGCAGCTTCGGGACTGTGATTCGGGTGTTGACGCCGAAAATCGCCGTCGTACTCTGGAACGGCCAGCCGGTACGCCATGCGCGCTGCGCCGATTATTTCGATGCGCGTATCAGCGACATCGCTTCGGCGCGGGTGGCGTTGTTCTCGCGGAAGATGCCGCGGACCACGGAGGTGACGGTGACGGCGCCGGGCTTCTTGACGCCGCGCATGGTCATGCAGAGATGTTCGGCCTCGATGACGACCATGACGCCTTTCGGCCGGAGCGCGTTGACGATGGTCTCGGCGATGGCCGTAGTCAGACGCTCCTGGACCTGGAGCTTCTTGGCGTGGACGTCCACGACGCGAGCCAGTTTGCTGATGCCGGTGACGCGCGCGCCGTCCGGGATATATGCGACATGCGCTTTTCCGATGAACGGGAGCAAGTGATGCTCGCAGACGGACTGGAACGGAATGTCGCGGATCAGGACGATCTCGTCGTGGTCCTCGGACCGGAGCGGCTTGATCAGCGTGGAGGCGTCTATCATCATGCCGGCGTAGAGTTCCGTGCACATGTTGGCCACGCGGCGCGGGGTCTGCCGGATGCCCGGACGGTTGGGCTGCTCGCCGATCCCTTCGAGAAAGAGCTTTACGGCGCGTTCGATTTTTTTTGCATCCATGAGCGCGGTCTCCCTGGGCCAGAACGTTGTTATTTCAAAAGTCCGTAATCTCGCAGCGCCTGGCGCAATTTCGACTCATTTTCGGGGCGCATCGGCGAAAGAGGCAGCCGCATTTCGGCCGCGCACAGCCTGAGCAGCCCCATGGCGGTCTTGATCCCGATCGGATTGCTTTCGAGGAATGTGGCTTTGACCAGCGGCAGCGTCTTGAAATGCGCCGCGCGCGCCGCCGCCATGTCTCCCGCAAGCGCTGAGGAGACGATCCCCGCCACGTCGCGTGGGATGATGTTGGCCAGGACGGAGATGACGCCGGTCGCGCCGACCGAGATCATCGGCAACGTAAGGGAATCGTCGCCGGACATCACGTCGAGGCGAGTCTGGCGGCACAGTTCGCTGACGCGGTCAAGCGAGCCGCCGGCTTCCTTGATCCCGACGACTTCCTTGACCTCGTCGGCCAGGCGCAGCACCGTCTCCATAGCAATCTCGCGTCCGGTCCGCGACGGAATGCTATAGAGCACCATCGGCAGGTGCGCGGCATCGGCGATCGCTTTAAAATGCAGGAACATGCCCTCCGGCTCCGGCCGGTTGTAATACGGCGAGATCAGCAGGCAGGCGTCCGCGCCGGCTTTGGCCGCCGCGACGGTCAACTCCACCGCCTCCTGCGTGCTGTTCGAGCCGGTGCCCGCCATGACCGGGATCCGCTTGGCCGCGTGTTTGACGACGAACGCGACGACCTCCTTGTGCTCCTCGGTCGTCAGCGTCGCCGATTCTCCAGTCGTCCCGCAGGGAGAAAGGCCGGCAGTCCCTTCCCGAACGTGAAAATCAATCAATTGCTCGAGCCGGGCGTAGTCCACGGCCCCGTTGCGAAACGGCGTAATCAGTGCGACAAACGAACCTTTGAACATGTGTCCGACACCTCTTTCGCTGGGAACTTCAGGTTTTCTTCGCATAAAGAGCGATCAGCGCGCACATCTCGCGGACGGCCCGCTCCATGCCGACCATCACCGCGCGCGCGATGAGGCTGTGGCCGATGTGGAGCTCTTCGACCTGCAGCGCGCCGACGAGCGCGCGCACGTTCGTATAGGTAAGTCCGTGACCGGCGTTGACGCGCAGTCGGAGCCGGGCGGCCTCTTCGGCGGCCCGCAACAGCCGCTCCAGGTGCCGCGTTTGCGCCGATTCGCTGCGCGCGTTCGCATAGGGGCCGGTGTGGAGTTCGACGGCGTCGGCGTCGCGCTCCGCCGAAGCCCGAACCTGGCCGAGGTCGGCGTCAATGAAGAGGCTAACAAGGATGCCCTGTTTTTTCAAGCGCGCGATGTCCCGCGCCAGCGGCGGCCTCGACCGCGCGACATCCAGCCCCCCTTCCGTCGTGACCTCGGCGCGCTTCTCCGGCACGAGCGTCACCTGTTCCGGCCGGGTCTTCAGGGCGATGCCGACGATCTCCGGCACGCAGGCCATTTCCAGGTTCAACTTCGTGAACACCGTCTCGCGCAGCAACCGCAGGTCGCGATCGTTGATGTGGCGGCGGTCCTCGCGCAGATGAGCGGTGATGACCTCGGCGCCGCCCAGCGTTGCCAGCGCCGCCGCCGTAACCGGATCGGGCTCGAAAGTCCTGCGCGCCTGGCGCACAGTCGCCACGTGGTCAATATTCACTCCGAGCTTGGGTATCTTCATCCTTGTGTTCCTCCGCCCGTGCGCCGGCGAACGCCGGGTTACTTGGGCTTCGCTTCGCTGATTTTTACGGCACAAGTGGAAGTCGCGGGCTTGACGACCATATCCCGCTGATGTTCGTCCACGATCTGCGCATAAATGGGCTGTGTGTATGGCGTTTCCTGCGGGACCAGCTTCGGGTCACGGACGTCCACATACAGGACGATGTTCTCCTTCTTCAGTGCCTCGACGGCGCTCTTCGGCCCGGTCACCTGGACGTTGGTGGTGCTTTCCCGGAGCAGCGTCGCCACGTAGGCGTAGCCGGGCGGAACGAGCAATTGGATCGGGACTTCAGTGAAGCTCTTCTCAACCGGCGCCCGCGCCAGATGAATGTTGCACTGGACAAGGTCGGTGCAAACGATCGGGTACTTCTTGCCTTCAAACGCCGCGCTTGAGGGAATGCGGGCCATCGGCTGCAAATCCCACTCCTCCCTGCTGCCGGGACGAGGCGCCGAGATATTCATTTCTTCGGTCTCGATTCCAGCCTCATGGAGGTGCTTGATGATGACCTCCGGGCCGCGAATCATCACCTCGGCCGTGAGTGGAAAGGCGTATTCAACGCGGTAACCGGGCGGCGGCGCCGAGTACTTCGGCACTACCGGCACCATCATGGCCGCCTCGCGGACGAGTTCGATCTTGAGCTCCGGCGGCTTGAAGCTCTCGATCTGCAGAGAGAAGTCGCGCGACGTCACCAGAAGTTCTTTCTTCAGAGTCACGGTGACAGGCTTCTGGTCGGGCATCGGCGCGACGTTGCAGTCGAGGTAAGTCTTTCCCGCGCGCAGCTCCTGTGTGAACTGGTCCTCGAAGCGACGCGGATAGCTCAGCTTGACCTTGACCAGAAGGTTTTCCCCGTGGACCGCTTCATCGGGCAGTATGTGTTCAACGGACCAACCTTCGCCCACGTGGATATGGACGGGAATCTCGACATCGCTGTTGGTGTAACTGAAGACGTAGGCGTAGAGCCACAGCCCCAGCGCCATCGCCAGTGCCATCACCTTGGCGGTGAAGTTGTTGAACACATGCTTCCAGATGAACTCGTCGAAGGTTTTCAGCGGCATGTCATGTCTTCGCCGTGTTGTCGGAGGCGGCCGGGACCGTCTCGATCAGCGCCTCTTCGAGGATCTTCTGCAACTGGTCCTTGTCGAGACCCATTCGCAACTCTCCACGATGCACGAACGAGACCTGCTGCGTCTCTTCGGACACGGCGATCGAGATCGCATCGGAATCCTCAGTCACGCCGATCGCGGCGCGGTGTCGCGTTCCCAGGGTTCGCGCCAAGCCCGGTTGCTCCGTCAGCGGCAGCAGGCAGGCTGCCGCCGCGATCCGGTCGCCCCGGATGATGACCGCGCCGTCGTGAAGCGGCGAGCCGGGCCAGAAGATCGTCACGAGCAGTTCGCTCGTGACGGCGGCATTGACCGGCGTACCGCCCTCGATGAGCGCCCCGAGTCCTACGTCCCGCTCGATGACGATCAGCGCGCCGACCTTGCGCTGTGCCAGCGTAAAGGCCGCTGTGACGATCTCCGGCACAATGGTGGCCTCGCCATGGATCAACCACCAGAACATCGGCACTTCGCCCAGACGCAGCAGCAATCGCCGGATCTCCGGCTGAAAGAGCACCGCGATGATCAGGAGGCACGTCAGCACGTTGGGCCCCATGAGGTATTCGATCCGGTACAGGTGCAACTGGTTGGCCAGGAATCCCACCACCAGGAGCGCCATGACGAGCACGAAGAAGAGGCCGCGCAGCACGCCGGCGCCGCGCGTGGCTTGCAGGAACCCCAAAATGCCATAGAAGACCACGTACAGCAGCGCGATCTCAATCAGCGCCGGCCATAAGGTGTTCCAGTGCGGAAGCAAAGGCAGGAGTGAACTCAATTCCAGGCCTTTCCCTGTATCGCCGCCATCACCTTGACCACATGGACCGCGCAGCGAAGGTCATGCACGCGCACGATGGCCGCGCCCCGTTCCGCGGCCGCCGCCACCGTGGCCGCCGTTCCGAAAACGCGTTCCGCCGGCGGCACGCCGAGGATATGGCCCAGCATGGCCTTGCGCGAGGTGCCGACCAGGATCGGCCTCGATAGCGAACGCAGCGCGTCGAGATGGCGCAGCAGCGCCATGTTATGCGCGAAGTTCTTTCCGAATCCGAAGCCGGGGTCCACGATGATTTGCTCCGCGGCGATCCCCTGCTCGACGGCCCAGGCGATCCGCCCTGCCAGAAAATCGCGCACCTCGGCGACCACGTCGCGATAGAAAGGCTTTTCCTGCATGTCCCGCGGCCGCCCCTGCATGTGCATGAGCACCACCGGCGCGCCGCGTTCCGCCAGGAGCGGCGCCATGGCGGTGTCCTGGCGAAGCGCCGAAATATCGTTCACGATCTGCGCACCCGCGTCCAGCGCCTGTCTCGCGACGCCGGCGCTCGTGGTGTCAATACTGATCGGCGTTCGGAGCCGGGGCGCCAGCCGCCGGATCACCGGCATCACGCGCGCGGCCTGCTCCGCCTCCGACAGGAATTCGGCGCCCGGCCGCGTGGATTCCCCGCCGATGTCAATCACGTCGGCGCCCTCGCCGGCCATCTCCTCGGCATGGGCCACCGCCTTCGAGACGTCGAGGAACATCCCGCCGTCGGAGAACGAGTCCGGCGTCACGTTCAGGATTCCCATGACGCACACGCGCCGGTCGCCGCCGAGCTGCAGCTTACCTCCATTCGG
The DNA here is from genome assembly GCA_050015075.1 of Candidatus Brocadiia bacterium. Classification (GTDB taxonomy): domain Bacteria; phylum Planctomycetota; class Brocadiia; order CAIUPP01; family CAIUPP01; genus JBEKCB01. The sequence continues at coordinate 35,700 of JBEKCB010000030.1, read as the reverse complement.
CAGCGTCAGCTCATAGGCATCGCGAACGCTCCGCGGCGTTTGGGCGCTGCGGACATCGCTCATGCGGAGGCCTTCTCCTCTGGCTTCTGCTTTTGCACAGACTGCGGCCCTGGAATCATTTCGACGTGGTCGCCTTCACGCTTCTGTTCGTGGGCGGCGGCGGCCGCGTCCCCTTCGGCCGCGCCGTTCGCCGGCGGACGAATGACCTCTTGGCCGGCCATGATCGCCTCGACCTCTTTGTTGTAAACCACCTCGTACTTCAGCAGCGTCTTCGCGAGGTTGTCAATCTCGGTGCGGTGCTCGCCGAGGAGCCGCTTCGCCGTCTCGTATCCGTCGCGGGTCAGGCGGGTGATCTCCTCGTCAATCTTGATCATGACCGCCTCGGAGCAGGCGCGGCCGCGCGTCGGTTCCTGCCACCAGGCGACCGACTCTTCCATCTCGTGATAACTCACCGGGCCGATCACGTCGCTCATGCCCCAGCGGCAGACCATGCTGCGGGCGATGTCCGTAGCCCGGTCGAGATCGCTCTGTGCGCCGGAGGTGATATCGCCGCAGAACATCTCCTCGGCGGCGCGGCCGGCCAGCAAGATGGCGATCTCCGTGATCATCCGCCGCCGCTGAATATGGTAACGGTCGCGGTCCGGCAGCGACATGGTCATGCCGAGCGCCATGCCCTGCGGGATGATGGAGACTTTGTGCAGCGGCTCCGCATCCGGCAGCAGCTTGGCGACCAGCGCGTGGCCGCTTTCGTGGTAGGCGGTGATTTTCCGATCCTCCTCGGTCATCTGCCGCGAGCGGCGCTGGCGGCCCCAGCGGACTTTGTCGCGAGCCTCTTCCAGGTCGCTCATCGCGACGGCGAGCTTGGCCTTGCGCGTCGCCAGAAGCGCCGCCTCGTTCATGAGGGCTTCGAGGTCGGCGCCGGAGAACGTCGGCGTGCCTTGCGCGATCTGGCGCAGGTCTACGTCGGCGGCGAGCTTGTATTTCCGCGCGTGTACCTTCAGGATAGCTTCGCGTCCGCGGATGTCTGGCAAGTCCACGATGATCTGGCGGTCGAATCGCCCGGGCCGAAGCAGCGCCGGATCGAGAACGTCCGGGCGGTTCGTGGCGGCGACGACGATCACGTTGTCGTCGGTCTCGAAGCCGTCCATCTCGACGAGGATCGCGTTGAGCGTCTGGGCGCTCTCGGCGCTCGCGCCGTGAATGTCAATGGCGCGCCGGCGTCCGACGGCGTCAATTTCGTCCAGGAAGATGATGCACGGCGCGCTTTCCTTGGCCTGGTGGAAAAGGTCGCGCACGCGCGAGGCGCCGACGCCGACGAACATCTCGACGAAATCGGAGCCGGAGATGCTGAAGAATGGCACCTCGGCCTCGCCGGCGATCGCCTTCGCGAGAAGCGTTTTCCCAGTGCCCGGCGGCCCGATGAGGATCACTCCGCGCGGGATCCGGCCGCCGAGGCGGCGGAACTTCATCGGGCTCTTCAGGAATTCGACCAGTTCGGCGACTTCCTCCTTCGCCTCGTCAATGCCGGCGACCTGGTCGAACGTGACGTTCGACTGCTCCTTCGTATGCAGCTTGGCGCGGGCCTTGCCGAAGCTCAGCACGCTGCCGGTCCCGCCGGCCGAGCGGAACTGTCGCGCGAGCAGCCACCACAGGATGACGACGACGATCAGCACCGGCACCGTGCCGATTAACATCTGCATGAGGTCGCTGCTCGGGTCCTCGGAGTAGTCCACCTGCTGGTGTTTAGGATCGGCGTTATACTCCGCCAGGGCCTTGGAGACGTTTTCGATTTCAACGTCGTTGATCGGCGCGCTGTACTCCTCGAATTGCTCCGCCGTGAAGGGCCCGCGATATCGGCCCGCGACCACGTTGTGGCGGATTTCAGCGTCGGCGATTTGCCCTTCCTTGAGGCGCTGGTAGAACACGCTCAGGTGGATCGGCTCTCGCTTGCTCTGTTTCTGGTGCTGGACCACCCAGTACACGAACAGCAGCACGGCGAACAGGAACACCATCCAGACGAACAGTCCGCCCGGCGGGCCGCCGGGTTTCGGGCCGGGTGGACGCCCCGGGCCTCCCTGGCCCGGACGTTGCGGTTGCTGGTTCGGTCGGTCGTCAGCCATGAACTCGCGGTTCTCCTTTAGAAGCTCTCTTGCATTTGCTCGATAATCTGGTCGGCAATGTAATCGAAACTCGTGCGCGTGGCACTGGTCAAGGTTTCCCCGCGCGTCACGACGAAGTCGGTCGGACGCTCGATGCCCTTGCCTTCCGCGTGCACGCGGCCGGTGCGCCGGTCCTTCCACGTGAAGTCCACGCTGATCGTCACGCGCCCCGAACTGACGTTATTGTTGACGTCGCGCACCAGAACTCCCGGTTCCACTTTGCGGATCGTGGCCTCAAGAATGCTGTCGGCGCGCTCCTCCGGGGCGATCTTCAACGGCGTCCGCCGCACCACTTCGTTCTTGATGCGCTCGGTCAACTCCAGTTCCATCGTGTAGGCCGGGCGGCTCGATGAAGGCTGGCCGGTTCCCGGAAGATTGTCCGACTTGACCGCCTCATGCCAGAATGTATCGTTCCCGACCACGCGAATATGGACGGTGTGCACGTCAGCGGGGATCAGAAAGCCCGAATGATATCCGCAACCGGTGAGGAACAATCCGGCCATCGCGAGCAGCACGCCGCACACCAGGGGTCGCCACAATTTCATGGGTTCGCTTTCTTCGACGGCTCGTCCGGCTGGCCGAGTGCCGACTTTGCAGACTCTGCGGAGACGCTCTCCGGATACTCCGCCAGCACCATCTTGTAGTACACCGCTGCCGCCGCCGGCTTGTCGCGCTTCTCGTAAAAGTGCGCGACGTCCAGCAGCGTCTGCGCCTCCTTCTCCTTGCATTCCCTCAGCAGATTCTTCGCTTCGTCCGCGAACTGGCCATTCGGCTGGTCGCGCAGGTATATCTCGAAGGCCCTCTGCGCTCGCTCCAGGAGCATCTCGTTGTCGGGGATGACCCGACTGTGCCGCAGGTCCGCTACGCCGCTCATAAAAATCGCCGCGCGGTTCCACTTGCTCTTCGGATAGCCCTGCGCCACGAGATCAAATGTCGTCCGGGCATCCTCGAAACGCTCCCGGTCAAGCTGCGCGCGCCCCACAGACATCAGGGCGTCATCGGCCAGCGGCCCGTTCGAAGCGTTGTGCGCCACCGCTTCCATCACGTCCTCGGCGCGGCTGAGCTGGTGCTGATCCTGCAACGCCTGGCCGATCACGTACTCGCGTTCCACGACCGCCCGCCGCCGGCTCGACGCGGCGTACTCTTGCAGGAACTGCTCGTACACGTCAAAGGCCGACCATAGCTCACCTTGCCGATACAGGCATTCGGCCTGGTAAAACCGCGCGGTTTCCCCGACGCTCGAGCCGCGGAACTGCTTTGCGGCGGACTTGAATACCGTGCTGTCACCACCGTACCCCGGCTCGAGCAGTCGCGTAACGGCGTAATAAACCGCTCTGCGCTCAGGGTCCGATTCCTTCAACAGGCCGTTAATGACATCGAGATACTCCCGGGCCTCCTTCTCGTGCCGGCCCTTGGGATCCGCGCTCAGCAGTTCGCGGAGCTTCGCCTCGGCCTGCCGCAGGAGCATTTCGCTGTGCTCCCGGTCCCGGCTCTCGTCCACGTCATTCACGGCTTCCTTGAACATCGCGTCGTACCTGGCCTCCGGATCGGAGGCGGGCGCGGCAATCTTCTCGGAGGCTGCCCCGGCCGTGCGATCATCGCCCGGATTGCGGGCCGGCGCGGCTGGTTCGGTCACGGCTTCGGACTGCGTCTTCTCTGTCGGCCGGCTTGTGCCGAGACGATTGAGAAGCTCCGCGGCCCGCTTCGGATCGCTCTGCCCCAGCTTCGCGGCCAGGTCCCGAATGAACGCCTCGAGATCGTCCCGCCGGAGACTTTCCGGCTTCGCGGCCAGAAGCTCGTCACAGAGCTTTGCGGCTTCAGCCGGTTTGTCCAGATGGAACGCACATTTCGCCCGGCCGAACCTGGCCTTGATGGCGAACGGCGATTCCGGGAACTTCTCTTCCACTCGGCGAAAGACATCGGCCGCCGCCGCGTAATCTCCGCGTATCAACAGGCCGGTCGCATAGGCGAAAAGCCCGCGGTCGGACTCCGTCGGGCGCTCGGACATGTCAATCCAGCCGAGATCGCCGTCCCACACCCATTCCGCCTGCGCCGCGCCGGCCAGCATCAGAGCTGTCACGAGCGCCAGGACGGCGCAAGCCCGTGAAGCCCGGCGCACGACGATGGGCGTAAAGCTCCGTACTTGCTCGCGCATTACACCTCGGCAAGAAAACGCTCAGACCTCAAGGGCTTCCCTAGATGATACTGGATTTGGTCGTTAAATGCACGTCGGATTTCGCGGATCTGGTCGCGCGTCAGGCGCAAAGGCGCGCCCGGGGCTTCCGCGGCGAGCCGGGTCATAACGGCCAGCGAGCCGCGCGAGATCGGGAATGCGGTCGGGTCAAGGCCGGTGCAATCGCCGCAGAGTGCGCCTCCGGAAGCCGGGCTGAAGCGCGTGTGCCCGTGCAGCGGACCGTTGCACTGCGTGCAGTTCTCCGTCGCCGGGACGTGTCCCAGCGTGCGAAGCGCGCGGAAGAGAAATCGGAAGAGCGCCAGGTGTTCGTTCTCGCCGCGGTCCAACGCGCGCAACAGATCCACCAGGTCATGGCATACGGCGCCGTCCTCGGCGTTTTCCTCGGTCGTGCCCAACGCGATCTCCAGAGCGTAGCAGGCCACCCAGATGCGCCCCATGTCCGCGCGCAGCCGCGGGAACCTCTCACGCAGGCTCCAGTCGGCCAGGATGTGCAACTGCCCCGCCGGACGCTGCGCGAGGACCAGGTCGCAATAGTCCAGCAGGTCCAGCGCGCCCCGGCCGTCCTTGCGCGGGCGGCGCGCGCCTTTGGCCAGCACGTGGATCTGCCCCAGGTCCGGCGTCAGGACCGCCGCGACCTGACTGCTCTCGCTGTACTCGGTGCAGCGCAGCATCACGCCGCACGTCCGGTGGTAAGGCACGGTCACCCCATTTCCCGGCGCCGGGGGGCGCGGTCGAAATCCGCCCGCACGCGAATCACGCGCCGCGGGTCCGCCTGGATCACCGTGATGCGCGCCCCACCGACCTGAAATGACTCGCCGTTCTGCGGGATTTTGGCCATCATGAAGGTCGCCAGCCCGCCGACCGTGTCGAAGCCTTCTTCCTCCCGCAGGTCCTGATCGAATTCATTGTTGAACGCCTCGATCCGCATGGACGCGGCCAGCTCGACACTGCGATCGCTCACCCACTTGAAGAGCGGAGGCGTTTCGTGAGGCAGCTCGTGCTCGTCGCGTATTTCGCCGATGAGCTCCTCGACGACATCTTCGAGCGTTACGATTCCGCGTGTGCCGCCGTACTCATCCACCACGATCCCCATGTGAACATTCGAGCGCTGCAACTCCTCCATTAACTCGGAAACCGTTTTCGTCTCAGGGACGAAAGACGGCTGCCGCAGGAGCTCGGGCAGCGCCGGCTGATCCCATTTCTCGGTGGCCGCGAACTTGAGCAGGTCCTTCGCATGGAGGATGCCGACGATCTGGTCGCGGTTTGAGCGATGGACGGGCAGCCGCGAATAGCCGCTTTCGGTGCTGACGCGCGCCGCCTCGCGCAGTGTCGCCGTATCGGCGACCGTCACCATGTCCGTCCTCGGCGTCATGATGTCGCGCACCTGGATGTACTTCAGGCGGACCGCACTGCGGAACATTCTGTGCGCTTGGTTGTCCGCGCTGTCCGCCTGGGACGAGGAATCCGACTCCGCCTGCGGGCTTTCGTCGCCGGGCGTGGCCGTCTGCCGCAGCAGGCCCATCCGCAGCGCCCTGAACGGGATGCCGACGATTCCGTAAAGCGCCGGCACCAGATAGAGCACGAACCAGTCGCCCGTTCGCCAGGCGATGAACTCGGGCAGAATCCAGCCGAGCAACGGCACCAGGAAGAGTATCTCCAGCCCCACGGCCCAGCGCGTTTTTACGCCGACGACCAGCACGACAGACAGCGCGGCGATCGCCAGGCAGCCTGCCACCAGGAACGCCGTGACCACCAGCCCGCGATTGCGCAGGCAGTTGCCGGCGGCGTTCTTGCGGGACCTCGGAGCATTCAACTCCTGCAACCGAAACCAGGAGAACAGACTGAGCGAGCGCTCCGCCGAGAAAAAGGTCAGCGCAATGACACCGAGCACCAGGGCCAGAACGACGTACATGGGCTGTTCTTTCTATCCGCCCTTCACGCGCGAGGGACAAACCGGCGCCCGCCGGAGCTTCGGAAGACGCCGAGTATAAGGAATCCCGGCTTGCCGCAGAATCACCTCCTCGCGCGCATACATCGCGCTTCGATCCTGCGGACTATGGTCGTCATAGCCGGCCAGGTGCAACGCCCCGTGAAGCGCGTAGAGCGTCAGTTCATGGATCGGCTCTGCGCCGCGCCGGCGCGCCTCGCGGGCCGCCAGCGACGCGTTGACAACGATCTCTCCCACCACCAGCGCCGGGGACGGGCCGTCGGCCAGCGGAAACGCCAGGACATCGGTCTGGCCGCGCCGCCCGGTAAAGCGCCGGTTGAGCCGGGTCATTTCGCGACCGTCCACGACCGCCAGGCTCAATTCGCCGCCGGCCCACCCGCGCGGCGCAGCGAGGCGCAGCAGGCGGATGACCTTCGCGTGGAAGTTTCGCAGAATGTTGCGCCGGTCGGAAACCTTCACTCTCAGCATGGCCTGCCCGCTCACCTGGCAAGAGTCGGATATCGGATTCGAGGATGGGCTACGGCTATCAGGCTTCGCACCAGGCTCTTCTCCACCCGCCGGATATCGGTGATATTCATCCTGCACTCGTCAAGTTGGCCGTCCTTCAGCCGCTGTTCGACGATGTCGTGCACGAGCCGTTCGATTCCCGAAGGCGATATTGACTCCATGCTCCGCGCGGCCGACTCGCTCGCGTCGGCGAGCATCACGATCGCCGCCTCCGGGCTGTGCGGCTTCAGGCCGCGATAGCGGAAGATCTCTTCGTTGACCACGCCGCCCGAAGGCCCTGCCTCCTCGATCGCCTTCTGGTAGAAGAATTCCACGACGCCCGTGCCGTGGTGCTCGGCAATGATGTGACGGATGGGCGACGGAACTCCGTAACGAGCCGCCAACTCCACGCCATCTTTCGTGTGCGCGGTCAGGATCAGCGCACTGAGCATGGGGGAAAGCTTTTCGTGCCGGTCCGCCTGGCCGCTGGCGTTCTCGCCGAAATACTCCGGGCGGCTGATTTTCCCGACGTCGTGCAGATAGCCTCCGACGCGGGCGAGCAAGGCGTTCGCCCCGATCTGCGCCGCAGCCGCTTCAGCCATGTTGCTCACCAGCGTACTGTGGTGATAAGTCCCGGGCGCATCCATCGCCAGCTTCCGGAGCAGCGGTTGGTTCTGATCGGTCCATTCGCGCAGCCGCAGGTCCGTCGCCACGTCGAAGAACTTCTCGACAAACGGGAGCGCAGCCGTCATCACCGCACCGGCCAGCACGCCGCTGCCAAGCGCGGCGAGCGATTCCTCGACAGGCGGGCGCAGGTCGCCCCAGAGCACCTGGCCCTGCGGCGGGTGAATGCACCACATGACCCAGACTCCGGCCAACTGCATCAACCCCGCCAGGACGCCGGCTTCGAAGACATGGGTCGGCCGTTTCAGCCGCAGCATCGCGAAAATGGCCACGGAGCCGCCCAGCAGCAGCGGCACAATGAGACCCAGCCCGGCATCCGTTGCGAGTCCCGCCAGCAGGCTCAGGAGCAGCAGCGCCCCGAAGGCGCCCGCGGGTCCCATGGTGACGGCGAAAATCATCCCCGCCAGCGCCACGGGCGACCACTGGAGCGAGAGCCCAAGCGGTTCCAAAAGGCGGATGATCGCCAGCGTCGTCAGCCACAGGACGTAAAAACCGAAGAGGCGGGTGTTGGAAGCCAATATCGAGGACGGGATGAAAGCGGCGCGACCTGCAAGAATCGCGAAGCTGATGAGAAACAACGCCGTGATGCCGGCGGCGCTGACGAGCTGGCGGCGGAACTCTTTCGCCTCCGCCTCGCGCTGCTCGCCATGGGCGACGCTCGCGGCGTACGCCTCGTGTTCCGCCTGGATCTCCGCCATCGTTTCCTGGGTCACGAGGTCGCCGGCGGCCACGATGACGCTGTCTTTGGCGATCTCGTCGTAGCGCACCGCCACGCTGTCCCGTGCCCGCGTGATCGCCTGGCCCGTCTGAGCCAGGTCCGGCGTGAGCGTGGCCGTCGCGCAGTGCGTCAACATGTCCAGAAAGATCTGGCGGAATTTTTCCGGCCGGTCCTTCAGCACCGGTTCCAGTTGCTCGGCGAACCAGTCGCGGACGCCCGAGGGATACTCGCGGGTTGCGAAGACGCTGCGCCGGACCTCCTTCTGCGCCTCGGAATCACCCTTGACGACGACCACCTCATCCCGCTGCGAGGCCAACTCGACTTTGCGGGCGGAGCTGTTCATGATTCCCAGATCGGCGGCGCTGTTGATCGCGATCTCGATCATTTCCATGGAGGACTGAAGCCACTTCCGATCGAAGCCTTCCTGAAGGAGCGGCAGTTTTTCGCTGCCCATGTCCCACTTCTTCCGGGCGCTGGGCGCGAGATCGGCGAGATCAGTGCTGCGGCGGGCATCGAGCACCGAGCTCAGGAACCGCCGCAGGTCGCGCGACAGTTGATCGAGATGTTCGCGGTTTTCGCGGAAGACTCTCGGACAGGCGGCCATGGCTGCGTCGCGGGCGCGCCGGGTGGCATCACGGTCCTCGATGTTGAAGGCCACGCGGGCGCGGTACTCCCTGGCGGCCGGTTCACCCACTTTGAAATGCGGCGCCACGCCGTGCAGATTGAGGATCACGGCGACTGCGCCGAGGAAAAGCGCGGTGATCAGGTGGCGCGCCGCCCGCCTGTCCGGCGGAGTCAGCAGGTCCGCTGGTTCGGCGGGCACCGGCCGCGAGCGGTCGGCGGGGACGCGTCGGAATTTACTGCGTTTCGGGAACAGGGGCATGGTGGATTAACCCGGCCGATCGGGCCCCTCAGCGGGCCCTGCGGGCAAAAGCGCATTGTCGCGCGCCTCGTACGCGTCCACGATGTCCTGCACCAGGCGGTGGCGGACGATGTCGCGCTGGGTCAGGGCGGTGAAACCGATGCCCTGGACGTCGCGCAGGAGCGCCATGGCTTCGACCATGCCGGACGGCACCTCCGGCGGCAAATCGGTCTGGCTGATGTCGCCGGTGACGATGCTCTTTGAGGAGGCGCCGAGGCGGGTGAGGAACATCTGCATCTGCTTGCGGGTGCAGTTCTGACCCTCGTCGAGGATAATGAAGGCCCGGTCGAGGTTCCGGCCGCGCATGTACGCCAGCGGTGCGACTTCGAGCACGTCGCTCTCGACGTAGTGCTGCAATTGGACCAGGGGCATCATGTCGTGCAGGGCATCGTAGAGCGGCCGCAGATACGGATCTACCTTGGCTTGCATGTCGCCGGGCAGAAAACCGAGCCGCTCGCCGGCTTCGACCGCCGGGCGCGTGAGGATGATCTTGCGGACGGCGTCTCTCTTCAGCGCGGCCACCGCCATCGCGACGGCGAGATAGGTCTTGCCGCTGCCGGCGGGCCCGACGCAGAAGACCAGGTCGTTCTCGGCCATCGCCTTGAGATAGGCGGCCTGGCCGGGCGTGCGCGGGCGGATGGCGCGGCCGCGAGTGAAGACCTCGATGTGGATGTCGCTGGAAGATTGCTCCGCCTGGATTGCGCCGGAGATGGCTTCTTCCACTTCGGCGGCGGAGAGGTGCGGTTTCTGATGCAGTTGTTCGAGCAAGTCGGTGACCACTTTCGAGGCGGATTGCACGGCAGGCGCATCGCCCTCAAGAGTCAGGACGTGGCCGCGCATGAAGACGCGGATATCGAACGTATCGCGAAGGAGCCGCAGGTGCCGGTCCTGGCGGCCCAGCAGCACGCGCGCTTTTTCGATCTGGTCAATGTGAAACGTTTGGCTGGCTCGTTCGCCGTCGTGTGCCATAGGCGGGCCTCAGACGGGGCGGGACGGCGCGCCCCGCTCCGAACCGCTGAGCGGACCGGAATGCGTCGTCGCCGGGCGACGCCCCTGCAGGCCGCCGAAACGGCGCTCGCGATGGGCATAGGCGCGAAAGGCCTGCCGGAGATGGGCGGCGCGGAACTCCGGCCAGCAGGTTTTTGTGAACCAGAGTTCGGCATAAGAAAGTTGCCAGAGCAGAAAGTTGCTCAGCCGCATTTCGCCGCCCGTCCGGATCAGCATGTCCGGGTCCGTCATCTCGGCATCGCAGAGGCTGCGCTTGAAATCCTGCTCGGTCCAGTCCTCGGGCTCCTGCCGGTTTCTTCGCGCCTCGGTCGCCATCTTCCGCGCTGCGTCCAGAATCTCCTGCCGGCCGCCGTAGTTGAGCGCGAGGCGGACGATCATGCCCGTGTTCTTTTCGCAGACCTGAATGCTCTTCTCCAGTGCCCCGCGCACGTCATTGGGCAGCTCGGCGAGCCGCCCGATCGCTCGCAGGCGCAGGTTGTTCTCGATCAACTCTCCGCGCTCGGAGATCAGAAAGCGCTTCATCAGCGCCATGAGGAGCCGCACTTCGGTCCTCGGCCGGCGCCAGTTCTCGGTGGAGAAGGCATAGAGCGTGAGCTGCTCGACGCCGAGGCGCGAGCACTCGCGGATGATCACGCGCACGGACTCGGCGCCTTCGGAGTGTCCGCGGCGGCGTGACAGCCCCAGACGCCGCGCCCAGCGGCCGTTGCCATCCATGATGATGGCCACGTGCCGCGGGAGACGCTCAGGTCCCGATGCCGGAGAAGCGGAAAGATCCTCATGCGCGTTGTCGGGTGCGCCCTGCATTTCATTCGCCCAGGAGACCGACCGCCGAGACGCTCTCAACGTCGGACACAGTCATCTCGTCCGCTTCCAACGGAGATGCTTTCCACCGGCACGCCCAGCATCTCCTCCAATGCCGTCACGTACGCGCGGGCGTTGGACGGCAGGTCCGAAAACTTCCGGCACTTCGAGAGGTCCTCTGTCCAGCCCGCGAACGTGCGATAGACCGGCTCGCACTTCGCCAGCATTTCAGCGCCGGCCGGAAAGCGAGCTATAGCAGCGCCATTATACCGATATTCCGTCGCAACGGAAATCGTTTCGAGGCCGCTGAGGACATCGAGCTTGGTCATCGCGATCGAGTCCACGCCGCAGATGGCCACCGTGTGACGGACCGCGACGACGTCGCACCAGCCACAACGTCTTTTCCGGCCGGTGGTTGCGCCGAATTCGCTGCCGCGCTCGCATAACCGGCGGCCGATGTCGTCGTTCAGTTCCGTCGGGAACGGCCCTTCTCCGACACGCGTGGTATACGCCTTCATGATGCCGAGTATGCGGCCGATCGCCTTCGGCGAAACGCCGCTTCCGGTGGCTACACCTCCGGCGCTGGCGCTGGAGGAAGTGATGTAGGGATAGGTCCCGAAATCCACGTCCAGCAACGCGCCTTGCGCGCCTTCGAAGAGAATCCGCTTGCCCTGGGCCTGGGCATCCGTCAGCAGGCCGACCGTATCGCATACGAGCGGGCGCAGCCGCTCCGCATAGCCGAGATACTCTTCGAGAATCCGCTCGCAGGAGATTGCCGGTGCGTGATAGAGCGTCTCGAACAACCGGTTTTTCTGTTCGATGTTCGCTCGCAGCTTGCGCTCGAACGTCGCCCGGTCGAGCATATCACCGACGCGAATGCCTGTGCGCGCGGCCTTGTCCACGTAGCACGGCCCGATGCCTCGGCCGGTCGTGCCGATCTTGTTGCGGCTCGGATCAGCCTCCTGGAGCTTGTCGAGTTCCTTGTGATACGGCAAAACGACGTGCGCCCGGTCGCTGATCGCCAGGTTGTCGGATATCTTTACGCCTCTGCGGATCAGCTCGTCCATCTCCTGCAACAGGAGCGGCGGATCCAGGACGACGCCATTGGCGATCACGCAGAGCTTGCCCGGCCGAAGGATGCCGCTCGGGAGCAAATGAAGGACGAACTTCTGCCCATTGATGACGACGGTGTGGCCGGCATTGCTTCCGCCCTGGTAGCGGACGACCAGGTCAAAGTCGTTCGCCAGGGCGTCCACGATTTTGCCCTTGCCTTCATCGCCCCACTGCAGGCCAACGATACAAAGGTTATTCATCCGTTCCACTCCGCTCGAAAGGAAGACGTCTGATGACCGCCCCGCTTCGCGAGACAAGCCTGCAGTCCACGCTGGAGACGCTCGAAAAGCCGGTTGGCCCAGGGCACGACATCTCTCACGCATGTAAGTTGTTGGAAAAGTTGTGCTTATCCCCTTCCGGCGTTCAAAAGCATTATAATCAGTGGTTTCGGCATTCGTCAAGCACCGCGCTACGGACGCCCCGATTGCGGGACGCGCTGTTTCGGGCCGGTGAGTTTGGGCGCCGCTGGGAGATCTTCCTTCGTCGCAGGCAACTTCATCGTCGCCAGCCGCGGCACCCGAATGGAAATTTCGGCGACGACCGGGCAGTGGTCCGAGTTATCCGTAGGCATCGCGAACGCGTCGAAAACCGTAGCGTCGGGCGGGACAAAGATCATATCCGGGCGGACGGCTCGAAAGTTCGCGGGCGCCGTCTTGCCCCAGCCGAACCCTTTCGTCGCGAACGCGTCCTTCATGCCGGCCGTCGCGATGGAAAGGTCCGGATAGTTCGAAGGCACGTTGAAGTCCCCGACCATGAGCAGCGGGCTTCCATCCACCTGAAGGCCGGCCATCTCGCGCACCGTTTCCAGTTCTCTGCGCCTCGACTCGAGCGCTTTGCGAAGGCCCTTCCACGTCCAGCCGCGCAGCACCTGCGTCTTGAGCTCGGGCGCACTCAGATGGAGGGCCACGCACGTTATGCGGCGATCCGGCGCAAAATGCACCTGCCACACCGCGGAATTCCACGGCAATAGAACTCCCTTGGGCTCGGTGATCGGAAAGCGGCTGACGATGGCGATACCGTTCGGGTGCGCCGTGGGACCCGTGACTTGGTATCCTCGGAAATAGGGCGAGGCGCGGAACGCGTCGAGCATGCCCGAATGATCGCCCCACACGAACTCTTCCAGCAGCGCGACGTCCGGCCGGAGCTCGGCGAGTTGAGCGACCGCCTGAGCGGCGCCCAGCGTGCCGGAGCGCACGTTCCAAGTGACGATGCGCAGAGGCACGTCCAGCACTTCGATCTCGTTGCCGCGGGCACTGCTGAAACTGAGATAGGCCATCTGGCTCGCTTCGAACTTCGTCCGGGCGCTCTCGTGGAACGGCCTGACCCACGCCAGGGCGTCCTCGCAGGCGAGCAGGCTCACAACCCAGAACGCGCAGCCCAGTACGAACCAGCGCCGTCGCATGGCCAGCGCTCCGACCGCGAGGAAAGGCAGCAGCATGCCGAACCAGACGAAGGCCGGGCGGGTGGTGAAATAGAAAATGGGCGCGTTGACCGCGGGAGCGTGAAACATGAGCAGAAGCGCCAGGACGCCCAGGCACGCGCCACAGAAGCTGACCGCAAAGACCGGCCGGAGCGCGGTCTTCCACGCAGGCAGCGCGGCGTCCGGCTTGGAAGCGTCTTGCGGCGTCCGGACCGGTTCAAGGCCGCTCACCGGGCCTCCTGGTCCTGCTTCCATTCCTTGCTCCGTTGCCGGACCCATTCGATGCCTTCCTCGCGGTTGTCCAGCCGGCCCTCGAGCTGCTCCTCGCGGACCGCATCCAGAATCCGCTTGAAAACGGGGCCCGGCTCGTATCCCAACTCGATGAGATCGCGGCCTGTCACCAGCGGCTCAGGCGCGATCTCCTCGCCGCTGAACTCCTCCAACTTTGCCCGCAAAAACTCGTAATTATCCAGCTTACCATGGCTGGAGATGCAGTCCAAACGATGGAGTTCGAGGTGTTCGTCGAACCGGCTCAGAGCCAGGAGGCGCTTGAGCGTGCTGAGCTTCATCCGCTGGACGGCCATGAAGCGCATGTGGCTGCCGACGAGCGAGACGATCTGCTCGAGCTGGTCGTTGGAGAATCGCAGGCGACGACAGACGTCCCGCGCGATTTCGGCGCCGGCCTGGTCGTGGTCGTCGAACCGGATGCGCTCGGCGAAGGTCTGGGTCTGCGGCTTGCCGACATCGTGCAGGAGCACCGCCAACGCCAGTTCCGTCGAGGGATTGCGCATCGCATCGAGCATGACGCAGGTGTGTTCGAGCACATCCCCTTCCGGATGGAACTGCGGCGGTTGCTCGACTCCGGCAAGCGCTTCGATCTCCGGCAGGATCGGCTTGAGCAGGCCGGTATCGTGCATGATGCGCACGGCGCGGCCGGCGTTCGGGCCGGTGAGGATGCGAACGAGTTCGTCGCGGACGCGCTCGGCGCTGACCTCGCCGGCGTGCGGCGCCATGCGGACGATGGCCGCGTAGGTCTTCTCCTCGACGGCATAGGCGAGCCTCGCCGCGAACCTCACCGCGCGCAGCAGGCGCAGCTTGTCCTCCGCGAAACGCTCCTCGGGATTTCCGATGGCGCGGATCACGCGGTCGCGGACGTCTTCCTGACCCTGGACCCAGTCAATCACGCGGCGCTCGACGGGGTCATAGAGCATGCCGTTGATCGTGAAGTCGCGCCGGGCGACATCCTCGCGCGCCGAGCAGAACTGCACGCTGTCCGGGTGGCGGCCGTCGGACGAGGGCGCGTCCGTCCGAAAAGTCGCAACCTCGAAACTGCCCGAGCCGGCGAGCACCACCACCACGCCGAATTGCGCGCCGACCGTCAGACTTCTAGGAAAAAGCCGGACGACCTCTTCGGGGCGCGCGCTTGTGGCGATGTCGTAGTCGTGCGGCTCGACTCCCATGACCATGTCGCGGACGCAGCCGCCGGCAAAGTAAGCCTCGTGGCCTGTGGCGCGAAGCGTCTCGACGACCTTCTCGGCATCCCGGCGAAGCGATTCAGTCAAATGGCGTCTCCTTCCTCGCGCTGCATTATACATGAACCTACAGGCCGAACTCCATGCTTCGGGCGCCATCGGTGGAAAGCTTGAGTTCGCGCGGCCATTTCGACTAGAATGTATGAAGTCATGCGTTATGCCGGGCCAGCCCACGCCATAGAACCGGTGCCGCCGCGCCGGAGAGTCTCTTCGAGACCGTTCCCATGCAAGACCTGATCGCCATGCTGGTCGAGCACCCGCCCTTCCAGGACCTCGAGGCGCGGCTGCGCAGCGGCCGAGGCTGCTTCGCGGAGGGACTTTGGGGTTCATCGGCGGCGTGCCTGGCGACGGCGCTGGCCTCGCGCGCCGGGCGCACGATCCTCTGCGTGCTCCCCCAGATCGAGCAGGCCGAAGCGCTCGTCGAGGATGTCGGCCTCTTTTTCCCCGATCTGCCGCTGCTCTTTCCGGCCTGGGAGACGGTCGAGGCGGACGAACTGCCGGACGCCGAGATCCGCAGCCAGCGGCTGGCCGTGCTGAAGTATCTGGCCTTGCGGCGGGATCGTTCCGCTCCTCCGACGGCGTGCCGGCTGATCGTCGCGCCGGTGCAGGCGGTTCTCTTGCAGACTCCTTCGCCTTCGGTCCTCGGCGAAAACACGCGCGCCCTGCGGCCGGGACTGGTCCTGCCGCCGGAGGAACTGCTGCGCTGGCTGACGGAGCGGGGCTTCCAAAATGTCCGCCAGGCGGAAGTGCCGGGCGAAGTCTGCCGCCGGGGCGGGATTCTCGATATCTTCCCCTATACCGCCGCGGCGCCGGTCCGCGTTGAATTCTTCGGGAATGAGATCGAGTCCATCCGCACCTACGACCCGGCGACGCAGGCTTCCACGACCGAAATGCCCGAGGCGTCCATCACCGCCGTGCCCGAACATCAGGACCAGGAAGGCTCACCGGGACTTCCGGGCGCCACGTCGTCGCTCCTCGACCACCTGCCCGAAGACACCTGGGTGTTCTTGAAGGAGCCGGCGGAGATTTTCGAGCGCGCCAACCTCTTCGCAAGCCATCCGGAGCCGAACGCGGCGCTCTCGGCGGTGGATTCGCTGCGCGGCCTGGCCTCGCGCTTCCCGACGCTGCACATTGCCGCGCTGCCGGGGGTTTTCAGCGGTGAGCCGATCACCTTCCACGTCCATTCGGTCGAGCGCTTCGGTCACGAACTCAAGGCCACCGTCCAGGAACTCGAGCACGTGACGGCGGAACGCAAGCGCACGATGGTTCTGTGCGCGAATTCCGGCGAACGCGACCGGCTCACCGAACTGCTCGGCGGATCGTCCGTGCTGACGGACCCGCGCTTCGAGATCCGCATCGGACGGCTGATGCACGGTTTCGATTGGACCGATCTCTCGCTGGCGCTGCTGACGCACCACGAGATCTTTCAGCGTTACCGCGAGCGGCGCGCCCTGCCGCGCTATCGCCACGGGCGGGCAGCGGAGAGTTTCTACGAGCTCGAACCGGGCGACGTGGTCGTCCACGCGACGCACGGCATCGGGCGATATCACGGCATGACGCTCCTGGAACGCGACTCCGCGAAACAGGAATTCCTGAAGATCGAATACGCCGACAAGGCGTTCCTCTACGTCCCGATCACGCAGATCGAGCAGGTCCAGAAATATGCCGGCCCGTCGGAGCATCGCCCGCCGCTGAGCACGCTCGGGACGAAGGCCTGGACCGCCCGCAAGCAGCGCGCGGAACTGGCGGTGCATGATCTGGCGGTGGAGATGCTCCAGTTGCAGGCGGTGCGCGAGGCGACGCAGGGCATCGTCCATCCGCCGGACGGCGATTGGCAGCGCGAGTTCGAAGCCGCCTTCCCGTTCGAGGAGACGGACGACCAGCTCCGGGTCGCCGAGGAGACGAAGCGCGATATGGAGCGTCCGCGCCCGATGGACCGGCTGATCTGCGGCGACGTGGGCTACGGAAAGACCGAGATCGCTATGCGCGCCGCGTTCAAGGCGGTTATGGGCGGCGCGCAGGTGGCGGTGCTGGTGCCGACGACGGTCCTCGCCGCCCAGCACGCACAGACGTTCGGCGAGCGCATGGCCGATTACCCCGTGCGAATCGAGATGCTGAGCCGCTTCCGAACGCCCGCCGAGCAGGAGCGCGTTCTGGCCGACCTGGCCGAAGGAAGCGTGGACATTGTCATCGGCACGCACCGCCTCGTCCAGCCCGACGTGCGCTTTAAGAACCTTGGGCTCGTGATTATTGACGAGGAGCAGCGGTT
Source organism: Candidatus Brocadiia bacterium (assembly GCA_050015075.1). Lineage (GTDB taxonomy): Bacteria > Planctomycetota > Brocadiia > CAIUPP01 > CAIUPP01 > JBEKCB01. Next base: position 18,446 of record JBEKCB010000030.1, on the reverse strand, counting down.
CGGCGTCGAGCACAAGGAGCGGCTCAAGCGGCTGCGCGCGATGGTGGACGTGCTGACGCTGACCGCGACGCCGATCCCGCGCACGCTCCACATGTCGCTGCTCGGCATCCGCGACATCTCCACGCTGGAAACCCCGCCGCGCGACCGGCTGGCGATCTACACGCGGCTGCTCCGCTATGACCCGAACAAAGTGCGCCAGGCGATCCTGCACGAGATGTCGCGCGGAGGCCAGGTCTACTACCTGTACAACCGCGTCGAGACGATTGACCGGACCGAGCGCAAGATCAAGGAACTCGTCCCCGAGGCGCGCGTGCTCGTCGGGCACGGCCAGATGCCCGAGCGCAAGCTGGCGCAGGTGATGCACGACTTCGTGGAGCAGCGCGCGGACGTGCTGGTCTGCACGACGATCATCCAGTCCGGGCTGGATATTCCGAACGCGAACACGATCCTGATTGACGACGCGGACATGTTCGGCCTGGCGGAGCTGCACCAGCTTCGCGGCCGCGTCGGCCGCTATCGGCACCGCGCCTACGCTTACCTGCTGCTGCCGGCGGACCGGCCGATCACTCCGATCGCCGAGAAGCGGCTCAAGGCGATTGAGGAATTCTCCGAGCTGGGCGCCGGCTTCCGGATCGCTATGCGCGACCTGGAGATTCGCGGCGCCGGCAACATCCTCGGCCCGGAGCAGAGCGGCCACATCGCGGCGGTCGGCTATGACATGTACTGCCGCATTCTCGAGCACGCGGTCAATGCGCTGAAGAACCAGCCCACGCCGGAGCGCCCCGATGTGACGCTGATGCTCGGGACGGAAGCGCTGCTGCCGGAGAGCTACGTCGCAGACCCGTCGCAGCGGATCGAGCTCTATCGCCGAGTGCAACGGGCGACGAACGCGTCGGACCTCGACGCGCTCCGAGCGGAGATGGAAGACCGGTTCGGCAAGCTCCCGGCTGAGGCCGAAGCCCTGCTGACTGAGACCCGGTTACGGCAATTGGCGCAGAAGGCCGGGATCGCCAGTGTCGCAATCCGCGATCATACGCTGGTCATCGGCGCGCCGTCGCCGGAGCGCGCGGCGCGCGTTTTCTCGGCCGCAGGCGCGGACTGCCGTGAAGTGGATGAGAAGACGCTCCACGTTCTGCTCCACCGCGCTCGCATTTCCGGAGCTCAATTGATATCTTGGCTGACCCGCGCGCTGGAACGTGGAGAGTCCGTCCCGGCGGCGGGGCGCGCTGGAAGGAAACCATGAAGAGACAGACGGTCATTGCGGTCGCATGGCTTGCCGCCGTCCTTGGGTCAGGATTCGGCTTCGCGGCGGACGAGCCGCTCGCGCTCCGCGATTCCGTCGTCGCGGTCGTGAACAAACAGGTCATTACGCTGCGGGAGGTTCTAGACCGTTCCGGTCCCGCGCTCGCCGAGCTGGACAAGGATAACAGCCTGTCCCAGGATGAACGCCGGCGGCGCAAAATGGATCTCAATGCCACGGTCCTGCGGCAGATGGTCGCTGAGAAACTGCTGGTCGCCGAAGGGAACCGTCTCCTGAACGCGAACGAGGGATTCAAAAAACACTTCGACGAGAGCGTCGAAAGCCGCATCCAGGACGAGCGCCGTAATGCGGGCGGCGAAGCGGCCCTCCGTGAGTCGCTTCAAAAGAAGGGTCTCACTTACCAGGCCTACACGGAACAGGTCCGCGACCGGACGCTCATGGACTACGTCCGCTATCAGTTCGTCATGCGCGATCTCTCGGTCGCGCCCAGGGAGGTCCGCGAGTATTACGAACAGAACCTGAACCAGTTCGAGGAACCGGCCCGCGTGAAGTTCCGCGGAATCTTCATCCGCGTGACCGAGATGCAGAACCGCGCGGCGGCCCGGAAATCGGCGCAGGAGCTCCTTTTGCAGCTCAAAGGGCCGGCCGATTTCGCTCAGGTTGCGAAGCAGCGTTCGGCGCTGCATGCGGAGGACGGCGGGCTGTGGGACTTCACGGAGCAAGGGACGCTGCCGAAGCAGGTGGACGACCTGGTGTTCTCACTGCCGGTGGGCGAGATCGGCGGACCGGTGGAGACGGAGATGCCGGGGGCTTCCGGGCCGGAAAGCGGCTTCCTCATTGTGAAGGTGGAAGAGCGGAAACCGGCGCGGACGCGCGCGTTCGAGGAAGTCCAGCGGCCGATCGAGGAAATGCTGCTCGCGCGGAAGCGGATCAGTCGTTTCGACGCGCTGATGCACCGCCTGGAAACGGAGAACTACGTGGAGTACGTGCAGTAGCGGCGCGCTCGGAGGCTGCGTGCCGGCGGCGTTGCCGCCAGGCTCAACGGAAGCGCGCAGGCCCGATTTTGGTGTTCAGGTCCGCGGCCGGCTGCACCTCGAAGATGCGGACGGGCTGACTCGGGGCGGAAAGCTCCAGCCCGTAAACCTTCCCTTCGCTTCCGCTGAAGGTCACCTTGCCGCACATCCGCAATTGATTATCCTGGATGCGCTCTTTGGCTTCGTCCTGCGTGGCCCCCGAGTCCCTCATCTGCATTTCGATCTGGCCGTCGTTGAATCGGAAACAGGCCTTCGACGGCCAGAAGTCCTTGAACTCAAATTTTGTCTTGTCGCGGGGCTGGAAGAGCGCGATCTCCGAGCCGACGGGCGCGCCGGCCTTATCCACCTTGTAAAACTTGATGTAAATCGTCCGGTCGCCCAAGGCCTCCTTGGCGTAGCCGACCTCGCCATCGCTGGCGAAGAGCCTGTCGGGTTCATCGCCGACCACCTGCGCGAGTTCAGGCGGCACGCTCTCCATGACGACGGCAATGAGGGCGCTCGCGGCGTTCTCGTGGAGGAAGAGCGGCGTTCGGCCCTTTTCGACCTGGGCTTCTCTTTGCTCGCTGGGCGGGATGTCTTTATCCGGATTGTTGAGGCGCTCTTTGATCTTGACCAGGAGGCTTGCCGGCGAGCCGCCGCCCGGTTCAATGAACACCTTAAGACCGGTCGGCACCGAACTGATGTAGAAGCCGGCCCCCAGCGTCGGCACCTGCGGCAGACCGTAGCGAAGGTCGCGCATGAAACGCTCGCCGGAGAATACCCGGTCTCCGCTGATACGGTCGGCCACGATGGTCACGACTTTCAGGGCATGGTCCTGCGGCTTGTAGAACATGTCGGTGTCGGCCACCTCGAACTGCGGCAGCCGGCTGAAGGGCGTGCTGAACCAGATCAGCATCAGCACGCCGCAGCAGATCATTCCGGTCACGATGCCCAGGATTCCGCCGGCGATCGTGTCAATCGTTCTGTCCATGCGCAACTCCTCCGCGCACAGCCAGAGGCAGAAGTAGACGCAGAGGAAGAACGTGATCAGGTAGGTGCTGACGAACGAGATCGCCTCGCGGGCGCTCTGCGTGGTGTCCGGTTTGATCTTGGCGACGATGCCGGACATCAGGTCGTAGTAGTTCAGCGTGATGAGCAGCGGCACCAGGAAGACGAACAGGATGTTGAGGGCCGGGTACAGTCCCCGGCGCAGGCCGCGATAGCACCAGTAGATCGTGATGATGAGAAACACAACTGAGAAGAAAGTGCTGATAGCCGGCCCTCCCTCAACGTGTGACTCGGAGCAATTCCTTGACCGACGTCAGTCCCTTGATGACTTTCGCGAGGCCGTCTTCATGCAGTTTCCGGAACCCGGTCTTCTTGGCCTCGGCGGTGATGACCTGGACGCCCGGGTTCGACCGGAGCAGGTCCTTGATAGTGTCGGTGACATCGAGCAATTCAAAGATGCCGATCCGGCCGCGGTAGCCGGTGCCCTGGCATTCCTCGCATCCGACCGACTTGTAGAGTTGGATTTCCTTGCCCGGCGGCAGGCCGATGCTCTTGAAAAAGGCCGGCTCCGGCACGTAGGCCTCCTTGCACGCCGGGCAGAGCACGCGGCACAGCCGCTGCGCCAGCACGGCGGAAAGCGAGGACGCGATGAAGTACGGCTCCACGCCCAGGTCCAGCAGGCGGAAGAGCGAGGTCACCGAGTCGTTCGCGTGGAGCGTGGTGAAAACGAAGTGCCCGGTCATGGCGGCTTGGCAGGCCACGCGCGCGGTCTCGGCGTCGCGGATTTCGCCGACCATGATGACGTCCGGGTCCTGCCGCAGGATGCTGCGAAGCGCGCTGGCAAACGTGACGCCGGCCTTCGGGTTGATCGGCTGCTGAGTGACGTTGTCGAGCCGGTACTCGATCGGGTCTTCGATGGTGATGATGTTCTTCTGGTAAGCGTCAATTTCCGAGAGCATCGCGTAGAGCGTGGTGCTCTTTCCGGCGCCGGTCGGACCGCTGACGATGAGCATGCCGTGCGGATACTGGATGATCTTGCGCGCCAGCTCGATGTGGTCCGGCAGCAGCCCGAGTTTCTCCAGCCGGATCAGGCCGGCGTCGCGGTCGAGGATGCGGATGGCCATCGTCTCGCCGTGGACGCTCGGCGCCGTGGCGACACGGAAGTCCAGCGTGCGCCCGCTCAGCCGCCCCATGAACGAACCGTCCAGCGGTTTCCTCTTTTCCGCAATGTCCATGTCCGAGAGCACTTTGACGCACGAGATCATCGGCGAGGCCAACTCCGCCGCATAGCTCGGAACGTTGTGCAGGATGCCGTCAATTCGGAACCGGGCCTGGAGTTCGTTCTCCTTGGGCTCGAGGTGAATGTCCGTAGCGCGCGAGAGGATGGCGCTCTCGACGAGTTCCTTGATCGAGACGACCGCCTCCGAGCCGCTGCGGCTGCTGGTCAGTTTTTCGAGCGAGGTGCCGTCCTTGCGCAGAAGCTCGATAGTCGTGGTGTCTTCATGGCCGCCGCGCGACTGGATCGCCGCGCCCTTCGAAGCCCTCAAGTGCAGGCGCTCGTAGATCCCTCGCAGCACGTAGTCGAGGTGAGAGCGGGTCAGCACCTGCTGTTCCGGCGGCAGCGACAGGTTCCGCTTCCAAACGTAGATGCCCAGCACCGCGACCAGGCCGAGAATGGAGGTGAAGACGAACCCGATGCTCACCAGGATGATCAGCCCCATTCCGGCGGCGCCGACCGCGGCGACGAGGGTGCACCAGAACCTGTGGCGCAAACTGAGCCGCTCGCTGTCGCGGCCGATCCAATCCAGGATGCCGACCCAGAGCACGCAGTCGAGGATGAACATCGCCAGCCAGAACGCGCTCATGTACCGGCCGGAAACCGTCTCTGCGCCGGTGGCCTGCGCCATGGCGCTCGGACCGCTTGAAAAGAGCGCCGCCGCGCCCAGCAGGGCCGCGAGCGGCCGCCCGGATCGGCGGGTTGGAGACGGCCGCGAAGACGAACAGGAAACTTGATGGGGCATGTTCATCCGATGATTTTGCCGCGGTCGGAAGATATCCCGCGAAGTTCCATTTCCAGGCGCTCTCGGTTGGGCGCGTTCTCCAGCGCCACCTTCCGAAGGACCGTTTCCTCTTTCACGAGTTTGGCGATCGCCGCGGTCATGTCCTGCATCCCGTCGGAGGAACTGCCGCGGATCACCTCGGCGATTTTCTCATCCTCGCCGCGGCCGATCAGATTGCGGACGACGGAGTTGCAGATCAGGACTTCCACGGCCGGCACCATGCGAATGCCCTCGCGCGAGCTGGGCAGGAGCATCTGCGCGATGATGGCGGCGAGGTTCGCCGAGAGCCCCTGCCGGATCGCCGGGTGCTTCTCGACGGGGAACATCTCCAGCATGCGCGAAAATGCCTGATAGCAATTCGAAGCATGCAGCGTTCCGAAGACCAGGTGCCCGGTCTCCGCGGCGGTCAATCCGGCCTGGAGCGTCTCCGGGTCGCGCATTTCGCCGATCAGGATGACGTTGGGATCTTCGCGCATGCCGTACTTCAGCGCGCTCAACCAGTCGGGGACGTCAATGCCGATCTCGCGCTGGTTGATCAGCGACTTGTTGTCCTTGAAAGAGTATTCGATGGGGTCTTCGACGGTCAGGATATGGCAGCGGCGCGTGTTGTTGATGTGCTGGATCATGGCCGCCAGCGTCGTGGACTTGCCGGTGCCGGTCGCGCCGACGACCAGGACCAGGCCGATCGGGATTTCCGCGATTTTGATGAGCGAGGCCGGCAGATGCAGCTCTTCGACGGTCGGGATGCGGCTCTGGACCAGGCGGCATGCCACGCTGATGTGCCCGCGCTGCTTGTAGACATTGATCCGCACCCGCCAGCCGCCCTCGAACTCGTAGGAGAAATCGAAACTGCCGATGCGTTCGAAGGTGGCAATCTGGTCGGGCTTGAGCAATTCGTAGATGAGTTTCTGAATCTGCGCGTCGGTCAGCAGGTCGCTCTTGAGCGACCGCAGCACTCCGCCGATGCGCAGCACCGGAGGTTGCTGCACCTTCAGGTGAAGGTCCGACGCATTCTGGCGAACCATGATCTTGAACAGTTTCTCGATCTTCGGTTCGCCTGCCTGCTCTTGAGCGTCGAGTACGACGGTTTCACCCACTGCGCTCAACCTCCGTACCAAATGAACGTCTTACGCCGCGGGGCTCATCGCCCGCGCTCCGCACTAAAAATCCTTCTGCGGGCTGCTGGCTTTCGCGTAGAGCTTGCGCGGGATCCGCCCTGCCTTCCAGGCCAGGCGGCCGGCCTCGACCGCATGCTTCATGGCGCGGGCCATCGCCACGGGGTCCTTCGCGTGAGCCACTCCGGTGTTCAGGAGCACGCCATCCACGCCCAGCTCCATCGCCGACACGACGTCGGAGGCCGTGCCCACTCCGGCATCCACAATGATCGGCACCTTCGCCGACTCCAGGATCATGCGAATGTTGTTCGGGTTGAGGATCCCCTGCCCGGAGCCGATCGGCGCGCCTGCGGGCATGACGCACGCAGCGCCGGCCGTCTCTAGCTTGCGGGCGATGATCGGGTCGTCGGAAGTGTAGACCAGCACGACGAACTTCTCTTTCACGAGGATCTCGGTCGCCTTGAGCGTCTCAATCGGATCGGGAAGCAACGTCCGCTCGTCGCCGAGCACTTCCAGCTTCACCATCTCGCTCAGGCCGGCCTCGCGTCCAAGGCGCGCGGTGCGCACCGCCTCGTCCGCCGAGTAGCACCCCGCCGTGTTCGGAAGGATCGTGTACTTGCTGCGGTCAATGTAATCCAGGAGCGTCTCGCCGGGCCGCCCGTCCAGCGCTGTCCTGCGTACGGCCACGGTGACCACCTCCGCTCCCGAGGCCTCGAGCGCCTGCTTCATGATCTCCAGCGACGGGTACTTTCCGGTGCCGACGAAAAGCCGCGAGCGAAACGTCCGCTGACCGATCCGCAGCAGGTCTTCCGGCATGCCGAAATCAGCCTCCACCCACGAAAGTCACGACCTCGACGGCATCGCCCTCTTCCAGACGCCGATCGCCGTGGCGAGCGCGCGGGACGATCTCTCGATTCACCTCGACCGCTACGATGTCCCGGCGGACTTTCAGCCTTTCGAGCAGTTGCAGAATCGTCATGGCCTCGGGCAATTCCAAGGCCTCTCCGTTGAGCTTCACTTGCATGGCAAACCTTCAAATGCCGGCGCCGAATCTAGCACATCGCATCCGGCCGGTCAACCGCACTTCGGCGGTTCATTGCGGAGAAGAGGGCCAATGAGCCGACTCATCCCGCTCAGCGCTCAAGGCGCGTCTGGAACATTCGGCTCGGGCAGTGTCGCCTAATCCTTCTTGGCGGTCGCCTTGGCGAGCATCGCGTCGAGTTCTTTTTCGGTTTGGCGCCCGACCGCGCGCGCCCGTTCTTTGCCGGCGCTGAAAATGATCAATGTGGGAATGCTCAGTACGCCGAACTTTGAAGCGGTCGTCGGCGACTTATCCACATCGAGCTTGGCCACGTCCAACTCCGCCTTACGCCCTTCGGCCCACTTTTCCAGAATCGGCGCCTGCTGCACGCATGGACCGCACCATGTCGCGTAGAAATCCACGAGTACCGGCTTGGAACCCTTGGCGAGAGCCTCTTGAAATGTGCGATCATCCAGTTCAATGGTCATAGCCTCGTCTCCTTCCAGTGGTGTCAACCAGCTTTATCCCCTCCATTTACATGATAGTGCATCCTTCGGGCGCAGGCAAGTCGAATCGGCCGCGGCGTCCTCCGGCCTTGCCCCGAGAAGATTTGACCACATGTCGCAGGGGTGTTAGAATGCTTTTTCGACACTGCCCGAGTGGCGGAATTGGCAGACGCGCTAGGTTGAGGGCCTAGTGGGGTCAAACCCATGCTGGTTCAAATCCAGTCTCGGGCACCACTCATAAACCCCAGGCCGGACGGCAGGATATGCCGCCCGGCCTTTTCTGTCCACCTTCAGACGAGGTGTTACGAAAGGCGGGCGCGGCACGTTATAATCCGCGCGGCTTGAGGGCAGCAGCGCCGATGCCTCCTGCGGCTGGGCAAAGTTCAGAGGGAAGTCAACTCTGACAGTTGAGGAGCAGCTTGAAAGCATGGAGCGGAAACTGGCGCAGCAAAAGCGCCGGTAGCCGCCCTCCGACGCCGGGCAATCCTACCGCTTCGTCATCGGGAGACCCACGGTGGTGTCGTCGTAGAACCATCGGCCCTCGAAGAGCCATTCCTCGAACGACGCCGGTTGGAGGAATACGCCCAGATTCGCCATGTCTTGGACGTCGGTCTGAGGCGCCGGCGGGAGGCCGACCGGCGGCGGGAAGATGAACGGCGGCGGGAACACGTTCGCCGTTGGCGGCGCCGGAGGCGGCGCCGGCACCAGATACAGTATCGTCAGCAAATGACCATCATAGGGCCTCGTGCCTGCCGGCTCCAGTGTGGTGCCGAACTCGATGGTCGTGCTGTACGTCGCCAGTATGGTATTGTCGTCAATCGTCACTCCGCCGTCGTAGTGTTGCGCGCCGGAGGTGAATGCCGAGTACGTTCCATCATTCTCGGCAAAGTCGAAAAGCGTCGTGCCGGTCACGTGCAGGCTGTCCAGCGGCACAACGGAACCGAGCGGATCGTTGAACTCCGCATTGCCCGTCACCGTCAAGCTGCCCGTGCCGGGGCCATCGCCATTAACGGCGTCATAGAAATACGCGCCATTAAACTCTCCCGACATGCCGTCGCTTGCGGTCACGTTCAGCGATGCCCCGCTCCCAAGCGTCACGACGCCTTCCTCGAATACCACATACGCCTCAGTATCCGAGCCCGCGCCGACCTGCGCCGTCGCGGTCAGCGTGGCCGCGGTCCCGAGCGTCACGTTGTCGTAGAAGTAGATGTAGCCTTCTGAATCTGCTCCCGCGCCGCCGGTGGCCGTCGCGGTCAACGATGCTCCGTTCCCGAGCGCCACACCGCGATCGAAGTACATATACGCCGCTTCTCCCGTGCCGCCGGTGGCCGTCGCGGTCAGCGATGCCCCGTTCCCCATCGTCACGGCTTCATCGAAGTATATATACGCTTCTCCTCCATCCGTCCCGGTACCGACCGCGCCGCCGGTGGCCATGGCGGTCAGCGATGCTCCGGCCCCCATCGTCACGTTTCCGTCGAAGTAGATGTACGCCTCGCCTCCCTCCGTCTCCGTGCTGCCTATGCCACCGGTGGCCGTAGCGGTCAGCGATGATCCGGCCCCCATCGTCACGGCTTCATCGAAGTAGATATACCCTTCGTTCCCCGCGCCGCCGGTGGCCGTAGCGGTCAGCGATGTTCCGGTCCCCATCGTCACGCCGTCGAAGTAGATTTCCGCGTCTTCCCCTGCGCCGCCGGTCGCCGTAACGTTCACTGTTGCCCGGTTCCCGATCCCGACGGCTTCCCCGAACTCAATTTCCGCCACACCGTCCGTGCCGGCGGTGCCCGTAATGGTCAGCGTGGTCATGTTCCCCATCGTCACGGGGTCGTCGAAGTCCACATAGGCGTCGCCGTCCGCGCCGCCGGTCGCCGTAATGGTCAGTGACGCCCCGGTCCCGAGCGTCACGGGCTCGTAGAACTCCACTTCACCCTCGTTGTCCGTGCCGCCGGTCGCAATAATGGTCATCGTTGACCCAGCCCCGATCGTCACGGTGTCTTCGCCGTAGACCTCCACATACCCCTCGTTGCTCGGCTGGCCGATCGCAGTAATGGTCAGGGTTGTCCCGGTTCCGATCGTCAAGGCGTCGGCGATTTCCACCCACCCTTCTCCTCCCTCCGTTCCGGTCCCCACGCCGCCGCCGTACGCCGCAATGTTCACCGTTGAGTCGTTCCCGATCGCCAGGCCGTCTTCGAACCACACATACCCGGTGTCGTCCACGCCGCCGGTTGCTGTAACGTTCACTGTTGCGTCGTTCCCGATGGTCACACCGTCTTTGAACTCCACATACCCTTCTCCTCCAGACGTCCCTGTCCCCTGGCCGCCACCGGTCGCCGTAACGGTCAGCGATACCCCGTTCCCGATCGTCACGGCGTCGTCGAACTCCACGTATCCCTCGTTCTCCGTGCCGCCGGTCGCCGTAACGGTCATCGTTGCCCCGGTTCCGACCGTCAAGAGGCCGTCGAACTCCACATAAGCGTCGTCATCATAGCCGCCGGTCGCCGTAATGGTCACCATTGACCCGGGCCCGAACGTCACGGTGCCGTTATAGAACTCCACGAACCCCTCGTTATCCGTGCCGCCGGTTGCCGTAACGTTCATCGTTGCCCCGGTTCCGACCGTCACGGGGCCATCGAACTCCACGTAACCGTCGTCGTTAAAGCCGCCGGTCGCCGTAATGGTCGCAGTGGCCCCGTTCCCGATCGTCAGGGCTGTACCCGAGTCATAATCGAAGTACACTTCTGCGTAGCCGTCAATGCCGCCGGTCGCCGTAACGTTCAGCGTTGCCCCGGCCGCGACCGTCGTGGGGCCTTCGAATTCCACCTCACCGTAGGGATCGGTAAACCCGCCGGTGCTGCCGCCGGTCTCCGTCGCCGTGCCGCCGGTCGCCGCAACGGTCAACGACGCCGTGTTTGTGGTCGCTGTCGGATTCCCGATCGTCAAGGCTTCATCGAAGAATACATACGCGTCCGCAACCGCGTTCGTGTCGGTCGAACCGGTAACCGTCGCCGTGCCGCCGTTCGCCGCAATAGTCACGATTGACGCGTTCCCGATCGTCACGGGGCCCTTGAACTCCACGTACCCCTCCGCATCCGCTAGCGACTCCGTGCCGCCGGCAATCGTCGCCGTGCCGCCGTTCGCCGTAACGTTCACCGTTGCCGCGGTTCCGATCATCACGGCGTCTTCGAACTCCACATATCCATATGCGTCCGGCGCTGTCCCGCCGTTCGCGGTAATCGTCACCTTCGCCTCGGTCCCGGCCACGCTCTCGATCGTCAGGGGGGCTTCGAATTCCACATATCCGTAGGCCACTCCATCCGTCCCGGCCGTGCCGCCGGTCGCCGTCAGGTTCACTGTTGCGCCTTCACCGATCGTCGTGGTGTCATCGAATTCCACATATCCGTAGACCACTCCATCCGTCCCGGTCGTGCCGCCGGTCGCCGTCAGGTTCACTGTTGCGCCTTCACCGATCGTCGTGGTGTCATCGAACTCCACATATCCATAGGCCACCCCATCCGTCCCCGTTGCCTTGCCGCCGGTCGCGGTAATGGTCAGCGTTGACCCGCTCCCGATCGTCGCGGTGTTATTATCGAACTGCACATAGGCATACGCTACGGAATCCGCCCCCGTGGCTGTGCCGCCGGTCGCCGTAATGGTCACTGCTGCCCCGCTCCCGATCGTCACCCCGCTGTCGAATTCCACGTACGCGTTCGCATCCGCACCGCTCGTGGCCGTTGTCCCGCCGGTCGCCTCAATGGTCAGCGATGCTCCGTTCCCGATCGTCACGGCGCCCTCGAAATCAACGTACGCCTCTGGATCCGCCGTGCCGCCGTTCACCGTAATGCTCAGAGAAGCGTCCGCGGGGATGACCGTGTTTCCCGTGACCTGCAGCCAGTTCAGCGGATACGTTGCGCCTACCGACTCATCGAACTGCGCGTTGCCATCCAGGGTCAGGCTGCGCGGCGTGCTGGCGGAATCCGAGTCCACCGTGCTGCTGAATGTCACCGCCGACGCCGTCAGCGTTACGTTGGCGGTCAGCGTTACGGGATTATCGTAGGTTTGCGGACCGGTGCTCGTCACGTTGGCGCCCAATTGAATTCCGGAGGCGCCCGAGAACTCGAGGGCGCCTCCGCCGCTGTTGGTGATTCCGAAATTGATATAGAGCGTACCCACCGCGGAGATGGTCAGCTTGTTCGCGCTGGCCAGGTCCGGGCTGGCTGCACCGATAGTGATGTCGCCGTTCTGGCCGGCGGTGGCCGGGCTGCCCGCTGTGGTCACGGTCACGTTGCCGAGGGCGAGGTTCGTCACGACCGTCGCCCACGTCAACACTGAGGGATCCCCGGTCGGCACAAAGGGAGTCGAGCCATTGATGTTTTGGTTGCTGCTGTTGTTAATGACCAGGTTGGTCGGGTCGAGGAGCAGGTTGCCCGCAGTTCCGCTGGGGGCGAGCGTATCAACGGTTCCCTGGAAATCGAGGTAGTGCCCGGAAACTTCGACGTTGCCGCCGTTGCCGGCCTCGGCGCCGCCGCGCGCGCTGATACTGCCGTAGAACTGGGTGTCCAGATTCGACCAGACCACGACCTTGCCGCCGTTGCCGCTGGCGAGGGCGTCGGCGTTGATCACGCTGTCGGCGCTGACGGAGGTTTGAGAGGCGTCGGGAATGGCGGGGTTGGCGCCATGGAGGCCGCCGCCAACCAGGATGGTCCCGCCGCCCGTCGCGCCGGAGGCGTTGAGGGTCGCGCTGGTGAGGGCGATCTGATCGCCCAATACATTAATAGTTCCGCCGACGCCGTATGGATTGCTGGCGTCCAGCGTGCCGGAGACCTGAACGAGGCCGGAGCCCTGACCCTGGACGGTGATTTCGTTCGCTTTGATCGTGCCGTTATTGAAGATGGCCAGGGCGTACAGATCGCCCGCGCTGAGGCTGACTGTGCCGCCCGGCGCCTGGATCGAGCCGGAGTTCTGCACGCCCGCCCCGGCCGCCGCGGGGACGCCGCCGTTGAGCTGGATGAGGATCTGGCCGTCGTTATCGGTGAGGTAGACGTCCGAGCCCGACACCAGGCTCACGACGCCATTGGGGGCGACGATGGTGCCGAAGTTCGCGACCTGGTTGCCGATCAGGGCGACCTCGCCGCCGCTGATGAGGCCGTTGTTGACGACCGGGCCGGTGAGGCCGGTGAACTGGTTGATGTTCGCCAGGAAGTTCTGATTGGAAATGTGGCCGGCGGCCGCATAGATGGCGCCCACGTTCACGAGGCAGCCATTGACAAAGTAGATGCCGGCCGGGTTGACGATGTAGACCACCCCGTTGGCGAGCAGCGTGCCCGCGATGACGCTGGGGTTCACTCCGAGAACCCGATTGAGGACCGTGGACTGGGAACTGGGCTGGATGAATTGGACCGTCTGGCCATGGGCGATGTTGAAGCTCTGATACTGAATGATACTTTGGTTGCCTGCCGTGATCGTCGTCAGGTCTCCCTTCTGGACGATCTGAGCGCTGCCGGAAACGACCTGAGCGCCCTTGGGCGTCGCCAGCGCCCCGCCGCCGAGCAGGACCGGCAGCAGCGCAAGAGCGGGCAGAAGCCTCGTGGCCGCGCGGGCGACGCCGCGCCGTCCGGTTCGCCGGATCCGAAGCCCATTCATGAGATGCCTCCCATATCCATTGCCGCATTACCGGACCGTCGGGCGCAACCGACGTCTTCGGAAACCGCGCGCGGTCCCGGAATGTGCGCCTTCCTTCAATAGGCCAGGGTCAGCACGAAGTGCACCACGCTGGAACCGGCCTTCGTGTCCTGGGTGGGCGAGAGCGCGAAACCCCAGTCGAGACGAACGGACAGGTTCTTGCGAATTTGCAGTTCCGCCCCGACGCCCGTGCCCACGAGCGTTTCATTCCTCTCGGTGGACTCAATGTCGCTGTTCCACGTCTGGCCGTAATCCAGGAAAGCTCGAACGATGAAATCCCAATCCGGCGGAACGGATGGCCGCGGAGGGAAGCATCGGAAATCTCCGACCACCGGCACATGCGAAGGCTCGGCTCTCGGCGAAAGCAGCCGCGGCAAATGACAATCATACTCGAGGTTGCCGATCACGACGGTGTCGCCGACCGCGTCTTCTTCGGGGTAGCCGCGCACGCCGCTGTACAAGCCGCCGGCTGTCTCCTCTTCCTGCGGGATCAGGCGGTTTTGCGTCGCCTGACCCCGAAAAACCATGACGATTTCATGCGCCAGCGTGGGTTCCGTCCCGGCGGAGCAGAGGAGCGGGTCGAGGAAGAACGACTCGCGCGCGTTCCACTTCACAACCTGCCAGGTGGAATCCGTATTCATGCGTCCAAGCGGCGGCAACGCCGAGGTTTGAGTGTCGGCGACGGCGGCGACGTTCCCCTCGTAGCTCAATGAGGCCTGCGTCGTCGCGGCCGGCGTCGCGCGCTGCAGCCGCAAGCCGACACTCGGGATGAAGAAATCCTCATGCCCGTCGACATCCACCGTCTGGTTCTCCACGGTCACGTAGTGCCAGCGCGCTCCGGCCACAGCGTCCAGGAACCACTGCTTGTGCTGATAGATGTTTCCGATGACCTCCGCGCCGAGCGTCGAGTCTGCCCCGTAGAAGTTCTCACTCGTGATGCCGATGTCGGAAGCGGCATATTTGCTCCACGATCCGTAAAGGCGCAGGCGAAGCAGGTCCGGCCTAAAGATCGGGAACTCGTAGGAGCCGCTGATGGCGCGGGTATCGTCGTTACTCAACCCCGAGCCCACCGCCAGCAGCGTCAGGATGTCGTCGTGCCCGGTGAGTTGGTTGTCGGTGAACCCGAACGCGCTGCGCCACAAATCGGTCTGTTTCGTGCCCGTGTTCGACAACTGGTAATAGGCGAGCCAGGGCTTGGTCTCGTTGACGAGGTAGTCGAGCGACACGTCGCCCGGCGCGCCGCCGGAGGAAATGGCCGCGTCCACCTGTCGGCCCGGTAGGCGGTTCAACTCGAAGAGGTAATCATCCAGGAGGTCCTTTTGGAACAGGTCGGTCCCTTTGGAAGAACCCGGCTCGGCGCCGGGTTGAATGGGCGAGTTTTCCATGATCCAGGTGTGCGCCGGATTGTTGATGCGTTGATCCGCAGGGACGCGGTCGCCGGACGCGACCGTTCGCGTCCGCGTCACCTTCCCCACGTAGATCACCAGGCGAAGAACCTGCTGTTCCGCGGCGGGCCGTTTTTCCGGCCGGAGGTCCTGGCCGGTCTCGGGCGGGATGTCGTCCGGATCGGGGCTGACGAACACGCCGTAGATCCCCCGCGTGTTAAGAAAATGAACGATCTGGGCGCCGACTGAGCGAATGGCGCTCTGATGGAATATGACTTTGGCCGGCCCGCCGGCGCCGATATCCGCCAGGCGCAGCGTGACGGTCTCGGCCCCCGCCCGCGGCTCGACATATCCCTTGTCGGTCCGCCCCAGGGAGGCCTCCAGGTTCATCACGTCGTCGAGGCGGGGCAGCGAGGGATTTTCGACACTGTACCGAAGCTGGATGCGGCTGACCGGGTACGCGGGCCCGTCGTCGGGCGCGGCGGCCGCGGCGGAGGCGCTCACGAGGAGCGCGACGGCGACGGCCGCAAGGAGAAAGGACTTGCCGGTCCGCGCCGCGCCCCGACGGGGTGCACGGCATTCACTGGGTCCGGGTGACGCCGAGGGGGTAACCGACTTGTGGCGGAGCTTCATGCGACAGTGTCCTCCCTTGAGTGCAGCTACTTGTTGCGTGCGCTAGAGAGTATTGTCACTGACGGCAAGACTGAGACCCCCGACCCTGCCTCCGGCGAGATGCGCCCCGTCTGCACAAGAGACATGATAGCATCTATATCAGCATCAACGGGCGGAGTCAATAAAAAAATTCACTTTTTTCAGCCGGTTTCGTGCAGCGATGCCATGCCGCGCTACGGCCCCGCGGGCGGCAAGGCGGCGGCGCGCTGTGCCTCGCGGAATTCCTTGGTGGCCTGCCGCGCTTCGAGGGCGACCTGCTCCAGCTTCAATTGGGCGTCGCGCGAAAGCTTGTCCGCCTGCAGCAGGTCGGCCGTAAGCTTCTTGTACGCCGCCAGCTTCTCTGCCACCTCCTTGGATGGCGTCTGTTTCGCGAGCTTCTCCAACTCGAGAGTCTCGACCGCGATCGCATAGGCGCGCTCGGCCAGGCTCATCTTGTTGTCAGCGTCCATGGCTTCAAGGCGGGCCGCGTCGAACTCGGCCTGGGTGCACGCCGGCTTGGCGATGAGATCGGCCACGCGCGCCCACGCCGCGATGGCCTGCCGGCGGCTCTCCACGCGCGCGTCCGCGGCGGCCTTCAATTCCGGACTCGCCGTCTTGGCCGCCGCCTCCACGTCGGCGAGCGCATTTTGGCGGAGGTTCTCGTTAGTCCGCGCCCCGAGCGCCACAGCCAGGCGCGACGAAGCGTCCGCCGTCTCAGGCAGCCGCTTCAGGAGCGGCAACAACATGTCGTCGGCCCCGCCGACATCGTAAGTTTTGGCGAGCGCTTCGTTCACGGCGGCCTCGGTGCGTTTCGCCTTGACGAACGCCGCGGCAGCCTCCTTGACCTTTCCCGAGGCATTCGCATACTCCGCCTCGCGATCATCCGCTTCTTTCGTGCAAGCCGCCGCCCGTTGCCGGTAATAGTCCGCCACTTTGGAGTTCGGCTGTTGTGCCTCGGCGATGGCCACCGAGCAGACCAGGCACACCACAGGCACGAGAACCCAGGGGATCACCTTCCGCTGCATAAAATTGGTCTCCTCCATCAAGAAGCAAGTTAGCCTCACTTTGCCCTTTGGCCGATCTCCAAAGGGCAGTCCCCTTGCAAATACGAGATTGTACTCTTGAACTGTCCCCTGTCAAGCCATTTCACGGCAGCTCTGCCTCTGCTCGCGTCAAGTCCCGCGCGCCGAAATCTCCACCAGTTGAAACATAAAAAGAAGTCTCAGGTTTTGGCGCCCTCAGGCGGCTGACCGTGCGGCGGTGGCAGCGCTGTGGACGAGGTGTTCTCGACCTTGTGCGTCCGTCGAATGGGTTGCTGGAGGTGCTAGATCGTCTCGAATCGAACATCACAAAAGGGTCTGGCCGCGGCACGTAAGAGTACGAATAATTGTCTTTTGTAACGCTTTTTGACCAATGAGTAGAACTTCGGGAAGTTAGTGGAAGGTTCAGAATTACTGTAAGTTACAAGAATTAAGTGAGTTATGCCGCGACGGAGATCATATTTTGAGGGCCTAGTGGAGTCAAACCCATGCTGGTTCAAATCCAGTCTCGGGCACCACTCATAAAATACGGCGGGACGGCAGGATATGCCGCCCGGCCTTTTCGCTTGCGTTCGGTCGAGGGGTGATGCTAACGGCGTATACATCCTCGCCGCCGCCGACGATGTCTTTGCAAGTACCGAGGGGCCAGCTTCATAAGGTAGATCGTCCCTTCCGAGCGCAGGCGGTCGGCCAGCCACCGGGTGTCGAGCTCCGAGAGCTTTTGATCGTGATACGCTCCACGGTCGCTTCGCGTGGCGCGATCTCCTGAAACTGGCGGAACTTTTTCTCGGCCAGAGCCAGAGCGGTCGTCTTGTCCGAAGTCTCGGCGCTCTCCATAACGATGCCGTACCTGACCTTACCGATCATCGTCGGGTCATAAGAGTGCCCTGCCCGGCGCACACCGGTCGGGGAGGGATATACGTCACAGCGAGAACACCCATCTAAGGATGGCAACCGCCGTTGGTGGTCGGATTAAAACGGTACACGGTCACCGAGCCTCCGATGAACCGCTCGCCGTTCCGATCGGCTCGACGGACGCCGCCTGAGCAAATTCGTCTATCCAGCCCCACGCTGGCGCTGGGTGGCTCTGCCGAGAAGTTGCCGTTCCCAGACGACTCTGCTCTATATGCAAGCGTTTTACCGACCTTTCCCTTGGCCGCTGGAGGAACGTCCGGCGCCCACTTCGGAGGCCGCATCAAGGCAGCGATGGCCGCGGCCTTGCCTTCCTCTGCCCGTTGCGCCTCGACCTGCAGGCTCATGTGGTCGAGCAACGGTTCGCTGGTTTTGGACATGTACTGCTGAATCTGCCGCGGCGTGCAGTGGCACTCTTTGCGCGGGTCGGTGAGGCAGTCGCACGGACATCCTTGTAGCCAACAAATAAACCGCTCGGCAACCTCGCAACCCGCGACGCTGAATGAAGATGGTGTAGATCCCGCAGGCTTCAGCGCGCGGACAACATTATTGCCTGGCAGCTCACCCCCTTCAGTCGAGATCGAGCCGAACGTCGGCGACCATCGCGCCATCACACCGGCACTAGTCTGGCCGGCGGGATTTGCGTAGTTCACGGTGCTACGGGACGTCCTTGATATATACCGCCGAGGCCGTTATGGCCGCGGTCATTGTAAACGTAACGGATTTCTGCGCGGCAGGCTGCACCGCGCCGCTCACCGTCCAATGCGAGAAGGTGTACCCGGCCGGGTCTGTGGCCGG
>JBEKCB010000029.1:0-66554 GCA_050015075.1 Candidatus Brocadiia bacterium | reverse complement strand
GAACGGGTGAAACGAAGTCGAGCCGTTGGAGCAGACCGCGATGTCATGCGGTGCGATCGAGCACGCGCTCAGTTGGCGGCGCTCCGATGCGAATACGTCGGATACCAGAACGGGTGCCTTAGAGCACAAATAGCAGCCGGAACTCGATTTCACAGGTTCTCCGAACGTCTCACTTGAGGAATGGCCTCATAGCAGCATGACGTGGGCTGGACCCTTGTATGCTATTCTCGGGAAACTGCGCGCGTTGATGACGGGGCGTATGGGCACGTGTTCTCGTCGGCAAACGGGGCAACCGGAGACCGGGGCAAAGCGACGACTCT
The DNA here is from genome assembly GCA_050015075.1 of Candidatus Brocadiia bacterium. Lineage (GTDB taxonomy): Bacteria > Planctomycetota > Brocadiia > CAIUPP01 > CAIUPP01 > JBEKCB01. The sequence continues at coordinate 66,234 of JBEKCB010000029.1, read as the reverse complement.
CGGACCTGCTGACGCCCGGATTTCCGCAAGAGGAGGCTCGCCATGTTCTTCATTGACTACGTGGCGCTGCTGCTGGTCAACATGACGGCCGGCTTCGTGGCGCTGGCGTTCTTTCTGCTCGCGGGATTGGACGGCGAGCGGAAGCGATGGGCGACGCCGTTTGCGATGGTCGGGCTGGTCGCGTTCCTGTGCGGGCTCCACATGATCTTCCGGTGGCCGCTGCCGGGCCCCTATAACAGCGCCTTCGGCGAGACGTCGGTCCTGCTGGGCGTCATTTACCTTGGGATCGCGCTGAGCCTGGCCAAGGAGTGGAACCTGGCGCCGCTCGCGATCTACGGTATCCTCGCCGCGCTCGTGGCGGTGGTCCTGGGCGTCTGCATCCTGGATCTCAAAATGACGGCGAAGCCAACAATGTCCGGAGTCGGGTTCATTCTCTCCGGCCTGGGCGGCATCCTGGCGTCGCTGGCGTTCTGCGCGCCGACGAGCAAGGCGCTGCGCCTCACGGGCGCGCTGGCGCTGATCCTCGCGGCGATCATCTGGGCGCTGACCGGCTTCGGAGCGTACTGGATGCACATGCATTCGGACAACTTCAAGAACTGGAAGCCGGCCACGATGACGCGCGCCATGGAAAAACCGCCCAAGGCCGAGACGGAGAACACGCCCATGCCGCCGCCGAAAATCGTGCGGTGACCGCGAGGTCCGGACCCGGTCGGAGTTTTGCCGCTGCCGCGTCCGCGGCGCCGCCGGAACCGCCGAATATCCTCTATCGCACAGCAACCTCCTTTCCGCCGACGGTTGCCGCCGCCAAACGGTAGTGCTAAACTATCCGCCCGGTGCGAACAACTGTAGCCCGACAGCGTCAACTCTCGGAGGCTGGACATGAAAAGCCCGTTCGACCGCGAGATCAAGCCGGACTGGAAGGAATTCGTCGAGACGATCCTTCGGAAAAAGACGCCGAAGCGCGTCCACGGCATCGAGCTGTTCCTCGACGCGGAAGTCCAGGCGGCCATCGCGAAACGCTATGGCCTGATGCAGGACTGGAAGCCGAACGACCCGGTCAAAGGGATGGAACTGCAAATTCGGCTTCAGCGGTTCCTCGGCTACGATTACGTGCGCGCCGGGCTGGACGGGTTCAGCATGCCGCTCAAGCGCGTCGCCGTCGAGGACTCCGCGCTGCTGAAGCGCGAAGGCGGCCGCACCTTCCAGGACGAGCACGTCGGCCCCATCACCAACTGGGAGGAGTTCGAGAAATACCCCTGGGCGGATCCGGCCAAGGCCGGGACGCAGACGCTCGAGTGGTACGAGAAGAACCTGCCGGAGGACATGTGCGTCATCGCGAGCGGCGGCTTCGCGCACTTCGCGGAGTACCTCTGCTGGCTGATGGGCTACGAGACGCTCTGCTACGCGCTCTTCGAGCAGCGCGACCTGGTCGAGGCGATCAGCCGCCGCCTGGAGGCGATCTTCCGCAGCAGCGTCAAGATCATGCTCCAGTTCGACCGCGTGAAAGTCATCTGGGGCAGCGACGACATGGGATTCAAGACCGGCCTGCTCTTCAGCCCGGCGGACATGCGGCGGTTCGTCCTGCCCGGACACAAGCTCATGGCGAAGATGTCGCACGACGCCGGACGCCCGTACCTCCTGCACGCCTGCGGCAACCTGAGCGACATCATGGACGACCTCATCAACGACGTGAAAATTGACGGCAAGCACTCCTTTGAGGACACGATCGAGAAAGTCACGGACCTCAAGGACACCTACGGAAAGCGGATCGCGCTCCTGGGCGGGGTGGACGTGGATTTCCTGTGCCGCGCCGACGAGAAGCAGGTCCGCGCGCGCGTCCGCGAGACGCTCCGCAAGTGCATGCCCGGCGGCGGCTACTGCCTGGGCACCGGCAACAGCGTCACGAACTACATCCCGGTGGACAACTACCTGGCGATGCTCGACGAAGGGCGCAAATTCGGCGTATCGGCCGGGAAATGAGGAATCAGTCCGGTTTTGCGAAGGGGGAAAACATGAAGAAACATCTCATCCTCGGCGTGCACATCACCGACCGCGTGAAGCACGTGCCGGACGTCCAGAAAGTGCTGACGGAATTCGGCTGCAGCATCAAGACGCGCCTGGGCCTGCACGAGGCCGGCCCGAAGGCCTGCTCGCCCAACGGGCTGATCCTCCTCGAGATGGTCGGCGACGACAAAGAGTCCAACCGGATGGCGCGGAAGCTGAGGGCGATCGAAGGGATCGAAGTTCAGAAGATGCTCTTCGCGCATCCTTGAGCCGGCTCGGCAGCTACGGTTCCGCGGGCTTCCAGGGCGCGTCCTTGGGCACGTAGACTTCCATATACTGCCAGTGAGAGAGACCGCCGGCGGGCACCGGAATTCTCTCCTCGACGACGTAGCTTTCGCGGACCGCGGCGGCGAAGTCCGGCGGTTCCAATTGGGGCCGCAGAATCAGGACTGAAAACCCGCCGCTGCGGATCTTCCCGATCAACCCGTTCGACTGTGGCCGGCTCCATTCGCCCGCGCGGACGAGGTCGCCGATCGTCACATCGTCGCCGAAATATTCCTTTTTGTTCAAGTAGACCTGCGAAGAGAAAACGGAGACGAAGACGTCCCCGGGCGCGGCGCGGACCCATTCTGCGATCCTTCTCTGCGCCGCGCGGTCCCCGTCCGACGGCAGCGTCGGCTGGTACGAGAGCATCGCGACCTGCGCAAGCGCCGCCGCGACGACCGCGATCCGCCCCCAGCCCGGCTCCTTGAACCGGCGCACCAGCGTGTCCAGCGAGACACCTCCGAGTACCGCCAGCGCCGGGACCAGCGGCACGAACGCGTTCAATGCCGCGCCCCACTTCAGGCTCTGCACGACACAGAACACCAGCGCCCCGCCGAGCGTCCACGCCCACAGTCGGATTCCCGGAGACGCTTCTCCGAGGCCGGCGCTCTTCCGCGCCTGGCCGGGAACCGCAACCGCCAGCGCGCCCCAGAGCAGGATCCATACCGACCCGAAGAACGCCGCGGCCAGCTCAATTTTCGAGAATTCCATCCCCGCGGAGAACGGGACCTTGATCGTGTAGAACGAGAACCAGCCGCCGCTCCACGCCTGCATCGCCGCGAACGCCGCCAGCGCGCAAGCTGCGAAGCCCGCGCCCCAGATGATCGCCGTCCGCCGCGACCGGAACCAGAGGAACAGCGCCACCGCCGCCGGCGCGAAGATCGCCACCTGCTTCGTGAAGACCGCCAGCAGCAGAACGACCAGCGCGCCGAGCGGAAACCGGTTCCGCGAGACGGCGCGGTCGGCCAGCGACGTCCCCAGCGCGAGGAGCAGCAGCATCAGCGCGTCGCTGCGGACCTGCTCCAGCCACTGCCCGGTCAGCCCGTAAAAACAGAACACGAGCATCCCGCCGAAGAACGCCGCCGGCCACCTCTTCGTGTGCCGCCGCACGGTCAGGCCGACCGTGAGCGCCGCACCGAGGACGCAGATCAGGCTGAAGATCCTTGCCGCGTACAGCGACGGGCCGGTTATCCAGAGGAAACCCGCGAGGATCATCTCGTGCGCCGGCGGATAGACGAGCGAACGGAACGGCAGCTCGTCCGGCGAACGATACGGCTGCTCGCCGTGGAGGTAGCGCATGCTGTTGTACAGCGTCACGCCCTCCACGACGCTCTTGCCCTCGTACGGGTAAACGACGTAGGCCAGCGTCGCGTTCAGGAAGATGACGAAGTGGAGCAGCAGCGCCGCGGCCAGCGCCGCGATGAGCAGTTTCAGCCCTCGCGCGGCGGGCAGCCCGAACCCGATCGCGGCGATGACGGCCGCGCCGAAGGCCGTCGCGATCATCGGGAGATTGAAAAAGATCGCCCGCGCGGTTTCCATGGCGGGGTAGTCTATCATTTTCGGGCCGCCGTGCGAAGCGAAACGCGCGTCCTCTCGAAGTTGACAGGAGTTTCCGGGCCTGATAGATAGTCGGCACGGCAATGGAACGCGGGAGGTCCGGAGAATTCCTATGGGTTCGGCGACAGCGCGGACGGACCTCATACCGGAACCGCCTCCGCAGAGCGATGCCCGCCCCGCCGGTCGCATGCTCCTGGCGGCCGGGTTTTTCGCGGCGCTGACCTTGATCGTGTTCTCGGACGTGCTCTTCACGCCGGGCGACGTCGTCCTCTCGACGGCGGGCGCGGACCTGGCGCATCAGTATGTCGCGTGGCGCGACTTCGGCTTCTCGGAACTCCGGCGCGGCAACTTCGCGCTCTGGAACCCGTATCTCTACTGCGGCACGCCGTATTTCGGCGGCTTCCAATCGGGGTTGCTGTACCCGCCGAACTACGCGTACCTCATCCTGCCGCTCGCGAAGGCGATCAACTTCGGCATCGCGCTGCACATCTTCCTTGCCGGGTTCTTCATGTATCTGTGGGCCAGCCGGCGGCGGCTGCATTTCCTCGCGTGCCTTCTCTGCGGCGCGCTCTGGATGTTCTGCGGCGAGCATTACCTGCACATCACGGCGGGCCATCTCTGCCGGCTGATCGCCACGGCGTGGATCCCGATCGTGTTCCTCGCCATAGACGGTCTCTTCGAGGAGTTGAGCCCGCGATGGGCGCTGCTGGGGATCTTCGGCATCAGCATGATGATCCTCGGCGGCGACCCGCAGTACGTTTTCTACACCGCCGTCGCCGCGGCGATCTACTGCGCGCTGTGCATGGTCCGCGCCGAGCGTCGGCCGCGCGTTGCGCTCGGCCTCGCCCTCATGGTCGCCGGTGCGGCGGCGATCACAGCGGTGCAGCTCTGGACCGGGCTGCAGGCGACCGAGTCCAGTGTGCGCGGATCGAGCGGCGTGCAGTACGTGTTCGCCCGGATGTTCTCGTTCCCGCCGAGGAATTTTCTGACGCTCCTGGCGCCCGGCTTCTTCGGCGACGTGACCCATCTCAAGTACTGGGGCCAGGGCTACTTATGGGAGATGTGCCTGTTCCTGAGCGTGACCGGCCTGCTGCTGGCGATTTACGGCGCGGGCGCCGAGCGGGCGCGGCGGCGGTTCTCGATCACAATGGCGCTGGCCCTGCTGCTGCTCGCGCTGGGGTCGCACACGCCGCTGTTCCGGTTGCTCTACGACTGCGTGCCGGGGTTCAACCGGTTCCGCGGGATGTCGAAATTCGCCGTGCAGGTTTCGGCGTTCATCGCGCTGCTTTCGGGAATCGGGCTGGACCGCCTGATCCGCGCGGCGAAGGTGGATCGGCGGCTGGCCGCGGCGCCGGTCCTCCTCGGCGCGACCCTGCTGATCGCGGCGGCATGGATCGGCGCGCCGGCGAATTCGAACGGGCCCTCGCCCGGCTGGTGGCAGATGATGCGCAACGTCGAGGCGGCCCAGAACACGGAGACCCGCGTCTCCGCCGGCCTGTACGACAACCCCGCCTTCGCCCGCGAGGCGCAGGGCCAGGCGGCGCGCTCGCTGCTGCTCGCGGCGCTCCCGTGCGCGTTTGCGGCGGCCGCGCTGCTCTACTTGCGCTCCACGCGAACGCTCGCCTTCATCCTCGCGATCGTAGCCGCCGGCGAGATGCTCCTCTTTGCCCTGTCCATCCGGCCGACGTTCCACCTGGCCGAGTGTCAGCCGCCGGGGCTGAAGCAGTTCCTCGAGGCCCATCCCGGCGACGATCGAATGCTGATCCTGGACAACCCGGATGTCGCCCTGTCCTTGCGCGCGTACGGATTCTGGGGATACGGTCCGCTGCTGCCCGGCAGGTATGCGGAGTACATCTACGCATCGCAGGGAAGGAAGCCGGACAGCGCCACGTCGTATTTGCCGGAGTCCTTCTCGTACGTCCCGACCTACAAGATGCTGCGATGCCGCTACGTTATCGAGCGGAGCGACGACCCGGCGCCGAAGCCCGACGAATTCCCCAACTCGATGCCGCGGGTGACGCTCATCAGGCAATACCAGGTCGTGAGCGGCCGCGAGGCAATATTCGATGCGATGTCGAGACGTTCATTCGATCCGGCGCAGGAGGTGATTCTCGAGTCGCCGCCGGACCCCGCGCCGGCGCCTTCCGCCGAGCCGGGGCACGCCGAAGTGACGGAGTCCGGCACCGATTCCCTGGTCATCGAGGCCGATCTGTCCCAGCCCGCGATCCTGCTCGTCACCGACAACTACGACAAGGCCTGGCGCGCGCGCGGGCTGCCGGGAAGCAGCCAGTCGCGGTACCGGGTGATGCCGGCCGACTACACGCTCCGCGCGATTCCGCTTTCGGCCGGACACCACGCCATTCTGATGGAGTACGCGCCGGAGGGATTTCGGATCGGGCGTTGGGTCTCCATCGTTTCGGCGGCGGCGTACCTGGTCGCGCTCGCGCTTACGGTGAAAAACGCAAAGCGCCCGGCGCGCATCAATAGCTGAAGCCCTTCACTTTTCATTTTGCACTTTTCATTTTGCACTTGGCAATAAGGTCGTAGCCGCTCGAGCCGGTGACCGTCGCGCGGACGAATCGGCCGGCGTGCAGGTTCTTCCCCGAGACGAACGTCACGCCATCCACATCAGGCGCCTGCGTGCGCGAGCGGGCGATCCATCGGTCGCGCCGACCGGGCGCCGGCTCCTCGACGACGACCTCGAACTCGGTCCCCTTCATCGCGCGGTTCCGGCCCAGCACGATCTCCTGCTGCGCGCGCATGAGTTCGCCCAGCCGGCGCGCCTTCGTCCGGTCGGAAAGCTGGCCGGGCATCGAGGCCGCGCGCGTGCCCTCTTCGCGCGAATACGCGAACGCGCCGAGGTGGTCGAAACGAAGTTCGCGCGCCTTCCCGAGCAGTTCATCGAATTGCCGCCGCGTCTCACCGGGGAAACCGACGATGAACGAGGTGCGGATGGCCACACCCGGCACGCGCTCGCGGATGCGGCCGATCAGGTCGAGCACCTGCGCCTGCGATACGCGCCGGCCCATGCGCCGCAGGATGTCGTCGTTCAGGTGCTGCAGCGGCAGGTCCACGTACGGGCACAGCTTCGGCAGCGTGCGGTACGCCTCGATGAGTTCCGGCGTGAAGTGCGCCGGGTGCGTGTAGAGCAGTCGCAGCCAGCGCAGCCGCGGCGTCCGGGCGATGCGCGCCAGCAACTCGTGGATGCGCGGCGAGCCGGGCCGGTCCGCGCCGTAGAGCGTCGTGTCCTGCCCGATCACATTCAGCTCGCGCGCGCCGGAAGCGACCAGCTCGCGGGCTTCCTTGAGAATCTCCTCGGCCGGCCGGCTTCGGAACGGCCCGCGAATCGCCGGGATCGCACAGTACGCGCAGCGGTTATCGCAGCCATCGGCGATCCGCAGATAGGCCGTGTGAACAGGCGTCAGGAGGAGCCGGCCGGGCTCTTCGCGATCTTGTAGTCGCAGACCGCAGGCGGCGAGGATCGCATCCTCTTCGCCGAGTCCGAAAATCCCGTCCACCTCGGGCAGTTGCCGGCGCAGCGACGGCGCGTAGCGCTGCGCCAGGCAGCCCATGACGATCAGCTTCCGGCGCGGGTCCGCCTGCTTGAACTGCGACAGGCGCAGCACCGCCTGAATGGATTCCTCCTTCGCCGCGGCGATGAAGCCGCAGGTGTTGACGATGAGGATGTCCGCCTCGTCCGGCGTCGTCGCGATGACCGCGCCCGCGACGGCCAGCCGTCCCAGGATGCGCTCGGAGTCCACAAGGTTCTTCGCGCAGCCAAGTGTGACGAGGTGGATGCGAGGGCCGGTCTTCATTTTCCCTGCTGATTGCATAACCAATAATCACACAAAAGATATATTGAACCGCCGATGAACGCAGATGAACGCCGATACGAACTGAATATTTTCTTTTTCTTATCTGCGTTCATCTGCGTCCATCGGCGGTTCCAAGCCTCTGTCGTCCTTCTCGTTAAATCGCGTTCATGTTATTATTTCATAGTCGCAGTCTCGCCGCCAGGCGACATTGAAAAGGTGGCTTGAAGTGGAACCGAAAATCCGCCGGACTATCCGGCGCGCGCTCCTGAAATGGTACGGTCGCCGCCGGCGCAACCTGCCGTGGCGGCGCTCGAGCGATCCGTACCGCGTCTGGGTCTCGGAGATCATGCTGCAACAGACGCAGGTGGAGACGGTCAAGCCGTATTTCCGGCGCTTCCTGCGCCGGTTCCCGTCCGTGCGCGCCCTCGCCAGGGCGCCGTCCGACGCGGTGATGAAGGCGTGGGAAGGGCTCGGCTATTACGCCCGCGCGCGCAACCTGCACCGCGCGGCGAAGATCATTTCATCGGATTTCGGCGGCCGATTGCCCGAATCGCCGGAGGAGCTGGTGAAGCTGCCGGGCATCGGCCGGTCCACCGCCGGAGCGATCAGCAGCATCGCCTTCCGCCGCGACGCGCCGGTACTCGACGGCAACGTCGCGCGCGTCCTCTGCCGCGTGTTCCGCATCCGCCGGAATCCGCGCGAGAGCCGGACGCAGAGGAACCTCTGGGACATCGCGCAAGAACTGCTCCCGCCCGGTGATGCCGGCGATTTCAACCAGGCGCTCATGGACCTCGGCGCGACGGTCTGCGTCCCGCGAAATCCGCGCTGCGCCATCTGCCCGCTCGCGGCGTTGTGCCTTGCCAAAGCGCACGGAGAGCAGGACAAGCTGCCCGTGAAGACGAAGCGAAAACCATCTCCTCATTACGATGTCGCGGTGGGCGTGATCCGGCGCGGGAAACGCCTGCTGATTGACCGGCGGAAGCCGGAAGGATTGCTCGGCGGCCTGTGGGAATTCCCCGGCGGCAAGCGAAAAGAGGATGAATCGCTCGAACGCTGCCTGATGCGCGAAATCCGCGAGGAACTCGGCATCCGCGTGAAAGTCGTTCGCCCGCTCATGTCCGTCCCGCACGCCTACACGCACTTCCGGATCACCCTGCACGTTTACGAATGCCGGTACGTCTCCGGAGTCCCGCGCGCGCTCGGCTGCGCCGAATGGCGCTGGGTGAGGCCGGAGGAATTGGACCGTTACGCCTTCCCCAGCGCCAATCGCAAAGTCATCGCCGTATTGCGGATGACCTCCGGAAGCGGCTCAACCGGCCGAGGGTTTGCAGGGCAAAGAGAGCGCTGATATAATTGCGCCGTCGCGCGCCGTTATGCTCTCGGATTCGCGGCGGAGCTTTCGCGACGAGGCGCAAAAAGCGGAGCAGGATATCCGTGCCGGAAGAACGCATCCTGATCACGGGCAATGAAGCGGCGGGCGAGGCGGCGATCCGCGCCGGGTGCCGCTACTACTACGGCTATCCCATCACGCCGCAGAACGAGCTGACCGCCTATATGGCCCACCACATGCCGGAAGCGGGCGGCGTGTTCATCCAGGCCGAGAGCGAACTGGCGGCCATCAACATGTGCTTCGGCACGGCGGCGGCCGGCCAGCGCACGATGACTTCCTCCTCCAGTCCCGGCATCAGCCTCAAGCAGGAAGGGATCAGCTATTGCGCCGGGGCCGAGCTGCCCGTGGTCATCGTCAACGTGATGCGCGGCGGGCCGGGACTCGGAAACATCGAGCCTTCGCAGGGCGACTACTTCCAGGCAACGAAAGGCGGCGGGCACGGCGATTACCGGATCATCGTGCTCGCGCCGTACAGCGTGGACGAGTTCGCGGAGCTCGTGATGCTGGCGTTCGACCTGGGCGATCTCTACCGCACGCCGGTGATGGTGCTCGCGGACGGGCAGATCGGCCAGATGATGGAGCCCTGCTCATTCCGCGCGCCGCCGCATCGAGAGCTGCCGCCGAAGGATTTTGCGCTGACGGGGGCCGACGGGCGGCCGCGGCGGATCGTCCGGTCGTTCTACCTGCCGGCCGGCGTGCTGGCGGAGCATTGCAAACACCTCCAGGCGAAATTCGAGTTGATCCGCCGGCGCGAAGTCCGCTACGACGAGCGCGATGCGGACGAGGCGGACGTCCTCCTCGTTGCGTACGGCACGTCGGCGCGCCTGTCGCTGGAGACGGCGCGGATGGCGAAGAAGCGCGGGCTGAAGCTGGGCCTCATCCGCCCGATCACGCTCTGGCCGTTCCCCGAAGAGGCCATCCGCCGCTGGGCGGAGCGCGGCAAAAAATTCCTCGTCGTCGAGATGAGCGCCGGGCAGATGGTCGAGGACGTGCGCCTGGCCGTCGAGGGCCGCGCGCCGGTCGGTTTCGTCGGCCGCAGCGGCGGCGGCGCCCCGACCACAACCGAAGTGCTCCAAGCCGCCGAGTCGCTGGCGCACGTTTCGTAAAAAGCGAAAGAAGGAAAATTTTAACCACAGATGAACACAGATGTACACAGATAAAAAGTTTGATGGGAAGAAGACAAAGAATGAAAGTGGCGTAGCAAAACAATCCGTATTTCCTGCTTCCCATAAATCCGTATCCGTGGTCATCTGTGTACATCTGTGGTTCCGAACATCTGTAGTTCCGAACGTTTAGGAAGTTTTGATGGCGAAATCGTATCACCGTCCGAAGACGCTGCTCCCGGCGCAGACGCATTACTGCCCCGGCTGCGGCCACGGCATCGCGCACCGGATCATTGCGGAAATTCTCGACGAGCGCGGGATGCGGGCGCGGACCATCGGCGTCGCGCCGGTCGGCTGCGCGGTGATCGCGTACGATTACCTGGACATTGACATGACCGAGGCCGCGCACGGCAGGACTCCGGCGGTGGCCACGGGCATCAAGCGCGCGCACCCGGACAAGTTCGTGTTCACCTACCAGGGCGACGGCGACCTTGCCGCCATCGGCATGGCCGAGACGATCCACGCCGCCAACCGCGGCGAGAACTTCACCATCATCTTCATCAACAACGCCGTCTACGGAATGACCAGCGGCCAGATGGCGCCGACGACGCTGGTGAACATGAAGACCTCGACGTCGCCGCTCGGCCGCAACCCGCTGACGGAGGGCTGCCCGATCCGCGTCTGCGAACTCCTCAGCACGCTCGAGCGGACGGCGTTCCTGGCGCGCACGACGATCACCTCGCCCAAGCGCGTCCGCGAGACGAAGCGGCTGATCGAGCGCGCCTTCGACACGCAGGACCAGAAGAAGGGCTTCAGCCTCGTGGAAATCCTCAGCCCCTGCACGACCTACTGGCGGATGCCTCCGACGGAGGCGATGGAGTTCATCGAGAAGGAGATGGTCAAGACGTTCCCGCTCGGGATCATCAAGGATTGGAGCGCGACGAAGCCGTGACGGAACGGGTGATTATCGCGGGGTTCGGCGGCCAGGGCGTGATGACGATGGGCAAGCTGCTCGTCGCCGCCGCGATGCGCGAGGGCCGCGAGGTGAGTTACTTCCCCTGCTACGGCGCGGAGGTCCGCGGCGGCACCGCGTACTGCCACATCGTGATCTCCGACGAGCCGATCTACTCGCCCTCGGTCGAGGAGGCGAGCGCGCTGTTCCTCTTCAACCAGCTTTCGTACGACAAGTTCCGGAAACAGCTCGGCGACGGCGGGCTGCTGCTGCTGAATTCCTCGCTGGCGGAGACCGACCCGGCGTTGGAGCGCGCCGCGCGCGGCCGGTGTCTGCGGATCCCGGCGACGGAGGCGGCGAACGAAATCGGATCGGTGCTCGTGACGAACGTCATCATGCTCGGCGCGTACTGCGCCGCGCGGAAAGTCGTTTCCTCAACCGCCGTGCTCGACGAGATGGAGCAAATGGGCAAGGGCAAGGCACACCTCCTCGACATCAACCGCCGCGCGTTCCACAAGGGCGAGGAGCTCGGCGGGCGGTCCGCGTAGGCGAGTTGCAGTTCATCGTCCTCGTCCGCGCGCTTTTCCTCGTCCTCGGGCTCACGCTTTTCCTCGTCCTCGTCCTCGGCCTCGTCCTCGGCCGTTCGGAACGGAAATTCGAGGACGAGGACGACGACGAGGACGAGTACGATTGCGCGCGGCTCTTTACTGGAGCTGCTGTCAAGTCCGGCTCACTGAAAAAAGCGCACTGAAACCGCTGCGAAGCGCACTTATACCGCTCCCAAGCGCACTGAACCCGCTGCGAAGCGCACTCACTTTTCCTCGACTGCTCCGCACCGAAAATCACATGTTATAATGGCGGCTGGATAGTTGCTATTGACGTTCATAAATGAAAGAAGTTCTCTCGCAAAGACGCAAAGAGCGCAAAGAACGAAAGACACTGATTATTTTGTTCTTGGCGGCTTGGCGAGAGAGCTTTCGTTATGGTAAAGACCATTTGAAAAAACGAACCCGGCGCGTTGCAACATGCTGTGCGATAGTGCGTTGTATTACTGTTGCAATATGAGACAGATACTGGCGGCTCAGCCGGCGGTGAAGTAGAGGGCGGCCAGCGGCGGGAGTGTGATGGAGAGCGAGTACGGGCGGCCGTGCTGCGGGATGGCTTCGGCCTCGACGGAGCCGGCGTTGCCGAGCCCGCTTCCGCCGTAGTCCTTCGCGTCGCTGTTGAGGGCCTCGCGCCAGATTCCGCCCCAGGGCACGCCGATTCGATAGTTGTAGTGCGGCATCGGCGTGAAGTTCATGACGACCAGCGTGACGCGGCTGGTCGTGCGCGCTTTGCGGATCAGGCTGATGACGCTGTTGTCGGCGTCGTTGCAGTCCACCCACTCGAAGCCGTCATACGTGAACTCGAGTTCGTACATCGAGCGCTCGTTCCGGTAGAACTGGTTCAGGTCGCGCACCCAGTTGCTCATGCCCTGGTGCGGGGCGTACTGGAGCAAATGCCAGTCGAGGCTCTCGTCGTGGTGCCACTCGCGCCACTGGGCGAACTCGCCGCCCATGAAGATCAGCTTCTTGCCCGGCTGCGCGTACATGTAGCCGTAGAGCGCGCGGAGGTTCGCGAATTTCTGCCAGTCGTCGCCGGACATCTTTCCGAGAAGCGAGCCTTTCCCGTGCACCACTTCGTCGTGCGAGAGCGGCAGGACGAAGTTCTCGTTGAAGGCGTAGAGCAGCCGGAACGTGAGGTCGTTGTGCTGGTACTTGCGGTAGACCGGGTCCTTGGACATGTAGCGGAGCGTGTCGTGCATCCAGCCCATGTCCCATTTGAGGCCGAAGCCGAGCCCGCCGACGTAGGTCGGCCGCGTGACGAGCGGCCACGCGGTGGACTCTTCCGCGATGATCTCCGCGTCCGGGTGCCGCGCGTAGGATTCCTCGTTCAGGTGGCGGATGAAGGAGATGGCGTCGAGGTTCTCCCGGCCGCCGTGCGCGTTCGGGATCCAGCCGCCCTCCGTCCGCGCGTAGTCGAGGTACAGCATCGAGGCCACAGCGTCCACGCGCAGCCCGTCGGCGTGGTATTTCTCCAGCCAGAAGAGCGCGTTGCTGACGAGAAAGCTCTGCACTTCGTTCCGGCCGTAGTTGAAGAGCAGGCTGTTCCATTCCGGGTGCAGCCCCTGGCGGACGTCGGCGTGCTCGTAGAGGTGCGTGCCGTCGAAGTACGCCAGCCCGTGGACGTCGGTGGTGAAGTGCGAAGGCACCCAGTCGAGGATCACGCCGATGCCGTGCTGGTGGAGCCGGTCAATGAGCGTCATCAGCTCCTGCGGCGTGCCGTAGCGGCTCGTCGGGGCGAAATATCCCACGACCTGGTAGCCCCAGGAGCCGTAGAACGGATGCTCCATGATCGGCATGAATTCCGCGTGCGAGAATCCCATGCTCTGGAGGTACGCCGGCAGCTCATCGGCCAGTTCGAGGTAGGTCAGCGACCGATGGCCCTCTTCGGGCCTGCGCTTCCAGGAGCCGAGGTGGACCTCGTAGATCGTCATCGGCGCGTGCAGGCCGTTGTTCTGCGGCCGCTTCGCCATCCAGTCGCCGTCCGCCCACGCGTAGTCCAGGTCCCAGATCACCGATCCGGTCTCCGGCGGAGGCAGGCTGTAGAGGCCGAACGGGTCCACCTTGTCCACGCGATAGCCGCGGTTGTGCGAACCGATGTGGAACTTGTAGACCGCGCCGCGGCCGACGCCGGGGATGAAGCCTTCCCAGATTCCCGATTGCGCGCGCGCCTGGAGCGGATGGCTGCCGGTGTTCCAGCCGTTGAAGTCGCCGATGACGGCGACGTAGTTCGCGTTCGGCGCCCAGACGGCGAAATAGGTTCCGCTGACGCCGGCGACCTTCACCGGGTGCGCGCCGAGTTTCTCGTAGAGCCGGTAGTGCCGGCCCTCGTTGAACAGGTGCAGGTCGAAGTCGGAAAGCAGCGTCATTCCCTGCGGCGGCATCGTATCAGCGCCCTCCTTAAGAATTCAGTTTAGGTGGATTGCGGACCGATGTCAATCATGCGGCCCGCCTTTTCGGGAATGCCCTTGACAAACGCAGCCGTCCGAAGTAGCCTCGAATGGGGGCCTTCGGGAATGATTCCGGACATTGGGCGCCGGCCCCTGAAGCCGCAGAGACAATCCTCGATGGAAGGAGCGCTGTCATGATGATTGAGCACACGAACCGGAAGGCGCATCGCATCGGCGGGCTGGCCGCCTGCGCGTTATGGATCGGTGTCCTGGCGTCGGCCGGCTTGTGCAGCGACCCGCCGCCCGCACCGGCGTCGCCGCAGGACCTTGCCGTCGCCGAGAGCCTCTCGCGAGTCTTCCGGCGCGTCGGCGAGATGCTCGAGCCGACCGTCGCGCACGTCGAGACCACCCGCGAGGTCACGATGCAGCCGTTCGCCCAAACGCCGGGCAACCCGTTCGGCGACGATCTCATGAAGCGGTTCTTCGGGCAGGACATCCCCAGGAAGTTCAGCGAGCACGGGCTCGGCTCCGGCCTCGTCGTGGATCCGGATGGATACATTCTGACGAACAATCACGTCGTCTCCGGCGCGGGCAAGATCACGGTCAAGCTCTTCGTGGCCGGCCCGGCCGAGTACGATGCCAAGCTGATCGGCGCGGACCCGGATACGGACCTGGCGCTGATCAAGATCGAGGCGACCGGGCTCCAGGCCGCCACCTTCGGCGACTCGAGCAAGATGGAAGTCGGCGACTGGGTGATCGCGGTGGGGAACCCGTTCGGCCTGGACCATACCGTGACGACCGGCACCGTCAGCGCCATGGGCCGGCGCATCGGCCTGGCGACGTACGAGAACCTGATTCAAACTGATGCGGCCATCAACCCTGGCAACAGCGGCGGCCCGCTGGCGAACATCCACGGCGAGGTCATCGGGATCACCAATGCGATCACGAGTCCGAGCGGCGCGTTCGCCGGAATCGGCATGGCCATTCCCAGCAACACGGCGAAGAAGGTGCTCGCCGCGCTGAGGACGAAGGGCAAAGTCACGCGTGGGTTCCTCGGCGTCCAGATTCAGCAACTGACGCCCGAGCTGGCTCAATCGCTGGGCGCCGCCGGCATGACAGGCGTGCTCATCGCTCAGGTCACCCCCGATTCTCCGGCCGGAAAAGCGGGCTTGAAAAACGGAGATATCATCACCCGGGTCGCCGGGCACGCCGTAAAAGCCCGCGAGGAGGTGCTGGAGGCGGTCGCGGCCATGACGCCCGGAGACAAGGTCTCCATCGAAATCGTCCGCGACGGCAAAGCGCAGACGGTCGAGGTGGTGCTGGGCGAGCGGACTGCGGTCGCTCTGGGCGGCGAGGGCGAGGAACCCACGCCCGCCGCCGCTTTCCTGGGGATCACCGTTCAGGACCTTACGCCCGAGATCGCCGCACAGTTGGGATACAAAATGAACCAGGGCGTGCTGGTTGCAGGGGTTGCCGCAGGCTCGGCGGCGGAACGGGCGGGCATCAAGCCCGGCATCCTCATCGAAGAAATCGCCCGCAAGGAAGTCCATAACGTGGCGGAATACAACGCGGCCGTCGAGGCCGCCCGCTCATTGCCGATGGTCCCGTTGCGCATCCGGAACGGCAAAGCCGCAGCCTATCTGGTGCTCGCGAACAAGTAGGAAGCGTGGCGGTTGAAGTGACGCCGTCAGGCGCTACGCCGTATGCCCTGACGGGCACACTACGAGCAAGCCGCGATAACGCAGAAGGTCGGGCGCCCCTTCCCGACCTTCCTTGCGTGTTTTTTGATCAGCGCGTATTAAGGTCGGCGCTCGCATTTACAACAAATGCTTATCGTTGCATTCTAACAAACAGGACGGCCCTGTCAAGGGAAAAATGCAAAAGATTTTTTGATCGCCTGCCATGAAAGTCCGGGGATGATTGGCGATTAAAGTCCGCCTGTCCCGACTTCGGCGGCGCGCCGCGGCTGCCATGAGCGGCCTGCGTGAAGCCCGCCGCCCTGCCGCTCGGTGCGATCGGGATTAGCTGCGCGGCAGCGGGACCGGCTCCTTCGGTCCCGCGCCGCGCGTCAGCGATTCACGTTTTTCAGTAGCCCTTCATGACCTTCTTCATGTGCGCCACGCTCTTCGGCACACCGGTCGTTTCAGCCTCGGTGCCTTCGTACTCCAGCGCGACGACGCCGTCGAAGCCGGCTTTCTTCAAGGCGTCGAGGCAGGCGCGCAGATTCACGCCGCCCTCGCCCAGTGCGCAGGCCTCGAGTTTCCGGCCGAACCGCGCGGCGGCGTCAGGGATCTTCTTGACGTCCTTGAAATGAACGTAACCGGCTTGCGACGCGGCGACGCGCGTGCCGACTTCCGCTTCCTGGTTGCCCTCGAGATAGTTGCCGACGTCAATCGTCGCCTTGAGGCTCGGAGAGTTGACCGCGCGGATCACATCCACCTGCTCTTCGCCCGTGCACGGCAGGCCGCCATGGTTCTCGATGGCGAGGACGAGTCCGTTCTTCTCGGCTTCCTTCACCACCGCGCCGAGGCCGTCGAGGATGCGCTGCCGGCCCTTCGCCTTCGCGGCGGGATCGCCGCGCTCCTTTTCGCCGAGCGACCCGCCGAAAATCCTGGAGACCGGCGCGCGCAGCTCGGCCGCCACACGGATCCACTCTTTGACGCCATCCACCTGCGCCTTGAATTCCTTCGGGTTTTCCTTGTTGAAATCGTTCCCCAGAGAAAGGCTGGAGAGGGTCAGCCCGGTCTTGGAGAGCGCCGCCCGGATCCGCTCCACCGCGGTCGCCGCGGGCGCCATCATGCCGGCGTGAAAGTCCACGCACTCGATCCCCAGCGCCTTCACTTCCTCCGCCAGCCGCTCCGCCGTCCACTTTTCCGCCGTCCAGCGGCGATGGAAGCTGTAATGGCAAATGGCCTTCTTCATCCGTCTCTCCTTCCAAATGAGGGAACTTGGAAACTGCCAGCCGGAAAGGGCTTTCTATCACAGGCCCCGCGGAAAGTCAATCGGACGCATTCGGTCTTCCGGTGCAGAAAAGTTTGGTCTGAACCTTGTTCTCCCGAATGCAGATATGGTACTTTTGCGCACTTGAAACCGATTGACGGTCGGAACATAGCCGGAGGCGCCGCATGAGCATCTTGCCAACGTCGGTGCTGCCGAAGGTCCTGCTGCGGTTCATGGAGAAAAAGTCGTTCCAGAAGATCCAGGTCTCGCCGGAACTCCTGGAGGCGGCGAAGCTCAGCCCGGAGGAACTCTTTCAAAAGGTGCAGAGTTCGCCGCAAGGGCTCACGCAGGCCGAGGCGCAGCGCCGGTTCGAGCAGTACGGGCCGAACACTCTGGGGCAGGAAAAGCAGCACACCCAGCTTGCCATCCTGGGCAAGGCCGTCATCAATCCGCTGGTGATCCTCCTGCTGGTCCTCGCCACGGTGACTTATCTCACGGCGGACGAACCTTCGGACCGCGCCGGCGCCTACGTGATGCTGGCGCTGCTCGTCCTGGCCGTCACGCTGCGGTTCACCCAGGAGGTGCGCGCCGACTCGGCCGCCGCCAAGCTCAAGGCGATGATCAAGGTCACCGCCACGGTCATCCGCGACGGCCAGGCGAGCGAGCTGCCGCTGGGCCAGCTCGTTCCCGGAGACGTCATCAAACTCGCCGCCGGCGACATGATCCCCGCCGACATCCGCCTGATCAGTTGCAAGGACCTGTTCCTGCTCCAGAGCTTCCTCACCGGCGAGTCCATGCCCTCCGAGAAATTCAGCACGCTGCAGAACGGCGGCGCCAGTTCTTCGCCGGTGGACTTGGCCAACGTCTGCTTCCTGGGCACGACCGTCGAAAGCGGGACCGCCGTGGCGCTCGTCGTGGCGACCGGCGCCCGGACGTACATGGGCAGCATGGCCAGCGCCATTGTGACGCAACAGGTCCAGACCAGCTTCGACAAAGGCATCAGCCGGTTCACGTGGCTGATGCTCCGCTTCATGATGGTCATGGTCCCGCTGGTGTTCCTGATCAACGGGTTGACCAAGCACGACTGGAAGAGCGCCTTCTTTTTCGCGCTGTCGGTGGCCGTGGGACTGACACCCGAAATGCTGCCCATGATCGTGACGGTCTGTCTCTCCAAGGGCGCCATCGTGATGTCGCGGAAGAAGGTGATCGTCAAGCGCCTGCCCTCGATCCAGAACTTCGGCGCGATGGACATCCTCTGCACCGACAAGACCGGCACGCTCACCATGGACCACGTCATTCTCGAGAAACACTTCGATGTGTTCCGCAAGGAGAATGACGAGGTCATGGCCATGGCGTATCTGAACAGCTATTTCCAGACCGGGCTGAAAAACGTATTGGACCGGGCCATCCTGGCTCACGAGGCGGACCCGAAGGAAGTGACGATTACCGGTTACGAAAAGGCGGACGAGATCCCCTTCGATTTCCAGCGCAAAATGATGTCGGTGGTCGTCAAGACGCCGGACGGCCGCTTTCGGCTGATCACCAAGGGCGCGTCCGAGGAAATCTTCCGGCGCTGTTCGCAGTTCGAATACGCCGGCAAGTTCTACCCGATGGAGAAAATCTTCGTTGACGACATGCGCGAGGAACACAACGCGCTGTGCGAGGACGGTTTCCGCGTGCTGGCGGTGGCCTACAAGGACCTGGAGCAGAAGAACGCCTATTCCAGGGAAGACGAGAAGGACCTGGTCCTCAAAGGGTACATGGTTTTCCTGGACCCGCCCAAGGAGAGCGCCGGCCCGGCGCTGGTCGCGCTGCAGAAGCACGGCATCGCCGTGAAGGTGCTCACCGGCGACAACGAACTGGTGACCTGCAAGGTCTGCCACGAGGTGGGTCTGCCGACCGACGTGATGCTCCTGGGCGGCCAGGTCGAGACGATGACCGACGAGCAACTGGGCGAGGCGGCGGAAAAGACGACCGTCTTCGCGCGGCTTTCGCCGGCCCACAAGCAGCGCGTGATCAAGGCGCTCCAGAGCCGCAAGCACGTCGTCGGGTTCCTCGGCGACGGCATCAACGACGCGCCCGGGCTGCGCGCCGCCGACGTGGGCATTTCCGTGGATACGGCCGTGGACATCGCCAAGGAATCCGCCGACGTGATCCTCCTCGAAAAAAGCCTCCTGGTTCTTGAGGAAGGCGTGCTGGAAGGCCGCAAGGTGTTCGCCAACATCATCAAGTACGTCCGCATGGGCGCCAGTTCCAACTTCGGCAACATGTTCAGCGTCCTCGGCGCCAGCATCCTGTTCCAGTGGCTTCCGATGACCTCGCTTCAAATCCTGACCAACAACGTCCTCTACGATTTTTCCCAGGTTGCGATCCCGACGGATGACGTGGACCCGGAGCAGATCGCCAAGCCGCGCCCCTGGACAATGGGCGAGATCAGCCGCTTCATCATCTTCATCGGCCCGATCAGTTCCATCTTCGATTACACCACCTATGCCATGATGTTCTACTTGTTCAAATGCCGGGACCTGGCGCACGTTTCCCTGTTCCAGACCGGCTGGTTCGTGGAGTCGTTGCTGACGCAAACGCTTATCATCCACGTCATCCGCACGAACAAGATTCCCTTCATCCAGAGCCGCGCAAGCTGGCCGCTCATCCTCAGCTCCGCGGTCGTCATGGCCATCGGCGTGTACCTGCCGTTCTCGCCGGTCGCGTCGTACCTCAAGCTCGAGGCGCTGCCGCCGCTTTACTGGCCGCTGTTGATCCTGACCCTTTTGTTCTATATTGTACTGACTCAGCTCATCAAGGTCTGGCTGATCCGGAAGACCTGGATTTGAGAGCGCCGGGCGGCGCAGGGAACCGCTGTCACTTGGGAAGTGTCTGTCCGGAGGCCTCCGTCAGCGCAAGGACCAGCGCCGGATCGGGCCGGCCGCCGAGCCTCGCGCACATCTGGATATCCGCGCGGGCGTTGCCGTATTCTCGAAGTTCGAAATAGGCCGCCGCGCGGTTGTTGTACGCCTCCGGATACTCCGGCTTCAGAGCGATCGCCTCGCTGAAATCCTGGATCGCCTCAGCGGTGCGCCCGAGCTGCCTGCGGGCGTTCGCGCGGTTGAACCAGGGCAAGGCGGAGCGCGGCTCGAGCGCCATGGCCTTCTCGTAATCTCGGACCGCCTCCTGCAGCCGGCCGCCGCCGGCGCAGGCATTGCCGCGGTTGTTATAGGCGGCTGCGGAGTTCGGGTACAGCTCGATCACCTTGTCGTAGTCGCTGATCGCGCTGGGGTATCGGCCGAGGTCCAAGTAAACGGCGGCGCGATCGTAGTACGCGTCGGCGGAGTCGGGCTCGAGCGCGATGACGCGGCCGAAACTGTCGAGCGCCTCGTCGTAGCGGCCCGCGCGGACGTACGTATCGCCCAGGTGGCGCCACGCCAGCCGGGCCGCGATGGGCGCCGGGCTCTTCGCCAGGTTGTCCTTCCACAGCCGCTCCTCGTCCCCATACAGCGCCGCGCGCTGCCAGGTCAGGCCCGCCAGGACAGCCACGCACCCGGCGGCGGCGAATTTGCCCGCAAAACCTCTGCCGCCTGCGGCCGCCGCGGCGCGGCTCAGCAGCGCCGCGGCGAAGGCGATCACGCCGATCATGGCCGCGTATTGAAAATGGTCCGCTACCAGCGAGAACCTCATGAACGCCATGTCCGCGAAACCGAGCACCGGCAGCAGCATGATGAGGAAGTACGCCGCCGCGAACAGCGGCGCCCGGCCCCATTTCTTTCGACGCAGCCAGAGCAGCGCGAGGCCCGCGACGAGAAGCGCCAGCGGCGCGAACGCGAGGAAGCTCGCCCCGTCCACGTCCCAGCGCGGATAAATGACGCACAGGCCGGCGGGGAGCAGCAGTTTGAAGAGATAGAACCAGGCCATCCATCCGGCCGCAGCCAGGCGCGAGCAGATTCCCTCCGGCCGGACCAGCGTCGCGCCGATGACGTTGTGCCTCTGGAACCACATCGTCACCAGCCCCAGGCCCAGCGACAGGGCGAAGAACGGGACTGAGCGGAGCAGATCCTTCCCGGAAATGCGGCCGCGCCGCCACCACGCGCAGAGCAGAAGAACCGCCGGCAGCATGACCACGGAGGTCTTCGCCAGCAGGGCGAGCAGGAACAGCACGATCGCCAGCGCGTACCAGCCTTTCGAGCGTCTTGCCGGCCCGGCAGGCTGCTCCGCACGCTCCTCGTACGTCAGCCAGGCCATGACCGAAAGCAGGCCAAGCGCCATCGGCAGCGTGTTCTTGCCCTCGGTGATCCATGCGGCCGAAGCCGCCGCCACCGGGTGGACCGCAAAGAGGATCCCGGCCAGCCACGCGCCCGGGATGTTCAGCCGTCGGAGCACTCGCCAGACCAGCACTGCGGCGGTCGCGTGGAGCAGCGCGTTGACCACGTGATACCCGGCCGCGCTCGCGCCCCAGAGCCGCCACTCGACCCAAAGCAAGGTCGAGGTCAGCGGGAAGTAATCCGGCGCTTCCCTGGTCAGCCAGAAGCGCCGGAGGCCGTCGGGGGCATGAATCAGCTCGCTGCGAAGCAGGAAACTGTGGTCGTCCCAGAAAAAGCCGCCCTGCATCGCCGGGATGTAGACCAGCAGCGCGGCGGCCACGATGAGGGCCGTCAGGAGGAATTGGCGCTGCGCCGCGCTCGGCTTGCCGGCGTCCGAAGTCGCCTGAAGGAGCGTGCGTGAACCAGGGACGGACACTTTATCGGTCACGTTCTTTGTGTCTTTCGCGCTCTCTTCTCCGCAGGGCTGCGCAGGCTTGACCGGCGCAGTATAACATCCGATCATGGACTACTCCACACGACGGGCTCCGGCCGCTTGACAGGGGTAACCTCAATCGCTAGATTGCGACGCGTGATGCCCAACCGTCGCGCGATCTTGTACAAAGGAGAAACATCGTGAGCAAGCTTGCGCTTCTCGGCGGCGTTCCTGTTGCCAGGAATCTCCAGCGCGAGTGCCGCTTTCCGCGGCGCCGCGACCTTGAGCAGAGGTACCTGCTTCAGGCGTACAAGAGCGGGATGTGGGATGACTGGCCGGAGGCGACGCAGACCATGGCCGCGGCATTCCGAAAGGAATGGGCGGCGTTCAGCAAGTCCAAGTACTGCGCCCTGGTTACGAACGGGACGCATTCCATGCAGATCGCCCTGGAGGCGCTGGACATCGGAGCCGGCGACGAAGTGATCGTCCCCGGCCTGACCTGGCAGGCCACCGCCGCGGTGGTGTGCGACGTCAACGCCGTGCCGGTCATGGTGGACGTGGATCCCGAGACGCTGTGCATTGACCCGCTGAAGGTGGAACAGGCCGTCACGCGGCGCACGCGCGCCATCATTCCCGTGCATCTCTACCATCGCATGGCCGATATGAACGCGATCCGGCGCATCGCCAGGAAACACCATCTCCACATCATCGAGGACTGCGCCCACGCACACGGCTCGCAGTGGGATGGCCATGGCGCAGGGACGATGGGCGATTTCGGCTCCTACAGCTTCCAGATGTCCAAGCTGATCACCGGCGGCGAAGGCGGCTGCCTGCTGATGCAGAAGGAAGACTATTATTGGAAGGCCGTCAGCTTGAAGGCGTGTGGCCGGGAATTCAAGCCGGGCTGCAGGATTCACAGCGGGAATTTCCGCATGGGCAGTTTTCAGGCGGCGATCCTGCGCGGGCAACTGGCGGCTTTCAGGAAGAACGCGCCGCTGATTGACCGCAACGGCCTGGCGCTTGACAAGGCCGTGGCCGCGGCGCCCGGCGTGAAACCGCTGCGCCGCGACAAGCACATTACGCGCCAGTGCGGATACTGCTTCGTTTTCCGGTACGACAAGGAAGCGTTCGACGGCCTGAGCGGCGCCGCGTTCCGCCGCGCCCTTTCCGCGGAACTGGGCGTCGGGTTCGGGAGCACCTACACGCCGCTTTCGCACAGCGACCTCTATTCTCCCCAGCTCAAGCGGCGGCATAAGCTGAGCCCGGCTTACGTCAAGGCGATTACGCCGGCGCGCTGGCACCTGCCCGTGGCCGACGACCTCTGGAAGGACAGCGCCATTGTGACCGGCTGGCGCTTCTTCGGCTGCCCGCCGGCGCGCGCCGGCCTCCTGATGGACGCCATCGCGAAGATCTACGAAGGCCGCGCCGAGCTCTTGAAGTCGGCCAAGGCAAAGGGCTGAACTGACATGAGGATCGGATTCGGCAGGCGCGACATTACGCCGCGCGTGGGCGTGGACCTCGCCGGCTTCGGCCCGTTCCGCAACCGCCAGTCCATCGCCGTGCGCGACCGGCTCTGGGCGCGAGCCATGGCGATGGAGCAAGGCGGCGCGACCGCCGTCGTCGTGAGCTGCGACCTGATCGGCGTGCCGCGCACCATGGCGCAGGGTGTCCGGAAGCTCGTCACCGGCGCCACCGGCATCCCGGCCGAGGCCATCATGGTCCATTGCACCCACACTCACAGCGGCCCCAGCACCGGCAGGTCCATCGGCTGGGGCGATCCGGACGCGCCCTACCTTGAAATCCTGCCCGGCCGCATCGCCCGGGCCTGCATAGACGCCGTCGAGCACCTGCGCGAGGCCGCGCTCTCTCATGCGGAAGTTCCGTGCGAAGGGATGTCATATAACCGTGAATATGACGTTCGCGAGAAAGACCCGAATGTCGTCCTGCGCGACGATTGGCGGCCCGCCAAGCCCGAACTCACCGATACCACGGCCCATGTCTTCAAGGCGCAAGCGGACGGGCGGACCATCGGGTTCTTCAGTTACTTCGGCTGCCATCCCGTGGTCTGCTGCGAAGAGACGCGCTACATCCACGGGGATTACGCCGGCGTCGCCACGAATAAGATTGAGCAGGAAAACCCCGGCGCCACCGGGCTGTTCCTGCAGGGCGCGCAAGGGGACATCAATGCGTGCTTCGTCCATCACCCGGAGGCCATATCGCTCCGCGCTCTCGATGTCATCGCCGAGCGCTACGCGCGCTCCGTGCGCGCGGGACTTGCAGCGGCGAAGCCATTGACGGTGGACTCGATCCGCTATGCCCTGCGCGAAGTGACGTTCCGCCGCGCGTCCTGGGACCTGGAGAAACTGCGCGCGATGCTCGCGGAGAAGGAGGCGGTCCTGCACGCGCCGAATGCCGATGACGCGGCCAGCGAAGTCCGCCTTGCCACGGTCTATGTCATTGCGTTGCGGAGATTGATCGCGCTCAAAGAGTCGGGACAGCCGTTCGAGACGCCGACGGACGTGCAGGGAATCCGCGTGGGCCCCATCGAGTTCCTCGGATCGCCCCTGGAGACCTTCCGCGCCATCAAGCAGGAAGTCGTCGCGAAAGCCAAGGCGCCGCTCCCGCTGGTCATGGGCATCACCAACGACACCCTCGGCTACGCGCCCGATCGCGAAACCGCAGCCAAGGCCACCGGTTATGCGGCGGGCTTCGTTCCGCTCATGGGCGGGACCGTTCCGTTCGCCGACGTTCACGACGAACTGGTGCGCGCGCTGCTTTCCCTCGACGCCGCCCTTCAATCGCCCTCGACAAGCGGCCGTCCTTGACTTGAGACGTTGGGCGTCCCGCAACCCTTGTGTAGAGTATAGTCAACACGCGAACCAGGATCGTGGCGTTATTCGCAAGCCGCTGTTTGGAAATTGGTTATGGACAGTCGCGGCTAAAATGTGTTTAGAAGACACGACATTCTTGGCAGGCCGCGGTATAGCAAGGCTATGACGGACAATCGCGGACCACAAAGGTATTTCCTTATCAAACAGTGTCTTAGGACAATATGGCGCAATTCTGATTGCCGTGCAACTATAAGGAACAGGAATTGCTTGGGGAAAGCTAAGGCTGTCTCCGCATTGGGGGCTGTTGGGAGGCACTCGGCTTACTGTTGCGAGGAGGAGAGATCAGATGAGGGCCAAGATGCTATTGGATAAGAAGTTGGTCGCGTACTCGGCGGCAGTTGGAGCTGTATTTGCTGCGGGTGGCTCGGCACAGGCCACCATCGAGTATTTCACCACACCGGGCGGTTGGACGGGCACAGGGGACAATCAGTACCTGCTGAGCTTCGACCTGGCCGGGAATGTCATGACGAATCCGTCTGCGCCGGGACCGAACGATCAGTTCGCTATCAAAAACGCGCGAAACTCAAGTATCAACGCCATGGTCATTCGGGGGGTCCAGCCAGGGGCGGCCATCGAGGGGATAGACGCCAAGGCTCTGCCGGTTCCGGCCAGTCACAACATGGGCCCGTCGGCTACCGTCTATAGATCCCTGTTCATGGGTGTAAACCTGGTGAGCGCGGGCGGGACCCGCTCGTTCGGAGACTGGGCGCCGGGGACGCGCGCGTACTTGGGCCTGCAATTCGACGACGCCGGCACCCCGCTGTACGGCTGGGCGGACCTGCAGATGAACGCGTATGACAGCGCAACGTTGTTCGCATACGCATTCCAGGACGATGGCAGCCCCATCCACGTGCCCGACACCACCTCGGTCCCGGAGCCGACGACCCTGGCCCTCCTGGCGATGGGCGCGGCGGGTCTGGCGGCCCTGCGCCGCCGTCAGCCAGCGGCATGACCTATACTTCCGATTCCAAGCGCCGCCGGGCGAACCCCGGCGGCGCTTGCCCTTTTAATGCGGACGAGCGTCGCGTGCTGAAGGAGCACGCCCGCAGTCTCTGCCCACAGTGCTGCCGCGAAATCCCGGCCACGGTCGTCGCTGAGCCGGAAGGTGTCTTCATGGAAAAGGCCTGTCCCGACCACGGGCCGTTCCGCGCGCAGGTGGAGCAGGAGGAGGCCGTCTACCGCGCCCTGATGAACCCCGACCCGCCCGCGCGGCCCGGTGTCACACTCGTCATCCCTATTACCCACCGCTGCAACCTGCACTGCAGCATGTGCTTCTACCCGGACGACGCGATTCCAGACCCCAGTCCTCGGGCGGTCCGGCGCATGATAGACGATTTCGAGGGCCCGTTCATAGTGTTCTCGGGCGGAGAGCCGACCGTCCGGGAAGACCTGCCGGATCTCATTTCCTACGCCGTCCGCCGGGAACGGGACACCTGCATCGCAACGAACGGGCTGGCGCTGCAGGACCCGGCTTTGGTCTCCCGGCTTTCGGACGCCGGCCTCAGGCGGTGCCTGTTCTCGCTGAACGGTCTGGATGAGCGGGTCTTCATGGCGATTGAAGGCCGCGCGCTGCTCCAGCAGAAGCTCGCTGCGCTCGAGAACCTGATGCGCTCGGAGATTGAGCCGGTCGTGTCCGTCACACTCGTCCCCGGCGTGAACGACGACACACTCCCGGCGATGGTCCGGTTCCTCGCCGAGCGCCGCGCCCGACTGAGCAGCCTGCGGGTTCGCACCCATGCCGCCATCGGGCGGCATCATGACGTGAGAGGATCGTTTGCCGGCGAAACGCTCGGCCGTCTCTGCGAGGCGTGGGGCGTGGACCGCGCCGCCCTGCTCGACGGCCTGCGCCTGGAACCGGTCTATCATGGAACGACGCACTTCTTCGTCTGGCTTCTGTGCGACGGCGGCGACGGGCGGACGGTCCGGGATTTCCGGTTCTCCGAGCCGATCCATCAGCGCGGCGAGACGACCGCCGGCGAGCGCCGGCCCGAGGCGGGCCCGGAACAGGCGCTGTGGCGGCGCGTGCGAGACCCCAGGGGATTGCAGATGTACCGCATTCGCATGTTCGCCTGGTCGGATATTACGACTCTCGACCTCGACGAGCACCGCCAGACGGGCGTGTGGCACATCGGGCCAGGCGGTAAGGCCATGCCCTTCCAAGTGGGCGTGGCCCTGAACCAGCGCCGGCCCGACTGGAACTGGGGATGAGGCCGTGTTGCGTCATCGCGGGCGCATGATATGATGAGACCGGAAGGAGCGTCATGGCTGCCCCTGGAAAACGCCGGGTGCTGTTGATCGGCTGGGACGGCGCCGATTGGACGATCATCCATCCCCTGCTGGACCGCGGGGAGCTGCCCAATTTGCGCCGCCTGGTCAACGGCGGCGTCATGGGCAATCTCTCCACCCTGCGCCCGACCTATTCCCCTCTGATCTGGAATTCGATCGCCACCGGCATGCTGCCGGACAAGCACGGGATCATCGGCTTCACGGAGATTGATGAGGCCGCCCATGAGGTGCGCGCGGCCAGCAGCCTCTCCCGCAAGGTCAAAGCCATCTGGAATATCCTCTCGCAGAAGGGCCTGAAGACCCACGTCGTGAACTGGTTCGCCGGCCACCCGGCGGAGCCGATCAGCGGGGTGTGCATCTCGGAGCTGTTCGGCCGGGCGGCGCAGAGCAGCCGGGCGAAGGCGCCGCCGGTCGGGAAGGGCGTGGTCCATCCCGCTGACCTGGCGTCGAAAGTCGCCGAGCTGTGCGTTCGGCCGAAGGACATAGACTCGCAGACCATCGGCCTCTTCGTCCCGCGCTACCGCGAGGTGGACCAGACCAACGACCGCCGGCTGGAGGTCATCGCCTGCCAGCTCGCCGAGTGCCTCTCGGTGCATGCCGCGATCACCTGGGCCATGGAGCGCGAGCCATGGGATTTCGCCGCCGTCTACTACGGCGCCATTGACCATCTCTGCCATGGATTCATGCGCTACCACCCCCCGCGGCTGCCGTGGATCAACGAGCGCGAGTTCGAGCTGTACAGCGACGTGGTCAACAGCGGCTATCGCCTGAACGACCTGCTGCTGGGGCGCCTGCTGCAACTGGCCGGCGAGGATGCGACGGTGATTCTCTGCTCCGACCACGGCTGGCACGCCGGAGAGCAGCGTCTGCTGCGGCCGCCCTCGATCTCGGCCGGCCCGGCGGAGGAGCACCGCCCCATCGGCGTCCTGGCGATGAAGGGTCCGGGGATCCGGCAGGACGAGCTGATCCACGGCGCGAGCGTGCTGGACATCGCCCCGACGGTGCTGACGCTTTTCGGGCTGCCCGCCGGCCGTGACATGGACGGGCGCTCCCTGGCCGAGGCGTTCGTCGCTCCGCCCGCGGTGGAGACGATTCTCTCCTGGGAAGAAGTCCCCGGCCCGGCGGGCATGCATCCCAAAGGCGCGACGATGAGCGCGGACGACTCGAAGGCGCTGATCGAGCAATTCGTGGCGCTGGGCTACGTCGAGGCCCCGCGCGACGGCGATACGACCGCCTTCGCCGAGATGACCCGCCAGGAGAACCGGTGGACCCTGGCGCGGATATACTTTTTCTCCCGCCGATTCGCCCAGGCGTTGCCGCTGCTGGAAGAGGTGTACGACCGGAACCCGCTGCGGCTGGATATGGGCGTGCTCCTCGCCGAGTGCCAGTTCGTGCTCGGACTCAAGAAGGAGGCGTACGAGCTGCTGCGAAACCTGTCGGAGGCGTTCCCCGGCGACGCGCGGGCGCGCCTGCTGCTGGGCGTGGCGGAGCAGCAGTGCGGGCGCCCGGAGGCGGCGCTGGCGCACCTGGAGGCGGTGGACCAGGCCGACTCGCGCCGGCCGCACGTCCTGGTGTATCTGGGACGGGCTTACTTTCATCTCCGGCGCTACCGCGACGCGCAGCGCGCCTTCGAGCGCGCGCTGGAACTGGACCCTGACGCGCCCCTGGCGCACCTGGGCGTCGCTCGCTGCCTCCTGCGGAGCCGCTCGCATGAGCCCGCGGCGGAGGCGGCGATGCGCGCCATCGGACTGGAATTCAGCCTCGGCGAGGCGCACCTCTGCCTGGGCAAGGCCCTCGCTCGCACCGGCCGGACTCAGCGCGCCATCGAGGCGCTCGAAACGGCCGCGCGTTTCCTTCCTGCGCGCCCGGACATCCACGCGATCCTCGCAATGCTCTACCTGCGGACGCCGGGCGGGAACGACAAGGCCGTCGAGCACAGCCGCCTGCGTCAGGAATGCCTGGCCCGAGTCGCGAAGACGCGCGAGCGCATGCACAAGCTTCGCGAGGAGATCGCCGAGCGGGACCGCGTCCGCGAGGCCCGGCGCGACGAGGAGGCGCAGCGGCTGATGGAGGCGGTGTCGGCCCTGCCGGCGGAACCGGCCGCAGCGGCGCCGGCCGCCCCACGCGCCGGCGCGCCCGGCTCGTCCGGCAAGGAGTTCCTCATCGTGTCCGGCCTGCCGCGCTCCGGCACCTCTCTGATGATGCAGATGCTGGAGGCGGGAGGTGTCCCCATCATGAGTGACACCCTCCGCCAGGCCAACGAGGACAACCCCGAAGGTTATTATGAGTGGCAGCCGATCCGGCAGCTCCGCCGCAACCCGCGCCTGATCGAGAAGACGGAAGGCAAGGCGGTGAAGGTCGTCTCGCTGTCGCTGGGCGCGCTGCCTCGCATCCACGCGTACAAGGTGATCTTCATGTGGCGGCCGCCGGAAGAGATTGCCGCGTCGCAGGCGAAGATGCTCGAACACATGGGCAAACCCGCGCCGGACCGCAACCGCTTGCTGGCGATGCTCCGGAGTCATCAGGACAACGTTCTGAAAGGGATCGCGAAGGTGAAGCACTTGAAGTGCCTGATCCTCGATTACCCCGACGTGGTGGAGGACCCGGCCAGGGCGGTTGAGCAGTTGCAGAAGTTCCTCGGCCCGGAATGGATCAAGAGGCCCGAGGCCATGGCGGCGGCCGTCAGGCCGAAGCTGTACCGTCAGCGGTCAGCGCCGGAAAAAGAGGCCCAGGCATGAGCGCGGCCCATTCCGCTTCCACCATGCGCTTGCGCCCGGCGCGCCCGGCGGACACGCCACGGCTGCTGCGGCTGCTTCCGCGGATTGCGATGGCGCCGGACCGCATTCGGTGCCTCGTCGCGGAGTCCGTCGGGGACCGGCGCGTCCTGGGCGCGGCGAGCTTCCTCATCAGTCCCGGCCCGCGCGGAGGAGAGTCCGCCCTCTTCGAGTGGGCGACAGAGCCGGGCGTCCCTGCAGAGGCGGGCCGTCTGCTGGTTGCGGGGTGCATAGCGCAGGCGCGCGCCGCCGGCGCCGAGCGCCTGACCGTGCAAGGCGGCGTACTCGAGGGCTCGCCGGCGGAGAGCCTCCTGCGGGAACTTGCCTTCCAGCCGTTCCAGACGCTCGTGCATTACGATATGGATGTGGAGGCCGGCTGGAAGGCCGTGCAGTCCGCACACCGATGGATCGAGCGGAAGGGCGGCGTTCCCGCCAACGGACGCGTGATCGCGCTGCGCGAGGCGCCGCTCATGCCGGTGGCGGAGTTGATCAGACGATACCTGACCAACGTGCAGGACGTGGATTGGAAGGTTCCGGGTTCACGCGTGCAGCCGGATCTCTCGACGGTCGTCCTGATGGAACCGCGCGTCGTGGGCGCGCTGGTCGTCCATGTCACGGACGGCAAGGCCGAGGCGCCTTATGACGTGGTGGATGAGGAGTTCCGCTCCAGTTGGGTCACAATCGCCATGTGGCATCGCACCTTCCAGAAGGGCGTAGAGGCCGGCTACAAGACCGTTCGCTTCAGGACAGATGACACGCAGTTCAAGGCGTTCGCCAACTTTGCCCACCGGATGAAATCAACCCCCGTCGGTCGGGAGATCTGGTATCGGCTCGACCTCTGCGCCGGGCCTGGAGGTTGAAGGAGAACAGCGGCGGATCGCCGTCGTGGCGGTGATGATGGAAACTCCGCGCCGCGTGGACTGCGCGGCTGCCCCCACCAGTGCAGGCTCTTGATCATGCCAATACTCCCTGCCCTGCCATTTTCCTTGGGCGCAACGCCGACAGCGCGTAGACGGCCATGGCAAGAATGAGCAGGTAACGGATGCCGAGCAGCATCGGAAACGACTCGCTTAACCCGCCGGCTATCGAGTCGGCGAAAGCGGGGTTTTCCAAACATCAAGAGTGCGCCGCGTACGGCGCACGACTATTCAGCATCGCCGTTTTCGACGCGCCGCGCGATTGAATTCGGGCCGGCCCCGGTCAGGCGGCTGATCCGAGCGCCTCTTCCGCGCCCGCAAGTTCCTGCCTCATTCCGAGGTCATTTGGACTTAGGATAAGGCGCTCAGAATGCCCGGACACGTCGGGCCAGCCGGTTGCTGCTCCTGGGGCGCTTTCTTCCATCCGATGCCTGCCGTCGAGAGCAGGGACGATTCGGGATCCATTGCGTGGACGATCGCGGCAACATGTTTCTCTGCGTCTTCGCGGCTTTGGGCGCAGACCATGAGGGACATATTGGGGACTGCCGCAGGGCCGGTTCCCTTCTGGAACGAGGCAATCCAAGTCTGACAGTTCGGTTCCGGTTCCCGGAGCATGCGGAGCCTGGCGACGATGTAATGGAACAGCGGCAAGGGCCCGATTGCGTTTTCCCCGAGCGGGCGCTTGGTGTTCAATGCCGCCAGCAGATGGCCCTGCGCCAATTCCCGGTTATGGCGAACGGCTTCGATCCGCGCCAGCCCCAGCAGCGCCTGCGGGTAGAATGCGCTCTCCAGCGCCTGGTTGAAGAGCGCGGCCGCCTTTTCGTCCTTGCGGGCGCTCTCGTAGAACTCGCCAAGTTGAACCAGCACGTGCGGTCCGGCGGATGCCTGCTTCAGGCGTTCGGTCCATTCGTCCGCCGCTTCGAATTTGCGCTGCATCAGGTTCATCCGGGCGGCGGAGACCATGAGTTCGGGATCGCCTGGGATCTCCGCCTCCAGCTTCGTCAATCTCTCCTGCGCCTCGCGCAGGTAGCCGCCCTCCAGGAGAAGTTGAATCAGCACCTTCTCGTGCTCCTTGTTTGCGGCCTTCGTGGCGCAGGCCTGGCGGGCGCTCATAATCGCGCTCTGCAGCTTGCCGCGCCTGGACCGGCTGATTGCGAGCAGGATCAGGAGGGTCGGCTCGTCGGGACGCTGCCCCTGCGCTTGGTCGAGGAACGCCTCGGCCTCGACCCAATTGCCGCAGAGATACAGCGCCCAGCCTGTTCCCCATATCGTTGACTGTCCCGTCAACCCCGTGCGCCGGCCCAGGAAAGTCAACATCCTGGTCACCTGGGCGCCCTGGTTAAGCGCGCCGGAGGCAACCGCCAGGGCCAGCGCGCCTTCGATTGATTTCGGCGCATGTTGCAGGCAGAGCCGCGCGGCGACGTGCGCCTTCAGGTATTCGCACTTGCCGAGCGCCGCGTAACTCTCAGAAGCCAATACGGCTGCTTTTCCGCGGCGCTTCTTTTCTTTCGCCACAAGCTCCCGGAACTCATTTTCCAATTGCTTCTGAGCATCCTCCCGGCCGGCGGTATCCTTTGTTTTCTTGACCGCCTCTTTCAGAAGCGCGTACTCGGGCACCGGCAGCTCGATGCGGTCGCGGCGGCGTCCGAGGCGATATAATGCGATGCCGAGTGCGACCGACGGAAGGAACCCGAATAACCCGATGGCGATTATCTCCCCGAGCGACGTGCTGCCGGCGATCGCAATAATGAGTCCTATGGCTGTGAGGGCGCCCGCGAAGCCAACGATCACGCCGACCAGTTGCAGCGGCCGAAGGTGCGCGCGCCCGGTGCAGGACTTGCGGCGCCAGCGTCGCAACGCGCGGCTGTCCTTCTCCTCCTGCTCCACCACGGTGCGCTGAATCTCGGCCATCAGCTTCTCAGCCAGGGCGTCAGGTTCGGCAAGCAAACCGATGCCGGGCTCCCGGGCGACTTGAGTTTGACCAGAGGCCGGTTCCTGTGAGAGCGCCGCCAGGCGATCCGCCACCGTCGGGTGCGTGGAGTACCGGTTGAACGGCTCCTTCGCGACCTCGGCCGATTGCGGCAAATCCGTTCGCGTCAGTTCCTGCACTAGCCATTGGCTGAACCCTTCGCCCAACTGGAGTTGAGAGACGCGTTCGCGCCAGGGAATCCTTTGGGTCCTTGCGTACAGTGTCCTGAGTGCGGCCAGGGCGGAGCGGCAGACCGTGGCGCCGCAGAGTTCGGCCGCGCCGCGATCGGCGGCGAACTCCTCCTGCCTGGAGTAAGTTGCCACCAGCCGTGTGCCGAGCCTCGCGAACCGGTCGGCCACCTTCAGGAGCGCGCGGGCAAGAAGTGCGGGGCGTTTTGCGCGGCGATGCATCTCCGCGTTAGCATGGAGCGCCATCGCAAGCGTGACGATGCGCGGCAGGCCCGTCTTCAGCCAATAGCTGACGCCTCGCTGGATGAGTTTGGCGTGCACCATCTCGTGGGCGAGGACGGCCTCCACCTCGCGGGCCGATAATCCCGCCAACAGGTCGTAGCCGACGCCCAGAAAAGTTCTTCCCGCGCCCCGCTGATAACCCTCGAGTCGCACCCAGGCGTTCAGGTGCATCTCGAGGAAGACGGTGTCAGGCGGAGCCAATTGGAGCCGCCGGCAGAGGTTCTCCAGCATGGCAAAAAGCGCCGGCGCATCTTCCCGCTTCAGCGGGATGCGGAACTCCACTGGTTTTCTCAGCGGAAAACTGCGGACGAACAGCCAGATGAGCTGAATGTGGCTCTGCAGGGGAACGAGCGCAATCGCTGCCAGTCCAAACCGTATGAGGACGACGACCACCGCGATTTCAAGCGCTGCCACCAGCAGCAGGAACAACAGCGAGACCAGCGCCCACAAGTAAAAAACGAAGACCAGCAGTCCTGCGCAGGCGATCAATACAACCTTGGCGGCGCCATGCAGAGGCTTTTCGAATGATGTAACGGCGTCCATGTCAGTGGCTTCTCATCGAGCTGCACGTTCCGCCGCGCGACCGCTTCAAATGAACGACCGCGGCGTGCAATGGCACTCCTTGCGCGAGTCGGTCAGGCAGCCGCACGGACAGCCTTGGGGCCAGCAAACAAACCGCTCGGCAACATTACAACCGTCGAAGTGATTGCACGTTAGAACGCTATTCGCAGTCCTCGGCAGCCCCACAAATCCTCTCCCGGGGCTCAACGGGCTTCGGAGACTGTTTCACCATCCCGCCGGCAATCTCGCCGGCGGGATTTGTGTAGTTCGCGGCGCTGCTAATCGCTTTTGACATACACCGCCACGGCCGTCGTCGCCGCGGTCATTGTAAACGTGATGGATTTCTGCCCCGCGGTCTGCGCTGTGCCGTTTACTCTCCACTGTGAGAAGGTGTACCCGGCCGGGTCCGTCGCCGGGGCCTCCAGGTTCACACTCGCCCCGTACGCGATGCCGGGCTTCGTGTAATTCGTCGTTCCGTTCTGGCCCGTGCTCGAACTGATGACCAGCTTGACCGGCGGCGTCGACTGCACGGAGAGCGTGTAGCCGCTGTTCGCTGTGTAGTACGCCACCGCCGTGACGGCCGCATCCATCGTGAATGTGACGGACTTCTGCCCAGGAATCTGCGCCGCGCCGTTCACCGTCCATTGCGAGAAAGTGTATCCGGCCGGGTCCGTCGCCGGCGCCTCAAGGTTCACGCTCGCCCCGTACGCGATGCCGGGAATCGTGTAGTTCGTCGTCCCGGTCTGGCCCGTGCTTGAACTGATGACCAGCTTGACCGGCGGCGTGGATTGCACGGAGAGCATGTAGCCGATGTTCGATGTATACTGCGCCACTGCCGTCACGGCCGCATCCATCGTGAACGTGATGGACTTCTGCCCAGGAGTCTGCGCCGCGCCATTCACCGCCCATTCCGAGAAGGTATAGCCCGTCGGGTCCGTCACCGGCGCCTGCAAGTTCACGCTCGTCCCGTACGTAATGCCGGGCACCGTGTAGTTCGTTATGCCGCCGTGGAACGTGCTCGAAGTGATAAGGTCCCCTTTGGACGGCGTGGACTGCACGGAGAGCTTGTAGCCGGTGTTCGCCGTGTAGTGCGCCACCGCCGTCACGGCTGCATCCATCGTGAACGCGATGGACTTCTGTCCGCCAGGCTGCGCGGCGCCGTTGAGCGTCCACTGCTGGAACGTGAATCCTGCCGGGTCCGTCGCCGGGGCCTGCAGGTTCACGCTCGCCCCATACGCGATGTCGGGAACCGTGTAGTTCGTCGTGCCGCTCTGGCCCGTGCTCGAACCGATATCAATGCCCAGCCCGATCGGCGCGGATTCCACCATCAGCGTGTAGCCGATGTTCGCCGTGTAGCGCGCCACCGCCGTCACGGCGCCGTCCATCGTTAGCGTGATGGATTTCTGCCCGTCGGTCTGCGCCGCGCCGTTCACCGTCCACTGCGAGAACGTGAATCCGGCCGGGTCCGTCGCGGGCGCCTGCAGGTTCACCGCCGTGCCGTATGCGACGGTATTCGCGTAATTCGTCGTGCCGTTGTTGCCCGTGCTTGAACCGATCACGACCCCGGTCGGCGGCTTGGACTGCACGGTCAGCCCGTAGCCGTTGAGCGTGTACTGCGCCACAGCGGTCATGTCCCCATCCATCGTGAACGTGATGGACTTCTCCCCGGCCGTCTGCGCCGTGCCGTTCAACGTCCATTGCCAGAAGGCGTATCCGGACGGGTCCGTCGCCGGCGCTTGCAGGTTCACGCTGGTCCCATCGGCGACGCCCTTATTGATGTAGTAGTTCGTCGTCCCTTTCTGCCCCGTGCTCGAGCCGATGCTCAGCCCGGTCAGCGGCGTGGACTCCACCGTCAGCGCGAAGCCGTTCCGCGTGTACTGCGCCACTGCCGTCACGGGCCCATCCATCGTGAACGTGATGACCTTCTGCCCGGAACTTTGCGCCGCGCCGTTCACAATCCATTGTGAGAAGGTGTATCCGGCCGGATCCACCGTCGGAGCCCCGAGATTCACGCTCGCTCCGTTGCCGACGCCGGCCTTCGTGTAGTTCGTCCTGCCGTTCTGGCCCGTGCCCGAGGCGATGACCAGCCCGGTCGGCGGCGTGGACTCCACGGAGAGCGTGTAGCCGACGTCCGCCGCGTACTCGGCCACGGCGATCACCGCTCCATCCATCGTGAACGTGACGGACTTCTGTCCGGGATTTTGCGCCGCGCCGTTGACCGTCCACTGCAGGAAGATAAAGCCCGTCGGGTCCGCCGCCGGCGCCTGGAGATTCACGCTTGCCCCATTGCCCACGCCGGCCTTCGTGTAGTTCGTCGTGCCGGTCTGACCCGTGCTCGAGCTGACGACCAGCCCGGTCGGCGGCGTGGATTGCACAGTCAGCACGTAACCGATGTTCGGCGTATACTGCGCAACCGCCGTCACGGCTCCATCCACCGTAAACGTGATGGACTTCTGCCCGGCGGTCTGCGCCGCACCATTTACCGCCCATTGCTGGAAAGTGTACCCGGCCGGGTCGGTCGCCGGAGCCTGCAGATTCACGCTCGTCCCGGACGCAACGCCGGGCACCATGTAGTTCGTCGTGCCGCCGTGGCCCGTGCTCGAGCCGATGACCTGCTTGTGCGGCGGCGCGGACTGCACGGAGAGCGTGTAGCCGGCGTTCGCCGTGTACTGGGCCACCGCCGTCACGGCCGCATCCATCGTAAATGTGACGGACTTTTGCCCGGGGGGCTGCGCCGCGCCGTTCACCATCCATTGCGAGAAGGTGAATCCGGCCGGGTCTGTGGCCGGCGCCTGGAGATTCACGCTGGCCCCGTACGCGAGGCCCTTGTTCTTATAGTTCGTCGTGCCGCTCTGGCCCGTGCTCGAACCGACACTCAGGCCGGTCGGCGGCGTAGACTGCACGGAGAGCGTGTAGCCGACGTTCGCCGTGTAGTGCGCCACCGCCGTCACCGCTGCATCCATCGTGAGCGTGATGGACTTCTGGCCGTCGGTCTGCACGGCCCCGTTCACCGTCCACTGCGAGAACGTGAATCCGGCCGGGTCTGTGGCCGGCGCCTGGAGGTTCACGGATGCGCCGTATGGAACGGTATTCGAGTAGTTCGTCGCGCCGTCGTTGCCCGTGGTCGAACCGATAACGAGGCCGGTCGGCGGCGTGGATTGCACGGCCAGCGCGTAGGTGTTCAGCGTGTACTGCGCCACCGCCGTCCTGGACGCCTTCATCGTGAACGTGATGGATTTCTGTCCGGCAGGCTGAGCCGTTCCGTTCACGGTCCATTGCGCGAAGGTGTATCCGCCCGGATCCGCCGCCGGGGCTTGCAGGTTCACGCTCTTCCCGGCCGTTATGCCGGGCACGGTATAGTTCGTCGTCCCGCCATCCCCCGTGCTCGAACCGACGCTCAGCCCGGTCGGCGGCGTGGACTCCACGACCAGCGTGCCGTTGTTCGCCGTGTACTGCGCCACGGCCAGGATGTTTTGGCTGATGACCTGGCCGATGACCTGAATGCGCATGTTGTTCGTGTCGGCCACATAGATATTGCCGGCACTGTCGAGCGCGATGCCGTCGGGAAGTTCGAACTGCCCATTACCGCTGCCATAACTCCCCCACTGCGTGACGTAAACACCGGCGGAGGTGAACTCCTGGACACGGGAGTTAATGGTATCGGCCACATAGACGTTGCCGTCGCCGTCGACCGCGACGCCATAGGGCTCATCGAACTGCCCGGTGCCGGCGCCCTGGCTGCCCCACTGCGTGATGAAACCACCGGTGGAGGTGAACTCCTGGATGAGGTAGTTGAACGTGTCGGCCACATAGACGAGATTTCTGACCCTGTCAATCGCGATGCCCTTGGGAATCTGGAAAAACCCGCCGCCGGTGCCCCTGCTGCCCCACTGGGTGACGTAAGCGCCGGCGGAGGTGAACATCTGGATGCGGCTGTTGCCCGAGTCGACCACATAGACATTGTCGGCACCGTCGAGCGCTATGCCGAACGGCGATTCGAACTGCCCATTGCCGGTTCCGAAGCGGCCCCACTGGGTGATGTAAACGCCGGCGGAGGTGAACTTCTGGATGCGATTGTTGTACATGTCGGCCACGTAGACATTGCCGTCGCTGTCGGTGGCGATCCCCTCGGGCCCACTGAGCTGCCCCTTGCCGCTGCCCAGGCGGCCCCACTGAGTGATGTAAACGCCTTCGGAGGTGAATTCCTGAATGCGGTCGTTGTCCGTGTCGGACACATAGACATTGCCGCTGCGGTCTACGGCGATACCTTCGGGGAACTCGAATTGCCCATTGAGGTTGCCCGCGCTGC
The DNA here is from genome assembly GCA_050015075.1 of Candidatus Brocadiia bacterium. GTDB lineage: Bacteria > Planctomycetota > Brocadiia > CAIUPP01 > CAIUPP01 > JBEKCB01. The sequence continues at coordinate 28,252 of JBEKCB010000029.1, read as the reverse complement.
CCCAGGTGCCGAACCCGGGGATCACGACCGTCTTCTGGCCGGCGCCCTGCGACAAGCCGTTCACCGTCCATTGCCAGAAGGTGTACCCGGTCGGGTCCGTCGCCGGGGCCTGAAGGTTCACGCTGCCGCCGTAGGCCACGGTGCTCGTATAGTTCGTCGTGCCGTTGTTGCCCGTGCTCGAACCGATGACCACTCCGGTCGGGGGCGTGGACTGCACAGTGAGGTAGATCGGCGTGTACTGCGCCACCGCCAATGTGTCCGCGGTCATCGCGAACGTGATCGCCTTCTGCCCCGCCGTCTGAGCCGTAGCGTTCAGCGTCCATTGCACGAAGGTGTAACCGCTCGGATCCGTCGCGGGCGCCTGAAGGTTCACGCTGGCGCCGGCCCCGATGCCCGGAACCGTGTAGATCGTCAACCCCGCGTCACCCGTGGTCGAACCGATGCTCAGCTCGGTCGGCGGCGTGGACTCGACGGTCAGCAGGAAGGACGCCGCCGCGGCCGTCCTGGCCGCCGTCATTGCGATTGATACGGCGATGAGAACCGCGATTACGGACCACACGCTCCATGTGCGGCTGGAAAGATGCATAAAGCTTCCCCCTTTCCCCGGCAAGAGCGAGACATGGCCCGTTCTTGCGACGACGAAGTCCTGGATTGGCGCACATCGCTTTTTCCCTGGCCCGGTTGCAGAAAACAGTTGTGGCGCGCGAGGAGGGTCGTCAGAATGCCAACGTGCCTCTTGCTCACTGCAGCCCCCGCCTTGAACTGTCGCCATCATGGCCCCCGCTCATACGACTCTACCACGGGGCCCTGACAACCGCAATAAGGCTTACTCATAAAACCCGATCTCTCTCGGCGACCCGGTAGTTCTGTGGCCGTCACCCCATCCTTACCGGCCCGACGGCCAGTATACGTTTGGTACGACACGATCAGCCCTGCAGACAAAAGTCAAACAAACTGCGGTCGTGGAAGACGCTGCATTCTGTGCACACGTTGAACGTCGCGAAACTCCCGTCGATCCTAAAATCGATCTATCTGTCGCCGGGCCGCGTATCGACCGAATCGCCTGACCCGCGCAGCGCAGCGAGAGCTTCGCGGGCAAAGGCCCCTTCACGTGGATCATCCAGCAATGTCTTAAGAAACTCGATGCTCTCCGTGTCATTCGGGGCGATTCTGTCGACAACTACTGCGATGTGAATCCGCAATCTCTCCCCTTGATTGGGAAAGTGTGGTTTCTGAAGAAGTGCCCTTAGGTCCTGTAGAAACCGAGCGGCCTCAGCGCCCATCAGACCCAGTTCTTTCACGCAGTAGATTTTCTCCTCCTCGCTTACGCCAGGCGTCTTTAAGCGGTTCATCCAGAATGCCGCCGAGTCGCCGCTAATTGGAGATGGCCGTACGCCGCGCGCTTGCAGGTCAGAAGCATCGAGTGTGTTCGTGAACGGCCTATAGGGCGGGAAAACGTGAAAGCCTGCAAACCCGAAAACAAAGTCCAGAATCTTGGTCGGCCGCGCGCCGCTTCGCGCATTCACTATGACGATCCCAACTCCTGCGCCGACACCCCAATTGACCCAATCCGATCCCGCTGGAAAGACACGTGGGGCGAATTCGCACTTAACAGGTTCCGGCCCGAGATGGTCAAACGGCAAAGGTCCAAACGCGACGAAACGACGATTGATGTACGGAACTTGCCTATCAGGAAGTGTTGCGGGAGCAATCCAATCTTTCCAGTCTTCGGACATGGGTCGAATCCACGATACGTCCAGAAGATCTCGTTGCATCATGGTAGAGAAAGGGCAGAGGCCTGCAAATCGCTCTTCCCGATAAAGCCACGACCTGCCTTCCCAGCCCACGATCGTCGCATGGTCATAACCGACGCCGAAGTCAACATGGCTCAGAAATACCTCGGCGGATAATCCAGGCCCCCAGCCGCCTGAGCAGTAAACGATGTCACACGCGTCGCTCACGCGGTTCTTGAGGTATCCACACCCTGACAGACCCAAAACGAAAAGCGCGCATACGCTCAGGAACTGCCTGCTTCGAATCTTTGCACCTCTTCCTGCGACCGATCGGACCGCATGGAAAAACGCCGAAGCCAAAAGATTAGCTTCCATATTACGCCCAAAGATTCCGATCCAGACTCCGGTACTGTATCGCTTCCGTGACATGTTCCGTGCGTATCTCCTCCGCGCCGTCGAGGTCCGCAATCGTGCGGGAGAGCTTGAGGATCTTGTTGTACGCGCGAGCGGAGAGCGAGAACTGGTTCATCGCCGCCGCCAGCGCCGTTTCGGCGGCGCCGTCCACTTTGCAGAACTTCTTGATCAGCCGCGCGCTCATCCGCGCGTTACAGAAGATTCCGGCGTCCTTGAGACGTTTCAATTGCATATCCCGCGCGCGGATGACTCGTTCGCGGATGGCTGACGACGGCTCGCCCTCCGCAGGGCTGCGCAGGTCGCGATAATTCACCGCCGGCACTTCCACCTGGATGTCAATCCGGTCCAGCAGCGGCCCGCTGATTCGCGACATGTACTGCTGAATCTGCCGCGGCGTGCAGTGGCACTCCTTGCGCGGGTCGGTCAGGTAGCCGCACGGACACGGGTTCAACGCGCAGACGAGGGTGAACTGCGCCGGGTACGTCACCGACATCTTCGCGCGCGAGATGGTGACGCGCCCGTCCTCCATCGGCTGGCGCAGCACCTCGAGCGTTTTCCGCTCGAACTGCGGCAGTTCGTCGAGGAAGAGCACGCCGTGGTGCGCCAGGCTCACGTCGCCGGGCTTCGGGTACGTGCCGCCGCCGATGAGGCCGATGTCGCTGACGGTGTGATGCGGCGCGCGGAACGGCCGGACGGCGACGAGCGATTGCCGCGTGACCAGGCGGCCGTCGGCCGAGTACACCTTCGTCGTCTCGAGCGCCTCCTCGAGCGTCATCGGCGGAAGGATCGTCGGGAACCGCTGCGCGAGCATGGACTTCCCGGCGCCGGGCGGGCCGATCATCAGGACGTTGTGCCCGCCGGCCGCCGCGACGGTCAGCGCGCGCTTGACGTGCTCCTGCCCCTTCACTTCGCTGAAGTCCACGTCGTACCGCGAGTTCCTCTGAAGCGCTTCCTCGATGTCCACGCGGTACGATTCCATGACCACTTCGTCGGTGAGGAACCCGACGACCTGGTCCAGCGACTTGAGCGGGATGACCTCGATCCCTTCGACCACGCCGGTCTCTTCGGCGTTTTCCTCGGGGATGATGATGCCGTCGAGCTTCGCCTCGCGGCACCGCAGCGCCATAGAGAGGCACCCCTTGACCGGCCTCAGCCGGCCGTCGAGCGCGAGTTCGCCGGTGATCGCGTAGCGGTCGAGCTTTTTCGAGACGATCTGGTCCGAGGCCAGCAGAATCCCGACCGCGATCGGCAGGTCGAACGACGGGCCTTCCTTTCGCAGGTCGGCGGGCGCGAGGTTGATGGTGAGGCGGAAAACGCGGTAATGATAGCCGCTGTTCATGATGGCGGCGCGGACGCGCTCGAGGCTCTCCTTCACCGCCGCGTCCGGCAGGCCGACCAGAGCGACGTGTCCGAAGTCGCTCTTGCTGATGTTGACTTCGACCTCGACCGGATATGCCTCGATGCCGTAGAGCCCGGCGCTCTTCACCGTGCCAAGCATAATCGCTCCGCTGTCACAATAGGTTTCACCACGAAGCACACGAAGAGCACGAAGCGCGGCGAAGGGAATTAATGTCTTCCAATCCGTCCTTCGCGGCCTTCGTGCTCTTCGTGGTGAGCTTTACTTGTCCCGCGCTCATTAGCGGAGGTCGGCCATCACCTCGAAGTACGCTCGCGGATGTTTGCAGACCGGGCAGCGCTCGGGCGCCTCAAGGCCGATGTGGATGTGGCCGCAGTTCCGGCAGCGCCACGCCACGGCCTTGCCCTTTTTGAAGACGGCGCCGTCCTGAATGGACTTCAGGAGGAACTCGTACCGCTGCTGGTGCGCCTTCTCGATCGCGCCGATGCCCTCGAAGACCTTGGCGATCTCCTCGAACCCTTCGTCGCGGGCTTCCTTGGCCATGCGCGGATACATGGATTTCGTCTCTTCGCCCTCGCCGGACGCCGCGGCTTTCAGGTTCGCGATCGTGTCGCCGATGCCGTGGAGCGCCTGCAAGTGCAGCTTCGCGTGCTCCTTTTCGTTGTCCGCCGTCTCCAGGAAGACCGCCGCGACCTGCTCGTAACCTTCCTTCTTGGCCATGGAGGCGAAGTAGGTGTATTTGTTCCTGGCCTGCGACTCGCCGGCGAACGCGTCGCGCAGATTTTTCTCCGTCTTCGTGCCCTTCAAGTCAGCCATGCGAAGCTCCTTTCCCCTGAATTTTGCCACCCGTTGACGCCCAAGAGGCCCCGGCCTCTTTTCATCCGAATCGTACCACGTTCCGGTTCATTTCGCTACCGGTTTCGACGCCGGCTTCGCGTACCGGGCCGGCCACGCGCTCCGCTCCTCGTCGTCCGGGAAGCGGGTCAGCGCCCTCAGCTCGACCAGGCTGCGCTCGTCCGGCGGGCTCGACGATTCTCCCACCGCGGCCCGCGCGCCGCGCACCAGGCTGCCGGGCGCCGGCTGGAATGGTTCCTCCACGCAGGCGAGGACGATGAAGGTCATGTCCTCGTGCGCGTAAGCGAAGCTCGTGACGCGCCCGACCGCCCTGCCGGACTCATCGAGGATCGCATGACCGGCGCGCAGCGTCTTGCGCCCCTGCCCGCGGAGGCGCAGGATGTGCCGCCGCGAGCGCCGCGCGCGCTCCATGTAGGGCGCCCGCCCGATGAAGAACGGCTGGTGGAACCGCGCCACGAAACCGTATCCGGCCTCCGTCATGGAAATTCCGAGTTCGCCTTCGAGGTCATGCCCGAAGAGCGGAAAGCCCGCCTCGACGCGCGTCGAGTCCCGCGCGCCCAATCCGGCGGGCAGAACGCCCAGCGGCCGTCCCGCCGTCAAGACCGCGTTCCAGAATTTCTCCGCATCCGTCGGATGGAGGTAGATCTCGAACCCCGTCTTCTCGCCGGTGTATCCGGTCCGCGCGACCAGTGCCTTGAGCCCGGCCAGCCTTACGGTCGCGAACTCGTTCTGGATCAGCCGGTCCAGGAGCACTCGCTCGGACGGCTTGTCGGCCAGCTTCCGAAGCACCGCTGATGACGCCGGCCCCTGGAACGCCAGGCCGATCAGGCTCTCGTCGCCGGCGTTCCGCAGGTCGCGCAGCCGGACGGGCGCATCAATCTCCTTCGCCGGCATCTCCTCGTCAATGGCGAAGCGCCGCGAGTTGACCGCCGCAGCCCAGTCCATCACGCGTTCCGCGTTCGCAGCATTCAGCACCAGCATGAAGCGCTCGCGGTCGAGGCGATACACGTAGAGGTCGTCTATGTGCGTCCCATCCGGGTAAAGCGCCGACGAATACTGCGCTTCGCCCGGCGCGAGCCGCGACGCGCGGTTCGCCAGCAGCAGCTCCAGGAATCCCAGCGCGTGCGGCCCGCCGACCTCGAACGCGCTCATGTGCGACACGTCGAACAGCCCCGCCGCCGTCCGCACCGCGCGATGCTCGGCGAGGATTCCGGCCGGGTACTGGATCGGCATCTCCCATCCGGCGAACGCCGCCATCTTCGCCGACAACTGATGATGGATCGCGTTCAGGACCGTCTTCCGCAGCGGCGGTTCCGCGGGGACATACTGATACTTCTCCTTCGGCGGCGGCTTCAGGGCCGCGTAAAGCTTCCGCTGCCCGACGAACCACGGCTTCGTCGCGTCGGCGGCCGAGCCGGCGGAGTGCGTCTGCAGGCGCAGCAGAAATTCATGCGGCAATTGCGAGACGTCGAATTCCTCCACCGCAATCGGCCCGTCAATCTTCTGCTGGAGATCGCCCTCGTCGAACATCAGGTATCCGTCCGAGAGGTCCTCGATCCAGCGGCGCACCGCGCCGGCGCGGTCCTTCGCGGGCAGCAGCAGCCACTGCTCCTGACGCCCGGCCGGTTCGAGTTCCTGCGCAATGACATCGGCCAGCTCGCGCCCGGCCGAGTCGAGCATTTCTGCTCGCACGGGAGATCCGTCCAGAGGCAGGCGGGCCGTCAGCATCTGGTCGAGCGCCAGACGGACCTTGTCGCCGCGCAGGAGGAGCGCCGTGCGATTTCCGACCGCCGAGCGCACCGGCGTTTTTTCCACCCGGCGCGGCGGCTGAGGCGGATACGGCAGCGCGTCGGCGATGGCGAGCGTCTTTTCCGCCGCTGTCCTGAGCACGCCCGGCGGCACGCGCCCGCGGCATTTCTTTTCGCCCGTCGGCGACCAGATCGCGCACGTCCGCACACGTTCGAGCGTGAACTTGACGAGCCGCGCGATTTCGCGGAGTTGCTCGCGCGTAACGCCGCGCTGCGTCAGCCACGGCAGCCCGAACCGCAGGCCGCTGGCGTGCGCGGCGTCGCAGTCGCCGGGGATCACGTTCTTGTTGCACACGATCCCGGCGATCTCCAGCAGGCGCGACGCGATCTCGCCGTCGAGGAACGTCTCGCCGTGCACCGGAAACCTCTTCAGATCCACCAGCGTCATATGCGTGTTCGTGCCGGCGTACTCGAGCGCGAACCCCTCTTCCGCCAGGCAGCGCGCGAAGTAACTCGTGTTCTCCACGACGCTCCGCTGGAAAGCGACGAACCCCTCGCGGTCCTCCAGGATCAGCTCGAAGAGCCGGCCGATCGCCGCGATGCTGTTCACGTGCGGGCCGCCCTGCAGGCCCGGGAAAACCGCGGTGTCCAGGCGCTTCGCGATCTCCGGGAGCGCCGTCATCAGCACTGCGCCGCGCGGGCCGCAGAGCGTCTTGTGGGTGGTGAACATGATCACGTGCGCGTGCGGCAGCGGATTGTTGAGGATGCCGGCGGCGACCATACCGGCCAGGTGCGCGATGTCGGCCAGGAGATACGCGCCGACCTCGTCGGCGATCTCGCGCAGCGCCGCCCAGTCGAAATCCCACGGATACGCCGACGCGCCGCCGATGATGATGCGCGGCCTGGACTCGCGCGCTCGCTCGCGGATTCGCCCGTAGTCCAGCCGCCGCGTGCTCTCCTCGATCCCGTACGAGTGCACCTCGTATCGTTTCCCGGAGAAGTTGAAGACCGAGCCGTGCGTCAGGTGGCCGCCGTGCGAAAGGTCGAGCCCCATCACGCGCTCGCCCGGCTGCAGGAGCGCCTCGTACACCGCCTGGTTCGCCGCCGCGCCGGAGAGCGGCTGGACGTTCACGTGAATTTCCTCGGCGCCCGGGCTTCCGTCCAGCGCCGCGAAGACCCGCGCGATGGCGCGATGCGCGATCAGCTCCACGCGGTTCGCGTTGACGGTGCCCTTGTAATAGCGCCGGTCCGCCAGCCGCGTCTGCCAAGCCTGAAAGAGCGCCTCATCGCCCGCCGCGCCGCGCGGATCGTGGCAAAGCGGCGGCTGCGCCAGCCCCTCAGCATAGATGTGCCCGAGTTCCCCGTTAAGCACCTCCGCCGCAGCCGGATGGCAGATGCTCTCGGAAGGAATCATAATCAGCCGCCGCCACTGCCGCGCGCGCTCGGCCTCGGCGATGTGGAGGATGTCCGAATTTGTGTCCTCCGGAGTTCCGGCGAAAGGGAAACTGGTCATCGCGACCTTCCTAATGATCTTCGCAAAAAAGTCTCACGCAAAGTCGCAAAGACGCCAAGAAAAGAAATGCTTTAAATGGCCGAGCGGGACAAGGGCGGCGCATCGCGGAATTTCATTTCCTCTCATTCTCCCAGAATTGCGAAGGAGTAATGACGCAAATGCCTCTGACCTTTTTCAGCACCAACAGGTCTTTGTCTCCGGTCACAATGCAATCGCACGAACCTGCAATTGCGGCGGAAATAATGTGGTCATCATCAGGATCGCGACAGATGCGGAGCCGGGGCGCGACAGGGGTGATCTGCTCGAACCGCGATTCCAGCAGCCGCGCGGCGCTTTCCGCCTCGCGAGCCGTGAAGCCGAACTTACGAACGAGGTTCCTTCGGAATTCGGATAGGATGAATGGAGAAACAATGACCGTATGATTGACCGCGCAGTGCTCGAGCAACTCGCTGCATGTGCCGTGCGCAATGAAGGCCGCAATGAGCACGTTCGTGTCGAGAAGAATCCTCATGACACCCGGTCGAATACGTCTTGATCGGTATGGACCTTGCGGCGCGACGCCTTGGCTGTCATCGCTTTGCGCAGCCCGCGAAACTTTCTGACGAAAAGGTAGTCGCGGATGGACTCGCGCACGATGTCGCTCCGCGACACGCCTTCCGCCTTCGAAACGCGGTCAATCTCCGCCCGGACCGATTTCGGAATGCTGATGGTCATTGTGCTTCGCATGGTTTACTTCCTGATCTCTGTAATCAACGTAATTACAGACTGAGGTTACCATCACGCCGGCCAGGAGGCAAGCGCGACAATCGGGCATTCCGGGCGTCCGCGCCGTATGCCCGGCGCTTTGCGCTCATTCCCAATTTCCCTTGACCACGCGCTGCGGAAGCTCGCGGCGCTCTCCGCCGACGGATAGCTCACCGCCCTGCCTGCCGCTGAACAGGACCTGATCGCCGCCGACCTTGACGCCCACTTTGTCTGCGTCGCGGATGAGCTCGACCGGTTGCGCGCCGTCGGTGAAAAGGACGTGCAGGAACAGGTCCTCCTCGGCCGGCTTGCCCGGCGTCACCTCGATGCGCCAGCGGTTGGCCGCGGCGTTCAGCGGGCCTTTGGGCGCCTCGAACGTCTGCCCGCGATAGGTGTATCCTTCCACCTTGCGGAGCGTCGCGGCTTCGGGCAGCAGCGTCCGCATGACCAGCTCGCCCTTGCCGTTGCGGATGACGGCTTGCGCGCCCTCAATCTGCGGCTCGTTTCTGCAATGCAGCAGCCAGGTCTTTTCGTATTCAGCTTTCCGGCTGACCACGCGGTCGAAGATCACGAAGGTCCCGGGCCGCAGGAACACGATCTGCCGCATCCACAGCGCCAGCTTCTCCGGGGAATAAGCGGGCGTGCAGTCTCCGGCGACGTACAGCCACGCCGGCTGGTTCTCGTATGCCACGATTTTGCCGCGGGTGAACTGCTCGCGCTTGGCCAGCCACTGCTGAAGCGTGTCCACCGGCCAATCCCACTTCTTCGCCTGTCCGCCGTCGTTGGCGTAGTCAATGCGGCCGCCGTCGCGCATGTTCGTCCACTTCTCGCCGGGCTGGTAGACCAGGATGCAGTTGTTCGCCACAGTGCGGATCAGCCAGTCCATCGCGTGCGCGTCGCCCCATTCCTGGTATTCGCCGCTTTCCGTGGCCAACGGCGCGAAACGGTAAATCTCGAAGTTCCCGACCTCGAAGTGCTGGTGCGCGGTCCAGTAATCTCCGCACTCGAAGCGCAGCCACGACGCGCCGTCGGTCCAGTCGCTGCGCGCGTAGACTTTGCCGATGCCCTCGGCCAGGTGCGCCAGCGGCAGCTCGGTCAGCGGGCGCGGCGGGTCCGGCGGCTCTTCATAAAGGAAGTCCATCGTCGCGACCTGCGGATTCGAGGCCGGCCGGCGCTTCGCGGCCACGTAACCGGCCAGCGGCGACCCGCGGAAGTACTGCGCCAGCAGCGTGCGCATCTCGCGCGGATACTCCGTGTGGCCGCCGTAGATGTTCGATCCGTCGCCTTCCACCGGGTACTGCTCGCAGCCGTAAATCCAGAGTCCGGGATAGCCGTCGTAGAGTTCGTACGCCATGCGCTGATAGAAGAACGGCGCGTCCAGCGCGAAGCCGTCGTAGTTCTCGAACCGCCGCGCCAGCTCCAGCGCCTGCGTCAGGTGCCAGAGCGAATGCCGGGCGTACCAGCCGCATTCGGTGAAGCCGCCGCCGGCGCCGAATTCCTTCAGCACCGGCAGCACCTTTCCCTCGTACAATTTCGTCAGCGCGTAGTCGCGAAACTCCTTCGCGCGCGGGTTTTCGCCCCAAGTGGCGTAAGCGATGCGGAGGTAGCAGAGGATTTTGGACAACGTCGAGTTGTGGAATGCGTTCTCATCCTGTGTGTAGGCGGCGAGGTGCGCGTTGAACCAGCCGATCATCTTCTGCCGGTCGGCCGGAGCGATCCGGTCGTAGAAGAAATCGTACGTCAACGCCGCGTCGGTCAGCGCGATCCAGGTATCCTGGTGCGTGTTGGTCGCGCCGCGCTCGACGTGCTTCATCGCGGCGGCGACATATCCCTGCGCCGCGTCGGCGCCGATGCCCTCCACCGCGTTGACCACGCCGGCCGCCGCGAGGTCCTCCGACTCCCTGGACAGTCGCTGGACGCCCTGGTATTCGCGCGGCTTCCTCGCGGCGAGCTCTTTCAGGTACTCCTTCGAGCCGAACAGCCGCGGATGCTCGTTGAGCGTAGCCCCCCAGGACGCAGTAGGGATTCGCGGAACGCCCGTTGGGACGTCTTCCGCCCGTGCGTTCAGCAAGCTCAGCATGCAAAGTGCGGCAATAAGCGCGCTGCGCATCACGGGGAGACCTTCTTCTCAGGGACTCTATTGCGAGGAACTTACCTTCAGCCCAGCGCAGTATAACACCCGCTACTTCACTAATCCATAAGGCGTCGCCGGGCCGAGCGGCAGGATAACTGGAACGCAAAAAGCGGCCGTTAACGCTCTCGACCGGGCATTCCTAGCGGACGTGGGCGCCATCAAGTCCAGGTCGCAGAAAAAAGCGCACCCAAACCGCTGCGAAGCGCACCGAAGCGCACTCAAACCGCTCCCGACCGCACTGAACCCGCTGCCAAGCGCACTGACTTTCCCGCGTCCGCTCCGTGCCGAAATTCCGTGTTATAATAGACGCCACTTTGAAAACGGCACGGCACAACGAGTCTCACGCAAAGGCGCAAAGTCGCAAAGGACGGCGGCGACTTGTTTCAAGCTGTCAAAGAGGATTCCTTCTTCCAGAGGACAGCGGCACAGGCGCAAAAGGCAGTTTGAAAAACGAACCCAGCGCATCATAAGATAATATGACACCGCGTGTTAGGTAAACACGCCCCGACGGCGGATCAGTGGAAAGGAACGAACGGCTCTTTCCAAGTCAGTTTCCGGCCGTCGCCGGTAATCCGTGGAAATCCGTGAAATCCGTGGCAAGAAAATTGTCGCCGTGGTGGACCGCCAGTTTCACGCCCCGAGGTCCATATCGCGCTCCGCCTTTGTGATGTCCAGGCGCGAGACTGCGGTGGTCACGGGCGCGTCCTTGATCGCCTGGGGATCGTCGCGGATCAGGCGCGCGATCTCGATCATCGCGTCGGCGAACGCGTCGAGCGTCTCGCGCGATTCGGTCTCCGTCGGCTCGATCATCATCGCCTCTTTGACGGTGATCGGGAAATACATCGTCGGCGGATGGAAGCCGCGGTCAATCAGCGCCTTCGCGATGTCGTTCGCGCCGCAGCCGGAGTCCCTCAGTTGCGCCGCCGCGGAGAGGACAAACTCGTGCATGCAGGCGCCTTCGAACGGCGCCGCGTAATGGTCCCGCAGGCGCGACATGAGGTAGTTCGCGTTCAGCACTGCGTTCTCGGCGACCTCGATGAGGCCCTCGCGGCCGAGCGACAGGATATAGGCGTACGCGCGCAGGATGACGCCAAAGTTCCCGTAGAACGGCGCGATGTAGCCGATGGAATCCGGCCGGTCGTAATCGAGCGAGAAGGTGCCGTCCTCGCGCTTGACGACGAGCGAGATCGGCAGGAATTTCTCCAGCGCCGCGGTCACGCCGACCGGTCCCGCGCCCGGCCCGCCCGAGCCGTGCGGCGTGGCGAAGGTCTTGTGCAGGTTCAGGTGGACGATGTCGAACCCGAGGTCGCCCGGCCGACACTTGCCGACGATCGCGTTGAGGTTCGCACCGTCGTAATACATCAGCCCGCCGGCCTCGTGCACGCAGCGCGCGATCTCGCCGACCTGCTCCTCGAAGAGGCCGAGCGTGTTCGGGCAGGTCATCATCAGGCCGGCCGTTTCGTCGTCGAGCAGTTGCTTGAGCGCGGCCAGGTCCACGCGGCCTCTGCGATCCGACGGGACCGAGACGACCTGGTAGCCGGCGATCGCCGCGCTCGCCGGGTTCGTGCCGTGCGAGGAGTCCGGGACGAGCACCTTGCTTCGCTTCTTTCCGCGGGCGCGATGGAAGGCGGCCATGATCATGATGCCGGTCAGTTCGCCGTGCGCGCCGGCCAGCGGCTGCAGGGTGAACCGCGCCATGCCGGTGATCCGGCAGAGCAGTTGTTCGCACTCGAAGAGCACCGCCAGCGCGCCCTGCGTGAGCAGGCCGCCGCCGCGCAGTTGCGGTAGGAGCGGATGCAGGCCGGTGAAGCCCTCGAGGCGCGCGACGTGCTCGCAGAGTCTCGGGTTGTACTTCATCGTGCACGAGCCGAGCGGATAGAAATGAGTGTCCACGCTGAAGTTGAGTTGCGACAGGCGCGTGAAGTGCCGGACCGCGTCGAGCTCCGAGACCTCCGGCAGTTCGGCGGGCGCGGCGCGGCGCAATTCCGGCGCGAGCGCAGGGGCTTCCGGCACGTCGGATTTCGGAAGGCGCACGCCCCGCCGGCCGGCGACGCTCTGCTCGAAGATCAACTTCACAGCAGCCCCTCCAGCGTCTCGGCGAGCATGCCGATCTCCTCACGCGTGCGGTTCTCAGTCACGGCGATCAGCATGGCGTTGTCCATGCCGCGGTAGTAGCGGCTGAGCGGGAATCCTGCGGCGAAGCCGTGCTCGATCAGGTCGCTGATCACGTGCACCGCCGGCAGCGGAAGGTCCACGACGAATTCGTTGAAGACCGGCGCGGCGAACCGCGCTGTGACGCCGGGGATCGCGAGGAGCCGCTGGCGCGCGTAAGCGGCCTTGGCCGCGCACAGTTGCGCCGCCTCGGTGAGGCCGTCTTTGCCAAGGAGCGTTAGGTAGACGAGCGCGCCCAGCGCGCAGAGCGATTCGTTCGTGCAGATGTTGCTGGTGGCCTTGGCCCGGCGCACGTGCTGCTCGCGCGCCTGGAGCGTCAGCACGAAGCCCGGCCGGCCCTTCTTGTCCACCGTGCGCCCGACCAGGCGACCGGGCATCTTGCGCACGAAGCGGCGCCGCGTGGCCAGCAGCCCTAGATACGGCCCGCCGAACGAGAGCGGAAGCCCCAGGCTCTGACCCTCGGCGGTGGCGATGTCGGCGTCCATTTCGCCGGGCGTCTTGAGGATGCCGAGCGAGAGCGGATAGCACGAGACGATCAGCAGCGCCCCGGCCTTATGCGCCATCTGCGCGATGTCGGAGTAATCGTCCACGCAGCCGAAGAAGGTCGGGTTCTGCACGATGACGCCGGCGGTCTTATCGTCGAGCTGCTCCGCGATCCGCCCGCGGTCGCTGCGGCCGTCGCGGCTGGGGAACTCGCGGAACTCAATCTCCAGGTTCGTGGTGTACGAGCGGAGCATTTTGCGGTAGATCGGGTTGACGGCCTCGTCGAGGATGATCTTCCGTCGTCCGGTCACGCGCAGGGCCATCATCGTCGCCTCGTACAGCGCCGTGCCGCCGTCGTAGAGCGACGCGTTCGCCACCTCCATCCCGGTCAGGCGGCTCACGGCCGTCTGGAATTCGTAGATGGCCTGGAGCGTGCCTTGCGAGGCTTCCGGCTGGTACGGCGTGTAGGCGCTGAAGAACTCGCCGCGACTGAGGATGCTGTCCACCGCGGCCGGGATGAAGTGATCGTAGAACCCGCCGCCGAGAAAGGAGACGAGCTGATAGTGGTTTTTCGCGGCGAGCTTTCCCAGCACTTGCCGGACCTCCAATTCCGACCGGCCCGGCGGGAGATCGAACGACCGCGCGCGGAGTTCCGGCGGAATGCCGCTGAAGAGGTCGTCCATGGATTTCCCGAGCGCGGCGAGCATCTCGGCGCGCTGCGCGTCGGTATTCGGCACAAAGCTCATTGCGGCGATTCCTCGATCAGCTTCCGGTATTGCTGGGCCGTGAGGAGGTTGGCCAACTCCCCGGCCGACGCGCCTTTGAGCTTGTACATCCAGCCTTCTCCGTATGGATCGGCGTTGACCTTCTCCGGTTCGGTCTCCAGCGCCAGGTTGACCTCGGCCACGACGCCGGAAAGCGGCGAGAACATGTCGGAAGCCGCCTTGGCGGATTCCACCGCGCCCGCTTCGGCGAACTGCTTGAGAGCCTTGTCCATCGGCGGCAGTTCCACGTACGTGATTTCCCCCAGCGCGTGTTGGGCGTGATCGGTGATGCCGACCACCGCGAGATCGCCCTCAAAGCGCACCCATTCGTGGTCCTTGGTGTAGCGGCGATCTTCCGGCACGGCCGTTGGCTCCGCCATTTCGGTCTCCATCGTGAACCTTGCGAATGAAGGTTGCCCGCTCAACACCCATTGTGATTGCTCATGCCCGATTTGTCAAGGAGTTGAGGGACCGGCGCGACCGCGCGGGCGAGAGGGCCCACATGGCATATCGCGCTCAGTTACAAGCACTTAGGCCATTACGCCGGCGGCGGAATTGGGCGCGTTCCTCCTCTTAGCGTGGTATAATTATATAGAAGGCAAGCATTGATGGACGCGTGCAGCATGGGAGGGTTAAACCATGCGATACAATAAATTGATCTTACCAATCGTAGCAGCGCTGCTCATCTTTCCGCTGACGGCAGCGCTAAGCGCAGCGGCGCCGGCAACTCAGCCCGGCGTCCAGGGGTTCAAGATTCTGCTTTCGGACGGAAGCACTCTGAAGGGCGCGCTGTCTTTCACCTTGAATATTACCACCCAGTACGGGCAGTTGACCCTGCCATCCACAGACTTCGTCTCGGCCGATTTCGACTCGACCGGCGGATGGGCGGAGATCCGCACGAAGTCCGTCGCTCTGCGGGTGCAGTACAAACCCGAAAGCAGCTTCCTGCAAACCACCACTGAAGTGGGGCCGGTTAACGTGGACCTCGCCAAAGTGGTCAGCATCGACGCGCTCTACGCCGAGGCTCCGAATTGGACTCCTCCGGAAGTCTCAAACTCGTACGACGAGGCCAGCCAGGGCTCCACTACACTTTCGGATATTTACTCTCAACCTGCGACGCTTATGGACCTTCCGCCCTACGAATACGGTGCGGAGGCCCCCTATTACTGGCCGTCGTACTATCCGACGGAGCCTTACTGCTATACAGGTGATTATCCATACTCCTGGTGCCCCGATTTCGGGTTCGGGTTCATTGGGTGTGCGGGCTTCGGGCAGAGCTTTGGCTTTGACAGGCACCATGACCGATTCGACGGCCGATTCGATGGTCGCGGCTCCGGCGCCATCTGGAAGAGCGGCGTATCGCATTCGGATGGCGAGTCGGCCCGGCAATTCGATGGGACGGCCGGAGAGAGCCACATGACATCGGGACGCACTTTCTCCTCGCCGACCTTCCGCAGTGATTCAACGGCGTCGTACTCCAACACATCGGCTCCGACTTACAGGAGTTCAGGAACTCGATCCTCCTACAGCGGAGGAACGAGGTTCAGCGGCGGCGGCTTCTCTCATAGCAGCGGCTTCTCTCATAGCGGCGGCTTCGGAGGAGGCGGGTTCGGTGGTCACGGAGGAGGTGGACACGGCCGGTAGACCGAAGCACCGTGCAGTGAATGTCGCATCGAACAGTCAGTGGCGGACGGACAAGGCGAACGGAGCGCGCAGCAAGGCATCAAACTCCGCTCACCTTGCCGCCCGCCACCTTTCTATGCATAATCATCGTCTGCGGCCTCCCGACATTGCGGTCCGTTCGAAATGAGGTCGAGCCCATGGAGACGCCCGCGATCCCCGCCCCGGCAACCGCGCCGCCCCATCCGGCGCTCCAGCGCAAGAAACGCCGGCGACTGCGCCTGCGGATTGCGTTCTGGAGCGTCTTCCTGCTCTGCGCGCTCTCGCTCTACCTCTTCTACATCCGCCGTCCCGTCGGCAGCGGGCCCGCCGGGCCGACGGTGCCGCGCGCCGACTTCGAGCGAACCTGGATGCGCCGCCCCACGCTCCTGCTCGGACTGGGCGACAGTATCACGGAAGGCTACGGCGCCTCGCCGGGCAAGGGCTACTTCGACCGGCTCTTCGCGAACCCGCCCGACGAATTCGACGGCATGCGCGGGATATCCTTGTCCGCCGTAATCCCCGGCCTTGCGCAGACCAACCGCGCCCTGTCCGGCACGACCTCTCTCCAGCACATGAAATGGCAGGTGGAGAAACTGCCCGTCGAGCCGGCGGAGCGATTCGGCATCGTCGTGATGACCAGCGGCGGCAACGACATCATCAAGGATTACGGCCGCTCTCCGCCGGCGGAATGCGCCATGTACGGCGCCACCCTGGCGCAGGCGCAGCCCTGGATCGCCAGCTACGAGCGCCGCCTCGACGACATGCTCACCGCCGTCACGGCCAGGTTCCCCGGCGGCTGCGAAATCTTCCTCGGGAACATCTACGATCCGACCGACGGAGCCGGCACCGCGCACGTCGTCCTGCTGCCTTCGTGGCCGGACGGCCTGAAAGTGCTCGCCGAGTACAACGCCGTCATCGCCCGCGTAGCCGCGCGGCACCGCAACGTCCATCTCGTGGACCTGCACGCGCTGTTCATGGGCCACGGCATCACCTGCGCGCAGTTCTGGCGTTCCACCTACCGCGCGGACGATCCGCACTACTGGTTCAGTCCCGTCTTCGAGGACCCGAACGACCGCGGCTATGATGCCGCCCGCCGCGCGTTTCTCCTGGAAATGGCGAAGATCTTCGGCGCGGGAACGGGGCGTAGTGAAGACCGACCGTCCGCGGCATCTTCGAGCCGGCCGCAATAGAATGCCGGAACCGCGGAAACCTCGCGGGCGGCTTGGGCACATGCTGACCAGCAGCTTCACCGCCTGGAGAAAGATTCTCTCGAACAGGGCGGCCTGCGCGAGCGCATGACCCGCGCCCGCCTGAACTATCGGAACAGCCCCCATCAGTCGCATCCTTCCCCTGATTCCCATAATTTTCATATTCCTCCGCCCAGCAAACCCTGGCGTTCCGCCTGGCCACAATATGCTTACAAGTCAATCCGGTTTTCTGGTATATTTCAGCGGCGGGCAAAGATGCTCTTAAGGGGTCGCCGGCCCGATTCGGCCGGGACTGAGCAGAGGAGGCAGGGCCATGCGAGGCAAGGGAACGCGACGGGCAATCGCAGCGTTCGCGGCGCTTGCGCTCGGCGCCGTGGTTCAAGCGCAGGCGCCGGATTTCAAGCTGCAGGTGACGGACGTGACGGTGTTCAAGGACGGCCACGCGCTGATCATGGCGCGCGCGAAGGCGAAGCTCGAGGACGGCTGGTGCCGCACGCGCGATGTTCCCGCGCCGGTGCTCGGCGCGTTCTGGGCATTCGCGGCGGACAAGGACAGCTCGGTGGACTTCGTCCGCGCCGGCCCCGTGGAGTTGAAAGAAGACCGCCCTTGCCTGACGATGGATGAACTCATCCAGGCCAACACCGGCAAGCAGGTCAGCATCGTGGAGCAGTTGCCCGGCGCGCCTCCGGCCACGTACGCCGGCACCCTGCTCGGCACCCCGGAGAAAGAGTCGAAGGACCATGGCGACGACCGCGCCTTCGTCCCGCCGGAGGAAAGCGCGGAGGCCGAATCTGCAACGCTCGCCTCCTTCGTCATGCTCAGGGAGGACAAGTCCGTCCGGATCATCAAGCGCGAGAACGTCGTCAGCCTCACCGTGGATGACCTGCGCACGGTCTCGGCGCAAACCCGCGTCGCGCGCGAGATCTCGCTGCACGTCGCCGGCGCCCAGGGCAAGCCGGCCGGCGCGGAAGGCGAAGTGGGCGTCGTTTACCTTCAGAAGGGAATCCGGTGGATCCCGGATTACCGCGTGGATCTCCTCGACGGCGGCCAGGCGCGCGTGACGCTCCAGGGCACGATCATCAACGAGATCGCCGACCTCGACAACGTGAACGTGCGCCTCGTCGTCGGCGTGCCGAGCTTCATCATGAAGGACAAGCTCTCGCCGCTGGCGCTGCGGGAAGTCGCGCCGAGACTCAGTTCCTATTTTGCCCCGCCGGCCGCGCGCCGCGGCGGGCAATTCATCAACGATCCTACCGGCAACCTCGTCATGAGCCAGGTCGCAGCGCAGCCCGACCGCGCCGCTGCGGCCGAGGCCGCCCCGATCATGCCGGTGGAGGGCCAGAACGAAGACCTTTACCTCTATCACCAGGCGGGCGTCACGCTCAAGAAGGGCGAGCGCGCCGTCGTCAAGCTCCTCGAAGTCACCGTCCCTTATGAGGACATATACAAGTACGAGGCGCCGCCCGTCCCGCCGCGCGCCATGCAGGTCCGCCAGCTCGCCGCCGCGCTCTCGGCCGCCAAGGTGATGCACGTCCTGCGACTGACCAACAACGGCGACGCCCCGTGGACCACCGGGCCCGCCACGGTCTTCAAGTCCGGCGACCCGCTCGCGCAACAGATCCTCACCTACACCTCCGTGAAGAACAGCGCCGACCTGGAGGTCACCGTCGCGACCGACCTGAATCCCAAGCGCGAGGAGACCGAGGTCAAGCGCGAGCCGAAGAGCCTCACCCTGGGCGACCACGACTACACCAAGGTCTCGATGCGCGGAAAGCTGACCATCGCCAGCTTCAAGGACAAGCCGGTGCGCCTGATCGCCGTCCGCAAGGTCCTCGGCGCCGTGACCGGGGCGAGCAATGAAGGGAAGATCAGCGCCACAAACCTTTACGAGGATACGCCGTTCGGCGGCGAAGAATACGCCGGGGACTCCTGGCCGTGGTGGGCGTTCCAGGCCAACCCGATTTCCGCCATTACGTGGGACACGACCGTGCCGGCCGGAAAGAGCGTGACGTTCGAGTACGACTGGTATTACTACCAATATCAGTGACCGACGCGTTCCGCTGCGAAGCGCACTCGGACCGCTCCGGACGGCGCCGGACCCGCCGGCAAGCGCACTCACTTTCCCCGCCCCTTCCGCGCCTTGAAGCTCCACTCAAGGCCGGCAGGCCGGCGAAAAAGCGCTTGACGGGGCTGCTGGAATCGTGAGAATATGGCCTCTGCGGACCGGCCGTAGCGTGAAGGCGGCGCACGCTCCAGAAAAGGATGCCTGTGGAAAGAACAGCCGAAGATCTCTATCTGGAATTGCTGAAGAAGACGCTGTGCTTCGCCCTGTGGCCGGAACCGCCCATTCCAGTCGAGAGGTTCAACTACAAACGACCTGCCGTAAAAAGATTGGCCATCTCACTCATTTCCCGGATTCTCAGGCTAAAACATTTTCAGCTTGTTCAACAACTGCCTTCCGCCACAGAGAAAAGGGAAGAAGGGCGGCTTTGGCCCGGATATGCGGATACGATGATCGGCCTCAGGCGTCTCAACAACCTCCACTTCTGCGCTGACACCGCAATCCGCGAGGGCATCGAGGGCGACTTCATTGAAACCGGAGTGTGGCGAGGCGGAGCGTGCATTTTCATGCGCGCCGTTTTAGCTGCTCATGGCATTAAAAATCGCAGAGTCTTTGTCGCGGATTCGTTTGAAGGCTTGCCCAAACCCGACCCGGAGAAGTTTCCCGCGGATGCAGGCGACAAGCATTATACCCGAACCTTCCTGGCTGTTTCCAAAGAACAGGTCGAGGATAACTTCAGGAAGTATGGTCTTCTGGATGACCAGGTGGTCTTTCTAAAGGGCTGGTTCAAGGACACACTTCCCAATGCCCCCATAGAAAAACTTGCGGTTCTCCGCCTTGACGGCGATATGTATGGCTCCACGATGTATGCGTTGACCAATTTGTATCGCAAATTATCCCGAGGCGGATTCTGCATCATAGACGACTATGCCTTGTCGGGGTGCAAGGAAGCCGTGGATGATTTCCGATCGCAGAACGGAATAAAGACGGCCCTCGAGGAAGTGGACTGGAGCGGCAGGTATTGGAGAAAAGAGTAGGCCGAGGATGCCGCAGCCTGCCGCTTTCCTTTCCTTCACGCTTTTCCATCATCATTCGGCATTCGGCAATCCGCCTTCGCCAGGGCTAAGGCGGACAAGTCGGCATTCGACAATCTCAACCCCCTTGTCAAATCCGACTCGCCGAAAAAAGCGCACTCAAACCGCTCCGAAGCGCACTGAAGCGCACTTAAACCGCTCCGAACCGCACTGAACCCGCTGGCAAGCGCACTCACTTTCCCCGCCCGCTCCGCGCCGCAGATTATGACTTATAATGAACGACAGGTTTCGACCCGATGACAGGATGGACCGGATTCAACTTAAGCGAATCCTCTTTATCCTGCAATCCTGTCTAAGTGACCCGTGAGGAACGCGCGATGAGACCGCAGAAGGACCGAACCCTGGCGGAGGTGCTCTTTGTGAACGAGGGCAAATCCCTCAGTCAGATCGCCGCCGCTCTGGGCGCGTGCAAAAAGACGATATTGAACTGGTCGCGCGAAGGGAGCTGGATGAAGCGGCGGCAGCAGCGGCGGCGCGAGTCGCCGCGGGCCTCGCTCGATGTCCTCAAGCGCCTGCGGGAGGTGCAGGTCCAGGCGCTCGACGCGAAGCCGGTCGCCGACGCGGACGGCAAGCCGGCCGCCGGCGCGGCCGCCAGGCAAATCCCCGATCCGGCCGCGATCGCCACGCTGTACAGGCTCAACATGGCCATCGCGAAGATGGAGGCGCAGCAGGAGGCGATCGGCCCGATGCTCGACGGGTTCGAGCGTTTCACTCAGTTCGTCGCGTCGCAGGCCGACGCCGACGCCTGCGAGGTGATCCGCGAGTGGATCGGGAAGTTCCTCGATGAAGAGCGGCGGCGGAAGATCTGATTACCGCCTGTAGTGTGCCCGCCAGGCCGTGCGAAGCAGCGCCTGAGGGCGCCACTGCGACCGACGTGCTCCGCGTCATGCCGAACGGCGAAGCATCTCATACACGAAAGCGTTGCCCGCGCGCTGCGTATGAGATTCCTCGCTCCGCTCTGAATGACCGGACATTATGCAGCTTGTTTCCGGGACACCACGCTAGCGCTTCGTTACACGCGAACTGATAAGATCGTTATTCCGAGCGTAGCGAGGAATCTCATACGCAGCGGCCTGCAACGGTTCATGGTGTGAGACCCTTCGCTTCGCTCAGGGTGACACTGCCTGTCATTTCTTGTGTAACAGACTACTAGCGCGCTTCCTGCGGTCGAGCCTCCAGCCGGTAGAGGCGGCCGTCCGGCGCTTCCGAGACGAGCGCCCCGGGCAATGCCGCCTTGATCTCCGCCTCGGAAGGGTGCGAGGCCAGTTCCTCTCCTTTGAAATATGCGAAGACCCCGCCGCGCTTTTCGAGCTGCTCCGACATTTCCGCGATCTCGGCGGAATAGCGCGCGTTGGGGCTCATGGTGATGAGGTTGAACTTTTCGGGGATTTTGCACGACACCCTGCCGGCGACGATGTAGACGGGCAAGGGGTTGTTGGTGTAGATCGCCGCCTCCGGCGGGAGTTTTCTGATTTCGCCGATGATCCGGGAGGTTTGCCAGGCGCGGCTCTGGAAGCCTTCGCCCTGCCGCGCAGCCCGGCTGGCCCACCGCAAGGCGCTGATCGAATAGAAGAGGCCGAACGCGACGCACATCAATACAACCGCCGTCGCGAGGGCCCTCCGGCCTTTCAACACGGGCAGCAGCCAGTTCAGCGCGCACAGCGAGAGCAAAAGGAACGCCGCGTACAGCGGGGCCAGGATGCGGGTGTCGGGCACCGTCGAGGCATCGAGAAATGAAAGCGTCACGGCCAGGATCAGGCCATAGCAGAGCACGTAGGCGATCAACAGGTGCGGCAGAAAACGCAGGCGGCCTGGGGAGTTCGCCTCCGGAACGCGCATGGTTTTTCGCCTCAACGCCAGGTAGCAGGCCAGCGCCAGGCCGGCCGCCACGAGCAGCAGGTTCGCCATGCGGACCGGATCGTGCCGGAGGGTCAGCTCCAGCCCGGAATCGGGCACCAGCCATCGCGAGAGGACGTACAGGATCGGCCCGAACGGCTTTTCGGTCACGGGATGAACGGAGACCGCTCGCCCGGTTGAGCTGCCGCCGGCGTGAATATTCCTCACCAGCCACAGCGCCGTGCCCAGGCAACTGATGGCTCCGAACAGGACCGCGTCGGCGATCCTGCGCGGCCAGCGCCTTGGGCCGAGGAAACAAAGTCCCAGGCACGCCGCCCCGATGAACGCCGCGCCGACATAACGGCTCAGAAAAGCCAGCCCCACGGACACCGCCGAGGCGAGCAGATAAGCCCGCTTGGAATTATCGAGGTATCGCGCCAGCAGGTAGATCCCGAGAAACCCGAAGAAGAGCGCCTGCGGGTCGCTCCACGCCATGGCGTGGATTAGAATCATGACCGGCGAGACGAGGATCAGCACCGCGCCGAACCCCGCCAGCCATGCGTTCCGGCCGCTGTACGCGTACAAGGTCGCGCCGGCGACAAGGATGATTCCCGCGAACCACACGCCGTTCAGCCATCGCGCCGCGACCAGCGGGTCCACCCCTGAGAGCCCGATTCCGGCCAGCAGCGACGGGTAGAGCGGCGGCCACAAGACGACCGGCGTGAATCCGCCGCGGCCGTCCTCCCAGGTGATACCGTGGCCTCGGTCGAGGTTGCGCGCGGACCAAATGAAACCTACCGAGTCGTTGGACACCCCGATGCCGCGCTGCGTTGCGAACGCCTGGAAGAGGAACCCCAGGAGGGCTATGGCGATCAGCAGCCATAGGAAATTTCTCTTCTCCACTATCGTTATTCCCTCCGGGAAACGTGGCGCCGCTCGGATGGCGGCCTCTCTCAAGCCCGCGGCACATCAGTGTAACCGTGAGACTTCGCAGAGTCAATTTTGATCGCCGAAGCGCGCTCGGGCCGCCGGGAGCGCGAAGAAGGCTCTCTTGACACCGAAGCCTGCGGAACGTACAACCCTTTCCGTCGCTGGTGTCGTCCGTGATGTCCATCCGCGGTCAATGGTGAACGGGTCCATGGCCGGAAAGGCCGCGCAGGGCAAACCGAAGAGCTTCCGGCGGAAAGCCGCGCGGCTGGCGGCCATCGGCGCGATCCTCTGCCTGCTGGTGCTCGCCGGCGCGTCGGCCTGCGTGATATTCTCGGCCGGCGGCCGGACCTATGACGATCCGGGGGCCATGCCGCATCGGCGCGTGGGGCTGGTGCTCGGCTGCCCGAGGATCGTCTCGCACGGGCGGCGGAACCTGTTCTTCGGGTATCGCATCGAAGCGGCGGCGAGGCTCTTCCAGGCCGGGAAGGTGGACTACCTTCTCGTGAGCGGCGATAATCTCTCGGACAGGTGCACGGAGACGGCCGACATGCAGGAGGCCCTGATCGCCGCCGGCGTGCCGGCCGGGAAAATCTATTGCGACTTCGCCGGCCTGCGGACGCTGGACTCGGTCGTCCGCGCCCGAGAGGTCTTCGGGCAGACGGAACTGACGATCGTCTCGCAGAAGTTCCACAACGAGCGCGCGATCTTCATCGCGAATCGCCACGGCCTGGACGCGATCGGGTTCAACGCGGAGATGCCCGGCGGGTTCCACGGCCTCATGAGCCTCTGCCGGGAGCAGTTCGCGCGCGTGAGGGCGGTGCTCGATGCATACGTGCTGCACATGCAGCCCAAGCTCCTCGGCGAGAAAGTCCGGATCGGAAACGGCGCAAAGTAGTCCGAACGCTGGCCGCGCGCGGCCGTCTTGGGTATAATCGCCGGGACTGTTCGGGCATGGACGGTTTCCAGGAGAAAGGAGAACTTCATGGCGCATACGTTCGAGGAGCTTAAAGGCATGACGGTCGCTCAACTTCGCGACATCGCCAAGGATGTCCAGAGCGAGGTGCTGCAGGGCTTCATGACGATGCACAAGGACCACCTGCTGCCGGCATTGTGCAAGGCGCTGAACATCGAAGGGCACGCTCAGCACGTCGCCAAGCTCGCCGACAAGTCGAAGGTCAAGGCGCAGATCCACGAGTTGAAGAAGCAGCGCGACGCCGCCGTGACGGCGCATGACAAGAAGAAGCTGGCGGAACTCCGGCCGCTGCTGCACGCGCTCAGGCGAAAGCTGCGCAGAGCGGCGAAGTGACGGAAGTCGAGAAGCGCGCGTGAGGAGTGATGAAGCGCTTCTTCATCATGGACGGTTTTGACCCCTGTGGAGGCGCACGATGAACCAGGCCACGCTGGCGATGCTCAAGGAGCTGACCGAAGCGCACGGAGTGCCGGGCTTCGAGGAGGAGATCCAGTCCGTCATCAAGAAGCACCTGCCTTCGCGGACGCGCATCGAGTACGACCGCCTCGGCAGTATCGTCTGCAAGAAAGAGGGCACGAAGCCGGCGCCGCGCATCATGGTCCCGGGCCACATGGACGAGATCGGGTTCATGGTGAAGATGATCACCGCCGAGGGCTTCCTCAAGTTCGCGCCGCTGGGCGGCTGGCCGGACCAGGTGGTGCTCTCGCAGCGCGTGGTGATCCGCGGAAGCCGGGGCGACGTGCCCGGCCTCGTCGGCTCGAAGCCGCCGCACCTGATGACGCAGGAGGAGCGCACCAAGCTGATCAAGAAGGACGAGATGTTCATTGACGTCGGCGCGAAGGACAAGAAGGAAGTGACGGAGAAACTGGGAATCCGCGTCGGCGACCCGATCGCGCCCGATTCGCCGTTCGGCACGCTCAAGAACAAGAAGCTGCTCGTCGCCAAGGCGTGGGACGACCGCGTCGGCTGCGGCCTGTTCGTGGACCTGCTCAAGGCGCTGCAAGGCCAGGATCACCCGAACACCGTCTACGGCGTCGGCACC
This sequence comes from Candidatus Brocadiia bacterium, assembly GCA_050015075.1. Classification (GTDB taxonomy): domain Bacteria; phylum Planctomycetota; class Brocadiia; order CAIUPP01; family CAIUPP01; genus JBEKCB01. The sequence continues at coordinate 3,531 of JBEKCB010000029.1, read as the reverse complement.
GTGCAGGAAGAGGTCGGCACGCGCGGCGCCAAGACCTGCGCCGAGGTCGTCAACCCCGACATCTGCATCGTGCTCGAGTCGGGCATCGCCGGCGACGTGCCGGGCATGAAACCGGAAGAGGCGCAGGCCACGCTCGGCGGCGGGCCGCTGATCTACGTGCTCGACGGCGGCATGATCGCCCACCGGCGGCTGCGCGATTTCGTCGTCCGCGTCGCCGAGAAGAAAAAGATCCCGTACCAGTTCAGCCTGATGGAGGGCGGCGCGACCGACGGCCGGCCGATCCACGTGCACGCGCGCGGCGTGCCGACGCTCTTCATCGGCGTGCCGGTCCGCTACATCCACTGCCACGCCGGAATCCTCAACGCCGACGATTACGACCGCACCGTCGCGCTGCTGGTGGAAACCGTGAAGCGGCTCGACGCGAAGGCCGTGGCGGAGATCGTCGGAGGCGCATGAGCGCCGGCTACGGTTCCACGATCTTCCGCGCCAGGAACCAGGTCGGGCGCTCGCGGTGGCTGTAGTCCAGGAACAGGATGAAGCGCTCGCCGCTCGCGTCGCGGACCTCGAAGCCGCGCCGGTGCCTGCGGTTGTACCAGCGGCGGCTGTGCGGCGGCAGGTCGCCGTGGCCGGCGTCCACCCACTCCCGGAGCACCTCGGCCACCTCGCGGGTTTCGCCGCGCCAGCGGAACCGCACCGGCCGCGGCGAGTCCGGCGCACGCTCCACCTCCACCGCTTCGCCGATGAACTCGTCCATCTCGGGCGCACCTGCGTTTCCGGCCGCTGACTTCCGCGACGAGTCTCTCTTCACTTCGGCATGTGCTTCATTTCAGCCGGAGTCTGCGGCGCGATATATCCGGGCGGCTCGACGGTGAACGCCAGCGCGTCGTACCACGCCCGGTTCTCCGGCTTCGACAGGAACTTCTGACCGAACTCGCTATCGGCCTGCACGCCGCCCTTCATGCGCGGCAATTCGATGTACTTGCCGGCGATCCAGCCGCGCGCCACCGGGCCGCCCTGCCAGCTATGCTCCAGCCCTTTGAGCCGCTCCGACTGGCCGCGCGGACCGTAGCAGAACTCGGCGACCTTGTCGTTGAACGGGGCCAGCGCCGCACACATGTACTCGCCCTGCATATATTGTTCCGAGCGCGTGCCGTCCACTCGCGCCCATTGCGGATTGTCCATGCTCCCGTTCCAGCACTCGCCCACTTGCGTCTTCACGAACCGCTCCATGTCCGTCTTGTCGAAGACCACGCCGAACTCATACAGCCGCACCGCCTGCGACAGCGTCGAGCCGTAGTAGCCGCCGGTGTGTTCGACGCCGATCCAATGTTTCCATTCCTGGGGGCTGGCCGGGTTAATATCCCACGCGCCGGCCGGATCCCAGTAATGCCACTCGTAGTGGCCGGCATTCAGGTGCAGCGAGTGCTTGTAACGCGTGCCGAGCAGGATCGCCTTCTTCATGTAATCGTCATTGCCGGTGACGCGATAGAGCTGCAGGTACGCGTTGATGATGATGGAGTGCTTGTTGTGCGGCTGAGTCAGCGAGGCCTTCACGGCGAGCAGGTGGGATTCCGTCCGGAAGATCGCGCCGGTGTGGCCGAGGTCCACGAAGTTGCCGCCCACTTCCCACTTGCGGATGAGCTGATGTTCGGCCAGATCGAGATACTGCGCGGCTTTGTCGCCGAACTTGGCCTTCAGGGCCGGGTCCGCCCGCACGAGTTCCACAAAATGCGCTATCATCGCGCTGGTGGAGTAGCCGGTGATCATCACCGGCACCGTCAAATCCGGATTCGCCGGGTCCTGGAAACCCGGCAGCGGCTTGCCGTACCAGTCCAGGTAGCCGCCGGGCCCGGTCGTCATCGCCGAGCGCATGGTGTCGAAGACCTGCACGAACATGTCGAGGTACTTCACGTCGCCGGTCATCTCATACGCCGTCAGCGGCATCGCGGCGACCGGGTTGATCTCCCACGTAAAGCCCTCCGGCTCATCGGCGGCCTTCTTCTTGCAGGCGTCGGCGGTGATCTGGCTGGGGACATTGTCCACATGCTTCAGGAAACTCTCCACGATCTGCTTGTCCTTCGCGTCGGTGATCTCGATCGGCCCGCTCGCCCAGGCCGGGCAAGCCAGCGCGAGGACGACTCCGCCGGCAAGAAATCTCCGCATCATGCCCATGTTCGCTCTCCTCTCGTCTTATTCAGAATACCAGGGACGAACCCAAGCCAGGATTTTAGCACAACAGTGATAGGGCGTCCATGGAGAACCGGCTGGCCGAATTGCGTCGCCGGAAGTATAATCGGCCGGCTTCCCGGCGGGATTTCTCGATGGTGAATGGAACTGATGATTATCGAAGGCGTGGTTCTCGGGCTCGCCGCGGCGATATGCCAGTCGCTGTGCTACCTGTTCTCGCGGCGGTTCGTGACGCGGCAGATGAACCGGTCGAGCGTGCTCTTCGCGCTCTCGCACGTGCAGATGGGCGTGCTGGCGGTGGCGTTGCTGCCGTTCTGCTACAGCTCGCAGATCTGGAACGTCCGCGTGTACGCCTGGCCGCTGGCCGGCTCGGTCATCTTCTACCTCACCGGCCAGACGTTCCTGTTCCGCGCGGTGAGGTTCACCGACGCCTCGCGCGTGTCGCCGCTGCTCGGGCTGAAACTGCTGATCCTGTCCTTCACGGCGGTCTTCCTGTTCTCCGAACAGATCACGCCACTGCAGTGGGTGGCCGTGGGCATCAGTCTCGCGGCGGCGGTGGGGCTGAACTACTCCGGCGGCGGCATCCCGCGGCACGGGCTACTGGCCATCGGCGGCGCGTGCGTGGCCTACGCGTTCTCCGACCTGAGCATCGTGGCGATGACGAAAGTCCTTGCGCCCCACCACGAACTCAAGGGCATCCTGCTGGCCGCGTGCCTGGCGTACGTCATCTGCGGCGGGATCGGCGCGCTGCTGACGGGCGCGGGCGCGCCGGAGGACCGGACGCTTCAGAAGTGGAAGGATGCGCTGCCGGTGGCGCTGACGTGGTTCGCGGCGATGATCTTCCTGTTCATCTGCTTCCGGCTGCTCGGGGCGGTGTTCGGGAACATCGTCCAGTCCATGCGCGGGCCGTTCTCGATCCTGTTCGGAGCGGCGCTCGCGGCGCGGGGGCACGTGCATCTCGAATCGGAGGTCAGCCGCTGGACGCTCGTGCGGCGGCTGGCGGCCGCCCTGCTCATGTGCGCGGCCATCGCGCTGTTCGCGTACGAGCGCGCGAGGATAGCGGGTTGACCGGGCGCGCCGACGCGCCGCCGAATCAGATCACTTCCAGGAAGTCCTTCTCCGGCAACTTCGGGAACCGCGCGGTCGGCAGCGCCTGGTACCAATAGGCCACCGACGCGATGTCGTCCTGGAGCGGCAGGTAGCGCCCGCTGCCGTCCGCGTGCCAGCCGAGCGCCTGGATCGTCACGCGCAGGTCTTTCTCGAACCGGACCGGGTCCATGATGTGCCAGCGGTACATGCCGAAGCGCTGCTGCGAGGAGTAAAGCCCGTCGGGCCGGATCACCT
>JBEKCB010000028.1:0-67098 GCA_050015075.1 Candidatus Brocadiia bacterium | reverse complement strand
GAAGCGGCCGGTCGGATTGATATGGTAGGTCGTGCGCGAGTCGAGATACTTGTGCGGGATCGTCGGCTTGATCAGCTTGTTGATGATCTCGCGTTCGATCTCGTCATGCGACACGTCCGGGTCGTGCTGGACTGAGCAGACGACCGCGTGCACGCGAACGGGCTTCCGGTCGTGATATTCCACGGTGACCTCGGACTTGCCGTCCGGCCGGAGCCAGGGAATCTTGTGGGTCTGCCGGAGCGTCGCGCAGTTCTCCATCAGCCGATGCGACAGATGGATCGGCAGCGGCATGAACTCCGGCGTCTCGTCGCAGGCGAAGCCGAACATGATTCCCTGGTCGCCCGCGCCCTGCGCCTCCGGGTGAAGCCCTTCGCCTTCCGTCACGCCCTGCGAAATGTCGGGCGACTGGCCGTGGATGCTGGTGATGACGCCGCAGGTCTCGAAGTTGAACCCCCACGTCGCGTCCACGTAACCGACGTCGCGGACGACCTCGCGCGCGATGGCGGGCACGTCCACGTAGCAGTTCGTCGTGACTTCGCCGGCCACCATCACCAGGCCGCTGGTCACCAGCGTCTCCACGGCCACGCGGCCCAACCTGTCCTGCGCCAGGATCGCGTCAAGCACGGCATCGGAGATCTGGTCGGACACCTTGTCCGGGTGTCCCATGGCGACTGACTCGGAGGTGAAGAAGTACTTCCTCATCGCGTTCCTCTCTATGCTGAGCCGAACGGACAAACAAAAATCCCCGCTCGAAAGTCCGGGCACGAGACCCGGATCACATCCCCCGAGCCGCTTCAGTCGTTTCGCGATCCGAGCTGCAGGCTGCAAGCGCCTGGCTTAGAACATCCATATTCCGGCGGCTTGCGCCCTGGCGCCCGAGCACCGCCTCACGGCCTTTCCGCGCCCGCTCCTGCCGGACTTCCGGTTCGCGCAGCAGCCGCAGCAGCGTCTCGGCCAGCCCGGCCTCATCAGCGACGCGCTCCGCCGCACCGGCATCCAGAAGCAACTGCGCCTCTTCCTGGAAGTTGTCGGTCCACGGGCCGAACACCGGCACGGCGCCGAGCGCCGCCGGCTCCAGCACGTTGTGACCGCCCCGGGCGGTCAGGCTCTTTCCCATGAAAACGAATTCGGCAGTTGCATACAAATATCCCAATTCGCCGACGCTGTCAAGCAAGCCAATCGCCGCCGGTCCGCCGGGCCCTCCGCCGGCGGACCGCCGCCGGACCTCGTAACCCACCTGCTCGATCTGCCGCGCGACGTCGTCCGCCCTCTCGATATGCCTCGGCGCGATGACCAGCCGGAGCGCCGGAACCTGCCGCTGCAGGAGTCTGTGCACGCGCAGGCAGATCGCCTCTTCGCCCGGCCAGGTGCACGCGGCGATCCATACGCGCTCGCCCGCCGTCAAGCCCAGCGCCGCGCGGACCGGCTCCAGTTTCACCGGGTCCGCCTCCATGCGAACCGTGTCGTACTTCATCGTCCCGGTCACGCGGACCTTCGCAGCCGGAAATCCTGCGCGCACGAAGCGGTCGCGGTAGGTCTCGTTCTGCACGCAGAAGAGGTTCGGTCCGGCCGGATCGAGCAACGGCCGCAGCAGGAAGCCGAGCTTACGATAGACGCCGACCCATTTCTCGCGCATGCGCCCATTCATGATCGTCACCGTCACGTTGCGCGCCCGGGCCACGCGCACGAAATTCGGCCAGACCTCCAGCTCCACCAGCACAATCACGTCCGGGCGCACGCGCCGAAAAGTGCGCCGGACAGCGGCGGAAAGGTCCAGCGGAAAGTAGAAGCAGCGTTCCGCTCCATACCGCTCGACGGCGAGCTTCTGCCCCGTATCGGTGGTGGTGGATATGCGCAGGTCCCATTCCGGATGCTCCTGGAGGATCCGGTCAATCAGCGTCCGCGAGGCGCTCACCTCGCCGACGGAGACGGCGTGGATCCAGACGCATGGCTTGCCGCCGAGACGCGGCGGGACAGATCCGAGCCGCTGGGCAAATCCGGCCCTCCAGCGGCGCGAGCGCGCCATGCGGAAGAGGATGTAAGGCGAGGCCAGCAGAGCCAGAAGGAGATACACCGCGTCCAGGAGCAGGGTCATTCTCGCCGCCCTCACGCGGTCTTGCCGCAGCATTTTTTGAATTTCTTTCCGCTGCCGCACGGGCAGGGATCATTGCGGCCGACCCGGCCTGCAGCCTTGATCGGCTCAGGGCGCTCCGCGCGCGACGAAGCGTCAATCGCGGCGCGCTGCTGCTTCCGGATGCCGGCGGCTTCGTTCTGGGCTGCGGCGGACGGCGCGTTTTCGGCATGCACGGCCCGCGCCCCGCTCCAGATGCCTCCAGGCCCCACGGGAGGCGCCGGCGTCGGCGCCGCGGAGTCCGGCGCCTTCGGCGCGTCCGGCGCATTCGCCGGCTGGCCGATCTCGAGTCTGAGGACCAGGTCCGACACCTCCTGCCGCACCGACGACTTCATCTTGTCGAAGAGTATGCGCGCCTCGCGCGTGTATTCCACCTTCGGGTCCACCTGCGCGTAGCCGCGCAGCCCGATGCCGCCCTTGAGGTGGTCCATCACGAGCAGGTGCTCTTTCCACTTCACGTCGAACTTCTGGAGGAGCAGGAAGCGCTCGATCAGGCGCATGCGCTCGGCGCCCAGTTCCGTCTCGCGGCGCCCATAGGCTTCGCGGATTTTCTCGATCGCCGTCTCGCCGATCTGCCGGGCTTCGAGCTTCGACACGTCGAACGGATCCAGCGCCACGCCATATTTGCGGGAGAGCGAGTCGCACAGGCCGGCCAGGTTCCGCTCGCGCGAGGCCAGGTCCAGCGCCAGGAACGTCTCGACCATGTCATCGGAGCAGAAGCGCAGGCAGTCCTCCCGCGTCTTGCCGGACAACCGGGCGACGAGCTGCCGCGCGAGGCCGCTCTCGATCTGCGCGCGTTCCTCGGCGATCACCGCCTCAGCGGCCGCCTGGGGCAGCGAGATTCCCAGGGCGCGATCGAGCCACGAGAGCGCCGTCGAGAGATCGCCCTGCGGCTCGGTGGAAAGCTTCTCGATCTGCCTCTCGAACTCCCGTGTGGCGATCCGCGCGATCATGTCCGCCGGCGGCCGATTTCGGATGGCGCGCTTGAGGCGTTCCTGGATCTGTTCGCGCACGGCGTTGAGCTGACTCGCGAGGCTGTCTCCTTCCTGCTCGGACTCTTCGCCGCCGCGCTGCCATTGGCTGATCGGCAGCGAGATTTCCGCCGCCTCGGCCCATTTCTCGAGGCCGCGCAGGTCCCATTCCTCCATCGCAACGGCGTTTTCGACATAGGTGCCGACCGCCTGCTCCGTCAGCATCTGGACGGCGGAGTCGGTGTCCATTTCCGCGCGCTGTTCCTTGGCCGCCTTTTCGACCGCGCCGATGAGGCGTTTCATGAAAGCCGCGCGCATCTCCTCCGCTTCGGCCGCCAGGCCGTTATGCCGCGCCCAGCGGCTGAGAGCGGGCAGGTTCCAGCGGAAAAACGGCGTCTCGTTCTGCAGGGTCAGCGCCGCGGCGTTGGCGACGCATTCGCCGATGATCTTCTCGACCGGCTGGTCGGCCCAAAGCGCTGCCTTCCGCGTGCCGAAGAGTTCCTTGATCGCGCTCCGGCCGCTCTCCCGCCATTCGGCGATCTCCATCGTCACGCCCTGCTTCGCCGCCCAATCGCAGAACGGCCGGCCGTTCCGGTCGTCCGAAGCGATGTCGGTGGGAATCAGCTCGTTCATCTCGTCATGGAGGGAGTCCTCGATCATCTCGAGAATCAGCGACTTGAGGTCGGCGTGCTCGAGCACCTGCTGGCGGAGGCCGTAGATCGCCTTGCGCTGCTCGTCCATCACTTCGTCGTATTCGAGGAGGTGTTTGCGGATTTCGAAGTTGTGCTCCTCCACCTTCTTCTGCGCGCGCTCGATGGAGCGCGTGACCATGCCGTGCTCGATGGCCATGCCCTCTTCCATGCCGATGTGGCTCAGGATCGAGCTGACGCGGTCGGAGGCGAAGATGCGCATGAGGTCGTCCTGGAGGCTCAGGAAGAAACGCGAAGAGCCCGGATCGCCCTGCCGGCCGGCGCGCCCGCGGAGCTGGTTGTCAATCCGCCGCGCCTCGTGGCGCTCGGTGCCGACGATGTGCAGCCCGCCCAGTTGCGCGACCGCGGTCGTGATCCGCAGCGGCGACATCCGGTTTTCGCGCCAGAACTTCTCGAGCGCCTCAGCCTGCTTCTCGCGCGGCGTCTTCTCCAGAGTCTCCTTGTCGAGGAACTTCTGCGCCCAGAACTCCGTTAAGCGGTCGCGCAACTCCGGCATCGGCAGGTCCGCGCGCAGGTCCTTCGGTGCCAGCTCGCAGCTTTTCCAATGTTCCAGAAGGTCAGCAATGGTGAACGCGCCCAGCACGATATCGGTGCCGCGCCCGGCCATGTTCGTCGCGATCGTCACGTGGCCCATCTGGCCGGCTTGCGCGATGATGGCCGCTTCGCGCTCGTGCTGCTTGGCGTTGAGGACTTCATGCCTGATGCCGCGGCGCTTCAGTTGATCGGAGAGGCGCTCGGATTTCTCGATCGAGATCGTTCCGACGAGCACCGGCCGACCGCTGCCGTGCTGCTCGACGACCTCTTCCTCGATGGCCTTGAACTTCTCCGGCTCGGTGCGATAGACCACGTCCGGGAACTCGGTGCGGATCAAGGGGCGGTTCGTCGGGACGCGGATGACCTCGAGCTTGTAAATCTTGTCGAACTCGGTCGCTTCGGTCATGGCCGTTCCGGTCATGCCGGCGAGTTTCTTGTAGAGGCGGAAGAAGTTCTGATACGTGACGGTCGCGAGGGTCTGGTCTTCCTCCTTGATCTTGAGGCCTTCCTTCGCCTCGATGGCCTGGTGGAGCCCGTCGCTCCACCGGCGGCCGGGCATCAGGCGGCCGGTGAACTCGTCCACGATGATGATCTCGCCCTGCTTGACGACGTAGTCCACGTCGCGCTTCCACAGGCTGTGCGCGCGCAGGGCCTGCTCGATGTGGTGCGGCCAGTCGGCATTCCTGCCGGAGTAGATGCTGTCCACGCCGAGGGTCTTCTCGGCGACGGTGACGCCGGCCTCGGTGAGGTTGGCGGATTTCTCCTTCTCCTTGACCGTGTAATGCTCGTCCTTGTGCAGCCGCCGCGCGATGCGGTCCGCGACGTAGTACTTATCGGTGGATTCCTCGGAAGGCCCGCTGATGATCAGCGGCGTGCGCGCCTCGTCAATCAGGATATTGTCCACCTCGTCCACGATCGCGTAGTAGAGCCCGCGCCGCTGCACCTGCTCTTCGGCGCTCCAGCGCATGTTGTCGCGCAGGTAGTCGAAGCCGAACTCGCTGGACATGCCGAAGGTGATGTCGCAGTTGTAGGCCTCGCGCTTCGGGCCGTACTCCTGCTGGTGCAGGATCACGCCCGCCGTCAGGCCGAGGAACTCGTACAGCGGCCCCATCCACTCGCGGTCGCGGGCCGCCAGATAATCGTTGACGGTCACGATGTGCACGCCCCGGCCGAGGAGCGCGTTCAGGTACGCCGCCAGCGTCGCGACGAGCGTCTTGCCCTCGCCGGTGGACATCTCCGCGATGCAGCCGCGATGGAGGACCATGCCGCCGACGAGCTGCACGTCGAAATGGCGCATCGGCTGCGGATTCTGCAGGTCGGGCGTGTGGACCACGCGCCGGCCCGCCTCGCGCACAACGGCGAACGCCTCCGGGAGAATCGCATTCAGCTCGCGGTCGGCCTCCTCGCGCGTGAAATCGCGGCCGTGAAAGGCATCGGCCAGGCGGTTGCGGAACTCCTGCGTTTTCGCGCTCAGCGCCTTGTCCGAGAGTTTCTGCATCACCGGTTCGAGGCGGTTGACCTGCTCGACCGTCTCCAGCATGGATTCGATCAGGCGTTCATTCCGCGAACCGAAGACGCCTACGAGAAACTCGCTGATTTTCTTGGCTGGGTCCATGTCAGTGCAAGAAGGAAAACGGGAACACCGAAGCCACAGGGCCTGCGGGCGAATCGCGCAGCTTTCGCTGCCCTCTCAGACTCAATATACGCCGCTTGAGGAAAAGTTTCAACCGCGACCGGCGGCCGGCTCAACGCCCTTTCCAGAGGCGGATGTACTGGCGGGCGACGCGCAGGTCCTCCAGCGCCTCAGCCGCGCCGGTCATGGGCGGCATTTCACCGCGAACGGCGCGGATGAAATTAATCGCCTGCTGGCGCATCGCGTGCACGGAGGGAAACTGCGGACTGATCCGCTGCGGCGTCGCGTCCCTGGAAGGGTCCTTGAAGATTTCCACGCTCCCCGCCCGAAACATCGCCAACGGCGCCGGCAGGTCGAGCCGGACCCAACCATGCTCGAAGGCCACCAGCGCCGATTCCTGCCAATCGAGCGTCGTCTCGTAGGGGCTCATTTCCAGCACGCACGCGACGCCGCTCCGGCTTTCGCCGGCCAGCATGACGCCCGACGCCGCGGCGTACTTGAGCGAATACGGCTCGCCCAGCAGATGGCGCATCAGGTTTACCTGGTGGATGTAGTAATTCACAAAGGCCACGTAGGAGTCGTACAGCTCCTCATCCATGTCCGAGGGCCTCGGGTCCGGGCCGAACGCCGGCTGGTGAGCCGCGCCCTGGACCAGGTCATAGAGGCCTCCGGCCACCCAGTCGCCGGCCGGCATGAGGATGCGCACGTAGCGGAGTTTGCCGATTTCGCCGGATTTTTTCAGCGCGTCAATTTCCTTCTTAGCCCACATCGTGGCCGGGTCGCAGCGCTTGTGGTAGCCGACCATGAGAAAGGAGCCGTTCTCTTTGACGGCCTGCACGATTCTCTCGCCCATGGAGATCGAAGCGGCGATCGGCTTCTCAATGAAGACCGGCACGCGCGCTTTGAGAATCTCCGGGATGAACGCCCCGTGACGCGTGAACGGCTGCGCGGCCACGATCCCGTCGAGCTTCTCGGCCGCAAACATTTCTTCATGTGTGCGATAGACCTTGGGGATTTGGTAGCGCGCGGCCACCTTGCGACCCACATCCTCGCGCGGCTCGGCGATGGCGACCACCTCGCAATCAGGCAGGGTGGCGTAATTCCTCAAGTGGGCGCACTGGCCCATCGTGCCGACGCCGACAAAACCGATCCGCACAGTTCGCTGCTCGGCCATGGCAAGCCTCCGCTTCTTCCAGCCGGCGCAAGACGCCGCTTCAGCGCTTCACCGGAGTCCGGTCAATCTCCTGCACATTCCAGAGAATCGCAAGCCCGTCTTTGCCGGGCGCGAGAATATCCAGCCGACCGTCGCCGTTCAAGTCAACCACCTGGCTGAATATCCCCAGCCCTTTCGTCTCTCGAACCTTGCCGAAGATGATGGGAATCTTGGTGAACGATTCGCCGTTCCACTTGAAGTAGTGGATGCCGTAATCATCGAACGAGCCCGGGTCGTTGTCGTTGTGCGCGCGGTAGCGTTTGCCGGTGACCAGTTCGGGCCGGCCGTCGCCGTCAATGTCCACCCAGTGCATGTCGTGATACTGCGAGTTGAACGGATCGATCGGATGCTCGATCCACTGGCGCGTTCCGTCGGCGCGGCGGCGCTGCTCCCACCAGGACAGGCCGTAGTTGTGCGCCTGGCCGACGATGAGGTCGTTGACGCCGTCGCCGTTCACGTCGGCCACCAGCACCGGGATGCTGGCGGAGCCGAGGTTGAACTCAGGATGCCAGGTCCAGGCGCCCGCATAAGTGTCCTCCGGCGCCTCCAGCCAACCCTGGGTCATCACGAAATCGCCGCGCCGTTTGCCGGAGATGTCTCCGAATCCGAGACCATGGTCCTGCGGGCGATCGAATATCTTGTGCGCCCTGAACGCGCCGGTTCCATGGCCGGCGGAGTCGGTGACCAGCTTGTAGACCACCAGCGGCCCGCCGGGCGTATTCGGAACGATCTCCAACTGCCCGTCGCGATCCACGTCCCAGGCTCGGGTCGTCTCGATGCTCCCGGTTTCGGCGATCACGTGCTCCGGCCAGGCCTTGTCGGGATGGCCAGGGTTCTCGCGCCAGCGAAGCGAATTGCCCCACCAGCCGCCCGTGACGAAATCCGGCCGTCCGTCGCCGTTGATATCCAGCGGGATCGCCGAGAAATCGTCGTAGTACTCCTCGAACGCCTTGACCTCTCCGACCGGATGTTTCTTCACGAAATCCGGCCCTTCGTACCAGTACGCGCCCGACACGATATCGAGCGTGCCGTCGCCGTTCACGTCGAAGGCGCAGGCCGACTCGTATCGCTCGTCGGCGATCAGCTGCATCCTGAACTTCAGCGGCATGACTGTTTCCTCCCTCGCGGCATTGTGGGCATCGGTCACTATAGTCGGAAGGCGCCCGTTCTTCAATCCCTCGAACTTGACATGCCGCGCGGCGTGCCGTACAACTGTTCTTAGGGGAAGCTCGGATCAAGATGGGGTCTTTGGAGGGACGAAAATGACTCTTTCCAAGAGGGCGAAAGGCACGCTGTGGATCATCGCGGCGATCATCATCGGAATACCGTTACTGGTGATCCTGATCCTTCTTTTCAATCTCGACTCGTTCGTCCGGGAGGGAATCCAGATCGGCGGCACGCGCGCCCTGGGCGTCGAGACGCGCCTCGATAGCGCCAACGTCTCGCTGTGGGGCAAGAGCATCACCCTGCACGGCTTGAACGTGGCGAATCCCAAGGGCTTTACGAGTCCGTCGTTTATGAAAGCCGATCTCATCAGCGTTTCGGCGGAAGTCGGCAAGCTGAGGAAAAAGGAGATCCATCTTTACCTCGTGACGCTCGAGGGGCCTGAGATCACGTATGAATTCGCCAAACCGAAGACCAACGTCGCCGCACTGATGGACAACCTGAAGGGCAGCGAACAGGCGCCCAAGCCGGCCGAGGGAAAAGAGGAGCCGGTGAAGCTGAAAATTGACCGGTTGACCATGTCGAACGCCAAGGTCCATGTCATCGTCTACGGCAAGTCGCTCGACGTATCGCTCGGCACGTTCGTGATCAACAACCTCGACGACGGCCACGGCAACGCGATCCCGGCGGACCAGGTTCTCTCGGCGGTGCTGAAAAATCTCGCGGGCAGCATTACCAGCCAGGTGAAATCGCTCCCCGATACCTTCACGAAAGAGATTCTCCCAGGCCTCAAGAAGGAAGCCAGCGACCTTCCGCAAAACCTGGAGAAGACCGGCGAAGGCCTCAGCGGCGCAGTCAAGAAACTCTTCGGCAAATGACATCGAGATGGCATGGTGAATCCGCTGTTCAATGATGGAACCGCGGCCCCTTCGCCCTCGAACCGAGCCGATGAATGCCCGCCATTCCCGCAATCGGCCGGCCCATTGAGAATCGCCCTCCTGGCCCTCGTCGCGCTCTCGACGCTCCTGGTCAGCGCGCTGGTCTGGACGCAGGCGTGGCATATCGGGATCGCGCGCGAGTGGCAATGGCTATATTTTCCCCGGCCGGAAAGTTGCGCCGCCGGCGTGCCGACGCTCTTCCTCTGCGCGCTCATGGCCGCGGTCGTCGCAGTTTTCCTGCGGCGCGGCCTCTCGGAGAAACGCAGCGAGGTCCTCGCGGCAGGCCTGTGCGCGGCTCTGAGCCTCGGCATCATTCTTGAAACGGCGCAGGCGGTTCCGACAGCGCCGTACGACGCGTACAATTCCATCGTCGCGCCGTGGGCCGGCGGCTACTACGCCGAGGCGGTTCACGTGTCGGACATGGGCGCGTACCTGAAAGATTACGCCGGGATGATCCCGCGGTTGCGGGTGGACGACCCCATCCGCGGCCATATCGCCGATCATCCCGCCGGGCCTGTGGTTTTTCACTGGGCGGTGAACCGCGCGCTCGATCACTGGCCCGCGGCGGCGCGCTGGTTCACGCCCGCGGGCGCGGACGAAGTCATCAACCTCGGCGGCCGAGGCGGGCCGGCCACGTCCACGTGGCGCCGGGTCGCCGGGCAACTTGCGCGATGGAATCTTTCAGACGGGCAATTCGCTGGCATCTGGGCCTCGGCCCTTTTATTCAGACTGGGATTCTGGCTCGCGCTGATCCTGGTTTACCTGCTTGTCCGCGACATCTGCTCGCGCGAAACGGCCCTGCTCGCGCTGGCGCTTTCGGCGTTGATCCCGAGCTTGCATCTCTTCTCGCCTTACCCGGACCTGCTGTTTCCGCTGTTTGCAGTCGCCGCTCTCTATTCGTGGCGCCGCGCGCTGCGGCGCGGCAGCGTGGCCTGGGCCGCGCTCTCGGGCGCAATCGTGGTCGCCGGGCTGCTCTGGAGCATGGCGCTGCTTGCGGCCGTGGCGTTGATCGGCGCATACTCGCTCCTGGCCGCGTGGCGAGGCGCCGTCGAGGGATGCGGCGGACCCGGGCGCGGCGGATGGCTGCGCGCGATATGCGGCTGGGCCGCCGGCTTCCTGGGTTGTGCCTTGCTACCGGCGCTCTACTTTGAGTACGATGTATGGAGCGTGTGGAGGACGTGTCTGTCTCAACACGCAACGTTCGCTGCGCTTTTTCCGAGGTCATACTGGGCGTGGACGCTGTTCAATCCGGTCGAGTTCGCGATTTTCGCCGGTCTGCCGGCGTTTCTTTTGCTGCTGGCCACCATGGCGATGGACTTTCGCCGGTGGTGGCCCGAGAGACGGCGTCGCGCCCTTTCGAGCCTTCCCTGGGCGCTGCTGATCGTCCTGGCCGCGCTCAACTTCTCCGGCAGGAATCTCGGCGAAGTGGCGCGGCTCTGGATGTTCCTGATGCCCTTCGGGGCGGCCGCGGGCGCCTGCGCGCTGGTCTCTCTGGACGGCAAGCGCGGCTGGATTGCGGGCGCCGTCCTGGCGCTGGCCGCAGTCCAGTTGATGGTCTTCCGATTGTCTCTGAACGTCTTCGGCCTGGAAACATGAAGGGCATCGCCCGATGATGAAGAATCTCATGGCGGCGATCGAGCGGCTGAAAAAACGCCTCGATTTCGGCGCTCCCAAACCCGACCCGGCCAAGCTGATGAACGCGGCCGCCTCGAAGCGCCCTCCCAAGCGCAAGCGCCGGCGCTGAGCCGCCGGCCCTCATCATGACAGCAAGGAAATTATCTCGATGGCATTGAAGAAACCGATCAAGGGATTGACGTTCGACAAGACCGCCGCCCGTCCAGCCGGCAAAGCCGCCACGAATCCGGCGGGCAAGCCTGCCGCGCCGCCGCCCAGCCCGCCGCCCATAGAAAAGATCCTCAGCCGCTTTGCGGCGGCCCTGCCGGTCTTCGACTCGAAAGCGCTTGAGGAGGCTGCTGAGGAGATGCGCGAGCGGCCTCGCGCCTCGCTGCAGTATCTCCTCGGCCGCCTCGTCTCGGGCGATCCGGCCACGCGCGCCATTGCCGTGCAGGTGCTCTCGAAGATCGGCGGCGCCGTCATCGTGGACGACCTCAACGCGCTGATCTTCGACGTCGGGCAGGAAGCGTACGTGAAGGTGCTCGCCAACAGCCTGCTCGCGCAACTCGGCTCCGCCGTGGACCCCGACGTTTTCGCGATGACCGTGCCCGCGCCGCAGGCCGAGGA
This sequence comes from Candidatus Brocadiia bacterium, assembly GCA_050015075.1. GTDB lineage: Bacteria > Planctomycetota > Brocadiia > CAIUPP01 > CAIUPP01 > JBEKCB01. Next base: position 55,563 of record JBEKCB010000028.1, on the reverse strand, counting down.
GGTGGAGCGGAAACTGCCTTCCCGCGCGCTGCAACTGCTCAAGGGCGGCGACGTCGCCGGAGCGGTCGAGCACGCCCGCACGCTGCATCCGGCCGAGCGCTGGCTGATCATGCACTCGGCGGCGGAGACGGAGAAAGCGCGGGCGCTGCCCTTCCTGGAAGCCCTCGCGCGCGACGACGAGGGGAACGCGACGGCGGCGGCTTCGGTGATCGCGGCTGCGAAACTCGCCGAGGGAGTGCCGTTCCTGCTGGAGCTCCAGCGGACGTCCGGACGAGAGCTTCAGAAGCTCATCAAGAAGCTCCTGTTCGATCTGCGGGAAGACGGAATCGAAGTGCCCGAGGAAAAGCCCAAGGCGCTCGAACCGACGGCCGCCGAGGCCGACGACGAACTGCCGCTGCATCGCGCGGTCGCCAGCGAGCCCTCGCCGAACGGGTTGATCCTCGTCACGGTCGCGCGCGCGCGGCCGAACGGACGGCTGAAAGTCTTCAGCGTGCTCGTGGACCCGTGGAAGCGCGGCATTCAACAGGCGGGCCTGCGTGTGGACATGAGCAAGTCCTCGTTCGACCGGTTCCTGCAATCGCAGTCCGGGGCGAAGCTGCGCATGAAAGAGACCTCGCTCGACGAATGCCGCAAACTCGTGGCGCGCGGCGTGTGGGTGGCGAAGGAATTCGGTTCGCCGCTGCCGTTCGATTTCGGCATGGGCCGTACGCTGCTCGGGGACCTCGACGGCGCGATCGCCGCGATCGAGAACCCCTTCCTCTGTTCGACCTGCGGCAAGGCGCTCGACGCGGAGACGGTCGAGAAAATCAGGACCGTCGCGCCCTACGAGCAGATCCCCGCCGAGACGCGCTGCGTCGCGTGCCGCGCGAAACCTGCGAGCACTTGACAGCGCGCCGAGGTGAGAAGATAATTGACGTAGTCGCGCAGAAGAGGTCAGCGCCGGAAGCGGCCGGGTCCGCAACGGGAGAAGTCGGACGCAATGGAAGATAAAGCGTCGGCATCCGGCAATGAGAAAACGAAGCATGCCTTAGCCACAGACTCGCGCCTGAGCCTGCGGCCGCAGCTCTTTCAGCTCTCCTCGGTCGGTCAGGAAGACGACGCCCGCTTCGAGATCGAGTTCTTCGAGGAACTCGTCTCGCGGGACCCTTGCAACGAGGAAGCGCTGATGATCCTGGGCAACACGTACACGCGCCGCGGCGAGTACGAGAAGGGGCTGAACGTGGATCGCCGGCTCGTGCGGCTGCGGCCGGCCGACCCGATCGTATATTACAATCTCGCGTGCAGCTACTGTCTCCTGCGGCATATTGACGAGTCGCTCGCCGCGCTGGAGCGCGCCGTGTCGCTGGGGTATCACGACGTGCCCCACATGGCGAAAGACCCGGACCTGACCAACCTGAGAACGGACCCGAGATATCGCAAGCTGCTGGGGCGGCTCATCGGCAGATCGGCATCGGATTCCTGAAGCGGGATCAATAGCGGATCGGCATCGGCGAGTGGAGCCGGCGGTTTGCTCTCCACCCGGCGCGGGAAAGTTCGAGGCTTACTCCATCACCGCCGTATCCGTGATGGTTCGGCCCTGTTCGTCAATCTCTTCCAATTCCAGCAGCGTCGTGCCGACGCGGATGAGGTCGTTGATCTTCAGCGGGCACTCGGTGGTCCGCTCGTTGTTCACGAACGTCCCGTTCGTGCTCTGCAGGTCCGTCAGCGTCACGGCGCCGTTGCTCACAACGATCTGGCAATGCACGCGCGAGACGTTCTTGTCCCGGACGAAAATATTATTCGTCGGGCTTCTTCCGATCGTGATCTCGCGATTCTCAAAAAGCGGGTAAATCTCGCCTTCTTCAGATCCCGTTCGGACTCGCACCGCGTAAGGCATGCGCTGTCTCCTTCGAAGCGCAAACCATAACTGCTCCTGCGCCTCACAGGCCCCGCCGGCCTATAGACACGAGAGCGGCCACGTACGATGCTCAGTCCCCTCTGGCGGGGATGCTAACATCTCGCCCGGCCATAATCAAGATAAATCCGCAACCTACTTTCGGGACTTCGATTTCGGCTTCGCGGGCTTCTTCCTGGAAGCCGGCTTGGCCTTCTTCGCGGCAGGCTTCTTCGCCGCTTTTTTATGAGCGGCCGGAGCATGAATGGCCTTCGCGCCGGCGTGAGACGCGACCGCGTGCTGCCTGGGCGGAAGGGTCTCCGCCCTGGCCTGTGGAATGGCGACCGGGCTGCAGAGCAGATTCATGCTGGTTGCGGCGCGGCCGCAGTTCTTACAGAAGTAGCGGATCTGCAGCACCTTCGGCGCGCACAGGTGCCGCGCATCTTCGGCGACGGCGCCGCAATAGCTGCAGTACTGGATCAGGGTGTGCGGCCGCGGCGAGCATAGATGGCCGCTGTCGGAGGCCATCCGGCCGCAGTTGCGGCAGACGAAGACTTTCGGCGACGTGGATTGATCCATACGCTTTCCCTTCCTCGTTAAACCACGAGCGCGCAGACCGCTGCGCGCGACCGGACGCGTCAGTCCTCTGCGAAGATCACATCGTCATACACTCGTTCAAGCCGGTTGCGATGCAGCCGCTCCTCCTGCGCGAGACGGCGGAAGAGCCGGCGCGTCGGTCCGTCCTCGGCCGTCTCCGCGAGCGCCTGATACGCCCAGTAGGAGGCGGCCTCGCGTTTCATCGCGTAGACGAGCACGTCCTGGAACGCCGCCTGCGCGGAAAGTTTCCGTGGGACGAGAAACTCGGTGATCCGAAGGTCCTGAATCGGCGGCGGCTTCGACGCCAGGAACGCCTTGAGTCCCTTGCCGCGGAGGAGCGCCGCATGCGAGGCTTCCTCGCCGGCCAGCGAGTCGAGCAGCGTTCCCGTCGCCGGATCCTGCGCCAGCTTGCGCGCCCTCAGGTAGAGGTTGCGCGCTTGTTGCTCCTTCCGGATCGCGTTCCGGATCACGCGCGCGAGCGCGACCTTCATGGCTGCCTGGCCTCCGCCGTTCCACCGGTTTCGAGCTGCTTGACGAGAGCGTCCAGGTCGCCGGGCAACACGTTGCCCACGTAGCGGATAGTGCCCGCCGCGTCGATTCCGACAAACGTGGGAAAGCCGACCACGCCGTAGGCCGTGGCCACGGTCCCGTCGGGGTCGAGCACCAATTTATAGTTCACTTTCCTGGCCTCGGCGAACTGTTTGACGACGTGCGCCGGCTGATCGTTATCAACGCCGACCAGCTCGACCGGCCGGTCCGCGTATCTGCTCTGGAATGCGATAAGGCTCGGCACCTCTTCCATGCAAGCGGCGCACCAGGTGGCGAAGAACGCCATGAGCACGCCTTTCTTCCCGCGATAGTCGGCCAACGCGACCGGCTTCCCTTCGGGGTCGCTCAACCGCCAGTCGGGCGCCCGCTGGCCGACGGCCGCTCCACTGCCGGTCCCGGGCGTCGCCGATGTCGGCGAGGCTCCAGCGGCCGCGGGCGTACTCGGCGCGGCCAGCGAACTCAGCAGCGGAAATTTTGCGTTCTGCCCGAGATAGATCAGGAAGCATTCCGCCACCACGATCAGCAGTATCGCAAAGGTTTTCTCGATCGCGTTGAGCCAGGCGCCGGAGCGCGGCAGATTCGTCAGGATTCCGCTGAACGTGCCGCAGACGATGGCCAGGCTGCCGAGTCCCAGGCTGTAGGCGAACATCGCGGCGGCGCCGAAGATCAGCGACCCCGTCGAGCCTCCGCGCGCGTGCGCGCCGATCAGCGTAACCATCGCTGCGAGCCCCGGCAACGTGCAGGGACCGACCACCAGGCCCGAGGCGCCTCCGACCAGCAGCGCTCCGAGCGCCCCGCGCCGGCGCGGGCCTGCTCCTTGAATGATCTGCGGGACCGAAATCTGGATGACTTTGAGCTGCCACAATGCGAGGAGGATGAAGAAATTCGCAAGGGCCAGCAGCACCCAGCCGTTGTTCCAGATTCTCCCGATCTGGCCGCCCGTGATTGCCGTGATCACGCCGATCGTCGCATAGACGATCGCCATGCCGAGGACATAGATCAGCGAGTAAATGAACCCGTTGAGCTTGCTGCCGCGGGCGATGCTCCCGATGTAGGTAACCGTAATGGGTAGGATCGGATAGACGCACGGTGTGAACCCGACGAACACCCCAAACGCAAATGCAGCGAGGATGGCGAATATAGAGCCCGCCTGAAGGCTCGCGCTGAGATGTTCGCCCAGGGTGTAAAGAGTCGCAGACATGGGATGCTTTTACCCATTGCGAGTAGAGCTGGCGCATGGCAGTATAGTACACCAATTGTACGAGCGGAAGCAATTTCAGCAGTTACGAAATCTCTGAGAACTCCGGCGCGGAATGGCGCTTTTGCTGTAAGCCGCTATCCCACAGTCTATTACGCCCTTATCGTTCGGCCCGTCAGCTCATGCCTGCCATAGGCGCGATGCCGCTGGCTTGACAAGACGCTCTTTCTTTCCGATATTGTTGTACCAGCTATAGTTGTTGCAACCGGGAAACAGGATATGTAAAGTCCCCATGCCTCAGACCGAGAAGAACGTCACCTGTCCAGGCTGCGCGCACGAGTTCAATGTCGAGCCCGGCGCGGACTTGGCACACCTCGTCTGTCCGCATTGCGAGGCCAAGATTCCCCGGCGGGCGGTGCGAGGTCTATCCGAGGTGGCCGAGGATCTCGCGCTGGGCTTCAAGCCGGGCCATCAACTCGGCAACTACGTCATCGAGGCGCTCCTGGGCTCCGGCGGCATGGCCGTCGTCTTCCGCGGCCGGCAGTTGTCCCTCGACCGGACCGTCGCCATCAAGATTCTTCCGAAAGACCTCGCCAAGAACAAACTCTTCATCACGCGGTTCGACAGGGAAGCGACGGTCCTCGCCAACCTGAATCACCCGAATATCGTCAGCGTGATTGACCGCGGCCGCGAAGGCGAGACCTATTTCATCGTGATGGAGTACGTCGAGGGCGAGACGCTCAAGGACCGCCTGCACCGGGAGAGAAAACTCCCGCCGGACCAGGTGCTGCAGATCGCCGAACAGGTGCTCGCCGGGCTGGCCTACGCGCACCGGCGCGGTGTGGTGCACCGCGATATCAAGCCGGGCAACATCATGATCAACCGCGACGGGAAGGTGAAGATCGCCGACTTCGGCCTGGCACACCTGGCCAAGGCGCAAGGCACCCTGGACGTCACGCGCGACCATCACACCATGGGCACCCTCAAGTACATGGCGCCCGAACAGCTCACCAACGCCAGGAACGTTGACGAGCGCACCGACATCTACAGCTTCGGCGTCTGCCTTTACGAACTGCTCACCGGGAAACTTCCTCTCGGCGTGTTCAAGATGCCCACGGAGATGGACAGCGCCCTGGACGTGCGCTGGGACGATATCATCCAGCACTCGCTCAGGGAGGACGCGAACAACCGTTTTGCAAGCGCCGACGAGATGGCGCAGGCGCTGCGCGAACTGGCCACCACGCCGCCGATCACGCGGGCCCAGCGCGAGAAAGAGGAAGACGCCACCTCCAAGGTCCGAGGCGTGATCAACCTGACGACCTGCGCCGGTTGCGGGCACGAGAGCGCGCCGGAGGCCCGCCAATGTGAAAAGTGCGGGGGAAGCCTCGAGGATATCTTCGACGAGTGCCCGTCCTGCAAGGTCGAGAACCGGCTGGAGGTTGCGCAATGTCCCGGCTGCGGCACGGACCTGGTCCAGCACCGCAACAAGCTCCGCAAGACGGCGCAGGCGATTCAGGCGAAAGCGAGGCAGTTCGTCGCCGACCACCAATTCGACTCGGCGCTGCTGGAGTTGAAAAAACTCGAGCGCTTCCATACGCGGGAATACGCCGCCATGAAGGCCAGCGCTCGCACCTGGGTCGAACGGCTCAGCCAGCGTCGCGAACGCTTCTTCCGGCGGACCTACGAGGCCGGGCAGCGCATGGTCGCCGAGGGGCACACCGAGCGCGCGCTGGAGTACTGGAGCGCGCTTCCGGACGACTACGAGGATATCGTCGCGCGTCGGAAGGCCCTCGTCGCGAGGGCTGATGCGGCCGGCGTCGCGTCGGCCGCGGGCGACCGCTTTTACGAACAGGGCGACATCGTCCACGCCGTCGCAGAGTGGGAGAAAGCCGCCGCGTCCCTGCCCGGCGACATCGAACTCAAGAATCGCCTCGCCGTCGCCCGCGATCAACTGGGCAACCTCAATCTCAAGCGGAGCTACCTGAAAGAAGCCAGCGAGGAGGCGCAGCGAGGCAACTTCGACGAAGCGCTGGTCCTTTGCCGGAGAGCGCTCGACCTGGAACCCGGCGACGCGTCGGCACTCCGTGTCACTAAAGAAATCGAGGACAAGAGGCGGGAATTCGCCGAGAGCGAGGTGCGTGAGCTCGCCGGGAGCAAGCCACGCGAGGCGCCGAAGGTCATGATACTGCCCAAGGTGAAACCTGCAGCTCCGCTCTCCGAGCGGCTGTATCTCAGGCCGATCCTTGCGGCGCTCGTTTTCCTCGGCGTCATTGCGCTGGGTCTCTGGTTTTTGCTCGTCTACATTCCGGGGATGCGCGAGGAGACCGGGAAGCAGGCCGAGAAACTCCTCAGCGAGGCGCAGGCCTTGAAGGAGGCGGGCAATCCCTCCGACGCGATCACGCTGTGCAGCCGGATCGCCAAGGATTATCCCGACTACGCGGACAAAGCGAATGAGCTGTCGGCGGAAATGCAGAAACTGAACGACGATGCGCATGCCCGGTGCAGAGAGGCGGAAGCCATCGTCGGCAAGGGCGGCCTCGATTCCTCGATCGCCGGCTTCAACAAGTACCAGGAGATCCTTCTCGGTCCCCCGGTCACGCTCGTCACCGAGTGCCGGGCATCGGCCACGCGACGGCTGGAGGAAATCCGCAACAGCATCGCGCTGGCTGAGGCGGAACTGGGAGCGCGCGAGGAGAAGAACGGCGACTGGCGCGCGGCGCTGGAGCGATACCGGATGGTCGCGGAGAAGTTCGGATTCCATCGCGATCCCATTACCTCGAAGATCGCTCGGGCGCAAAAACAGCTCGGCGACTGCGCCGTTCAAGTGAAGGCAGGCCAGGAGGCGTTCCGGGCTGACCAGTGGGACGCGGCGTACCATGCCGCCGTCGCGGCGCTCGACCTGGTGCCGGCCGATCCCGATGCGCGCCATCTGCTCGCGAACGTCGCGCCGAAACTGCAGCCGCCGCCCGGGATGGTGCTGGTCCCGCCCGGAAAGTACATCGTCGGCGGCAGCGAGGGCAATCCCCGGCGCACGGTGGAGTTGCCGTTCGGACTCTTCATCGCCGTCAAGGAGGTCACGTGCGGCCGCTTCGCGGAATTCCTGCACGCGACGGGACGGCCGGCGCCGCCGGGATGGGTGGAGCCGCAGGACAACGAGGAAATGCCCGTCGCGAACGTCACCTGGTCGGAAGCCGCGGCGTTCGCCGCCTGGGCCGGCGGCGGTCTGCCCACGGAGGAACAATGGGAGTGCGCCTGTCGCGGACCTTCGGGCCAGATCTATCCCTGGGGCGACACGTGGGCGCCGGACAACGCCGTGCTGGGACTCGGCCCCGCGCCCGTCGGCAGCGCCAAGGGCGACCGCAGTCCCTTCGGCTGCATGGATATGGCGGGCAATATCGCGGAGTGGACGGCGACAGCGCTGGAGCCCTCAAAAGCCGCATCGCGACTCTACATCGTCAAGGGCAGTTCCTGGGCCGGAATGGAGGAACAGCGGCCGACTCGCGTGGTCGCGGTTCCCTTGTCGAATGGGGCCAGGGATGCGACGTTGCTCCTTGCGGCCGACTCCAAGATACCGGAGTGGCTGGTTCGATATCGCTCCAACCTCGAAATGGAGTACCTGGGCGTGGTCGGCACGGAGGATTCCGCGTACGTCCTGGTTCGCAGGTGGGTGCCGGGCTGGGACCACTGGGCCGAGTCGAAGTTTCAGGTGATGCCCGATCAAGAGATCGGCAGCGTGACCGCCGTCACCGTGGAAGAAAGCCTCAGGCCCCGCGCCGCACAGGGACCGAGGCCCCGCGTGGAAGAAACTATCGCGCCCAAGCGAAAGGTCGCGCTGGACTTCTCGACGGGCTGTATTGCCATGAAGCAGGAGGCGAAGGAGTGGCTGGCCGTGCGCGACCCTTCAGGCGTGACCCGCCGGTTGCCTTTGGTCAGCGCCACAGCGCCTCGGGCGGCGAAAGTCAATGAGTGCAAAGACGCGCCGCCTGCGCCGGAAATGACGCTGGAGCGCGCCGTGAGCGCCGCAACCCGCATGGCGGGCCGCGAGAACACGCGCTACATCAACGTCGGCTTCCGTTGCGCGAAAGCGCTCTGGCCTCTGCCGCCGCCTGCCGAAAAAGCGCCGAAGGCGCCCGCAAAGTGAAGACACAATAACGGCATGCCCAGGCCACGCAGGGCCGGCCGGCTCACGATTTATGAGAACAGTCGCACGGCATTTTGTGGCATCGCGGGCAGCCGTGCGCGTATTTCAGTACGGCCTCTTCCATGCTGATTCCGGCGAGGCTCGCAACGGTGCAGAGCCAGGCCAGCACGTCGGCGAATTCGCCCTTCATCGCCTCTTTATCGCCTTCCCTGACCGCCGTGGAGAGTTCGCCCACTTCCTCGATGAACCACATGAATGTGCCGCCCATGCCGCGGGCGGAATCGCGATCGTAGTACGTCTTCTCGATGTTCCGTTGAAATTCACCGATCTGCATGAGGCGTCCTTTCCCTGAGTTCCTAAGCAGGCTTCAACCGACCACGCCGGCCTGGTTCCTTGTTCTCGGGAATCGCCGCTGGGATTTCCGAATGCGGGTTCCATGAGGCGCAGTCGGGGCAGTGCCAGAGGCTATCGAGGATGAAGAGCAGCGCGCGAGGTCCAAGATGCCGGCGTACTCGCCTCCTTCGACGAAGCAGGTCGCCGCGCGGCCGAATACGTCCGTGCGCTTCCGCAACGCCGCCGAGAGGAGCGCGCCCTTCTCCACGTCGTCGGCCACGACTTTGACCACCGCCTCCATCGGCCGGCCCGCCAATTCCTTTTCCACGGTCCGAAGCGAGCTCAGCAATGGTTGCCCGCCGCATTGAAGCTCCGTCAGACGCGACCAGAAACGGCTCAGGTCCGGATTGCACTGCGGTGCGGTCATCGCATTCTCCTTCCGTTATTGCCCAGGGATCAACCAGCGCCTGGTTTGTCGGTCCAGAGGCAATGCCGACTATCGCGAGTAAGGGCCGACTGCCCTTCTCACACCCTGAAGAGTTGTCCCATCCGCTTGCCCAGCAGCGCGCCGGCGATCAGCAGCGTCGCCGCCAGGAGGACCATCGCCATAACGCCCATCGCGCTCGCGATGAAGTCCCCTTCCGTAGGCATCGTCTGGAGTTGATAGATCGCCTTGGTCAGCGGGTAGTGCTGCTGCTGGAACGCGAGCATCATGCTTTCGGAGACTTCGAGCATGGCGAACGTGAAGGTGAGGATCGCCCCGGCAATGAGGCTTCCCAAGATCAGCGGCAGAGTGATCTTGAAGAGCGTCCGCGTCGGGCTTGCGCCGACGTTCATGGCGGCCTCCTCGAGCGTGACGCTCGTCTGCTGGAAGCCGGCGTACGCAGCGCGCGTCATGTACGGCAGGCGGCGCACCGAGTACGCGATCATGAGCAACGGAAGCGGGTTGCGCCGCGGATCGAGCGGCGTGCCGCTGAACCCGGCCACATATCCGAACGCCAGCACGATGCCGGGCACGGCCAGCGGCGTCATGGCCAGGGCATCGAGCAATCCCGATCCCTGGAAGCGCCGCCGCACCAGGATCAGCGCGATGCCGACGCCGAGCAGCACGTCCATCAGCGTGCTGCCGAACGAGAGGAAAAGGCTGTTGCGCACGCCCGTCCGCGCCAGCTCATTGTGGAGCGCCCGCACGTAGTAATCCCAGGTGATTTGCGTCGGGAAGATGGTGCCGGACCACTTCGCGGTGATGGAAGTCAGGAAGACGCCGAAGTGCGGCAGCAGCGCAACGGCGGCGAGGAGCAGGATGCCGCCGTAGATCAGGACCGAGGCGGTCCGCGAGGCCGGCTTTTCGCGCGCAGCGACGGTCCCTTTCGAGAGCATCTCGTGGCCGCGCCCGCCGAAGCAGAACCTGGCCGCGGCGAACGCGGCCATCGCAAGCACGATCACGATGACGACCAGCGCGTACGCCATCGGGTTCGTATTGAGGTCGTTGACCGCATCGAAAATCTTGAACGCCACGACGCGCTGGTAGTCGAAGATCAGCGGCGTGCCCAGGTCGGTGAATGCCCAGATGAACACCAGCACCGCGCCGGCGAAATAACCCGGCAGCATGAGCGGAAAGGTGACCTTCCGGAACAATCGAAGCCCGTGGTCGCCCATGTTGCGCGCGGCTTCTTCCAGCGAAGGGTCCACGTTCGCCAGTGCCGCCGCCACGTTCAGGTACATGATCGGATAGAGATGCAGCACCTGCAGCAGAACGACCGCCCAGAACCCGCTCGCTCCGAGGAAATCCACTCCCTGCGAGAGGAGACCCAGATGCTGAAGGATCAGATTGATGGATCCTTCCCGCGCCAGCAGCCGCCGCATGCCGATCGCGCCGACGAAGGGCGGCATGATCATCGGCACGAGCAGCAGGCCCGTGAGGATCCCTTTCCCGCGGAACGCGTACCGCACCGCCACCACCGCCAGCGGCACCGCCAGGAGCGTCGTTGCGGCCGTGGTCATGAGGCCCAGCAGAATACTGTTCCGGATGGACTGCAGGATAGGCGGGTTCTGAGCGATGTTGCGGAAGTGCGCGAGCGAGAAATGTCCTCCGATCCAGAACGCCTCGCTGAAGATATAGATCGTCGGATAGACCAGGAAGGCCGCCAGGAAGGCCCCCACCGCCGCCATGAAAGCCAGCGTGCCCACCGACCAGGAACGGTCTTTCATAATCTCTGGCAAAGACTGAATCCCGCTTGAAGTTGGACAGCGAACGAGCAGAAACTTAGCACCGCTCCGGCGGGCCGTCAAGGGCAGCATTCAGGAAGTTGACAAAAAAAGGCTTGATTCTGTCCGAAGATGGACTATAATGTCCCCCCAAGGACACCGCTATAGCAGGAAGGACGGAGCCGAGATGGACCGGATTCAGGCCGTGAGAGAGGTTATGACTCTGGAGGAAGTTGCGGAATACCTCCAAGTGTCCGAGAAGTCCGTTCTCCGCATGGCGCAGTCCGGCAAGATCCCGGCGGCGAAAGTGGCCAGCCAGTGGCGGTTCATGCGGTCGGTGGTGGACGACTGGCTGATGGCGCAGATGGAAATCCCGTCCGTGCGGAGCGCGCCGGCCCGGAAAGAGCCGCCCAAGCTGCCGCCGCTCACGGAACTCATGCCGGTCACGGCTATGAACCTGGAGGTCATGCCGGGCACGAAGGACGAGGTCCTTAAGCAACTGGTCGAGCCGTTGCGCGCCTCGAAGATTCTTCGGCAGCCTCGCCGGCTTCTGGAAAGCGTGCTGGAGCGGGAACGGATGGTCAGCACCGCGATCGGTCACGGCATCGCCATCCCGCATCCTCGCCGGCCGATCTCGGGGCTCTTCAAGGAACCGCTGGTCGGGCTGGCGGTCTGCCGCGAAGGAACCGATTTCGAGGCGCTGGATCATCAGCGGACGTACGTCTTCTTTCTTCTCTGCGCGCCGACCGAAGACGTTCAGTTGCGGTTGCTCGCGCGCGTGATTCAGCTGGGGCGCCACCTCGCGGCCATCGAGAGCATCAAGAAGGCTGTGTCCCCGGCCGTGGTCACCGAGATCCTGCGATCCTCCGAGGAATTTTTTGAGGGTTCGCTGCGTTGACACACCAGCTTTCCGGGGCAACTTGCGATCGTTTTCCCCGTCGCGTCGGCCGGTATTCGCGTCCCCATTCAATCCCGCATTCGATTGAGCAGAACGACATCACCCGCTTGGAGGAATAGGCGTGGAAGCTACGGGAATCCGCACCGTCATGCAGCAGGTGCTCGGCGTCGAAGGCCAGGCGCGCGAGGTCGTCAGCCAGGCTGAAAAGCAGGCGCGGGAAATCCTGGCCCACGCCGAAGAAGAGGCCGAGCACCTCATCGCTTCGGCCAAGCGCGATGCGGTTGAGCGGGTGCACAAGGAAGCGGCGCAGACGGTCGAGACCGCCGAGAAACAACGTGACGCGCGCGTGGCGCAGGAAATGCAGAACGACGCGGTCGTCATCGAGCGCAGCAAGCTGAAAGTGCCGCAGGCCGTCGAACGAATCGTCGCCGAAGTGCTGGGCCGATAGTGTTTGAATTTCTTTCATCCGCCGCCCGCCGGGGATGAGATTCGCCGGGTGGTGACAAGGCAGAAATGAAGCAGCGCGCTGAGTCCGCAGCCTCTGAGGATTTCATTGTCGCCAAGGTGCGCGGCATGCGGAGCAAGCTCTTCGAGGGAAACCGCCTGGCGGCCCTCGCCGACAGCAAGAGCCTGCCCGAGCTGTTCCGTCGCGTCCGCTCCGGCGACACGTTCGAAGGCCACCTGGCGTTTGAACGGGACTTGCTCGCGGACCAGGTCCGCGACCTGGATAAAATCTCGCGGCATCTCTCCGGCCGCATCTTCCGACTCGTCCAGTGGCTGCTGGTGCATTTCGAGCTTGAGAACCTGAAGGTTGTCCTGCGCGCGTACCTCTCCAAGGGGACGGTCGCCGAGGCCGAAGCGGTGATGGCGCCGGTGCCCGCTTGGCTTGCGCTGCCGGTGAGCCGCCTCTTCGACGCGCCCGACCTGCGCCGGTTCGCCGAGCAAGTGCCCGTCGAGGAATTCCGCGAGGCCATGCTGCAAACGATTAAGGCGGATAAGGCGCCTGACAGCGCCGCGATGGAGACGGCGCTCGACGCCGTATATTGCCGGAAACTGCTGCAACTCTCCGACGGCACGGACGAGTGGATCCGGAAACTGGTGGCGTTCGACGTGGATCTCCGCAGCCTGTCTTTCATTCTGCGGTCGAAGTTCAACTACGACCGCCCGCTGTCCGATATTCGGCCGTTCATCGTGACGAGCGGCCTTTTCCTGACGCCCGCTCTCGTCGAGCGATTGTATGCCGCCCACGACCTGGGGCAAGTGATCAACGCGCTGCCGCGCGACTTTCTCTCGCAGGAAAAGCGGCGCGGCATCCTCTCGCTGCAGCAACTGGACAAGGCGCTGCTCGTGCAGCAGTACCGGCTGGCCGCGCGCTGCTTCCTCGAGTCCATCGTGGCGATTCCGGCGGTGGTCGCCTACTGTTACATCAGGCGCATCGAATTCGCGAATCTCGTTCGGGTGACGGAGAGCGTGCGGCACAGCCTGCCGCGCGCGGATATCGAAAGCCGGTTACTGCTGGTTCGTTAGACGGAGAAGCGATGTCTCTGACGCCGGCCAAAATGAAGCTCCTGGACATGGTCATCCTCGACCGGGATGCGCGCCGCATCACAACGGTGCTCGGCCGGATGGGCGTGCTGGAACTGGTCAAGGTCCGCCCTGAAACCGCCTCTGACCAGGCCGCGCTCCCAGACCGCAGCCCGGAGTTGGATCGGTGCCGCGCCCTGATGGGCCGGCTCGATGCGATCCGCGAGCAAGTCGGCCTGGGCGAACTGCCGGCGAGTCCGGATAATTCCTACAAGCCTCTGGACGCGATGGAGCAGGAGATTGTCGGGTTCGAAAGACGCATTGACCCACTCCTCGAACTGCGAACGAAGATCGAGTCCGAATCCGAGCGAATCCAGGACGAGCTGGTGCGTTTCGATATACTGGGCGGCGTCACGGTGCCGCTGTCGCAGGTTCTCGAATCGCCCTTCCTCCATTTCGCCGCGGGCAGCATCAAGACAACGGACCTGGCGAAACTGGAGGCGGCCGCGGGCCAGAACATCGTTCTTCTGAGCGGCGGGGCCGCCGGCGAACGCCGCAACCTTGTCGCTTTCACCAGTCGGGAGCGCCGGGCCGAACTCGATGCGCAGCTCAGGCAGCACAACTTCGTGACCGAGGACATTTCTCCGCTCGCCGGGGGCACGCCGGCGACGTCCTTGGACCAGATGCGCAAACGTCTGGACCAGATCCGCAGCGACCAGGAGCGCATCTCCCGGCAACTCAAAGAGGTTGCGCGGACGGAAGCGCAGGAGATCGCATCTCTGGAGCGCAGCCTCGGGCTGGAGCAGGCCCTGCTGGAAGCGTCGCTGAACTTCAGCCGCACCGAGAGCACCTGCCGCATCAGCGGGTGGCTGCCGACGGACCAGGTCGCGTCCGCGTCCAGCCGGCTCCTTCAGGAAACCCAGGGGCGCCTGTTCCTCCAGGTTCGCGATGTGAAAGAGACGGATGTGCCGCCCGACGAAGTGCCGGTCCTGATGAAGGACAACCCGCTCATACGGCCTTTCCAACTCCTGGTGACCGGCTTCGGCTTCCCGCGGTACCGCGAGATTCAGCCGACGCTGCTCGTGGCGATCAGCTTCCTGGTGATGTACGGCCTCATGTTCGGGGACGTCGGCCAGGGAGTCGTGCTGGTCATTATCGGCCTCGTGATGCGCAAGCGCTGCGGCACACCGCAGACGCGCGACCTCGGAACGATCATCAGCATGGCCGGAATTGCCGCGACGGTCTTCGGCTTCCTGTACGGCAGCGTCTTCGGCTACGAAGAATGGCTGCGCTATAGCTGGAAGTTCGAGCCGATGAAAAACGTCGTTACGATGCTGGCCATCCCGGTCGTGCTGGGCATCGTGCTGATCAGCCTGGGAATCGTGGTGAATATCATCAACAAGTTCCGGCGAGGCGATTATTTTCATGGAATTATGGACCGCGTCGGCATGGTGGGGATCATCTTTTATTGGGGCGCCATCGGGCTCGGCCTGCGCTATGCCCTGCTCGGTTCCGGCTCGATCTGGCTGGTGGTGTGGCTCATCTTCGCGCCGCTGCTGCTCCTGCTCTTCAGGGAATTGATCTACGTGCATCTCATCCACCGAGGCCACGAGTCGGAAGGCGCGCTGGTTGACTTCATGAGCGGTGGCGTGGACATGATGGAAACGATCACCGGGTTCCTCGCCAACACAGTCTCGTTCGCGCGCGTCGGGGCGTTTGCGCTGGCGCACGTCGGTTTGTGCATGGCCATCTTCAGCCTTGAAAACGTCGTGCATCAATTGCCGGCGGGAGTCATCTGGGGCGGCGTGGTGATCGTCCTGGGCAATATCGTGGTCATACTCCTGGAAGGAATGGTCGTGTTCGTCCAGGGACTGCGGCTGGAGTACTACGAGTTCTTCAGCAAGTTCTTCGAAGGCGCCGGGAAGGGATACAATCCGTTCAGGGTCGGGTGAGACGCAACGGGACTTCATCCACAGGAAGGAGACGGAAAATGGCGCAGGGCGGCAAGAAGTTCTTCGTCTTGGCGTTGCTGGCTTTGGTCGTTATCTCAGTTTTCGGTGCGCAGGCCTGTCTGGCGGCGGACACGGAGGCGGCGGCCAAGGCCGCAACGGGCTTCGGCGACAAGTCTGCCATTGCTCTGGCTGCGGCCATCGTCGTGGGCCTGTCGTGCCTTGCGGCGGCCCTGGCGGTAGGTCGCGTCGGCGCGGCGGCGCTCGGGATGGCCAGCGAACGTCCCGAACTGCTCATGAAGTCGCTCATTTTCGTCGTCGTCGCGGAAGGTATCGCGATTTACGGGCTCATCATGGGAATCATGCTTTGGACGCTCATCAGCAAGTGAAGCACAAGTACCTGGTCATCGCCGACGAGGACACCGTCCTCGGCTTCCGGTGCGTCGGCATTGCGGGGACCGCCGTCAACAGCCGCACGGAAGCGCTCGCCGCGCTCAAGAGCGCGCGGGATTCCGAGGCCGGCGTCGTCATCCTCACGCAGGAAGCCACCGCGATGATGCAGGAAGAAGTGGACGCGCTCCGGTTCGGCAGCGGTTTGCCGCTGGTGGTCGAAATCCCAGGCGCTCGAGGGCCGTTCGCCGGGCGGAAGAACTTGAGCGATGTTATCCGGCAGGCGATCGGAATAAGGGTCTGACATGGCAACAGCGGATGCGCAGAAAATCCTGGCGGACGAGATTCTGCAGGACGCGAAACGCAAGGCGGACGAAATCCTGAGCGCGGCCAAGGCCGAAGCGGAGAAAATCCTGGCCCAGGCCAAGGCCACCGCCCAGTCCGAAGCAGAGAAGATCCTCGCCGAGCATCGCGCTCGCGCGGGGAAGCGCGCGGAGATGACGCTGCGGATGGTGGAGCAGCAGGTTGCGCGCGGCAAGCTGCACGCCAGAGACACGGTGATCCAGACGGCGCTCGAGCAAGCCGCGGCGCGTCTCGTGGAGATTTCGGGCGAGGCCTACAGACAAGACGTGGTCCGCCTGGCCGTCGCAGCGGCGCGCCAGATGCCCGCGGGCGACCTGGCCGTGAAAGTCACGGCCGCGCCCGGCGCGAATCTTGACGAAAGCTCCCTGGCCTCGGAAATCGCCGCCGCGCTCCAGAAAGAGGGCAAGACGGTCAACCTCAGCGTGAAGGTGCAGCCCGGCCCGGCCAGGGGAGTCGTCGTGGAATCGGCGGACGGAAAATTGCGGTGGGACAATACCTTTGAGGAGCGCCTGCGCCGGCTCCGGCCCGGCCTGCAGAGGCTCACGATCCCGATATTATTCGAGGAAGCATGAATTCACCGACATCGCAGCCAACGTCGCACAGCGAGAGTGCGCCGGGTACGGCGCACGCCAGGATCACGCGCGTAAACGGCCCGATCGTCGAGGCCGTCGGCCTGCGCGGCGCACAAATGTTCGAGGTCATCGAGGTCGGTCCGCGGCGGCTCATCGGCGAGCTCATCCGCGCCGTGGACGACGTCGGCACCGTTCAGGTCTACGAAAACACCTCCGGCCTGCGGCCCGGCCAGCCGGTCTACCCGACCGGAAGACTGCTCTCCGTTGACCTCGGCCCGGGGCTGATGGGGAACATCTACGACGGCATCCAGCGCCCGCTGCGCGAGATCGCCGAGAGCGCGGGCGCCTTCATCCCGCGCGGAGAGAAACTCCCCGCCCTGAACAAGTCGCGCCAGTGGCGCTTCACGCCTTCGGTCAAGGAAGGCGAAAAAGTCCAGGCCGGGCAGATCATCGGGACGCTGCCGGAGACGCCGCTGATCGAGCACCGGGTGCTCGTGCCGCCGGACTGCAGCGGCACGGTGCGAAAAATCGTCGCGCCCGGCGATTACACCATCGAGCAGGAGATCTGCGTCGTGCAGACGTCCGCCGGCGACCGCTCCCTGAAGCTGGTCCAGGAATGGGCCTCGCGCATGACGCGGCCGTACCGCGAGCGCGAAATGGTCACCACCCCGCTCATCAGCGGCCTGCGCGTGATTGACATGTTCTTCCCCATCGCCAAGGGCGGCACGGCGATGATCCCGGGCGGGTTCGGCACGGGCAAGACGATGACACAGCACTCGCTCGCGAAATGGTGCGACGCGGACATCATCATCTACATCGGCTGCGGCGAGCGCGGCAACGAGATGACCGACGTGCTCACCTCGTTCCCCGAACTGGTGGACCCGAAGTCCGGCCACCCGCTGATGGAGCGCACGGTCATGATCGCCAACACCTCGAACATGCCCGTCGCGGCGCGCGAGGTCTCCATCTATACCGGCATCACGCTGGCGGAATACTACCGCGACATGGGATACGCCGTGGGCGTGATGGCCGACTCGACCTCGCGCTGGGCCGAAGCGCTGCGGGAGTTGAGCGGCCGCCTCGAGGAAATGCCGGCCGAGGAAGGTTATCCGGCGTACCTCGGAACGCGCCTGGCCCAGTTCTACGAGCGCGCCGGCTCCGTCGTCACGCTGGGCGGACGCCGCGGGTCCGTCTCGATCATCGGCGCCGTCTCTCCGATGGGCGGCGATTTCTCCGAGCCGGTGACCCAGCACACGCGCCGCTTCGTCCGGTGCTTCTGGGCGCTGGACACCGACCTGGCCTACTCGCGGCATTACCCGGCGATCAATTGGCTCACGAGCTACAGCGAATACGTGGACGACGTGACGCATTGGTGGGAAGGCGTGGCCGCCGACTGGCGCGCCCTGCGCGCCAAGGCCATTGACACGCTCCAGCAGGAGGACCGTCTCCAGGAGATCGTCAAGCTGGTCGGCCCCGACGTGCTGCCCGACTCGCAGCGCCTTATCCTGCTCATCGCGGAGATCCTCAGAGACGGTTTCCTCCAGCAGAGCGCGTTCGACGAGGTGGACATGTTCTGCGATCCCCGCAAGCAAGTGCGGCTGCTCAAGATCATCATTGACTTCCTCGAACACGGGAACCGTCTCATCGAACGCGGCGTGACGCTTGTCCAGATTCGCGCCCTGCCCTGCATCCAGCAAATCATCCGGGCGAAATCCACGATCCCGAATTCGAAGCCTGAGGAACTCGACGCGCTGGAGAACCTTGTTCGCGGCCAGCTCGACGCCCTCGAGAAGGACCTGAAATGACCGGAGGAGAAATGTCTCAAATGCCTCAGCCGGACTCGTCCCCTGCGACCCTTTCCGATCAGGGAATGGAATACGTGGGCGTCTCCCGCATTGACGGCCCGCTGCTGATGGTTCAGACGCGGCACGCCGTCAGTTTCGACGAAGTGGTCGAGATCACCGACCCGTCCGGGAACCGGCGCGTCGGCCGCGTGCTCGACACGGCGGACACCAGCGCGGTGGTGCAGGTCCTCGAAGGGACCACCGGGCTGAGCAACCTGCGGACGAAGGTGCGGTTCCTGGGAGAATCGCTGCACCTGGAAGTTTCGCGATCCATGCTCGGGCGCGTCTTCGACGGGCTGGGCCGCCCGACCGACGGCGGCCCTGCGCCGATCGGCGGCGTGCGTCGCGACATCAACGGCGAGCCGATGAACCCCTACTCGCGCGTCTACCCGCGCGACTTCATCCAGACCGGCATCTCCGCGCTCGACGGCTTGAACACGCTGGTGCGCGGCCAGAAGCTGCCCATCTTCAGCGGCAACGGCCTGCCGCACAACCAGGTCGCCGCGCAGATCGCCCGTCAGGCGAAGATCGTCGGTGAGAACGTCGAGTTCGCCGTCATCTTCGCCGGCATGGGCGTCAAGCACGACGTCGCCCAGTACTTCGTCAAGAACTTCGAGGACTCCGGCGCGCTGTCGAGAGTCGCGATGTTCCTGAGCCTGGCGGACGCGCCGTCCGTCGAACGCCTGCTCACGCCCCGCTCGGCGCTCACGCTCGCGGAGCACCTGGCGTTCGACATCGGCATGCACATCCTGGTGATCCTCACGGACATGACCAACTACTGCGAATCGCTGCGCGAGGTGGCCATCGCCAACGGCGAGATCCCCGCGCGAAAAGGATATCCCGGCTACCTCTACAGCGACCTGGCCTCGATCTACGAGCGCGCCGGACGCATCACCGGCAGCCCGGGATCCATCACGCAAGTTCCGATCCTGACGATGCCGTCGGACGACATCTCGCACCCGGTCCCGGACCTCACCGGCTATATCACCGAAGGCCAGATCGTTCTCGACCGCGAACTCGTCGGGCATGGGATTTACCCGCCGATCGCCGTGCTGCCGAGCCTCTCGCGCATTATGAAGGACGGCATCGGCGAGGGGAAAACCCGCAAGGACCATGGGCGCCTGGCCGCGCAGCTCTTCGCCGCCTACGCCAAGGTCAAGCAGATCAAGTCGCTGGCGGCGGTCATCGGGGAAGAGGAATTGCCGCCGCTGGACAAGCAATATCTGAAATTCGGAGAGCAGTTCGAGCGCCGATATCTGATGCAGCAGGAGTACGACGACCGCACCATCACCGAGACGCTTGAATTGGGCTGGGACGTGATCTCCATCCTGCCCAGGGAAGAGCTGCACCGCCTGAGCGACGCGGATCTGGACGAACATTACCGGAAAGAGAAATAATGGCGAAGCTGGACGTTCCGCCCACCAAATCGAGCCTGCTGCGCCTGAAGCGCGACCTGCGCTTCGCCCGCGAAGGATACGAGATGCTCGAGGAGAAGCGCCAGATCCTCATCCTCGAGCTGATGGGGACGGTCCAGAAGACCAAAAACATTCAGAAGGAAGTCCAGGAGAAACTGGATGCGGCTTTCGGGGCGCTCCGCGAGGCGCTGATCCGGAACGGCGCGCTGCGGCTGACCTCGGACGCGGACGCGCCGCGCCCCGAGCATTCCGCCGCGGTCTCGACCCGCGCGCTGATGGGCATTTATCTGCCGACCATTTCGGCCGACCATCCCGCCGCCGGCCCCGCGACCAGCCTGATGGCCGGGAACACCACGCTGGACGAAGTCACGGCGGCTTTCGCCGGCGCCATGGAGAGCATAGACCGCCTGGCGGAAATCCAGAACGCCGTCTTCCGGCTGGCCCGCGAGGTTCGAAAGACGCAGCGCCGCGTCAACGCGCTCGAAAAGATTTTCATCCCGGCCTACGTCGAGACGCTGCGGTTCATTACCGATGCGTTGGAGGAGCGCGAGCGCGACGAGTTCATCGTCATGAGGAAGGTCAAGGAACGGCTCGCGAAGAGGCGCTGAAGCCGGTCGCAACGCGTGCCAAAGAATCGCCCGCCGACTCCAGTCACGCCCGCCAAGCCCGGTTCACGGTTTCGTCCGCCGCCCCACGTCGGAAGATTTCTGCCCCAGCTCCTTGCGCGCGCGCCGGATCTCCGCCACGTACCCGCAGGCGGCGTAACCGCCGGTGGTCTCGATCACTTTTCGAATCTGCACGCAGATGAAGGCACGACCGTCCACCGTCCGGTGATATCCCAGCCGGGTCTCGTAGATCTCGCAGGAGTAGCGCCCGTCCGCGTCGCGCCGCAGGTGTTCGCACGGGTGCCCGTCGGTGGATCCGCAGCACACGCCGCAGCGCAGGCACAGGTCGGCGGTATAGAACTCGTCCGGCGGGAACCACCGCGCCGGCGAAACCGGATTGGTCGTCATGAAAAGTCGGCACCCCGCACGCGCCTCGTCGGCCCGCATTCCGGTTTATTCCGCTTCCGGCGACGGGACGCCCATGCTTTGATAATTTTCCGCCCGGCGCAATTGATCGTGACGTCGGGATTCGAGCAGGTTGATGCGCGAGGCGCACGCGTCGGCAATCTGTCCGTAGCGATACGCCTTCCCCTCGTTCTCGTCGGCCAGCGTGTTGAACTGGTCCGCCAGGGCGGGACGCTGCCCTTCGGACACCGACGGGTCGGACCAGACTGAGGCCGACTTGGTTCGATAGGAGGCGGCCAGCTTCAGGCTGTCCGATCGCTTCCCTTCGAGGTCATCCTGCTGTTGCTTCAGCCGGTTGATTTCATCGCCGATGTCAATTGCGCGGGCCTCGGCGATCGTGGCTGCCTCCCTGCCGGGATGGTCAATGCCCCGTTCAATATCTTGATCGCTCACCGAGCTGCTGCAGCCGATGACCGACCCGAAGACGAACAGGACCGTCGAAACCAGCGCCGCCCGGCTCGCCGTCGCGTGTTCCGCGAGAAATTCCCGGACGCTCATGTCGGTTCCTTTCTGATGAAGGCGATATCCTGCTGCCGGAAGACGGCCACCACCGCGTGACGGCTCACCTCGACGACGGTGGCATCGTACATGCGCTTGCCGTCGCTGTGGCGGAAACATTGGGCATCGTAGACCGTGGCAAAGCCTTCGCTGGCGCGATGCTTGAAGTCCCAGATCGTTCCGTCGGGGCCCAGGCGCATTTGCCCCAGAATGCGGAAGCTCTCCGTGAGCAACATGACCTTTTCGCGGTTTTCGGCCTCTGCCATGTCCTCGCCTCCTTGAGCAATCAGCCGGTCAGGTCCTCGTACCAGCCGACCAGCTTGCACACGATCTGGATTTCAGTGCGGCGCGCCAGGTGTTCGCGGTATTGAGGATTCAGCGGGCGAAGCCGCAAGTCCTCGTTCTTTTCCATGAAGACCTGGGCGAATTCGTCGCCCATGCGCGTCTTGACGTAGGCAAAGTCGCCGTTTTCCACCTTGGCGTCGCTCGAGAAAATCAGGATGCTCCCCGGCTTGAAGCTCCGCCCGCCGGCGGCATTCATCATGCTGTCCGATCCCAGTTCGAGCGCAAAGCAGGTTTGCGGCGTCTGAATCCGGGAAAGATAAACAAGCCCCGAGGGCGGGCCGATGACCGCATTCGCCTCGGAGAAATACAGCCGCGTGTTGTCGGCGAAGCGATAGACGTTCATCGGCCGGACGATGCCGTCCGACGGCATGACCACATCCGCGACAGACGATTCCTCGGACTCCTCGATGAGTTCTTCCGTCTTCGCCGCATAGAGCGTTTCGACGTCCAGCCCCGCCTCCGCCGCTTCCACGATGGCCATGACCAGGTCATCGTTCACTTCGAACTTGTCGAGCGCCTCGAGCAACTGGAGCAATGCGACGGGCCGGTTGACGCCCGGGGCTGTTTCATCCGCGGCCGGGACGGTTTCCACCGGGGCCGGTCCCTCGGCGACGGCCGTCGCCGCCGCCGGCGGTGCAGGTTGGCCGGCCGCAGCCGGGGCGGCAGCGGCGGGTGGCTCCTCTTCCCGTCGCCGCGGCGCCATTCGCTGCCGCGGCATCAATTGCTCTTCGGCCCATGCCATCTTGGCCGTCTGGTCGCTGGTGAGCTTCCCGATCTGAACCGTGACGGAGAACGCCGGTTGCTTCAGAACGGAGATTTGAACCGTCCTCTTCTTGATTTCGCCCGCGGCCCTCACGAAGTTCTTCACGCCCTTGACGTCCAGAGTGAAGTTGAGCTTCTCACCGATCGGTATGGCCTCGCGCGTGGCCAGTTCGATCTCAGTCTGGCTGATCGCCAGGAGCCGCACGCGGGTGAAGCCGGGTCTCCGCGCCTTCGAGGCCCCCGAGGCGCGCTCGTACTCGACCTCGACCTTGTCGATGGGAGTCCGTTCAGGAATTTCCGGTCGGCTGGCCATTGGCTTCTCTTTTACACGGGCAACCTTTGTGGCGAGTATAGTTGGAGAAGCCGGACTTGTCAACGCGCGACGGTCACTTTCGGGCGGCCCGGTCCCTTAGCGGCGGAGTTCGCAGGCCGGTGACCAATTTTCCGCTTGACAGCCCTTCGAAGGGCACCTTATACTCTTGCCTTCTATGTGGTTCGACGCGGCCCGCCGCTCTGGGCTTGCCGAAGGGGCGATGCCCCGATCGCTCAAGACGATCCGCGAGAACAGCGTGAACATGGATGGTTTTCGGTACAGCCACGGCGAGCTCCACTGCGAGGACGTGCCCGCCGCATTATTGGCCGCCCGCTACGGAACGCCGCTCTACGTCTACAGCCGGTCTGCGCTGGCGCAGCGGCTCAAGGACTTGCGGCAGGCGTTCCGCTCCGCGCGCCCCTTGATCTGCTATTCCGTCAAGGCCAACAGCAATTCTTCCATCCTTCGCCTGCTGGCGCGGGCGAACGCGGGTTTCGACATCGTCTCCGGCGGCGAGTTGTTCCGCGTCCTGAAAGCCGGCGGCGCGCCGTCGAAGATCGTGTTCGCCGGCGTGGGGAAAACGCCGGACGAAATCGCGGCAGCCCTGCGCGCCGGTATTTACATGTTCAACGTCGAATCGGAAGCGGAGTTGTCCGCCATTGACGCGGTCGCAGCGCGCACAGGCTGCAGGGCCAAAGTGGCGCTGCGGCTGAACCCCAACGTGGATGCGCGGACCCACACCAAAACCTCCACGGGCCGCAAGGAGGACAAGTTCGGCATTGACCTGCCGATGGCGCGAGGACTTTTTGCGGACCGGGCGCGGTATTCCCATCTCGAGATTGCAGGCGTCCACGTGCATCTCGGTTCGCCGCTCTACTCCGTGGCGCCGGTCCGTCGCGCGCTCGTGAAGGTCCGGCGGTTCATCCGCGAAGTGCGCGAACTGGGCGCCCGGCCGCGCACGCTCAACATGGGCGGCGGCTTCTGCATTTCCTACGACGGGCGCAAGGTCATCCGGCCGGCCGACTACGCCGCGGTAATCCTTCCGGTCGCGCGGGAACTGGGGATGCAGTTGATCATCGAGCCGGGCCGGTTCATCGTCGGGAATTCGGCCGTGCTGCTCAGCCGCGTCATCTATGTGAAAGAAGGTTGGGCGGGCCGGAAGTTCGTCATTATTGACGCCGCGATGAACGACCTCATCCGTCCCGCGCTGTACGGAGCTTATCACCACATCTGGCCGGTCCGCGGGCCGGTGGCTCCCCTGCTCGGCGCTCCCGGCCGGGGCGCTGCGGAAACCGGGCTTGAAACGATGGACATTGTCGGCCCGATATGCGAGACTAGCGACTGCCTTGGGCGGGACCGGCGCCTGCCGCCCGTGAAAAGCGGCGACCTGGTTGCGATTTTCGGCGCCGGGGCCTACGGCATGGCGATGAGTTCAACTTACAATTCCCGGCCGCGGGCGGCCGAAGTGCTGGTTAACAGCGGGAAAACGCAGCGGATCCGCAAGCGAGAGAGTTATCGGGACCTGGTCCGCGGAGAGTGAGTCTCCCGCGGATCGGATGCCCGGGAATCTGTGCGCGAAGGGTGCGCGGCAAACAAGGAGGAACAAACGCATGCGCTCCAGTCGAAGGCTCCTGGTGGTGTGCTGCTTGGTCGTGGCGTCGTTCGGCATCGGATCCTGGATACCGGCCTCGGCCCAGGAAAAGGCCAACCGGCCGGAGTTGCAGCAGCAGTTCGACGCCGCCCTCAAGTTCTACAATGACGGCCAGTACGACAAGGCCGCCGCAGAGCTGGACAAGCTTCTGCAGATGAATCCCTCTTCGCGTGAGGCGATGGACTTGCGCCAGAAGGCGGACATGGGGCTCCTCATCAAAATGATCCAGGAGCCGAAAGTCGGCGCCAAGATCCGCATCCTCCTGCGCAAGTCGGAGGAAGAGGCCGCCAACTTGCCCCACGACCCCGCGACCATCAAGGCCCTGATCGAGAAGGCCACCTCCGACGACATTACGGTGCACTGGGGCGCCATGCGACAGTTGACGGCCATCGGCGCCTTTGCCGTCCCGGAATTGCTCGACGAAGCGCTTAGCAATGAGCGCATGACCACCGGAAGCCGAAAGCTCGCCGCATTCACCGCCCTGCGCTCCATGGGCACGGCGGCCACGCCTCCGCTGATCGTCGCTCTTCGTTATGCCGGCGACAGCGACGCCGACACCCTGGCAACCCTGATCGCAAAGAACCTCGACGCGCGCGCGGCGGCTCCGCTCGCCGCCATCGCGGGAAATCCCGCTCGCCCCGAAAACGTGAGAAAGGCCGCCTCCGATGCGCTGGCCGCCATCATTTCCGATCCCGCCCGGGCCGCGCAACTGAACGCGGCGGACGCTTACTTCAGCCTGGCCCAGCGTTATTACTATGCGGATCCCCGGCTGCTCGAGCTGACCTCCGATGCCGCTCGAGGCATCTGGCGCTGGAATCCTGACGGCAAGACCTACGCGGAACGCCTGGTTTTCGAGCCCGTGTCCGCCGCGGCTTATCCCCGCCTGATGGCCGCAGAGGCGGTCTTGACCGGAATGCAGCAGAAACACTCCTCGCCCAGCCTGCTCGAGCTGTACGTCTGCAACAACTACATGATGCTCGAAGAATCCGCCGCTTTGAAAGACAAGGCCCCGGACCCGCAGGCCATAAAGACGGCGAACGAATCCCTCGGCGCGGAGTACCTCTACCTGGCCCTCGGCCGCGCGCTCCAGGACAGCAACCAGCCGCTGGCGCGCCGTTGCGTTGAAGCGCTCGCGAGCGTCGGCGATCCGCGTCCGCCGCACGAGAACACGCTGGTCACCGCCATGACTTATCCGGACAAGTTCGTGAGAATCGAAGCGGCCCTGGCGCTCATCCAGTTGAGTCCGATGGGCGAACTGGGCGGAGCCGAGGAGACCGTGCGGGTGATTGCGGCGGCGCTCGGCGCGCCCGTGCGGCCCCGAACGGCCATCCTCACCGCCGACGCAGACCTGTTCCAGCGCCTGGCCAAGGCGGTGCACGAAGCCGACGTGATTTTCGAAATGCAGAAGGTGACCGGCGACGCCGTGCGGCGCGCCAAGGAAACCGCCTCGCCTCTCAGCGTTCTGGTCATGGACGTGCGCGTCGAAGGGAACAAGACCATGGCCGTGGTAAATTCTCTGCACGCGGACGTCCGGTCGTCCAAGCTGCCGATCATCCTGCTCGCAGCCTCCGGCGAGGTCGAAAAAATTCGCGCCGACAGCAAGGGGCGCGTGGCCGGCGTCATGGCCCTGAACGCCGATCCGGCGCAGGTCGACGTGGCCATCTCCAACGCGGCCGCTTCCGCGCGCGGCACCCTCGCCGCAGAGGACGTCCGCGAGAATGTCGCCCTGGTGCGCCGCATTCTCCAGGCCGTGGCGGTTCTGCCGCCGGCCACCCGGTACCCGACGCCGGACCTCAGTATCGCGACAGCCGGTTTCCTGACGAACCAGCCGACCGACATGCGGATTCTGGCCCTTCGAGCTATCGCCAATCTGCCCCGGCCGGCGCTCCGGGACCTGGTTTTCGAGACCTTCGTCGCCTCCGGCGAACCGGCCGACCTCCGGCACGAAGCCGGCGCAACGCTCCTGAAACTGCTCGTGGTGAACCCGCGCATAAGCCCTCAGCAGCAAGCTCAGCTTCGCGCGCTGATCAGCGATCCGGACGAACTGCTGCGGACCTGCGCGATTCACGGCATGGCTCTCGCATCCATCCCGCAGGGAGAACGCGAGGCCGCGTTGACCCAGGCGGCCGCGCCGCCGGCGGCGCCGGCTGCCGCCGCCCCGAAACCGTAGCGAATCGGCCGAGCCTTCAGTCCTAGAGGGAGCGCGACGCGAGAGCGGCATGCCGGAATTGTTCCTCGCCTCCAGTTCTCCCCGGCGGCTCGAACTCCTGAAACGCCTGGGGCGGCCTTTCCAGGTCGTCAGTCCCGATGCGGACGAAGCGCTTCCTCCGGGGCTTCCGGCGGTCGAGGCCGCCGAGATGCTCGCGGCTCGAAAGGCGGAGTCCGTGGCCGCCCGCCTTACGGACGGGGTCGTTCTGGGCGCGGATACGCTCGTCGCGGCGGAGGACGGGATCATCGGCAAGCCGCTTGACCGGGCGGACGCCATCGCGATCTTGAAACGGCTCACGCGCGCGCCGCATGTTGTCGTGACCGGACTCTGCCTGCTGGACGCCCGAACGGGCCGCCGCCGGGTGGCTTCCGACCAGACCCGCGTGACCATGCGGCGAATGACGGACACGGAGATCGAAGCCTACGTGGACAGCGGCGAGGCGATGGGCAAAGCGGGCGCCTACGCTATTCAGGAAACCGCGGACCGCTTTGTCGAGCGCATCGAGGGCAGTTTCAGCAACGTGGTGGGCTTGCCGCTGGAGTTGCTGGGGCGCATGCTCAAAGAATTCGACCGGAGTTGAAATCGGAATTCCCGCAGATGAAAAACGCTCGGCATACGTTTCTCGTGCTTCTGACCATCGTCGTCGTCATCGGCGCGATGGCCGTCACTTTCCATTATAAGGGGAACTGGCACGACCTGAAGATGGCGCTTCAGACCGCGCATTGGGGCTATGCGCCGCTGGCCGTGCTTGCCGGGCTCCTGGTCTATCCGGTCAAAGCGTTCCGCTGGAAGGTGATTCTGGGCCGGGATCAGACCGCGCGCTACCGCCCGCTGCTCTCGGCGGTAATGATCGGCTTCATGGCCAACTGCATCGTCTCGCGGCTGGGGGAATTGATTCGCGCGGTGGTGATTTCCATCAAAGGCGAATTGCGGACCTCCACCGCCCTGGCCAGTATCGCGCTTGAGCGCGTTTTCGACGTGTGCACCGTCGTGGTTTTCCTGATCCTCGCGCTCCAATGGCTGGGGCCGTCCTCCATGAGCGCGGCCAACGCGGAGACGCTGAAACGCCTGACCGACGCCAAAGTCTTCCTGGGCGCCATCCTGGTGGTCGCGGTCGTCTTCCTCGTTCTGCTCCGTTTGTTACCGCACTGGATGACCGGACTTCTTGAGAGGTGTCTCCGAGTGCTTCCGCGGCGGATCCGGGATCGAATCGGAGGATTCCTCCAGACGTTCCTGCGCGAGCTGGACACGCTGCGCAGTTGGCGGCAGGTGGCGGCCATCCTGGCGCTCTCGGTAGTGCATTGGAGCCTGCAGGTGCTCTTCTTCCTGCTGGTGGGCTACTGCTTCCCGCACATGGAGATGAGCGTGCCGGTCGCGCTGCTGATCTTCGCGGTGGTGGCCTTCGGCGTCGCGGGTCTGCCGTTGCCCGGATACATCGGCATCTACCAGTTCGCCGTCCTGGCCGCCGGGGCCATCATCGGCATGCAGAATCCGGAACAGCAGGCCGCCTGGGTCGGATATTCCTGGCTGAGCTGGGCGCTCAATATCCCCTTCGTCATCCTCGTCGGCTTCATCTTCCTCTGGAAAGAGAACCTCAGCCTCGGCCAGATCCGCAGGCAGGCCGACGCCTCGAAGGCGACGGCGGACTGACCGCAAGGTTCGTTCAGAGCCTTTCCAACGCGCGGATCAATTCCTCGGCGCTCGCGTAACGCTGGTCGGGCGATTTCGCCAGCAGTTTCATAAGCGCCTGCGCCAGCTCGCCGGAGAGCGCCGGCGCCAGATCCTGCGGCCAGGGTGGAATTTCCTGCGTGTGCCCTCGGACCACGTCCACCGGCGTGTCGCCGATGAACGGCGGTCGCCCGGTGGCGGCATGATAGCCGCTGGCGCCGAGCGAATAAAGGTCGGCCCGCGCATCCACCGCCTGCCCCATGCACTGCTCGGGGGACATGTAGAACGGCGTTCCGACCATCCCGGTTTCGCTCGTGATATCCGACCATCCGGCGGCGCGCGCCAGGCCGAAATCGGTCAACACGGCCTCGCCCGACGTGGCGAGAATGATATTGGCGGGCTTGACATCCCTGTGGACGATCCCCAGCGCGTGCACCGCGGACAGCCCTGCAGCGATCTGCCGCAGCAGGCGGACGACGGACGCCTCGTCCAGCCGGGTCGCGGCTTCGATCCGGGCTTTCAGCGTTTCGCCCTCGATGTAGCGCTGGACCAGGAAGTAGAACTCTCCTTCGCGGCCCGCATTGAGCAGGCCGGCGAGGTTCGGGTGCTCGACCTTTGCGGCCGCGCGCGCCCCGCGAATGAACCGCCGCAGGTTCTCCCCGCTCCACTGCGCCGACGAGGCGTTGAAAACCTTGACGGCCACCCGCACGTCCAGCAGCAAATGCCGGCCCAGGTAAACCGTGCTGGTGGCGCCGTGGCCGAGCGCTCGCTCAAGTCTGCAGCCTCCCAATTCCGCGCCCGAAAGACCGGCGGAGTTCAAGGCGGCCGATCCTTCCCGCAAAGCGCGGCCCAGCGCCGACTCAGCCGAATTCGCGTTGCCCGCCGAAGCGCGTTCGGGCCGTTCAGCCAGCAACATCTTGACGCGCTGCCGCAGATCGGCCGCGTGGAACGGCTTGAACAGGCATTCGGCCCCAAACGGACGCAAGCCCGCCAGCAGAGGCTCCGGGCACCGCGGCGGCACCAGGATCAGGACGGGAATGCGCTTCGGACTTTGCGCCCCCGAGAGCGCGGCGCAAAAAACGGCCGTATCTCCGCCGGGCAATGCGGCGTCGAGCACGATCAGATCGGGGTTCATCTCGCCGAGAGCGCGCGCCGCTTCGGGCAGGGTCTTCGCGGCGATCACTTCATACCCATCCGCAGTCAGCGCCGCCCGCCCGGCTGCGACGGATTGGGGATGGTCGTCCGCGATGAGAATCCGCTTTGACGCCACGGCCGTCTCTCCGCTCAACTGGTTCTCAGGCGCGGGAACAGAAACGGCCCGCCGGTTAAGCGGGCCGTTCTGACGATTCGCGCGGTCACGGCTGCGTGCGTCTCACGGCACATCAGGGGGCCGGACTTTGGGTGGCCGGAGCGGGCGTCGGGGCCGGCTTGGAGGTCCCGGCAGCCGCGCCCGGCTCATGGATCGCCTGCTCAACCACGGACATCACCGCAATAAGGGCCGTTTTCTCGAGCTGCTCGTCCGGGTTCAACTGGGCGTCCGGCAGTTTATAGCGATCGAGCCGGTGCTCAATTCCGGTCATGGATGAGTTGAAGTCCTTGAGGACTTCGTCCAACTGGCGCCCGAACAGGTCCTCCATGGACCTTCTGAAGGTCTCCTGGAGCTTGGCGGCGTCGCCGGCGTTTGCGGCGGCCTCGATGAGCGGCTGAAGCTCCGAGCGATGCGCCTCGACGATCTTGCCGACCATCTCGTCTGCTCGATCTTCCAACTTCTGAGCGAAGTCATCCACGAGAGCCAGCGACTTTTTCTCGGCCCATTCGCGCACGACGGGGATGTCGCTCACGGCCATCTGCCGGGCGTTCGCGACGACCTCGGGCGCGTGCTCGATCAGCGCATCCTTCAAAGCCGGGATGCGGTTGGTGAACATGGCGGCCACAGTCTCCGCCGCCTGCTCCGGCCTCATCTCTTCCTTGATCTTCCAGGCGATAAAAGAGAGCCAGACGAAAAGCAGGGCGATGACAATGATGCCGACCACCAGCGCGACCCGCGTGCCGGACTGCGTGCGAAGCGTCTGCTCGCGCACATGGGATTCCAGCGCCGCCAGCGACTTCTCCACCTTGCTGAGGCGCTCGTCGTCGAATTCTTGGGCCATGGTCAGTTCCTCCTTGATTGTGTTTTCAGTGCGGACACGGCCTTACCGGTCACGGCTGCGCCTTTTTCCCAACGCCGGCATCGTAAAGCAGGAACTGATCCCAGGCCTTTCCCACTCGTTCTACGAACGTGTCGCCGTTGTCCGCCGGCGCGAAGTCCATGGCCTTCGCCTGCACGGCCATCAGCCGTTCCTTGGCCTTCTGCGTGCGGGCTTCAAAGACGTCCAGCACCGCGTTTTCCAGGGCCTTGTGCATGTTGTCCATCACCGTGGCGAGGGTCTGTTCGTTGTTGAGTTCCTTGAACTCGACCTTCAGCCGCTGCTCCGCACCCTTCGCGACTATCTCCAGCCTGGCCTTGAGTCTCTCCCGGCTCTGCGTGGCAAGATCGGCCAGAAAGAGGTCAGCTTCGGAATGGATTTTGGCCCGAATGCTGGGCCATTCCTGGCTGAATTGTTTCTTGGCCTCATCCGCGTAGACCGGCGCCACTTCGCGGACCATGTTGATAGCCTCATGGAGCGTGCCGCTCTCGGTGCTCAGCATTCGGGCCTGAAGCTGACCCAGGAATTCCTCCCGCTCTTTCTTGGAATTCCAGAAGCTGTACGCCGTGCTGATGAGCACCGCCGCGAAGCCTAGCGCGATCAACAGGATGACAATGGTGATGCCCGTGCGCGTCCGTCGCGCTGCGATGCGCGCCACCTCATATTGCTGGGTCAGCTTCGTCAGCTCGTCAACCCTCGCTTGGATTTCCGACAGACGATCCGGCCCGCCACTTCCTGCGCCTTGCTTCGGTTGCTCTCCCGGCATGGTCATAGCTCCCAAAGGCCGTGCGCCCGGTTAACTGGAAACTCGTCTTCTCCGCGACGACTACGAAATCCGCATAAGTAACAGCGGACATGTTTTGCATCGGCAGAATAGCGTGTCTCTTCACGAGTGTCAAGAAAAAAACTCCGGACGACCATGCGTCGGCAAGCGGTTGAACACTAGGCAGAATTCTACATTCGGACACTGCCTTCACCTGAGTGTCGCAAATCACGCCGCAGTAATACGTCGCGACAATGGCGTCTCAAATAGCGACCATCTCCGGGCTTATGCAAAAGGGGCATAACATGCTTAATGCCAGCATGTTACGTCCGACGGCGCGATAGAAAACTCGTCGGCTTGGCAGACGGTCGCGGCTCGCTAAGCAGAGTGGCACGTGCTTTGCTTATCCTAAGATGCCGCCGCGAAGCAAATGCGCTGAGGGCTTTGATTGAAGGCCGTGGCGCGGTTCGCTTGGCAGGTAGGAGACAACATGGAGCAGAAACTGGCAATGCCTGAGGAAATCGTGCACATGGTCAACCAGCTCGCTGAGGGACGCATTCAGCCGCTGAAAGTGGCCCGGCGCGCGGTGGTCAGATGGGCGTTGGCAAAGGCCGATGGCAATGTCAGCCAGGCCGCTCAGATGCTGAAAATCAGCCGAGGCACGATCTACCGCTACGCACGCTCGTGAGCGACAGTCGGGCCTGCATCGGCGACTGTCGCTCAACGCGCGTAGACGGCCACATAAACGGTCTTTGCACCACCATCCAGGAGCGCGCGAGAGCACTCCTCAGCGGTGGCGCACGTGGTCATCACGTCATCCACCAGCAGGATGACTCTGCCCTTGATGCGCTTCGCCTCCCGGAGCCGAAACGCGCCCTCGACGTTCTCGGCTCGGCGCGCACGGTCGAGCGCGACCTGCGGCGTCGTGTGCTGCCTGCGTTGCAAGGCCCACGGCAGAACCTCCTTGCCGGCGACGCGGGAAATCGCTCGCGCCAGCATCTCCGACTGATTGAACCGCCGCTGCACCCGCCGCCGCCAATGCAGCGGCACGGGAACCAGCGCCTCCACTTGCGGGAACCAATCTTTTTCCGCAAGTTTTCCGTACAGTTCCCGTCCCATCCATGCCACTGCGCGGATGTCTCCGTGATATTTCAGCTCCCAGACCATCTGACGGGCGACGTCTTCATAGCGACACACGGCGGCGGCGCCGCGGAAAAAGCGCCCCTTGTGTCGAGCGCAACTGCGGCAGGCGCCCGCGCCGGCGGCATAGGGTCCAAGTTCATCGCCGCAGTGCGGGCACTGCCACCGGCCGATTCGCGGCAGCGCGGTCCGGCAGGCCGCGCAAAGACAGGAACCGTCAGAGAGGACCGGGCCCGCGCCGCAGCCGATGCAATCCTGCGGATAGACCAGGTCGAGCAGCGCCCCGCCGAGATGACGCGCGCCGGCGGCCAGTCGCCCGAAGATTTCAGCCAAATGCTTTCCTGAGACGATCCATCGCCTGTCCCAGGCGGTCGTCGGTGATCGTGAGTGAAAGCCGGATGTACCCTTCGCCGAACTTCCCATACGCGCTGCCGGGCGCGACGACGATGTGGGCCTTTTCAAAAAGCTCCGCCGCGAAATCCGCCGAGCTCTTGCCGTCCGGCGTCGGCAGCCAGATATAGAAAGTGCCCTTCGGCAGCGCGCATTTCCAGCCGATGGAATTGAGCGTGTCCGCGACCAGCGCGCGCCGGCGACCGTATACGAGGAGCATCTTCTCCACCTCCGGCGCGCAGAGTTTGAGCGCGGCAATGCCCGCGTATTGCACCGCGTTGAACACGCCGCTGTCGGTGTTCGACTTGACCTGCGACATGGCCGCGATGGCGGTCGGGTTCCCCAGCGCCATGCCGAGCCGCCAGCCGCACATGTTGAACGGCTTCGAGAAACTGTTCAGCTCGACGGCCACCTCTTTGGCACCCTCGATGCTGAGAATGCTCAGCGGCCTGGCGCCGTCAAAAACGATGTCAATGTACGGGTTGTCGTAGCAGATGGCGATGGAGTGCTCCCGCGCGAACGCCACCAGCTGCGTGAGGAACTCCGGCGTGGCCACCGCACCGGTCGGGTTGTTGGGGTAATTCAGGTAGAACGCCTTCGCCTTCCGGACCACGTCCGAGGGGATCTTGCGGAGGTCGGGAAGGAAGGCGTTCTCGGCGGTCATCGGCACCGCGTAAGGCTCGGCGCCGGCCAGCCAGATGCTCGGTCTGTAGCCCGGATAGCCCGGATCAGTCACCAACACGGTATCGCCCGGGTTCACCATCGCGAGCGCAAAGTGATGGCCGCCTTCCTTGGAGCCGATCAGGATCAGGCACTCCGTTTCAGGGTTCACCGGCGCGTTGTAGCGCTCGGCATACCAGCGGCAGACTTCGCGCCGGAGCGCGGCCATCCCTTTTTCCTCGTCCGTCGGGTAACGATGGTTCGCGGGATCGTGCGCGGCGCGGCAGAGTTCTTCGATGATCGGTCCCGGTGTCGTCTCGACCGGATCGCCGATCGCCAGGCTGATCACGTCCACGCCGGCCGCTTTGGCTTTGTTGATCTTGTTCCGCAGTTCCATGAAAAGATACGGTGGGATTTTTTCGAGTCGCGTCGCCTTGCGCAACATGGCGCCTCCTGGAGCAAATGAAATGGTTTCGGGCCAAGCAAGCAGTTTGTGGATATAACGTCTCCCCGTGTTTGAGTCAAGGGAGAACATTACGCTGGAAGGTTAAAGCAAGCCTTCGAGCTGACGGGCGCTCTTGCGCCCCACATCAGCGGGCGAGAGCGAAGCGCCTTTTTGTGGAGTAATCGCATCGCGATCACGATGCCGTAGCGCTTTGCACTTGCCCGCTCCTAATAGAATAATGGCGCACGGAAGGAGTTTTGTCAACTGGAATCCGCAGCTCCCCGACAGACGTAACAACCCCGGCGAGTGCGACTTACAGGAGCATCAAAGTTCGACGACGCGGACGCCCGGAAGGACCTGGCGCACTTCTTTTTCGGAGAGCAGACAGGCGCGATAGCTGCGTGCGCACGCGGAGCCGCACGCCACTGCGAACCGCGTCGCCTCCGGGAGCGATTTGCCGCGGGCGCAAGCGGAGAGAAATCCAGCCAGGAGCGCGTCGCCGCAGCCGACGGTATGCACCGCTGAAACGCGCCGGCTGTCGCGCGCGCGCCAGGCGCCCTTCCGCGAGACCAGCAGCGCCCCGTTCCGGCCGAGACTGACGAGCACGTGCTCGCACCATTCCGTCAGCCGCGCGGCGGCCTCAAGAATTTCGTTGGCGCGGGAGAGCCTGCGGCCGGCCAATTCACTCAATTCCTCGAGGTTCGGCTTGACGATCCACGGCCTTGCCTTCAAAGCCGCGCGAAGCATCGGCCCGCTGGCGTCCACGCAAAGCTTCGCGCCGCTCTCGCGGCACAGGCTGAGCAGGCGCGCGTAGTCGGAGAGGCGCAAACCTTCAGGACGACTGCCGCTGAACACCACCCATCGGCCCTTGGCAGCCTCGCGCGCGATGATTTTCCGCAGCCGATTCACGTCCGCTCGGCCGACCCGCAGCCTTCCGGCGACCAGGTGCGTGTCCCTGCGGAAATCCCGCTCGATGATCGTGACGTTCTCGCGCGTGAGACTCTCGACGGCAACGAATTCGGCCCTGACGCGGTCTTTTCGAAAGGACGAGAGGAAGAACGCCTCATCCTGTCGCCCCAGGAAGCCGGTGGCGACGAGCCTGAGCCCGAAATTGGAAAGAGAATGGGCAAGGTTGGCGCCCTTTCCGGCCGCCTCGACCATGAGAACGCGGCCGCGGATCACGCCGCCGGCCGTGAAGCGGCCGATCTCCAGCGTGCGGTCTATCGCCGGATGCAGTCCGACTACGAGAAAGCGGTTTCTGTGGTTCATGCCGTGATCGGGGGTTTGCGCGCGCGGCCGTTCGTCAAGAGCGCGGACATCTTCTGAAGCCGTCTTTCGGCGAAAGGCCGGCCCGCGACGTCAGGATAGTTCGCCAGGAAATCCTCGAGGACCTGGACTGCGCCCGGCACGTCCTTCTTGTAGTCCACGAGCGTGTCGGCGATCGCGAAGGCCAGCAGCAGCTTGTCGTCCGGTTCCCTCACCAGTTTCTGCGCATCGCGAAACGAGATGATCGCGTCGTCCGGCAAGCCGGTCTCCAGGAACACTTCACCGATGCGGCGGCGCGGCTCCGGGTCTTCCGGATACTCCGCCGCCGCCTGGTGATAAAGGAGAAGGGCCGCGGGGTAGTCCTTTCGCTTCGCGGCCGCTTCGGCCCCTCGGAAACTCGACGAAAGCTTGGCGGTGTCCACGAGCCTCGGAGTCAGCCTTCGGCCGAAATTCTGAAAGACGAACCAGGCCGCGAACGGCAGCCACCAGATGCACGCCGCGATGACGGGAAGCAGGTCTTCCCGGACGAGCGTCTTCGTTCGGTATCGCAGCACAAGGAGCAGCCCGGCGAGCAACGCGCATCCGCCCCATCGGAACGCGCGGCTACGGGCGATCCCCTCAATGCGCCACGCGCAACAGGAGGCGACGGCGCCGGTGATGCCGATGATCCAGAGCACGATACGGAGATTCATTCCATGCCTCTCGCAAGCCGCCCGCATTCCCGGCGAAGCATTCGACAGCGCCGCCAGGATTACTCGTGATAGTCGGACCCATCCGCCGGCTTCGGCGCGTCCTGGCCGGCCGCAGCGGGAACGACGCCGCCCATGGTCAGTTGTTCCGGGCTCTTCATGCGTCGGCGCGCTTCCTCGCGCGTGATGGTTCCTTGCAGGTAGAGCTGTTTGAGGCTCGCGTCCATCGTGCACATCCCTTCGCGAGCGTGCGTCTCCAGGACCGTATAGATGTTGTGCGTTTTCCCCTCGCGGATCAGGTGCGAGGAGGCGGCGTTGTTGCGCAGCAGCTCGACGGCCAGGACGCGCCCGTGCCCATCCGCCCGCGGCACCAGCCGCTGCGCGATCACCGCCAGAAGGGAGAGCGCCAACTGCGACCGCACCTGGGCCTGCTGGTGCGGCGGGAATACGTCCACGAGCCGGTCAATGGATTGCATCGCGTCGTTGGTGTGCAGCGTGGTGATGACCAGGTGCCCGGTCTCCGCGGCCGTCAGCGCGGTGGAAATGGTCTCCAGGTCGCGGATCTCGCCGATCAGGATGACGTCGGGCGCCTGGCGCAGCACGTGGCGCAGCGCCGACGCGAAGCTTTTCGTGTCGATGCCGACCTCCCGCTGCTCGATGACGGAGGTCTTGCTCTTGTGGATGAACTCCAGCGGGTCTTCCACCGTCACGATATGCGCGCGGCGCCGCTCGTTGATGATGTCAATCATGGCCGCCTGCGTGGTGGACTTGCCGTGGCCGGTCGGCCCGGTGACGAGGATGAGCCCCTGCTGCGCCGTGCAGAGCTGCTCGATGACCGGCGGCAGGCCCAGTTCGGACAGCTTGGGCAGATGCTCCGGGATCAGCCGGAACGCCGCCCCGACGAACCCGCGCTGGAGAAAGACGTTCCCGCGAAAATGCTGCGTGCCCTTGACGAAGAGCGAGAAATCCAGCTCGCGCTCGGACTCGAACCGGGCGATCTGGGTGTCGTCGAGAATCCCGTAGATGAGTTGCTTGGTCTGCTCCGCGGTCAACGGGTCCGCCTTCACGAGCCGCATTTCGCCGTCAATGCGCAGGATCGGCGGCGAGTCCGCCGTCAGGATCAGGTCCGACGCCTTCCGCGCTTGAGCGAATGCAAACAGGTCCGAGATGTCCATCGGTTGATTTCTCCTCTTATCCCCGACTTCCCAAACGATGGGTTTGGGAAATCCGGGCAGACTCGCCAGGCCGCTCAGCGCCAGTGACCGCCACTGTGAACCCAGCCGCCGTGCGGGCCACGGACCCAGTGGTGAGGAACCCATACTGCGCCCCGGTTCGGCCTGTGTCCCCAATAGCCGCCGTGCCAGGCCCATCGGCCGCCTTCCCAGCCCCACCATCCGGGAATCCATAGGAAGTCCACTGCAGGACCCGGCGCGGCCGTCACCACTTCCGCCGGCGGCAGAGGCTGCTCCACCCCAACGCCCACTTCCACTTCCGGTGCAGCCACTTCCACGCTCGCCGGTCTCACACCGACATAGCAACCGGCCACGAAGAAGCATCCGGCCGCTATGGATCCGATTATCAGTTTGGTGATGCTCATGTTTTGGCCTCCGCAAAGATGCACGCGCCCCATGTTTCCCTCTACTAGATATTCTATCCCGTCCGATGAAGCTGTCAACCTCATGGGTCAGGGCCTGGCTTGTGCGCAACCCCAATGGACATGCCGCATCAACCGCGCCGAGCCCGCGTTCGCGCGGCCTTCCGCGCGGCGGCGGCCCGCTCGCCCGGCCCCTTCGTGAGCACGGCTTTTTGGGCTGCTTCCGAACGCTCGGCGGCGCTCCGTTTCGCGGCGGCCGCGCGCGCCTGGCGCGAGAGCGCCTGAGGCGACGCCGTGCCCTGCGGTTCGCGCTTCAGCGCCCGGGTGATGGCGGCCTTCCGCTTCGCCGACGGCGGCCGGCGATACGGCGCGCCGTGTCCTAGCGCGTACGCGCGCTCGGCGCTCTCGCGGGTGCGCTCGGGAACTTTTCCCTGCTTCGGCGGCGGCAGGTCCACGCCGGCCCGGCGCGCCTTGGAGAGTCCGATGGCGATCGCCTGCTTGATCGAGCGCGCTCCGTGGACGCCTTCGCGGACGTGCCGGATTTCCTCCCGGACGAACTCTCCGGCCTGCGTGCTCGGCGCGCGCCCCTTGCGCTTCTCGCGTTTAGCCCGCTCGATGACTCTTTTTTCAGACATGAAACGGCTCCTTCTACTTTGTTTTCTTTTTCATGTGCTTGAACATCTCGACCTGGGCCAATCGCTTCTCCGCCTCCGCCCGCGTCGCGTACGGTCCGCCGAGGTTCCTGCCCGCCTCGCTGAGGACCTGGTACCCCCCTTTGACTTTGCGGATCATCTGCGCTCACCTCCTCCCCGAGCAAGCGACGGTAAGGAGAATGGACTGAAGGAGAACGATGGAGAGAGCGGCGCAAACAGGATCATCAGCGCCCCGTGCAGACCCCCATCTTCGTCCCTTGAAATCCCCGAGCCCCGATAAATTCATTCTATCATCCGGTCCGAGCGAATCAAGCAAATAACGCTCGAGCAAGAAGCAGCGCGTGAGCCGGCGTCCACCTGCGCGGTGTCGCCGGGAAATCGCCGTCCCGTCGTTTTGCCTGGATCGCGGCGCGGTTTATGGACATCATGATGCACTGCATCGCTCTGAACGCATCCTTCTTTAACAGCCGGCGCATGATTCTCCAGTATGTCTCGAAGGCCTGTCTGCCTTGACCGGTAGCCTGCGGTGATTTATCCTCCTTAGGATACGGATGCCTCCACCCGACTGAGGGCGCGCCCGGCGGCTTCTATTTACGGTCGCCGCCGAAGGGAGCGGAGCGATGCTGAAGCGCTACGGCCATCTCTTCTTCGCCATCGCGGTGGCCTGCGACGCCGTCGCCGTCGCCGCGGCGTGGATGATCGCCTACGCCGTCAAGTTCCGCCTCGGGCTGCTGCCGGTCCTGGAGTCCGCGCCGCCCGAAGCGATGATGTTCGTCCGGCTGCTGCCGATCGTCCTCGTGTGCAGCCTGCTCGCCCTGGCCTTCGTCGGGCTGTACAGCCCGGTGCGGACGCGCTCGCTCATCCGCGAGGTGCTGCCGATCGGAAAGGCCTCCGTCCTGGCCTGGCTCGGCACGCTGGCGGCGCTCTACTACTTCCACCATGACATGCTGTACAGCCGCGAACTGCTGGCCATTTTCCTTTTCCTGAGTCCGCCCGCGCTGACCGGCTCGCGGGCGCTGGTGCGGCGGGTGCTGAAGGCGCTGTATGCGCGCGGGGTGGGCACGCAGAGCGCCGCGATTATCGGGACCGGACAGCGTGCGCAGGAGCTGTCGCGCAGCTTGCAGGAGAACCCCTGGCTCGGCGTGCGAACGGCGTATTTCGTGGACGAGGAGGCGCGCCCGGAGCCGCTGTGCGGCCTGCCGGTGCGCGGATCGTTCTCGAAATTGATCGAGTGCATGCGCGAGAACCCGGTGGACACGGTCTTCGTCGCGATTCCGCACCGCAGCGCGGAGAAGCTCGAAGGCGTGCTCGACGCCCTCGCGAAATTGCCGTTGACGGTGTCGGTGGTCCCGGATTTCGCCGGCGCGATCACGCTCAACTCCAGCATCGCGGAGATCGAGAGGCTGCCGGTGATCCATCTGCGCGATACGCCGATCTGCGGCTGGCCCGCCATGGCCAAGCGCGCGCTCGACATCGTCGGCTCGATTATGCTCCTGGCCTTATTCGGCCTGCCGATGCTGTTCCTGGCGCTGCTGGTCCGCGCGAGCAGCCCCGGCCCGGTGCTCTTCAAGCAGGAGCGGATGGGCCTGGGCGGGCGGCCGTTCACGCTGCTGAAGTTCCGGACCATGCGAGTGGACGCCGAGCGCGAGACCGGGCCGGTCTGGGCGAAGGATGACGATCCGCGATGCACGCGGGTCGGCTCGTGGATGCGCCGCGTGAGCCTCGACGAATTGCCGCAGTTCGTCAACGTGCTGCGCGGCGAGATGAGCCTCGTCGGTCCGCGGCCGGAGCGGCCGCACTTCGTCCAGCAGTTCACGCAGGACCTGCCGGCCTACATGCTCCGGCATAATGTCAAGGCGGGCGTGACCGGCTGGGCGCAGGTCAACGGCCTGCGCGGAAACACGTCGCTGACGAAACGGCTCGAGTACGACCTCTACTACATCAACCACTGGTCGCTGGCCTTCGACGCGCTGATCCTCTTCCTGACGCCCTTCATGGGGTTCTTCAACCGGAACGCGCACTGAGGAGGCCGGCCTCATCGCCGCATCCCAGGCGTTGTTCCGATCGCAGCAGCCACAGGACGGCCAGCAGCGGCAGGGCGTACTTGTCCCAGCCGACGTGCGCCTTGAGCATGACCAGCGCATTCATCCCGACCAGGACGCCGGCCAGGCCCGTCCGCATGAACCGCAGGCAGCAAATCCACGCGCACGCGCAGAACAAGGCCATGCGCCAGAAATCCGGCAGGACATGGCGCACCGCCACGTCGAAGAACCCCATGCTCGGAATCGGGTACTCCACGTTCTCCAGCGGCGGAAACGCGGCGAAAAGGAGGATGAGGATCACGGCGCACGCTGCGGCCGTTCGCCATCGCCTCAAATCCGGCCGCCAGTCTCGAAACAGGATCGCCTCGGGGAGGACGAAGTAGACGGCCACGCATGCGAGAAAGTACAGCCCGTGGTCAGGGAAAATTCGAGCCGCCCTGGCGGTGCTGACCTGCTGCGCTGTCAAGGCGGCCCGCGGCGCAAGGCCGCCGAACAGCGCAATCCAACCCAGGATGGATGCGGCGGCGACTGCAGGCGCCACCCACGCGCCGCGCACCGAGAAGCCCTTTTTCCACGACGCCCAAAGCTCATAGCACAGGATCGCCGCCGGAAAAGCGATCATGTACTGTCGCGAGGCGATGCCCAGGATGAAGGCCGCCGCGCTGAGCCCATGCCGCGAACGCAGGTAGAACCACACTCCCAGGCAGACGAAGAGAACCGCCAGCATGTCGGTGTACAGGTAAATGCCGGCGCCGACGAAATAGGGACAGAGCATCAGACCGACGGCGGCCAGGCAGGAACGCCAGGCGCCGTCGCGTCGGGGCATGCCGATCAGCAGAATCACGATCAGCGACGCCAGCCAGTTCACCAGCCTTCCGCCGGTCACTCCCCATCCAAAGAGGTGCTCCACACCGCCGAAAACCATGAACGGCAGCGGCGTGTTGAGTTCGTTGTAGTTTCGCAGCGTATCAAGGTCCGGGATCAGCGACCGGCTGAAGAGCAGGCTCGTGGGCCAGAAATGAATTTCATCTTTCTGCAGTTCGCTTCCGCGCCGGACCACGACCAGGAAAAGCGCCGCGTAGGCCAGCAGGACAAGCCCCGCAAAGAGGATCCGCCGCCGGCCTGGCACCATCTCCTGCCTCCGTTCGCGCAACGGACGCTACCCGCACAGCCGGTAAGCGTCGAGGGTCTGGGCGACGCAACGCTCCCAGGTGAAAAACGCGGCGCGCCGCGGCCCCGCCGCAGCCAGTCGGCGCTGGAGAGAGGAATCCTCCAGCACGCGGGTCAACCCGGCCGCGATGTTCTCGGGCGCACCGGGGTCCACGTAAACCGCCGCATCGCCCATGACCTCCGGCAGCGCGCCGCGGTCGCTGCAAACCACCGGCGTGCCGCAGGCGGCGGCCTCGAGCGGCGGAAGGCCGAAGCCTTCGTCCAGGCTGGGGAAACAGAACACCGCCGCCGCTTTCATGAGGAGCGGCACGTCTTCGTGGACCACGTAACCGGCCTCGAAGAGCACGCCGCGATTTCTCAAGGCCTCGAGGCTCGCGGCGAAGTGCTCCTTTCGCCACCCGGGCATCCCGCCCAGGACCAGCGGGAAATCTTTCTGAAGCGCAGGCTTGAGCAAGCCGAAGGCCTGAACGAGTCCCTGGATGTTCTTCCGCGGTTCCAGCGTTCCCATGTAGAGGACGAAACGGGGCGGCAGCCGATACCGGGAAAGCATCTCGGCGGCGCGCGCGGGATCGGGCGGGCTCGCATCGAATCGCGCGTCCACGCCTTCATAAGTCACCCGCACGCGCGCAGGATCGGTCGCCGGCCACAAGCGCAGGAGTTCGCTGCGGATATGCTCGGTAGGCGTAAGGACGGCGCGCGCGCGCGCGAGCGTCCGCGGAATCTCCCGCTGCAGCCACGCCTGGCGGTCCGCCGGCATGAACTCCGGATACTTGACGAAAGAGACATCATGCACGGTCACCACGGTGGGCACGGGAACCCGGGGCGCGATGAAGTTGGGCTCGTGGTAAAGCGACCAGCCGCCCTCGCGGACCCGCCGCGACAGCCGCGCCCCGCGCCAGCGATGTTCCCACGCGCGGACGAAAGGCGCCGCCGTCGCGAGGAGCCGGCGGAGCCGGTCGCGCCGGGCGGTGCTTCGATCGGAGCGCTGTCCGCGGAGGAACTTCTCCGGAGGAAGGATTCTGCCGCCGATGCAGACGCCCACTTCAGCCACTTCAGGCGCGCGGCAAAGTCCGCTCAGAATCTCCTGGGTGTAGTAGCCGATGCTCACCAGCCGCCCGCGCAGGCGCTCGCCGCCGAGCAGGACCCGCAACCCGTTTTTGTTTTCAGACGCCATGGCAGTCGTCCAGCCGGTACGCGGCCAGGGTCCGCGCAATGCAACGGTCCCACGTGAAAAGCGCTGCGCGCCGGGGCCCCGCCGCAGCCAGTTGGCGCTGGAGAGCGGAGTCCTCCAGCACGCGGCTCAAACCGGCCGCGATGTTCTCGGGCGAACCGGGATCCACGTAAACGGCCGCGTCGCCCATCACCTCCGGCAGCGCGCCGCGGTCGCTGCAAACCACCGGCGTGCCGCAGGCGGCGGCCTCGAGCGGCGGAAGGCCGAAGCCTTCGTCGAAGCTGGGAAAACAGAACGCCGCCGCCGCCTTCATGAGGAGCGGCACGTCTTCGTGGGGAACGTAACCGGTCTCGAAGAGCACGCCTCGGCTTCTCATGTCCTGGAGGCTCGCGGCAAAGTGTTCTTCCCGCCAGCCTCGCATCCCGCCCAGGACCAGGGGAAAACTTTTCTGGAGCGCGGGCGAAAGCAGGCCGAAGGCCCGAAGGATCCCCTGAATGTTTTTCCTCGGCTCCAGCGTTCCCAGGAAGAGGACGAAGCGGGGCGGCAGCCGATGCCGGGAAAGGACCTCCGCCGTGCGCGCGGGGTCCGCCGGGCTCGCATCGAACCGCGGGTCCACGCCCGCATAGGTTACCCGCACGCGCGCGGGATCGGTCCTCGGCCAGGTGTCCAGGACTTCGCGGCGGACATGCTCGGTGAGGGTGAGGATGGCGTGCGCGCGCTCGAGCGCCGGAGGAATCACCCGCCGCAGCAACGCCACGCGGCGCGCCCGCATGAATTCCGGGTACTTGAGAAAAGAGAGGTCGTACATCGTGATTACGGTGGGCAAGGGAAGCGACGGAGCGATGTAGTTGGGCTCGTGATAGAGCGACCAGTTGCCCTTTCGGACCAGCCGCGCCAGCCGCGCGCCGCGCCACCGGCGCTCCCACATGCTGACGAAGGGCGCCGCCGTCGAGACGAGCCGGCGGAGCCTGTCGTGCCGGGCGGTGCTTTGATCGGAGCGTTGTGCGTGCAGGAAACTCTCCGGAGGAAGGATTCGGGCGCCGCTGCAGACGCCCACTTCCGCCACTTCGGGCGCGCGGCAAAGTCCGCTCAGAAGCCCCTGAGTGTAGTAACCGATGCCGCTCTTGCGCCGGCGAAGGCAGTCGCCGCCCAGCAGGACCCGCAACCCGTCTTTGGTCTCAGCCGCCATCGCCGGCCGCTCCTTCCGGTCCATCACCGTCGCTCGCCGCCGAGGAGGCGGAAGATGACATCGAGGCGTTTCCCATAGCTCCGTCCCACCGCCTGCGGAGAGAACTCTTCGGTGATCGTCTTTCGGCCCGCCTCCGCGATGCGCCGGCGCCAGGCCGGATCATCCACCAGCTTCCGCAGGTACCAGGCGGCATGGTCAACGTCCGGGTCGGCCCACCGCTGCCCGGCCTTGTAAGGGCCGCAGTCCTCCGCGAGCGTCACCAGCGTGCAGTCCACCGGGCAGGAGTTGCGGGCATCCATGAAGTCGGTGTTGCCGGACCAGTTCGTGCCGACGGCGGGCTTGCCCAGGAACATGCTCTCGGCGAGGCCCAGGCCGAATCCCTCCGACCGGTGCAGGGAAAGGAAGGCATCGCACACCGACTCGAGGTCGTACATCTGCTGCCGGCTCAAACATTGGTCAATGAGCCGGATGCCCGGGTTGCCTTTCATACGCTCCTGCAGGCGAGCCAG
Source organism: Candidatus Brocadiia bacterium (assembly GCA_050015075.1). Taxonomy (GTDB): domain Bacteria; phylum Planctomycetota; class Brocadiia; order CAIUPP01; family CAIUPP01; genus JBEKCB01. The sequence goes on along the minus strand of JBEKCB010000028.1, from coordinate 11,326 downwards.
GTCGCCGGGGAACTCCCGGCCGTTGCTGATCTTGATGACGAGGGCCGCCTGCTCCCTGCCGGCGAAAGCCTTCTCGAAGGCGGCGATGGCGGCCTCGGGATTCTTGCGCGCCTGGAACGAGCGCATATCGTACATCATCAGGAACAGGAAAGCGTCGGCCGGCAAATCAAAGTCGCTTCGCCGCACACCCGGCGTCAGCGCAAAGCTGATGGCGTGGGGAATCCGCACCACCGGCACGGGCGACTTTTCCGCCAGGGCGTCCATCACGAAACGGCTCGGCGCCCAGGCTTCGTCCAGCAGGGCGAAGCAGTTGAGCACCTCGTCCGGGAACTCCGCCAGTTCCCAATGCATGTAACCGACGTTGTACCGCTCCTCGAAAAACCTGGAGCCGAAATGGTCATAGAGGACGGGGAACTGGTCGGCGTTGACGTGAAACAGGTTGACCGAGTACGGGTTCTTGCCGGCGATCCGGTGAGAGCAGGTGTAGTCCTGCGCCAGCGAAGGCGCCGTCGCGCCCGCATCCACGACCGAATGCGGCAACTCCGCCGCCCGGACGGCGGCGAGGCTGTTGCGGGCCGACTGGCCGACGCCCGTCTCGAGGGCGAAGTAGCCGACGAGGTTGACGCCTTCGGCGAGGGAACTGAGCTTGACCATGCGGACGCCCACCCGCGGCGGCGGATGCAGCGGGGCGACCGGCTCGCGCATCGGCAGCGTCCGTTCCATGTAGTCCGCGAGCCGCTGCGGCGAAACCCGCTTGACGCCCCGAAGCACAGCCTTGATGCGCGCCTTGGTGCGAGGCGAGAGCGCCGCCTTCAGCCGCGCGGAGCCGCTCCGGAGCATCATCCGGGCGCCGCCGGCCTTGAGCGCGCGCGGCCCCGTGCTGCGGAAGGCTCCGCGGACCGGTTCGACGTAGACGTCGGGTATCTTCATCTCGGCGGCGATGTGCCTGGAGAACCAGTACGCGTAATCTTGGCGGGAAGACCCGGCGATGTCCGGGAAGATGATTTGGAGGTCGCGGCGCGCCTCCCAGACGGCGCGCATGAGGATGGTGACCAGGGCGTCGGTCTCCCGGCCGAGGCTCCAGCGGCGGTTGAAATAGTCGTGGCTGAGCTGGAACGGATCGTCGCCGAAGTCCGCCTGCCGCTCGGGGTGGTTCCTGTAGTAGAGGCGCATGGCATCGAGGATTTCAGCGCCGTCGGCGAAAGAGCCGAAGGCATATTTCCACGTGCGGCACTCCGCCATGCCGTGCGCGATGACGGCTCGGCAGTAATCCCTCACCAATTCCTCGGCGTCGCCCAGGTCGGCCAGCTTGAAACGGTCCTGGTGCTTGGAAACCGGAGAGGGATCTTCAGGGTTTAGGCCGCTGTAGTGGAAGAACTTGAGAGGCTGGCCGTTGACGCGGAAGCCGTTGCCTTCCTTCGTCACCTTGCGATGCTTGAGATTCCAATAGGCCACGTTGTACCCTTCGTGGCGCAGGTTGAAGACGCCGGGGAACATGCCCGGCGCGAGGTCCATCCACTTCTGGTCCACGAACAGGCCCGCATCCAGGTCCACGACGCAGGCGTACTCCAGCTTGCTCTGCCACCAGCGGAGGAAATCGCGGACGGCATCGGCGCGTCGCAGGGCGATGAACCCCAGGTTGTACGCGCCGGCTAGCATGATTTCCTGCTCGGTCGGGCGGCGGGCGTCGTCGAGCCGTCCGGTCAGGTGCGGAGTGAGGACCATGTTCGCGCCCGCGTCGAGGGCTTCGCCGACCTCCGTCAACGGCCCGTAGACGCGGATATCCGGGTCGAGGTAAAGCACGCGGTCGTAACCCTTCTCGTGGAGGAGCCAGTCAAGCAGCCAGGGCTTCACCGCCGTGTTGAGTTCCAGGATGGTGTAGCGGAAGAAGAACTTGCGCGGCTGCGGGAGCGGCAGGCGCGCCACCTCGACGACGTTGAACTTCTCCGCCGCCGGATCGAACGCGCCCTGGACCTCGTCCGCGAGCAGGAGGTGCTGCTCCCAGTCCGGATGGACGCGCCGGACGGAGTCCATCAGCGTGCGGCAATAATGGAGGTAGTTTTTCGAGGCGATGGTGCAGACCGCGGTGCGGCTCATCGCGCGCTCCCTTCTTTCGCGTCCGCCGGGCGCATGCGCTGCAGCTCCTGCGGCGGGCCGGCCGGGAGGCGGTGCAACGTCATGGAAAGCAAGCCCACGCCGAGTAGTCTCGCATCGTCGCCTTGGCCAAGGTCCCAGGGCGAGCGAGGGGCCGCGATCCGGAATCGAAGGACATTTTCGGCCCGGAGATCATCCGATGCAAAGTCGAACGCGACCTGAGTCTCTCCGGGCGCTGAGATCGAATAATCGGCCAGGCGTTTCCCGTTGAGAAGAACCGTAAACCGTTGCGGATTCTTTTCAGATGGCGCAAAGGGCACCAGGCGCAAGGCGAGTCTGTACCGTTGGTTGGATTCGGCAGGGTCCAGCCTGCTGAAGACGATCTCGGCAAAATCTCCTTCGGACCAACACATCTCGGGCCCGGGGGTCCAGAAGCCCCTCCCAAGAAAATCAACGCCGGGCTGTCCCTCCTGGAAGCCCATGTCTGTATCGAGAGGCAATGGCGGCAGCGGCGGCGGTGGCGGCAGGCCAATCCAACAGATGCGGCTCGCATTCAGACCATATAACCGGAGCCATCGGCCGACCTCTTGGCTCAGCCGCCGCAGGTCCGGGCCCGATTCTGAGAAGAGCGCTGCACGGATCGGAGACCATCCCGGTGGCACATTGCCGGAATAGCCATTGATTGTTGGCTTTCCAGCGACCCAGCCGGCCCACATCGCGTCAATCTGCGTCTTCCAGCGGTAGGGCTCCAGTTCAACGGCGCCGTAAAAGAACGCGTCGCACTCAGGAGCAATCTTCGCGGCGAGTCGAGCCACCTCCTCCCGGACCGCGCGTTTGTCGTATGAAGGTGTGGTATGTCCCTGCTCGAGAATGCAGGCGGAAGCGACGACCAGAACTGCCGCTGACGTGAAAGGCCGTTGGGCACTGAGCATGCGCTCGAGGAATAGCGCCAACCCCAGCGACGCGGGGATCAAGAGCAGCATGCCGATGCGCGCCACCGCCCGTATGGCGCCGGCGCCGGGAACCGCGGCGAACACCGCTCGCCAGGGTTCCGGAAGGCCGAACCAGCGGATGTAAGTGACCAGGAACATCACGGTGACCGTGGTTCCAAGCAGGATCCGCACGGAACGGCGGCGCCAGCTCCAGACCAGGCCGGTCAGAACAATGACCGGCGTCAGCAGGCCCATCCCGATCCGCTGTTCGCTCAACGGCAGCACTTTCGGGGAAAAGCTGCTGCTATGGATCCAGCCGTACCACCAGCTTGTAGGCCCCATGAAGAACCACGACTCGATCCTCGGCAGCAAAGCCCGAACTTCCGCGTACGGTCTGGGCCCCAGCTCTCTTGACGCCGCCAGGTAGTACTTCAACCACGGGAGCATCGCCAGGGCGGTCACGAACAGACAGATTCCGACCGCGCTCCCGTGGCGCCTGGCGAACGCAATGACCTCGCGCCGGCAGCCGGCAAACGTCATGCACCAGGCCAGCGCTATCCCCAGGACGAGGATGAGGAAGAAACCGAAATAAAACGCCGTGTAGAGCTGGAGCGCTACGCTCGCGCAGAATACGCCGAACCATATCCCGCCCTTGCCGTCGCTCAACGGCGGGTCGAACATCCGGAACACGGCGTAAATTGCAGTCATCACATACAGGTGACAAAGCAGTTGCTGATGGCCCAGTTGCGCGGCGCGACAGCTTCCGCCCGCGAACAACAACGCTCCGAAAGCGGCCGGCAGGGGCCCGACGCGAAAGATATTTCTCAGGAAGATGTAAGCGACAAGGAAGTTGGCCGCGGTGCACGCCATCATCCAGAGCTGGAACGCTGTGTCCGGCGCAGCTCCCAGCAGGCGCCATGGCCAATAGAGCGGGCCCAGGCCGAGCATGAGGTCCGAATAGGCCGCGACATTCGCATGCGGGTAAAAGACCGGCCAGTTCCAGAAACTCTGATGTCCGGGAGCGGAGGCGAGCCAGAGATAGGTGTGCTCCACCGCGTACATGTTGAAGCGCGTATCGACGAGCGCGGTCTGAACTCTCCCCAGGCCGCTGAGAATCATCGGATGGTGGACGAGAAGCAGCGCAGCCGCGAGCCCGACCGTGACGACGCAAGTCCGCGCGAGATGGCCGACGAATGCCCGGTTTGTTCGCGCGTTCATTTATGCCTGGGCCATCCGCTTCCGGTATTCGCGGACGACCTCCTGCGGGTTTCCGATCTGCTGGACGCGCCCGCCCATCAGGAGCATGGTGCGGTCGCAGATCTTCTCGACGTCGGTCAGCTTGTGCGTCACGAAGATAATCGTCACACCCTGGGACCTGAACTCCGCCATCTTCCGCAGGCACTTCTCCTGGAACGCCTCGTCGCCCACCGCCAGCACCTCGTCCACCAGCAGGATGTCCGGCTCGAGGTGCACCGCGACCGAGAAGCCCAGCCGCGCTATCATTCCGGTGGAGTAAGTCCGCAGCGGCTGGTCAATGAAGCGCTCCAGCTCCGAGAACGCGATGATCTGGTCCATGTGCTCCATGACGCGCGCCCGCGTGAGCCCGAGCAATATCCCGTTCAGGACGATGTTGTCCCGGCCGGAGAGTTCCGCGTGGAACCCGGCGCCCAGCTCCAGCAACGGGGCGATCTTGCCCTGCGTCTCGACCGTGCCCCGGCTCGGCCTCAGCACGCCTGCGATCAGGCCCAGGGTGGTGCTCTTGCCCGAACCGTTCCGGCCGATGATCCCGAAACATTCGCCGTGGGGGACTTCGAAGGATACGCCGTCGAGTGCGCAGAACGTCTTCTTGCGGGAGAACGCGGCGATGTGCCGCGGGAGGTGGAGGATCAGGTGCTTCATACCGCGGGAGGCGATATTGCTCGCCGGGTAATACTTGGTGACCTCGTGGAAGCGGACAACCGCGTCGCTAGACAATCTCGGCGAACCTCCACTCCAGGGACTTGTAGATCCGGAGGCCGATCGCGAAGATCAGCACGGCCCACGCCGCGGCCGCTCCGAGGTACGAAAGCGACAGGGGATCGCCCAAGAACAGGCTTCGCCAGCACATGATCACCGGCGTCATCGGGTTCGCGTAGGTCCACCAGAGGAACCGGGGCGGAATCATGCCCACCGAATAGATCACCGGCGTCGCGTAGAACCAGAGCATGACCAGGATGCCGGCCATCCTCTCCAGGTCCCGGAAGAACAGGTTGCAACTGGCCGCCGCGAGCGCGATCCCCGTCGTGAGCAGGAACTGCACCAGCACCATGAAAGGCACCAGCACGATCCAGTTCAACGACGGCGCCTTGTGATAGAAGATCATGAAGGCGACGATCACCACGATGGAGAGGGCGAAGTGAATCATGTCGTTCAGGACGCCCGCAATCACCAGGAAGTACCTTGGGAACTTCACCTTCTTGATCAGCGAGCTGTTGTTGAGAAAAGAGTAGTTCGACGACGTGACGGTGTTCGCAAACCATTGCCACGGGAACAGGCCCGTGATCAGGAAGAGGGTGTAGTTCGCGATGGGGACGCGCATGAAGATCTTGAACACGACGAAGAACACCATGGCGAACGCCAGCGGATTGAGCACGGACCACGCGTACCCCAGGACGGTGTTCCGGTAGCGGAGCTTCAATTCCTTCGCGACGAGGACCCAGACCAGGTCGCGATAGTAGATCATCTGCGATGGGCGCACGCCGTGCTCCGCTCCGGCCGCGAGGATGGAAGCGAGGTCCTGACGACAGGCAAGGCCGCCGGAAACCCGATGGATTATATCCGCCGCCCGCGGACCTTGCAAGCAGCCGCCGCGGCGGGAGATTCCTTGACGGGAATCGTTTCAGTTGCGAGAATGCCGGGATGAACCGCCATGACCCCATCACCGATCCGGAGCAGATCCGGTCGCTGATGGGAAGCTTCAAGAACTGGTACCACCAGATCGAGCTGGCGCCCGGCGTCGTCACGCCCGGGTCCAATCTTTCCGGGCCGGGCCTCCAGCGGCTCGACGCGCTGGGGCTTCCCAGGGATTGCTCAAAGCTCCGCGTGCTCGACATCGGCTGCCGCGACGGCTTTTTCGCCTTCGAGATGGAGCGGCGCGGGGCGGAAGTGGTCGGCATGGACTACGCGGCGCCGGAGGTCACCGGGTTCTCCATCGCGTCGCGGATTCTCGGCAGCCGGGTGACTTACGTCGTCGAGAACGTCTACCGGCTCGCGCCGGAGAAACACGGTCTGTTCGACATCGTCCTGTTCCTGGGAGTGCTCTACCACCTGCGCAACCCGCTCCTGGCCTTCGACCAGGTGCACCAGGTCGCCCGGCCGGGCGGACTGCTGTTCGTCGAGACGCACATCACGGGCCACCCCATTCTCAGGGCGCTGCGCACTCCGGCCTGGCAGTACTATCCTCGCGACGCGCTCAACAAGGACGCGACGAACAAGTGGGGGCCGAACCTCGCCGGACTGAAGGCGGTGATCGAAGAGGCGCAGTTCGCCGTCGAGGAGAGCGCGGTCTACCGCGACCGTTGCTGCGTCAAGGCGCGCGCGGTGACCGACGAGAGGAAAGAATACTTCCGCCGGCTCGACTCCAGCGTCGCGGAGTGGGGCCGGAAGTGACCTGAATGCAAAGCCGGCAGCCACCCGAGGCGGCTGCCGGCTTTTCCGTCGTTGATATCGCCGGCCGGATTACGGCGCCGGCGGCACAGCCGTCTTCGCGTCCACCGTAATGTCGAACCCGCCCTGGCGCGATCCGTGCCAGGTGGCCGGATCGAACCTGCCTTTGCCCGCCTCCCATTTCCACGTGTCGGCGATGCCCGGCCCGGTGACCGTGATCGTCGCCTTGTCGGGCCCGTCAGGCGTCAGCGTCACCTTCACGTTCTTGTGCCACGGGTCCACGACGCAGGCGTACCGCGCGGCGGTTCCCTGGGCGCTGGCCTGGAGCTGTTGCCAGTTCATCAGTTTGCTGTGGTCGTTGGCCGTCGAGACGCCGATCTTCGATTGGAGCGGCACGTCCGCCACAAGTTGGAACTCGCACTGGGCCGCGCCCTTGGCCAGCTTGTAGCGCCCTTCGGCCGCGTTCACCGGCTGGAGCTTGGCGCCCTGGATGAGCCAGGTGATCTCGACCGGCTTGGGCGAGCGGATGTCGTCGAACACGAGAATGTAGCCGCCCTTGACCCAGATGAAAGTCCGGCGGAAACGGTCTATGGCCGGGCGACTCTTCTTGGCGCCGGCCTCGCCGTAGGCCAGGTACGATCCCGCCGCCTCGCCTTCCGTCACCACGACGTCGCCGGCGTCCTTGTAGGCGGTGATCTTGCCCTGATCGGTCATGTCGGCGCCGCCGGGCTGCTGCCAGGTGTCCCCTTCGGGCCGCCCGTCCGCGGCCTGGCCGATGCCGTTGATCAGGATCGTGTTGACGCTGGAGGACAGCTTGCCCGGCACCTCACAATAGCGGTCCGTCTCGGCCAGGTACTCGCCGTCACCCAGGACGATGAAGGAGTTGGCGTCGGGATGGTCGTGCGCCACGTTCAGGTAGGGCAGGTTCTGACCGTCCATGTGGGTCGGGCGCCAGGAGTTTGATTTGTAGCCGCCCATGGGCCCGCACTTGAACATCGCCGCCACGGCCTTATCCTGCCATGAATCGCGCGTGATGGAGATTCCCAGGTCGGGCAGGAACGCCGACGTCGGCAGTTTGGCGTAGTGGCCGCCTTTAATGCTCGGATCATCGTAGATCAGCGGCTCCCAGGCGGAATCCTCCGTGCCCCAATCTTTCGCGTGGAGCTGGAGCCCGTGCCGGATGCCGTCCATGACGTCGGCCTGCTTGTGGGCCGCCGCCGTTTTCAGGAAGAACGGATTAAAACTGCACCCCTTGGTCCAGGAATCGGCGAAGTAGAAGTTCTCTTCCATACCCGGCCCCGAAATCTGCATCGTGTAGCTCGCCACGCTCTTGAAGAACGGCGTATCGAGGAAATGCGTCCCGCTCAGATCGTCCGAGACCTCGAAGGCCATGCCCAGCGCGCCCGCGCTGGAGCCGTAACCCGGCCCTTCGTGCTGGCTGCCGTCCACCGGCAACCAGGCCGCCATGAACTGGAGTTCCTTCTCCACCTCGCTGAGCAGCCACTGTTCTTCCGGTTTGCCTTCGCCCGCGCCGAGCGCCGCCAGCGTCAGGCCCCAGTCCCGGTACCAGCGGTGATTATACGCCGGCACGCCGCGCCAATAGCCGCCCTCGGGATTGCCGCTCTTATGGCCGCCATAGTACATCACGCGGGCATGTTCCCAGAGCACCTGGCGGAACATCTCCCGGAACGCCGGGTCCAGGTCGTTATACAGCCAGTCCCAGGTGAGCGATGCCCCGACCATCGTGAACGAAGCGGTCGTATCGCTATTCCGCTCGTCGTACGGCCCCAGGCCCTTCAACTTCTCCATGACTTTCGCATAAGCTTCCGGCGTGTCTTCCACGGCCGGCTCGCCGCCCTCGGTCCAATCGGCCGTCCCGGCCAGCCATTTCAGATACGCCACCGACTTCTGGAATGAATCGGGGTCCTTCGTCAGCACATAGTGCAGAGCCACCATCGGCATCTTGTATAGGCCGTACTCCTGTCCCCAGGCGGGACTGGTCTTGCGATCCGCCGGCACCGTGCATCCGGCCATATATCCTTCCATCTCCGTCCGGTAGGTCTTGCCCTGCGGACTGTTGTAAAACGCCTTGAGCTGCGCGATCCGGTCGGCGGTGAACAGCAGCCGCGGATGCTGGTTGGCAGTGGCAGCCAGGTACTTGACCTGCGGCCCTTCCGCCGCGGCCGGATCCTTCTCGGGCAGGAACGGCGGCGGTGGCGGAGGCGGCGCCAGCTTGGCCGTCATCGCCGGCCCCTGCGCCACGGTCAGACCGTTGACCCACAGGGTCTGCGCGGCGTCCTTGGTCGCGTCGCCCATGAAAACGATGGTCGAGATTCCCGGCAGGTCCGTCTTGTTCCAGTCGAACCGCGACTTGGGCGTGGTCCCGTTCACATCCTTGTCGTCCACCAGGATCGTCAGGCCCGTCCCGGCGTCCATATTGAACGTCCACTTGTGCCAGCCGACCGCGCGATCCAGGCCGAGGTACTGGCACTTGAGCGAGGGCAGGTCGCCCGCCTTGGCGGGATTGAATTCGCCCACCGCGTAGGTCGTGTCGCCGCCCAGGTACGGAGCATAGATCGCCCCGCTGACCAGGGCGTGGCCGTCGGCGGTCATGACGCCCCAGAGCGACCCGTAGCCGTGGGCCTTCGGGTCCGCCGGCGCCTTGCCGTCCTCGTAAACCCAGAACTCCACCTTGCCCGAAAGGTCGGCGTCGCCGAGCTTCCAGAAAGCCTTGCCGCCCGGGCCGATCTTGAGCGACCCGCCCGCGCCGTCCGGACGCGTCTTCGCCGGGTCAACCGCCACGTCGCCGGTCACCGTCCACCCGGCGATGGCGTCCTTGTTATCGAACGTGACCTTCTTTTCCTCGGCGCGCGCTGACGCTGCCATGACCAGCACAGCCGAAACCAGCGCCGCCGACCGCAAGAGTTTCTTCATCACATGCCCTTCCGAACTGGTCCACCGAATACAGCCTGGAATTCCCATTCGACCGTCCTCCAAAGGACGGCCGGCTTTGAGGCATGAGATTAGAGAGTCCCGTCGCCGCTGTCAAACGATCCTTCGGCGGACCGCCGAAAAATCCTTGACGACGGCGGCTTCTCTCGTCAGAATGTGCCGAACAATGACATGCTGGAATCGAGGGATCAAATGGATCGGCCGTGGATTCGGTTCTCGTGGCGCCCCTTGTGGATCCTGGCCCTGTGGGCTTCGGCCTTCATTGTCAGCCAGGCTGTAGTCCTGCTGCGTCTGCACGAAGGCGGGGCGCTCGGGGCTGGTTTAGGCGCCGGCCTGCTGGGGTTGATCGCAGCCGCTTGTCTCGACCGATTCCACCCGAAGGGGGCGTTCTCGTGGCAGGTGGCCAAGAACGTCACGGCCCTGGTTCTCGTGGTGGTCATCCTAGGCGCGTTCCTTGCGCCCGCGCTGCGCAGCGATCCCGATACGTTCTTCTCCTCCTCGCCCGATGAGCAGTTCGTCGAGAGCGACCAGTACGGAGCGAACCGCCAGGTCAAGAGTTCCCGCGAACTCGGAAGGGAGCATTGGGCTGAGCGCGTCTCCGGTTCGTTGACGTTCGCGCTCGTCCTCGGCGGATTCTCGGTCATCAATCTGGGGCGCAACCTTATTCCCCGCAGGCCTGGAACCGCGTGAAAAGGTTCACAGCAGCGACCGACCGCGTGCAAGAGGCCCAGGCACTCGAAACCCTCACTGCAAAGATCCGGGCGATCAGACGATGAGCGCGAACCGTTATGATGGATTGTTAAGGGAAACTTTGGGGAGTGAGCCCTTCGTCCGCCGTTCCCTGGCGTACCTGGAATCAGACTTCCGCGCCGTGGCGCTGCTGGCGCTGTCGGACTGGGAGCGTGCGGAGATCGTGTCGAGCGAGCTGTTCAGCGCGCTCGGAGGCCTGCAGCGTCCCGCTTGGGGGACGTGGAACGGCCTGCTGTCGGGCTTGCGGAGCGCGCGGCGCGAGGCGCTGCGCGCCGGGAGCGCCTCGGAGCGCCAGAAGGTCGAGCAGGCCGCCATCGTAGCCCATGTGCTGCAACTGCTCGATGAGCGGCTCGACGCGCCGGTCGCCGAATCGCTGAAGCCCCTGTGCGAGGTGACGCGCTGGCGCGGCGGGAAGCTCACGACGGGGAATGCGCTCTCGATGGCCATCGGCGTGCGCAACCTGGTGGCGCACGATCCGCCGACGGATGAGACGGGCTGGGCGCGTCTGGCGGCGGCGTTGCGTCCGCTGATCCAGTTGCAGGCTCGCCGATCGCTCATCGAGTCGCTCGGTGCGCCGGCGGAATATCGGCCGCCCTGGTTCGAGCGCGAAGGCGCCGCGCTCTGGACGTTCAACGGGCTGGAAGAGGACTTCTCGGCGCGATACGTCGCCGAGGGGCGCGAGCCAAAATACTCCGCCGAAGGCGGCGCGCGGGTGATTCAAGCGCTGCAGCGTCTGCTGGGGAAATCGGGCGTGCAGGAGAGGGACTTCCGGAAACTGCTGTCGAAACTGGCCCCGGAAGAGGTCAAAGGGGTGCTGATGGGGGACTTCCTCGTCGGCCGGCCGGCCGGCGAAGGGGGATTCGCAACCGTGCACGTCGGGCGGCAGTTGAGCACGGGGCGGCAGGTGGCGGTCAAAATCCTCCACGACGGCACGCCGGAGGACATCAAGCTGC
>JBEKCB010000027.1:0-73425 GCA_050015075.1 Candidatus Brocadiia bacterium | reverse complement strand
CGTGCGGGAACGGTTCGCCAGAGAAAAGCCGCTGAAGGGGATGACGCTGGCGGCGTGCCTGCACGTGACCGCCGAGACCGCGAACCTCTGCCGCGCGCTGATCGCCGGCGGTGCGAAGCTCTCGCTCTGCGCCTCGAACCCGCTGAGCACGCAGGATGACGTCGCCGCCTCGCTCGTTCACGATTTTGGAATCCCGGTGTACGCCATCCGGGGCGAAGGGACGCAGAGCTACTACCGCCACATCCGCGCCTGCCTGCAGACGCTGCCGACGATCACCCTCGACGACGGCGCCGACCTCGTCAGCACGCTGCACGGCGAATTCGCCGGCCGCTGCGACAAGGTCCTCGGCTCCATGGAGGAAACGACGACGGGCGTCATCCGCCTGCGCGCGATGGAACGCAAAGGCGCGCTCCGGATCCCGGTGATCGCCGTCAACGACGCCGACGTCAAGCACCTCTTCGACAACCGCTACGGCACCGGCCAGTCCACCGTGGACGGCATCATCCGCGCTACGGATATCCTGCTGGCCGGGAAGAACGTCGTCGCCGCCGGATACGGGATGTGCGGCCGCGGCTTTGCGACCCGCGCGCGAGGCATGGGCGCGAACGTCATCGTCACTGAGGTCCAGCCGCTCCGCGCGCTCGAGGCGGTCATGGACGGCTTTCGCGTGATGAGCATGAAAGAGGCCGCGCCGATCGGCGACCTGTTCTGCACGCTCACCGGCGACATCCACGTGCTCCGCGCGGAGCATTTCAAGCGGATGAAAGACGGCGCGGTCGTCTGCAACTCCGGCCACTTCAATGTCGAGATTGACCTTGACGCGCTCCGGAAGCTCGCGCGGAGCGTCAGCAGGGGCGTGCGCCGGCACGTGGATCAATTCACGCTCGCGGGCGGGAAACGGATTTACGTCCTGGCCGAAGGCCGCCTGATCAACCTGGCCGCCGCCGAAGGCCATCCGGCGTGCGTGATGGACATGTCCTTCGCGACGCAGGCGCTGGCCTCGGAATGGGTGGCAAAGCGTAAGAGCCCGCTGCCGGTCAAGGTCCACGATGTGCCGCGCGAGATTGACGAATGGATCGCCCGGCTCAAGCTGCGGTCCATGGACATCGCCATTGACACGCTGACGCCGGAACAGAGGAAGTATCTCAAGTCCTGGGAAATGGGCACCTGATTATTGCCGACTGCCGTCCGCGCCTCTTCGATCAATCGAGGTGAAAGACCTCTTTCAATTCGAGCGACTTCGGACTGTTGTCGGGATTGGCGGGCATGATGTCCTTCATGTGCGCCCACCACTTGCGGCAGACGGGCGTCTGCGCGATGGCCTTCCAGCGTTGCTCGTCTTCGACCTCCACGTACGCGAAGAGCTGGCGCGTTTCCGGGTGCAGGAAGATGGAGTAGTTGTGGACGCCGTGGGACTTGAGAACCTGCTGCATTTCCGGCCAGACGGGGTTGTGGCGATGCTGGTATTCCGCTTCCGAGCCTGCAGCGACTGACATGACGAATGCCTTGCGAATCATCGGGGATCCTTTCCTGTTTCACCAAGACTGCCCATGAGATCATTCCGGGAGCGCACACCTTTTTCCAGCGCGGGCTGAGATTCCGAACGGCTTGTTGAACGGCGAATCGGCATCAGCGTGCTCCGGCCAGGATCAGCGCCAGGAAGATCAAGCCGCCGAAGACGGTCATGTATTTCGCGGTCAGCGCGTCTGCGTCGGGGCGGCGGAGGTTGCGCAGGGCGAAGCGCGCGGGCACGAGTCCTGCGGGCAGCGCCAGCAGGCTGAGGAGCAGCCAGGCGGGCGCGGCTTTCGCGAGGACCATCGCGACGACGAAGGGCGCGGGAAGGAACATGAGCGCCAGGTAGAACGGCACATAGAGCTTCCGGCCCAGGGCGCGGGCCAGCGTCCGAATCCCTCCGTGGCTGTCCTCCTCCAGGTCCCTGAGGAAGTTCGCCGACACGATGGCGGTGATCAGCATCCCGAGCGGGATGGAATACAGGAACATCTCCGGCGTCAGACGCCGCGCCTGCATGTATCCCGCGCCGACCACGATGGCCGGCCCGTAGACGATGAAGATGCACAGCTCGCCGAGACGATGATACTTGAAGGCAAACGGCGGACCGGTATAGGCGTAGCCCAGGAATATTCCCGTCGCGGCAATGGCGACCGCAGGCCAGCCGCCGGTCCAGATCAGAAAGGCGCCCAGCGGCGCAATCACCAAGGAGAGCACGAACACGAGCTTTAGGACGTCTCTGGGCAGGAGGATGTTCTTCACGAGGAAGCGGCCGGGCCGGCCCTCGTCAAGCTCGGTGCGGTGGTCCACGCCGGAACGGTAGTCGAAGTAGTCGTTCAGCAGGTTGGCGATGGCGTGCATGGCGACCACGGCGACGAGTTCGGCGGCGAGGACGCCCCATCGCCAATGTGAGATCGGCGCGGCGGCCGCCGTGCCGACCAGCACGCCGAGCGCGGACGCCGGAAAGGAGAACGGCCGCGTCGCATGGAACCAGACGCGCATTCCGATTTTGCGGACTTCCATCCCGGCCTTCCTCGCTCGGAACTATGCCCCGAACTTCTTCATCTTCTGCGCATTGGCCAGCATCAGCGCCATCGCCTCGACAGCCGGGAACCGCCCCAGCGACCCGCGCGCGCACTCCCGTTCGCTGAAGCGCGATGCCCCGTCCGGCCGGCAATACTTCGACCAGAGCAGGAACGGGCAAGGATGCCAGGAGTGGCCCTTCAGCACCGCCGGGGTGGAATGGTCGCCGGTGACCACGATGACGTCCGGCTCCAGCGCGAGCAGCGTCGGGACCTGGCGGTCGAGCTCTTCGATGATCTCGACCTTCTTGTCGAAGTTCCCGTCCTCGCCGTAGGAGTCCGTCTTCTTGATGTGGATGTAGAAAAAATCGTGCTTTTCGAACTCGCGACTCAGCGTGTTGAACTCATCCTCGATCGTCTCGCGCGGCTGCAGGATTTTCATCCCGACCAGCTTGGCCAGGCCGCGATACATGGGATAGGTGGCGATGCAGGCCGGCTGCAGCTTGAAGCGCTCGGTCATGCTCGGGATCGCCGGGTACTTGGCGAAACCGCGCACGAGGATGGTGTTCGCCGGGTGGCGGCCTTCGAGCGCCTCGTTCGCCATGCGGATGAAATCATTGACGACATCGGCGGTGTGCTCGGCTTCCGGGGCGAGCGGCTTGGCCAGAACGGGCGGGTGGCCGTCCTTCTGCGGGTCGGCGTCCTCGATGCGGCCGTCGAGGCCGTCTCCGCGGAACAACACGGTGAACCGGTGCTCCTTGCCCGGCTCAATGACGACCTCAACGTCGCCGATCCTGGGGATCGCCTTGGAGAGCAGGGCGCAAAGCTCGCGGCTCTTCTCGCTGGCGGGGCGGCCGGCGCGGCGGTCCACGATGATCCCCTTGTCGAGCGTGGCGAAATTCGCCCGGGCGGCCACGTCGCGAGCGGTCATCGAAAGGCCCACGCCGAGCGCCTCGAGCACGCCGCGGCCGATTTCGTACTGCAAGGGGTCGTAACCGAACAGCGCCAAATGCGACGGCCCGCTGCCCGGCGTGATGCCGCGGGCGATCGGGTCGGTCAACCCGCATTCCGACTCGCTCGCGAGCTTGTTCAGGCAGGGGATGTCCGCCGCCTCCAACTCGGTCCGCCCGTCATGCGGCACGCCGCCGAGACCGTCCGCGACCAGCAGCACGATCTTGGCCGCATTTTGCTCAGTGAGTTCGCGCAGAATTCCATCGGGGATCATGGTTTCTCCTGGAAGCGAAACGCTCGACGGTCAGTCGGTCGCCGGCCTGACCGAAGTCTCGGGCGAGGACTCGAACGCGAAGCCGACATCCTTGCGGATGAAGCGCAGTTTCTCGCCGGCGAAGAACCGCTCGAATCGCTCGACGTAGTAAACCGGGTTCTGCTTCCCCCGCAAAAAGAGGAAGTTGAGGAAACGGAGCCGCTCGACGTTATTGGGCAGCACCTCGAACATCCGGGCGTGCCGCACGGTCGGGAGCCTCTTGCCGCCGCGGAGGAAGGCGTACATCTCGCGGGCGAGCGTGCCATCCACGTGCGGCAGCGCGCGGACGATCCCCGCGACGCCGAGGTTGACGAGCCTGCTCTGCATGGCGGCGGTCACTTCCGGGTGTCCGACCAGATGGCGGAGCCGGTGCCGGAGCCGGAGGAAGATCTCCTCGGGCGTGCGTTCGCCGGCCGGGATGCGGCCGGCGATGTGGGCGCGCGTGTATTCCTCCAGCGCGGAGGCCGCGTCGAACACCTGGAAGGCCAGCCGGTGCCGCTTCTGGATGTACCGCTCGACCTCGGTGGAGAGTTCGTTCGCCAGCAATTTGCGCGCTTCGGCCTGGTCCTGCGCGCTGATCTCGTGGCCCACGGTATCGTCGAAGAGGCCCAGTCTTCTCATCGAGTGCATGATCCGAACGGCGTGGAACCGGGCCTTCACCTCCAGGCTGAACGCGCCGACGTTGTCCGCGCGGTAAATCGGCAGCCGGAGGAAGAGCACGTTGTCCACCGCTTCCTCCAGCACCTCGTCGCGCAGCGCGGTTTGGCCCTGGTACAACGTTCTGCAGAACAGCAGCACGATGTAAAGCAGATGGATCTCGCCCATCCCGAATTTGTTGACGACGCAGAAATTCCGCAGCAGCTCGAAGTCCTTGCGCAGGTTCTCGGGCGAGGCGAGATAGCGCACCGTCTTGTCGCCCGACCCGCCGAGGATGACGGCCTCCGGGTAGAGCTGGTTATGGCGCAGCGCGTCGAACAGCCGCCCGAACACCACTTGCAACGTCGCAAAGCGCGTGTTGCTCGTGGGCGACGCCCATGCCGAGCGATAAGCGTCCATCGCCGCGAGGCGGTACTCGCGGATCGAAACGCCCCCCGTATCCTTCAACCAGTCGGCGGAATCGCCCAGCAACGTGAAAGCAGCCAGGTCATCAGACATGACCTCGTGTCTCCCCGATCAGGGATAGAGGCAATTTTCCCTCAGCCGCCCTAGAATACCGGACAAATGGGCGCAGTGCAAGCCCCCATTATCAAAAAAATACGCTTAGCGGCTCCGGCTCATTTTCTTCAGGAAACGCCGCTCCCGCCAGACCAGCGAATGAATGCCCTGCCGGTGCACCTTCTCCAGCAGTTCATCGAGCCGGCGCTCGTCGGCGGCCTTGTGCGCTTCGCGCACGGCCGCGAGTTTACCGGCGGGAAACCGCGCGATCGAGGACCGGAATCGCGGGGCCGCGCGGACGACCAGGTATCCGTACAGCAGTCCGGCCAGGTGCGCCAGGTTCGCCACGCCGTTGTCGCCGGCTTGGAGCAGGTTTACGGCCGTGATGCCGATCACGATGAGGACGAATGTCCAGATGCGCATCGGAAAGAGGAACATGAAAAGGATCGTGCGGTTCGGCCACCACAGCGCGTACACCATGACGACCGCCATGATCGCTCCCGACGCGCCGATGCACGGCTTTTCCAGGGGCCAGACGAAGTAGTGCACGGCTGCGAAGGCCAACGCCGCGAACACAGCCGCCGTGAAGTAGAACGCCAGAAACCGCCGCGCTCCCCAGACGATCTCGATCTCGCGGCCGAACCAATAGAGGAACAACATGTTGAAGAGGATGTGCAGTAAATTCGCCGGGGCATGCAGGAAGGCGTAGGTCAGCAGTTGCCAAACGTATCCGCGCGCGAACACGTCCGCCGGCCGCAGGGAGAGCCAGCCGAAGCCAGCGTCGAACGCCGCGGGCTGCGCGCGGATCAGGATGATTTCCAGCACGTACACCGCGACGTTGACGAGGATGAGCCAGCCGACCACCGTGTGGAAGAACCATCCCCGGGCGAACCGCCGTTCGGTCTCGTCGTAATCGCCCGCTGCGTAATCCGGTTCCCCCTCGTACTTGCGCATGTCGGCCTCTGCTCAGGCGTACCGGCGATCAATGACCTTCGCCAGTTTCCGCAGTGCCTCCGACTCGATCTGGCGGACCCGTTCCCGGGTCAGGTCGAGGTGCCGGCCGATCTTCTCCAGCGTCATCGCCTCGGTGCCTTCGAGGCCGTAACGCAGTTCGAGCACTTCCTTTTCGCGCTGCGTCAGGGCAGCCAGGCTGTGCTTGATCATCTGGTGGGTGTTCTCGACCATCAACTCGTGTTCCGGCGCCTCGGTGCGATTATCGGCCACCGAGCCTTCGAAGACCCAGGACATATCCGGCGCGCGGTCGGTCGTCGCGGCGGCGCGGAGGGCGCGGTTGATCATCCTCATGCGTTCCGCCGAGACCGCCATGCGCTTGCCGATCTCCTGGTCGGTCGGCGGGCGCCCGAACTTCTCGGTCAGTTGCTGGCTGACGCGCCTCCAGCGGGCGATGAGTTCGACCATGTAGCCGGGCACGCGCACGGCCGGGCCGCAGGTCTGCAGCGCCCGGCGGATGTGCTGGCGGATCCACCAGGTGGCGTAGGTGCTGAACCGGGTGTGCCGCTCCGGCTTGAAACGCTCGACGCCCCTCATCAGGCCGATGTTCCCTTCGGCGATGAGGTCCATGAGCGGAACGCCTCGGTGGGTGTAACGCAGAGCCAAGTGAACGACCAGGCGAAGGTTCCGGCGGATCATCTCGTCGCGCGCCTCTTTGTCGTGGCGGCTGACGCGACGTGCCAGTTCCGCCTCCTCTTCGGCCGTGAGGAGGCGGAACTGGTCAATTTCCTTCAGATAAGCATCCAGGCCCGGCTCATCGAACCGCATTGCAACCTCGAAAGTCGGAGTCTTCCGCGCCGAGAAACGCTCGGGCGCTCTCAAGGAGCGGGCTTGGTCTCGGGCTCAGTCGCCGGAGCCTCTTCAGAGGCGGCCTTGGGCGCTTCGAGCTCGGCGAGCTTCTCCGCCGCTTCGGTTGCCGCCGGCGCTTCGGTCACCGCGGCCGCTTCGGCCGCCGCCGGCGCCTCACCTGCCGTGGCGCCGCTGCGCATGGAGAGGCCGATCTTGCGCGCTTCGGAATCCACTCGCAGGATCGTCACCTGCACTTCCTGGCCCACCTGCACGGCTTCCTCCGGCTTCTCGATCTTCTTGTCGGACATCTCCGAGATGTGGAGCAGGCCCTCGAGGTTCGGCTCGAGTTCGACGAACGCGCCGAACGAGGTCAGCTTCGTGATCTTCCCGTGGACGACCTGGCCGGCGCTGTACTTCGCCGGGATGTTGCCCTGCCACGGATCGCGCTCGAGCTGCTTGAGGCCCAGCGCCACGCGCTTCTTCTCCTCCGAAACGCTCAGGACCACCGCTTCGACGCGGTCGCCCTTCTTGAGGAGTTCCGACGGGTGGTTGATCTTCTTGGTCCACGACATGTCGCTGACGTGGAGCAGGCCGTCTATGCCTTCCTCGAGTTCGACGAATGCGCCGTAGTTCGTCAGGTTGCGCACGCGGCCCTTGATGACCGTTCCGGCCGGGTACTTCTCCTCGACGTGCGCCCACGGGTTCGACTCGGTCTGCTTGATCCCCAGCGAAATCTCCTGCTTCTCCTCGTTGATGCCGAGGACGACGACTTCCACGATATCGCCGATGGCGGCGACCTCCGACGGATGATTGACGCGGCGCGTCCAGGACATCTCGGAGATGTGCACGAGTCCCTCGACGCCGTCCTCGAGCTTGACGAAGCAGCCGTAGTTGACGATGTTGACCACCTCGCCCTTGTGGCGGGTGCCGACCGGGTATTTCGCGGGCACGCGCTTCCACGGGTTCTCGGTCTTCTGCTTGAG
This sequence comes from Candidatus Brocadiia bacterium, assembly GCA_050015075.1. Lineage (GTDB taxonomy): Bacteria > Planctomycetota > Brocadiia > CAIUPP01 > CAIUPP01 > JBEKCB01. The sequence goes on along the minus strand of JBEKCB010000027.1, from coordinate 65,692 downwards.
GCCCAGGGCGATGCGCTCGCGCTCCTTGTCCACGCTCAGGATCATCACTTCGATATCCTCGTCAATCGCCACAATCTCGGAGGGATGGCTGATCCGGCTCCAGGACATGTCGGTGATGTGGAGCAGGCCGTCAATGCCGCCCAGGTCCACGAACGCGCCGAAGTCGGCGATGTTCTTGACCGTGCCCTTGCGGGTCTGGCCGACCTGAATTTCGGCCATGACCTTGGCCTTCATCTGCTCGCGCTCTTCCTCGATCAGCTTGCGGCGGCTGACGACGATGTTGCGGCGCTCCTCGTCAATCTTGAGGATCTTGCAGGTGACTTCCTTGCCGATGTACTCGGCGATGTCGCCCGGCCGGCGGATGTTGACCTGCGAGGCCGGCAGGAACACCGGCACGCCGATGTCCACGAGCAGGCCGCCCTTGATCTTGCGCATGACGCGGCCGGTGACCACGTCGCCTTCCTTGTGGTCGGTGATGATCTTTTCCCAGCCGCGGATGCGGTCCGCCTTGCGCTTCGAGAGCACGATGACGCCGGCGTCGTCTTCCACCGCGTCGAGCAGCACCTCGATTTCATCGCCCGGCTTGACCGAACCGCTGTCCGAGAACTCGTTGAGCGGCAAAAGGCCTTCGGATTTATAGCCGACATCCACGACGACGTCGTCGCCGATGATGTTGATGACCCTGCCTTTGATGATGGAACCGGACTCGAACGACTTGATGGACTCGTCCACGGCCTTGTCGAGGTCCTTGACCGCCGGGTCCGCCATGGCCGCCTCGACCTCGCGGTCAATCTCCGACCGGTCCACGTGCATGTCGCTCAGCATCAGCTCGTCAACCATCTTCGTCTCCTTTGCTGCGCCTCGCCGCTGGCCGCGGGAGAGGGCTTCGGCCCTTCCTGTCGCACGGCCACTGAATGCGGGCGCGTGTCCGGAAAGCGATCGCTGTTTCAGGAGCCGGGCGGCCCGGCGCATTGCCGGGAACCGAACGACCCGGTCCCATATTCCGGACGATCCTGTCTGACCGATTCTGCTCCGATTCAGGAGCAGGTTCTGCGTTTCCTGAGTTCCGTTTCAAGCCGCGACAATTCCGACTGCAGCCGCTCGACCAGCTCCACGCGTGACAGCCGGCGATGCTCTTTCGGCCGGATCGCGCCTCCGTAAAGGACCGATATCTCACCGGTCCTCGGCGTTGAGCCGCGCGGCCACGCTTCGAATGCGCCCGTAATCACCGCGGGCACGATCGGCACGTCCGCGCGCTCGACCAGCGCCAGGATTCCCGGGCGCAACGGTGCGATTTTGCCGTCCGACGACCGCGTTCCTTCCGGGAAGACCACGAGGCATTCGCCGTTCTGCAGCCGCTGCACCGCCTCGCGCATGGCGGCGGTATCCACCCCGCCGCGCGTGACCGGGAACGCGTTCACCGCCGCGATCAGCCGGCCGAACGCCGGGTTCCGAAAGAGCGTCCGCCGCGCCATGAAGCTCACCGGACGCTCGAAGCCCAGCGACAGCAGGATCGGGTCGAGATAGCTCTGATGATTCGACACGATCAGCACGCCGCCGAACCGCGGCACGTTGAGCTGTCCGAAGACGCGCACGCGGAACGCGAGGACGAACATCATCCGGAACATCGCCCTCGCGCCGATCCAGAGCAGGCGCCTGCCGATCAAGTCTCTTTCCTCTCAGCCGACCCGGCTCGCCGGCCTGTCGCCGAAACGTTACTTATATCAAAAAGGGTTTCGCCTGCGCAACGCTGATTTCGGGGTGCCGGTCGGCCCGGGTTGCGTTGGACAGTCCTTCGACGGACCGGGTATGATGCGCAGGCGACGGCCGGACCCGACCTGACTTTCTCGAGGCAGTGGGCGATATGGCGCTGTTCATTGCGATTTTCCTCGCCATCTATGGCGGAATCAATTTTTACTTCTTCTCCAAAATTCATGCCGCCTGGCCCGGTCCGGGAGTCTTCACGGCGCTGCTCGCGATATTCTTTATCTTCGCGATTGCGGCCCCGATCCTCGTGCGCGTGTTCGAGCGCCGGGGATGCGTCCGCCTCGCCTGGCTGGCCGCCGCGGTGGGCTACTCCTGGATGGCCATTCTGTTCTGGTTCTGCGTGCTGGCGCTCCTGGGAGACGGCTGGAACCTGGGGATGCGCTGCATGGCCCATTTCCAACCGTCGGCGGCCTGCCTTCTGCTTCGGCCGAAGCCGGCGCTTGCGCTTTACGGCGTCGTGGTGCTGGCGGCCGCCGGCTGGGGGCTGATCGAAGCGGCGGACATCCGGCTCAAAGAGGTCCATGTCCGCACGCCGAAGCTGTCCCGCGGCGCGGCGCCGGTGCGGATCGTCCAGATCACGGATATTCATCTCAGTCCGATCCTGAAGGAGCGGACGCTGGCGAAGATCATCGGCCTCATCAACGAGGCCGCGCCGGACATTCTCGTCTGCACCGGAGATCTGTCGGACCTGCCGTACCAGATTGGGAAAAGCCTGGCGGAAATGCTCGCGGCCGTGCGGGCGCCGATGGGCAAGTTCGGCTGCCTTGGGAATCACGAGTATTACACCGGTTTGCAGAACAGTTTGAGCTTCTACCAGACCGCCGGACTGAAAACGCTGCGCGGGGAATCGGCCGTCGCCGGGCCGGTGCGGGTCGCCGGCGTGGACGATCCGGCCGGGCGTCAGAGAAGCGAACCGTGCTTCTTCGATGAGCCGCCTGCGCTGGCGGGCGAGGACGGCATGCGGCCGGTGGTCCTGCTCAAGCATCAGCCGAGGATCAATCCGGCATCGGCAGGGCGGTTCGACTTGCAACTCTCCGGCCACCTGCACGGCGGCCAGATATTCCCGTTCAACCTGGTGGTCTACTGCTTCTATCCGATCACGCCCGGTTTGCACCGCGTCGCGCCGGGCAGCGATATCTACCTCAGCCGCGGCACCGGAACCTGGGGCCCGCCGATGCGCCTCTTCGCGCCGCCGGAAGTGACGTTGATCGTGCTGGAGCCGGAGTGATGCGCCTGGTGCGCCGTTTTGTTCCAGTCCGCCGAAGGCGCACCATGCGCGCAACAGATTTCTGTAGTCGCGTCTGACGCCCGCTCATACCCCTCATCGCCATGACCTCGCGCACCATTTCCCACGCGGCGGCAAAACGGCCTTCCGCGCCGATTTTGTCCCAAAACTCGAGATCGAACTCGCGTCCAAGCTCGCCCCGACGGGTCAGGCGCGCCATGATGATGCGTTCCTTTGCCATAACCTAAGTATAGTCGAAAAGACGGCGCCTCTGCCACTGTCCGCGCAGTCGCAGTCAGTACTTTTTTCGTCGAATTCAACGGCCGACCTTGCCCGCGCCGCTGTCGGTCTGCAGCAGCGCAAACCCCGACTTCTCGTCCTTGACGCGGCGGACCTCTGCGCCGGTGACCTCGACGAGGATCGCTTCCCCGAGGAGCCAGGTCTTTACGCCCTTTCTCAGGCATCCGGTCATGGTGCGGCCGGCGCGGCCCAGGGCGGCGTGCATGTGGAGCGCGGGCTTGCCGTCCACGCCCGGCGCGAGGACGCCGACGCCGGAGACTTCGTGCGCGCCGTCGAGCGGAAGCGCCATCGGGTCCGGCGGCATCGCGGCCGAATCGCGCGGGCCGACGACCACTTCGCCCTTGCCGACACCGCCTATGAGCAGGGCGTAGCCGGTTGTGACGCCGCGCTCGGCGGCGAACCGCTCGATACAGTTCGGGATGACGTCGCCGTCGTCGAGCCGGATCACGAACACGCGCCCGATGCGCCCCTCGGATGCCTTCATTTCTTCTTCTCCTTGCGAAGTTTTCGTTTTCCGTTGCCTGATTTCAAAGGGATCCTCCGCGCGCCCTCCGGCGCGGGGAGCGCTTTTCCGCCGACGATCAGGTCCGGCAGCCCCTCTTCGATCACCAGCGGTTCGGTCACGTCGGGCTGAAGCTCGGTCAGGAAGCGGCTCGGCTTCATCATCACAAGCCGGTCGGAGCGGCTGCGCTGGAACTGCGGGACCAGCAGGTAAAGCTCGTCCTTCGCTCGCGTCACGGCGACGTGGAAGACGCGCCGCTCCTCCTCTTCCTCCTCGCGGGTGTTGATCGCGAAGTCGGTGGGGAACCGGCCGTCGGAGAGCCACGGGATGAACACGATCGGCCACTCGAGCCCTTTGGCCTGGTGCACGGTCGAGAGGATCACGAATTCCTGCTCCTCGGGGCCGGTGACGACCGTCTCGCCGGAGAACTCGCCGGCGAGGGACACGTCCGCGAGAAAAGCCTCGAGGGCCTTGTACTGCGCGGCGAAGCTGATCATGCCGCGGATGTCCTCCTTCCGGAGCGAGGCGTGATCGTAGTGCGATTCAAGGTAAGCCCCGTAAGGGCCCGCCATGACGCGCTCCATCATCTCCGCCGGCGATTGCAGTGTCGGCAGTTCGCGGAGGAGGCTGACGAAGTCGGCATAGAACGGCCGCGCCGGCGCGGGCAGCACGCGCGCCGTCTCCGGTCGCGCGGCCTCCTCCAGCGGATTGGCGAATCCGGCAATGTGAAGCCAGGCCTTCCTCGAGGAGGCGCTGCCGACTTTCGGCAGCAGTTGCAGCACGCGGAGCCAGGCGAGTTCGTCCTTGGGGTTCTGGACGAGCCGCAGGTGCGCGACGACGTCCTTGATGTGCGCCTGTTCGAAGAACCTCAACCCGCCGCGGACCTGGAACGGGATATTCCGGCGGCGCAGCTCGAGCTGGATTTCGATCGAGTGCCAATGGCTGCGATAGAGGACGGCGATGTCGTTGAGCTTCCGCTCCTGGTCGAGCAGATGGAGAATGTACTCGGCGATGAACTGCGCCTGGACGCTCCCATCGTGGCAGGACGACACGGCCGGCTTCAGCCCGGACGGCCGCACGGCGCGCAGTTCCTTGGGCAGCCGGCGCGTGTTCACGGCGATGCTGGCGTTCGCAAGGGCCAGGATCTGCGGCACGGACCGGTAGTTCGTCTCGAGCTGGTACTCCCGGGCGTCCGGATATCGCTCCTTGAACCCCAGGATGTTCTCAAAGTTCGCGCCCCGGAAACTGTAGATGGACTGCGAGTCATCCCCGACGACGCAGACGTTCCGGTGCGTCGAAGCCAGCGCGTCCACGATCGCCCCTTGGATCGCGTTGGTGTCCTGGTACTCATCCACCAAAATGTGCTGGAACTGGTCGGACAACACGCGCCGGACATCCGCATGCTCCGTCAGGAGAACGAGCCACGCCGAGAGGAGGTCATCGTAGTCCAGGAACTGGCGCTCGCGTTTGCGCACGGCGTACAGTTCGAGAACGCGCGCGATCTCCTCGGACTGATCGGCGAACATCGGATAGCGCCGGGCGAGGACTTCGTGCAGCGGTTGCAGCGTGTTCTGCAGGAAGCTGGAGATCTCCATCAGCACTTTTTTCTGCGGGAAGCGCCGCTTGCCGATCGGCACCCCGGAATCGGGCACGCACGACTTCAGCAGGCCGGAGGCGTCCTCGCGGTCGAGGATGGTGAAGTCGGAAGAGATGCCCAGCTTGCTGCCGTACTGCCGGAGAATGCGATTGGCGATGTGGTGGAACGTGCCGGCCCAGAGGTGGCGCGTCGCCTGTTCGACGAGCAACTCGACGCGGTGGACCATCTCGCGCGCGGCGCGGTTCGTGAAGGTGACCAGCAGGATGCGCCCCGGATCCACGCCCGCGCGCACCAGCCAGGCTAGGCGATAGGTCAGCGCGCGCGTCTTCCCGGTGCCCGCTCCGGCCACGACGAGCATGGGCCCGCCCGGAGCGGTCGCGACGGCCAACTGCTCTTCGTTGAGCGCCTCGCTGAAGTCGGTCGCGTCAACTTTCTTGTGAGTGTGCAGAACGAATTTTCGCGCCATGGCGTTCTCGGAAAACGGCTGCGGGTCTCATCTCGAATTCCCGTCGGGCGACGTCGCCCGGCGGGCGGATGCGTCATCATATTACCATAAGTCGCCGCGGCGCTTCCTGCGTGCCGGCCGCATAGGAGTTTCTCCTATGCGAGGAATCGGCAGCCGCCCGATTGATTGGCGTCGTCGGTCTGGTAAACTGCGGCAGTGGGGCGAGAACCGGCTGCCGGGGAATGTGGGATGATGTGCGGGGGCAGACCCAGGCGGCCGGATCGAAAGTAAGACGGTTCGGCGTGAAAGCGTCGAACCGTCTTCTTTTTGATCGAGCTTCCCGCCCGAAACCGCGGCTTAGAGGGAAGCGCGTCAGCTTGTAGGTCGGACGATGGGAAACGCGTCTTTGTAGTGCCGGATTTCCGGCGCGCCGCCGGGCGGCAGGAGCACGGCAACGACGTCGAACCGAAGCGTGTGCCCGTGCAGGCGGTTCCGGTCCGCGAACTCGCTCGCGGCGAGGCAGATGCGGCGCCGCTTTCCGGCGCGGGCGGCTTCCTGGAGGACGCCCCAGTCTCCCGAGGAGCGCAACCTCACTTCAACAAAGACGACCTCGTCGCCGTCGCGCGCGATGAGATCAATCTCTCCGAGCCGGGAATGCCAGTTCCGGCGCAGGATCTTGCAGCCCAGCTTGCGGAGGAATTCCTCCGCAAGCCGTTCACCCTGCTCGCCCAGAACGCGCCGCGATTTCCCGGGCACCGCCGATCACTCCTTCGCGGGAGCTTTTGCCTCGGGCGCTTTCTCAGCGCCGGCTTGCGGCTCGGCGATCGGCTGGCTTTCGGAACCGGCCACTTCGTGGACCGTCCGGCCCTTGATGCGCGTGGCCTTGCCGACGCGGCGGCGCAGGTAATAAAGCTTGGCGCGCCGGACTTCGCCCTTGTGGCGGACGCGCACTTCGGTGAGCAGGGGACTGTGGAGCGGGAACGTCCTCTCGACTCCCTCGCCCTGTACGAGGCGGCGGACCTTGAAGGTCTCGCGCACACCGGTGCCCTGGCGGCCGATGACGGTGCCGATGAACACGGAGATGCGTTCCTTGTCGCCTTCCTTGATCTTCGTGCGCACTTCCACGGTATCGCCGATATCGAACTCGGGGACGGTCTTCTTCAACTGCGCTTTTTCGAGCTCCTGCACGATGGGGTTCGTCATAGTCTTGCTCCGACCCAAAACGAGAAATGGAAAACGACCCAGCCGGGCACGTTACGAACTCGATTCCTTGACGTCACGGCGAGGGACCGGCGCCCCTCGCTTCATCAGGAGACCAGGCTTCCTCTGCGCCGTGCGAAGTCTGGCCTGCGCCGCGCGCCACTCCGCAATGACGCCGTGATCGCCGGAGAGCAGCACCTCGGGCACCTTCATGCCGCGAAACTCCGGCGGCCGCGTGTACTGAGGATACCCGAGCACGCCTTGCGCGAACGAGTCGCGGCGGCTCGATTCCTCATCGCCGAGGACGCCCGGGATCAGCCGGACGGCGGCGTCCACAATGACCATGGCAGCCAGCTCGCCTCCGGTCAGCACGTAATCGCCGATGGAGATCTCGTCCGCTTCAAGCCCCATCGGGATCCGTTCGTCATATCCCTCATAGTGGCCGCAGACGATGAGCAGGCGCGGCTTTGCGGCCAATTCCACGGCCACCTCGTTCGTCAGCAGGCGGCCTTGCGGCGAGGTCAGTATCCGGTGCGTTCGGCCCGCCTCGCGTTCGATCTCCTCAACGGCCTGGAACACCGGCGCGCAGGTCATCACCATGCCGGGCCCGCCGCCGTACGGACGGTCGTCCACGTTTCTGCGCGAGCCCTCGCCGAACGGCCTGAGATCGTGGACGTGGCACTCCACGATCCGTTTCTCCTGGGCGATTCGCAGGATGCTCTCGCTCAGCACCGGCGGGAACATGGCCGGAAAGAGCGTCAAAATATCCACGCGCATGACGTTCCGTCCTCGGACCTCGCGAGGCTGTTCGCGGCAGCCGTCAGGCCTTCTTGATCCCCGCCCGTTTCAGCATGCCGGCCACCGTGTCCGTCGGCTGCGCGCCGACGCCGAGCCAGTACTGGACGCGGTCGCGGTCAATCGCCACCTGCTTTTCCTTGTCGGCGGCGCGCGGGTCGTAATGGCCGAGGACTTCGAGTTCCTTGCCGTCGCGCTTCGCGTGCGCGTCCGTCGCCACGATCCGGTACGACGGACGATTCTTGCGGCCCGTTTTCTTCAAACGAATCTTGACTGCCACGTGTCCTCCTTTAAACGTTAGTGACCTGGCATAGGCGGGCGGGGCCCGAGACGCGGAGTTCTGGAGCCCGCCATCGGCGGAAGTCCAAACCCTTTCGGCCCCTTGCCGCCCTCTCCGAAACGCCTCATGAGTTTCATCATCTGGCGGAACTGCTTCAGCAGGTGGTTGATCTCCTGCGAGTTGCTTCCGCTCCCGGCCGCGATGCGGCGGCGCCGCGAGCTGTCCACGATGTCCGGGTTGTTGCGCTCTTCCGGGGTCATGGACCGGATGATCGCCTCGACCCTCGTCACCTCGCCCTGGGCCGAGGAGAAATCCATGCCGCCCATCCCGGGCAGAAGCCCAAGCATGTCCTGGATGTTCCCCATTTTCTTGAACTGCTGAAGCTGCTGCAGGAAGTCCTCGAGCGAGAGGGTCCGCTTCCGGATTTTCTCCTGCAGCTCCCGGCCGCGCTTCACGTCCACTTCGGCCTGGACTTTTTCGACCAGCGTCACGATGTCGCCCATGCCGAGGATGCGCGAGGCCATGCGGTCGGGGTGGAACTCTTCGAGGGTGTCGAGTTTTTCGCCGACGCCGATGAACTTGACCGGCTTTCCGGTGACCGCCTTGATGCTGAGCGCCGCGCCGCCGCGCGCGTCGCCGTCGAGCTTGGTCAGGATCACGCCGTCAATGTCGAGCTGGGCGTTGAACTCGTTGGCGCTGTTGACCGCGTCCTGGCCGGTCATCGCGTCGCACACCAGGAAAATCTGCTGCGGCTTCGCGCGCGTCTTGATCTCGAGCAGCTCCGCCATCAGCTCTTCGTCAATGTGGAGACGGCCGGCGGTGTCGAGGACCACGACGTCGCAATTCGCCTGGCGCGCGGCGTCGAGAGAACGTTCGCAGATGCGGGGCGGGCGGCCGCTGCCCTCGGAATAGACCGGCATGTGGAGTTCCTCGCCGAGCACGCGCAACTGCTGCACGGCGGCGGGACGCTGCACGTCCGCCGCGACGAGCATGGGCGAGTGGCCGCGCTGCTGCAGGTAGCGCCCGAGCTTGCCGGCGGTCGTCGTCTTGCCCGATCCCTGGAGGCCGGCGAGCATGATGACGGTGGGCGGGTGTTCCGCGAAACGGATCGCGTGGTCCACCGGGCCCATGAGCTGGACCAGTTCGTCATGCACGATCTTGACGATCTGCTGTCCGGGCGCGACGCTGCGGAGCACTTCCTGGCCGAGCGCGCGTTCGATGCAGGTGTTCGAGAAGTCCTTGACGACTTTATAGCTGACATCAGCTTCGAGCAGGGCCGTGCGGATTTCGCGCATGGCGTCGCGGGTGTTCCCCTCGCTGATGACGGCGGTGCCGCGCAGCTTTCTGAAGACGGTATTCAAGTTTTCCGTGAGCGACTCAAACATACCATTGCTCTCGAAGGGGATCGGCGAAAACATCTTATTATATCTTTCCGCCCGCGATTATCAAGTCAGAAGGGCTTGAATCGGCGAAACATGTGTGATAAGATAACTGCGCTGTAGACCTGGCGCGCGAGGATGTGACCAGACGCCCCCCTAGCTCAATTGAATAGAGCGTCGGCCTCCGGAGCCGAAGGTTGCAGGTTTGAGCCCTGCGGGGGGTGCCAAATGCACGCACTCCCTTCCAGGTGACTTCGCCCAGTGCAGACAGGTGGCTGCAGATCCCGGACGTTGTCGCGGACATCGTCGGGGCGGGGGAGTCTTATTCCTGAAATCCAGGGTTGCAAGTCGCGGCCGTTTTGGTATAATACCCTTTCCGATGTGTCCGCGCCGATGATGTTGCTAGCGTAGCTCAATGGCAGAGCGGCGGTTTTGTAAACCGCAGGTTGTGGGTCCAATTCCCACCGCTAGCTCCAGAAGACGCCGGGGAGATACCCAAGCGGCCAAAGGGGACAGACTGTAAATCTGTTGGCACTGTCCTTCGCAGGTTCGAATCCTGCTCTCCCCACCATTGGCGGGCGTAGCTCAATGGCAGAGCTCCAGCCTTCCAAGCTGGCTGTGTGGGTTCGATTCCCATCGCCCGCTCCATCTGGGGAAGCGACGGCCTGCTGACGGCTGAGTGAAGGGCGCTGCCTTAGCTCAGTGGTAGAGCGCGTCCTTGGTAAGGACGAGGTCCTGGGTTCAAGCCCCAGAGGCAGCTCCACGCAATGCGACGCGCTGAGTCCGGTGCTCACGAGGGGCATACCGGAGTGGTATAGACCAGGATAGGAGAAAGACAATGGCTAAGGAAGTCTTTGTTCGGTCGAAGCCGCACATGAACGTCGGCACGATCGGGCACATTGACCACGGCAAAACGACCTTGACCGCTGCGATTGTCAAGACCATGGCGGCCCTCGGCCGCGCCAAGGCGCGCGAGTATGCCGATATCGCCAAGGGCGGCACCGTCCGCGACGCCACCAAGACCGTCACGATCCAGGTGGCGCACGTGGAGTACGAGTCCGAGAAACGCCATTACGCTCACGTGGACTGTCCCGGACACCGCGACTACATCAAGAACATGATCACCGGCGCGGCGCAGATGGACGGCGCGATCCTGGTGGTGGGCGCCGACGACGGCCCCATGCCGCAGACCCGCGAACACCTGCTCCTGGCCCGCCAGGTCGGCGTGCCCGGCATCGTCGTCTTCCTCAACAAGATTGACCTCGTGGACGATCCGGACCTGATCGAGGTCTCCATCATCGAACTGCGCGAACTCCTGACCTCGTACGGCTTCCCGGGCGAGGAGATCCCGATCATCCGCGGCTCCGCGATCAAAGCGTATCAGTCCAACGACCCGAAATCTCCGGAGTGCAAGTGCATCCATGAACTCATGACGGCGATTGACACCTACTTCCCCGAGCCGGTGCGCCCGGTGGACCTGCCGTTCCTGATGCCGATCGAAGACGTGTTCAGCATCAAGGGCCGCGGCACGGTCGGCACCGGCCGCGTGGACCGCGGGGTCGTGAAGGTCGGCGACGAGATCGAAATCGTCGGCCTCATGCCCGAAGTGCGCAAGACCATCGTGACCGGCGTCGAGATGTTCAACAAGACGATGGACGCCGGACAGGCCGGCGACAACATCGGCGTGCTCCTGCGCGGGATCGAGAAGGACGACCTCGAGCGCGGCCAGGTGCTCGCCAAGCCGAAGTCCATCACGCCGCACACCAAGTTCGAGGGCGAAGTGTACGTCCTGGGCAAGGATGAAGGCGGCCGCCACACGCCGTTCTTCACCGGTTACCGGCCGCAGTTCTACTTCCGCACCACGGACGTGACCGGCACGGTCACGCTGCCCGAGAAGGTCGAGATGGTGATGCCGGGCGATAACGTCACGGTCGCGGTTGAGCTCCAGACGCCGATCGCCATGGAGGAGAAACTCCGGTTCGCGATCCGCGAAGGCGGCAAGACGGTCGGCGCCGGCACGGTCACGAAAATCGTCCAATAATCGAAACGTTTATCGGAAGGTTTCGCGATGCGCGAATTCATGAGCCTTGAATGCACGGTGTGCGGGAACCGCAACTACCGCACCAGCCGCGAAACGCGGGCCGGCAAGAAGCTCGAGCTGAAGAAGTATTGCAAGTACGACCGGAAGCGGACTGTCCACGTCGAGAAGAAGAAGTAGTTTCTTCCGCCGGGCGCGGCCGCACGGGCGAACGCCGAGCCGCGCAGATGGGCAGGCCAGTAGCTCAATTGGCAGAGCATCCGTCTCCAAAGCGGAATGTTGGGGGTTCGACTCCCTCCTGGCCTGCCAATTATCGAACGGTCCGCGACGAGAGCCGCACAGGTTCAGCTTGAAGAGGCAGCGGAGGCAGGATGTTTGAGATTTACAAAAAAGGCCAAGGCACAACTGCGCGCGCGATTGCGGCCGTCGGCATGGGCGCCCTCGCGGCGTTCGGCACTTATGAGCTGTTCGACTACCTTAGCGCCGTCGGCGGCAGTTTCCACGTCGGCAGCACCGAAGTGGCCTACAGCGCGCTGGTCAGCATCCTGGTGTTCCTGGGAGCGGCGGCGCTGATTGTCTGGCTGATCAACCTTCCGAAGTTCGTGGACTACCTGATCATGAGCGAGATCGAGCTTCGCAAGGTTTCCTGGCCGACGTATGCGGAACTCAAACGGCAGACGTTGGTGGTCATTATCGCGCTGGTAGTGTTTTCAGCGGTGCTGTGGGTCGCGGACCTGATTTTCACGTCCGGCATCCTGCGCCTGTACAGAACGAAGTAGGTCCGGGCTTTTCGGAGAGACTTCCCCTAATGTCCAAGAACTGGTACGTCGTGCGCGTCCAGAGCGGCAAGGAAGACCAGGTGCGCGAAGCGCTCGAGCGCCGAGTCCGCGCGGATGCGCTCCAGGCGACCGTTTGCCGCATCGTGGTGCCCAGCGAACGCATCTCCGAAATCCGCGGCGGGCAGAAGCGCGTCCGCGAGCGCAAGATTTACCCCGGTTATATCATGATCGAGATCGAGACCGGCGAGGTGGTGGATATTCCCCAGACCGCCTGGTTCACCATCCGCGAAACGCCGGGCATCGGCGATTTCCTGAGCGATGGCAATCGCCCGATCTCCATGGGCAAGCGCGACGTCGAGAAAATCCTCGGCGAAGTCGAGCACCGTGAAGAGGCGCCCAAACTCAAGATCGGCTTCTCCGGCGGGGAAGCGGTCCGAATCAAGGAAGGCCCGTTCGAGAATTTCGAAGGCACTGTCGAGGAAGTCTCGCCGGCCAAGGGCACGGTCAAGGTCATCGTCACGATCTTCGGACGGCCCACGCCGGTCGAACTCGAGTACTGGCAAGTGGAACGAGTGTAGGAGTTTCGTCGGAGTCAAAACATGGCCAGCAAACCGATACTCACGAAGATCAAGATTCAGTGCGCCGGCGGCCAGGCGACGCCGGCCCCGCCGGTCGGCCCGGCCCTCGGCCAGCACGGCGTCAACATCGGCGAGTTCGTCCGGAAGTTCAACGAGCGGACGCGCGACGCGGCGGGGATGACGATCCCGGTCGAGATCACCGTTTACCGCGACCACTCGTTCGATTTCATCACGAAGACGCCGCCGGCGGCGGTCCTCCTCAAGAAGGCCGCCGGGGTCGCGAAGGGATCCGGCACGCCGAATAAGGAAAAAGTGGGCAAGGTCACCCGCGCGCAGGTCCGCGAGATCGCCACGCTGAAGATGAAAGACCTCAACGCAGCCGATGTGGCCGCCGCTGAACTCATCATCGCGGGCACCGCGCGCAGCATGGGTATCGAGATAGCATAGTGGAGTAAGTTCATGGCCCAAAACAGCAAACGATTTCGCGAAGCGCAGAAGAAGGTTGACGCCAGCAAGCGGTACGCCGTCGCGGAGGCGGTCGCCGTGCTCAAGACGTTTCCGCCGGCGAAGTTCGACGAGACCGTGGAGATTTCTATGCGGCTCGGCGTCGACGTCAAGCAGCCCGACCAGATGTTGCGCGGCTCGGCGAGCCTGCCGAAGGGCCTGGGCAGGGAAAAGCGCGTCATCGCTTTCTGCGTCGGCGCCGCGGCCGAGGCCGCCAAGGAAGCCGGCGCCGTCGAGGCGGGCGGCGAAGAACTCGTCAAGAAAGTGCAGGACGGCTGGACGGAGTTCGACATCGCCGTGGCCGCCCCCGACATGATGCGCATCGTCGGCAAGCTGGGCCGCGTCCTCGGCCCGCAGGGCAAAATGCCCTCGCCCAAGAGCGGCACCGTGGCCGAGAACGTGCCGCAGGCAGTCAAGGAGTTCCGGGCCGGGCGCATGGAGTACCGGACCGACGCGACGGGCAATCTGCACGCGCCCGTCGGCAAACTCAGTTTCTCCGAGGAGGACCTTCGGCAGAACGTCGAGTCCTTCATCGCGCATATTCAGGCCGCGAAACCGGCCAGTGTGAAGGGCGTGTTCATCGTGGGCGCGTATCTCTCTTCCACGATGAGCCCGGCGATCCGCCTGGCGGTATGAGAAGCGTGAACGTTGGCTGATCCGCAATGAATTGCACTTCAGACTGAGGGAGCGCGCACATGCCGAAAGAGATGAATCGCATGATCGCTGCCGAGATGGAGCAGCGGTTCCCCAAAGGCACGAATTACCTGGTGGTCGGGTTCGAGCGGCTGACCGGCCCCGAGACCGCGCAGTTCCGCAAGCTGCTGCGCGACAGCCGGATCCACATCGAGGTCGTCAAGAACTCCGTGGCCGCGCGAGTGCTCGAGGGCAGCGGAATCGGCGCCGGGACCAAGTTCCTGCAGGGGCCCTGCGCGCTCGTGACCGGCCAGGTGGACCTGCCGGCGATCTGCAAGATCATGGTGGAGCAGTCGAAGAAACTCGAGAACCGGATTTCCATCCGCGGCGGCTACATGGACGGCGCCGCGTACGAGAAGGCCGGGATCGCCGTGCTGGCGAGCATTCCGCCGATGGCGGTCCTGCGCGCCCAGATGGCCGGCAGCCTCCGCGCCCCGATGGCGCGCACCGCCGGCGCGTTCCAGAGCATTTTCCGGAGCCTCGCCTGCGCTCTCGAAGGAATCCGGAATCAGAAGGAAGGGATGAGTCCGCCGCCCAGCCCGCAAGCGGCAGCTTCTGGACCCGTCCCCGGCGGAGCGGCCGCGTAGCCGCCTCGCTGTCGCGGGCTTGGTGTGGACGGTTGGGCCGCAAGGTCACTCGCTCACCCGGAGAAACGACTGCGGTTCTCCGTGATTTCGTGAGCGGGTGATAAAGTTAAACGTTAAAAGGAGAGGACTCATGGGCGAAGCAACTCAGACCGCCGCGTCGTTGTCCCCGAAGGTGCAGCAGGTGCTGGAGCTGGTTTCCGGCATGACGCTGCTCGAATCCGCCGAGCTGGTCAAGGCGTTCGAGCAGAAGTTCGGCGTTTCCGCCGCGCCCGTCGCGGCCGCCGCCGCCGTTGCCGCTCCGGCCGCCGCTGCCGCCGCCGAGGAGAAGACCGACTTCGACGTCATCCTCGTCAACGCCGGCCCGAACAAGCTGCAGGCCATCAAGGTCGTCCGCGAGTTCACGACCCTCGGGCTCAAGGAAGCCAAGGCCCTCGTGGACACCGCCCCGAAGCCGGTCAAGGAAGCCGTGGGCAAGGATGAAGCCCAGAAGATCAAGGCCAAGCTCGAGGAAGTCGGCGCTAAGGTCGAATTGAAGTGAGGAGGCGAACGATCAACGACGGACGAGGGTCCATCGTCCATGGGCCATCGTCGTTCAGGTGCTGATGCAGATCCGGAATTTCAGCAAAATCGGCGACGCGATTGAAGCGCCCAACCTGGCCGAATTGCAGGTTGCGGCGTACAGGAGATTTCTGCAACCGGATCTGCTGCCGCACCAGCGTCAGCCGATCGGCCTCGAGGCCATTTTCCGCGAAATCTTCCCGATCGTCGGCGCCGACGGCGCGATCCGGATGGAGTACCTCGGTTACGAACTGGGCCTGCCGTACAGGTCCGAAGAGGAGTGCCGGCACCTGGGGCTCAGCTACTGCTGCCCGCTGCGCGTCCGCCTTCGGATCGGCGGAGCTGAGAGCGTCGAGGAAGACGTATACATGGCCGATGTCCCGAAGATGATCGGCTGCGGCGAGTTCATCATCAACGGTTCCGAGCGCGTGGTCGTCTCGCAGATTCAGCGCTCCGCCGGCGTGGATTTCGACGAGGTCAAAGATGACAGCGGCCAGACCGCGCACTCCTGTCGCTTCATCCCGGAGCGCGGCACCTGGATCGAGTTCACCATCGGACGCCGCGACGTGCTCCAGGTAAGGTTGGGCCAGAGCGGACGCATGCCCGCCACGTGGCTCCTCCGGGCGATGCTCGGACCCGATTCAGGCGCGGATGCGGACATCCTGGCGCTGTTCTACGAGCGGGAGGACCTTGCGGTGCCCGGCGGCGGAAAGGCGAATTCGCTGGAGGGCCGCTACCTCGCCGGCGAACTGGTCAACCCCGAGACGGGCGAGATCATCGCGCGCGCCGGGGCGCGCATCAGCCGCGAGCTGGGCGAAACGCTGGCGGTCTCGGGAATGAAGGAAGTCGCCGTCCTGAAAAACATCGAGGACAAGCTTGTCCTCAACACGCTTGAAAGCGACCCGTGCAAGAGCCACGCCGAGGCGGTGCTGCGCATCTACCAGCGCTTCCGCCCCGGAGAGCCCGCGACGCTCGAACGCGCCACCGAGTTGTTCGCCGGCCGTTTCGCCGAACCGGTCAACTACAGCCTCGGCCGCGTCGGACGCTTCCGCGTCAACCAGAAGTTCCAGCACGGCGTGCCGCTTGACCGGCTGACGCTCTGCCGGGACGACATTCTCTGCGCCATCCGCTACCTCATCCGGCTGCGCGAAAAGAAGGAGGATGCCCGGCCCGACGACATTGACGACCTGGGCAACCGCGTCCTCAAGCCGATTGACAAGCTGCTCGAGCTGCCGGTCCGCGAAGCGTGCGTCCGCTGGCGCCGGTCCGTCCGCGAGCGCCTGGTCCCCGGCGAAAGCGGCAAGCTGCCTTCGCCGCGCGAGATCGCCGGGACCCGCGCGCTGGCCGCCGTCTTCGAGGAATTCTTCGGCCGCGGCGAACTCTCGCAGGTCGTGGACCAGACCAACCCGCTCGCGGAGCTGAACCACGTCCGCCGCATCAGCGCGCTCGGCCCCGGCGGGCTCAACCGCAAACGCGCCGGCTTCGAAGTGCGCGACGTGCATGCCTCGCACTACGGCCGCATCTGCCCGATCGAGACGCCCGAAGGCGCCAACATCGGCCTGATCGCCTCGCTGGGCATCTTCGCCCGCGTGGACGAGTACGGCTTCATCACCACGCCGTTCCGCACGCTGCGCAACGGCTCGGAGGTCCGGTACCTGCGGGCCGACGAGGAGCGGGACGTGCTCATCGCGCCGGCGGGCTGCGAACGCCGCGACATCAAGAGCGTCGCCCGCGCCCGCGGCGAATTCCGCGAAGCGCGGCTGGCCGACATCCATCTCGAGGACGTCTCGCCGCGGCAGATCGTCGGCGTCTCGGCCAGCCTGATCCCGTTCCTCGAGCACAACGACGCGAACCGCGCGCTGATGGGATCGAACATGCAGCGACAGGCCGTTCCGTTGCAGCAATCCGAGCCGGCGCTGGTCGTCACCGGCATGGAATGCGCCGTCGCACGCAGCTCCGGGATGGTAGTCATCGCGCAGAAGGAAGGCACGGTCACGGAAGTGGACGGGTCGCACATCACGATCGTTGAAGGCCCGGGCGCCGACGGCCGGGGGCCGAACACGGTGGTCCATCCGCTGCGCAAGTACGTCCGGCTCAGCGAGAACACCTGCCTCAACCAGCGGCCGATCGTGCGGGAAGGAGATTCCGTCGCCGCCGGACAGGTCATCGCCGACGGCGCCGCGACCTGCCAGGGCGAATTGAGCCTCGGACGGAACGTGCTGGCCGCCTTCATGATCTGGGACGGATACAACTTCGAGGACGCCATCATCGTCAGCGACAGCCTCATCCATGCGGACAAATACACCTCGATTCACATTGAGGAATTCACGGCCGTCGTCCGCGAGACGCGGCTCGGGCACGAGGAATTCACGCGCGACATCCCGAACGTGTCGGAGCGCACGCTGGCCAACCTCGACGACGCAGGGATCGTCCGCGTCGGCACCACGGTCCGGCCCGGCGACATCCTCGTCGGCAAGGTCGTGCCGAAGACCAAGGCGGAATTGACGCCGGAAGAGAAGTTGCTGCGCGAGATTTTCGGGAAGGCGGGCATTGACGTCGCCAACGAATCGCTGACGGTCCCGCCCGGGACGGACGGCGTGGTCATCCATGCGTACCATTACAAACGCAAGACGCAGACGCCGGATGACGAACGCCGCGACGGCCTCCGCGAGGCGCGGAAGCTCGCCGGCGACTACGATACCCGGCTCGCCGGCGCGTTCGCGGCGATGATGCGCGAACTGGCCGACCTGCCGCAAGCGCCCGGCCAGTCCGCTTATCGGCGCGGGAGTGAGCAGGCGACCATCCGCGAGCTGCTCCACGAGGAGGAACTTTTCCGGTTCGACCCGGACCGGTTCGCGCCCGAGGCGCGCGACCAGGCGTCGCAAGTCTACGCCCCGCACTGGCGCAACATCAGCCAGATCAAGGCCGACCGCGACCGGGAAATCCGCCGGCTCCGCTCCGGCGACGAGCTTCAGCCCGGCGTGCTCGAGATGGTCAAGATTTTCGTCGCCGTCAAACGGCCGCTGTCGGTCGGCGACAAGATGGCGGGGCGCCACGGCAACAAGGGCGTGATCGCGAGGATCGTTCCGCGGGAGGACATGCCGTATCTGCCCGACGGCACGCCGATCGACGTCATCCTCAATCCGCTCGGCGTCCCGAGCCGCATGAACGTCGGCCAGATTCTCGAGACGCATCTCGGCTGGGCCGGGCGGACGCTCGGCTTCCGCGCGGTCTCACCCGTCTTCGACGGCGCCACCGAGGCGGAAATCCACGCCTGCCTCCGCGAGGCGGGCCTGCCGGAGGACGGCAAAACGGTGCTCCACGACGGCCGGACCGGCGAACCGTTCGACCAGAAGGTCACCGTCGGATACATTTATATTATGAAGCTCAACCACCTGGTGGACGAGAAGATCCACGCGCGCGCGACCGGGCCGTACAGCATGGTCACTCAGCAGCCGCTTGGCGGCAAAGCGCGCATGGGCGGCCAGCGTCTCGGCGAGATGGAGGTCTGGGCCCTCGAAGCCTACGGCGCCGCGCATCTGCTCCAGGAGATGATGACCGTCAAGAGCGACGACACCGCCGGCCGCACGCTGATGTATGAATCCATCATCAAGGGCCGCAACTGCCTCGAAGCCGGAACCCCGGTCTCGTTCGACGTGCTCATCCAGGAAGTGCGCGGGCTGGGGATGAACTTGAGACTCGAGAAGGCGCAAAAGGAGATTGGGCCGCAAAGGCGTTAGGCCGGCTGAAAAGATGAGTTCCGTTCCTGGGGCCGCTGCATCCGGGCGGCCATGTTAAAGGAGACGAAGTTATGCCCGAGACGACTTTCGAGCGCGTGAACGATTTCACGTCGGTCCGGATTTCGCTCGCCTCGCCGGAGGACATCCGTTCCTGGTCGTACGGCGAAGTGAAGAAGCCCGAGACGATCAACTACCGGACCTACCGCGCCGAGAAGGACGGGCTGTTCTGCGAGCGGATCTTCGGGCCGGAGCGCGACTGGGAGTGCTTCTGCGGCAAGTACCGCGGGATGAAGCACAAGGGGATCGTGTGCGACCGTTGCGGCGTCAAGGTCACGCACTCGCGCGTGCGCCGCAAGCGCATGGGCCACATCACCCTCGCCGCGCCGGTGGTGCATATCTGGTTCTTCAAAGCCATGCCTTCACGCCTCGCGACGACGCTCGACATCAAGACCAGCGCGCTCGAACGGATCATCTATTTCCAGGACTACGTCGTGGTCAACCCCGGCGAAACGCCGCTGAAACCGCGGCAGTTGCTCTCCGAAGGCGAGTACCGCGCCGCCCGCGAGCAATACGGCGAAAAGTTCGACGCGAAAATGGGCGCCGAAGCGATCCGCGAACTCCTCACCGGGCTCGACCTGCCCGCGCTCGCCCGGCAGCTCCGCGACGAACTCCGCGCCACGCACTCCAAGCAGCGCGCGAAGGACATCACCAAGCGCCTGCGCCTGATCGAGGCGCTCAAGGACAGCAATAACAAACCGGAGTGGATGGTCCTCGAGGTGATCCCGGTGATCCCGCCGGACCTGCGCCCGCTGGTGCTCCTCGAGAGCGGCAACTTCGCCACCAGCGACCTCAACGACCTTTACCGCCGGATCATCAACCGCAACAACCGGCTCAAGAAGCTGATTGACCTCAACGCGCCCGAGGTGATCATCCGCAACGAGAAGCGGATGCTCCAGCAGGCCGTGGATGCGCTCTTCGACAACGCGCGCTGCAAGCGCCCGGTGCTCGGCAGCAGCAACCGCCCCCTGAAGTCGCTGACCGACATGATCAAGGGCAAGCAGGGGCGGTTCCGCGAGAACCTGCTCGGCAAGCGCGTGGACTACTCGGCGCGCTCGGTGATCGTGGTCGGCCCGGACCTGAAGCTGCACCAGTGCGGGCTGCCGAAGAAGATCGCCCTCGAGCTCTACCAGCCGTTCATCATCCGCCGGCTGCGCGAACTCGGCCACGCCGAGACCATCAAGTCCGCGAAGAAGATGATCGAGCGCAAGGAAGAGCCGGTATGGGACATCCTCGAGGAAGTCATCACCGGCCACCCGGTGCTCCTCAACCGCGCGCCGACGCTCCACCGCATGGGCATCCAGGCGTTCCAGCCGGTGCTCGTCGAGGGGAACGCGATCAAGATCCATCCGCTCGTCTGCCGCGGGTTCAACGCCGACTTCGACGGCGACCAGATGGCCGTCCATCTGCCGCTCTCCGTCGAGGCCCAGGTCGAAGCGCACACGCTGATGATGTCCACGAACAACGTCTTCTCCCCGGCGAGCGGCGAGCCGATCATCGCGCCGTCGCAGGACATCGTGCTGGGCATTTTCTACCTGACGTGCGACCGCGTCGGCGAGAAGGGCGAAGGGATGAAGTTCTTCGGCGCGGGCGAGGTGTTCCTCGCCTACCAGCAGAAGAAGCTCGGCCTCCACGCCCGGATCTTCGTGCGCATCAAGGACCGCCCGGAAGTCCGCACCGCCACCGGCGTCCAGCAGCCGGCCGGGGCCTCGGCCCTTTACGAGACGACCGTGGGCCGCGTGATCTTCAACGACGTGCTCCCGCGCGAGATGGCCTATTACAACAAGACGCTCGACCAGAAGGGGATTGACGGCATCATCCACGATTGCCACAAGCTCCTCGGGCGCGAGCGCACGATCCGCATCCTCGACGACATCAAGGAACTCGGCTTCCGCCAGGCGACGCTGGCCGGCCTCTCGTTCGCCACGAGCGACCTGGTCATGCCGCCCGAGAAGGAGCAGATCGTCAAGACGACCGAGGTCGAGGTCTCCAAGATCGAGAAGCACTTCGAGCAGGGCGCCATCACCGAGGGCGAGCGCTACAACCTGATCATTGACGCCTGGACCCACGCGACCGAATCGGTGGCCGAGGCGATGATGAAACACCTCCGCAGCGACACGCGCGAGGGCCGTCCTTACCTCAACCCGATCCGGCTGATGGTCGAGTCCGGCGCGCGCGGCAGCCTGCAGCAGATCCGGCAGCTCGCCGGCATGCGCGGATTGATGGCCAAGCCGTCCGGCCGAATCATCGAGACGCCGATCAAGGCGAATTTCCGCGAAGGCCTGCGCGTGCTCGAGTACTTCAGCTCGACGCACGGCGCACGGAAGGGCCTGGCCGATACCGCGCTCAAGACGGCCGACTCCGGCTACCTGACGCGCAAGCTGGCCGACGTGGCGCAGAACGTGGTCGTCTGCATGCTCGACTGCGGCACGCTCAACGGGATCACGAAGGGCATCGTCCGGAAAGGCGATGCGATTGAAGTGCCGCTGAGCCGCAGCATCCGCGGGCGCGTCGCGCGCGACAACATCGTGAGCCTCGTGGACGACCAGCTCATCGTGGCCGAGAACGAGCTGATCACCGAGGCCACGGCCAAGCGGCTGGAGGAGCTGGGCTTCGAGAAGATCCGCGTCCGGTCGCCGCTGACGTGCGAGGCGCCGATCGGCATCTGCGAACGCTGCTACGGCATGGACCTCTCGCGCGGCGAGTTGGCCGAGGAAGGGCTGGCCGTCGGCATCATCGGCGCGCAGTCCATCGGCGAGCCGGGCACGCAGTTGACCATGCGCACGTTCCACATCGGCGGCACGGCGAGCCGGCGCATCGAGGAGCACGAAGTCCGCGCCAAGAAGGCCGGCATCGTCAAGTACCACAACCTGAACGTCGTCAAGAACCCGAAGGGCGAGACGCTCGCGCTGACCCGCAACGGCGAACTCCACATCCTCGACGACAAGGGCCGCGAGCTGGAACGCGTTCCCGTCCCGGCCGGCGCGGTCATCCTGGTCGAACCGGATTCCAAGGTCGCCCAGAAGAAGACGCTCGCCCGCTGGGACCCGCACATGGTTCCGATCCTGGCGGAGGTCTCCGGCCGCGTGCGCTTTGAGGACATCGTCGAGAACAAGACCGTCCGCGAGGAGATTGACCCGGCCAGCAAGGTGCGCCGCAAGGTGATCATCGAGCACAAGGGCGACCTGCATCCGCAGATCGTCGTCGAGGACAACAACGGCAACATCCTGGGCGCCTACCCGATCCCGGAGAAGGCGTTCATCGAGGTGGAGGAAGGCGAAGGCATCACGGCCGGCATGCTGCTGGCCAAGACGCCGCGCGAAATCACCCGCACGCAGGACATCACCGGCGGCCTGCCGCGCGTCACGGAGGTCTTCGAGGCCCGCAAGCCGAAAGACCCGGCGGTGATGAGCGAGATCGAAGGCGTGGTCGAACTCGGCGAGACGCGCCGCGGCAAGATGAGCATTATCGTCCGCACCGACAGCGGCATGGAGCGCGAACACTTGGTGCCGCGCGGGCGGCACCTCCGCGTGCATCGCGGCGCGCGCGTCCGCGTCGGCGAGGCGCTCACCGAAGGGCCGCTCGTCCCGCAGGACATCCTCCGCATCAGCGGCGAGGAGGAAGTGCAGCAGTACCTGCTGCGCGAGATCCAGAACGTCTACCGTTCGCAGAACGTCCGGATTGACGACAAGCACATCGAGATCATCGTCAGCCAGATGATGCGCAAGGTCCGCGTGGACGACCCCGGCGACACGAAGTTCCTGCCCGGCTCGCTCGTGGACCGGTTCGCGTTCAAGCAGGAGAACCGCCGCACCGAGGCCACCGGCGGCAAGGCGGCCGTCGCCAGCCCGGTGCTGATGGGCATCACCAAGGCCGCGCTCCAGTCCGACTCGTTCATCTCCGCCGCATCGTTCCAGGAGACCCCGAAAGTGCTGACCGAGGCCGCGTTGGCCGCGCGGTCGGACGACCTGTGGGGCCTCAAGGAGAACGTCATCGTCGGCCGGCTCATTCCGGCGGGGACGGGTTTCAAGTCGCACCTCGCGGCCATGGTGGCCAAGCCGGAGCTGCCGCAGCAGGCGGCTGCGCTCGAATCTCCGGAGGAAACCGACGGCAACGGGAAAGAGTCCGAGTAGTCCGCCGGGGAAAACGGTTATAGGAGTACGAGAATGCCGACGATCAGCCAGTTGGTCCGCAAGGGCCGCAAGACGGTCCGCACGAAGAGCAAGCGGCCGGACCTGCAGGGTTGCCCGCAGAAGCGCGGCGTTTGCCTGCAGGTGATGACGCGCACGCCGAAGAAGCCGAACAGCGCCCTCCGCAAGGTGGCCAAGGTGCGGCTGAGCAACGGGCGCGAGATCATCGTGTACATTCCTGGCGAGGGACACAACCTCCAGGAACACCTGACCGTGCTCGTGCGCGGCGGGCGAGTGCGCGACCTGCCGGGCGTCCGGTATCACATCATCCGCGGCAAGCTCGATGCCACCGGCGTCGAGGCCCGGCGGCGGGGCCGCTCCAAGTACGGCGCCAAGCGGCCGAAGTAGCCGCGCTTCAAGGAAACAGGAGGAGCAAACTCAAGATGGCTCTGAAATATCGCAGCACGGAAGTCTTCCTCAAGCCGGACGTCCGCCACAAGAGCAAGTTGATCTCCAAGTTCATCAACTGCCTGATGCACTGCGGCAAGAAGAGCACCGCCGAAAGGTGCTTCTACCAGGCGCTGGACATCCTCGAGGAAAAGGTGCCGGGCGTGGATCCGCTCAAGGCGTTCGAGACCTGCCTGGACAACGTTCGGCCCACGCTGGAAGTGCGCTCGAAGCGCGTCGGCGGCGCCACGTACCAGGTCCCGGTCGAAGTGCCCCGCAACCGGGCGACCGCGCTGGCGATCCGCTGGATCCTCGACGCGGCGCGCTCGAAGAAGGGCAAGCCGATGCACGTCAAGCTCGCGGCGGAACTCGTGGACGCGTACAACAAGACGGGGGCGGCGTTTACTCAGCGGGAAAACGTTCACAAGATGGCGGAAGCGAACAAGGCGTTTGCGCATTTCGCCTGGTGAACCTGCCGTACACCGGACCGTTCTGCCCGCTCCACGCCCGCCGAAGCTCTCCGCCTGTGGATCGCCGCCTCGCCCTTTCGCGAGGCGGCATCATGGTGAGGTGATCGTCGCATGAAGGTCTCTCTGGCCCAACGACGCAATATCGGCATCATGGCGCACATTGATGCCGGCAAGACCACCACCACCGAGCGCGTCCTGTATTACGCCGGCAAGACGTACAAGATGGGCGAGGTGGATGAGGGCACCACCGTCACCGACTGGATGAAGGAAGAGCAGCGTCGCGGCATCACCATCACCTCCGCCGCGACCAGTTTCGAATGGCGCGACTGCTTCATCACGCTGATTGATACGCCCGGACACGTGGACTTCACTGCCGAGGTGGAGCGTTCGCTGCGCGTGCTCGACGGCGCGGTCATCGTCCTGTGCGGCGTCGGCGGTGTCGAGGCCCAGACCGAGACCGTCTGGCGCCAGGCCGACCGCTACAAAGTGCCGCGCCTCTGCTTCGTCAACAAGCTCGACCGCCTCGGCGCGGATTTCTTCCGCGTCGTCGAGGCCATCCGCGAACGGCTCGGCGTCCGGCCGCTGGTGCTCCAGATCCCGATCGGGCGCGAGAAGGGGCTTCAGGGCCTGGTGGACCTGATCCGGATGCGCGCCCTGTATTTCGACGTGGACGGCATTGACGTGAACATCCGCGAGGAAGCCGTGCCGGCCGAACTGGAAAAGGACGCCGCGCTCTGGCGCGACCGGCTGGCCGAAGCGGTCGCCAACCAGGTGGACCGCCTCGCCGGCAGGTACCTCGAAGCGGGCACCCTGAACGAAGAGGAGTTGCGGTCCGGCATCCGCGAGCTGACCCTGGCCAACAAGGCCGTGCCGGTCCTCTGCGGCTCGGCGCTGCGGAAGACGGGCATCCATCCGCTGCTCGACGCAGTCTGCGACTTCCTGCCCTCGCCGGCGGATGTCCCGCCGGTGATCGGCATAGACCCGGCGCACGGCGGGCGGAGCATCGAGAGAAAGCCTTCGCCGGACGAGCCGCTGACGATGATCGCATTCAAGGTTGCGACCGACCGCTACGACGAACTCGTGTACGTCCGCGTGTACTCCGGCGTCCTGCGCACGGGCCGGCGCCTGTATAACCCGCGCCGCGACCGCAAGGAACTCGTCGGACACATCTACCAGATGATGGCCAACCGCAAGGAGGAACAGCCGGCCGAGGTGGGCCCGGGCGAAATCGTCGCAGTCAGCGGCTTGAGCCACACGGCCACCGGCGACACGCTCTGCGAGGCGGCGACTCCCATCCTGCTCGAACCGATGCAGTTCCCCTCGACGGTCGTGAGCATGGCGATCGAGCCGCGCACGCAGGCCGACCGCGAGAAGCTCACCGCGGCGCTCGCAAAACTGACGCGCGAGGATCCCACCTTCGAAGTCCGCAACGACGCGGAAACCGCACAGCTCGTCATCAGCGGCATGGGCGAGCTGCACCTGGAGGTGATCAAGAACCGGCTGCTCGAGGATTACGGCGTGGACGCGAACGTGGGCGAACCGCGGGTCGCCTACAAGGAGACCGTCGCCGCAGAGCGCGAAGCGGAAGGCCGTATCGTCCAGCAGACCGGGACGCGCGGGACGTTCGCCGTCGTCAAGTTGCGCGTCAGTCCCGCGGCGCTCCGCGGAAAAGTTTCCTTCGTCAATGAGGTGCCGCCGCAGAAAATCAAGCGGCGTTTCGCCGCCGCGATCGAGACGGGCGTCACCGAGACCGCGCGCGGTGGCGTGGTCACCGGGTACCCGCTGATCAACGTGGCCGTCACGCTGCTCGACGCGGAGGAACATCCTTCCGATTCCGACGACGTCGCCTTCGAGGCGGCCGCATCCATGGCGATGCGCAAGGCGGTGGAGGAGGCCGGCGCGGTGCTCCTCGAACCGATCATGTCGCTGGAGGCGGTCGCGCCCGCGCAGTACCTGGGCGACATCATCGCCGACCTGAACAGCCGGCGCGCAGACATCACGCAGGTCCAGGACCGCGGCGAACTGCGCGTGGTCGCGGCGACGGCCCCGCTTTCTGAGATGTTCGGCTATGCCACGGCCTTGCGCTCGCTGACCCAGGGGCGCGGCACGTACACGCTGGAGCCCAGCGATTACCGGCCCGCGCCGAAGAAGGTTTACGAGCGATGGGTTGTCTAAAAACGTGAAAAAATAGAGTTGACTTCCGGTCATAAATACGTTATATTGCGTATCTTTGTGCAACCCAGAATACCTTGAACCGAACAACTCCGGCTCGGGAGCTTACGGAGAAGCAGGGAGCGTATGTCATTTATGTCACCATGTAAGAGCGCGCGCGTGGGGAACGGCCGGCAATGAGTAAAGACAGAATTCGAATCCGCATGGAAGCGTACGACCACCGGATACTCGACAAGTCCGCCGCCAAGATTATCGAGGCGGCCAAGGACACCGGCGCGCGAGTGAGCGGCCCCATCCCGCTCCCGACGAGGATCGAGCGCTACACCGTGCTGCGCTCGCCGCACATTGACAAGAAGTCGCGCGAGCAATTTGAAATCCGCACCCACAAACGCATCATTGACATCATTGACCCGACCGCCAAGACGATTGACGCGTTGGGCCGGCTCGATATGCCCGCCGGAGTTGACATTCGGATCAAGGCCTGACCTTTACAGGAGCAGCACCCATGGTCGCCGGGTTGTTGGGGAAGAAAATCGGGATGACGCAGTTCTTCACGGACGACGGCACGCTGCTGCCGGTCACCGTCATCCAGGCCGGGCCTTGCCCTGTGATGCAGGTCAAGAACAAAGCCACGGACGGCTACGACGCCATTCAGCTCGGCTTCGACGACCGCCGGCGCAAGAGCGCTACGAAGCCGGAGTCCGGCCACGCCCGCGCGGCCAAGACCGAGCCGAAGCGGTTCATTCGCGAAGTCGCCCCCGTCGGCGCTGACAAGATCGAACTGGGCCAGGTGATCACCGTGAACATGTTCAAGGACGGCGAGCACGTGGACGTGATCGGCACGACGAAGGGCAAAGGATTTCAGGGCGGCATGAAGCGGTACGGCTTCCACGGCCACCCGGCCTCGCACGGCGCCTCGAAAGACCACCGCGCGCCGGGCTCCATCGGAAGCAACACGGACCCCGGCCACGTGCGCCGCGGCACGCGCATGGCCGGCCACATGGGCGACGCCCGCCATACGACGACCAACTTGAAGGTCGTGAAGGTGGATGCGGAAAAGAATCTGCTGCTCCTGAAGGGCGCCGTGCCGGGCGCCATCGGCAGCTACGTGGTCGTGCGCGCGCGCCTGCACGGCAAGGGGAAGCAATCATGATCTCCGTTCCGATGTTCGACATGCAGGGGCAGGCGCTCGCGCCCGTGGAAGTGGACGAGAGTTCGCTGGGCGGACGCGTGAGGCAAATGCTGCTCCGGCAGGCGGTGCAGATGTACCAGATGAACCAGCACGTCTGCACCAAGGGCCACCTCACCCGCGGCGAGGTCAGCGGCTCGACCCGCAAGATCTATCGCCAGAAGCATACCGGCAACGCCCGCGCCGGACAGCGGACCGTGGCCCATCGGCGCGGCGGCGGCATGGCGTTCCCGCCGATGACGCGCGACATCTCCTATCATATCCCGAAAGCCGCGCGCCGCGGCGCCACGCGCTCGGCCTTGCTCGCGCGGCTGCGCGACGGCGTGGTCTCGCTCGTCAGCGAAATCGCGCTCGACGCCCCGAAGACCAAGACCGTGGCCGCGCTGCTCAAGTCGTTGCGCGTCGAAGGCCGGTGCCTGCTCGTCGTGGACGGCGATAACCCGAACGTCCTGAAATCCGCGCGCAACATTCCCGCCGTGACCATCCGCCGCGCCCTGGATGTCAACGCATACGATATTCTTCAGCCGAACCGGCTGATTTTCACCCAGACGGCATTCCAACGCGTGATCGAGGCGCTCCGCTCATGAAGAGAGACAGTTACCAGATCATCCTGCGGCCGCTCATCACCGAAAAGGGGATGTCCGGCGCCACGCACCTGAACCAGTATCCGTTCGAGGTGCACATGGGCGCCAGCAAGGCTGAAGTCAAGAAGGCCATCGAGGAGATTTTCAGCGTCCACGTGCGCAAGGTCCGGACGATGACGCGCCACGGCAAGGCGCGCCGGTATCGGTTCGTCAAGGGCCAGGCGCGGCCGTGGAAGCGGGCGATTGTGACCCTCGCGCCGGGCGAGAATATCGAGTTTATCTGATCCAGCCTCCGGGCGAGGATGAGGACGTGCAATGGGAATAAAGAAATTCAGACCGACGTCGCCGGGCCGGCGCCTGGGCACCAGCTCCGACTTCGCGGAAATCACGAAGTCCAAGCCGGAAAAGAGGCTCACCCTTCCGCAAAAGCAAACCGGCGGCCGGAACGCGCAGGGCGTCACGACCACCCGGTTCCGCGGCGGCGGGCACAAGCAGCGCTACCGGATGATTGATTTCCGGCGCGACAAGGACGGGATTCCGGCGCGCGTCGCCGCAGTCGAATACGACCCGAACCGCTCGGCGCGCATCGCCCTGCTGCACTACAAGGACGGCGAGAAGCGATATATCCTCTGCCCGGACAAGCTCGAAGTCGGGCAGATTCTGCTCTCCGGCAAGGAAGTGGAGCCGAAGATCGGCAACACGATGCTGCTCCGCAACATCCCGCAGGGCGTGCCGGTTCACGCCGTCGAAAGCACGCCCGGCTCCGGCGCGCGGATCGCGCGCTCGGCCGGCTCGGTGGTGCAGATCTCCGCGAAGGAAGGGGAGTACGCTCACCTGGTCATGCCCTCGGGCGAGATGCGGCTGATCCACCTGGACTGCCGCGCGACCATCGGCCAGGTCGGCAACCTCGATCATCAGAACATCCGCCTCGGCAAGGCGGGCCGCATGCGCTGGCTGGGCCGCAAGCCGCACAACCGCGGCTCTTCCATGAACCCGATTGACCATCCGATGGGCGGCGGCGAAGGCCGCACCGGCGGCGGCGGCCGGCCGCAGGTTGGCCCGACCAGTGTGCTGTCCAAGGGCGGAAAGACGCGGAAACGCAGGAACCCGACCAGTCGGTTTATTGTCCGGCGGCGGCCGTCGGGCCGGTAGGCCCGGGCTGAAGCCTCAGGAGTTGATGCATGAGCCGCTCGACGAAAAAGGGCCCGTACGTGGACCCGAAGCTGCGCCAGAAAGTAATGCGGCAGAAGGAAGCGGGCGACCGCGAGCCGCTGAAGACCTGGCGTCGCGCGTGTGTCATTGTCCCGGAATTCGTGAACCACACGTTCATGGTCCACCAGGGCAAGACGTTTGTGAAAGTGTTCGTGGTCGAGGAAATGGTCGGTCATCGGCTGGGTGAATTCGCGGCGACGCGCACGTTCCGCGGCCACAGCGGACGGCGGGCGAAGGCGGAAGCCGGCGCCGGCGGCGCCCCGGCCGCAGCCGCTCCGGCGCGCGGTTAGGCAGGCAGAACATGGAACTCGAAGTTTCTTATCGGTATGCGAAGGTCGCCCCGCGCAAGGCGCGGCTGGTGGTGGACCTGGTCCGCGGCGCGAGCGTGGACGACGCGCTCAATACGCTGCGGCTGACGCGCAAGCGCACCTCGGCGATGGTCACCAAGCTGCTCAAGTCGGCCGTCGCCACCGCGGCCGAACGGTTCGACTCGGAGCCGGAGGACCTGCTGGTGTCGAAGGCCTGGGTGGATCCGGGCCCGATGCGCAAGGGCTGGTTTGCCCGGCCTCGCGGCATGTCCGCCCGCATGCGCTTTCGCACATGCCATATTCACCTGGTGGTCTCGTCGGCTCCCGAAGAGCCCGAAGAGCAGAAGCCCGTAAAAGCGGAGAAGTCCGCAAAAGCTGAGAAACCCGCGAAGGCGGAGAAGCCTGCGAAGACGGAGAAGCCCGCGAAGGCTGTAAAGGCCGAGAAGCCCGCGAAAGCGGAGGCGAAGCGGCCGTAGTTCGCGGCCGTTTTGGAGGAAACATGGGTCAGAAAGTCAACCCGATATCGTTCCGGCTGGGGATCACTGAGAATTGGCGGTCCCGCTGGTACGCGCGCAAGAAGGAGTTCGGCGGGCTTGTCGTGGCCGACAAGAGACTGCGCGATTTCATCAAGGCCAATTACGCCTTCGCGCTGATCTCGCGCGTGGAGATTGACCGGACGCGCGATGAAGTGCGCGTGACGCTCTTCTGCGGCCGTCCCGGCGTGATCATCGGCCGGAAAGGCTCGGAAGTGGACCGGCTGCGGGCGCGCCTGGAGGAGATCGTGAAGCAGAAGGTGGATATCAACATCGTTGAGATCCATCACCCCGAAATGGACGCGCAACTCGTCGCGGAAGGGATCGCCGAGCAGCTCTGCAAGCGGGCCTCGTTCAAGAGGACGGTGCGCAAGGCCGCGGAGACCACCCTCGACGCCGGGGCGAAAGGCGTGCGCATCCGCATCGCCGGCCGGCTGGGCGGCGCGGAAATGTCGCGGCGCGAAATGATCAGCCTCGGCTCGATTCCGCTGCACACGCTGCGCGCGAAGATTGATTACGGCTTCGCCGAGGCCCTGACGGTGATGGGCAAGATTGGCGTCAAGGTCTGGATCCACCTGGAGCCGGTCGTCGAGGAGCCGCAGAAGGAGACAGCTCATGCCGCTGATGCCCAAGCGGGTTAAATTTCGCAAGTCGCAGCGCGGCATCGTCCGCGGCCTGGCGACCCGCGCCAACACGGTGGCGTTCGGCGAATACGGCTTGCAGGCGCTCGAGCCGGCGTGGCTGGCGGCCCGGCAGCTCGAGGCCGGGCGCGTCGCCGCGCAGCACTATATGGGCCGCGAGGGAAAAGTCTGGATCCGCGTGTTCCCGGACAAGCCGATCACCGGCAAGCCGGCCGAGGTGCGCATGGGAAGCGGAAAAGGCGAGCCGGTCTACTGGGCGGCGGTCATCAAGCCGGGCACGATCCTGTACGAACTCGGCGGTCTGCCGGAGGAAGTCGCCCGGCAGGCCCTGAACCGCGTCGCGCACAAGCTGCCGATCCGGGTTCGGCTCGTGAAGCGGAGGCCGAAACTGTGAAGATT
Source organism: Candidatus Brocadiia bacterium (assembly GCA_050015075.1). GTDB lineage: Bacteria > Planctomycetota > Brocadiia > CAIUPP01 > CAIUPP01 > JBEKCB01. Next base: position 34,583 of record JBEKCB010000027.1, on the reverse strand, counting down.
GCGGAAATACGCGAATTGCCGAACGAAGAGATCAACCGCGAACTCTCGGAAAAGCGGAGAGCGCTCTTCAACTTGCGCTTCCAGCGCGAGACGGAGCAGCTCGAACGCCCGGCGGAACTGCGCAAGCTCAAGAAGGACATCGCCCGGCTGTTGACGGCGCTGCACGAACGCGAACTGGCCGCGCGCGCCGCCGCCCCGGCGAAGGCCGTTGAGGAAAGGTCAAAGAAGTCATGAGCGAGGAACGCCGCCCACGTTCGATGCAGACCGGCGTGGTGGAGAGAGAGCCCCGGAACAAGACCATCGTCGTCCGGAGCGTCGAGCTGGTGGAGCATCCGAAGTATCACCGCTACGTCCGCCGCGCGACGCTCTATCGCGTGCATGACGAGAAGCAAGAGGCCAAGATGGGCGATACGGTCGAGATCATGCAGTCCCGGCCGATCAGCAAGACGAAGCACTGGCGGCTGGTCCGCGTCGTCGTCAGCCCCGGCGCCCGAGTGGGAAGCGAGGTCAAGCCGTGATTCAGGAACAGACTCGCCTCGACTGCGCGGACAACACCGGGGCCAAGATCGTCTATTGCTTCAAGGTGCTCGGCGGCACGCGGCGCCGGTACGCCTCGATCGGCGACACGATCGTCTGCTCGGTCAAGAAGGCCGTGCCCGGCGGCGAGATCGAGGAAGGCGCGGTCGTGCGGGCGGTGGTCGTCCGGACCTGCTCGCCGGTGCGCCGGCCGGACGGGTCGTACGTGCGGTTCGACCGGAACGCGGCGGTCATCATTGACGCGGAAGGCAATCCGCGAGGCACGCGCATTTTCGGCGCGGTGGCGCGCGAGTTGCGCCAGAAGAACTTCATGAAAATCATCTCCCTCGCGGCGGAAGTCGTCTGACGAGGCAAGGAACGGCAGAATGCGCATCAGAAAAAACGACCAGGTTGTGCTGATCAAGGCGATCACCGGCGCCAAGCAGTTGGACCGCCGGGCGATCGGCAAAGAGGAAGCCGGATCGGTCGCGCGGGTCCTCATGGTGATCCCGGACTCCGAGCGGGTCATCGTCGAAGGCGTGAACTACGTCTACCGGCACGTGCGGCGGAGCCAGAAGCATCCGCAGGGCGGCCGGGTGGCCAAAGAGGCGCCGATCCATGTCTCGAACGTATCGCTCTTCTGCGCGAAGTGCAACGGGCCGGCGCGCGTCCGCATGCAGGTGGTCGAGAAAAAAGATTCGCGCGGCAAGCGCCGGCGCGACGTGCTGAGGGTTTGCAAGAAATGCGGAGACACGATCGGCGGCGGCGCGCGCTGAGCCGCCGGCCGGATCGCTTCCGCGATTAAGGGACGCCACAGATGGCGCGATTGCTGGACGCATACAAAGAGAAGGTCATTCCCGAACTCAAGAGCAAGTTCGGCTATACCAACACCCTGGCCGTGCCGCGGCTGGAGAAGGTCGTGGTGAACATGGGTGTCGGCAAAGCGACCGAGAACAAGAAACGGCTCGAAGACGCCGTGAAGGACCTGTCGGCGATCACCGGCCAGAAGCCGCTGATCACCCGGGCGCGCAAGTCGGTGTCGGCCTTCAAACTGCGCCAGGGCAACGAGATCGGCTGCAAAGTGACGCTGCGCGGGAAGCGGATGTACGAGTTCCTCGACCGCCTGATCTCGCTGGCGATGCCGCGCATCCGCGACTTCCGCGGCTTCTCGCCCGATTCGTTCGACGAGTCGGGCAATTACACGCTCGGCCTCGCGGAGCAGTCGGTGTTCCCGGAAATTAACATTGACAAGGTCGAGTTCGTCCAGGGGATGGATATCACGATCGTGATCACCGGCGGGTCGCCCGAGGCATCGCGGGAATTGCTCCGGATGATGGGCTTCCCCTTCCGCCGCGAGCCGGCGGCCACCGAACATAAGGCGCGCGCATGACCAGAAAATGCCTGATGGAAAAGACGATCAATCCGCCCAAGTACAAGGTGCAGCACCGCAACCGCTGCGAGTTGTGCGGCCGGCCGCGCGCCTACTACCGCAAGTTCAGAATCTGCCGGATCTGCTTCCGCAACCTGGCCTCTGCCGGGCAGATTCCGGGCGTTCGCAAAGCGAGTTGGTGAGGCTGTAAACCGCGCGCAGTACGCTGCGCGCTCGGGTTGTTTTGGACTCCCGCAGAGCGGGAAGGGATAAGAGCCGATGAGCATGACGGATCCGATTGCCGACCTGCTGACGCGCATCCGGAACGCGGTGAGCGTGCGCCAGCGCCAAGTGGACGCGCCCGCCTCGATTGTGAAGGGCCGGATCCTCGAGGTCCTCAAGCGCGAAGGCTACATTGAGGACTTCAAGGTCGTCGAGCAGGGCCGGCGGAAGATGATCCGCGTCTACCTCAAATACAGCTCCGTCGGCGAGCCGGTCATCACCGAGATCAACCGCGAGAGCAAGCCGGGCCGGCGCGTCTACCGCGACGTGACCGAGTTGAAGCCGGTCCTCCGCGGCACCGGCATCGCCGTGCTCTCGACGCCGCGCGGGATCCTCAGCGACCGGGAATGCCGCAAGGAGCACGTCGGCGGGGAAATCCTCTGCACCATTTGGTGAGCAGTCCTGGAGTTGGAGTGAGCGACGATGTCACGAGTTGGAAAACAACCTGTTCCGTTGCCGGATAAAGTCCAGGTCAAGCTGGAGGGCAACAAAGTCACGGTCGCCGGGCCGCTGGGCACGCTGGAGCGCTCGCTGTCGGAAGGCATCACCTGCCAGAACGACGCGGCGAACCGGCGCCTGGTCCTCAGCCGCGCCTCCGACACCAAGCAGCAGCGGATGCTGCACGGCCTGGAGCGGAGCCTCGTCAAGAACATGGTGGTCGGCGTGACGCAGGGATACCGCAAAGACATGGAGATCGTCGGGATCGGTTTCAGCGCCAAGCTCGAAGCCGGCGTGCTGCTGCTCGAGCTGGGGTTCGCGAATACCATCAAGTTCGAGGTCCCGAAGGGCATCAAGGTCGAGATCACGCAGGCCACGAACCCGGGCCGGCTGGCGATCTCGGGCAGCGACAAGCACGACGTCGGCCAGTTCGCCGCGCGCGTGCGCGGCGCAAAGCCGCCCGAGCCGTACCAGGGCAAGGGCATCAAGTATACGACCGAAGTCATCCGCCGCAAGGCCGGCAAGGCGTTCGTCGGCACCGGCGCGTAAGTGGGGAAGTTCCCGAAGCGGTTTTGAATTCTTGAGGCAGCGGCAGACGTAGCCATGGAAAGAACGAGCAGAAAACGATTCGCTTTGGCGCGCAGGGCGCGGCGCGGCCGCAAGAGAGCCACCGGCGTGGCCGAAAGGCCGCGGCTGGCGGTCAAGCGCAGCCTCGCCCAGATCTATGCTCAGATCATTGACGACGTGACGGGCCACGTGCTCGCGGCGGCCAGTTCGCTGACGCCGGAGCTGAAAGCCGGCCTGAAGTCCGGCGGAAAAGTGGAAGCGGCGAAAGCCGTCGGCAAGCAGATTGCCGCCGTCGCCCTGTCCAGGGGCATCAAGAAGGTATGCTTCGACCGCCGCGGGCGGAAATATCACGGCCGCGTGAAGGCGCTGGCCGAGGCCGCGCGCGAGGCGGGATTGGTTTTCTAGTGCTTCCTTGCGGAGATAGGTGTCCTATTTCCGGAAGGAAGCATGACCGCAATAAGCCGCGTCGTTATATCGAGTTATACGTTCCGTTGGACCGCGTTTAGTTGTGTAAATTTGGTAAGCCAATTTGCGCAACTAAACACCAGAGCCGGGAGGCAGGACACTTGAGAAGGCAGGCACTCATTGACATGCGGCAGATCTCTCTCGAGGACAAGGTCGTCGAGAAGGGGATCAACCGCACGGCCAAAGTCATGAAGGGCGGGCGGCGCTTCCACTTCAGCGCTATCGTCGTCAGCGGCAACCGCGATGGGATTGCGGGATACGGCTTCGGCAAGGCCAACGATGTCCCCGGCGCCGTCGAGAAGGCCACGCGGACGGCGCATCGGAGCCTGATGCGCTTCAAGGTCGCCGACGGCACGATTCCGCATGAGGTCCATGGGCGCTTCGGCGCCTCGAAGATCATCCTGATCCCGGCCGTCCCCGGCACCGGCATCATCGCCGGCGCATGCGTGCGCGCCGTGGTGGAAGTCGCCGGCGTCCGCAACCTGTTGAGCAAGTCGTTCGGGAGGAACAACCCGGTCAATCTCGTCAAGGCCACCTTCAACGCGTTGAGCAAGCTCCGCACGAAGGAGGAAGTGGCGCGCCTCAGAGGAGTCTCACTGGAATGAATCTCCAGGAAATCGAGAAAATCTCGCTGCACCATCACAAGCGGAAGCGCGTGGGGCGCGGCATGCGGTCCGGCCACGGCAAGACCTGCGGCCGCGGCCTCAAGGGAGCCAAGTCGCGCTCCGGCAACAAGGGCTACATCGGCTACGAAGGCGGCCAGACGCCGCTGTTCCGCAGGCTTCCCAAGCGCGGCTTCAGCAACGCCCAGTACCGCCTGGAGTTCTCGGCGGTCAACGTGGGCGACCTGAAGGGTTTTCCCGCCGGCTCGGAAGTGACGCCGGAGGCGCTGTTGAAGGCCGGCTTGATCGGCGAACTCAAGGACGGGGTTAAGATCCTCGGCGGCGGGGCGCTCGACGTGCCGCTCAAGGTGCACGCGCATCGCTTCAGCAGCAGTGCAGCGCAGAAGATCAAGGAAGCCGGCGGCGAGGTAAAGGAACTGTAATGCTGGACACTCTGGCCAATGCATTCCGGATTCCCGAACTGCGGCGGCGGATCCTGATCACGGTCATCCTTCTGGCCATCTGCCGGGTCGGCGTCTTCATCCCGGTCCCGGGCGCGGATATCGTGGCGCTGTCGCGCTTCTTCGAGAACGCCGGCAGGGGCGGCGGGGCGCCGCTGCTGAACCTGGCGAACATGTTCTCCGGCGGCGGCCTGCAGCGCTGCGGGCTCTTCGCGCTGGGCGTGATGCCCTACATCAGCGCCTCGATCATTTTCCAGTTGCTCGTGCAGGTCGTCCCCACGCTGAAGAAAGTCAGCGAGGAGGGCGAGGCCGGCCGGAAGAAGATCAACCAGTGGACGCGCTACGCCACGGTCCTGCTGTGCTTCTTCCAGGGACCGATGATGATCAAAGCGCTGAGCGTTTCGGGGGCGGCCATCTTCCCCGCATCGTTCGGTTACGGGATGTTTCTGCTGGCCGGACTCCTGATGACCGCCGGTTCGCTTCTGCTCATGTGGATCGGCGAGCAGATTGACGAGTACGGCATCGGCAACGGCATCTCCCTGATCATCATGGCCAACATCATGTCGCGCCTCCCCGCGGCCATCACGGAATTGGAAAGCCAGTTTCAGTTCACGCTGAACCCGGCTGAGGGCCAGATCGGCATTCTCAAAGTGGGCTTCCTGCTGGTCCTGTTCGTGGCGGTGGTGTTCTGCATCATCTACATCACCCAGGGCCAGAGGCGCATCCCGTTCCAGCAGGCCAAGCAGGTGCGCGGCCAGCGCGTCTATGGCGGCATGAAGCACTACCTGCCGATCCAGGTCAATGCCGCCAACGTCATCCCGATCATCTTCGCCCAGTCGTTGCTGATGTTCCCGATGTACGGCGCGCAGGCCCTTATGGGCGCGACGGGGCCGGGCGGACATTGGGAAAGCAACTTTTTCTACGGCGTGTCGAAGGCGGTGATGGACTCCCTCGGCGGCGGGTCGAGCGGCTTCACGTTCGTCCACACCTTCCTCTACGTCGTGCTGATCTTCTTCTTCTGCTACTTCTGGACGGCGATCACCTTCAACCCGACGGACATGGCCAAGAACCTTCAGGAAAACGGGTCGTTCATTCCCGGCATCCGGCCCGGTCATCGGACGGCGGAATACCTGGAGCGCGTCATGACGCGGATCACTCTTCCCGGCGCGGCCTCGCTGGCATTGATCGCCGTCGTCCCGGGAATGATGATGCGGGGCCTGGATGTGCATTATATCGTCGCGGAATTCTTCGGCGGCACCAGCATCCTGATCGCCGTCGGCGTCGCGCTGGACTTCGTCAAGAAAGTTGAGGCGCAACTGCTCGTGCGCCATTACGACGGCTTTACCCGGGTATCGCGGAGGAGATTTTGATTATAGTCCTGCTGGGCCCGCCGGGAGCCGGAAAAGGCACGCAGGCGCGGCAGATTCAGGAGCTTTACGGGCTGCCCCAGATCTCCACCGGAGACCTGTTCCGCGCGGCCATGGGCAGCGACAGCCCGCTCGGGCGCTCCGTGAAGGGATATATCGAGTCGGGCCGGCTGGTGCCGGACGAGGTGACCTCCGCCGTCGTGGCGGAACGGATCGCCCAGCCGGACTGCCGGAAAGGGTTCATGCTGGACGGGTTTCCGCGCACCCTGCCGCAGGCCCAGGCGCTCGACGCCCTGTTGGCCGAGCGCAGCCTGCCGCTCGATGCGGTGCTTTATTTCGACGTCTCGGACGCGGTGGCCATCGAGCGCCTCTCCGGGCGCCGGACGTGCAGCCGGTGCAACGCCAATTATCACGAGCGGCACATGCCGCCGAAGCAGGCCGGGCGCTGCGACCGGTGCGGAAGCGCATTGACGCAGCGGCCGGACGATCAGCCGGAGACGATCCGCAAGCGGCTGCAAGTGTACGCGCAGCAGACGCGCGCGCTGGTGGAGGAGTACGACCGGCGCGGGCTCTTGCACCGGATCGCCTCGGACGAGGCGCCGGAAAAAGTGACGGCCTCCGTGTCCGCCGCGCTGGCCAAGGTTCAGGCGGGGAGGTCTTTGGCGTGATCAACCGCAGGTCGCCTCGCGAAATCGAGTGCATGCGGCAGGCGGGTGCGATTGTGGCGGAAGTCCTCGAACGGTGCCGCACCCTGGCCGTGCCGGGGATCACAACCGAGGAATTGGACCAGAAGGCGGACGCGCTGATCCGCGAGCGGAACGCGATTCCGCTCTTCAAAGGATACCGAGGGTATCCGAAGAGCATCTGCGCTTCGGTCAACGAAGAGGTGGTGCACGGGATTCCCGGTCCCCGCAAGCTGGCGGCGGGCGACATCCTGAGCGTGGATGTCGGCGTGCGCCTGGGAGCATATTGCGCCGACGCGGCGATCACCGCGCCGGTCGGTGAAGTGACCGCAGAGGCGATGCGCCTCATGCAGGTTTGCCGCGAGGCGCTCGATCGCGGCATTCGGACGCTGAAGCCGGGCATGAAGCTCTCGACGCTGTCGGAAGCGATACAGAAGTACGTCGAATCGCAGAACTGCTCGGTGGTGCGCGATTACACCGGGCACGGCATCGGCCGCGAAATGCACGAAGAGCCGCAAGTGCCGAACTTCGTGACCAAGGCCGTGCGCGACCGCGTCCTGCCGGAAGGCGCGGTGGTGGCCATCGAGCCGATGGTGAACGCCGGCGGGTTCGAGGTGCGCAGGCTGGAGAACGGCTGGACGGTCGTCACGGCCGACCACTCGCTCTCGGCGCACTTCGAGCATACTGTCGCAATCACGGAAAGCGGCGGCGACGTGCTGACGCTGGCGCCCGTACGGAACGGATAAAATGCCCAAGGAAGAGCCGATTCGCGTGGAGGCAACGGTCAAAGAGGCCCTGCCCAACGCCGTGTTCAAGGTCGTCCTGGAGAACGGCCATCAGGTGATGGCGCACGTTTCCGGACGGATGCGCATGAACTGGATCCGGATTCTGCCGGGCGACAAGGTCACCGTGGAGATTTCGCCCTACGACCTTTCGAAGGGGCGGATCGTTTATCGCAGCTAAGGGATCAGTCGCGTCCCGCTTCGAGCGGGAGAGGAGGCGGTCGTGAAAGTTCGCGCATCGGTCAAGAGAATTTGCGAGAGCTGCAAAGTCGTCCGGCGCCGCCGGGTTGTCAGGGTCATTTGCAAGAACCCGCGCCACAAGCAGCGCCAGGGTTAGGAGAAAGCGAAGATGCCCAGGATCACAGGCGTAGACATTCCGGCGGACAAGAAAATCTGCATCGCGCTGAGGTATATCTACGGCATCGGCCCGAAGAACGCGCTGGATATCCTTCAGACGGTCGGCATCAAGCCGGAGACGCGCGCCAAGGAGCTCAACGACGACGAGTTGAGCCGGCTGGCGACCTGCATCGAGGACCACTATGTCATCGAGGGCCAGTTGCGCCGCCAGGAACAGCAGAACATCGCGCGCCTTCGCGACATCCGGTGCTATCGAGGGATCCGGCATCGTCTCGGCCTGCCGGTCCGCGGCCAGCGCACCCGGACCAACGCCCGCACGCGCAAGGGACCAAGGAAGACCGTCGCCGTGAAGAAGGGCGTCAAGGAAACGCACACCTAATCGCGAGGCAGGTTCAGAAGGAGACGGCCGGTGGCCAAGAGTCGAAAACGCAAAGTGCGCCGCAGCGTCACGAAGGCGATCGCCCACGTCAAGGCGACGTTCAACAACACGATTATCACGATCACCGATCCGGCCGGCGAGGTGCTCTGCTGGGACAGCGCCGGGACGATCGGTTTCAAGGGCTCGCGCAAGAGCACGCCGTTCGCCGCGCAGCGGGCGGCCGAGACCGTGGCCGAGAAGGCCCGCAAGCTCGGCGTGCGCGAGGTCGAAGTCAAGGTGAAAGGGCCCGGGTCCGGCCGCGAGTCGGCCATCACGGCCCTGCAGGCCGCGGGCATCGCGGTCCGCAGCATTGAAGACGTGACGCCTCTGCCGCACGACGGTTGCCGTCCGCGGAAGAAGCGCCGCGTGTAACGGTCGCAGATCGCCCAGTACGGAGCGCGGACCGGAGAAATCCGGACTCCGCATTCTCAAAGAGGAGAGAGGATGGCCAAAGGTCAGACAATCGCCATGAAGTGCGAGGCGTGCCGGCGGGAAGGCACGAAGCTTTTCCTGAAAGGCACTCGGTGCGAAAGCCCCAAGTGCGCTTTCCATCGGCGCGACTACCCGCCCGGGCAGCACCCGTTCCGCCGCGGGAAGATCTCCGAGTACGGCGTGCGCGTGCGCGAAAAGCAGCGCTGCAAGCGCACCTTCGGCATGCGCGAGCGCCCGTTCCGCAGGCTGTTCGCCCTCGCGGAGCGCCAGGCCGGCAACACCGGGGAGAACCTCTTCCGCCTGCTCGAACGCCGGCTGGACAACGTGCTCTTCCGCATGGGCATGGCGCTTTCGCGCCGGCACGCGCGGCAGGCCATCGCCCACGGGCTGATCTTCGTCAACGGCCATAAACTGGACCGGGCCAGCTACCTGGTGGAGATGAACGACACCATCGCGCCGCGCCCCAAAGAAAAAGTCGTCAGCCTGTTCAAGGCCATCAAGGAGTCAACGAAAGGCCGAGCCGTTCCGTCCTGGCTCGACGTGCAGCCCGAGCCGCTGGAAGGCAAAGTGACCGCCCTGCCGAAGGCTGATGAACTCGCGGAGGGCTTTGAGCCACAGCTGATCGTGGAAATCTGCGCGCGGTGAGCGGCCGCGCGCCTGGGCTGTGCGCCCATTCTATCGGGAGGGCTTCAAATGCGAATTCGCTGGAGAAATTTCGAGCTTCCAACCAAGGTCGTCTGCGATGAGGCCACCAAGACGGACCGTTACGCGCGGTTCTTCATCGAGCCGTTCGAGCGCGGCTTCGGCACCACCATCGGCAACAGTCTGCGCCGCGTCCTGCTCTCTTCGCTCGAAGGAGCGGCCATCAGCTCCGTCAAGTTCGAGAACGTCCTCCACGAGTTCAGCGCCGTGGACGGCATGCTCGAGGACGTCGCCGACGTCATCCTCAACCTGAAGCAGCTTCGCATCCGGATGCAGGGCGACAAGCCGACCGTCCTGCGCATCGACGTCAAAAAGAAGGGCGACGTCACCGGCGCCGACGTGACCTGCGACGCCGACGTGGACATCGTCAACAAGGACCTGCACCTGGCCACGCTCACCAAGGTCGTGCACTTCCAGTGCGAGATGACGACGGAGAAGGGCCGCGGCTATCGGACCGCCGAGGAGAACGAGAAGGAAGGCCTTGAGATCGGGCGGATCCCGATTGATTCGATGTTTTCGCCCGTGATCCGCGTGCGCCCGAAGACCGAGGACACGCGCGTCGGCCAGCGGACCAACTACGACCGGCTCGTCCTCGAGATCTGGACCGACGGCACCCTGACGCCGGAATTTGCGCTCGTCGAGGCGGCCAAGATCCTCCGCAAGCACCTCAACCCGTTCGTGCAGCAGTTCGAGCTCGGCGCCGAACTGCAGGAGCCGGAAGCCGCCGGCAGCCTGGCGCCGATCCGGCCGGTGCTCTCCGAGGACCTCAGCGCGCGGCTCTCGCTGCCGATCAGCGAGCTCGAACTCAGCGTCCGTTCGTCGCACTGCCTGGAAAGCGAAGAGATCCGCACCGTCGCCGACCTGGTCGGGTATGACGAGGAGCGGCTCCTCCTGGTGCGGAATTTCGGCAAGACCTCGCTCGAAGAGGTCAAGCGCAAACTCGGCGAACTCGGCCTCACCCTCGGGATGAAGGTCGAAGGCGCCCCGCGCGAAGCTCCGAAGAAAGAGGAAACCTGATGCGACACCGCAGGCGTGGACGCCATCTCAAACGCACCTCGGCCCATCGCGTGGCCATGCGCAGGAACCTGGTCAACAACCTGTTCCTGCTCGGGCGCATCCGCACCACGCCCGCCAAGGCCAAGGAAGTCCGCAGCATGGCCGAGAAGCTGATCACGATCGCCGCGAAGGGCGGCCTGGCCAACTTCCGCAGCGCGCTGGCGACCCTCGACGACAAGTACGTCGTCCGCCAGCTCTTCACCAAGATCGGCCCTCGCTTCAAGGACCGCCCGGGCGGCTACACGCGGATTCTGCACCTGTCCGCAAGCGAGAATCGCCTCGGCGACAATGCGCCGCAGGTGATCATGGAACTGCTGCCGTCGTCCGAGCCGGCCGCTCCCGAAGCGGCCGAGCCGAAAGCCGCCGCGGAGAAGAAGAAGTAACCGCTCGCAGGCCTTTTACGTTTTGAGGAGCCCGCAGGATGCCGATTCGCCAATTCGCCCGCGTGCCGGAAACCGTCTCCGTCCCCGACCTCGTGGAAGTCCAGACGCGTTCCTACCGGCGCTTCCTCCAGGAAACGCCCTCGCCGAAGAGCCGGAAGAACGTCGGCCTCGAGGCGCTCTTCCGCGAGATGTTCCCCATCAAGAGCTACGACGGCACGCTCTCGCTGGAGTACATCTGCTACGACCTCGGCCGCGCGCGGTACTCCGAGGAAGACTGCCGGCGCCTGCGCCTGACCTACGGCCGGCCGCTTCGCGCGCGCCTGCGCCTGAACAAGCCCAACGGCGCCATCCAGGAAGACGTCTACCTCGGCGACGTCCCGATCATGATCGGCGGCGAGTTCATCGTCAACGGCGCGCAGCGCGTCATCGTCGCGCAGCTTCACCGCTCGCCCGGCGTGGACTTCCAGGAAGACACCCGCACCACCGAGAAGCGGCTGCACTCCTGCCGCATCATCCCCGAGCGCGGAAGCTGGATCGAGATTGACGTCAGCCGCAAAGACGTGCTCTACATCCGCGTGGACCAGAGCGGCCGCTTCCCGATCACCTGCTTCATCCGCGCGCTGTCGCCGGACTTCTCCACCAACGCGGACATCATCCGGCAGTTCTACGAGACAGAGTTCGAGGAAATCCCCGCGCGCGGCGGCGCCAAGTTGCGCCACCGCTACTCCGCCGAGGAGATCGTGGACGCGGGCACCGGCGAGGTCGTCGTCTCCGCCGGCCAGATGATCACCGACGACATCGTCCCGCGCATCCTCGCCCTCGAGCGCAAGCGCATCCGCGTCATCGCGAAGATGGACGACGCGCTTATCCTCAACACTCTCAACGAAGAGACCTCGCGCACGCACGAGGAGGCGCTGCTGCACATCTACGGACGCCTCCGTCCGGGCAACCCGCCGAGCATCGAGCGCGCCAAGGAGCTCTTCCACGAGCGCTTCCTCGACCCGGACCGCTATCGCCTCGGACCGGTCGGGCGGTTCCGGCTCAACCGCAAGTTCAACCAGAACGTCCCGATGGACCAGATGATGCTGCACGCGAACGACATCATCAACGCCGTTCGCTACACCGTCGGCCTGCGCCGCAACGAAGGCCACGTGGACGATATTGACCACCTGGGCAACCGCCGCCTGCGCACGATTGACGAACTCGCCGGCGATGAGCTGCGCAAGGGATTCCTGAAGCTGCGCCGCACCGTCCAGGAACGCATGGGCACCAGCGAACCGGCCGAGCTGACCCCGCGCTCGCTCGTCAACTCGAAGACCATCTCCGCCGCCATCGAGTTCTTCTTCGGCCGCAGCGAACTCTCACAGGTCGTCGAGCAGACCAACCCGCTCCACCAGCTCACCCACGAGCGCAAGCTCAGCGCCCTCGGCCCGGGCGGCCTCAACCGCAAGCGCGCCGGCTTCGAGGTGCGCGACGTCCACATCAGCCACTACGGCCGCATCTGCCCGATCGAGACGCCCGAAGGCGCGAACATCGGCCTGATCACCTCGCTGGGCATTTACGCCGGCGTGGACGATTACGGCTTCATCGTCACGCCCTATCGCCGCGTCAAGAACGGCGTCGTCACCGACGAACTCGTGCAGCTCCGCGCCGACGAGGAGATTGACCGCTGGATGGGCCCGGCCGACCTGCGCCTCAACAGCGCCGGCAAGATCGTGGACACCAAGGCCATCGCCCGCCGCAACGGCGACTTCCTGGAAGCCGACCCGAAAACCATGGAGTACGCCGACGTCGCCCCCAACCAGATCGTCGGCGTCTCCGCCAGCCTCATCCCGTTCCTCGAACACAACGACGCCAACCGCGCCCTGATGGGCTCGAACATGCAGAAGCAGGCCGTGCCGCTCCTGCGCACCGAGCTGGCGCTGGTCATCACCGGCATGGAGAAGGAAGTCGTCCGCGGCTCCAGCATGGTGGTGCGCGCCGAGGAGAACGGCGTCGTCGAAGAGGTGGATGCCACCCACATCACCATCGGCGAGCGCACCTTCCGCATGCGCAAGTTCAACGCCCTGAACGAAAAGACCTGCCTCAACCAGCGGCCGATCGTGCGCCCCGGCCAGAAGGTCAAGAAGGGCGAGATCATCGCCGACGGCGCTGGCACCGCCCAGGGCGAACTGGCCCTCGGCAAGAACGCCCTCGTCGCCTTCATGCCCTGGGACGGCTACAACTTCGAGGACGCCATCCTGATGAGCGAGCGCCTCGTCGAGGCCGACCGCTTCACCTCGATCCACATCCAGGAATTCGAGATCGAATGCCGCGAGACCAAGCTGGGCAAAGAGGAGTTCACCCGCGATATTCCCAACGTGCCCCAGCGCGCGCTGGCCAACCTCGATGAGGACGGCATCGTCCGCGTCGGCACCCACGTGCGGCCCGGCGACATCCTCGTCGGCAAGGTCTCGCCGAAGTCCAAGACCGAGCTGACCCCGGAAGAGAAGCTCCTCATCGCCATCTTCGGCCAGGCCAGCGAAGACGTGAAGAACGAATCGCTCGAAGTCCCCGCCGGCGTCGAGGGCATCATCATCCACGCGGAGAAGTTCAGCCGCAAAGGCGTGGCTTCCAAATCCCAGCAGGAGGCGGCGGCCTCGCGGAAGAAGCAGGTGGACCGCATTGAGCGCCAGATGAGCGCCATGTTCCGCGACCTGATGACCGAGATCGCCAAGGTCGGCGACGGCAAAATCAAGCACGCGGACACCGGGCAGGACCTGGGCCTCCGCGCGCACGCCACGATCCGCGAAGTCCTTCAGTTCGAGGAACAGTTCGACCCGTCGGAGGTCGCCTATCCGAACGCCGGCACGAAAGAGCGCCTGCTCAAGATGGCCGCCGACGTGAAGGACAAGATCGAGCGCCTCAAGGACGAGCGGGACCTGTACGGCGTGGACCCGTCGCAGGCGGACGATCTGCTGCCCAGCGGCGTGCTCGCCATGGTCAAGATCTACATCGCGACGAAACGCGTGCTCTCCGTCGGCGACAAGATGGCCGGCCGCCATGGGAACAAAGGCGTCATCGCCCGAATCATGCCGGTCGAGGACATGCCGTACCTGGAGGACGGCACGCCCGTCGAGGTCGTCCTCAATCCGCTCGGAGTGCCTTCTCGAATGAACGTCGGGCAGATTCTGGAAACGCACCTCGGCTGGGCCGCCAAGCTCCTCGGCTTCCGCGCCGAGACCCCCGTGTTCAACGGCGCCTCCGAGGAGGAAATCCGCAAGACCCTCATCGAGGCCGGCCTGCCCGAAGACGGCAAGGCCGCGCTCTACGACGGCCGGACCGGCGAGCAGTTCGAGCAGAAAGTCACCGTCGGCTACCTCTACATGATGAAGCTCGACCACCTCGTGGACGACAAGGTCCACGCGCGCGCCACGGGCCCGTACTCGCTCGTCACGCAGCAGCCGCTCGGCGGCAAGGCGCGGTCCGGCGGCCAGCGGTTCGGCGAGATGGAAGTCTGGGCCATGGAAGCGTACGGCGCCGCCTACACCCTGCAGGAACTCCTCACGGTCAAGAGCGACGACATCGAGGGCCGGGCCAAGATTTACGAGTCCATGGTCAAGGGCACCAACGTGCTCGAGGCCTCAACGCCGGTCTCGTTCGAGGTGCTGATGAACGAAATCCGCGGGCTCGGCCTCAAGCTCGAAATGCAGCGGCAGAAGCAGCTTCGTTAAGCGGTCGCGTGTGTCTTAGACCACCAAGACACCAAGGCGCCAGGAAAGGAAACCTCATCCTCCGTTCTTGGCGCCTTGGCGTCTTGGTGTCGAATTCTAAATGACGAGCGGCTGTCGGACCATGAAACGCGCGCGCGGCAGTCGGCCGAAATCGTGCGGCTATGTGGGCAAAGGAGGGCTGAAGCTGGAATTCGCCCTCCGGCACTTCGGCCTTTCGGTTTCCGGCCTGGTCTGCGCCGACCTCGGCTGCCACCGCGGCGGCTTCACCGACTGCCTGCTGCAGCAGGGCGCTCTGCGCGTCCATGCCGTGGACACCGGCTACGGCATCCTCGACTGGAAACTCCGCAGCGATGCGCGCGTCGTCGTCCACGAACGCACCAATCTCCTCTACTGGAAATCTCCGGAGCCGCTGGACCTGGCGGTCATTGACGCCGGCTGGACTCCGCAGCGGCTGAGCGTCCCGGCGGCGCTGCGTTCGCTCAAGCCCGGCGGCGCGGTCCTCTCGCTCGTCAAACCCCAGTACGAAGTCGAGCGGTTGGAGCTTCAGCGCGGCGTCCTCGCGGCCGCCGGGCTCGGCCTGGCGATGGAGCGCGTCCGCGCGGCGCTGGAAGGAGTCGCGCGGATCCTGGGCGAAGTCCAATCCCCGATTCCCGGCAGCGGCGGCAACACCGAGTTCTGGCTGAACCTCCGTGGGATGCAGGCGGCCTGACCGCGACCATTCCCCTTTGCGGGCGATAGATCGGAAGCCTTCGACATGCGCACCGGCACGGCAAGTCTTCCGTTGCACGGCGGCGATGCGCCGCAGTGGCTCTTCCGGCGAATGACGCAGCTCGCGCGGGAGATCGTGCTGCTGATCGCCTCCGACTCCGGGCCGGACGAACTCCTGCGCCGGCTCTCCGACCCGTTCTGGTTCCAGGCGTTCGGCTGCGTCCTCGGCTTCGACTGGCACTCCAGCGGCGTGACCACCACCACGTGTGGCGCGCTCAAGGAAGGGATGCGGCCGCTGGAGCGCGAGCTGGGCATCTTCGTCTGCGGCGGCAAGGGACGCGTCTCGCGGAACACCCCGAGCGAGATCGAGCGCGCCTGCGAGACCACCGGGCGCTCCGCCGGCTCGCTGGTCTATGCCAGCCGGATGTCCGCCAAGGTGGACAGCGCCGCCGTGCAGGACGGATACCAGATCTATCACCACTGCTTCATCTTCACCCGCAGCGGCCTGTGGTGCGTCGTTCAGCAGGGGATGAATGAAGTCAACCGGACCGCGCGGCGGTACCATTGGCTCTCCTCGGGCGTGGAGGACTTCGTCTGCGAGCCGCACGCAGCGGTGTGCTGCGACACGCGCGTCGCGGCGCTGAACCTCGTCGCGCGGGAGAGCGACCGCTGCCGCGCCGCGATCGCCTCGATCGCCGCGGCGAAGCCGGAGGAAGCGCGCCTGGAGATCGAGCGCGCGTTTCACCTGGCGCTGCCCGCGCGCCATCCGCTTTCCATCGCCGATATTAATCCCGCCCGGCTTCAAAAAGTGCTGCTCGCCACGTATGAAAGCGGGGCGCAGGACTTCGCCGCCGTGCTCGCGACGCCGGGCCTGGGCGCGAAGAGCCTGCGCGCGTTGAGCCTGATCTCGGAACTCATCTACGGCGCCGCGCCGAGCTTCCGCGATCCGGCGCGGTTCTCCTATGCGCACGGCGGAAAAGACGGCCACCCTTATCCGGTGGACTGCGAGACTTACGGCCAGTCCATCGAAGTGCTCCGCCGGGCGGTTTCCGCCGCAAAGATGGGCGAGTACGATCGCACCCGCGCGCTGCGCCGGCTGGCGGCGTTCGACCTCGAAAAGCCTCGGCCCAGGGGCGTCACGCAGCCGAGCCCCTCGTTTTTGCTTGACAGGCCGGAGAATTCCGCCTAAACTATCACACAATTGGTTTCACGGGGTTTACGGAGGATACTCATGGCCCGCGCGCCACAACGTTCCAGAGGCGGTCCCGGCTTTACCGGCATGATCGGCTTTCTTGTGCTCAGCGTAATCCTCGCAGGCGTGTGCGTCTTCCTGGCCATGGGATACCTCAAGCGAGGAGCATCCCTGAACAAGCTTCAGAGCGCGATCAAGAACGACCTGCAAGTGCCGCTGAACGCTAAAGGCCTTGCCGTCAGCGCCCTGCCGGTCGCCAGCGCATCGGACGCCGCGTACGATGACGCCTTCTTCAACAAGGTTCAGAAGAGCGCGTTGGACGGACTCAACTACGCCGCGCTGGCCGAGAAGGCAGGCTACGCCGGCGAGAACCCCATCAACGACATCACATCCGAACTCCAGAAGTCCCAGCTTCAGCCGGAACCGGAGAACCTCCGCGAGTACGTCACTAAGCTCAACCAGGACCTGGGCGCCGCGAAGCGGCAGTTGAGTGAGAGGGACCAGGCCCTACAACTGGCCACCGCGCAGATGAAGGACGCTCAGAACCTTCAGGCCCAGGAGAGCACGGACCTGAAGGCGACCGTGGACAAGGCCGCCAAAGATTTGCAGGACGCCAGGGCTGCCTACGACAAGGACGTGGCCACGATCAAGGACTTGCTGGCGAGAGCGGACGAGGAGGCGAAGAAAGCCTGGGCCGAGAATCACGCCCAGGCCGATCTCCACAAGAAAGAGGCTGCCGACCTGCAGGCGAAGATCCAGAAGCTGGAACAGAGCGTCCGCGAAATGAATGAGGAACTGACGCGCAAGATGCCGAAAGCCGTCGCCGTCACCGAGGGATTGGTCCTGCAGGCCGACGCGCTTGAAGGCGTGGCCATCATCAATCTGGGGAAGAACGAGCAGATTCAGAACGGCGAAAAGTTCACCGTCGTCCGCGTCGGCAGGGGCGGCGAGCGCAAGCCGAAGGGCGAATTGCAGGTCGTTCGCGTGGATGACCTCGTATCGCGCACCGAGATCCTCAACTCGGACCCGGATGACCCGGTCATGCGCGACGATATCGTCCTGCGCGAGAAGAAGACCGAGTAGCGCGACCGGCCGGGCGTCGAGCGGTCCAGCGAGCGCGTCGAGCGCTTACGCCGGCGCGCCTTTGCCCGGCGGACATTTCCCCGAAACGTCCTTCCGTCCGGATTCCCGGCGCAAACCCTCCACGACGCACAGGATCCCCATCGCCGCGAAAATCAGCAGGAAGGGCATCAGCGGCTCGCGATAGCGGAGCATGGCCAGGAAGACCGTGTGGATCGCCGTCGTGTACAGAATGAGCCCGTCCACGAGCAGCAGGTCCATCGGCTCCGCCTCGCGGCGGCGGTGCGCGCGCCACAGCCCGAACAGGATGAAGGGAAAAAGCGGGATGTACGCCAGCGCGTAGACCAGCACCTGCGTTCGCCCGACGTAGTCCGGATTCGGGTAAAATTTCCAAAGCGCTGCGAAGCGCCGCGCCATCAGGCGCAGCGCGACGCCCGGATGGCTCAGCAGGTACTCGCCCGCGATGTGCATCAGCCTGCGGCTGGCCTCCACCTCGCCGATCGAAGTCTCGCCGGGCTTCAGCATGAAGGACCAGTCTTTGGGGATGTAGAACCCGCTCGGGTCGTCGAGCGAGCGCTCATTGTTGGCCGCGTAGAAACCGTGTCCGGCATCCGTGGTCGTCGGAACGAATTCGCGGAAGACGATGGCGTTCCGGACGATCCACGGCGCCAGCGTGGCCAGCGCCACGGCGCAGAAAAGCGCCGCGCCGGACCACCCGCGCCCGAGCCTTCTGCGCGCCCACCACATCCAGATCGCCAGCAGCGGCAGAAACCCGATCAACATCGAACGGCTCAGCGCCGCCAGCCCGGCGGCCAGGCCCGCCAGCGCCGCCCATCGGAGCCGCCCCGTGTGACGGAAGAGGAACGCCGCATACATGCAACCCGCCGAGAAGAAGATGAACAGCGGCTCCGTCATCAGGTGGACGCTGTGCCAGACGAGCGGCGGATAGAAGGCGCAGAGGATTCCCGCCAGGGCGGCGACGATGCGTTTCCCGGTCAGCTCGATTCCCGCCAGGTACGCGATCGCGCACGTCGCGGCGCCCAGGAACGCGAAGGCGATGCGGATCGGCGCATACGCGCCGTGAGTCAGGCGGAAGACGCACCCCCAGGCGAACGGGAAGAGCGGCGGCCGGAACGCATAGACGCGCGGCAGGTTCACCGCGTCGCTGTACGGGTTCGGCATCCAGAACCCGCGCCCGCCGGAGAAATTCCTCGCGTACTCCCAGTAGGATTGGTCCCAGGACACCGTATCGTTGGGCGGCAGGGAAAGCGCCAGCGCCAGCCGTATTCCCAGCGCCAGGACGAAGATGACCGCCACGTCCCGGGCGAATTCGCGGCGCTCATGGATCACGGATGCCCGCCTCCGCCAGCGCCTCGCGATACATGGCCTGCGTCTCCTTGACCATGCGGTCGAGGCCGAAGCGTTGCTCCACCTTCTGCCGGCCGGCTTCGCCGTACTTGCGCCGCAGCGCGGGATCGCGCAGGAGCCGCTCGATCGCCTGGGCCAGGACCACAGGATTGGACGGAGGCACCAGCACGCCCGTCCAGCCGTGCGTCACCGCCTCCGGAGTACCGTCCACCTTGGTGGCGACCACCGCGCGGCGCGCGGCCATCGCCTCGAGCACCACGTTCGGCAGGCCCTCCCAGAGCGACGAGAGCACGAAGAGATCGAACCGCGTCATCAGGGCGGGCACGTCGGAGCGCGCTCCCAGGAAGCGGACGCGTTCCTCCATCTCCATCTCGGCCGCCTTGCGTTGCAGCTTGCGCTCCAACGGGCCTTCGCCGACGATCCAGAGCTTCACCTGTTGCAGGTCGGCCGGCAGGCGCGCGAAGGCCTCGAGCAGGTCTGCCATGCCTTTCTGCCGCTCCAGCCTTCCGACGGCCCCGATGACCAGGCATCCTTCGGGGTCCGGGAGCGCCGCCGACGGGCCTTTGGCTGCGGCGGCGTCGAACTCGGCCAGGTCCAGGCCGTTGCGGATGACGCGGATCTTCTCCTTCGGCAGCCCGATTTCCTCCACAAGGAAGTCCCGCACCGCCTCGGCGTTCGTGACCGTCAGCGTCGTCCGCTTGGCCAGGATGCGGTCGGCCGTGAGCCGGGCCATGCCTTTCCACGCATCCTTCGCGCGCTCGGAGGCGATCAGCACGGGCACGCCGGCGGCCAGGCTGGCCACCCGGCCGAGAGTGTTGGCCGTGGGCAGCCAGGTGTGGACGATATGGGGCTGGAATTCGCGGATCACGCGCATGGCGCGCCAGATGACGCGCAAGTCCCAACGCCCGCGCTTGTTCAGCAGGTGGATGGACACGCCGGCCCGCCGCAGGTCGGCGGCGAAGGGGCCGCCGCGCGTCAGGCAGCAGATGGCGGGCTCGAATTCCGAACGGTCGAGGTTGCGGCAAAGGTCAACCAGTTGTTTCTCCGCACCGGCGCGGTCCAGCGTCGCGATGACGTGCAGCACTCGAATCAAGCGCCGTCCTCCCACAGTGCAGAGCTTCTCCTGCGCGCATGTTAGGCCCTGTGCCGGACTCTGTCAATCCTGCTCGGGCCGTGTGCGGCGGCCTGCATATTGGCCTCGGCACTGCCCTTGAAATGGCCAGCCGTCTCTGATATAGTGTCTCATTCGGGCTGGCGCCGGTCCGGCTCTCTCTGCGTTTCCCGGATACTGTTCCCGCAGCCCGCACCAGCGCAGCGGTTTTGTCGTGTTTTCGCGCCTCATTTTGAGGAAGGTCGGCCGTGCCGCCCAGGGATGACTTGAAGATTTTCGCCTGCAACGGGAACCCGGACCTCGCTAAAAAAGTATGCGAGTGCCTCGGCGAGCCCTTGGGCGACGCCTCCGTCATGCGGTTCCCGGACGGCGAAATCAACGTCAAGATCAACGAAGACGTCCGCGGGCGCGATATCTTCATTGTACAGCCGACCTGTCCGCCTGTAAATGAGAACCTCATGGAGTTGCTCATCATGGTGGACGCGGCGCGCCGGTCGTCCGCGCGCCGGATCACCGCCGTGATGCCCTATTACGGCTACGCGCGGAAAGATCGCAAAGACGAAGGCCGCGTGCCGATCACGGCCAAGCTCGTCGCCAACATGCTCGTCGAGGCCGGAGTGGACCGCGTGCTGGCGCTGGACCTGCACGCGACCCAAATCCAGGGATTCTTCGACATCCCGGTGGACCACCTGTTCTCCGCGCCGGTGCTCTCGGGATACTTCAGGGAGCTGGGCCTTCCGGACCTGGTGGTCGCAACGCCGGACGTCGGCGGCATCCGCATGGCCCGGGCTTTTGCCTCCTGGCTGGATGCCGGCCTCGCCGTCGTGGACAAGCGGCGCATCTCTCCCGAGGAATCCTCGGCCGGCATGGTCATCGGCGACGTGAAGGGCAAGAACGTCCTCCTCGTGGACGACATGATCACGACCGGCGGATCGCTGACCAATGCCGCGCAGGCGCTGCGGGAGTACGGCGCGCGCGAGATCTACGGCGCGGCGGCCCACGCCATCCTGTGCGGCGCCGCAGTCGAAAAGCTCAAGGGGTCCGTGTTGAAGGAAGTCGTGGTGACCGACTCCGTCCCCGCGGCGGACAAGATCAAGCAGGTCGGCGGCCGGCTCAAGGCGCTCACCGTGAGCAAGCTTCTGGCCGAGGCCGTCCACCGCATCCACGTCAACGAGTCCGTCAGTTCGCTGTTCATGAACCAGAGCCATTGAGGTCCACCGCATGAAGATCGAAGAACTCAAAGCCGATCCGCGCACGACGAAAGGCTCGGCTTCTTCCCGCCAGTTGCGGGCGCAGGGCAAGGTGCCCGGCATCCTTTACGGCCACGGGCAGGAAGTGGTGATGCTTTCTTTGCCCGGCGACGCGCTGCGCCATGCCCTGGAGACCGGGCGCCGGCTGGTGACGCTCCGCCTGGGCGACCGGCAGGAGCGCGCGCTGGTGAAGGAAGTCCAGTTCGACACCTGGGGCCAGGCCATCCTCCACGTGGACTTCGGGCGCGTCGCGCTTGACGAGATCGTGACGGTCGAGGTCGAGGTCGTCTCCCACGGCACGCCGAAGGGCCAGCTCTCCGGCGGCGTGCTCGAACAGCCGCTGCGCCGCGTGAGCCTGGCCTGCAAGGCCGATGCGATCCCGGAGCAGATCCGCGTCGAAGTCGAGGGCATGGACCTCAACGACAAGATCCAGGTCAAGGACCTGCCCGTTCCGCCCGGCGCCAAGATCACCGAGGACCCCGACGCGATCGTCTTCATCGTCAAGGAAACGCGCGAGGAAGAAGTGGTCGCCGCCGCACCCGCCGCCGAGGCCGCCTCCACGGAGCCGGAGGTCATCGGGCGCGCCGCCAAGGAAGCCGCCGAGGCGGAGGAAGAGGAACAGCCCAAGGAGAAGGACAAGGAGAAGCAGAAGTCCTGACCGCTGCGCGGCGATGCGACCGCCTGCGGTGAGCCACGTCGAACCGGAGTTGACCGCAGATGAAAATCATCGTTGGCATCGGCAACCCCGGCAAAGAGTACGCCGAGACGCGGCATAACGCGGGGTTCATGGTGGTGGATCTCCTGGCCCGCGAGCACGGAATCGGCCCGTGGCGAAGCCGGTTCCACTCCCGGACCGCCGAAGGCAGCGTGCGCGGCGCCAAAGTGCTGCTGATGAAGCCGGAGACGTTCGTCAACGAGAGCGGGCGGGCCGTGCGCGCGGCGGTGGACTGGTGCCGCGTGGAAACGCCGGATGTGATGGTCGTATGCGACGATTTCAACCTCGCGCTCGGACGTCTGCGCGTGCGGCCCCAGGGGCGCAGCGCGGGCCATCACGGGCTCGATTCGATCCTGGCCGCGCTCGGCGCGGAGCCGCCCCGGCTGCGCATCGGGATCGGCGCGGAGCAGGGCGGGCGCGGACGCGATTTTGTGCTCTCCACGTTTTCGGCCGCGGAACGGCCGGTGCTGGACGAGGCGGTGCAGCGCGCGGTGCGCGCGCTTGAAGTGTGGCTGGAGTCGGGAATGGAACGCTGTCAAAACGAGTTCAATGCCAGCCCCGACGCGAATAAGGACCAGAGAGAGGAGGCGGATGCTTGAGCCTGTATGAAGGGATGTTCGTCATGGATAACCGGCAGGCGAACCGCGATTGGGACGGTTCGCTGGAGAAGCTCAAATCCATACTCAGCAAGCACGGGGCCGAACTCGTGCGCACGGAAAAATGGGGAGAGCGCAAGCTCGCCTACGAGATGCAGGGCCGCCGCCGCGGCACCTACATGCTCATGTACTTCAACGCCACCGGAACGGCGGTCAACGAGATCTACCGCGAGTGCGAACTCTCCGGCCTGATGCTGCGGGCGCTGATCATCAAGATCGAGAAGATGCCGTCCGAAGAGATGATGCGCAATCCGGAAGAGGTCACGCCGTCCAGCCGCTACCGGAGTTCGTCGTCGGAAGAACGCGAACGCGCTCCCGCGGCTCCGGCCGCTCCGGCGCAGCCCAAGGCGGCGCCCGCTGTGGCCCCGGCTGCGGCTGCGGCTCCGGCTCCGACGCCGGCGCCGGCCAAGGAGGAGTAAGTTCGTCGTGCGCCCGCAAGGGCATGCGTCGTAGCGCCTCACGGCGCCGCCGCAAGCGCTTTTCAGCCTCGGAGATCGTGCGATGGCGAATCTGAATAAAGTCTTCCTCATCGGCAACCTGACGCGCGATCCGGAGTTGCGCTACACTCCGCAAGGCACGGCGGTGGGCGAATTCGGCATCGCCATCAACCGCCAGTGGAAAGGGCCGAACGGCGAGAAGAAAGAGGAAGTCTGTTTCGTGGACTGCCAGGCCTGGGCGCGCGGCGCCGAGATCATCAGCGAGTACTGCAAGAAAGGCTCGTCGCTCTTCGTCGAGGGGCGGCTGAAGCTGGATAGCTGGGAAGGCAAGGACGGCCAGAAGCGATCGAGGATGCGCGTCGTCGTGGAAAACTTCCAGTTCCTCGGCGCGCCGACCGGACGCAGAGCGCCCGCCGAAGGCGCGCCCGGCGCGCCGGCAGGCCGGGAGCAGGGCTCGTCGCAGGCGCCGCGGGGACGGTCCCGCGCGCAGGAGCCGGAAGGTCCGCCGGCGGACGCGGGCGCGGACGAGCCGCCCGATTCCGCGCCCGAAGGCGGCCAGTTCAAGGTGAATGACGAGATTCCTTTTTGACCCGAGGTGAGTCATGCAGAAGAAGTCCCCGAAATTCCGCGACCGCACGAAGTGCCGTTTCTGCCGCCTGGGCATGGGCACGATTGACTACAAGGACGTTCAGACCCTCACCAAGCTGACCACGAACCGGGGCCGGCTGTTCTCCCGGAAGCGGTCGGGCAACTGCGCGCGGCACCAGCGGTCCGCGCGG
The DNA here is from genome assembly GCA_050015075.1 of Candidatus Brocadiia bacterium. Taxonomy (GTDB): domain Bacteria; phylum Planctomycetota; class Brocadiia; order CAIUPP01; family CAIUPP01; genus JBEKCB01. The sequence goes on along the minus strand of JBEKCB010000027.1, from coordinate 10,694 downwards.
GTGGCGATCAAGCGTTCGCGGTTCATCGGTTTGATGCCGTTCGTCGGCTGACGCCCGCCCGCCTCCCGCACGCAGGCGCGGCTTGAAACTGACAGGAGCGATAGCATGCAGGTTCTCTTGCGTAAAGATATCGAAGGGCTCGGACACATCGGCGAGGTGGTGGACGTGAAGTCCGGCTACGGCCGGAACTATCTCCTGCCGCGCCAGTTGGCGGTGGCGGTCACGCCCGGCAACATCCGGCGCGTCGAGAGCGAGAAGAAGAAGGCCGAGGAAGAGCGCAAGGTCCTCGACCAGGAGCTGGACGGCATGGCCGAAAAGCTCAAGCAGGTCTCCATCACCATTCCGGCCAAGGCGAACGAGGAAGGGCATCTGTTCGGCTCGGTCACGGCCGCGCAGATCGCCGGCCTGCTGCAGGCGGAAGGGTACCGGGTCGAAGAGAAGATGATCCAGTTGACCGAGCCCGTCAAGGAACTCGGTGTCGTGGAAATCCTCATTCAATTGAAGCCGGGGCTGGCGAGTTCTTGCAAAATCTGGGTCGTCGCGGAGTAGAGCGGCTTCCCACGGAGAGTGGCATGGCAAGAGCGCGCAGGCCGGACCTCGATCGGCGTTCCAGTCCCTCGCGCGCAACCGGCGGGGCGGACCTGCCGCAGAGCGCCGACGCGGAGATCTCCGTCCTCGGCTCGATGCTCATCAACAACGACACCGTGGACGTCGTCGTCCCGATCCTCACCGCCGACGATTTCGCCTCCGCCGCCCATCGAAAAATCTTCGAGGCCATCCTCGCCCTCCACGACCAGCAGCGCGCCGTGGACCTGATCACGCTGCCCGAAGAGCTCAAGCGCGGCGGCGCGCTCGAGATGGTCGGCGGCCTGGCCTACCTTTCCTCGCTCGCGGAGGCCGTGCCCGCGCCGGGCAACGTGGAACATTACGCCCAGATCGTCCGCGAGAAGTCCGTCCTCCGCAACCTGCTCATCGCCACGCGCGAGATCTCCGACTCCGCCGCCCGCAGCGATGCCCGCAGCCGCGAACTCCTCGACGAGGCGGAGGCGAAGATCTTCCACATCGCCGAGGCCGGCGCCCAGAGCAACGTCACTCCTTTCAAGGATGTCCTCAAGTCCGCCTTCGAGATGATTGACCGCGGCCGGGAAGGCATGGTCAGCGGACTCGGCACCGGGTTCGCCGACCTGGACGAATACACCAGCGGCCTGCAGAGCGGCGAACTCATCATCGTCGCGGGCCGGCCGAGCATGGGAAAGACCTCCTTCGCGCTGAACATCGTGCAGCACGTCGGCGTGGAGTTGCACCAGCCGGTCGTCATCTTCAGCCTGGAAATGTCCAAGGAGCAGTTGGCGCGGAACATGCTCTGCTCGCACGTCCGGCTCGACAGCCACCGCCTGCGGCGCGGGCGGCTGACGAGCGAGGAGCGCGAACAGTTGCCGATCCACGTCGGCGCCCTGATGGAGGCGCCGATTTTCATTGACGACAGCGCCGCGCTCAACTGCTTTGAAATCCGCGCGAAAGTCCGCCGGCTCAAGCGCCAGAAGGGGCTGCGCCTGGCGGTGATTGACTATCTCCAGCTCATGCAGGGGCCCGGCCAGATTGACAGCCGCGAGCAGCAGATCGCCGCCATCTCGCGGAGCCTCAAGGGACTCGCGCGCGAGATGCAGATCCCCGTCATCGCCGTCGCGCAGTTGAACCGGCAGGCCGAGCAGCGCGACGACCACCGGCCCCGGATGGCGGACCTGCGCGAGTCCGGCTCGCTCGAACAGGACGCCGACGTCGTGCTGCTTCTGCACCGGCCGTCTTACTACCTGGACAACCAGACGGAGGACACCTCGGCCGAGCTGATCATCGCCAAACAGCGGAACGGCCCGACCGGCAAGGTGAACCTGGCGTTCCTTCGCCAGTTCCTGCGATTCGAGAGCAGCACCGAGGGAGCCCGCGAATTCGGATGAGCCATCCATGGGCGTCGGCTTCTCTCGCCTGCCTCATTTCTCTCGCGCTGATCGCCCTGGATACAGCCGCGGTCGCCCAGACGGCTCCGGGTCAGTCTTGCGAGGGGCACGAGATCACCCGGCTGGACATTGATGCTCCTCCCGGAACCGACATGGGCCGCGTCCGCGACGCCATCCGCTTCCGCGAAGGGGACCTCTACAGCGAAGAAGCGGCGCGGGCCGCCGTCGCGGCCATCTACGCCCTGGGCGACTTCACGAAGGTCTCCGTCGAGCCTGCGCTCATCTCGGGCGGAGTGAGCGTGGTCTTCCATCTCAAGGTCCGCCCGCGCGTTCACGACGTCCGCTACGAAGGCGATCTCGGCGACTGCGAGAAGGCGCTGCCCGACCTCCTCCAGGCCAAGGTCGGCGCCGCCGCGAGCCCGTACGGCCTGAAGGCCGACCGCGAAGCCATCCGCAGCCACTTCATTGACGAGGGATACCTCTTCGCCGAGGTCCGGCAGGAGACGAAGGACGTCGAGGACGGGATTGACATCGTCTATCACATCGAAGCCGGTCCCAAGCTGACGGTGGAGGGCGTCCGGTTCGAGGGCAACGCGGGCGTTCCGGATGAGGATATCCTGCCCGTCATGATGGGCGTGAAGGCCGGCGGCATTCTCGAGCGGGGGAAATACGATCCGGCGCTGCTCCGGTCGGACCTGCTGGCCGTGCGCGAGTTGTTCCGCCGCAGGGGATACCTCGACGCGACGGTGGGGCACGAAGTCCTGTTCGACGAGAGCAAGGAAAGGGCCTACCTGGTCGTGCGCGTCCTCGAAGGGCCGCTGTACGGCATCGAGCGCATGACGATCCAGGGCACGCACATCCGCTCGACGGACGAGGTCCTCGCCGTGATGAAGTCGCACGAAGAGGGCCCCTATGCGCAGGAGCAGCTCGACAAGGACTTCGAGGCGATCCGCAGCCTCTACGGCCGGATCGGCTACATCAAGGCGGATGTCCAGATCGCCCGGTCGTTCTCCGAGAAAGAGCCCAAGGTCAGGCTGACGCTGACGGTGACCGAGGGCGAGCAATACTACGTCAACAAGGTGATCATCCGCGGCAACCTGATCACGCAGGACCACGTGATCCGCCGCTCGGTGACGGTCCTGCCCGGCGACCTGGCGAACAGCGACGAGCTGGAGGAAACCAAGCGGCGCCTTCAGAATACCGGATACTTCTCCGTCAAGAGCGGCGCCCCGGGCGCCGAGGCGGTGCGCGTCCGCTTCATAGACAGCACGCAGCCCGGCAAAACCGACGTCCTCGTCGAGGTCGTCGAGGGCAACATGGGCGACTTCTCGATCGGCGCCGGCTTCAGCTCCACGCAGGGCCTGATCGGCACGATCCGGTTGACCCATCGCAACTTCGATGCGACCAAGATTCCGACGAGCTGGGCGGAGATCATGCGCGGCGAAGCCTTCGCCGGCGACGGGCAGGAACTCACCATCTCGGTGAGTCCCGGGACGATCGTCAACGATTATCGTCTGAACTGGACGAACCCCTCGGTCTGGGACACGGACTACTCCGTGGGGTTCGACCTCTATCTGCACGACTTCATCTGGACGGACTTTTACACTGAACAGCACGCCGGCGGCAGCATCACCGTCGGCCGGCGGTTCTTCAAAGACCTGACGGTGAGCCTTACGCCGCGGTGGGAATGGGTGACGATCAAGGACCTCGACCCCACGGCTCCGGCGGACGCGGTCAAGGCGGATGAGGCAGGCCGGCAGGAGCGTCGCTCGCTGCAGCTCGGCGTCACTTACGACCGAAGGGACAGCCCGCTCCTGACTACGGGCGGCTACCGGCTGAGCGCGTCGGCCGAGATGGCCGGGACCGTGTTCGGCGGCGACGTGGACGTCCTGAAAGAGACCTTCGAGGCGCGCAAGTGGTTTACGATCTGCGAGTCGTCCGGCTGGGGCGAATACTTCATGAGGGGCAAGCAGATCCTCAGCGTGGGCGCCAGCGCAGGGATCGTCGGGAGCACCGGCTCGGACGGCGTGCCGATCTTCGAGCGGTACTTCATGGGCGGCCTCGGCTCGCTGCGCGGCTTCAGTTACCGGCGCGTCGGGCCCGTGGACGACGTGTTCCACAAGCAGATCGGCGGGGACTACATGATCCTGACGAACACGGAATACGAAGTGCCGATCGTCAGGGACTACTTCCGCTTCGTGGTGTTCGTGGAGACCGGCGACCTGGGTTCGACGGGCAGCGAGATGGGCAATATCCGCGCCGACGCGGGCGCCGGCGTCCGGCTGCGCCTGCCGGTCCCGGGGTTCGAGCGGATTCCGATCAGCCTGTATCTCGCGACGCCGCTGGTGAGCCGGGCGCACGACCAGACGGAAGTCTTCAGTTTTGAGATGGGCACGGGCTTTGGATTTTAAGGAGGCCGGCTATGCGATTCATTCTGATGGCGGTCCTGGCGGCGATCCTCGGAGCGCCCGGCGCGCCGGCGCAGGATGCGGCGAATGCTCCCGCGGCTGACGCCGCGGCTCCGGCGGCGCCCCACGCGCTGAAAATCGGATACGTGGACATCTCGCGAGTCTGGACCGAATATCGCCGCCGCGGCGACTTCGACAACGATTACAAGGCGCTGCGGCTCGACCTGGCGAACCAGGACCGCACCCGGACGGAGGAGATCGCGCGCTACAATACGCAGATCGAGAAGCTCGCGATGGGCACGCCGGAGCGGCTGGAACTCGAGGAGAAGGCGAAGGCGGCGGTCAAGGAAGGGGATGAGTTCCGGCGCAAAGCCACCGAGGATCTCAATAACAAATTCGTTTCCATGCTCAACGCGCTCTTCGACGAAGTGCTCCAGGTAGTCGGGGCGATCGCGAAGGAAGGCAACTACGACCTGATCATCAAGGACCAGACGCCGGACCCGACCGTCAACAACCGCACCGACGCCGTCCTTCAGCTCGGCCAGAGAGTTGTGTTATACGCGAAGCCTGAGTATGATCTTACCAGCGCGGTCATCCAGCGGCTGAATGACAAGTACGCGGCCGAGCAGAAGAAAAAAGAGACCGCGCCCAATTCCCCGAAACAGCCGGAAGCACCAGCCAAGGAGAAGTAGCCGGTGAGCGAATCGCAATGTACTCTGGCCCGGCCCGTGGAGATCCAGGGCATCGGGTTGTTCTTCGGTCAGCCTGTGCAACTGCGCTGCCGCCCCGCGCCGGCCGGCAGCGGGATTGTTTTCGTGCGCGCGGACCTGCCCGGCCAGCCGCAGATTCCCGCCGTGATCGCGAACGTGCCGGCCGGCCCGCAGCGATGGACCGCCCTCCGGAACGGTGAGGCCGAGGTGCGGATGGTCGAGCACCTCCTGTCCGCGCTCTTCGGCCTCGGCATTGACAACCTCGTCATTGAATCCACGGCCATGGAGATGCCCGTCGGAGACGGTTCGGCGAAGACCTTCACGGAACCGTTCCTGGCCGCCGGCGTCCGCCCACTCGACGCGCCGCGCCGCCGCGCGCAACTCCGGCGGCCCGTCGTCGTGACCGAGGGCGACATTTTCCTCGCCGCCGCGCCATCCTCCGGCGGCCTGAGCGCCACGTACATCCTCGACTACGGACAGCACTTCGTGCGCTGCCAGTCCCTGACGCTCGACGTCACGCGCGAGATGTTTCTCGACGGCATCGCCGGCGCGCGCACCTATGTCCTGCGCCCGGAAGTGGATGCCTTCATCAAGCTCGGCCTCGGCCGTGGAGCCACGCCGGAGAACACGATCGTCCTCGAAGAGGACGGCCGCCTCTCCGCTTCCGCGCGCTTCCCGGACGAATGCGCACGCCACAAAATCCTGGATATGCTCGGCGACCTTTCCCTTTGCGGGGGATTCCTCTCCGCCCGCGTGCTCGGCTACAAGTCCGGCCACGCTACGAACATCCGGCTGGCGAAGGCCATCGCCGAAGCCTGCGCCGAAGACGGCGCGTGAACTCCCCGTTCGGTCGCCCTTGAGAGGAGCGGTTGGAATGCCGAAGATTGATTCGACGGCCCGCGTGCACCCGAAAGCGGAACTGGCCGACGACGTCGTCGTCGGACCGTACGCGATTATCGGCGAGCATGTCCGCATCGGGCCCGGAACCATTGTCGAGAGCCACTGCGTCCTCGACGGCCACACCGAACTGGGAACCGCCAACCATCTTTACCCGTTCGCCTCCGTCGGGCTGCCGCCGCAGGACCTCACCTACCGAGGCGAGCCGACGCGCCTGCTCATCGGAGACCGCAACCACATCCGCGAGTTCGTGACCATCAACACCGGGACCGTGAAGGGCGGCGGGATCACGATCATCGGGAACGACAACTATCTGATGTCCTGCTGCCACGTCGCCCACGACTGCCAGTTGGGCGACCACATCCAACTGGCCAATTGCGCGTTGATCGCCGGTCACGTGAAAATCGAGGACGGCGTCATCCTCAGCGGCCACACCGCCGTGCACCACTTCGTCACGCTCGGCACCCTTTGCATGCTCGGCGGCCTGACCGGCGTGAATCACGACGTGCCGCCCTACATGATGATGCTGCTGGACCACCACACGCCGCGCGCCGTGAACATCATCGGCATGCAGCGCGCCGGCTTCTCGGGCCCGGAGATTGACTCCGTCCAGCGCGTGTGGCGCATGCTCTACCGCTCGGGGCTCTCCAAGGAGAGCGCGGCGAAGGAACTGGAAGCGGCGGGCCTGATGACGAAGCCCGCGCAGAACCTCCTGGAATTCATGCGCCGCTCCGAGACCGGCAAGCTCGCACGATATCTCGAGGTGACTCGGCAGGAGCGCGGAGGCGTCGCGTGAGCCGTCTCAAAGTGGGCGTCGTCGGCGTCGGGCATCTCGGCAAGGAACACGCCCGCGTCTACGCGGGGCTGGCGGATGCCGAGCTGGTCGGCGTCGTGGACAGCGACGCCGCCGCGGCGCGCGCCGTCGCGCGGAAATTCAAGACCGAATGGTCCGAGACGCCGGACTTCCTGCTCGACCGCGCGCAGGCCGTCAGCATCGTCGTCCCCACGCTCCATCATCACGCCGTCGCGCTGCCGTTCCTCCAGCGCGGCATCTCCGTCCTCGTCGAGAAGCCGATGACCTACCGCGTCGAGGACGCCCGCGACCTCGTCGCCGCCGCGGCGAAGAGCGGCGCCCGGCTCCAGGTCGGCCACATCGAGCGCTTCAACCCCGGCTACCAGGCGATCGCCGGCTACGGCCTCAAACCGGTCTTCATCGAATGCCACCGCCTCAGCCCGTTCCGCTTCCGCTCCGCCGACGTCGGCGTCGTCTTCGACCTGATGATCCACGACCTCGACATCATCCACTGCCTCGTCCAGTCGCCGCTCAAACACGTCGAGGCCGTCGGCGTGCCGGTCATCTCGCGCCATGAGGACATCGCCAACGCGCGCCTCACCTTCGAAAGCGGCTGCGTGGCCAACGTCACCGCCAGCCGCATCTCGCTCAAGAGCATGCGCCGCATCCGCTTCTTCGCGCCGGACTGCTACGTCTCGATTGACACCATGGAGAAGACCGCGACGGTCTACCGCAAAAAGCCGGGGTTCGAGGAAGCCGCCCAAAAGCTCCGCCACGCCTCCGACGCGCGGATCCTGCTCGAGATGGGCCGCCTGGCGTACGGCGACCTGGTGGACATCCAGACGCTCCGCCTCGGCGAGGAAGAGCCGCTCCGGGCGGAACTGGCGTCGTTCGTCCGCGCCGTCCGCGAGAACCGCGTCCCCGAGGTCCCCGGCGAGGACGGCGTCCGCGCCGTCGCCGTCGCCGAAGCCGTCGTCGCCGAGATTCGCAAGAACCTCGCGGCCCGCGGAATCACCCTTGAGGCGCCCGGTTGACCGCTTTGATTCACCACCAAGACACCAAGGCACCAAGAACGCCAACTAATAATGCAACCACGGAACACACGGAAGACACTGAAGCTGTTTAGGAAAGTCATTCCGTGTGCTCCGTGTATTCCGTGGTGGAAGTCGTTGTCTCTTTGTGCCTTGGTGGTAAATGATTAACATAATTAGCATGCGGCGATAAGGCGAACGAACGATGGTGTCTTACCCTCGCATATTCATCGCCGCCGGCGAGCATTCCGGCGACCGGTTCGGCGCATCGCTGGCGGAGGCGCTGCGGCGGCTCTCGCCGGACGTGCGCCTCACCGGCGTCGGCGGGCCGCGGATGGCGGATGCGGGCGTCCGGGTCGTCGCCGAGACCGTCGGCCATTCCGGCATGGGCCTCCTGAGCACCTTCGGCAACGCGCAGCGATGGGTCCGCGTTTTCCGCAACTGCATCCGCGAATTCAACCGCGAGCCGCCCGACATCCTCGTGCCCGTGGACAATCCCGGCTTCAACCTCAGGCTGGCCGGCCACGCGCGCGCGCGAAAAATCCCCGTCTGCTACTACGTCAGCCCGCAGGTCTGGGCGTGGATGCCGCACCGGATCCACCGCATCGCGCGCCTCGTCACGCGCATGATGACCATCCTGCCGTTCGAGAAAGCGCTCTACGACCCGCTCGGCGTGGACTGCCGGTACGTCGGCCATCCCGTCCTCGACTACATGGCGCCGTTAGTGATGGAATCCGCCGCGCGGGAAGAATACCTGGGTTCGCTGGGAGCGCGCGGAAGAACCGTCGTCGGCCTGCTCCCCGGCAGCCGCAGCCAGGAAATCCGCCACACCTTCCCCATCATCTGCGACGCCGCCGCGGCCCTGCGCCGCCGGTTCCCCGACATCGTCTTCCCGGTCGCCGCCACGTCCGAGGAACATCTTCGCGACCTGCAAAGCATCCTCGCCGCCAGGAAACTGGACGCCGCAGTCCGCCTGGGCGAGACCGCGCAGATCATGCAGGTCTCGAAGCTCTGCCTGGCCGTCAGCGGCACCGCCACCCTGGAGACCGCCTACTTCCGCACCCCGATGGTCGTCGTCTATCGCACGAACAAATGGGCGCGCCACATCGCCCCGCGCCTGCTCCGAGTCCCGAACTTCTGCCTGGTCAACATCCTCGCCGGCCGCGAAGCCGTCCCCGAATTCCTGAAGTTCGACAACGACGCGAGCCCCGTCGCCGAAGCCGCCGTCAACCTCCTCGACAACTCCGAAGCATGGACCCAATGCCGCAAAGCCCTGGACGAAGTCATCCGTTCCCTGGGCCCCGCCGGCACCTCCGACCGCGCCGCGAGGGCGGTGCTCGATTGCCTGGAGAACAGGCGTTATTGATCTTCGCGCAAGAAAGAAAGGTCTCTCTCAAAGACGCAAAGAGCGCCATGAACAAAATGATGAGTTTGTTTTTTAGTTCTTTGCGCTCTTTGCGTCTTTGCGAGAGCATTCCTTTCTTTATGCTAACATCAATCGGGCAAAGAGAATTATCCCTTGACAATGCCCCTGCGCGCGAATAGAGTCCGCTTGGGCAGCTTGGGCGGCGCGCATGAAGGTTGCGTGCGAGTGTTCTCCGACTCAGCCGGAAGGTTCGGGTGCAGGACAATTGGTGTATTATGATCCTCCGAACATCCCGAATATCGATTTTCCAAGGATCTCGTCTTTGTTAGATATGAGAAGACAGGTATGACACGATGCACCTATCATGGGGTGATGTATGCTCAGCTTAAAGCCGTGTCGTTGCGCTTGCAGCGCAAGCCGAAAGTGTTGAGGCTGCTGTGGAGCGTCATTTTCCCGCTGGCTGTGGGATCCTGCTATTTTGGAGCAGTGATTTCTACCATGGCTGTTGAGACCTTTCCGCTGCAGTTCGTAGCGCGGTTTAGAGGAGCCCCTAAGCCGATTGTTTATTGGGTGGTGACGCTAACCGACATAGCCGTCATCGCGGCTCTCTGTGCCATTCTGGCAACCGGGATTGTCCGCCTTATCAGAAAGCAGCGCGTCGAGATAGATTTAATGGCGATGTTTTTTGGCTCAGTTCTTGCACTATGCCTCGCGCTTATGATTTTGGCCGTGGGTGGTTGGCCCATGCCGGTTCACCGCTAAAGCGATGACAGTTTCTTTTTCCCGGCGGTGTTGTCAAATCTAACTCTCCGAAATAAGCGCACTGAAACCACTGCGAAGCGCACTGAAGCGCACTCAAACCACTCCCAAGCGCACTGAAACCGCTTGCAAGCGCACTCACTTTCCCCGCCCGCTCCGCGCCGCAAATCCGGTCTTATAATATTAACGGCAATAAAGACGGATTTTAACCGCCGATGGACGCCGATGAACGCAGATACGAACTGCCCTAACTTTCTTATCGGCGTTCATCACGCGCGCAGTACACTGCGCGCTCTCGGTTCATCGGCGGTTGCGAACGTTGTTGGTTTTTGTGAGACCGGTTTTATTGGAGGCGCGGGCTATGGCTACGCGGAAGCAGGCGGCGGCGAGTCGGGAGAACGGGTTGAAGGGCGGCGTGAAGACGGATCGCGGCAAGGCGATTTCGCGCTTGAACGCGCGCAAGCACGGGATTTTCGTCTCCGCGCTGACGGAGCAGGACGCGGAGGAGGTCTATGTCATCGAGGACGAACTGATCGCCTCGCTGCGGCCGGTGGGGCGCGTGGAGGAGATGCTGGTCGAGAAACTCGCGCTGACCTACTTGCGCATGCAGCGGTGCGCTCGGACTGAGGCGGAGTTGCACGCGCGCACCTGGGCAGAGCCCCGCGAGGAACTGGAGCGGCATCGTTGGGAGCAGTTGGAGATGGAACGTCTTTACGGAGGCAGGGGCGTAGCGTTCCGGGAGGACGTGTTCGAGCGCATGGTCAGCCTCATTGAG